>JBCBID010000100.1:0-504 GCA_038525015.1 Pseudomonadota bacterium | reverse complement strand
ATTTGATGGCGTTCAGCTCTTCCAGTTCGTCATCGTCACAGCGCGCGCAGACGGCCCGGTGCCGGATCGGGCAGCTGCTGCAGTTCGGCGCAGGCGCCAGCGCGGGGGCCATTGCACCCGACGCCATCACGCAGCCCCTTGATCTGTGTCAATGCGCCCCGCCGGGCGACACTGCAACGTGTCACTATGAAACATGTGTCCGACCTTCGCCGCTTTGGCCTTTTTGACGCCAAGGTGCCACGCTTTACCAGCTCCGCCCGCCAATTGGTTCAGCGAGGATGTGACGGCGGATCAGGTGCGCACCTGGCAATCTCGTGCGACCGAGGATGCAGAGATTTCGCTCTATGTCCACATCCCGTTTTGCCGCAGATTGTGCTGGTTCTGCGCCTGCCGCACCCAAGGGCTGCGCAACGCGGCCCCGCTGGCGCCCTATGTGGGCCGGGTCCTGGCCGAGGCGCGGGCGACGCGCACGGGCTTTGTCAACGGCGCGGTGCCCAAGCGGCT
>JBCBID010000099.1:0-504 GCA_038525015.1 Pseudomonadota bacterium | reverse complement strand
GGCCACGAGGTCGCCCACGATGAAGTGCTGCACGACCAGCACCACCGGGATCGAGGCGGTAGCGAGGATCGAGCCGAGCGAGACGTAGCGCGTGGCGTAGACGATGATGCTGAAGAGCACGAGCGCGATCAGCACCGCCGTCGGGACGAGGCCGAGCAGCATGCCGCCGCCCGTGGCGACGCCCTTGCCACCCTTGAAGCCAGCGAACACAGTCCAGATGTGACCAAACATCGCCATGAGGCCGCAGAGCACCATCAGGAACGGAGCGCTCATGGTGGCGTCGCCCACGACCAGCATCCCGTCGATGCGGATCTGCGAGAGGAAGCGCGTTGCCGCAAACCCCTTGAACATGTCGAAGAGCATCACCGCCGCGCCGACCTTCGAGCCGAGGACCCGGAAGGTGTTCGTCGCTCCCGCGTTGCCGCTGCCGTGCTGCCGGATGTCGATCCCGTGCAGCTTTCCCGCGATGATGCTCGACGGGATCGAGCCCAGGAGGTAGCTGAG
>JBCBID010000098.1:0-506 GCA_038525015.1 Pseudomonadota bacterium | reverse complement strand
GCCGGCAATTGCGGGCGCGAGAAAGCGGAAACGCATCCATGCCTCCGCGCCGACCTGATCAATCAGGACCTCGTCCAGCGTGACGGTCTGGCCCGATGGCAGGTCCTGTGCGGTGGCGGCTGTTGCGGCGAGCGAGAGGCAAAGAACGCAGCCCCGGACCCATTCCCAACCAGGGGTCCGGGCTCCTCCCTCCGGGGCTGCTGTGCTATGGGTGAACTCCCCAGGCACTGTTCCGTACGATGCCGTACGGCTTCGGCTATCCTCAAAACACCATTTCACGCGCGATTTGTAAAGGGATGAAGTGAACGCTGCGTCATCATGCAGGCTTCCGCTGCGGTCGGCGGATGCCGGCCATGTTCTGCACGGCACGGACGCATGTCGCAAAGCTGCGTCGCACAGTGTTTGCAGCGCGTACATCAGCGCACCCCCCGCATTGCGTGCCGCTCCCATCGGGCTTTGTTTTGCGGGTGTTCCAATACTTTGCGCGCGACCTCGATCTGGCGCAC
>JBCBID010000097.1:0-507 GCA_038525015.1 Pseudomonadota bacterium | reverse complement strand
AGCAGCGCCGCTAGCCCCCGGACGCCACCCAACGTATAGGCGGCCATCAGGCTGCAGAACGCGCCCAGAATGTAGGCGCGATAGGGCGCAGGCCACATCTGACCGCCTGCGCGCTGTCGTTCCGCGCGCAGTCCGGCGCGAAAGCCGCCGACCCAGGCACGGGGCAGGTACGCCCAGAACCCCCGGCCCCCCGGCGCGCTGGCTGGATCTAGTGGCGTGGCCGCGTGCACGTGGTGCACCAGTCGGTGCGCGCTGGTGTGGTGCCCAAAAAGCAGCGAGGTATAGACTGCCGCCCCCAACCGAAAGGCCCCGCGGTCGCGGCGATGGATCAGCTCATGCGCGTTGGAGTTGGAGATTTGGCCAAAGAACAACCCCGCGGCGATGACGAGCAGTGCGCTGCTCCACAGCGGCCCACCCTGCGCGACGGCCCAGACCGACAGGCCCAGCAGCGGAAAGTGCAGCCATCCCAGCAGGTGTGACAGGCGACGCCCGTCGTCCGGGCCGGGT
>JBCBID010000096.1:0-509 GCA_038525015.1 Pseudomonadota bacterium | reverse complement strand
GGCGGAAATTCTGTTGAAACGGGCAGGTTTAACAGCGGCTGTGGACGCTTTGGGTGAAGTTATCCACAGATCACACCCGTTTTACGAGAAAGGTTTTGCCGCGCTGCGGAAAATGTGATGCTCTTGCCATACCCAACCTGAAAGGCGTTCGATGCGACCTATAATGCCCTTGCTTCTGGTCGCTGTGACGGCCTGCGCACCACAATATGTAGAGACGGTCGTGTCAGATGACCAAGACCTGCCCGTGCGTCGCGCCGTTTTCGCGCAAGAGCCACAGCCGCTGGATGCCGCATTCCGGTCGTCCTGCGACTCACCCGGGGACGAGCTGCGCGTGGTGTCGACGAACGTCGTGCAGTGCCGCATTCCGCCCCCGCCGGATGTCGCGGCGTTTCTGGTGCTGCAATATGACGGGGCGCTCGAGGCGCCGACGCTTGTGGTGCAGAAAGAAACGGCGCGCGATCCCGCGGACGCCTTTGTGGTCGAGTTGAGCTATTTTGCCGAGGTTGTGC
>JBCBID010000095.1:0-510 GCA_038525015.1 Pseudomonadota bacterium | reverse complement strand
CCGAAGGCGTGACCGACGCCCGTGTCGTGCTGCGCGTCATGGAAATAGGCGAACCCATTCTCGCCGTGAAGGTCACCGAACCCGGCGAAGAGGCGGGAATCACCTCGCGGCTGGAACGCGGCATGCGCGCATTTGCGATCAAGGTGGACGTGGCCACCGGTGTGTCCGGCTTCCTGCGTCCCGGTGACCGCGTCGACATCTACTGGACCGGGCGGGTCGAACAGTCTCTGGCGCAGTCGCGCGGCGAAGTGACCAAGCTGATCGAGGCGGGCGTCAAGCTGATCGCCATCGACCAGAACACCCAAGGCGACCTCGACGGCGCGACAATTGCCCAAACGGTGACCGTGGCGGCCAACCCCAGCCAGGTGGCCGGTCTGGCGCAGGCCCAATCGACCGGGCGTTTGTCGCTGTCTCTTGTCGGCGCAGAAGATGACACCGTTGCTGGCACGATTGAGGTCGACCAACGCAAACTCTTGGGCATTGCCGAGCAGGCCGAGATTGCCGAAGTCG
>JBCBID010000094.1:0-511 GCA_038525015.1 Pseudomonadota bacterium | reverse complement strand
GATGACCGGCTTCCCAGCCGCTTGATAGGTATCAACGAGTTCATTGATTTTTTCAAACTGCTCATTGCGATGGGGATTGCTGCCTGTGGACTTGCGCTTCAACGCTTGACGTCGGCGAAATTGATGCTTCTCAAGCAATTGATCGACCACAGTGACGCTGATGCTAATCGCTTCTTCTTTTGCTAGTCGCTCAGCAATTTGCTGACGCGTCAAGTGCGTCCACTTAATCGATTCATCCATGGGTGAACCTGCCGTATGACGCTCCACTACCCGAAGAAAGGCCTCATCGAGTCCCGCGATGGTCTCGAAGGCGCTTTTGCGTCCGCCCCCTGGCGAACGTTGACGCTCCTCAGCCATCGCCTCCGGGTCCGATAACTCAGCGATGCCTAGACGAATACTGCCGCGCACACAGCCTAAGACTCGATGAATATAACTGATGCCCCCGTAGCCCACCTTGACCGCTTCGATAGCCGCATAGCGACGACGGTCTTTCTCACTTAAGGACTGATAG
>JBCBID010000093.1:0-518 GCA_038525015.1 Pseudomonadota bacterium | reverse complement strand
GTCGAAGACACCATGACGCTGGCCGAACTGCGCGCCGCCATGAACGCGATCCGCGACGTCGAGGTCGCCATGAACGAGATGCCGGATGCGACCAAACCGGCCACACCCAAGATCAAAGCGGCGGAATGAAACCCTCCGAACGCTCCCCCGTCGCCCGCGTGCTGATGGGCATCCTGATCTTCCAGATCGGGCTCGGCATGCTCCTCGTGATCGGCGACATGCAGGGCCTGCGCCTGCCCAGCTTTGGCCCCACGGCCCCCACGCTGACCGAACCGATCCGCCCGGGCGATCAACGCCGCCTGTTCCGCCCCGACCGCGACCGCCCGCGCACCGCCCCCGCGCGCGACCCGGGCCAATTGCCCGAACGCCTCGTGCTCAGCCAGTCAGACGGCACCACCTACCGGCTCGAGGGTGGCATCGAACCGGGTGACGCCGACCGCATCGCGGCGCAACTGGCCACATCCGAACCGAAACCCGAAACCCTGATCCTGCAAAGCCCCGGTGGGTCGGTCGGCGAC
>JBCBID010000092.1:0-520 GCA_038525015.1 Pseudomonadota bacterium | reverse complement strand
GCCAAATGGTTCACCCTCGACGAGGTGCTGCGCCTGCGCGCCCATTTCGGCCAGGAAGGGTCCAAGGCCAAGGAATATCTGCCCTACCGCCCCGAAGGACAGCCCGCGAAACTCACCGCCGTGGCGAACTTCAAGGGCGGCGTGGGCAAAACCTCGACCGCGGCGCACCTGGCCATGTCCGCGGCCCTTGATGGCTACAAGGTGCTGGTGATCGATCTCGACAGCCAGGGCTCCATGACCTCGATCTTTGGCGGGCAGGTCACGGATGAATGGCAAACCGTCTTTCCCTTGCTGGCGCGGCACTATGCGCAACACCTGCGCGGCGAAAACCAGCGCCGGATCGACCGCGGCGACCCGCCCCTGCCCCTCGATGACACACTGACAGATGCGCTCGACACCAAGGCCACCGATCTGGTCCAAAGCACCCACTGGCCCAATATCGACCTCATTGGCGCGCAGCTGAACCTTTACTGGGCGGAATTTCAGATCCCCGTCTGGCGGATGCAGGCGCGCGGCTGGA
>JBCBID010000091.1:0-526 GCA_038525015.1 Pseudomonadota bacterium | reverse complement strand
CAAGAAAGCCGCTTCGTGGTGCGGGCGGAAAGCCCGGTCGGAGCCTACGGCCTGACGCAGATCATGCCGGGAACGGCGGGCGATCTGGGTATTTTCCCTGAGTATCGATGCAGCCCCTACCTCCAAGTCGAAGGCGGGGCGCGGTATCTGGCACAACAGCTCGCCCGCTTTGACGGCAACACTATATTCGCGCTTGCCGCCTATAACGCTGGCCCGGGCCGCGTGATCGAGTACAGCGGCGTGCCGCCGTTCCAAGAGACGCAGCACTACGTCACCGTAATTCCGCAGAAATACAACGAATACCTTGCGCGGATTGGCGGGATCGAAGCGCTTGGCACAATCGACCCTGCCCTACTGGCGAACTCGAACCTGTCGATGATGGGTACGGGCGCAGCCTTCTATAGCAGCAACTCACCAACTGCAATCCGCCAAGCCGCCCTTCGCGTGCGGGATATCGTGACCCGCATTGGCTCCACCACCGATGTTCAAGAGTCCATGGCGTTGAACACCTACGCCCGGGCTGAAC
>JBCBID010000090.1:0-527 GCA_038525015.1 Pseudomonadota bacterium | reverse complement strand
ATCCAGCCCCCGGTTGCTGCTGATGATGAGCCCGGTGGTCAGGCCGAAGCTGAGCGCGGGGCCGTCGTTTTCATTCTGGTCCTGTGCGGTCGCAGCACCGGACAGGACCAGCCACAGCGCGCCCCCCAGGGCCGCGCCCCGTCTGGCCCCCCGCCGGTGGTGGCGGGATCTGGCAGGTCTGTATGTGGCCCCCCCCATGAGACCTGATTACTCGAACAATCGCCGGGTTGGCACCAGGATCACATCGCCATCTTGCACGGTGAGAGAGGCGTTGTCGGTCACGCCGCGGGTGATGGCGTCATAGTTCAGGCTGAACACCTGTTCGACGCCGGTTTTCGGATCGGTGCGGCGCAGTTGCACGCGCTTGGTGGCGGCGAAGTTGGAGAACCCGCCCATTTCGGCAAAGGCCTGCAAGACCGTGGCGCCCGGTTCCATCTCGACCTTGCCGGGGCGCTGGACTTCTCCGAGCATGAAGACGGTGATCGTCTGAGGGGCTGCGGCCGCGGCCGGAATCTGGGGGGCAAGCT
>JBCBID010000089.1:0-530 GCA_038525015.1 Pseudomonadota bacterium | reverse complement strand
CGCGACAGCTTCGCGCAGGATGGTGTTGGTGCCGTCCTCATAGCTTTCATAGGTCGCGCGCATCTTCACTTCGATATTGGGATGCGCCTCATAAAATTTCGGTAGGATCTTTTCATAGGTCACGTCAAAGAGGTGGCTATAGGGGTAGGCAAATTCGATGACGATCTTGTCTTCTGCCAAGGTGGGGCCTGCGAGCAGTGCAAGCGCCATTGCGGTTGTGAGTTTTTTCATTACTCTCTCCATGTGCTAGGGGCCTGACGGTTTGGCGATTGGCAGCGCCCCGGTTGGTATCCCGTTTGGGATTTCGTTGTGGGGTGGGCCTTGGCCCGCCCTACTTCATTCCTGAAAGCGTGATCCCTTCTATGAAGCGCCGTTGCGCCAGCAAGAAGGCCACGATGAGCGGGGTCACGATGATACAAGCGGTGGCCATCATCGGCCCGAAATTGTCGCCATCCGCATCGCCCGCCGCTTCGAAGTCCGGTGCGGCCACGAAGGTCAGAACGCCGGTCGCCGGATCAATGCTGAACAAG
>JBCBID010000088.1:0-530 GCA_038525015.1 Pseudomonadota bacterium | reverse complement strand
GGGCGGAAGCCCTTGCGGACAATCATCTGGGCGCGGTGCGCCTCGAGGTCTGCATGGAACGCGGCACCTGCGCTGCCCTGGATGCAATGGTCGGGCCACAGAACCTGCGGGCCGTAGGGCATTTCCGTCATGTCGTAGGGGTTCTTGCCTTCGTGTGAACTGGCAAAGGACGAGTGGCCCACCGGGTGCCAGTCCTGGGTCAGCACGACGGTGTCGGCCTCGGCCATCAGGGCGTTGATGCCGGCCACGATCTGGTCGCCACCGGGCACGGCCAGCGCACCGCCGGGGCAAAAGTCGTTTTGCACATCGATGACAACAAGCGCATGGGACATGGGCCGCCTCCTTGGATCAGGTTGTATCGTGGCGGGGCGGCGGGGTGAACCCCGCCCTACGGCTTGATTGGCGCGGCGGGCGGGCGTATCTGGCGGGCATGTATACAATTGCGGCGCTTTATCACTTTACCCGGTTCGCGGACCCGGTATCCCTGAAGGGGCCATTGGCGGCCGTTTGCTGTTCCAACGGGGTGAAAG
>JBCBID010000087.1:0-541 GCA_038525015.1 Pseudomonadota bacterium | reverse complement strand
TGGGCAAGAAGCCGGAGATGCGGTTTCAGTACATCCAGGAGAACGCGCGGTTTGTGGAGGAGTTGGATGTTTGAGTGCGCGGAGGGCGGCAGAGCCTCTTGGGACAGATACAGTTTTGCGACAAACTGATTTGGCCGGTCTTGAATAGTAGCTTGAGACCTATGTGCGTCCCGTGCATGCAGTTTGCTCAGTGGTGGTCTGCAATAAATTATCCGAAGCGAACAGCCACCCCATCGACGGGCCGCGGTGCGGCGAACCGACCGCTCTGCAGCAGCGCTTTATCGCCGCCACGTACATCTTCGATCCGAGCGATGCGCATACATCAACCATATCGCCGTGCCGGGGGGCGGCCCGGCGATGGGGCGGCGGCCTTTGGCCTTGATCCCGCCCTGTGTGCAGCCCGTTCGTGGAGAACGAAAAAAGCGGAGGCTTTCGCCCCCGCTTGCACTCACTAAAAACCTACAAGGCCAATACGCCGCCTGTGTCCCCGTCTGTATACCCGCATAAGGGTTAACGGGCGTTTACCGAAACGAGGCGGTTT
>JBCBID010000086.1:0-551 GCA_038525015.1 Pseudomonadota bacterium | reverse complement strand
CTACCATGGCGAAATGGTTAGATACCGTTAAAGAAGGAGAAATTGGATTGTTCATCTTTTAGGGCGCAGTACTGGTTCTCGTGTTGCGAAACACAGGCTAATTAACGTGAAAGAGGACGCTGGCGCAGCCGCAGCGAAAGCTCACTTTGTCCGCACAGCCGACATGTTTCAGCCAACTCTGCTCGCGGATCACCGGGGACGTGTTTGGGTGCTTTTCACTGTATTGTTTAGCCCTCACGGTGCCAACCTAACTTCGCCCAACACGCGATTGTCCGTTGGACAATTTCGCGAGCGGGGGCTGGCGTATGTCCGGCTTGGCGTTGTGCATGGGGGGCGGCGGGTTTGGGTGGGCAGATTGCCCACCCTACGGGTTGACCCTGTGTGCCGCGTGGCCTAAACGACCCCATCCGTCAGGCCCCGGATTCGTCCGGGGCTTTGTTTGTGGTTTCACATCACCGGATAAACTCGGGCACCTTCGGGGGCCTTTAACCATAGGTGGGCGTCATCGGGCGCGCCATCGTTTAGCAAAACGGAAGACAGTAACATGGCAC
>JBCBID010000085.1:0-554 GCA_038525015.1 Pseudomonadota bacterium | reverse complement strand
TCCTCAATACCGACCATTTCGAGCGGCAACCCCATCGCTTTGGCCTGGCCGCAGACCCGCTCAAACTCCTGACGGCGTTCTTTTGTGTGGCCGAGACGCAAAGCCCCGGTCACATGGTAGTTCATCGGATAATCTACCTCATCCGCGAGCGTGCGATACATGTCGAGGCTGTACCGCTGCATGTTCATCACGGCCCAATTCGGGGCGAAGTTCGGGCAGTTGCCCGCGGCGTGCCAGGTGGAGCCTGAGGTGAGCTCGGACCGTTCGACCAGCATCACGTCGGACCACCCCAGCTTGGTCAGGTGGTAAAGCACGGAGGCGCCGACAACGCCGCCGCCGATGACAACAACGCGGGAGGTGGTTTGCATGATCTGAACCCTTTGGACACGGGCCAGATCGGCCCTTCGGGCAGAGTTTATTTGGCCAGACGAAGCAGCGGTGGGGGCAGAGCGACATCGCGTGTCGTGAACGGGCAACAGGGCGCGCTGTTATGCGCCCCCGCAGCGCGGTGGGCGGCGCGCTTGCGGACGGCGATGCGCCGGATCCAGGTCGGG
>JBCBID010000084.1:0-560 GCA_038525015.1 Pseudomonadota bacterium | reverse complement strand
CCGCGCGCGCTCCTTCCTGCACAACCAGGTGCGCAGCTTCGTCGGCACGCTCGAACGCGTCGGCGCGGGCGCATGGACGGCCCGGCACGTCGCCGACGCGCTCGCCGCCAAAAACCGCGCCGCCTGCGGCCCCGTCTGCCCGCCCCACGGCCTCTACCTCGCGGGCGTCACGTACCCCCAAGACCCCTTTATCCGCTGATCCCGCGCAACCCGGCCCGGCAGCCACCGCCCAAAGAACCGCTGACCCCCGACCCGCCGCGAAACCCCACCGCCAAGACCCAACGCCCAAAACAGCGCGTCGTCCACGCCACCACACCCCCTTCTCTGTTTTCAAAAAATCCTCCCCGAAGGGCCGATCCGCCAAACGCGCCGCCGGCTCAGTCGAGGTCCATCAGCCCGGCGCCCGCGCCCATCTGCCGTGACGCGTCGCTGTCAGGCACATAGGTGCGTGCGGCGAGGTCTTCCATCACCTGCCACAGCGCGCAGCCCACGGACACCCGCACCGGGCGCGCCAGCGCATTGGGCGCGCGCAATTCCAGCTTGACCAGCAGCGCATCCGG
>JBCBID010000083.1:0-603 GCA_038525015.1 Pseudomonadota bacterium | reverse complement strand
CCGAATTGGGAGGGGTGTCGGGTGCGGTGCCGAACACATCCGGGTTGGCGGGGCTGAGGCGTTTGCGTTTGGCCATCTCGAATATCCCTCTTTTGCCCTTGTTAGGGTCTTATTTCGGCTCTAACTCGCCCGGTCCAGCGCCTGTGACGCATCCCGCGCCCAGGCCCCCACCAAAAGCTGCTTGAACGCGGCATAGGTGGCATCAAAGGTTTCGCGCCCGCGCACATAGGTTTCGCGGTTGAAATCGCGGTAATCGGCCTCGTAGATGCCTTGGACCTTTTCGCCCGCCTGACCGATCAGGGCGGTAAAGCCTTGCCGGTGCGGGGACAGGGTTTCACCCAAATACGCCTGCATTAGAGCCGCAAGTTCGGCCTGTTGCGCCCCGTCATAGCGGGTCACCACGGCCCGCACTGCATCCCACTGGAACGCCATTTCATCCCGGCCCAGGGCGCGGGCGGCCATATTCTCGGCTTCTTCGATCGATCCGAAGGTGGCGTGCAGCATGTCAAAGAAGCGGCCCGTTGAATCAAATTCCAGAAATGAGGCCCCCATGGGCACCAGCAGGATATCGGCCGCCGCCAGCCCGTTGATGGTCAGATAGCC
>JBCBID010000082.1:301-617 GCA_038525015.1 Pseudomonadota bacterium | reverse complement strand
GTCGAACCTGAGTATCGACCATCATGATGCGGCGCGTGGCGTTGTCGGACATGTGGCGTTCCAAACGGACAAAATCGGCTGGATAAGCCTTTGCCACACCTCGCCTGCTCAAGCAACGTCGAAGCACCGATAACCATCTTGCACCACTCTTTGCCTTGCGTTAGGTGAAGCCGACCATTGCGGCGAGTTGGCGGAGTGGTGACGCAGCGGATTGCAAATCCGTGTACACCGGTTCGATTCCGGTACTCGCCTCCAATGATTTCAGTCACTTAAATGCATACGAGACAAGTACATATTTCCATAGTCTCATTTTAGT
>JBCBID010000082.1:0-291 GCA_038525015.1 Pseudomonadota bacterium | reverse complement strand
CATTTTAGTCTCTCTGTATGACAGGGCATGCTCATGTTCGCTGGAACAGGGTCAAAGGTTTCCATCGCGCAAATGGCAACCTCAGAAGCTGAGACAGAAGCTGCAGGTGCGGTCGGAAAGGAAAATTTAAAATCCTCGTGTCGGTGGTTCGACACAGCTCCGAGGCACTATCAAGCCAAAGGCTTATATATAGTAGTAAATTTGTAGGCTCGGAGCTGCTTTATAGGTTAGCTCACAATAACTGGACGCTGCGGTCTCGTTGGAGTCTGTGTCAGACACATCACACTAAGC
>JBCBID010000081.1:0-712 GCA_038525015.1 Pseudomonadota bacterium | reverse complement strand
GGATCAAAAAGCACTCGATCAGACTAGCCGCCAGCACCGCGATGACCGTGAAGGGGATCGCCATAATCAGATCGCCAAAGCGTCCGCCGATAGCTGTCAGACCAGCAAATGCGATGACCGTGGTCACTGTCGCCGAAAAAACCGGGGCCGCCATCCGGCGTGCGGCGCTTTCGGCGGCAACGGCCGGGGACTCGCCGAGACTTCGGGCACGGAAATCAGCGTGCTCGCCCACGACGATCGCATCATCAACAACGATCCCAAGGGTGATGATCAGCGCAAAGAGCGAGATCATATTGATGGTCAGGCCTGCCGCGAACATGATCGCAAGCGTTGCCATCATCGCCACCGGAATGCCCGCCGCCACCCAAAACGCCGTGCGCGCGTTCAAGAAAAGAAAAAGCAGTAAGATGACGAGGCCAAAGCCATAAAGCCCGTTGTCTAGAAGGATATTTAGGCGGGCTTGAATGACCTCGGACAAAGAATTGGTGAGGCGGATCTCAGAACCCTCGGGCATATTGCCTTGAAGCTCCGCAGCCACCTCTTCGGTGATCGCTTGTATGGCCAAAGCGTCACCGCGTTGGGAGCGTTCCACGCGCACTCGGATCGCAGGCTCATCCCCGACGAGAAAGGCCCGGTCACGGTCAATGCCCAGGCGCGTGACCTCGGCCACATCGCCCAAACTGAGGGTCGTGCCATCGGCGTTGCGACGCAA
>JBCBID010000080.1:0-813 GCA_038525015.1 Pseudomonadota bacterium | reverse complement strand
AGTTGCAATTGACGGTGCTGCTTGGCCTGATGCTGCGCTTCAAACCCCTGTTGCGAGACAGCAAGCGCCGCTTGCAGCGGATCGCCGCCGTCGATCAGGGAGCGCAGCGCTTCATTGCGGGCGTGCTGCGCCCGCTGTTGCGCCAGCCGATCATCATAGGCAAGGCTTTGGCTGCCCAGCATCTTGGAGCAGTCTGTGGCGCTTTCAATGTCGCGCAAGGCGAACATCAGCTTGCAGGCCGCACTGGACAGGATCAGCGATTCCGCATCCGGCCCCAACCCGCGCATCTGGCGGTTGGACTGGAACACGGCGACGGGCTGGACGCCAATGCCAGCACCGTAGGTGAAGAGGCGCGGAACAAGCGGAAAGCCAGATGTGCCGCCAAGCTGGCCGCATTCATCCAAGAAGAAGGTGATGCGTTTGGCGGCAGGTGCGCGGGACTTGTAAAGCATCGCGCCGACAAAAAACGACTTCAGAACCGGTGCCCAGGCCCCGACAAACTCTGCAGGCGGCATGAGGTAGAGCTGCCATGCCTGATCGTCCTTCACGAGATCGCCCAGAGACATGGTGTAGGGCGGGGAAACGGAGGCCAACAAAATAGGATCTGAGAGGCTGGCGACGGCCCGCAATAGTTCCCCCAGAATGCCTTGGAAGCCGCTTCCGGTCTCTGAGCGGGAGGCCGCAATCTCAGCCTCCACGCGGCGCACCAAGGGGAAGGTCGAGCGCGACATATGGAAGGCAAAGTCCAGCCACTGATCACCACCCGCTGGGATCAGATCAATGGCCTCTTTCAATGCAGGGAAGGTCAGCGTC
>JBCBID010000079.1:0-1126 GCA_038525015.1 Pseudomonadota bacterium | reverse complement strand
GGCCATTGAATCCGGGACCGGAGTTTGCGGTTTTCGGCCAGCCATAGGTCAACGGACCGTTGAACAAGAGCCGGAGTCCTTTGAAGAGACCGATCAGAAGGCTCGCCCGAGTGACTTTGTCCTGATCAAGCACACCTTTGTAGGTGCCCGCCTTCATCCTGCTCCACGTCGCACTTGGAACGTCAAAAAGTGCCGCGGCCTCGGCGTTCGACAGGCCCCATGCGTCGGCAGCGCGGACGACAGCCTTGACGATAGCCGTAATCTTGTCAGCCTCGGCAACGGGTTGCACGGTGCCATCTTCGGGAGCGAATTGAACGGGTTCCAACATGGGATATCTCCATATGATGCGATCAGCGTAGTCATATGATGCACGATAGTCAAGAAGTCGTTGGCAGTGCGTTCGAAGTCGTTTCAAGCTCTGACCACCGATATCAAACAAAGAAAAGGCGTCGCTCCTGAACTGGCGAATACGCTCTTTCTCGGCACTCCTGGAGTGGCAATCGCCGCCATCACCTCAATGCAAGACTACAAGATCGAATCCTCGCTTGACGCACATCGACACGCCCCGGACGCCCATATGTATTGGATTCCCGGCAACATGATGCTTAATGCTACCAGCGGAATCGCGCCGATATCATAACATCGCCGCGGCTCGGCTCAGGTGTGACAGGTGGCGGCCGGCCTTTTCAGAACGAAAGGGTAGAGGCTGGCAAGGGGGAAGGAATGACGTTTGATCTGGGGAAGACCGCACCGAATGTGGTCACCGAAGGTCGTTTGCGAAGCCTGATGGCAGAAGGGTTCAATGCAGAAGTCATCTGTACATCGTCCGCCACTCGAAAAGCCGCTGTCTGGTATGGGAAATGGGTCATTCGCGGCGTGAGCCAGGACGGCTCGTCGGAACGCTTGCTCGTTCTCTCAAGAGCCTCGGCCGACAAGGACGAAGTCCAGATTCGCGAATTCAAAACCGCAAACGGTTTGATCTCCTTCCTGTCTGATCTTGGATGCAGTCACGCCAACATCCCGCTCAAAGAAGGCGGACGGTCAACGCACACCCTGCAGCCTAGCGACGCAGATTGACGCCGTTCAACGGCCCTTGGACACGCTTTCGAGGAAACGACCGTATTCC
>JBCBID010000078.1:0-1131 GCA_038525015.1 Pseudomonadota bacterium | reverse complement strand
CACTCGCGGGTGGCCCCACGCGCAATCATCTCGCGTTGAAGTTTCAGGTGGAATTCCACGTCGCGGGCATACCGCTTCAGGTCATCGAAAATCACGACGTAGTTTTCATCAGGCTGAGCATCTAAAAACGCCAAAAGCGCCATCATGCCGGGGCGCTTCATGAAGTCACCTCCCCCGGTTACGGTATCGGGGAAGGTCATGACGACGTCATAGCCTTGGGCAGCGGCATATTGACGGCAGCGGGTTTCTTGGGATTCGAGTCCGTGGCCGTCGGTCTCTTGTGCGCGCGAAGAGACGCGACAATAGATGACAGCCTTCTGCGTTGTGGTCATGCGTCCTCCTGTTCTTGTTTTGTATGCGTCGAGTGTAGCACAGCAGCGGTCAGGGCGGCCTTGAGATCGAGGGTTTGTCCACAGGTTTCTGAGGTGGCCTCGACATCCCAGCCCAGATCGACAAACGCGACCACAATAGCCCAGAGGGTTTCGATCAGCTGGCGTTTCTCGGCATCGGTTGCGTCTACCTCTTCGAGGTAGGACAGCCAATCTTGCCAATCGCAGGTCAGTGTTGGTGGGGCTTCGGTGTCTTGGGGTGGTGCGGCGGTCATAAATGGCTCCTTGTTCCGTCTCCTTTGCGGCGTGTGTTGCGCGAACAAAAAGAGAACATATTGCCCGATAAGTGCATATCTGGCAAGGATTATTTTCCTAGGCGGGTTGCGCCGCGCACCCTTTGGCACGCGGCGCAGCTGTTAGCGGCTGTGGCTCTGGTCGGGCGTCTGGGATGGCTCTTGCGCCGCGCCTTGGCGCTGTTCCTTGAAGGCCGCGCGATCCAGCTCGTTCACGTGGTGATGCGCACGGCGGGCGAGCTCCGACAGGCCAAGCATATCCTTGCTGCGGAAGCTTTGGGTGTCCTGCAGATTGCCGTCCCGGTCCTTGTAGGTGCGCGCGACAGTGACGGAATGATAAGCCCCGTTCTCGCTCTCATTGCGCCAGATGGCGGCTTTGAGCGGGCCTTCACGGACAGTGTCTTCCGGACGGCGGGGTTGGGTGGTGTCGTCTGACATGGGTCGTTCTCCTTGATTGGGTTGGGGTGGTTGCGATTGTGTGTTGCGCTGCCGCTCGGCCTCCCACCGCG
>JBCBID010000077.1:0-1226 GCA_038525015.1 Pseudomonadota bacterium | reverse complement strand
ACCAGAGTCGCGCGCCACAACCTCTTCGATCCCGGTACCAACCAGCGGCGCCTCGGCCTGCAACAGCGGAACCGCCTGACGTTGCATGTTCGAGCCCATCAGCGCCCGGTTCGCGTCGTCATTCTCAAGGAACGGAATCAGCGAAGCGGCAACCGACACCAACTGCTTGGGCGACACGTCGATCAGGTCCACTTGATCTACGGGCGCGAGGGTGTAGTCACCGGACTGACGGGTGTTCACCATCTCGTTGTTGAAGCGGCCAGCATCATCCAGCGACGCGTTCGCCTGCGCCACTGTGTGCCGCATCTCTTCGGTCGCGGACATGTAATGCACTTCGTCCGTCACCTGGCCTTCCTTGACCACGCGGTAGGGCGTTTCGATAAAGCCGTACTTGTTCACACGGGCAAATGTGGCCAACGAGTTAATCAGACCAATGTTCGGCCCTTCCGGCGTCTCAATCGGACACATCCGGCCATAATGGGTCGGGTGCACGTCGCGCACCTCAAAACCTGCGCGCTCACGGGTCAGGCCACCCGGCCCAAGCGCCGACAGACGCCGCTTGTGCGTCACTTCGGACAGCGGGTTGGTCTGGTCCATGAACTGCGACAATTGGGACGAGCCAAAGAACTCGCGCACCGCCGCCGCGGCAGGCTTGGCGTTGATCAGGTCCTGAGGCATCACTGTGTCGATCTCGACGGAAGACATCCGCTCCTTGATCGCACGCTCCATGCGCAACAGACCCACGCGGTACTGGTTCTCCATCAACTCACCAACGGACCGCACGCGGCGGTTCCCAAGGTGGTCGATGTCGTCCACGTCGCCCTTGCCGTCGCGCAACTCCACCAGCGCCTTGATACAGGCCACGATGTCTTCGCGGCGCAGCGTGCGCTGCGTGTCCTCGGCATCCAGCGCCAGACGCATGTTCATCTTCACGCGGCCAACAGCCGACAGGTCATAGCGCTCAGAGTCAAAGAACAGCGTGTCGAAAAGGGCCGACGCGGCTTCGACGGTGGGCGGCTCGCCCGGACGCATGACGCGGTAAATGTCCATGAGCGCGGTTTCCCGGTTCATGTTCTTGTCCTGCGCCATCGTATTGCGCATGTACGGACCGACATTCACATTATCGATGTCCAACACAGGGATCTCTGTAATCCCCGCATCAACCAATTCCTTAACAGTACCGCCGATCAGATCGCCGTCCTTGTCGTATTCAAGGGTCAGCTCGT
>JBCBID010000076.1:0-1795 GCA_038525015.1 Pseudomonadota bacterium | reverse complement strand
GGGCTGCGCACCAGCCTGCGCCCGCGTCCCGGAACCCTCTCGTATGTGTACCCGATAGGTGCGTTATGTATCCAATACCCTGAGTCCATGCGCGCTTTCATCTTCTGCGCAACCTGGCGACCATTTACTTCGCGTTCCAGCTGGCCTGTTGCCGCGATGATGATCTCGTGGAACTTGCCCTCTGGCGTGTCCGAGAAGTTGAAGTTGAGGCACTCGCGGGTGGCCCCACGCGCAATCATCTCGCGTTGAAGTTTCAGGTGGAATTCCACGTCGCGGGCATACCGCTTGAGATCATCGAAGATCACGACGTAGTTTTCGTCAGGCTGAGCATCTAAAAACGCCAAAAGCGCCATCATGCCGGGGCGCTTCATGAAGTCACCACCCCCGGTCACAGTGTCCGGAAAGGTCATCACAACGTCATAGCCTTGGGCAGCGGCATATTGACGGCAGCGGGTTTCTTGAGATTCGAGGCCATGACCGTCGGTCTCTTGCGCGCGGGAAGAGACGCGACAATAGATGACAGCTTTTTGCGTTGTGGTCATGCGTCCTCCTGTTCTGGTTTTGTGTCTGTTGAGTGTAGCACGGCAGCGGTCAGCGCGGCCTTGAGATCGAGGGTTTGTCCACAGGTTTCTGAGGTGGCCTCAACGTCCCAGCCAAGATCGACAAAGGCCACAACGATGGCCCAGAGGGTTTCGATCAACTGGCGTTTCTCGGCATCGGTGGCGTCTACGTCTTCGAGGTAGCACAGCCATTCTTCCCAATCGCAGGTCAGCGTTGGTGGGGCTTCGGTGTCTTGGGGTGTTGCGGCGGTCATAAATGGCTCCTTGTTCTGTCTCCTTTGTTGTGTTCGCGCGGGTGCGTTGCGCGAACAAAAAGAGAACATATTGCACGATAAGTGCTTATCTGGCAAGGATTATTTTCCTAGGCGAGGTGCGCCGCGCACCCATTGGCACGCGGCGCAGGTGTTAGCGGCTGTGGCTCTGGTCGCGCGTCTGGGATGGCTCTTGCGCCTCGCCTTGGCGTTGTTCCTTGAAGGCCGCGCGGTCCAGCTCGTTCACGTGGTGATGCGCACAGCGGGCGAGCTCCGACAGGCCCAGCATATCCTTGCTGCGGAAGCTCTGGGTGTCCTGCAGATTGCCGTCCCGGTCCTTGTAGGTGCGGGCCACCGTCACGGAGTGGTAGGCCCCGTTCTCGCTCTCATTGCGCCAGATGGCGGCTTTAAGCGGGCCTTCACGGACAGTGTCTTCCGGGCGGCGGGGTTGGGTGGTGTCGTCTGACATGGGTCGTTCTCCTTGGTTGGGTTGGGGTGGTTGCGATTGTGTGTTGCGCTGCCGCTCGGCCTCCCACCGCGCGTTAAACGCGGCGGCATCTACGTCAGCAGCGAGGGATGGGGAGGGTTTGAGCACCGGATGTGGGTGCTCTTGCGCCACCATAGACGGATGATCTTGGCGATGTGGGTGAGGCGCGGTGTTCCGCGACACGTCGGACGCGTCGCGGACATAGTCTGGCCTGTTGTTCTGCTCTGTCGCCTTTGAGCGCTCGGCAAAGAGCCGCGCGATCCGCAGATCGGCCAGCTTCTGGGCAAAGTCATTGCCCGGCAGATCCGTGCGGCTATCGGCGTAGGTAATGGGTTCCTTTTTCGCCATGGATCACATCTTCACCCGCGACCACATGCCGTCACGGTACTGAGGATAATGCGCAAAGCGCGCAGGCACCGGCTCGGTGATCACATGCCGCGTGCGCATGCCCCAGCGGGTCATCACGCGCACACGGTCCAGCGGCGGGTGGTACGGGT
>JBCBID010000075.1:0-2175 GCA_038525015.1 Pseudomonadota bacterium | reverse complement strand
CATACGGAAAGGTCGGGCTTGGACTACAACGATCACAAGGCGTTGGTGCACAAGGTCTGGAACCGGCGGGCGGACGTTGTGGAAACGCTGCAAAGCGTGGCGGCAAAGGCCCGCGCCAAGGGTATCCCAATGTTGAGCCACGATGACACCCAGGCTGAAACGCGCCAGTTTTACAATCGTCTAGGGGCATCTACTTCCGAGTTCCCGATGACGATGGGCCCGGTTGAGCAAGCCCGCACGAACGGTGATATGATCGTCTTCGGATCGCCCAATGCGGTACGTGGCGGCAGCCATATCGGTTCGCTTGGGGCCGGTGACATGGTTGAAGCGGGCCTGTGTGATGCCCTGGCCTCTGACTATTACTACCCTGCCATGCTGGCCGCGGTGGACCGTTTGGATCGGGAAAAACGGGCGGATCGGTCAACACTGTGGTCGCTTGTGTCAAGCGGTCCGGCGCGGGCGATGGGATTGGATGACCGGGGTGAAATCGCTGTCGGCAAACGGGCTGACCTTGTGCTGGTAGATTGGCCCAAGGGGCAAACCCCCGCGATCCAAGGAACCTGGGTTGCGGGCCGCGCAGCCTATCGCGCGATACCGCTGGCTGCATGACGTTGGATCGGGACGACGTGCCAGCTCTTTGGCCTCGGGATCAGGCGGATCCTGGGGATGTTAAGTGTCTTAAACCCAAGAAGGACGCCCGCCTATGACCTCGCTTAAGATTGGCGCTTGCCTTGCTCCGCATGAAATTGCCGATCACCGCGATTGGCTTTTTGGTGCCGACCGCGACATCGAGTTGCAAGGCTTTAGTACCCACCAAGACCTCGCGCTTGAGTTTGAAGACCGCGTTGCCGCTGCGAAATCGGCTCTGAAGGGGTTTCGTGGACGGCTGGGACTGCACGGGCCTTACGAGGGGCTGGACATGGACAACAAAGACCCCGAAGTGCGCACCATCATCACCGCGCGCTACCTGAAAGCACTTGAGGCCGCCGAACGTGTCGGCGCGCGGCAAATGGTGCTGCATTCGCCCTTCACCCGCTGGTACGAATTGAACCGGCTCAACAAGCCAAACTATTGGGACAGCAAACTGGCCCGTATCCATGATGTGATGGTGCCCGTGGTCAAGGCGGCAGAGACGGCAGGCATCACTCTGGTCATCGAAAACATTCTGGATGTAGACCCGGCAAGCAGGCGGGCCATGGTCGACAGCTTTGACAGTGACGCGATTGCCGTGTCGATTGACACAGGCCATGCGCATCTCGCGCGCCGCATGTCAGGCGCGCCACCAGTGGATTACTTTGTCCGAGATGCCAGCAACCAGTTGCGTCACGTGCATCTGCAAGACCTTGACGGCCACGCCGACCGGCACTGGGCGCCCGGCGAGGGCGAAATCCACTGGCAAGAGGTGTTTCGTGCCTTGTCCGACTGCGGATCAGAACCGTATCTGGTGCTGGAGCTTCGCCGCAAGTCGGACATCCCGCAGGGGTTTGCCTATTTGAAGCGCCTAGGGTTGGTGATGTAGCTGATGACAGAGCAGCAGATCGGCACGCCTGACGACCTGATAGGCGCGTCCTTTATGGCAGCTGAGGTTGCCGATCTGTATGGTCATCGGCCGCCTTATGCCGTCGGCGCCTATGCTTTTGTATTGGAAAATGCGCCGTCGCACCGTCGATTGCTCGATCTGGGGTGTGGTGCGGGCAAGATCGCGCGGCCTATGGCGAAATACTTCGACCAGGTCGTTGCCGTTGATCCATCCGCGAAAATGATCGACTTGGGCAAGTCCTTCGACAATGGCGATGCTGCAAACCTTCATTGGCTGTGCGCCACGGCAGAGGATGCCGGACTGGAGGGAAGGTTCGATCTGGTGACCTTTGCCTCGAGCATCCACTGGATGGACCCGGAGATACTGTTCAACAAATTGCAACACCATCTTGCCCCCGATCATCTCATTGCGATCGTCGTCGGGGACGAGCCGTTTGAGCCCGCTTGGGCACCGGAGTTTCAGGCGTTTCTGGAAAAGTGGGTGCCCTAAGTGACAGGGCGACCGCTTGGGTCTCGGGAATGGCAATCTTCGCGCACGCGGCACCTGGATTTCGTAGAAGTTGTTCAGACACGCGACTTTATCTCTGATCCGTTTGAGCAGACAATCGACAGTTTCGTACTGTGCCAGCAGTCGCG
>JBCBID010000074.1:0-3021 GCA_038525015.1 Pseudomonadota bacterium | reverse complement strand
AAGAACTGAAAACCATCCTCAAGGACGAGTACGGCATCGAGCCCGCAGCCGGTGGCGCGGTCATGATGGCGGGCCCTGCTGGCGGCGACGCTGGCGGTGCGGCTGAGGAAGAGAAGTCGGAATTCGACGTTGTCCTGAAAAACGCAGGCGCCTCCAAGATCAACGTGATCAAGGAAGTGCGTGGCATCACCGGTCTGGGCCTGAAAGAAGCCAAGGACCTGGTCGAAGCCGGTGGCAAGATCAAGGAAGGCGTTGCCAAAGACGAAGCCGAAGAGATCAAGGGCAAGCTGGAAGCAGCTGGCGCGGAAGTCGAACTGGCGTAAGCTTGGTGGGCAGATTGCCCATCCTACGTTTGAGGGCGCTCCGGGAGACCGGGGCGCTTTTTTGTTGTGTTAGTTTGTTGTGTTAGATTGAATTCTGATTTCGGAATGCCGTATCTGAGGGTTCGATGGGAGATTGCGTTTCGGTGTAACACGCACCGACGTTGTGGGAGCACGTAGATGCGTCGGATGACGTCATACCTTTTTGCTGCGCTGCTTGTGGTTGCCGGGTGCGGGATACCTCCGCTGGACACACGGCTGGTGAGCAACGTTCCGGCCGACGCACAGAGCTTTGCCGTTGCAGAGCGCGCAGTCCGTGCATGCACAGGATTGATGGACAACGAGAAGGTACGCCGGGATTTTGAACGCGCCGGATTTGACGTGTCTGTCCGGATGGTGCAGGCGAGAAACGGAAAAGCGATACCGCGCACGGACATAACGGCGCCTGATAAAGCCGTGTCGGTGCTGTATCTTGGATCATCTTGCTATGTTGGATTGGAAGGGATGACGCCGGATCAATCCGCTCGATTGGCCCGCGTCTGGGTTGACGCATATGGCGCCCAACCGAATTCTGCGTTTGGTGACGGTCTGTCGGACCATGTATCAGGTGCTTGGCGGCGGTTTTTCACAGAGCCGCACCGCATTCCGGACAAGGCGGCATACTACCACAGGGTTTATATTGCGGCCTACAAGACTTGGCCGAGTGGCCCGTACGATCCCAAAAGAAATGTCGGTTTCAGCATTCCTGACTTTCCGGACACACCTGGCGCTGCTGTAAGGCTGAACCACGTCATAGAGTGTAGGCCGCAGGTTGTCACCGGGCCAAGACGTGGCGTTTTTCTGCCGTGTTCCGGTCCTGAATTCGTGCCAAACTAAGGTCGCCTGATCGCCTATGCGAAGTCCTGCGCAGGCAGGCGAACAGCTGTCAATCCGGTTTCGTTGATGTCTTACCGTCCACTCACCCCATCGCGCGGCCACAATGACGCCAGCGCGTTGGAGGGCCGCTGGTCGCGGGGGAGGCCGCATTTAGCTGGCGCAACTTCGTAACGCGTTGGGTCAGGCTGCTGTCCCCGCGATGTTGGACACATCTCGGATCACCGAAGCACATTTAGTTTGTGAACTGCATTAACCCACTCGCTGATTTTTGTTGCAAAAAGGGCCTCAAGCCGCGTACGCTCTTATCCACAGAGCGTTGCGTTAAAGAAAAATGCACTTTTTGCGTTTTTCCGCCGCCCCTGCTGTTGCGCTCACATAACCTGTCACCTATGTCGTAGCTTCCGCTGGGCACGATTGATTCGCGCCCGGCATATGGCGTTTACAGGGCAGGAGCAGGCAACCACCACATCTTTCGTCTCCCTTTCGTAGTAAGCCGCCACCCCACGGACAGTGACGGTTTTCTTGGAAAGGCAGTGGTCGGGCGCGCACCTTTGGGCCGGTGCGCAGGGATAGATCCACCTTTTCGGTCTTTGCGGTTCGCAGCGGCTCGCCCCGCCCGCGTGCGAACATAACAAAGATGGAGTGCGACATTCGCATGGCACAATCGTTCCTTGGTCAGAAACGTCTTCGTAAATATTACGGCAAAATCCGCGAAGTGCTGGACATGCCGAACCTCATTGAGGTGCAGAAATCCTCGTATGATCTTTTTCTGAATTCCGGTGATGAGCCGACGCCCATGGACGGCGAGGGGATCATGGGAGTGTTCCAGTCGGTGTTCCCGATCAAGGACTTCAACGAAACGTCCGTTCTGGAGTACGTCAAGTACGAGCTGGAAAAGCCCAAATATGATGTTGAGGAGTGCCAGCAGCGCGACATGACCTATAGCGCGCCGCTGAAGGTCACCCTGCGTCTGATTGTGTTTGATGTGGATGAGGACACGGGCGCCAAGTCGGTCAAGGACATCAAGGAACAAGACGTGTTCATGGGCGACATGCCCCTGATGACACCGAACGGGACGTTCATCGTGAACGGGACTGAGCGTGTAATCGTGTCCCAGATGCACCGCTCGCCCGGTGTGTTCTTTGACCACGACAAGGGCAAGACGCATTCGTCGGGCAAGCTGCTGTTCGCCTGCCGCATCATTCCCTATCGCGGCTCGTGGCTGGATTTCGAATTCGACGCCAAGGATATCGTGTTCGCCCGCATCGACCGCCGCCGCAAACTGCCGGTGACGACGCTGCTCTATGCGCTTGGTCTGGACCAAGAGGCGATCATGGACGCCTATTACAACACCGTCACCTTCACGCTGAAGAAGAACAAAGGCTGGGTCACCCCGTTCTTCCCCGAGCGTGTGCGCGGCACCCGTCCGACATACGATTTGGTCGACGCCAAATCCGGCGAAGTGATCGCCGAAGCGGGCAAAAAGGTCACGCCGCGCGCGGTGAAAAAGCTGATCGACGAGGGCAATGTCAGCGACCTGCTGGTGCCGTTTGAGCATATCGTCGGCAAGTTCGTCGCCAAGGACATCATCAACGAAGAAAACGGCGCGATCTATGTCGAGGCCGGTGATGAGCTGACCCTGGAATATGACAAAGACGGCACGCTGATCGGCGGCACCGCCAAAGAGCTGATCGATGCAGGGATCACCGAGATCCCGGTGCTGGACATCGACAACGTCAATGTCGGCCCGTACATGCGCAACACCATGAACACGGACAAGAACATGAACCGCGAAACCGCGCTCATGGACATTTACCGCGTCATG
>JBCBID010000073.1:0-3347 GCA_038525015.1 Pseudomonadota bacterium | reverse complement strand
CCGGTTCAAAGGCAGCCAACCTGTCGACGTGTTTTACGCGCTGCGACTGGCGTTTGTGTCCAGGGTAATCATGATGGCGGTCGCCGCAGTCACCGCGTGGGGCGTGCACGCGGTGACCGGATACAGCACCGCACAGCTTCTTTTGGCCTACGCGCCTGGGGGTCTCAATGAGATGAGCCTTGTGTCGCTGGCGATCCAAGCTGACGTGGCCTTTGTGGCGACCCATCACCTTGTCCGCATCATTGTCTTGCTGGCGCTGGCTGGAACGGTCCTTACGAAAGTTGCAATGATCATGAACAGAAGTCGCGACCAAGAGACATGACATTGCACCGCCCTGCGCCTTGCTAATTTGATTAACCCATGCCGAAAGCATCCCTTCGCGCGCGGATACGCAATGAGCTAGCGGGAATTGTGCCTTTTGACGCGGCTGAACGAGAGGTCATATCAGACGCGCTGGTTTCACCGCGACGACGTTCCACACGATGGATACAAGCCAGAGCTTGGGCGCTTCCTCGCCAAGTTGGGTTCAATGGCGTTCAGATGAAAAGGTCGCACAAGTGAAGCTTGCCCACGTTAGCATAACCGCTGGCAACGCAAAGCGTCTCGCGCAGTTTTACATTGACGCGCTTGGCTTGCGTATGCGCCGCCCGCCCAAACGCCTGTCTGGTGGGATCATTTCTCGCGGCAACGGTTTGCCGGGCTCAGACATTTGCTCGATTTGGCTGGATTTTCCCGATAGATCGAAGCCGTTTCTTGAGATCATGGAATACAGTGACGCCGCACAAGGTGGTGTGCGACCGATCAATGCACCCGGGTACGGACATATAGCGTTGCAGGTGCCGGATCTTGAGGCCGCACTGGACCGGATCTTGGACTGCGGAGGCAGCCAACAGGGCGAGGTCGTGAACCTTGGAACGTCGGAACGCCCATGCCTGTGCGTCTATGTCCGAGACCCAGAGGGGAATGTGCTTGAGCTTGAGAGCCAACCCCAAGACTAGCGGGCGGATATCGCCTTTTGAACCGCAATCCACTTCTTGATGTCAGCCTCGGTCGCCCCGTCAAATGTAGCGAATTTACTCGGCTCCAACATATCAACAAAAGGATTGAAAACTCTGGCGTATTTTCGGCCGTTGGGCTTAACCCAAAGGGCTGAGATTTGGTGAGCTTCGTCGATTTCGGCGATGTAGTGCGTGGTCGTCATGGCAAGCTTTATTGTAACAGTTTCTTAACGCTGGACCGAGTGCGTGCCCGAGTCAAGCGCACGCAAGAGCAGTGAGGTATCGACCGCTGTCGCGCCTCCTTCAACTTGTCGGAATGCGCGTGCCAAAAGCTGGGCTTGTCATGTTGCTGTTTCAGAACTGTTGCACAGGTTTAAGCCAGTCATCCCGTCCAACACATCGCCATCGGATACGCGCCCGTTCGGTGCCGCCCTCATTTCTGTCGAAACACGAAAGCCTATGGATACGCTACTTGAACGATCTGTCCAATCAACCACGGGACTGACCCTGACAGGTGGTCAGGTGCTCCGCCCCGGCGGAACCTTCTCCAAAACGGACCTGCACATGCAGACGGGGTTGATCAGCGATACGGCCCCTTCCGCGCCGCAGGTGGTGGACGTGTCAGGCTGCCTGGTCTTGCCAGGCATCGTTGACGCCCACGGGGATGGGCACGAGCACCACCTTATGCCGCGCGTGGGCGCCGATTTTCCCGAATGGGTTGCCTTGCGGAACGTGGATCGTGAGCTCATCGCCAACGGGATCACCACGGCCTATCTGGCGCAGTCCTATTCATGGGAAGGAGAGAAGCGCGGCGCTGATGCCGCACGCGCTGTGATCGAAGGATTGCAGGATTTGCACCCCAGACCTGCCGCCGACATTCGCATCCAACTGCGCTATGAGACATTCTATCTTGATGGTGCCGATCAACTGCTCGCATGGCTCGAAGATGGCACAGTGCAATACGTCGTTTTCAACAACCACATCCCACAATTCGAACAATTGCGATCGCAACCCGAGCACGTTGCGCGATGGGCCGCCACAATCGGACTGACACCGGATGATTTCTGGTCGTTGATGGCCAAAACGGTCGAAGACGGCGTGGGTGTTTTGGACGCGATTGTACGCTTATCCGACGCAATGCGCCGCCTTGGGGTTCCCTTCGGCTCGCACGATGACCCGGATCCAGAGACCCGGCGCAGCTACAACGCGGTGGGTGCCAACATCGCAGAATTCCCCCTGACAAGTGCGGCTGCGCAAACGGCGCGCGATCTGGGCAATCCCATCGTGATGGGCGCACCAAACGCACTGCGCGGGATCAGCACGTCGGGTAATGTGTCAGCACGGGAACTGATTGTATCAAACCTCTGCGATGCGCTGGTCTCGGACTACTACTACCCCTCGCTTTTGCACGCACCATTCAAGCTGGCCCAAGATGGCATCTGCGACCTCGGCAAGGCCTGGGGGCTCGTGTCTTCTGGTCCCGCAACGGCCGTTGGCCTTCATGATCGAGGTACATTGTCTCCGGGACTGCGCGGCGATGTCATTGTCGTACGCCAAGACGCCCATGGCAGGCCACATGTGGTTGCCAGTTTGGTCGGCGGTGAACTGGCCTTCAGCGACCGCTCTTTCGCCGGGTCCATGTAGCGTACCATTGGAGACATGCGGGCGATTTGACCGATCATATCCTCATCACAGGGTGCTCCGGCGGTGGCAAAACAGCGCTGATCAACGCACTTGCCAAACGCGGTCACCTGATCGTACCGGAGCCAGGCCTGCGCATCGTGCAGAATGAAAGAACAAGCGGCGGATCGGCTTTGCCCTGGATCGACATGGCTGCCTTTCTGTGGCGCGCCCTAGAGATGGCAAAGGCTGATTTGGCGCGCATGGCGAATCAAAGCCATCCCGTGTTCTACGACAGAGGGCTTTTGGATGCTGCGGTCGGACTCAAGACCCTGTGCGACGTCCCGTTCAGCAAAACGCTCGGACCTGTCTTCCCCTATGCAACACGCGTCATCCTCGCCCCGCCCTGGCGCAATATCTTTGAACAAACGGACGACAGGCCGCACCGTTTCGAAGAGGCCACGCGTGAATTTAATCGCATCCGGAGCGCGGTTCAGGATCTGAAGTGCGAAACTGTCACCCTGCCTTTTTTCGACATCGCCGCCCGGGTCGCTTTTGTGGAGCGCACTTTCGGCCTAAAAACTCCACGTGCAGTTAATCCGAACAACCGCAGTTAATGTTGACAGACCATCGCGGGCTGCATAACCCGGCGATATCGGAGAGAACCATGCTGACGACACGCAGCCTTTTTGCTTATGGCTACGCCCATTTTTGGGAGCTGAGAGCGTG
>JBCBID010000072.1:0-4621 GCA_038525015.1 Pseudomonadota bacterium | reverse complement strand
TGGTAGGGAACGGCATGAAATCGATCTGCTCTTCGGTCAGGCCGGCATTCTTGTAGCCGTCGACCGAGAAGTTGCCCATCACGTACATCGCTGCGTCACCGTTTGCGAACGGTGCGATGGCATCCTGCCACGACATCGAGGCGTGGTTGTCGACAAAGCCGCATTCGTTGATCAGCGTTTCCCAGTTGGTGAACGTCGCCTTGATACGCGGATCGGTGTACTTGATCTCACCGGCGGTCAGCGCGTTGTGCACGTCATAGCCGTTGGTGCGCAGGTTGATGTAGTCGAACACACCCGCGGCCGTCCAAAGGAACTTGGTCCCGATGGTGAAGGGTGTCACGCCATTGGCCTTCATCTTGCCGCAGGCCGCCAGCAGCTCGTCCCAGGTCTGGGGCTCTTCCAGCTCGAGCAGGTCAAAGATGTCTTTGCGGTAGTAGATGCCCCACTGGTAATAGCTGTAAGGCACGCCCCAGATCTTGCCGTCGCGCGACATGGTCGCCTTGATCGCGGCCAGGTCTTCGTTAAAGCCGTTCTCTTCCCACACGTCATCGACGGGCTGGAACAGGCCCGCATCGACGAAGGGCGCCATGCGGTTGCCGGGGTACCAGCTGGTCACGTCGGGCGCGTCAGCGGTCAGGAAGTTGCGGATCGCCGTCTTGTGCGCCTCGCGGTCGTTGATGTTGACGATCACGTTGATGTCGGGGTTTTCCGACTTAAACAGCTCGACGGCGTCCTCGAACCCTTTCTTGGGGCCTGGGTTCAGGTCGTCGAAGTTGATGACCAGATCACGCGCAAACGCGGTTCCGGCCATAGCCGTCATGGCAATCGCCGCCGCGGCGGTTTTCAGTGTCAGGAACATGGTTTCCTCCCTTAGTTCCGTTTTTTTCGTCCCGAAGCTTGGATCATCGCTCCGGAAACCGAAAGTCAGATTTCTTTTGACTTCATGTCTCGCTTCGTGGAAGTTCCACATAGTGAAACTGCATTCCAACTATTGGAACTATGCGGGGACATACCGGGCAGGTCAACAATTTCCTGCACGGCGGTTTGGGAGGACCACATGAACAAGGCGGCGCCTCGTCCTGGGGACGGCACCATTGGTAAGGCATTGGAAGTGCTGGACTTAATCGCTCGGTTCGAGCGTCCCGTCCGCTTTTCCGAGGTGCTGAGCCAATCCAGCCATCCCAAGGCGACGCTGTACCGGCTGGTGCAGACCCTGACCAGTTTGGGCATGCTGCGCTATGATGTGGACAATCAGACCTATGCGCCGGGCCTGCGGCTTGTGTCGCTGGCCCATGCCGCCTGGCGGCAAAGCTCGCTGGCGCCGATTGCGCGGCCACATGTCGACGCGCTGAGCGAGACCATCGGCGAAACGGTGCACCTGGCGCAGTTGGACGGCGGGCAGGTTTTGTATGTCGACAAGCGCAACGCGGCTGATCCGATTGAGATGTTCAGCCAGGCGGGCAAGGTTGGCCCGGCCTATTGCACCGGCGTGGGCAAGGCGATGCTGGCCTTCCTGGGGGACGCCGCCCGCGAGGTGGCGCTGGCACAGCAGGCCTGGTTTCCGCACACTTCCCATACCCACACCAGCCGTGCGTCGCTGTTGGACGAGTTGGCAACCGTGCGCCGCGACGGGCTGGCCTATGACCGCGAAGAACACGAGACCGGCATTATCTGCGTGGCGACCCCCATCTTGTCCGAGACGGGCCGGTCCATCGGGGCGCTGTCAGTGACGACCTCGACCGCGCGCAAGTCACTGTCAGATCTTACAGAATTTGTTCCGCACATTAAAACAACGGCGCAGGACATCGCCAAATCTGCTGCCACTTGGCAGTTTCCGACGCAATAAATGAGCCTGATCAAAATGGGGGGAGAACCATGACCGGCGTGACACTTCAAAAGGCAATCAAGCGCTATGGCGCAACGCAGGTCATTCATGGCGTGGACCTGACCATCGAAGATGGCGAGTTTTGCGTCTTTGTCGGCCCGTCGGGCTGTGGCAAGTCCACCTTGCTGCGGATGATCGCGGGGCTGGAAGAGACCAGCGATGGGCACATCAACATCGGCGCGCGGGACGTGACGCACATGGACCCGGCCGAGCGCGGGGTGGCGATGGTGTTTCAGACCTATGCCCTGTACCCCCACATGACGGTCGAAGAGAACATGGGCTTTGGCCTGAAGATGAACAACGTCCCCAAGGACGAGATCAAGCGCAAGGTCGACGGGGCGTCGAAAATCCTAAAGCTTGACGACTACCTCAAGCGCAAGCCCAAGGCCCTGTCGGGCGGTCAGCGCCAGCGCGTGGCCATTGGCCGGTCGATCGTGCGGGGGCCAGAGGTGTTTTTGTTCGACGAGCCGCTGTCGAACCTCGATGCAGAGTTGCGCGTCGACATGCGGGTCGAGATTGCGCGGCTGCACAAGGAACTGGGCACGACGATGATCTACGTGACCCATGATCAGGTCGAGGCGATGACGCTGGCCGACAAGATCGTCGTGCTGCGCGCAGGACATATCGAGCAGGTCGGCTCGCCCATGACGCTGTATCAGGACCCTGACAACAAGTTCGTCGCAGGTTTTATCGGTTCTCCGGCGATGAACTTTGTCGCGGGAATTGCCGAGGCTGGCGGCGTGCGCGTCCCTGCCCTGTCGGATCAGGTGATCCCCACCCCTGTCGCCCTGCCCGCCGCGGGCAGCGCGGTGACGGTGGGCATGCGCCCGCAGGATATGGAGTTGACCAGCGGCGCGTCACCCATCACCCTCGACATTCGCGAGCGGCTGGGGGGCGTGGCCTATGACTATCTGATGACGCCCACGGGCGAGCGGTTGGTTGTCGAGACCAAGGGCGATTCGGCGATGGAGGAAGGCACGCAAGTATCCGTCAGCTTCGATGCCGACCGGGTCATGTTTTTTGACGCGCAGAGCGAGGCGCGGCTGCGGTAAACCGGTTCAAGCCTGGTTTGCAACCCGTCGGCGCGGTCGTGTCGGCGGGTTTTTTGTTGGTGAGGAGAGCGTGTGGGTAACTTTTTTTGCTTGGGGATAGTTGTTCATCGAATAGGGCGATTTGAATGGTATGCGAGCGCAGCATGTGGATAGCTGGGCTGGAAGATCGGATTTTCTAAAGACATTTCATCAACAAACGCGCGGTCGTTTCAAGACCCTGTGGATATCTCAATGTCTGACGATCACGCCAAAATACGCCCCACACTTCATGTCAGCGCGCAAGTCTTTGGCCTAAGCTCTTGAAAAACCGTCACCCATGGGTGCGCAGGTACTCCATGATCGCGGGGCGAACGTTCATGTCGCCGCGGTGGCGCGCATCTGCGATCACCTTGCGTACCTCTTCTAGGTTTGACCGCCGTAAAAGCGATTTGACCGGACCGATTGAGGCCGGGCGCATCGACAGGGTGCGCAGGCCGATTGAGGCCAGGCACAGCGCCTCGACCGGGCGACCTGCATCCTCGCCACAGAACGATAGCGGCGTGCCGGTGATGGCGCAGCGTTCGACGATCCGTTCGATAAAGGACAGGAACGACACGTTCAAAGTGTCATAGCGGCGGCGCACGCGTTCATTCTCGCGATCCGCGGCAAAGAAGAACTGTTTGAGATCATTACCGCCAATCGACAGAAACCCGACGTCTTCAAAGAATTTTTGCGGCGCGAAGGCGAGGCTTGGCGTCTCGAGCATCGCGCCCACTTTGATCTCTTCCGGCAGGACGTGACCCAGCCGGCGCTCGCGGTCCATGGCCTTGTCCATCTCGGCGCGCGCGCTGGTGTATTCCTCGTACTGCGCGACAAAGGGGAACATGATCGTCAGGGGCCGCCCGTTCGCCGCCCGGATCAAGGCCTGCAATTGCATGCGCAGCACGCCGGGCTTGTCCAGGCCCACCCGGATCGCGCGCCAGCCCAGCGCCGGGTTCGGCTCGTCATTCGGCTTCATATACGGCAGCACCTTGTCCGACCCGATGTCGAGGGTGCGAAAAACCACCGTCTTGCCGCCCGCTGCGTCCAGCACGCGGGCATATAGCGCGCTAAGCTCGGAGCGTTTGGGCATCTGATTGCGCACCAGAAACTGCAATTCGGTCCGAAAAAGACCTACGCCCTCGGCGCCGGAGCCCACAAGCGAGGGCAGGTCGGCCATCAGACCTGCGTTCATATGCAGCGATACAACCGATCCGCAGACCGTTTGCGCAGGCTTTTCCCGGATCGAGGCATAGCGTTCGACCGCAGCGGCCTGCATCGCCATCTTGTCGCGAAAGGCAGTCACAACAGTGTCATCGGGGCGCAGGTGAACCAGCCCCTGCTCGCCATCAATCATCACGTGATCGCCATTCAGCGCCTCAAGCGTGGCGCGGTCGGCGTGCACGATCAGCGGGATCGCAAGGGCGCGCGCCACGATGGCGGCATGGCTGCCGACTGAACCCGCCTCGAGCACGATACCTTTAAGACTGCGGCCATAATCCAACAGCTCTGCCGGGCCGATATTGCGCGCGACCAGGATCGGGTCGGCAGGCATGTCAGCGCCCGTGTCCTTGCCCTGCCCCGTCAGAATGCGCAGCAGCCGGTTCGACAGATCGTCCAGATCGCTCAGCCGTTCGCGCAGGTAATTGTCCGTCGCCTGCCCCAT
>JBCBID010000071.1:0-4708 GCA_038525015.1 Pseudomonadota bacterium | reverse complement strand
ACGATTGGTCTGTCACGTCATCCGTGGGCGCGGGCGTCGTTTCCAAAATTACGGAGTAATTTGGGACACGATCGCCAGTGGGCGGCACCTGTGACAGTGCCTTTGCGCAGCAAAGGTCACGAAAGCAGAGCCGCAGCACCACGGATGACGTGACAGACCAATCGTAAGGCGGATCTCGATCCGCCCTACAACCAAAAAAAAGTGGCGCGACGAGGGGTGTCGGTGGTCGAGACCCCTCCTCTCCGTTAAGAGACCCGAATAAGGGAACACGACCGATGGCAATGCAAAGCCAAAATATTCGCATTCGTCTGAAGGCGTTTGACTATCGTGTGCTGGATGCGTCCACGCAAGAGATCGTCAACACCGCCAAGCGGACCGGTGCCTCTGTGCGCGGACCTATCCCGCTGCCGAACAAGATCGAAAAGTTCACTGTTCTGCGCGGCCCGCACGTCGACAAGAAATCCCGTGACCAGTTCGAGATCCGCACGCACAAGCGTCTGCTCGACATCGTTGATCCGACCCCCCAGACCGTGGACGCGCTGATGAAGCTCGACCTGGCCGCTGGTGTGGACGTCGAGATCAAGCTGCAATCGTAAAGGAGGGTATGGATATGCGCTCTGGAATTCTCGCAAAGAAGGTGGGGATGACCCGCCTGTTCATGGAAGACGGCAAGCAAGTGCCCGTGACCGTGCTGCAGCTGGATGGCTTGCAGGTCGTGGGCCAGCGGACCTCGGACAAAGACGGCTATACCGCTGTGACGCTGGGCGCAGGCTCGCCCAAGGTCAAGCGTGTCAGCCAGGCCATGCGCGGTCACTTTGCCGCCCAAAAGGTGGCGCCCAAACGCAAGCTGGTCGAGTTCCGCGTGACCGAAGACAACATGATCGGTGTTGGCGAAGAGATCATTGCCGACCACTATTTCGAAGGTCAGTTCGTGGACGTCACCGGCACGTCGATTGGTAAAGGCTTTGCCGGTGCCATGAAACGCCACAACTTCGGTGGTCTGCGCGCCTCGCACGGTGTGTCGATCTCGCACCGGTCGCACGGGTCGACCGGCCAGTGTCAGGACCCCGGCAAGGTGTTCAAGGGCAAGAAGATGGCCGGCCACATGGGGGCCGCCAAGGTGACCACGCAGAACCTACAGGTTGTGCGCACCGACAGCGACCGTGGTCTGATCATGATCAAGGGCGCCGTGCCCGGGTCGAAAGGTGGCTGGGTCACCGTCAAGGATGCGGTCAAAAAGCCGTTCCCTGAGAACGCGATCCTGCCTGCCGCGCTGAAATCCGCCAAGGAAGAAGCGATGCGCGCCGCCGAAGAAGCTGCCGCAGCCGCCGCCGCCGAAGCGGAGGCCGAAGCACAGCGTCTGGCCGAAGAGCAAGCGGCCGCCGAAGCGGAAGCCCTGAAAGAAGCCGAAGCGTCCATTGAAGCCGATAAGGCCGAAGGTGGCGACGCAGAGAAGAAAGAAGGTGACGCATGAAACTTGATGTCATCAAACTGGACGGCGGCACTGCCGGATCGGTCGAGCTGAGTGAGGACCTCTTTGGCCTCGAGCCGCGCGCCGACATCCTGCACCGCATGGTCCGCTGGCAGCGTAACAATGTCCAAGCTGGCACCCACAAGGTCAAGACCCGGTCGGAAACCAGCTATTCCACCAAGAAGATCTATCGCCAGAAGGGCACCGGCGGCGCACGCCACGGTGACCGCAACGCGCCGATCTTCCGCAAGGGTGGTATCTACAAGGGTCCGACACCGCGTTCGCACGGCCACGACCTGCCCAAGAAGTTCCGCAAGCTGGGTCTCAAGCACGCGCTGTCGGCCAAGGCCAAGGCAGGCGAGCTGGTGATCATCGAGGATGCGACTTCGGCGGGCAAGACCGCCGCTTTGGCCAAGCAGGTCAAGGACCTCGGCTGGAAGCGTGCGTTGGTGATCGATGGGGCTTCGGTCAACGAAGAGTTCCTGAAAGCATCGCGCAACATCGAAGGTCTGGATATCCTGCCGACGATGGGTGCAAACGTATATGACATCCTCAAGCGTGACACCCTGGTGATCACGAAGGCGGGTGTCGAAGCACTGGAGGCTCGGTTGAAATGAGTGCCAAGGCAGAACATTACGACGTGATCCGCAAGCCGATCATCACCGAAAAGGCGACCATGGCGTCCGAGAACGGCGCGATTGTCTTTGAAGTGGCGATGGACAGCAACAAGCCCATGATCAAAGAGGCCGTTGAGGCGCTTTTTGGTGTGAAGGTGAAGGCCGTGAACACGACGATCACCAAGGGCAAGGTCAAACGTTTCCGCGGCCAGTTGGGCAAGCGCAAGGACGTGAAAAAGGCCTATGTCACGCTGGAAGAAGGCAACACGATCGACGTGACGACTGGTTTGTGACGTGCGGTGCGCCGTAAAGGCGCACCCTACAGGTCGAAAGTTGAGAACCCCGGCTGCGAGAGCGGTCGGGGTTTTTGTTTTGGGTAGGTTACGGTTTAAAGTTCAATGGCAGGTTGGGGGCCACTCTGACCGATGCTAGGCTATGTCCGGAAGTCCACTCTTCGTTGTCGAGCCAGAAACGCGACAAAATCAAAGTTGGAACTACAGTGGCCTGTGGAAACGGACTTGTTGACCTGTCCAAGAGTATTGGCGTCCGTGCCAAAAGCTGAGCATTTGAGAGTACTTATCAACGAATTGCTTGCTTCAGCTTAAGACGTTTAGGCACTATGTGAAATAGGTTATTGCTACGTTTTGGAGATAACGCATGAAGCGAGTTTTTTTGTCCAGTTCGGCTGAGCACTGGCAAACAAGCCACCGCCTTGTCTCAGCTCTTGAACTATCCGGGGTAAATGTCTGGAACGGCTTTCATGATGAGCTTCAAGAACTCCATAACTACGCTGATCTCGTTAGGAACCAGATTTTGTCATGTGATGCAGTGTTGGCGCTTTTGCCTGACCGATCACAAACCCACGTTGAGAACGAAGTAAGACTTTCGCCGAAAAGCGCACTCAAAATTGCTGTAGTCGTAGGTGATATCGTATCTTCAACAGAGAAGAGCCCTGTTTGGGCGGACGAGGTTATCGATCTGCGCGGGAACATTGAATTAGAGAAGCAACCTGATTTCCAAAGACTGGTACAGCTTTTGTTACCGGGTCATAGCGGCATTACTGAGTTGTCACGCGACCACTTCGATGTACTAAGGGACTTGGACGCCCTATTAGCCGAGCTTTCAGAACACTTCCGAAAGATCAACGACCCAGACCGGCTCGCAAAAGACATGCGCTTTGTACGGGCCTCTGCAGATTCGATGAGGTCGTTCATTGAATCATTTGATGGTGCCGAAGCCGTTGAAATACCTACATCTCTGCCAAATGGGCTTTTGGAACGGTTGCGCTCGATCGACTTAAAAGGTGTCGATGGCCTGGCAGGCATTGCCCAAAAAATTGCGGATGCAATATCAAAGTTGTTTTGATAATTTGCAAGCTGAATCAACTAGGTCGCCTAGGCCCATGAGAAGCAGTTCTTGGAGCGGAGGCTAGGAATGACCGCTTTGTCCGCACAGCCGACATACCAAAAAATGCGCATCCGCCCGGCATCGAGCCCAAGGCGCCGGACGAGCGTCTGACCGTCCCGGCGGTCGGGCGCTATACCACCCGCGTAATGCACGCAGATAACCGGGGATGTGCTTGGCAGCCATAAAGTGAGCCGTACAACCGTAGTTGCGCAAGCCCACTGTCAGGCCCGGCTTATGGGTGTCAAAGTTGCAAGCGCGTATTGGCGGGCAGATTGCCCACCATGTGGGTTGACCCCACCCCGCCCCTGACTTAAACGACCCCATCCGCAAGGCCCCGGATTCGTCCGGGGCTTTGTTGTTGTTCGTTCGGTGCGCCCGCAGGGCACACCCTACGGCGACATCGTAGGGTGTGCGGTTTCCGCGCACCTTGCGCCAAGACCGGGCACCTTCGGGGGCCTTTAACCATAGGGCGGGGCCTGCCTCGCTCGTTTAGCAAAACGGAAGACAGTAACATGGCACTCAAGTCGTACAAGCCGACGACGCCGGGCCAGCGTGGGCTGGTTCTGATCGACCGTTCGGAGCTGTGGAAGGGGCGCCCCGTCAAGGCGCTGACCGAAGGTCTCACCAAGAATGGTGGCCGCAACAACACCGGACGGATCACGATGCGCCGCAAAGGCGGGGGCGCCAAGCGCCTCTATCGGATCGTCGATTTCAAGCGGAACAAGATGGATGTGACGGCCACGGTCGAACGCATCGAATATGACCCCAATCGGACCGCGTTCATCGCGCTGGTCAAATATGCCGATGGCGAGCAGGCCTATGTCCTCGCGCCGCAGCGTCTGGCTGTGGGCGACAGCATCGTGTCGAGCCTGAAGGCCGACATCAAGCCTGGCAACACCATGCCGTTCTCGGGCATGCCCATCGGGACAATCGTGCACAACATCGAGCTGAAGCCCGGCAAGGGTGGTCAGATCGCGCGGGCCGCCGGCACCTATGCCCAGTTCGTGGGCCGCGATGGGGGCTATGCCCAGATCCGCCTGTCCTCGGGCGAATTGCGTCTGGTGCGTCAGGAATGCAAGGCCACCGTCGGTGCCGTGTCGAACCCCGACAACAGCAACCAGAACTACGGTAAAGCGGGCCGCATGCGCCACAAGGGCATCCGCCCCAGCGTCCGTGGTGTGGTTATGAACCCGATCGACCACCCCCATGGTGG
>JBCBID010000070.1:246-4756 GCA_038525015.1 Pseudomonadota bacterium | reverse complement strand
CTTGGCTTAGCTTGGCTTTTGACCCTGCACCGCTCACACTGCACTGGCCTGCATCGGGGCGTCATTGGCCTTGAAGGTACGGCTGAGGCGAATGTCCGGGGATGCAAACGACTGATACCCTTCGTCCATCAGGGCAAATGGCTCAATCAATGCTTTGACATTGCTCAGGCCAAGCGTTGGGAAGGCAAGGCCCATCGAATGGAAGGTTGCCGCGCGAAAGCCCGGTTTGGGATTGAGGCCGGGCCCAATATCGCGGGTGCCCATCTTGAGGTGGTGGGCGATGTCCCATTCTTGGGTCTCGCCGTCGATCCGCGTGACGACCCAGCAATGGCCGTCCTCGCAATGGTTCCCCTTGTCCTCGGGAAAGAAGAAGCCCGTCACGTATCCCGCCTCGATCCCGACCGCGCGCAGGGCCGCGATGAAATAGGTGTTGATGTCGACGCAAGAGCCTTCGGTCAAACCGCATCCCAAAGCCGGAACATGGTCAAACCCATCGTTGAAGCGTGCTGTTGGGTGGCCGTAGGTAAAGCGTTCGGCTGTTGCGCACGCAATGGCGCGGGCGCGGTCGAGCCCCTGCAACGCGCCAGCGTCGACCTGTGCCTCTGCCACCAAGTCTGCCGCCGAACGGGTGAACGGCGTATCGCGGGGTGTGAACATCGCCTCCGGGTAGGGAGCGGTCACCGCATCATCAAAGCACCATGTCAGTCTCAAAGCTCCGTCGGTTGGCGCAATGCGATAGGCCGTTTGGCCTGTGTTGGCCTCTTGGATCTCAATGGCTGTCCCACCTTCCACTTGAAACGCTGTCGTGCTCCCGTGTGGCGTTGCCATCCCCCCGGGCGCGATGACGTCTTCGGTGCCTGCTGGGAGTTCCGTGCGGTAGCTCAATTCGAACGTGCTCAATGTGCGCCCTCCCACTTGCCGATCACGCGGGTGCGGATGAGCCCGGATAGGTAGTCGACGATATAGACCATGGCGATGATCATGAAGATGATGGTCCACACCTGATCCCAGAAAAGACCCGCAATCCGGTCCGAAAGCATGAACCCAATACCGCCTGCGCCGACGATACCAAGGATCGTGGACGACCGCACGTTGGACTCAAAGTTGTACAGGATAATCGACAGATGCACCGGCAAGACCTGCGGCATGATCCCATAGAGGATGGACTGAAAACGCGAGCCACCCGAGGCCACTACGCCTTCGACGGGACGTTTTGAGGTGTTTTCCAGTGCCTCGGAAAAGAGTTTCCCGAACGTCCCGATTTCTGAGACGGCAATCGCAAGGATACCTGCCAAAGGACCCAAGCCAAAGGCGCGAATGAAGATCAGCGCAAGGATCAGCGTCTCAAAGGCGCGGATGATGTCATAGCCGCGCCGCGCAGAGTGGCGGAGCCAGAAGATGCGGTTGATATTCTTGGCCCCAAGGAAAGACACAGGGAAGGCGATAATCAACCCAAGCACCGTTCCAAGGAACGCCATGGCTACGGTCTCGCCAAGTGCGGTGAACACCTCCACCCATTCGGGCCAAGTTTCCCACAGATGCGGCGGAAACATAAACGAAATGACCGTTCCGAGCCGCTGGAGGCCAACCCAGATCCGTTCAGGCGCAAAGTTGAAATCGTATAGGCACCAGGCAAAGAGCCCGATGAATAGCGCCCAGAGGCCAATCTTGCGCGCACGCATGGCGGGCGTGTCTCGGAATGCGCGTGGGTGCTGTTCCATCAGCGTCTTAATGTCTGTATCCGTTGAGAGCGTCATGTCGCCGGCCCTTTCTCAAGTCCGATAACCCGGTGGCGCAGCTTCTCGGATCCATAATCAATAACCATCACGGTCACGAAGATGATCAGAAACAGCGCCGACAGGTCGGTGTATTCTTGCAAGGACAATGCCTCGCGGAATTCCTGGCCGAGGCCACCGGCACCCACATACCCAATGATAGACGAGGCGCGCACGTTGATCTCGAACCGGAGAAGCGTGTAACTGATGATGTTGGGCATGACCTGCGGCACGGCACCGTACCGGATCTGGTCAAACCATGTACCGCCCGCGGCTTTCACGCCTTCAAGGGGTGCCATGTCGATGTTTTCATTTACCTCGGAATAGAGCTTGCCCAAAGCTCCGGCCGTGTGAAGCCCGATTGCCAACACGCCCGCCATCGGCCCCACTGAAAAGCAAAAAACAAAGATCAGCGCCCAGACCAGCTCGGGCACGGTGCGCGCAATCTCAAGATAGCGACGGCTGAACCAGAGCACCCATGTGTTGGGGGCGAGGTTGCGTGAGGCAGGGAAAGACATCACAAACCCGCCAAAGACACCAAGCGCCGTTGCCATGAAGGCAATCAGCACTGTTTCAATCAACAGGTTCAGCCAAACCTTCCAGCGCCAGAACCATTCGGCGAGATCAGCGCCGAGGCTGTCCCATCGTAGAACCGGGAGCGTTCGTTCGATGAACTCTCCAAGGCGGGGCAAGCCTGCGGGAATGATCCAGCGCCATTCGCGCGATCCGTCCGTCAGGGTGACCTGCGTGACCCTGAAAAAATCGCCCAACCAAGCCGAGAACGCGAAAAACGCAAAAAAGAGTATGCTGGCGATCAGCCAGCCAAGTTTCGCCCGCCGTCGTTGTGCGGCATAGTCCAACTCGAATTGGTCCAAGGGACGCAAAGGCGTCACATCGGCGGCAGCGGTCATGTCCTGGTCCCCACACGGCAAAGCCCCCCGCCGGTTGGGCGAGGGGCCATGCTTTTGATCTTACGAGCGGCGCTGCTTTTTCAGCCAATCGCGCATGTCAACGATCCACTGATAGCGCTCGTGATTGGCCGGCTGGTAATCAACTTGCGGGTTTGGCGTGCCTTCCACTTCGCCGATCATCATCTTGAAGGCTTCGGGGTCTTTTTCAGCCACATCCAACACCAGTTGTTGCATCGTGTCTTTCAGACCCTGCGGCAGGTTCTTGCGTGCCGTGAACGGCCCGGACGTGATTTCGGGGCTTTCCCAGATCGGGCAGATCTCGCCTTCGGAGATCATCTCTTTTTCGATCATACGCTGCCAACGGCCGTCGGTTTCATTGTTCTGCCACGTCGCTGCGGCATCAAATGTGCCTTGTGCCACGCCAGCAACACCAGCTTCGTGGCTTCCCGAGAATGGGATCGCGGAGAAGAAGGTTTTTGGGTCAACTTCCTTGGCGATGTTGAAGTAGGGAACGGCATAACCGGACGTGCTGTCAGGGTCCGCAAAAGCCAGAACCTTGCCTTCAAGATCCTGCAGCGAGGTGTAACCATCTTCGCAGCGGGTCACGACAACCGAGAAATAGCCAGACGAGCCGTCCTGGCGCAAACGCGTTGCCAGCGGCTCAACCGCGCCGTCAGTGGCGGTGTAGGCGGCGGCGTAGGAGGACGAACCGAGGAAAGCAAACTCGATCTGGTCCGCACCAAGCGCTTGGATCACACCGTCATACGCACCGGCGGTAAAGATTTCGACTTCAACGCCCAACTCGCGTTCGAGATACTGCTCGAACGGGGTGTAACGCGCGATCCGGTCTTTTTCGTTTTCACCGGACAGGATGCCGAATTTGATGACTTGGTAGTCTTCTTTCCAGTCCTCTGCGACGGCAGATGTGGCAAGCAAGGCAGCCACGGCAGTTGTGAGCAGGTATTTCATTGTCAGGTCCCCCTGGTTTGGTTTGGCGATCGGATTTTGATGTCAGGCGGGCAGAGCGACCGACTGGGTCGACGTCACTGCCTCATTGAATTCCCTCAGACCGTCGAGGCCGTAGATGTCGCGCACCACATCATCGGTCAGCTGCGCGGCAATTCCGTCGAAAAAGACGCGGCCGTTGCGCATCGCGATGATCCGGTCGCAATACGCGCGGGCGGTGTCGAGCGTGTGTAGATTCACAAGAACAGTCAGGCCGTCCTCTTGGTTGATCTGCCGCAGGCCGTCCATCACCAGGGTCGCATTGGCCGGATCAAGCGAAGCGATAGGCTCATCGGCGAGCATAATTTTAGGCTGTTGCACAAGCGCCTTCGCGATGGCGACGCGCTGTTGTTGGCCGCCCGACAGGGTCCCCGCACGTTGCAGCGCCTGCGGCACCAGATCGAGGCGGTCGAGCGCCTGCAAGGCCATCGCCCGTTCGGCATCCGTAAATTGCATGGCCATGGAACTGAGAAACCCATGCTCGGCCAACCGACCGATCAGCACGTTGGTCAACACATCCAGACGGTCCACAAGGTTGAACTGCTGAAAGATCATCGCGCAATCGCGCCGCCAGTTGCGCAGTGCTTTGCCGCGCAGGTTCGTGACTTCAGTGCCACCAAACGAAATCGACCCCTGCGTGGGGTCAATAAGGCGGTTGATCAAACGCAGCATCGTGGACTTGCCAGCGCCCGAACGCCCGATGACGCCGACAAACTGACCGGGTTCGATCTTTATCGTGACGTCATCGACGGCACGTGTTTCGTCAAACAGTTTGGAAACACCGGTGAGAGTCAAAGCAGCAGGCGCGGTCATGGCGAT
>JBCBID010000070.1:0-236 GCA_038525015.1 Pseudomonadota bacterium | reverse complement strand
AGCGACGGTCGCGTGGTCGGCAACTTCCGGCCCGGATCCGTTGGAAAAGATGATGTCTCCGGCGCTTATTGTCTGGACAACGCGGTCTGCGGCATCGACGACCGCCAAATCTGCTCGCCTCCCCGTAGCGATTTCGCCCCGGTCATTGAGGCCGAGTGCCTTGGCAGGATTCTTTGAGGCAAGGCGCACCGCGCCTGCCAAACCGTCCGGGTCCGTTTCAGACAAGGCACGAATGG
>JBCBID010000069.1:0-4758 GCA_038525015.1 Pseudomonadota bacterium | reverse complement strand
GGTAGACGGCGACAAGTTTGATCCCGATGGACGCCAACAAAGCAAAAACAGCGCAACGGAAAATACCACTGACGATGGCGTCTGCGATTTGCAGAATTTCAAGGCTTTTGATGGTGTTCTGTCCAAAGCTCACACGCCCTGAGATTTCCTTGAAATCCATTGATGCAATGTAGAGCAGCATCAGACCAGAAAAGCAGTACCAATATGCAATGCCAGAGAGGAGGTTGGCGTACATTGATGCTGCCATGCCCTGGTTCGCTGACAAAACATCTGGTCTTTCTATCGAAATCAACAACCAGTCGATGACGCGCGAACCTGCGTCGTTTTGCATGAGCGGTTTCAGATACGATCCGTACCATTGCAGCAAGAAGACGATACAGAAACACACCAAGGTGATACCCACAAACGACGATGAGTAGACAGCAAGCTTCTCACTCCAATTGCACGATTGGGTAGGGTCGGAGCTCTCGGCAACCATCAATGGCCGCCACTGTTCTTTCCAGGAAGTGACCAAAGTTGAAACAGTGAAAACGATGAGGGGCAGCCAGACAAGTTTGTCCAACAACCAGTTTGGAGACCAAAACAGCCCGACCTGTTTCTCCACGTTTTGGACCGGGCTATAGGTTACGTCGTGTGCTCCCAGAAGATAGCCAATGTAGAGCAGCACAGCGACGCCTGCCCACATCGTCACAACCATTCCAAATGGCGCACCATCGAGAAACAGGCTTTCCGCTCGGGCGGCCAGGCTAATTCTGTGGTGTTCCGGTTTTTGTTGGTCCGATGGTGCTTCGACTTCGTCCGGACTCTCAATCGCGCGAGTCGTTTGGCCCTGCACTCGGCCACTGGCTTCCCGGATAGGCTCTGCAGTGACACGGCGACGTGCCCGTCTCTCTGCTGCTAGGCGCTCCTTTGCGGCCTTTAGCTCTGACTGCCAACGACTCGTCTCGACCGGATCGTTGCAGCCGAAGATACGCGCCAGCCAACGTATGTTTTTGTCGCTGATACCATTGTCGTTCGCTTGAAACCAAACTTGGACAGTTCTCACGTCGATTCCAGCATTGTTGCTATCAATTGCTGTTATTGCGTCGGCCAGTGTTTCCGGTGTCCACGGACCATCGGCGACTTCATGCCTGTCGACGAGCCGACCTGCGCCCTGCGCTGCCAGTCGACCGAACAGCACTTTGAAGTTGTCTGTACTTTGTCGTGGTTCAACAAAGAATTTCCCGTTTTTTATCAAAGCCTCACACGTCCAATTTGCGTGCTTTTTCGTTGTTTTGCGGAGTTTTTCGTGCGTCCGGCAAAGAAGCACGTTCTACTATACCGCGAAGCCGCGGCCCTGATGTAGAAACTTGCCGCAGCGCTCGTGTGCTGGGCGGATACCCGCGCCCTCAGCATTTCTTAGAGGGAGGTTTCATGTTAGAGAATGACGAAGATGAAGCCCGGGCGACGAGACGCATCGTCGACAAGGAAACAGGCAACACGGTGGGACTTCTTTATGTTTGGGAGGATGGTTACGAGCAGCCACTTTGGTTAGATGGCGCTCGCAAGGATGTTGCGCTCTGCGAGCTGACGGATTTACCTCAACAAAAAAACGCTTAGAAGAAACAGGCCCAGTTTTGGGCGCCCCAAGAATGGGGTAGGGACCGATAAGCGCGCATATGTTAATTCCATGCCTGTGCTCAGGCCAGATGGAGATCCGCTTATGGTTGGGGTTGCAAACAGAAATCTGGGTTTCTGTTGTTTTCTTACATGTTAAGACCAACTAAGTGATTGTCGAACGCGAGGTCATGTTGCGCGATCTGTAGCCTGCTATTAGCGCTCAATTTGTGGATTGCTCCGCCACCGTTGCTCATCAAGGTCTCACCACGAGGTGTCGCAACAACTCCGCATACGTCATATGATTTTAGCCTGCTTAGGACGTTTCCCGCTGCGTCCATGACAACCGCTGTATTGCCGCGGGGCGATGTTACTACGAACTGGCTTCGCGAGATGCCGGCGACACTGCCGATGTAGCCTTGCATGGATCGCAAGTGCGCCTCGTCTATCTGGGGAAAATCCAGAAGGCTGCCGCCAGAGTAGATCGCAAACAGCGCTGCCGTCTCAAATAGATCGCCCTGCCATTGGCAACCGCACCCGATTGTCCCATCCGGCAGCGCGGCGATGTGTCTGAGCGAGTTGAGCCCGTGGCCTTCCGGCAAAAAAGCCTGATCTATGATGATCCCGTTGCCTGACAAAATAGTCAGGTTGGATCGCATCGTGTCGAGATTGAGTTTGTCCCGACCCGAAGCCGGGTGCGTTCTTATCCCGCCGTTCGCCACTGCCAGGTCACCGTTCGGCAATACAATGATCTCGTGCGGCCCGATCCCTCCGGATGAAAACTCATCGACGCGCTTAAACCCTTGTGCTCGGTCCCAGACACCGATCCGACCCAACCCTGAGTCATAGGCGTTTTCGGTGGTGAACAAATACGCGCCATCCGCTGAAAAGGTCGCATGGCCGTAAAAGTGCCGACCTTTGGGCGCCATGAGCTGCTGTGTGATCAGACCTTGAGCGCAGTCAATGACGACAGCATAGGTCCCGGGCCTGCGTGCGGTCGCGACAACTTCTGCGTGATACGGGTGCGCTGCTGCTGCGTGACCGCGAGCGGGCAGCGAGACTTGAAAGGTGAGGCTCCCATCTTGCCCCAAGCCAACCAGAATGTGATTGCCATCAGGCCGCATGGCCGCACTAATCGCAACCGGAGACCCAACCGCGGACCAAGCGCGCGCTGGCAAGAGAGCGGTTGCTGCCAATCCTGTTAAAACGTCCCTACGCTGCGGCATGCCCGTCTTCACCTAAATCGCCCCCCGCCTTAATCGCCATCCAGGGAATTGAACCCGGCTGTAATTCCTAGGGGCTTTCCAATCTCGTCGTTGACTGCATTTCTGATGTCGTTGACGGTGCGTTGCAGTGCCTCGATACGAATGCGCTGGCCGGGATTGGCGACTCCGGCCAATGCGGGGTCCTCCAGAGAAGCCGCGCGCTCCTTAGCTGCAGCGAAGGCCGCTTTGGTCTGCGTCAGATCTCCATCGAACATGGTCGTCGCCAACGCTTCCAAAGCATCGAGGCTCAGAATGATGTGTCGCAGCGACCTTTCAGATCTGCGGGCTTCCGCACGTTTTGGACGCGGGCGCTCAAAACTGCCCAGCGGCCTACCAAGGCGTTGATCATGCAGGAATTCAAGGCCTGTTGAGAGAGCCGTATAAAGCGCGCGCTTGACCTCTTCTGCAGACTGAAAGCGTGCATTGCCTGTCTCACCTGCCTTTGCCATCAAATTGGCAAAACCGGGCCAGTCGTCCAGAGTAGTGCCCGCCTTTGCTGCCAGTCCCAACGAGACCGCCTGCGTCAATCTGCACGCATAATCCGGGTCAGGCTGCGGATCGTAGAGTAAGCGTTCCAGGGCGGTAAAGCCCTGCGCTGCAGAAGAAACCTCACCAAATTGGTGTGGTACGTCGACAATCGGATCGGACGCGCTTGTGAGGCGTGCGAGGGCTTTTCCAGTGCTATCCTTTGGGTCTGGCCAAAACGCCATGGAAAGCGACAGGCCCCGATCCTCAATTGGCCCAAACTGGATATGCGAAATGCTGATCCATGCGTCGTAGGCCGCGTGAAAGTGAGGGCGCACCGCGTCGGGGGAACAGTCTGCGCTGGCAGCATTGGACAGTTCGGCGGTTGTGGCTGCAAGGCTTGCATAACCGGGTGCGATATGGCTCTTGATAACAGCATTTACATCCGCAAAAGTCGGACTTGCAACACATGACAGCAGAAACACCATTCGTGTAAACATCTATAAACTCTCCAGAAAGCGGATCAGAGCGGCTCTGTCTTCGGGTCGCATTTCGATGACTTCTTGTTTTTGTGCTTCCGCCTCACCGCCATGCCAAAGGACGGCCTCAAGCAGCGAGCGCGCGCGACCATCGTGCAGGAAATAGGTATGGCCTGAGACAGTCTCTGTCAGGCCGATGCCCCATAGGGGCGGCGTCCGCCATTCCTGACCACCTGCACGGGCCTCAGGTCTGTTGTCCGCAAGACCGGGCCCCATGTCATGCAAAAGCATGTCGGTGTAGGGCCAGATCAATTGAAAACTCTGCTCAGGTTGATCCGTCAGGCGATGCGTGACGAATTTTGGCGTGTGGCAGGATGTGCAGCCAGTTTCATAAAACACCTGCTTGCCACGCAGAACTTGGCTGTCATCCACGTCGCGTCGCGCGGGCACGCCAAGGTTGGACGAATAAAAGGTGACAAGCTGTAGGCCTTCATCGCCGATCTCGGCATCATCGTGGATAGGTGTGTTGCCATCGGGCGCCAACCGACACGCGGTTTGTGCGTCCGAGCATTCCCCTGCACCGGAAGGGAACAACGTCGAAGATATCCCGATATCCCCGTGGAACGCCGAAGCGGACTGTTCCCAAACAGACGGTTGTCCTGCCTTCAAGCCGAACCGACCCAGCATGGGGACACCGTATTCACGCGACATGACGATCTGCGCGCGGCCTGAAATCCCGTCGCCGTCCCTATCGTTCGGGTCCGCAAGTGCAAGGATATCCGCGGCCGGAATGGCGTCGAGCAGGCCCAGACCGATCATTTGCGGGGCTACGCGCGGCGAAAGCATTATGCCCGGGTGGGTGGGGCCATAGCCCAGATTTGAGAGGGCATAGGTTGGTTTACGGAGACTGGCGACCTCTCCGCCTGAAAGCTCAATTTCGATGTCTTCGTAAA
>JBCBID010000068.1:0-4943 GCA_038525015.1 Pseudomonadota bacterium | reverse complement strand
CAGTCGTTCTTTCTGCGACTTGTAGAACCTCTTGCCCAAGTTCCGTCAGTGTGTATCCACGGGAGTGGCGAATAAAAACCCGCCCACCAATGTCGCTTTCAATCGCATCAATATGACGATTGACGGTTGCGCGATGCATATCCAGTGTTTCGGCAGCTTTACTGACTGTGCCCAATTTGGCAACGTGGTAAACCGTGCGCAGCTCTGACCATTTGTCCATTTCAAGTTACTCAGTTGTAAACAGCGTGCGACCTTGCTGTACAATGGGACCAACATGGTCAATCAGTCTCTTTGGTCCCAGGTCCCAGTGTTGGAGCGCACCATCATTTGATATGCTTCATCGATGAAAGATTACACGCGCCAGGACGCTCTCTGGCCGTCACAGGAGCGTCATTTTTATTTCAAAAAGTGGTCAACACGCGAACTGTGTCACGTTAGTTCGGCGCGCCATTCAGCGTCCAAGAGACCGTTGCTAGGGTCAGGACTCATAACCAATAGATGACGAGTGCGGCGAGTGCGATGGCTGAGAGGAAGACCTTTGGGCAGCGGTCATATCGGGTTGCCACGCGCCGCCAATCCTTGAGCCTGCCGAACATGATCTCGATCCGATTGCGGCGTTTGTATCGGCGCTTGTCGTACTTGACCGATTTCTTCCGCTGTTTTCGACCAGGGATGCAGGCGAGTATCCCTTTGTCTTTCAACGCTTCTCGGAACCAATCGGCGTCATAACCGCGGTCCCCGAGGAGCCAGTCGACACGAGGCAGGCTGCTCAGCAAAGCCCGTGCCCCGATGTAATCGCTGACCTGCCCGGCAGTCACGAACAGGTTTAACGGACGTCCCAGGCTATCGCAGATGGCATGTAGTTTCGTGTTCATACCGCCCTTGGTTCGCCCAATTGGACGTCCACGCCCCCCTTTTTCACGCCCATGCTGGTCGTTGTTCGGTGAGCCTTGAGGTACGTGGCATCGATCATCACGGTTTTCTTTTCGCAGTGCTCGGCGGCCAGACCCGCCATCATCCGGGCGAACACGCCCTTATCGCTCCAACGCTTCCAGCGATTGTAGAGCGTCTTGTGCGGGCCATAGACCGCAGGCGCATCGCGCCATCGTAAGCCGTTGCGATTGATGAAGATAATGCCAGACAGCACTCGCCGGTCATCGACGCGTGGCTTGCCGTGAGACTTAGGGAAGAAGGGTTCAAGACGCGCCATCTGCGCGTCGGATAGCCAGAAAAGGTCAGACATGTTCACCGCTCGTTTTTGAACCGTGAATCACGCTGCAAGACGAAAATCAATGGGTCCTGACCCTAAATCGACCGGTTCTAGCATGTTGTAAAAGGGACGAATGGCGTTGCACTCGAAATCGGTGTCGTTTGGGGCGTGTTAACCGCCCAATTCAATGACCTTTGAAAAACGAAAGCCCAGACGTCTGTTGTCGAGGTTTTCATCCCGGTTGAATTCATGCGCCAGAGCCACCGAGTATCCTTTGCCAAGATCATACTCGATTGATGTCTGCACTGAATAATCATCAAATTCGGAGCCATCTGCCAGATTTCTTGGCCGCCATGTACCGGACAACACTGCAGTCCATGGCCCTGTTTGATAGACGAGACCTGCGCTAGCATAGACGATGTTGTCCGCGGTGCCCTCGAAGTTGTCGAACGCTGCGAATTCTCCGATGACGCTCCAACTGTTTCCTTTTGCCGTTTGAAACGTCTGAAGCAACGAGACCGAGAAGCCGGTTTCGTCTGCGACCCCGTCCACACCACGGCCTTGATGTATCAACCCCAGCTTGTAGGTCAGCCCCGGAAACCTATCCATTTCAAGTCCCTCTAGCGAAAGCGTGAATGAGTCGAACCCTTCCGTGTTGCTGGCGCCACCGTCATCAATGGAGGTTCGCCCACGACTGCTGCCGAAAGACTCGGAAAACACGCTTGTGTCCTTGAAAAACGTGTTGAACGTCAGCGTATGGTGACCGCGCGTGTCGCCTCCGAACTTGTAGGATACGCCAAGCCCTACCCGGTCGATCAGTTCAATCTCTTTGCTATAGCTGTTTCCGAACATGCCGGGTGTGACAAATGACGCCAACGCAAATGAGGGCGTCATTTTGCCTGCATGAACGGAAAGCTGGTCCGTCAGATCGTATTCCAGCTGCAGAATGCGTGCAAAAAGCCCCTCATCATCAAACGCGCAATTAACACTTGGCGGAGCGACAGTTTCCACGCGCAACTCTGTGTTGAAACGAAATCTATCTGAGAAATGAAAAATAGGACTGGCGATCACCTGAAGAAATACATCATTCGCTTCTGTGCGAGGTGCCTCGGCTTGGTAGTCTCCATTGTATCCAAGTCTGGTAACGATGTTGCCGGTCACGCGGGGAAACGTCAGGCTTATGGCCTCCTCTGATGAGGCGGCATGCGCCATCAAACACGCGCAGGAAAACACTGCAGCAGAACAAATTCGCGACATCGAACGTCCCTCTTTTTGATGTTCTTGGAGTTGCGCCGAACCTTCCGCTTCGCGTTTTCGCACGGCGACGCGACCGGGTAGCCTCTGGGCAAGCGGTTTGGTCTGACAGTCAAGACGCCCCAAACCTTCAATGGGCTTGGGGCGATCCTTTAGTATGTGTTTGGGTCCAGAGGATCGGTGCCCGCACGGACTTCGGCCATGTCTGCAATGCCGTCGCTGTCTGAGTCCGCCTTATAAGGAAACGTGCCAGCAGCCAGTTCGGCTACATTGTCGAGCCCATCGCCATCAATATCGCTGTCCAGACTGTCCTCGATCCCGTCACGATCGGTATCCGCCCAACGGTCAGCATCAGCGGGAAAACCGTCGAATCCATCCTCCACCCCGTCACCGTCACTGTCGATCGCAAGCGGAACGTTGATACCCGTCCAGAGAGAGGCCCCATCAGGCACTTTGCCCGAGTTCATGTCTGCAAAAAGGCGATCAAAGAACTGGCTCATATGATAGGGCCGCTGCTCACTCGGCAAGCCCGTATGCACGCCCGGTTTCCATCCTTTCGGGCCCAATGTGCGCTGGGTGAAAGACATGCTGATCTGATCGGTGACCACGGCGACAGATTGCATACTGGCCGACAGCCACGCATTCACAACGATCACGGCGAAAATCTCTTGGATTTCCCTATCCGTATAGTGGCGCCGAAGTTCTTCGATGTGAACGGCAGTCACGCGGGACGGCAGACGTGCTGCGTCGCGCGCCACACGCATCGCCGCTTTCATAGCAGGGGTGACGTCTTCGGAGCGCTCAAAATCCAGCAAAGACTGAATGTACGCGATGAGGTCCGGTAAATCCTCGGCAGGAATTTCATCTCTGAAATACTCATCTTCGGAATAGTCGTATATTCCGAATGCCCCGTGCGCCTGACAATGCACGCATCCGCTGGCGAGCTGGTAGACAAGGAAAATCGACCAGATCTCATCAAAATCCATCGTGCGCTCGGTTTGCAGGATATAGGCGTCCATCGCCAGTGTGCCGATGGCCGCTTGACGTGGCCAGTTGGTGTCGAGCCGCTGGCGGTCGCTATAGGGCGTGTCCGAAGCGACGGCCTTTGCAGGTTCAAAATAGGCATAGTCATAGGCGGCGACGTCAAACGGTGGGACATCGGATGCGGGTACGTTCTGTTCACGAACACCTTCACCTTCCCACTCCAGGACCGTAGTCGGGAGCGCATCAAAAGGTTCTTCGATCCCGTCGCGATCGCCGTCAAACGTCAACGTGGGCACATCGTACCCGGTGATAAAGTTCACCCAATCCGAGGTCAGGGTCGGTTCGACCGCACCCAGATCATCGCGCTGCCATGTCGCGTCAATTTCGGCGACCGCTTCGTTTAGCGCGTCTCCTACAAAGGGGTTGGCGCGCTGTTCCTCCATGGTTGTGCTGACATTTCGACTAGCGTCCCACCCAACACTGGTCAGGTTTTCTGTAGCCCAATCAAGCGTTTCTTGATCGGTGGCTATCGGCACAACTGCGTCATGCGTCGCCGAAGCGTTGTTGATCGACGCCAGTTGCATCAGTTCAGCGATCTGGCGATCCGTATAGTTGGTACGCAAAAGGGCGTGAATGTCTGGCGACGACATAATCGGGTACTTGCCCATAACGTCGATATAGTTAAACGCCGCTTTGAGGCGGGGGTCATCGAGCGTATCAACATAGTCGAGCGCAAAAATGGCCTGGATTTCGTCTACGGCAACACCCATCTGCGCGAGTTGATAGGCACTGCGCGCCGTGTGGTGCCCGCTGCCCGACAGGATCATCTGGCGCAATGTGAGGCGCCATTTGGTTTCAGCGTCAAACATCGCGTCGGCGTGGATCATGGCATCTGCAATGAGTAGGGCATTGTAAAAGTCTCTTAGGTTGCTGATGTCGATCTTGTGCCGGTCGTAAAACGGCATCGCTGCATCTGCCTCAGGTACGGCGGGTGCTTGCGCGATTGCGCCAGAAGACATCATCAGCGTGGCGGCAAAGGTTGTTGTCCGCAATATGGATTTAAGCTGCATCGGTTTACTCCCCCTCAAACAGAGTTACGAACATTCCGTTCGGGTTTGGCGCATGGCTGGGTACTAGTTGGAGAACGTCCCAGTGTTCGGTGATTTTTCCCTCGGCATCAAAGAGGTACATGTCGACGGCTGCCATCCCCATGTCATCCGGACTGTCGTTGTCGAGGTTGCGAAAATTGACATGCGCCATTGCTGAATCGCCGACGACAATCACTTTGTGCACGTCGATTGCGACGGGGTATTCATCAACCGAGCCTTTGAACAACATCGCCAGAGGCTGACGCCCATTGGGCAGCATAGTACTGTGCTGAATGTATTGGTCAGACACGTATTCACCGACAGTCTCGATGGTGGGTCGGGTCGCGAGCACCTCGTAGAATTCGATGATGCGCTCGGCGCGCGCACGGTCCACATCATTGTTGACC
>JBCBID010000067.1:0-5353 GCA_038525015.1 Pseudomonadota bacterium | reverse complement strand
TTCTGCGCGAAATCGGCACCACAGCAAGGTGGCGTCTTTGTGGCGCAGCAGGCGCATATCCGAATAGGAGTTGCCTGCGCTTAAGGCCTTAAACCCAATATCGCGCACGCGCTCATACTCTGCATCATCGTATAGCAGCGGTCGAAAGGACCGGCCCACCAGATCGTCGCGGTCAAAACCAGAAAGCTGGCAAAACTTGCGGTTACAGGTGCGCACAATTCGGTGCTCTGTCATGACAATCCCGATTGGGGCGGCGTCAAAGGCGATACTTTCAAAAGAAGTCATGGAGGGAGCATACCGTATTGGTACGGTATTGCTACCGTATCCATTTTGAGATGTACCAAACACGTGGATGCGTCACTCAAAAGAGGCCCCAAAGATGGAAACTGTTGGTATAAATTCTGAGCATTGCTTTGTCGGCGGCAACTGGCAGGCCTCGCTTTCACGCAAGACATTGCCCCTGACCAATCCAAGCGATGGGACAGAGCTGTGCGAGATTGCACGAGGTGATGCTGAAGATATCGATGCGGCTGTTGCAGCGGCCGCGGCTGCATTAAGTGGCGTTTGGGGGCGCGCGGCGGCTGCGGAACGGGGACGCATCCTTGCCAAGCTTGGGCAGCTCGTGCTGGCGAACGTAGACGAACTCGCGCGCCTTGAGGCCTTGGATGTCGGCAAGCCGCTGACACAGGCACGCGCTGATGCAATCGCACTCGCCCGCTATATGGAATTCTACGGTGGCGCCGCAGACAAGCTGCACGGGCAGACCATTCCCTATCTCGATGGTTACACAGTTTACACATTGCGCGAACCGCATGGGGTCACCGGCCATATCGTGCCGTGGAACTATCCGATGCAGATTATCGGCCGCTCGGTCGGTGCGGCGCTGGCGACCGGCAACGCCTGTGTTCTTAAGCCCGCAGAAGAAGCTTGCTTGACTGCGCTGGCTTTTACCGAACTGGCCCGCCAAGCCGGGCTGCCAGACGGCGCATTAAACACGGTGCCGGGGATCGGGGCCGAGGCCGGAGCGGCCTTGTCCCGGCACCCTGCTGTCCGTCATATCTCCTTCACGGGGTCCGTTGGTGTGGGCAAGCTGATCCAGAAGGCTGCCGCCGAAAACGTCGTGCCCGTCACGCTAGAGCTTGGCGGCAAGTCACCGCAACTGGTGTTCGAAGACGCCGATCTTGAAGCTGCCCTGCCCTTCTTGGTGAATGCGGGCATCCAGAACGCCGGTCAGACCTGCTCCGCCTCCTCGCGCATTCTGGTGCATCAGAGCCGCTATGATGAGGTGCTGAACGCCATGGCAGAAAAGTACAGCGCCCTGCGCGCAGGCCCTGCCCTGAGCGATTTGAACGTGGGTCCATTGGTGTCGCAGCGACAAAAAGAGATCGTCGAAGGGTTTATCGCCAAAGGGCACGATCTGGAAATCGCCGCGCACGGCCAGATCGTAGCGGATGCGCCGGGTGGCGGTGCCTATGTCGCCCCAACCTTGTTTGCCCAGGTCGATTCTGCCCACGTGCTGGCCAAGGACGAAATTTTCGGGCCTGTTCAAGTGGTGATCCCTTTTGGCGACGAAGACGAAGCTCTCGCCATCGCCAATGGCACCAAGTTCGGCCTTGTGGCCAGCTGCTGGACCAAAGATGGGGCGCGCCAGATGCGCTTGGCCAAAAAGCTGCATGCTGGGCAGGTGTTCATCAACAATTATGGCGCTGGCGGCGGTGTGGAATTGCCCTTTGGCGGTCATGGGCTATCAGGCCATGGACGCGAAAAGGGGTTCGAGGCGCTTTATGGCTTTACCACCCTAAAGACTGTCGCAGCGCTTCACGGATAGGACAAAGACATGAGATTATCAGGCAAATCAGCTATCGTGACCGGCGGAGCGTCGGGCTTTGGCGAAGGCATTGCGCGCAAGTTTGTGGCCGAAGGCGCAAAGGTGTTGATCGCAGACCTTAACCTCGAAGGTGCAGAACGCTTGGCGGGCGAACTCGGCGCAATGGCGGTCAGGACAGATGTGGCGGAAGACCAGAGCGTTCAGACTATGGTGGAAACCGCCACGCGCGAATTCGGTCAGGTTGATATTCTGGTCAATAATGCCGGCACGACCCATCTTCCAGCCCTGATGGAAGAGGTGACCGAAGCCGACTTCGACAAGGTCTTTGCAGTCAACTGCAAGTCTGTCTACCTAACCGCAAAGTACCTCGTCCCGCTGTTCAAAGCGCAAGGTTCTGGCACGATCCTGAACGTCGCTTCTACCGCAGGTGTCTCGCCACGCCCGCGGCTAAACTGGTACAATGCGTCGAAAGGCTGGATGAACAACGCCACCAAAGGCATGGCGGTTGAACTTGCCCCCGAAGGCATCCGCGTCAACGCGATCAACCCTGTGGCGGGTGACACTCCACTCCTCAAAATGTTCATGGGCGAAGACACGCCAGAGATCCGCGCGAAATTCCTGTCAACGATCCCAATCGGGCGGTTCTCTACGGCCGAGGATATGGGCAACGCGGCCTGCTTTTTGTGCTCGGACGAGGCAAGCATGGTGACCGGTGTCTGTATGGAGGTGGACGGTGGACGCTGCATCTAACAACGAGGACGTGTTTGAACAATTGGTTCTGCAGACATCCGATCCTTACGATCTCATCCCGCGCGTGTTTGACTTCGCCCGCAAAGCCTCCATCCTTCTCGACAGTATGGAAACCGTCTCGATGACGGATAGCCTTTATGAGGTGCGGTTCAAGTTCCGCGCTTGCGACCCAAAGGAGCTGCAGACTCTGGCCAAACGCGCCGCGCTCATACAGTCTGGATTGGGTCGGCCCTAAAGAGAGACGTCACAGAGCGCCACAGCTATGCAAGTGTTTCCGTGTGGCCATCAATGGCCAATATTTGGCCCGAGATCTTCCCGCCAGCATCTGACGCGAGGAAGGAAATGCTGTTCGCGATATCCTCGGCCTTGACCCAGGTCTTCATCGACACGCACGTCACATAGGATTGGCGCACCTTGTCTTCGCTTTCGCCGCGGGCCTTGGCCTCGTTGGCAATCACCCGATCCATGCGCGGCCCTTCAACTGCTCCCGGGCAAACCGCATTGACGCGAATGCCAAAAGGGCCCAGCTCCATGGCGAGGGTCTTTGTCATGCCGACAATCGCCCATTTCGCAGCCGCATAGGGCGCGCGCAGGGGGTATCCCATGATCCCTGCCGTCGATGACGTCATCACAATCAGCCCGCTTCCTTGCGCTTTCATAAGCTTCGCCGCCCATCGGCAGGTCAAGAAAGAGCCGTGCACATTGGTCTCGATGCACCTTTGCCAATCGCCATAGCTGAGGTCTTCAATCGGCCCTGCCGGTCCACCTGTCCCAGCATTGGCACAAACGACATCCACGCCGCCCCAAGTTGCCGCCAACTCGTCGAGAAAAGACGCCATCTCCGCCTCTGCGGTCACATCCACCGTTTGGCAGATCGCCTCTGGGAATTCGCGGGAGAACGCCGCAACAGCGTCAGGATCAGCGTCGCAAATGGCAACACCTGCGCCCTCGCTGAGGAACTTCATAGCAATGGCGCGGCCGATCCCGGCTGCCCCACCCGTGATCAACACATGTTGGCTCATATTGACCATAAGCTCCCTACCACGCGACCTCACCCGTCTATCGCCTGGACCCGAATTGTCACAGTAGAATCGAAGTGTTTCTCCGCTTCAACATTACTTCGCGGTTCGGTTGGACCAAGTCTGAAAGGCCGCCTTTTCGTCAGAACATGCCTGAAGCGAGATCGCGATCATTTGATTCTCATCACTGCGCCCGGTGCGCGTCTCACCTGTCAACGTTAAACACATGTTCGGTGCCGCTTCTGGGGCGATGGTACCTTGGCCGTCAAACACCCAGCTTTGCGCGGTCGAACCATCACAGCCAGCCAGTTCAACGGACGCGCCTGTCGCGGTTGACGGGGCCTGAATGCACACATCAAACTCTGGCATAAACAAGATACCGTCTAGAAATTGATCCGGGTCAAAAGCCTGATCGACAAGCACTTCTCCGGATGGGCTGTAGCAAGTGTGAGCCTGAAGCCCATCTTCAGGGTTTGCATCGGCACCTCGTCCCTTAGCAATGTCGATGCAATAGCCATTTTGAATGTTATCGAGCATATCGACTACGTAGATTTCAACGTTCTCAGCAAATGCGGGGCTCGCAAAAGCCAGAACAAAAGTTGCAGCTGGCAATGATTTCGAAATTGGCATGTCTACTCCGATCTTTCGTTTTAGGTGGCTCAAGATTCCAGGCAGGCAGGGTTTATACGGTGGGAAGTGCGCTTTCCGTCGAAGGAAAATGGACAACTGTTCGCAACATAGCATCAAGGGATTTGGGCACTGATCGACGGTTCTGTAAGGCCATGACAAGCCCAAGCCTTATGTCGGAAGCGCTTCCTAACTCTATCCGGACCGGACGACGCCCCTGTCGCTGAGATCTGTGACTTCGTCAGGTCCAAAACCTGCATCGCGCAGAACTTCGGCACTATGTTCACCGAGTTCCGGCGCAGGGTGGCGCACCTGGCAGGGCTCCTGGCTGAATTTCATCGGAAAGCCGAGCATCTGTACGGTGCCTCGGTCTCCATGGTCAACAGGCATAACCATCTCGCGATGAATCACTTGCGGATCGGCGAAGACACCAGGCACAGAAAGGATGGGCCCCGCTGGAACGCCTGCCGCATTCATTGTCTCGATCCAATGGTCACTGCTCTTGGATGTGAACACAGGTTCCAGGATATCGCGCATGAGCGCACGGTTCTTCATGCGCTTTTCGTTGGTATCTATTCGTTCGTCTTCCAACAGATGCTCCATGTCCAGAACCGCAAGCAACTTGCTATAAACACCATCATTGCTGGGTGCGAGCGCGATGGCGCCGTCTGCTGTGTCAAAGACACCGTAAGGTGCAACAAGCTGATGCTCGTTGCCGCTGCGAACGGGTTCGACGCCTGCGGCAAGATAGTTCGCTGCTTGAAAGCTGAGAAGGCTGATCATGCTGTCGGTCAGTGCGACGTCAACGGTCTGCACACCGGTGGACTTGGATGTGTCGCGACCCACAAGACGCGAAGAAATCGCCAAGGCGCTATATAATCCTACCACCAAATCGCTGATCGGCAGGCCTGAGCGCAACGGCGCGCCGCCCGCCTCTCCATTCACACTCATAAATCCGCTGAGCGCCTGCGCAATGAAATCAAAGGCCGGGCGTTGCGCGTAAGGGCCATCAGCGCCAAAACCGCTGATGCTACAGACAATAAGGTTGGGGTTGAGGTCATTCAGTACCTCAAGGCTCAGCCCCATCTTGTCCAGCACGCCGGGGCGGAAGTTTTCGACCAACACGTCG
>JBCBID010000066.1:0-6737 GCA_038525015.1 Pseudomonadota bacterium | reverse complement strand
CCGTTCAAACCCTGCGCGTCAACAACCAGCCCCCCAACAGGAGAAAGCAAAGCCGAAGGCGAAAGGGTCGCAGCCGCAACCGGTGTTGCAGACAGCGCAGCAACAGCAAAGGCAATGAGTGTCAGTTTACGTCTGGCGAACATTCTGCTCTTCCGTGGTTAACTCTACTTGGCCGCAAGATCGCGCGCCTGTGGTCCTGACAGTTGATCTAAAGTTGTGCCCAAATTGAGGCAACGGGATGTCCGTTTTCGTTCATTTCTCCCATCTGCGTCTGGCACGAGACCTGAACCGCCATCAGTCGGGCGCTCTTGCCCCAAGCGATTTGGCCGCCCCGGAGCCATGCGTTGCAGTCTTCAAAACAAGCCTGGCGGCGCATAAGCGATTGCAGGTCAGGCCTCGCATGATTGCGAAACGGTCAAAGATTTCGGGCTGCGCGACACCAGAAGTCTTAGCCCGGCGGCAGCGCTTCGAGTTCAAGCTGGTTTTTGCAATTCCCACACTTGCTCAATCGGGTACTCTTTGGCCCAGGCGGCCGGGATCGCGGCGCGCTCACCCTCGGCCCAGTCCGGGGCAAACAGCTCGTGATATTTCATCACGACAAAGCCGATCTGGGAAAACAGGGCCATCCATCCCGAGACAGTCAGGTTAAAGCAGATGCCACTTGGTTCATACGTCACCTTGGTCCAGTCCGCGCCCCACATGTCGCGATACGGGCGGTGCAAGGACCAGTCGTTGGGCAGCCCGCTCTCCGGGGCGCAGATCAGTGAAATCGGGTGATTGCCCAAAAACGTCAGTCGACCGCCGGGGCGCAGCAACCGCCAAGCCTCGCGCAGCCAGATCTCGGGCGGGCACCAGATCGCCGCGCCATATTCCGAGATCGCAAAGTCAAAGCAGTGATCCGGCAATCCAGTCGTCTCGGCATTGCCTTCCACAAGGGTGATATCGGCCTCGTACGCGCTGGCAAGCCGGCGTGCGGTCTCCAGTTGCGCGGGCGATACATCAATGGCCGTCACACGCGCGCCGCGCCGCGCCATCCATCCCGCCACGTAAGCCGTCCCACATCCCAATTCGATCGCATCCATGCCTGACATGTCGTCTGGCAAAAGGGTCAGCGCCGTATCGGGATTTCCCCAATTGCCCCATTCGGGTGTCTCAACGGCCCAAAGCCGTTCTGCACTTTCGACCCAGTTTGGGGCGTCCTCGTCCCAGATGGCCCGATTGATGGCCACATGATCGCGCGACATGCTTTTTCTCCGGCAGATGCAATGCGCCGAATATACCTTAAAACAGCCTCCAGAACACCGCCCGCCATCGTGCAGCAGCATGGCGCAAGGCTGGTTAATTTTCTCTAAGCCCGGCGCGCGCTGCTCAAGCCCCTGAAATCTATTCGCAATCACAAAGCGCTGAACATTCCGCAAATCTCCCGAACAGGCTGTCCCCGCGGGGACAAACCGCCCTGTCCCCGCGGGGACAGGTCAGGCAAACAGGTCGTGCGCCAATTCCAGCGCCTCGACCAGCACATCCACCTCGTCCTTGGTGTTGTACATCCCGAAAGACGCGCGACAGGTCGCGTTAAGTCCCATATGTTCCATCAGCGGCCCAACACAATGCTGCCCGGCCCGCACCGCCACACCCTTTTTGTCAAGGATGGTCGAGATGTCATGGGCGTGTCCCGCACCGTCGAGCGTGAAGGAGAAGATGGCACCCTTGTCCGGCGTTGTGCCCTGCACCTGAAGCCAGTTCAGACCGTTCAGCTTTTCAACCGTATAGTCGCGCAAGCTGTCTTCATGCGCCTGGATCGCATCCATCCCGTGACCCATCATGTAGTCCAACGCGACACCAAGTCCGATCATCTGAACGATACCGGGCGTGCCCGCCTCGAATTTGTGGGGCGGGTCGTTGTAGACCACAGCATCCTTCGACACTTCCTTGATCATATCGCCACCACCGATGAACGGGCGCATCTCGGCCATCCGCTCGGCCTTGCAATAGATCGCACCTGACCCCGAGGGGCCATAAAGCTTGTGACCGGTGATGGCGTAGAAATCTGCGCCCAGGTCCTGCAGATCCACTGGCATATGCACCGCCGCCTGCGAGCCGTCGACCAGCACCGGCACACCCTTGGCGTGGGCCGCGTCGCAGATGGTTTTCACATTTACCTTGGTGCCAAGCACATTGGACATGTGGGTCACGGCCACCAATTTCGTTTTGGGCCCGATCGCATCAATGACTTTCTGCGGGTCAAGCGCGCCAGTGGCATCAACATCCACCCACTTCAGCACCACGCCCTGCCGTTCGCGCAGATAATGCCAGGGCACGATGTTGGCGTGATGCTCCATGACCGACAGCACAATCTCGTCGCCTGCCTCCATCCGCGGCATGGCCCAGCCATAGGCGACCATGTTGATGCCTTCGGTCGTCCCCGAATTCATCACGATTTCATCTTCGGAACCGGCATTCAGAAAGCGGGCGAGTTTGCCGCGGACGCTTTCATAATTTTCGGTCGCCAGATTAGAAAGATAGTGTAAACCTCTGTGAACATTCGCATATTCTTCGGCATATGCCTTAGAGATCGCATCAATCACCACCTGGGGTTTTTGCGCAGATGCGCCATTGTCGAGATACACCAACGGCTTGCCGTTGACCTCTCGGGCAAGGATCGGAAAGTCCCCGCGGATTGCGTTGACATCATACATTTGCAAGTCCTCCTGCCGTCACGCCGGTCAGTGTCGCGATCAGCATCAATCCAATAAACAGCCCTGCCAGCACAACAAGCAGCAGACCAAACGCCCGAAAGAGCGAGTTGAAGCGCAATGCAGCGCTGATGAAGTGCAAAAGAAGCCAGAACGCCAGAATGGCCACTCCCAGCGCCACAAGCCCTGCGATGGCGGGCACAATAAAGCTGAGCAGCAGGATTAGCGCCTGCGCCGCGGCGCGCAGCGCCTGGAGCCATGTCAGCAACGCCAGCATGTCGGAAAATTCGCCATGACCGCCAAGCGCACGCCCTGCCCAGACAAGCCCGTGCACCATGACCAAAAGCCCGCCCGCAACCACAGCGAACAGCGCGATCGGGCGTTCAAGCAGCCCCACCAGCGGCACCGCCGCACGCAGCGTCGGATCAATCGACCCAGAGAGCAACACAACGGGCCCCGAGGCCAGGATTGCATTGACTGCAGCAACAGCAAACAAAGCGAAATAAAGGGTTTGCCGGTCGAGGTTCAAGTTGATGATCCGCTGCGAAGCAGCCTTTGGGTCGCGCAGCGTCTCCACGGCGAGGTCCGATAAACCCGTCATGTGCTCCGCTCCTGCGCGATAGAACCACCGATCCAGAACCACATGAAGACGGCGAACCAGATTGCACCAACCACCTGTTTTTCCAATCCCGGACCGATAAAGCCCGACACCAGCCCATGCAGCAGCAGTAGGGGTGATGACGCCAGCAAGGCCCAGAACAGCGCGAGACGCGCGCCGTAGCCGGTGCCGTGCCCGCCCAGAACACGACCCACAAGTCGCGCAAGAAAGGCAATGGCGTAAAACAGAAGCGGCGCGACGAAGATCAGCCCCATCAAAGAGGCCCCCATCAGCATGTTCAATTCCTGCCCCGTCAGATGCGCTTCACGCGCGAGGCGGGGCAATTGGGCAATAAACATAAGCGCGCAGGAGGCCATCAGATATGCCAGCGCGCGATCTTCGCGCGGGCCAAGCGCCAGCAGCCTGCGCACGACACGGCCAGGCCCCCGATACGTGGCCGTTATATTGTGCGAGATGGCCATATCAGCCCCGATGACGCTCCAACCAGCCCTCAAGCCGTTCGACCAGAGCATCGCGCAGCGCCTCGTCCTCGATTTCTTCCACCGCTTCGGCGAGGAACGCGAGGGTCAGCAAATCGGTCGCAATGCTCGCCGGGACACCGCGTGAGCGCAGGTAGAACAGCGCCTCTTCATCAATCGCACCCGAGGTCGAGCCGTGGGAGCAGGCCACATCGTCAGCATAGATTTCCAGCTCGGGCTTGGCGAGGAATTGGCTGTCATCGTCCAGTAGCAAGGACTGGCTGATCTGATACCCGTCTGTTTTTTGGGCCCCCTCCTTGACCAGGATCTTGCCCTGAAACACACCGACAGCGCCGTTGCGCAGCACCTTTTTGAACACCTGACGGCTTTCGCAGCGCAGCGCATCATGGGTGACGAACACAGTGTCGTCATGGTGGAAATCGCCATCTCCGACACAGGCACCTGCGACATGGGCCACCGCATCGTCGCCGGTCAATTCGACAACGCATTCGTTGCGGGTCAGGCGGCCGTTTACGGTAAGCGTAAAAGTCTTGAACACCGACTCGGTGCCGAGGCGCGCAAAGATGTGCGTCGCGGCGCGGCGTTCGTGGTCGCGCCCCTGTGCGCGCACATGATGGAATGTCGCAGTGTCGGCCACATCCACTTCCATCGACTTGTTGAAGCGCGCCGCCGCAGGGCCGGTTTCAAGCAAGGTCAGTTCCGCGCCCGGGTCAAGCTTGACCACGTGGTGCAGGATCGCATCAGACGTTTCGTCTTCGTGCAGATATATGAAGTTGATCGGCTTTTCGGCCTTACCCGTGACATGGATCAAGACACCGTCGCTGGCGAACGCGGTGTTGAGCGCAGCCAGCGGACGCGGCACGTAGTGGCCAGCCGCCTCAAGCGCGCCATAGAGGTCGGCGGCCCAATGAATGTCAGCGCTGTCGGCAAGGCGGTCGATCCGCAAGCCCGCCATTGTAAGGTCATCGGACTTTTCTGGGTCGAATACACCGTCGACAAAAACGATCTTGAGCCGGTCCATATCGGCAAAAAGTGGCCCTTCGTCATTTTCAAACAGAGCGGCCTGAGGCGCGTCCGGCTGGACCAGTGTGTCGGGGCGTGTGAACTTCCAATATTCATCGCGCCGCGCAGGCAAGCCCATCTCGCGCACGCGCGAAAGTGCAGCCTTGCGCGCGGCATCGGCCCAGCCGTTTTGCGGCAGGGTGAGCGCGGCAAGCCGATCTTCGGTCGGGTTTGGTTTTGCTGCGGGTTCCGCCATTACGCCACCTCGGACAGGATGTCGGCGTAGCCGTTATTTTCGACTTCGAGCGCCAATTCAGGACCGCCAGTTTTAACAATCTTGCCATCGGCCATAATGTGCACGACATCGGGTTTAATATGGTCCAACAAGCGCTGGTAGTGAGTGATCACCAGAAATCCGCGCCCTTCATTGCGCAGGGCGTTCACGCCATCGGACACCAATTTCATTGCATCAACGTCAAGACCCGAATCGGTTTCGTCCAGGATGCACATCTTGGGTTCCAGCATCGCCATTTGCAGGATTTCGTTGCGCTTTTTCTCACCACCCGAGAAGCCCACATTTACAGGGCGCTTGAGCATATCGGCATCGATCTTCAGCGCCTTGGCGCGTTCCCGGATCAGCTTGAGGAAGTCTGCGGCGCTGATCTCTTCCTCGCCCCGCGCCTTGCGCTGCGCATTCACGGCTGTGCGCAAGAAAGTCATGTTGCCCACGCCGGGAATTTCGACCGGGTATTGGAAGGCCAGGAACAGGCCCGCCGCGGCGCGCTCTTCAGGTTCCATATCCAGCAGGTCTTCGCCATCGAGTGTGGCGTCGCCGTCTGTCACGTCGTACCCGTCGCGGCCGGACAAGACATATGATAGCGTGGACTTTCCCGAGCCGTTGGGGCCCATGATCGCGTGGACCTTGCCCGCTTCGACGGTCAGATCAACGCCTTTGAGGATTTGCTTGTCCTCTTCTTCCAATTGTACATGCAGGTTTTTGATGGTCAGCATAACGTGTCCTCACGCGTTTTGAGCCAGCCGCGGCTCTGCGCGACTGGCTGTATTTGGGGATAATGACCTTGCCCGGTGGGGGGTCAGAAATACTCGGCGGTGTGCTGCGCGAAATAGAGCGACATGGCTACATATTCCGGTGAAAAGAGGCTGGCCCAGAGTTCGGGGTAGGCTTTCATCGGGATGTCGCTGTGGAACATCATCAGATAATTGCCCACGGCAAAGGCGATTGTTGCCACGTGTTGCCCGGCATTGAACAAGACCATCGAGACGACGGAGGCGCCAAGAATGTTGAGGCCGATATCGCCAAGAAATCCACTGAGCATGCCCACGACGCTGGTGTCGAAATGTCCCTCGTCCGTCATGTAGTGAAAGCTGATCAGCTCCGCGCCCAGCATCACCAGCCCGCCCAGGACAAAGGCAATGGGCACCAAAAGCGCCTCCCACATATGTCGTCCCAAGAGGATTGTGCCGAGGGTCAGCTTGCGGTCGAGTGGGTGCGCTGGTGCAGCCTCGTCTGAGGGGCGTGCGCCATGCTCTGCGTTGATGCGGGCGAGGCGTTCGTGAAAGCTGTCTTGTGCCATGGCGAGGACCTGTTGCATGCGGATCGTGCGTGCAAACCATCAGGGAAATACGGCACAAACATGTCGGTTTATGCGCCATTTTCAGATCACCTTTCGTCAGCATGCTGTCCTGCCCCCGGCCTATTGCAACACTACGGCCGTGCCAGAGACACTGACCATGAGCATGCTGTCCCCGACCACTTCGTAGTCGAGGTCGATCCCGATGACGGCGTTGGCCCCAAGGGCAGTGGCGCGGTGTTCAAGTTCTCCCATGGCGGTGTCGCGGGCGTCTTGCAGCTTTGCTTGGTATGCGCCCGAGCGGCCGCCTACGATATCGGTGATCCCGGCAAAGAAGTCGCGGACCACGTTG
>JBCBID010000065.1:0-7344 GCA_038525015.1 Pseudomonadota bacterium | reverse complement strand
GGCCTGATTTCAGGGGGCTCGGTCAGGGCGCTTCTGGCCAACGATGCGGCCCTTATTCCAAGCAGGGCGAAGCGCGCGAATGGCAGGTAAGTTTGGTGTTTCCATGACTGATCCTCCGATCCGCCATGCCCTCCCACAACGACAACCCGACGTTGACGGACATAGCATATCACAGGACGCTGCGCCGCCTACGAGGTCCGTAAGGCGCCCAAAGGCAGGCGTCGCCTTTTCTCGCTGCACGCGCACGCAGCACGAAAATCGCCGCAGATGCCCGGTAAAAGACGATGCGCGCCCGCAGTGTTAGCGGCCATTCAGCCACGGCGCAGCGAAGTAGTGGTTGCAACTTGCAGGTCGCGGACAAATCCACCAATGATCCTCATGCCACGAACAACCGCTGTAAGCGGACTATTTCGGTTGCGAAAACCGTGCATTGGAAAAGCCGACCTTTGCTGCACTCGCATTGAACTTGCTTGAATGACGTACAACAGCCGTTCAGATGGAGAATTATCTGATCGCCCGCGGGTGGATCAGTGTCGGGCTGAAAACCGACCCGGGGATGAGATGCCGAAAGCGCACACACTTGTGCCGTGTCGATAGGATCAAGTTTCGGCGCGGTCAGTATGGCCCAAAAAAAGCAAGGTCTTGACCAGAGTTTCGTATCCACGTGTTGGCCGTGGGTAACGCGCTTGCGTTTCAAGTCGCAGGTTGTTCTGCCGAGGCGGCCTCGGATGCGGCTGCATTGATGGCGTCTTTTCGCTCTTCAGGCGTTGCGTCTTCGTTGACGCGGACTGTGACCTCGCGGTTGGCAAAGCGTATGCCCGCGTCTTCGAACGCGGCCCGGATCCGATGCAATAACTCGCGGCGGATGATAAACTGCTTGCCTGGAACCGCCTTGAACTTGACGCGCAGGATCATGGCGCTGTCTTCCATCTGGATGACGCCTTGGGACTTGGGCGGCTCAAGCAGGCCCTCGCCCACAATTTCGTCCTCCATGAACTCCGCCCCAATCCGCTTGACGATCTTCTTGACCTGTTGGGGATCGGTGTCAAAGGTCAGGCGCAAGGGCAGTTTCATGATCACCCAATCGCGCGAATAGTTGGTCAGGGCTGAGATGTCCCCAAACGGAATCGTGTGCACCGCGCCGAGGTGGTGGCGCAGTTGCAGGCTGCGCACGGAGATGCGTTCGACCGTTCCTTTGACGGACCCAAGGTCGATATATTCACCCCGCCGAAACGCATCGTCGATGAGGAAGAACACCCCTGACACCACGTCCTTGACCAAGGTCTGCGCGCCAAAGCCAATGGCCAGACCGATGACACCTGCGCCCGCGACCAGCGGGCCGACATTGACGCCAAGACTGGACAGGGCTGCAAACAAACAAACGACACCGATGACGACCAAGGCGGTGGAGCGCAGCAGGGGCAGCAAGGTCGCCGTGCGGCTGGCGCCCAGCCCCCCTTCAGCATCGCCACTTTCTTCGCCATCTTCGGTTTGGGGATTTTCGGCCGCGACGCGCACATCAATGATGGTGCTCAGGAAATCCCAAATCGCCCAGCCGATGACGGCGGTCAGCAACACGTTGATGAACGTCTGCAATCCACGGCCCGTCGCCCCGCCGGCGGCAAGAGTCGTGGTATCAAGACCCCAGACCGACAGAATGACGATCAAACCACCCGCAAAGGCAAAGGAGCGCGCGGCATTGCCAATGGCCATCTTGATGGCGTCATTCATGTCCTGTGCCCGCAAGTACAAGACAATGACGCGATAGCTGATCCACAGGCCAAGGAACACCAGCATCGACGCGAAAATGTTGCCCGCAATCGCGTCAACGCTGCCAAAGACCAGCGCCCCACCGGTAAACACAACCCATGTGATGGCAAAGTTGATCGCCAACAGCGCCGCCCAGTTGCGGGTCAGCATGGCGACCAAACCGCGCTCTTGCGGTGGGGGCAGAATGTCGACCGTGGCGCGGTGAATCCAAAACGTCCCCGCCAGGGCAAGCGTGATCCACAACAGCCCCAGCATCAGCGTTAGCAGGTCCGGCACACCCGCAGGCGCGCCAAACTGGGCCATTACGTCGGATGTAATGGTCTCGAACATCCACAGCCCCGACAAGGCCAGTACAAAATAATGCACCCGGCGCGTCGCCTCATCGCTCAGCGCGATCATGCGAAAGATCGGCCAGTCGCGCGGAAACATAATGTCAACGAACGTGCGCGCGATCAGCGCGACCGTCACCACGGCAATATAGCTTGATGCAAAAAACCGAATGTCGGGATGGTGAAACAGCAGGTACAGAACCGCCATGGCCGTCAGGGCAAAGGCGACCGAGCCCGATAGGGCGATCAGCAAAACAGTGGCAGCGCCCCCAATGACGGACAGGGAGGCATAGGGCCCCTTACCCGCATTGCGCTCGCCAATGGCGCGCTGGCGCTTGGCCCCGCCCTGACGCCAGTAATAGCGCACGATCCCGCCCACCAACACGCTGATGGCAAAGGCCAGCAAGGCCTTCCACACGCCGCCAGCCTCTGACAACCGGGTCCAAACCGCGCCAAATCCCTCGCCCATCTGGGGAAACTTGGCCAACAGGGCCGAGGCATTGGTGATCAGCGTCTCGCCAATATCGCGGCTGTTCGTCAGCAGGCCCTCGCTCGGCGCGGCTTCTTCGGCCCGGCGGGTGGCAAATTCGGCAATCAGGATGTCGCGGACCTGCTCATCGCTGAGCCGCCCCAGCATCGCCTGAAATTCGGCGTCGGTGAGGTCGGCAGACAGGTCGACTGTGGCCTCCTGGGCGTACGCGGGGGGCGCTGTTATCAGCATGAACAGTATCATCCCCAAGGTCCAAACCATCGCGCCGCTTCGACAAGTCGATTGAATTTTCATTTCGTACCCCTGGCTGCCTTTGGCGCCGGATTTCACACGTGTCGCGCAGTGACATGACACAAACTGGTTTGGGCCACCGACGCAAGTCCCTGACCCGGCGTTTTGCAAAGCTGCTCACGCAAGCTGGCCGCAATCAACGCGGCCAGTCCTGCTTTTTCTGGTCGGCGGTCATCTGTGTGACCGCGAAGAGCGCCTAGTTGTCAAAGCCCGTGAACATGCCATTGGTGTTGGCCAGGCCTTCGGTCGGGACGGGCTGGATCACGTCCCAATGCTCGACGATCATGCCGCCCTCCATCCTGAACAGATCGTAAAAGGCATGGGTCTGGCCGCTCCACTCACCCTCGCTCACCGTCAGGACAAAGTTGCCCTCGCCCAGAACTGCGTGGATTTCGGTGTAGACGAACATGTTGTCCTGTGCAGTGAGTGCTTCGACCGCAGCGATGATGCCGTCCAGCCCGTCCCCAATCCCGGGATTGTGCTGAGCGTAGCTTTCGGCGCTGATATACTCGGTGATCTTGGCGGGGTCCTTGCCCATCAGCACGTCTTCGATCAACGCAACGGCCAGCGTCTTGTTCTCTTTGGTCTTGTCCAGATCGGTGACTTCTGTCGGGCCGTCGGTTTGCGTCCGCCCGCTGACCGTTTCGGAAACGAGGGGCTGCAACGCATCCCAGTGTTCCGCGACTTTCCCATTCTCATCTACCCGGATGATGTCGAAGGACACCATCTCATCTGCTCCGAACGGCGCGGCATTGCGCCAGATATTGTGCATGAAGACATAGTTGCCGTCTTCGAACATGCGGATGTTTTCCGCCGTCGTGCCAGCCTCCGCCAACACGGGCAGAAGATCGATGAACGGCTCGAGCCCGGTGGGAATGAAAGGGTTGTGCTGGATGTAACCCGCGTTCGCCACCTCACTTATTGTATCGACGTCCCCTTGCAAGACCGCGCGTAGGAATGTGCCGACGATCGGTTTGATGGACGTGGTGTCATCGGCCAAGGCGCTGGTGGCAAGCAACGTGGCTGCGGCAGCAGTTGTCAGGATCTTTTTCATATCGTTGTTCCTCGGATAGTTGGGTGAAACGTTGGTCGAAGGTCTAAGGTGAAGCCTGTCCGGCGTCGGCACCGCCCAGAACGCCGTCGAGCTGCATCTCCTTGAGCAGCGCGTCCTGACGCGGCTGGGTGAAGGCGTTGATCTCATCGACCCCCCAGGTGATGCCGACGACCGTGCGCGTGGGGCGCTTACCGGGCGCGGCATGGGCGAGTGCGAGATAGGCGTCCACGACCAGTTGCGGGTCGGGCGCCTGATCGCTGGCCAGCATGTCCGCAAAGCCCGAGACCATGGCCGTAGGCACGTCTTTGAGATCGCCATAGGTTTCGGGCACTTGGGTATGCGCGGGGGGCTTGCCTGCAGCAAGCAGGTTCGAGGGAAACGGCCCTGGCTCGACGAGTGCGACGTCGACGCCGAAGGGGGCCACCTCGTAACGCAGGCTCTGGCTATAGGCCTCGAGCGCGTGTTTCGTCGCGCAATAGGTGCCGAAGAAGGGCACAGACACCCGCCCGGCGATGGAGCTTGTGTTGATGATCAACCCCGATCCAGCGCCGCGCATGGCTGGCAAAACCGCCTGCATGGCGCGGATGGCCCCGAAGTAATTGGTGTCCATCTGCTCATGGGCCTGCGCGACGCTATAGGCTTCGGTCATGCCGATATACATGATGCCCGCGTTGTTGATCAGGATGTCGACAGGACCCTCGTCGAGGATCGTCGTGAAGCTCTTTGCCACAGACGCGTCATTGGTCACGTCCATCTCGGCAATTGAGATCTGTGGGGAATATGCCTCAAGCCCGGCCTTCTTGGCCGCGTTGCGCCCGTCGGCGTCGCGCATCGTGCCCCATACCCGGTCCCCCTGGTCGGCAAAAGCGCGCACCGCCGCCGCGCCGAAGCCACTGCTGGCCCCTGTTATGACCACTGTTCTTCCTGTCTTTGCCATGTGTCACTCTCTTGGTTGCAAGGTGTGTTACCAGGTGGTACGAATATCTGATACACGCCGTCAAGATATAAAATACCAAGTGGTAGAAAAATGAGTACTGACAAGCCAAAATCCGTACGCGGCCGACCGCGCACGATGAATGCCGACAAGGTGCTGGATGTCGCGATGACCGCATACTGGCAAAGCGACCCTGCCGACGTGTCGATCAATGCGATCTGCCAGATGGCGAGTATATCGAAGCCTTCGCTGTACCGCGAATTCACAAGCGAGGATGGGCTGAAGCTGGCGGTACTCAACAGCTATGCCGAACAGGTGCTCTCGGATATCTTCGTGATCGTAAACGGCGGGAACGGGCTGCAGGATACGCTTGCCGCGTTAATCGACTTTGCCGCTGCCGACCCGCGCATGGAAACCGGCTGTCTGTTCTACAAGATGCGCGCCGGAAAACACCGGCTCGGCCCCGAGACGTTGGCACGCGTTGAAGAAATCGATGCATCCGCACAGTCCGCCTATACGGCGCTTTTGCAAGCCGCGCGCGATACCGGCGAATTGCCAGACACGCTCTCGGTCGAGTCCGGGGCGACCTATCTTGGCGAACAGCTCGCACTTGCCATCACACAACGTGCTTCCGGCGAAGACCCGGCCCGCATCCGCGAGATGATGACGCTGGCGCTGTCGGTGCTCACCCGCCCGTGACAGGGGCACCGCGCGCGCCCGTGCCCGATGACCTGCGCTTTTTTGCGCTGCACGACTTTGTTCACGCCATACGGCTTGGCTCCTGGGGTGCACTTGACAGATGTACGACTATTCAGAACGCAATCGCAGCGACCGCCGGGTTCGTGGTGTTGCACGCTGAGTGGCGAAGCCGTTTCGCGCTTGGCTGCGTTCAATGGCTATTGCGCCGCATGACATATGCAAAGTTGAGCCGGTGAGCTTTCATATACATCGCTACCAACCACCAGCGTCCGGCAAAGAGCAATCAATAGCGACTGATGTACTCCGAAGATGGTACAGTATCAGTTCCGATATAAACGATGCCTGCGAATGACCGGTCTGAAGACAACTGTCGCAACGCAGAGCATCACCTCCAGCAAGTGCGAACACATGCTGCTTCAGCAATAGCCTCACATGCACAAGTCCGGTTTGTCCGCACAGTGTGGTCCGACCAACCACTGATTTTGCGAGTGCAGCGAATGGCGGCTAGGTGGGTTGCGACCGCAGCATCTGGAATGTTCGCTGGATGTCGGCTTAGGGCCGATTATTGACTGACACCGGAAACTCACTTCAGCCAGTAATTTCGCGAAAATTGGATGCACGTCTTAGTCCGGGGATTGGTTAAATGATAGCGTCGCACAGTGCGGAGCCGGCAGGTCTCGATTGCAGGCAAACTCGTTAAACCAATCCCTGACGAACGCAACATCGAGGAGATAGAAGAGGGTAAGTGTCCCGATGAAAGAAACTGCCACCAACATACCTTTTACATAGGAAGGGTTCCTATAAAGAAACGAAAGCATGGCCAATGCGGAGACATAGCCCATGAAAAGCCATGCAATGATGGCGCGCCAGGTCCCCCATAGCGACCCTGGGTCATAAAAAATATCCGCGCCCCAACCCCGATCAATAGATCGGAGGGCCCCAAAGATCCCGATCGTGATCCATAGGAGGACGAGAAGGCTAATGAAGATCCATACTTCCCTTGGAGAGAAGATCATCCAGCGTTTTAAAGTGGCGTAGTTTCTCTCAGTGTAGCTGCTGAGAAAGCTTGGAATTACTAGGATAAACATTAGGAGTAAGGTGTTAGCGGCGTCAGCCGACAGTTCTGGAAAGGAGAAAGTGTCGGACATCCATTGGGTAATCCCGCCAACGAATGTGTTCCATTCCCGCAAGATCACGTAGAGCGGTGCCAGATATTCCTTTCGGGGTATCTGCAAGTAGAAATCGAGCGCACCTATCAGGCTGACGGCCGCGATGACGCCACGCAGCCACCAAACTCTCTTCAGCCAGTGTCCCGAAAACTCGCTCGCCTGACTCATTTCAAAAACCGTGTTTCAAAATTTTTCGTGAACTAATTGGCCAAGCCTATCCCGAATCTTGCATACCGCGATGCGAATGCTTCTGTCGAGCATAGTCGAGGGGGTCGAGTGGTGGGTTTATCATGGGGGCATTCGTGACCCAGACGGCCATCCTGATGATAGTCCTGAATACAGTCCGTGAGGTGAGGCCTCAGCTCTAACCTGTTGTGATCAAAAGTTGCCATTGGCGCAGCCGCAGCGAAAGCTCACTAAGTCCGCCGACTCCCAGTTGGTTGTCGGCTTCATTTTGCGTCCGCAGCGAACGGCGGGTTTGACGGGCTGCGCCGCAGCATCTGATGCCCCGAACGGAGGGCAGCTTGGGGCCGTGGGAGTACGGGTGGCCGCCACCCGACGTCTCGATGCTGCGCTTGTGCCTATGGCGGCAAAGAGCTCGATCTCCA
>JBCBID010000064.1:0-7828 GCA_038525015.1 Pseudomonadota bacterium | reverse complement strand
GTCCCTTAGCTCAACTGGATAGAGCAGCTGACTTCTAATCAGCAGGTTGAGGGTTCGAGTCCTTCAGGGATCGCCAGTAAATCAGTGCCTGAAGCAAGAAAACGCAGAAGCGTGCGCAAAAGAAACGAGAAGCGTGCGCAAACCCTTAGTATTGTGATTGTGTTTGAAAAATAATTGAATAATTACAGCATCTTAATTTGTCATGTGCTGATCAGGCTTCCTTTGAAGAAGTGCCGAATCCCGACGACTTGACAAAATTTCCGACCTGCCCTTCCTGTGGGATAAGAGGTTCCGGAACCTTTCATACTTCATAGCCCGACGGCCGATCGGCGCAGGGCAGCCGCGCAAGCGCCGTTTTGCGCCCTGAAAGGATTCCGCAATGACCTGTTCGACCACGATGATTCCGTTTCACGACCTCGACTTCATTGACCACGTACCCACGGTACGGGAGGTCGAGGACCGGTTGAAGAAGCATCTCCGCAAGCTTCGAAAGGAGAGCCAGGACGCTGCACATGAGGCGGGCCTGATCACCGAGGATGATTTGAAGATGAGCTTTGAGATGCTCGAGGAGGTGGATCGGACCCGTATCCGGCGACGCGCGGTGACCTATCGCGATCGCCTGCAAGCCTCGACCGGTATGTCTCACCTCAGCGAGGAGAACCGCACCCGTCTGAGCACTCTGCGCGGCGGGCTGCCGGTCGCAAAGGTCGCCACCGAACACGAAGCCGATGAGATCGCCGCCGCGCTGCACGCGGAGATGCCCTGGATGGGTCGCGCCACGGAGGAGGTCTGGCATGTGCTTCGAGCTTCGGCCCGTGATGGGCTTGCCGGTGTTCGCTTCACCCCGCTGGTGCTGAACGGCCCGCCCGGGATCGGCAAGAGCTACTGGGCACGGCGTCTGGCGCATCATTTGGCAGTTCCCGTGGTGAAGTTCGATGCCACGAACGAACCCGCGAGCTTCGCTTTGACCGGATCGCAACGGGGCTGGGGCAGTGCCCATGCGGGCAAGCTCGTGACGACGGTGCTCGAACACCGCCACGCTAGCCCCCTCGTGATCGTCGACGAGATCGAGAAAGCCGATGAGGTGCATTCCACACGCGGTACGCGGCATACGCTGACCGATGCTCTGCTGCCGCTGATGGAGCGGATGACGGCCGCGACCTGGCAATGCCCATTTTTCCAGGTGAAGTTCGACATGTCATGGGTCAACTGGATCATGACGGCCAATGGTCGCGATGGACTGCCCGAACCGTTTCAGAGCCGCTGTGTGGTTCTCGATCTACCCGATTTGACCGTCGCGCAGCTCCGCGACTTCGCCGTTGCCGAAGGCGCACGCCGTGGCCTGCCGGGAACGGCTGTGGCTGCCCTCGTCGACGTCTTCGACTGCGGCGCGATCTCACGCGCCCGCCTGAGCCTGCGGACTGTGGCCCGAATGCTCGACCGCGCCGAGACCCTGGCCAACCAGCCGATGCTGCACTGAGCAGAACGCCATGACCCCGATGACCATCCCGTTCCAAAGCGGCACCCTCGCCATCCTCTCGGACCTGCACTACGACAGCTACTACAGATACGCCCTCGACCCGATCAAGAACTGGGGTCTCGAAGACATCCTGTGGAACGCGGGCGCGTTGATCCTGACAGGCGATCTGACCAACGGTCCGGCCCGCAACTGGCATGATGTCTTCCAGTACCTGTCCGAGCTCATCCCACCTGAGCAGATCTACGCGTTGCCTGGCAACCACGATTACTATCACAGCAGCCTCGACGACGATCCGCACATTGCAGATGCGGTACGCAAAGCAGGCGCGCACTTCGTCCAGAAGCAGGTCCTGTTGCACGGCGAGACGCGGCTGATCTGCTGTACGCTTTGGACCGACTTCAATCTGACCGGTGATCTCACGGACGCGATGCAGACCGCACAGCGCGCAATGCGGGACTACAATCTCATCATCGCACCGGCGGACCCGGATGCTTACTTGGCAGATGTCAGTCCGATGCAACCTCCGCGCCGCATCAGGCCGATCAATACGCTGAACCTCCACCTTGATCATAGGGCATGCCTGGAGGCGGCACTGGCTGCGCCGCATCCAATCGGTGCTGCAGGTCACACTGTGGTCGTGACCCATCACGGCCCGCACCCGGCAGTCGCTGGGAAGATCGACAGCCTGACGGCCAGTTTCCATTCCGACCTCAGCAACATGATCAAGCGCCACCAACCAGACGCATGGCTCTTCGGTCATTCTCATCGCCGCCTGCGCGCGCAGGTCCACGGAGTGGACATCCGCAATTTATCTCTCGGCTACGCCGGTGAGCTGATCGACGAGCCGATTTCCTACCCGCGGGAGGCGTGTCAGTAGGACAGTTGTCCGGTGAAGAAACAGGGACAGCAGACATGAGCCAAGTTGAAACACCTCCGAGCCGCCCCCGTACGATCGTGCTGGATCTGCGCAGCGAGAAAGATCTTGATTATCCCTTCAAAACGCCAACCGGTGTGATCACGAGCGACGATGTCGTCACAAGCTTCGAGGATGCCCTTGCCAAGGGCGCCTTGGATACGGGTTTACCTATTTTCGTCTTGGTGATGGGCGCTCGGGCCACCCCTCGTCTCTTCGACGAGTTTCACTGGCCTCAGGTAACTGTGCTTCCAATGAATGGCAGCTCGTCTGGAACAGACCTATTCGAATCCTTGATCGATAATCGCTGGTGCCTCGTAGAAGACTGCCTCTGGGTTTACGAACCAAATGATCGGGACGGACCGCCTGCCGGGGTCCGTGCATGTTCCATGGAGGACGCTCTGGCAACGCTGGACAAGCTCTCACATACTCGTCGCGGCGCAGCATTCTGCGGGTATACGCCCATCACTGCGGAAATGGCGCATACAGTGCTGATGCCGCTGGATTTCGGTGTTGGATCAATATCGAACTCAGACCTTCTATACGATCACGGCCGATGCCTATTTGACGCCGTGTTGCTCGTCGAAGGGCTCGTGCCGCTCGCGGGCTTCGGCGTGAAGAGCCTTGAGAAGTTGATCGCCGGATATGCGCCGCTTGTCTACAGCTTGGATGACAAAGACGCGACCGCAGAGTTGCTCGCGACATTTCAGCAGTTCAAGGCCGCCGGAGCACGGCGCATCATCACGGTGTCGCTGACCCATGATGCGCTTGGCATGCCTCAGTTTGTCGATAAAGCCCTTCGCAACGCCGACCTCTCGTGGGACTACACAACGTGGGACGAGTTGATCGAAACCGCCGGGCAGATCGCGCGATCATGGCCGTCATCGGCGCGTCTTAAAATTTGAAATGCTCGGAACATTATCCTGGTGCAAAATTTTTGCCGCCGCACGCAACGAAGGGCGGGAAGCCGACCTTCGCTGCACAGGCAAAATGCTCCGGGTCCCATAAGGAAAGCTGACATTCGAACCAGGAGAAATGCCGCCAGCGGTCAGCGGGACTCCTGTTAGATGTCTTGGCACAACCCCTCTTGATGCAAATAGGTTTTGGCCGGGATTGAGCTTTCAGGAGGAACACTGTATGTTGGGCATCTCCAAAGAATCTAGAGAAGCAGAATACTATATCTAGACCTTGAATGTGTCGGTTGGACCGCACATTTGTTCTAGAATATTTAGGAAACAGTGAGGCCAATCATGTCAGCCCAGAGACTTTCCATCTTTTCGTGTGACAACGGCGATGCTTCGCTGATAGAGGCCCACGGTTGGGTGATTATGACAGACATAAATTACCGCGCTGAGGCCAGCGACGAGAAGAGCGACGCTTTGGATTTCGCGCCCAAGATTAGAAACGCCTGCAAGGATGACAAGCTTGACATCTTTGTGCTGACGCACCCGGACGCGGATCACCTAGGAGGTTTCGGAGAAATCTTCCATCTTGGAAAACCGGACGATCACGACGCTGATCCCGATGAGGGTGACGTCTTGATATTGATCGACGAGATTTGGTGCAGCGAATACTCTGCCAACCCTAACTATACGACAGACAAGTCCAAGCCGGTTTTGGACGAGATCAAGCGCAGAAAGGCGTTGCAAGGAACAGATGCAGGAAATCGGGATGGAAACCGGTTGAAGGTTTTGACAGCCGGTTCAGGTTCGAAAAACACCCTATGCAACGGTATTGAGTGGCGGCTCTTAGCCCCCAATGCTTCCGAAGGAAACATCCCCAAGGCGAAAGAGGGTGAACCCAAGAATTCATCGAACCCTGCGAGTCTTGTAATTCAGTGGACGGTTACTGTTAGGGGGCGAAAATCCGTGTTTGTGCTAGCCGGGGACTCTACCGTTGATATCTGGGAACGGCTCAACCAAGAGATGACCGCAGAACAGCTTGAATGGGATGTTCTGCTTGCACCACATCACTGTTCCAGACATTCGCTCGGTCGCAAAGTAGTCAATAATGGTAATGAGTCTTTTGAATGGTCGGATACGGCATACGACGGCTTAGAACATCCGAGGTCCGGAAAATCTCATGTTGTTGCCTCCTCGCGAAAATTTGGACAAAAGCACCCACCACACCCAGAAGCGCGCGACAAGTATCGTAAAATGCTAGCAAGAGGCGGTGATGTCACCCAGGCTGTCAAGGACCGGTTTAAGTGCACTGCAGGTGCACAAGGCGAAAAACCCGGAGACGTTGTCTTCAACTTCACTGCAAGTGGCATGACGCTTGCAGTTGCCTTGGCGGCACCGACAGTCGGAACCCCTACCACCTCCGCGGCAGCAGGCGGTGGCGGCTACGGATGATCAGCGACGGAGGTGGGCTAGCAGAATTCCATCGAAACGTGCTGTGGGAGCTGTCGCGCATCAGGCGCTCTGGTCCGGTCGATGAAGATAGTGTTTGTGCGTCCGAAGATTCAGACGGACGTTTCATTGTTCGGTTCGACATAAAGACCGACGTACTGCTTGATGAGCAGGACACTGCCATACTCGACGTCGAGCCTGTGGTGCTTCGGTATTTCGGGAAGGAGCTTGTGGGGCGCGTCGCTCCAATTGTCTTAAGTGGAAGGAGCGACTTTCCACGAAGTCTGCAACACTTGATTACTTCAGGGACGGATGAACCTGCCTTGTTCTGCTTGGCGCGAGCAGGATTACAACCCATTTACGAGCACGCAGGAATCGAGGGGGTTATTGCTAGGCTGGTCGACTGGTTCCGCGACGCGAAAACGAAGTCCTATCACGCCGATGGGTGGGAGCCAGTTCCAGTTGTTTGGCCGGAAAAACCAATCCTGGGATACCTTAATCCAAAAACTCTCCAGGAGCATGCTGCCGCGAATCCAGGTGGTGGATACGCTTATGTTCGTGCCCAGATAAATCGCAACTACCTCAATGGTGTCTTCATACACGCTGAGTTGCCAATAATTGATCTAGAGAACAGCGAAGCTGTCGAAAAAGCCAAAGAGCTGTTTGCTGCGCTTGAGGAAGATAAGACTTCCCACATCCCAGCAGTGTTCTGTTGGGCAGATGCTGACGAACCGGACGACTTTCCATACTTCAACACATGGACAAGTATTGAGAGCATCGTTCAAGGGGCCGAACAGGCGAAACTTGGTCCTCATCTGACAACAGCGATGCAGCACCTGCATATTAAATTCGGCGTAGACTGTGACACAGACAAGGCAGGTAATCGTGCCGTAATTTTGATTCTTGGTATTTGGCGTCCTGTACCAATTGACCCCACGATCGTCGGACTTTCTAAAGATGATAAAGCGCGTCGGCTAGAGCTCAGGACCTATTACCTGGAACGCAGCCTTTCCGATTACATGAATAGATGGGACACCCTCTCAGCAGTTAAGCCATTTGTTGGGGTGGTACCTCCCATTAGCGAAACTCTTGCTGCTGTATCTGGTGAGGAACCCCTTCCATCTTTCACATTAATCGGGGCTGGCGCTCTGGGAAGCGCATTTGTGGACTACGCGTCCAGAGGCGGTGCGACAAGTTTCGCAGTCTACGACGACGATATGCTGCTTGCTCATAATTTGGCGAGACACCGCGGCACCGAACAGCTGATGCGTTACGGCAAGGCTGATGTCGCTGCAGTGCTGGCCAGTCAACGGGTGCAAGGCGCTCGCGTGACACCTTATGCTGAGAACATTCTGAATGTCGATTTTAAAGACTTTTGCAAGGAACTCGAAAAAGCCGAAATCGTCATCGACACCTCTGCGGATGCCCAGGTCAGACGGCGGTTGTCTTTGGGTTGGGAAAGTGCCGCGAAAGTCTTTAGGACAGAGATTTATAACGAGGGACGTTTGGGTCTCAGCTATGTGACCGCTTTGGGCAACGGTCACAATCTCACGATGATGCATATGCAGCTGATCGCGCACGCTGAGCACAACTCAGCTGTTAGGGATTGGCTCCGGTATGAGGCAACAAACTCGTTCTTAGACAACGAACTCATCCTCGGCTTCGGCTGTAGTTCGATGACTACAAAGATGCCAGCCTACAAAGTCGATGCACATGCATCGGTTTCATTCGCATTCTGCAGAAAGCACACAAATGGGTTCTCGAAACCCGCAATACTTCTGAACTGCATTGATGACCACGGATTGCCCCAAGGCGTTACAGAGTGGCACCCTTCACCCATTGCAACTTTCGGCCCAACTGACGAGACCGCACACTGGACAGTGCTCGTTTCTCAATCTGTTCTGGAAGTGCTGCACAATCTAAGATTGGAGCACGCACCTGATGAAACTGGTGGGTACCTCTACGGCGGGATAGATGAACACTTGTCGCAAATCTATGTTGTTGCGGCTTCCAGCCAGCCACCTGACACAGTTGCTTCGCCGACATGCCTCAAGCTTGGTCGGTGGGGACAAACCCCTTGGGAAAAGAGTTTCGTTCGAAGAACAAGGGGCCGACTTGCAGTCATTGGCACCTGGCACTCACACCCAAACTCATCACCCACTGCATCTACCCGTGATTGGAAAACGGTCAAAAGTTTTGTCGCGGAGGATTTATTACGGGCGCTTCCGACGCTAATGGCCATCACTGGCTCACAAGAAGACCGCGTGTATGTACTTGATGCGACAGTCGAGAGTTAAGAATTATCCAGCGGAAGACGCTGGTGGCGTCCGAAGATACTCGACAAATGCCTCGCGCGCATAGTGCCTGCCAAATCTAACCATGCGGATCGTGAAAACCAAAGCGGTCGCCGCTAGAAGCAGCGCAATCGAGTGTTTATCGCTCTGGAACCCAAGAACCATAATCGCTGCCATGAGGAACGCGACTGCCGTTCCGCGCATCAACCCATAGGTTCGGTTGAATTTTTCCACACGGTCGACACTTCCATGTTGACGAATGTGTACGAACAATTCGCGCATTTGCCCACGGCCTTCGCCGAACGCCGTGGCTGTGTTCTCACCAAAGTCACCCGCGAGTTTTAGCTGCAGACGCACCCGTTGCTCCTGGTTCAAGAGATTGGAAGAAGCGCTCATAACAGTTTCAGCCGGCCAACCGCCTAAACACTTCCATACAATGAACTCCCAAGCGTTGCCGCCTGCCTGAACAAAGTGGCCGGCGATAAACGCCAGGATGAGCATTAGCCCCAGATCACCAAGGCTCAGAGAGTTTGTGATGCTGGGCAAGAGTACTGGGAAGATCAAAGCCAGCGTTACAACCAACACGCTACCGGGCACGATCACGCCAGTATATTCATAGGGATCAAACTTCACTCTCTCGTGTTCCTTGACGTACAGTCCTAAATATCCGGGTTGTTTGTACTAAAATAGTTCATGTGCCGTTGGAGTGGTGAACTGAAGTGGTCCCGCTTTTTCGGACAGGTTTGCAGCGTTTCTAAGGTGTATCGGGTTTAGGTTTCATGCTGCTTTC
>JBCBID010000063.1:0-7977 GCA_038525015.1 Pseudomonadota bacterium | reverse complement strand
GTCGAAAGCTTCAATGGCCGACTGCGCGACGAATGCTTGAATGAACATATCTTCGGCAACCTCGCCGAGGCGCGCCGGATCATTGAAAACTGGAGGATCGACTACAATACAGAAAGACCACACACATCGCTTGGCGGGCTCGCTCCGGCCGTCTACGCCAATCTCAACCGTGCAACCCGGCCTGCCTCGCTTGAGCTCCGGAAAGGCTCCGCTCAGCAGGCCTTGACCACAACCAAATCAACAGAAAGAAACAAGAACGGATTCTACACCTAAACGGCCCGGATCAGGGGGCTCGGTCATCGGACATATCGAGTAGAAAGAGATGCGGCAATGTCATCCATATAAGACGACACTAAACCCAACGCGGTCACAGCCTGCAGCAAATCACAACCGGCAGCCATCTATATTTTGAAGTTTCAGACATATGTTCTTTATTGCGAGTGGTGCAGTCTTGCTGGCCCTCGAAGTGGTTTTGACACTTAGGTTCTTACTAAGAGCAGTAAGGTAGGTTAGGTCCGAGGACCTGAACACAACGACCGCATCCTCGACCTTCGTGATCTTGGGTTAGGTCAAATCAGACGTGTCTGTGTCAACGGGAGAGTATGCGTCTTCAGAAAAGCCTGGCTTTCCGACCAGTCCTTCTTTTTGAAGCGCTTTAATGACCATTCGTGGCTCACCTATTACTGTACCAATTGCCTCCATTGAAGCGTGAACAATGCGGCCGTCGCATACTTGAACGCCGAGAAACACGAGGTCGGTGACAAGCCTGTCTTGGACTTGTCCAGCTCTTGTGCCTTCCCAAGTGCTCGTTCAGGTCGAAAATCCAATGCTGATCCAAAACCCGGCCTCGTTATCGCCATACGTCAGAGCTAGGGTTCGCCCTCAACAAACCCGGCCCATCGGAGACATTGGATCCTGTCCGTGAGGCGACCGCAGGCCGGGCTGAGCTTCGGCTACAGGATGCCTGCGGAACGGCCCGGACGCGTTTGCGGTGCGTTGATCTGAGCTGAAACTAGATCTCTATGCATATGCGGTGGTCGCGGCGGCATGCGGCAAATGTGATTGAGACGTATGCGGTTTTGTGGAGCGGAAACTAGACGGATGTGTTGTTGAACATCAAAGCGCATCGTTCCCAGTTAACCGTGAGTTAGGGGCTTTGGCCTATCACCGTCATGAGCAGTCACTAAACTCATCAACCCACCAAGATAATCAAACAACATCAATTTGTGTCCAGACCCGATCCGCAAGGTTCGGGTTTCTATTTGCGTCGGCGTTTTGCCAGGCTTGGATCCAATTGGAACACCAACAGAGGCTTCATTGCAAACTGACCATAGCGGCGAACCCAGTGCAGCAAGAGAGTGTTAAGCACTGTTTTGTATACAAGGCTTACCATCCAGTAGTAACCATCGGAGTGGGCATGGCAAACAGCATTCCAAGCCACCAAAGCGAAACGAAGGTCCGAGTGTTCTGCGTTGAACCAGGAACTTGCGTGGGCCGGGACAAAGATGGGAAGGCGTTGATCGTAACGGAAACGGTAGCGGTCAACATCGGCAACACTTGGTGGCTGACGAAACCGAGCTTTGACGTCATTCAAAAACTTACCGTTCAAAAGGCTCACTGATCAGCCCCACCTGATTGGGCCAATTTTATTTTTAGTGCATGACCGGCCTTGGGTCTATCTGTAGGTGTGGAGCTCCCCCGGTTTTGTGGACGGTTATGGGCTTAGAGATTCCAGCCCTTCAGTTGCGGTTCTTTCGTAGTTGATTGGCGACTTGTAACCCAAAGCTGAGTGGCGGCGCGATGGGTTGTACCAGCCTTCGATGAACTCGAAGCAGGCAACGCGTGCTTCAGCCTTGGTCTTGAACTTCCGGCGATCCAGCAACTCGCATTCAAGCGTGGCGAAGAACCTTTCGCACATGGCGTTGTCCACTGCCCGGCAGGCGCATGCGGAGCATGCTGCCGAGAGGGGGGCAATCTCCGACCGATCCCATCGATGGACGCACGCCCATTTCCTTGCATCGCAGGCCGAAGGCCACGTATGTGTATTGCGATCCCTGGTCGCTATGATGAATGACACTATCAGGCTTGCGCTGTGTGACAGCCATGTTCATCGCATCAATGAGAAGCTGGGCTTTCTGGTCGTTGCCCATGGCCCAACCGATTACCCGGCGGCTGAAGGCATCTAACACGACCGCCAAGTAGAGAAAGCCTGCCCAGGTCAGCACATATGTGATGTCTGCGACCCAAAGCACATTGGGTGCATCAGCATAAAAGTTGCGGTCGACCAGATCACTTGCAGGCCGGGCCCTTGGATCCCGTTCTGTCGTAACCACGAACTTGCGGCGACTGACGCCCCTCAAGCCCTTGGCCTTCATCAACCTCTCGATGCGCTTGTGACCGACCTGAACGCCTTCTTCGGCCAGTTCAGCGTGGATGCGCGGCGCACCATAGGTTTGCTTGGATGTCTCATGGATGGCGGCGATCCGGTCGGTGAGCACGTCATCGGCAACCTGCCGGACACCAGGCGGGCAGCTGTGATAGGCATAGAACCCGCTGCGGGAGACACCCAAGGTTCGCGACATCAACTGGATCGAATACTCGGCCTGGTTCGCGGTCATGAACTTGAAGACCTCCGCGATGTCACGTCGTTTTGTGCAAACCAAGCGTCGCCCATTGGGCTCGAACCAATGGCGCCTTCAATGGGCAACCCTTTGACAAGATGTCTCGTTCTTGCTGAAGCTATTTCACTTCACGGCGCAATTGGCGCAGTTCCTCCAACTCTGCACTGGTCAGGCGGTCATCACCTTCGCCATCATCGGCTCCGGCCTGCTTGACCCAGTCATGGATCGTTGCGGCGCAGGGCTCATATTTCCGCGCCAGGCTTTGAACGCTGCGCCCAGCTCGCGCCAGCGCAACCAAATGTCCTCTAAATTCCCCGGGATACGGGTTCCTCGTTCTCGGCATGAAAAACACTCTCCTTCCTCAGTGAAAAAGTGTCCATCAAACCGGGGGAACTCCAAACTTTGGCTACTACTACAGGCCTGCGAGGTTATGCGTCTCGATCTCATTGTTCGGACTGTCGTTGCACTGGAGGACTGCGACGACGGTACTTGGCTTGGTGCATTTCAATCCCGGCTGTTGAGCAACCAAATTTTGGCAACTGCACCGTATACTTCGACCGCTCTCCTAACCTTACAGAACGATCACTTCCGCATGTCTTCGATGCTGAATGGTAGAGGGCATACCGACTGGACCGACGCAACTGATCCGTGATTGGTATCTTAAAGTAAGGTTGAACGGGCCGCACCGCTGCGACGTTATCCTTCTGACAAAGGCTACTCTGGACGCCTGGAACAGGAGTTGATCAAGGCGAGCCTATCGCGGTAGTTGAATTTCGGAGATAATAACTGATTTTTCTGGACCATAGACACAACTACCTGATTTATTTTTGACAACTTTGTTTATCGCAAGGGTCGTGTAGCTTAGATTGGACAAACAAGCTTCTAGATACGCCCAAATTTCATCGATTGCCAATGCTGAGCCAATCGGAAGTCCGATGTTTTACACTCACCTCGGATTGCTTTTGTTCGCGGCACTCGGAGCTTATTTCATGTTCGGTCGCCCAGAGTTTGTAGCAGCATATTCTGTATACGCGATCTTGCTCACGGCCGAAAAGAAATGCGCTCGCGGTGCGGCGAACACGGGCGACACATCCTTGTATCCGGCGGTCTTGTCGCTTCTTTTTTTAAGAGCGGTAGCGTTTAACGTCATAGTGCTTCTGGTTTGGCGCTTAGATGGCGACGTTTTCAAAATGGCGGCGCTTGCCCTTCTGGTTTCAGCGACGATCAACATAATGGTATTTCACGCGACCTACCGCCCAGTCATGGCTTGCGTTGTTGGGCCAATTGCTTCGTCCTTTGCAGCTATCGCTGTTTTCATTGTCGCTGAAGAAGGCCGGTCTACAACGTCCATTGGCGCTGTAGCTGTCCTCGTATGCGTTGTGCCATATTTCGGATTGGCGCTTTCTGTCGCGCAAAACCAGTGGCACGAATTGAGGTCAACAAAGGACGCTTTGGATCAAGCCAATCGATTGGAAGCTATCGGACAGGTGGCAAGTGGCGTGTCTCACGACTTCAACAATGTTCTCAGTGTTATCGCGGGTAGCTTGCATCTTCTGGAACTTGAACATGACCCGAATGAAAGAGCCGCCCTAATCAAGTCAGCAAATGAGGCAGTGGAAGGCGGCGCGTCACTCAGTCGGCAGCTGCTGACAATGGGCAAGCAACAGGCGCTGAGACCGGAGGCTGTGCCACTGAGCGCCCTGATCGACACATTCGTCGTGTTTTGCAGGAATGTCTTTCCCGCATCAATTGCTGTGGATGCGCACCGCACTGAAGAAAACCCGACGGTCTATGCTGACCCAAATCTTCTTCAATCGGCGTTGTTGAACGTGGCGCTTAACGCCAAAGCATCTATGGCTGACGGCGGCACGCTGACAATCAGGTACGGTTTTGCAAAGCCCCGTTCAAATCAGGGGCAGAAAAACCCCCAAAATGCATTCATCTCATTGTCTGATACAGGGATGGGCATGAGCGAAGAAGCAATCAAACAGTCTTTTGAACCGTTTTTTTCTACGAAAGCCACTGAAGGCGGTTCCGGTCTTGGACTACCCATGGTCAAGGGTTTCATAGAATAATCGAACGGTCACATTGATCTGGAGAGTGTCGAAGGTAAGGGCACAACAGTCACGTTGTACCTGCCAGTCGCGACAGAACAATCTCAACCCATCGGACCAACGGCGACGCCAGTTTCTACAGCTGTTCATACAGACAGTCTCGTCCGCATCCTACTGGTTGAAGACAACCGTGAAATGCGAAGAATCTTACGTCTCATGTTGCAAAGACTTGGTTACGATGTCGTGGCATTTGAGAGCGGAGACGAGGCCGCTACTTATTTATCAAGCGATCCGACTGTTCACCTTGTGCTGTGCGACTTCGACCTCCCGGGGAAACTGCAAGGCGACGATATATTGGCATTGGTCAAAACCGAGCACAAAGGGGTTCTCTTCATCTTAATTTCCGGGTTTGCTCCGACTAAGAAATTCGCCGATGCGGCCGCGCTTTCGAAAGCGGATCTTTTTTTGCCTAAACCCCTCAAGCTTGCCGACCTCCAGGTCCACGTTGAAGGGCTGCTTGATGCGTCTTGCACTGAACTTTGAATACGGCAGCGGCTTTGTTGCACAAATAAGAGTGTGACCGTGCTTCCCCTTTCCTCGGACGGATTTGCCCTGCGGGCTCTGTGATTGTTATGCCAAGAGCCGTGTAGCGGTTGAGGACGGCGATGCGGACTTGGATCTCGGCTACCTGCCGATCGAAGTCCCGCGCCATGAGGGATTGGCCCGGCAATTTCACACAATGCATCTTAGTCTCGACACGGCTCCAGCGGTGACATCCGCTCCATCATTGCCAGATGGGCCGGCCCAGATGTCGCGACGTGTTAAAGGCCTTGTTACGGGCGATGGCCCCGGCGCTCGTCGGTTTCCATGGCTTTGCATTCATGCGTGGGGGTATGACGGCATGAGCGCCGCGCGCGGCAACCGCATCGTGGCATTTGCGGGTGTCATAGACACCATCGGCAGTGACTGATCCGATGTCTTGGTCGAGTGGGATTTGTTCAAGCAACTCCGGCAGCATGGGCGCGACACCGAAATTGCTGGTGGTGACCTCGACTGCGCGAACTTCTAGCGTTTCCTCGTCAATTCCGATGTGTATCTTGCGCCATATCCGGCGTTTGGAGCCACCATGCTTGCGGGTGTTCCACTCACCTTCGACTTCGGCCTTGATACCCGTACTCTCGATCAGCACGTTCACCGGACCAGTGCCGCCCCGAAAAGGCAGGCTCACGCTCAGTTTTTCTGGCGGCGGCATAGGGTGCTGTAGTCGGGCACGGCCCAATCCAAACCGGCCAACCGCAAAAGGCTCTCCACGAAGCCGGTCGTTTGTCGCAATGGCATTCCAAACAGCACCTTCATTGTCAGGCAAGTCTGGATGGCTGCATCGCTAAACTGTGGTTGACGCCCGCGCTTGCCGCTCGGTGGTGGCTCCCAGATCACCTCAGGATCAAACCATATCGACAGCGATCCGCGCTGCTTCAACGCCGTGTTATACGAAGGCCGATTCTTGGTCTTGTATTTCGTCGGGGCCCAACCGCTCAATACGACTATCACGTTGGATTCATACAGTGAAGCCCAAGCACGATTTGTGCAACAAAGCCCCTTCTAGTGCCCTTCGATGAACGCAACCGTCGTCATTGAAACCTGCGAACTGTTCGACTTTGCAGCCTATACTTCTGGTGTGTAACCGTCTTCGACGCTCAACGCGACAAAGATTCAAGAATGCCTATCGCCGCCGTCCGCCGCATATTGTCTGAACACCGGCTCTCGCTAGCTCACCCGCGCGACGGCCCATCTCTGTTCCTAGACTGATGCTGCGCAATGTTGCGCCCGACATCCCGCGCCCAGCTCGGCCGATCCTCCACACTTGTGAACAACTGCATGTCTTCGCGATGTCGCGTCATCGCAACGTAGGCGAGGTGCTCATCCATACTGCGCGACCCCAGCACATAGGCCTGATCAACCGTCACGCCTTGGGATTTGTGGATTGTAACGGCATAGCCATGATCAAAGCTCTGATAGTCGCGCGGGTCGAAGGTCAGGCGGTGATCGGATGAACCGTCCAGCGCGACAGAGACCTTGCCCTCTGTTGCGCGGTGCACGGTCCCGAGCATGCCGTTCTTCACACCCAGCTCCTTATCATTGCGGGTGAACACAATGCGGTCGCCGTCGCCAAATGCACGTTTGCCCGTGTCGGTTTGCATCAGCACATCTTCTCTTTGATCATCTTCGCTTCGCAGTGCCGCCCGAATGGATTGGTTCAATGCATGCACATCCTTGCGCTTGTGCGCCAGCGCAATGCGTGCCGTGTCCTTGTGGCTGCGCAGCGTGTCCATTGCATAGCGTTCTGCCAGCGCCTCGATTGCGTCGTCTTGTTTTATGTGCTCAGACACAGCGCCAACCTCGCGGTAGGCTGCGACGGCCTGCGCCGTGTTGCCCTGTGAAAGATTATGGGTGGCCTGCCGCTGCCAATCCTCTTTCTGGCGTCTCACTTCGGTCAGTGTTGCCGCTCCGTTCCGATCCACCAGATCACGGAAGGGCGTGCCTGCCTCAATGGGTTGCAGCTGATCCGGATCGCCAACCAGCACCAATTTTGCGCCCACCTCCTGCATCTTGGCCGTCACCCGCGCAAGCTGGCGGGTGCCAATCATGCCCGCTTCGTCAACTACGAGGATGTCGCCTTTGCTGATGGGTTCATGCCCGTTGGCCCAAGACATCTCGAAGGACGCCAGTGTGCGGCTTGGAATGTTGGAGGCATCCTGCAGGCCTTCTGCTGCTTTGCCCGCGAGGGCCGCGCCATGCACCGTGATGCCCTCCCGCCGCCACGCTTCTGCGGCGGTGGCCAGCATGGTGCTTTTGCCCGCACCCGCGAGGCCAACCACCTGGCTCAGTTGCTGATCCGACAGCACGTGTTTGATGGCCGCGCTTTGTTCGTCGCTGAGTTCTCCGCCAAAGGCGCGCCGCATCACCGCGTTCTGGGCGGCGATGGCCTCTTGTGTGTGTTTGGCTGAGACGCGCCGCCCTTGGCTTTGCGCCAGGATGTACGCGTTGGCATGCAGCTTGTCTTCGGCCAGTTGGTAATCAAGCGTGGTATAAAGCGGCGCCTTGGCTGCGCCGCTATCGCGCGGCAGTTTGACGGCGTCAGGCGAGGCAAGGGCTTGGTCCGCGGTCTTTGACAAGGTGGCAGGATCATCCAAGTACCCCGCCAAGCCGCGCATCACATCTGTTCGGGTAAAGTCGGCTTTGGTTTTAGAGAGCTCGGCAAGGATCAGGTCCGGCTTTGCCAGCAGCCGGTCTTTGCTCAG
>JBCBID010000062.1:0-8288 GCA_038525015.1 Pseudomonadota bacterium | reverse complement strand
CAGGAGTCTCGACATAAGGCAACCCTTCCCGAGCGAAATTGTCGGGAATCGCTTGCAAAAATCCGAGCTTTTCGGTCATGTTTCTTCCACCAAGCCGCAGCAGGTGCTGCACGCCCGGTGATTGCAAACCCGACCGAGGCGTGACGTTGTACATTGATTCACTTTCATACAGATACGTCCGCCGCCTTTTTCGCTGCATAACATCCGGTGCGCGACCGGAGATGATGCGCCTGGGCACACATCCGATGGACGCCTACAGCCACCGCCCGGTCCCGCAACCCAAGAGGTGTTCTGATGTCTGACTGTTCGCGGAAATGCGACAACCCTATGACCCTGGGCGATCAACCGCTTGCAGCGCTGCATGTCGATCCGGTCGAATTCGGGTTTCTCACAGCGGCCCGGTACTTCTGCCTGTCGTTTTCCGAGCCACAGGGCGGGGCGTGGGTGACTGCGATGTTGGGCGCCGAGTGTTTCTTTCCTGGCGAAGGCAGTGCAGAGAAGATGCGGCGTGCGCTAGCGGTGGTGCACGAGATGAGGACGTCGCGCCGGTCCACGTTTCGGTTCTCGAACCCGCGATGCGAGACCTGCTCGGGCATTGTCACCGAACACGAACGCCATTTGTTGCAATTGATCCAACATGCGCGTGCGCGACGTGGGTCGCTTGTGGCTTCTTCCGCAATGTTGCTCTGTGAAGGACACAATACAGATCAGCTGCGCGTTGCGGCGCAGGGGTTTGCAGATCTGGTTGGCGCACCAGCGCAGGAAAGCGTCAAGGTCTAGGCGTCCTCAACCTCAAAAATCGCCGGGATCGCCGGGCAGGGGATCAACTCATCCCCAATCACATCAGCCAGCGTCGTGCGGTGTAAAAAGACATAAACATGCGCGCTCAGCCCTTCCCACAAACGGTTGGACAATGACTGGGCTTGGGTGCCAGACGCGCCCCCTTTGGCCCCGGCGCCGGTGCTGAGTGCGTTGACGGATTCGTCTACGGCCGACAAAACTTCGTCGATGCGGATGTCGCTGGGGGATTTGGCCAGCTTGTATCCGCCCCCCGGTCCACGCACCGAGATGACCAGCCCACGCCGCCGCAGCTTTGCAAAGAGCTGTTCGAGGTAAGGCATGGAAATATCTTGCCGCTTGCTCAGGTCATTCATTGTGACAAGACCAGCATCTTGATGAAAGGCGATGTCGACCAGCGCAACCAGTGCGTAGCGTCCCTTGGTGCTGAGTTTCATGCAAGCCTCCTGAGGCATTCGTATATGTGGGGTGCCGAAGTAGAGAAAGCTGCACCCATGCTAGCGCCCCACTTCCAGGCTAGCTTGCGCACTGTGCGGCAGTACGAAAGGTGAATGGCCTGTGGGCAGTGCATTGACGTTAAGGTTACATCCGTAAGTGCGTGACAAGATTTGATTTGTCATCACCTCGGTTGGTGGTCCAGCGGCAAGGACTTGCCCATCTGCCATGATCAGAACGTGATCGGCAAAAAGACCGGTGAGGTTCAGATCATGCATGACCGCAACCACTCCACCGCCGCCCTGGGCAAAGTTGCGCGCGATGGACATGACCTGAAGCTGGTGCGCGATGTCGAGCGACGAGACAGGTTCATCCAGCATCAACCACCGCGGCCCATCTTCGGCAGTCGGCTCCCAGATCTGGGCCAGCACGCGGGCCAATTGCACGCGCTGCTGTTCGCCTCCTGAAAGCTCTTGGTAGTAGCGGTGGGCGTAGTCTCGCAAACCGACACGGGCAAGCGCTGCTTCGGCGCGGCCAGCGCGGTCCGCATTTATGCCGGAGGTCAACCCGATCCGCACAACTTCAATGGCGTGAAAGGGAAAGGCGAGCGTCGACGCTTGCGGAAGCACCCCACGCATTGCCGCCAAGTCCCACGGCTTTGCATGTGCGACTTCAATGCCATTCAGCTGGATGCAGCCTCCATAAGGCAGGTCGCCGCAGATCGCTCTGATCAAAGTTGACTTGCCGGATCCGTTTGGGCCGACGATCGCCGTCAGCGTGCCTGGCTGCGCATCCATCGCCAGGCTGCTTAGGACCTCTTTACGGCCATACGAAACGGATAGGTCGCGTACAGCAATCGTCATAAGTCGACCATCCCGCGTTGCCGCAACAAAATCCATAAAAAGACTGGTGCACCAAGTACCGCCGTCACGATGCCAATGGGCAATTCAGCTGGGGCAATTATGACCCTCGCAATCACGTCTGCCAGCACCAGCAGCAGCGCACCCAACAGGGCCGCGTTAATCAGGAGCGGGCGGTGGTCAGGCCCTGTGCCAAGGCGCAGGAGGTGTGGCACCACAATGCCGATAAAGCCGATGCCCCCCGACACAGCGACCGCGGCACCTGTGGCTGCAGCAACAGTCAGGATGGCGAGGTTTTTGACCCGCTGGACGTTCAGGCCGATATGCGCGGCGGTCGCTTCGCCCAAAGCCAGACCGTTCAGCCCACGCCCTAACGCACAGGCCGCAACGACGGCAATCAGGATAATGGGACCTGCAGCGATCACCTTGGTCCAGCTGGCCCCACCGAGTGATCCGAGGCCCCAGAAGGTGAGGTCCCGCAATTGTCGGTCGTCCGAGATATAAACCAGAATGCCGGACAACGCGCCCGCCAATGCGCCCAGCGCGATCCCAGCCAGTAGCATCGTAGCGACCGAGGTGCGCCCGCGACGGGTCGAGACCCGATAAAGCACCATCGTGCTGGCCCAGCCGCCGAGGAAGGCGGCCACCGCCACCAGGTGGTCGCCTGCGGCAGCAGCAAGCCAAAGCGGCGCGAACCCTGCCAGAACGATGGCCGTAATAGCACCAAGCCCGGCGCCCGCGCTGACCCCCACCAGCCCCGGATCCGCCAGAGGGTTGCGAAAAAGACCCTGCATTACCGCCCCACCCACTGCAAGCGCGGCGCCCACAAGCAGGCCCAGTACAAGCCGTGGCGCGCGGATATCCCAAAGTACAATGGCCTCCATCCGCGTAAGCACTTCGCCCTGTGCCAGTTTCAAAAGAGCAGGTCCAAGAGCCACATCCGTTGCTCCGACTGTTAGGCTGAACACACCGACGACCAGTAAAGCGACCGCCAGGACAACATGCATCTGCCGAGCGCGAACAACTCGACTGGGTGGCATATGGTCGGCCAGCGCCATTCGGATCAGGTGGGATAAAGCGCGCGGTTGAGAGCCGTCACGGCTTCGGCGGTGCGGGGCCCAAAGCCGAGCAGGAACAGCCCATCCATTCGCACCACGTTGCGCGCTGCCGCTGCGGGTGTCACTGATAAAGCGGGCAGACCAAACAATTCTGCATCGGTTGAGGCATGATCCCCACTGCGGTCCATCATCAGGATTACGTCTGGGGCTGCGGCGCTCGCTGCTTCGTCTGACAGAGGTTTGTATCCTTCAAAACTGGAAATGGCATTCACACCGCCCGCCATTTGAATGATCCCGTCTGCGCCGGTGTTGGTGCCTGAGGCGAGGATGCGTCCGCCTTGGGTCGACAGGATGAACATCACGCGAATCTTGTCGTCGTCGCTGCGAGCGGCTCGGTCGAGGGCCGTGTCCAGCGCTTCGCGGGTTTCGGCGGCCAGTTTTTCCGCACGGTCTCGGACATCAAGAGCTGCACCCACAGTTTCGATTTTGCGCACAATGGCGTCTGTGTCGTAGCCTTCAGGCACTTCGGCGAATTCAACGGACGCGGCGCGCAGGATGTCTATCACCTCGGGTGGGCCAGCCCCTTCAGCCGATACGATCAGTTCGGGTGCAAAGGACAAAACTCCCTCGGCCGACAAGCGCCGCATATATCCGACGTCTGGCAGCTCTTGGGCCGCCGGTGGAAAAGTTGAGGTTGCGTCGCGCGCAACTAGACGGTGCCCTTGACCCAGGGCATAGATGATCTCCGTGACATCCCCGCCAATGGCGATCACATCCTGCGCGTCGCCAGCGGACCAAAGCCGCGCGGGCGCGACACCGAGCGCGGCCGAAAGGCAGAGAAAACTGCGACGCTCCATTATGCAGGCACCTCTTGCAGATCTTCGACGATGGCGCGGAACGCAGGGCGGCTGTCGCGCCCTTCCTTCGGGACGCCGAACACCTGGAATATGAGCGCGCCGTAGGCATCAAAGGCCTCAACCGATGTGGCGGTACCGCGCTGCGTGGGCTTGTCCACCGCCCAGACCTCGGCCACCTCGTCACGACGAAGATGCAGGTTAAAGCCCGGATCCATCACATTTTGCCATGGGCCCATGGGCTTCAACGTGTGCAGCGCCCCGGTGTGTATCTGGATACAGCCGCGATTACCGACAAATAGCATTACCTCGGTGCCCGAGCTTTGCAGGTTGGTCAGCAGGACGTCGACCGCGTCCGGCGTGAGTTTGCGCGCAAACGGCAAGCCCGCAGCCCGGTATGCTCCAAGGCGGTTCATCTTCAGCTTGGATACAAGGCGCAAGAATTGGTGCGTGTCTGTCATCCGTTGCCATTCCTTGCACAGGATGTCGATCTTGTCTTCGGCGATCTTGGCAGGTTCAGCCGGAAGCCGATGCGTAAACTGCGCTTCGGGTGATTGGTTTTCCGACGCAAGCGACTTGGTCATCTGGGCAAAGGCGTCGTGGTTTGAACTATCCTGGAGGATAACCTTGTGCACAGCATCGCCTGCGGCATCAAACACTTGCACGCTGCGCCGCTTGCTTGCGTCGCTGTCCCGCTCTACCAGAAAGGCGTGTTGCCAGTGGCTGGGGAAAATTCGCAAGTCGATATCCTCGGTCAGGATCATCGCGGCATGGTTGCCCGGATGGTAGTTGTCGTAGACGCCCACTTTTTCGTGCACACAGGATGCGTTGCGGGTCAGAGCCATAACCTCGCCCAAATTTTGCGCAGCCCCCATGACAACATCAGGATGCGCATTGATCCGGGTGACGCCTTGGCCACAATAGGCCGCAACCAGGGCGGCCTCACTGATGCCAAGCGCGTCGGCAAAATCTCTGTCGCGGGGTTGGGGCGCTTCAGCACGGCGGTTGCGAATGTCTGCAGCTGTCAATGTTTGATTTTGCACGGTGTCTGGTCTCGCTTCAAAAGAGAGTCTCCCAATTGCTGGGCCAGACGGCGTGGCTATGGTGCTTAGTTGATGAAATTAGTTGGATAAAGGTCACGGCGCAATGGCCCTCTACAAAAATTCTTTACTTCTTTTGTCAGAATAGGTAGCTGTCTCGCTGCTGTGCGTCCCACCCCCAAGTTTGGCAGGTCCCGCGCTGATTTAGGGACGTTTGAGGGGACGACATGCAGAAGCGCATTCTTGGGGGTGTGGCCATACTCGCCGCGTGTGTAAATTCCGTTCAAGCACAAGAGGAGCCGGTGGAGTTGCCACCACTGATCCTTGGCACAGCGCTGCGGGATGATCGGAACATTCTGGACACGCCTGTGGCCGCTTCCGTGATCGACGGCGAAGAGTTGGAAGAGCGCCAGGCGGATACTTACGAGGAACTGATCGGGGATTTGCCCGGGGTTCTGATCGAGGGTGGGCCGCGCGGCGTGGCGCAAGAGCCGAACATTCGGGGCTTTCAGGATGAACAGGTGGTGCTGCGATTGGATGGCGGTCGTCTGAATTTCAATCGGGCGCATAGTGGTCGGTTCTTTTTTGATCCCGACATCGTGCAACGGGTCGAGGTTGTGAGGGGAGGAGGGTCTACCCTGTTTGGGTCCGGCGCTATTGGCGGTGTGATTGCGGTAGAAACCAAGGATGCGTCAGACTTGCTACGCCCGGGCCAAACAACGGGCGCACGCTTGCGGTTTGGTTATACCGATAACGGCGAAATCTATAGCCCGAGTGCCACGATCTTTGGTGACTTCGGAACGTTTGACTACCTTGCCTTCCTGGGCGGACGTGAAGCCGGCGACGATCAGGATGACGGCAATGGCAATGACATTTTTCGAACCGAGATAGACTCGATCAATGGGCTGCTGAAGTTCGGGTTTGAGCCTAATGCGGATCAGCGTTTCGAATTGAACTTGTCGTACTATGAAGATGATGCGTTGACGCCGCCCAATGCAAACACAGTGGCCACCTTCAGCCCGACCAGCGGAAATGACTCGGAACGATCATCGGAGATTTTCACCTATCGTCTGTCGTGGGACTGGAACCCGGAGAATTCGGACCTGGTCGACCTGTCGGTTCTGATCTACGGCAACACGCTAGACTTGCAGGATGACCGTATTCGCGACGGGCGAACGGATGTCACCGAATATGACACAATCGGATTTGAAGTGGTCAACCGGTCGCGCTTTGACACGGGAGTTCCTATCGACCTTGTCTATGGCATCGAGGCGTTTCGTGATGAACAGACCGGGACGCGGGACGGTGCCCCGCGCCTTCAATTCCCTGATGCGGAGGCAACCACTTACGGTGTCTTTGCAGAAGCAACATTTGGCGTTTCGGATCGTTTGGATATCATTGCTGGTGTACGGTTTGACAGCTATGACCGGGACGTGGATGACCCGGCGCTGGCCGATGCGGACGACGATTTCTTTTCGCCGCGGATTGGGTTCAGCTATCGCCCAAACGACAATTGGCAGATTTTCGGAAACCTTGCCCGCGCTTTTCGTGCGCCGACTTTGACAGAACTTTATAATGATGGCGTGCATTTCGAGTTTCCGCTTCAGACACCACCAGATCGTTTTATCTTTGGCACAAACAACTTTGTACCAACCCCGGATCTGGAACCTGAGGAATCGACCCAGATAGAGTTGGGTGCAAGATTTGAGAAAGCCGGTTTCCTACGCCCCAGCGATACGCTGCGCGCTTCGGCCAACGTCTACTACGCGGATGTTGAGAATTTCATCGACTCAGTGGTTGAGCCGTTTCCGGATGTTTCTGGAATACCGCCTTTTGGTCCGCCCGTTTTCATCGAGGCAACCTCTTTCCAGAGGAATGTCGATGCCGAGCTTTATGGGTTTGAAGCCGAAATTGACTATGATGCAGGGAATTGGTTTGGCGGCCTAGACATCACGTTGCCAGGCGGAAACGCAAAGGATGAAGGCGACGAGTTGGGATCAATCCCGCAGCCAAGGCTGACCGCGTCGCTGGGCTATCGCCCCGCACCAGACTGGACCGTGGGAGCGCGCGTGACCTTTGCTGGAGATCAAAACGATGTTCCGGAAGGCTCTGTTACAGGTGAGTCCTATACCGTTGTTGATTTGTTCGGCTCGTGGGCACCATCGCGTGGCCCGTTAGAGAATGCGGTGTTCCGAGCGGGTATCGATAATGTATTTGACGAGCAATACACAATTTTCCCCAATGAACTGCCGCAACCTGGCCGCTCGTTGAAGGTGTCTGCGACGTTCGAATTCTAAGTTTCAGGTCACATGCCAGAGGAAGGGGCGGGCCATCGCGGCTCGCCCTTTTTTTCGTGATAGTGCGCAATCACCGTACGGTGCTTTTTCAGTCCTTGATAAATCCGATTAATTCTGTCAGGAAACTGTCACCCAGCTGGAACACTTTGCCTGTCTTGCCCGGTAGAACTTTGGTGCGAAGCGGCGCGAACGCTTCGAAAAGGAAAGCTGGACCATATGACGATTTTAACTGATTTGCTGCGCATGGATGATGTGGCACGCACCTGTGGCTGCGGGTTGCATCCAAAGTTGCGTGTCGCACTGGAGGCCGATTTGCGGTGGCCTAGCAGGGCTGCGGCGCCGGTGCCAACGGGCCCTGTTGATCCGCATCAGTTGCCTGAAAACGCGATCCCGCTATCAGCCCGTGCAGCTTCTGTTGGAAAGAAAAGCGCATGAAGTTGCATGCGCTGTCTGCCGAAGCTGCTGAGTTCAATCTAGAGCATTTGGGTTTTGACGATTGCGAGCGTGGGTTGCTGGCGGTCGCGCGGTACTTCTTTTTGGCCCGGTCGTCGCCTGAGCAGCAATCCTGGCAAGTTGCCTTTTCCGTGTCGGTTGAAAGGTGGGGATCTGATATTGGCCTGCCCATTGCCTTTGCCATGTCCAAGCTGGTGCGTTCGGTTGCTGATGTGCGCACAGACTTTTTCAGCTGCGATCCTTTTGACGATGATGCGCGGGGACGCGCGAGTTTTGACGAGGCGGTCCTGATGCGGATGCTGCATCATATGCGACGCGAACAGACGCCGGACGCACGTGATGCGGTTGAGGTTTTGACCCGTGGCTTGATGGACCCGCATGTGATCCGCGCAGGGCTAGCTGTGGCTGCCCGGTTCGGGTGCGGTGCTCCGGTGCGGCGGCGTCTGTTCGCGTCGCATATGATGCAGCATCCGCATCAGGACCGCCTCGTCAA
>JBCBID010000061.1:0-8408 GCA_038525015.1 Pseudomonadota bacterium | reverse complement strand
CTTTGGACAGGAAGATCCAACTGTCCGCGACGCGCGCCTGGTTTTGGATCTTGTCGCCCGCATTGATTTGAACGCTCTTGCACCGTTGGACGATCCTTTCCCACGTGATCAAATCAATCGAAACATTCAGGCGCTGGATGTCGCCTTCAAGGGAAGCAAATGCTGTCCGTCCGACTTCCATATCTCACCTCGGCCGTTTCGGCTCTTACGCCTTGCGCAAACTACCAAGCTTCTTGTGACGTTTCGATTGTGAATCGTAGTCCGGCTTACAGAAGATTTTTTGAAAATCGGCAGAATTGCATAACTTGAGCAGACATTGAGGTAATGGCGACCAACGGCAGGACAGTCCCGCACACTACCAATTTGCCAACTGCTCGATTTTGCGCCTGCAGCGAAGGTCGGCTTTGCCGGACCGCGCTGTAGCGATGGCGACTCTCGGCCAACGTCCGGATTGGGCCGTCCTTGATGGTCGCTCCGGTCGATTGAGGCAGAGATACTGCGCCGCCACCGACGGCCGCGAAGAGCCCAAGGTGGCCGATGCTGCGCGAAGCACGAAGGTCCGCTTCAATACTTGACAGAAATTCGACTTAAGCGCGATTGTGTGAGTCTACTGGCAATCTTAGGTGGATTGTTGGCAAACCCAGCCGCAGCCCCACAAAAAACCGAATTGCCGAGTTGAAAACCAAGAAAAAAGGGCCACTGATTGTGCTACGTACCCTGACATTCGCAGCGGGTTTGATTGTCGCCTGCTTTGCAACCGAAGTGACTGCATCGACAACTCCAAACCCTGCCGCCGCGTTTTGTGTCGACCAGAACGGGACGTACTCGACGGTGGAAGAGAATGGCGATCAGCGAGGCATCTGTACCCTCTCTGACGGGACCGAGGTCGACGCTTGGGAATATTTCCGCGCGCAGCATAGCTCCGACACTGAAAACGACACATCCACGGAATTGGCGAACCCGGCTGCAAGCTTCTGCATAGCCCAAGGCGGCAGCTACACCATCGTGCAGGAGGACGATGGTCAACGGGGTGTCTGTACCCTCACCGATGGCCGCGAGGTGGACGCATGGGACTTCTTTCGCAACCAAAGCGCAGATGCTGCAACTGATCGCTACACAACCGTTGCCGCCGATCGTATCTGGACCGGCGGCCCCATCCTGACCATGGTTGATGACGCGATGCGCGCCGAAGCCCTGGCGGAAAAAGATGGGATCATCATCGCGGTTGGCAACGCGCAGGATGTCATGGCGCATCAGGGCCCCGAGACCGAAATGATCGACCTTGCGGGCCGCACGATGATCCCAGGTTTCGTGGATGCCCACGGGCATGTGTTCATGATTGGCATTCAGGCGCTTTCAGCCAACCTGCTGCCCGCGCCCGACGGCACGGTCAATGACATACCCACCCTGCAACAGGTGCTGCGGGACTTTGCCGAAGCCCAGCCCGAGCGCGTCGGTGCGGCGGGTCTAATCCTGGGATTTGGTTACGACGATGCCCAGCTTGCCGAACAGCGCCATCCGACGCGCGATGAGCTTGACGCGGTGTCCACCGATATTCCGGTTTACGCGGTGCACCAGTCGGGCCATCTGGGTGTTGCGAACTCCAAGGCGCTGGAACTGTCCGGCATCACCGCTGACACGCCCAACCCGGCCGGTGGCGTGATCCGGCGGCGCGAGGGCAGCATGGAGCCAAACGGCGTTCTGGAAGAGAATGCGGCAACCCTCGTGATCAGCGGTTTGCTTGGCGGATTGGATGAACAGGCCAACCGTGCGATTTTCCGCGCCGGTGTCGAATTGATCACTTCGTTTGGATATACAACGGCCCAAGAGGGGCGGTCTGTTCCCGCTGTCGCGAACCTGATGCAGGCCGTGGCGACCGAAGAGGGGCTGGACATCGACGTGGTGACCTACCCGGACGTCCTCGTGGACCGCGACTTTATCCTTGAGACCCATACGCGCAGTTACACTGACCGCTTTCGGGTGGGGGGTGCCAAGCTCACCATTGATGGTTCACCACAGGGGTTTACCGCCCTGCGGGACCGCCCCTATTTCAAGCCGCCGGAAGGGTTCCGCGCTGATTATGCGGGATATGCGGCCGCGTCCGGCGATCAGGTGTTTGACGCTGTTGACTGGGCATTCGAGAACGACGTGCAAATCCTCGTGCATGCCAACGGCGAAGGCGCGTCTGATATACTGATCGGCGCAGTCGACACCGCAACCCAAGCACATGGGCCCGCGGATCGACGTCCCGTTTTGATCCACGGACAGTTTCTGCGCGAAGATCAGGTGGACGCCTACAACCGGCTTGACGTGTTCCCGTCGCTGTTTCCGATGCACACCTTTTACTGGGGCGACTGGCACCGTGATCGCACCGTTGGTCCTGCAGCCGCAGACAACATCTCGCCGACCGGGTGGGTCCGGGACCGCGGCATGATGTTTTCCAGCCACCACGATGCGCCCGTCGCTTTTCCGGATTCCATGCGTATTCTCGACGCGACTGTGACCCGCAGGTCGCGCTCAAATGACATCATAGGGCCAGATCAACGTGTTGATGTGCTGACAGCGCTCAAATCCCTCACGCTCTGGCCCGCCTATCAACACTTTGAAGAAGATCGAAAGGGGTCACTGGTCACGGGCAAGCTGGCCGATCTGGTGATACTGTCCGAAGATCCGACAGCCATCGACCCTGAAATTCTTGATACCATCACGATCCTTGAGACAATCAAGGAAGGCCAGACAATCTATGAGGCCAGCCAGCGCGAAGGGCATCTGAATTACCGACCGCGCAAGGACGGCAGCGATCCCTATGCCGATTTTCTGCGTGTCTTCGCCATATCCCGGGAAATGCGCGGGGGCGGCAGGTTCCGTCCTTCGTTGCTCGCCCGAGGGCCGCATTCCGGTGCCTGCGTGGCACGCACGTTGAGCGATATCATGACCGCCTCACTTGTGATGAAGGACGAAGGTTAGCAGACATTTTATCGAATTTCGTGAAGGGCAGAAAAGTCCGCAGACTGTGAGTTCGAGCGGATCAGGATTTCGGCAGTGCGGCGAAAGTCCGGTCTGACGGGCCGCACCGCAGCGATGGTAACGCGTAGTCAATGGCCGGTATGGGCCGTCCACGACGACGCGTTCTGAATTGCGCTCTGAGGCTTCTGCAATCGGCCCAAAGACAGCCGAGAGCCCACAGCGGAAATCTTCAAATCATGTTTTGTGCGCTTGAAGCGCGAAGATTGCCGCAGCTGCTCAGCCACCACGCAACGCCTCGCGCAATAGCCGGCCACCACGCAGAACTGCTCGGATGGTAGCACTTTACTTAGCCTTAGCGTAGATAACAAAAAACGGACACTCGTACCACCCAGGAGTGAGGAAATGCCAAACTGCACCCGCCAGGATAGAATGGGGGTTGTGCAGAAAAGCCAATTCATTGTTTGGCTTAAGTGGCATTTGGACGGCGCATTTTGAATACATCACAAGTAGAAGCCTACCGAATCGAAGTTGATCGCCTTCTTTCTCTGGAGAAGGGGAACAGTGTTGATGCCAGTATTCGTCTGGTCGGCCTCCCACTAGGTGGCATCCTGTACTACTTTTTTGCCGCATCACTGCTTGGGATTACTTGGGCAGCTCTGTACGTCGTGAGTTATCTGTTTTTCCGGAAGTACATATCTTCCCTTGGATCCTCCGTAAGTTCGTTTGAGCACTCAGTTGTACATGCCTTGATCGTCTTCTTAACCGTAAGTTTTTTGTGGTTCCCAGCCTACCTGCTGGTCAACGACAACATGTATCTTTGCTTGATTGGAACTGCGCTGACTGCATCGCAACTCATGCACTTAGTGCACAGAGGCGACACTGATCTGCAACTGATCGTTGGTCTAATTCTAGCGGCTGTAGGGACAACTCTTTTCTTTTTACTGCCTACGTTGCCCAGCATTGAAAGCCCATTGATATTGTCTGGCGTAGTCTTAAGCTGGACGGCTTTATCTTTTTACCTCGCACAGTCAATGCTTGCCGCCAGAGCACGAATTTTGGCCCGAGAAGAGGCAAATCGAGCTTCGGCGCAATCCCAAAAACTGTCGGCACTTGGGCAACTGGCGGGGGGCGTTGCACATGACTTCAACAATGCCCTGACGGCTATTTCTGGCAACCTGCAACTCTACCGAGAACTTGAGGATCCAGTTGAAAAGAGAGAAGTTTTGGACGCGGCCGAACGGTCCTGCGAACATGCGGCTGCCGTTGTTCGTCAAATCCTGGTCTACGCTCGGAAATCACCAACAATTGCGCACAGAGTTAGTGCAAATACTGTTTTGGAGCGCGTGTCCGAGCTAACTCATGCCCTCATTCCCGCGAACATTCAAACCCGTTGGGATGTTCTGGATACGCCGGAGTTTCTATTCGTTGACATGGATCAGGTCGTTACCGCGGTCGTGAACCTGATCGTAAATTCTTTAGATGCTATGGAAGAAGGTGGGTGTCTTGAAGCAAGAGTTTTTACTTGCGAGGACCCCGACGTCGAAATGCAAGTCGGTACTGGCGGTTTGCCGAAAGGTCGATACGTTGCATACTGTGTCAAGGATAGTGGTCATGGTATCCCAGAGAATATGTTAAAGACTGTCGCAGACCCGTTCGTCACAACAAAACCGGTTGGGAAAGGCACGGGGCTAGGCCTGTCCATGGCCTCGGCTGTTTCTGAACGTATGGGTGGCGGAATGACTATCGCCTCGTCCACTTCAGGAACAGAAATCACGCTCTACTTTCCCGCGCAGGTCACTTCTCCAAACTCATAATGTGACCGATGCTGCGTCAGAGACATGCCGAAACATCAATGTCTCCAAAGTTCGCCCTGTGGACATCCAGCACCGTTGAAGTCGAGCAGTTGCAGCGAATTTCGGCAATGCGGGCTGCCGGTACAGCATTGTTGGACCATGTTCAAGGTCGGCTCTGGGCCGTCCTTGGAGAGGGTGGTACGACCGTTCGGCTACGATGCTGCGATCGCTCCGATGGCCGCGAAGAGCCCGTAGTCTCGGATGCTGCTGGTTGATCGAATGTCCGCTACACAAGCGGGCCAACGAACCGTTTCAGCGTGGCCATCTTTGATACGAAAACGGAAATAAATTTGTCGCAAAACTCTTCAATGACTCCACGACCTGTCACACACAATGCGCGCGCTCTGCGCGCAATTCACTCGGGAAGCGGAGGCCAAAGATGAAGGGCGGTTATCAATCCTTTGAGAATGTCTGGAATTACTTGGCGGAAATTGGTGTCCTTGGTCCTGCAGGCAAGGCGCTTCTGGCAATGCTGCTGGCAGGTGGTGCAATCTTGGTGGGAATGTCGCTTTACTCACGATACAAGAGATTTCGAGTATTGGGCGGCCGTGAAGGCGTCCGAACTCGAAAACGGATCGAAACACTTCGTGCGCAGGGGCAGCTGGCAGGCGAGTTCACCTTTGCCGATGCTGTGGAATTGACGCAAACCGGCACCATCCGTCCAAAATCATTGGCAGACAAGATGGTCAATTGCGTCGTTCCAATCGAGATACTTTTCAGCAGCACAGAGCACGGCATCGTTTACCAATTCGAGATGGAGCAAACCAGCAATAAGGTCGTCGCAACCTGGGTCGAAGTTGCCCAGACGCTTAACCTTGCTGACGTTTCAAAGATACTGGAAGAAATCTCGTTGATGCGTGACGTGATTTGCCACACCGAATTTGACCCGGAGTACATGTCCGGAGACGAGACGATTTATGACAAATTGAACAGGCGCGCGCTAGAATTGCACGACGAGTTTGCAAGGATCGACGGCATTGCGCGACTGAGGTCTGCATGTGAGACCTATTTGCGAAAAAACGCGCCCCATAAGTTGCCTCTTCCGACTTGGTAATCGGACACGGCAACTTTCCGCAGAAAGCGTGATTGGTTTGCTTAGACACTTCAGTCGAGCCATGAATGCAAAAGGCGTAAGCCGCCCTTGGGTCTAACCCCGCGAACGGCAGCAATGTCCGCAACTCGGTTATCTAGCCAACGTGGCTGTGCCGTCACTCACGGCCCAAAGCCGCCTTCCGCTTGGGGTGTCAGAAGCTGCAGTGCGGCCCGTCGAACCAGCCGTTCGCTGCAGGTGCAAAGTCGAGCTAACGATGGACTCACAGATCGCGGACAAATCGCCATTTCGCCGCGGCTGCGCGAATGGCAGCCTTGTCTCTAGTTGCCGATACGGTGTTACTCGATTTTGAGACGCGTCGCGCCCCAGACGAACAATAAGCAGGTTCCAATGGCAGCTAGGATGAACGGGAGGGCAAGAGCTACGTCACGACCTAGGATAGGTTCGCCAAGCGAGACGATAACACCGCCCAGAAGTGCGCCAAGAGACATCGTGCCCCATCCAAAGAACCGATAGACGCTGTTGACGCGACCGAGCAGATCATCTGGGATCGCACGTTGGCGATATGAGACCGTCACGACATTCCAGAGTACCGCAATCAAGGTCTGAAAAAACAGAGCCAAAGCGACGATGAACGCGTTGCCGAACAATCCTATGATAAGGAAGGGTATTGGAATGAGCCCCAGTGCAAGCGTAAGGCTTCGCTGTGCGCCAATCCGCGAAACGATGGCAGGGCAAAGAAAGCCACCCAGCACGCCACCCGCAGCGCCTGCCGTCAAAAGAAAACCATAGCCCGATGCCGAAAGCCCCAGCCTTTCCTGTGACACCAGCACGAGCACAACAAGAGCGAGCGTCGAAAACCCGTTTATAACGCCAAGAGACACGGCAAGCCGCCGCAGCACCGGACGTGTCCAGAGCCACCTCAGCCCCTCCATCGTTTCTATACGCCAAGACCTTTTTGGCGGTGCAATGCGTGGAGGCAAAACAACAAACCAGATCATCAGTGCCGCGAGAGCAAAAGCGATAGCGTTCGTCAGAAACGGTGTCGGAAGAGAAAAGGCGATTAGCAGACCGGCAAGCGGAGGACCTACGAAGCGACCCAGTATCGTCTCAACGCTCCAGAGTTGCCCGTTTGCCTTTTCCAGATCATCGCTGTCCACCACAGCAGGCATGAGCGTTTGTGCGGCATTGTCTCGAACAACCTCAGCGCAGCCCAGTAGGAAAGCGAGGGCAGACAGGGCGAAAATGTATGGCAGCGCCGTGTTGGGCGATGGGGCGTTTGGTAGTGACAAGATCAAACCGACGACACCAAGAGCCAGCACCAGCCTAAAACAGTCAGCTTGGACAATCAGGCGTCGTCGATCCGCACGATCCGTGATCACACCGGCAGGCACTGCCAGAAGAAGCCATGGCAGCCGTCCAGCAAAAGCGACTAGCCCGATTAGAAATGGGTCACGGGTCAGGAGTGTCGCGAGCCACGGGAATGCCACGCTCGCAATACCGTCGGCCAAATTGGTCGCACCTGATGCACTGATGAGCTTGAGGTAGTTTCGGTTTTGAACGAGTGCTGTCATTGCCAAATGACACTCTTTTCTAATACGGGCGTCAAATAGATATCACCGAAGCCGACATTCATGCACGGCGCAGCATCCGTCAAAGAGGGCTCAAACCGGACCTTCTCTGCACTGAGCGATGAACGTCAGCTTTCAGCGCCGACAGTTTGCCTCAAGACTTCCGCCTCCATCTGTAGCACGAATGCAGCACGGGTTTCCGGGCAGCGGATCGAGGTATAGGCGAAGTTCACGCGATAGAGTTCGATCTCAGTGATGTGAATAATCTCTTCAGTGTTTTGCAGTGTCATGGCGGTGGTCCTTTCTGTGTGGGGTTGATTGGGTAGCTCAGGTTCAGCCGGTGGAAACTGCGCTGCAACGTGAGGCGGGACACGCCGAGCAGTGCTGCAACGTATCGACACGGTAAATCGGTCTCAACCATCCACGCGTGCGCTTCACATACCGTTTTGTCGGCAAGACATGTTGGACGACCAAAGCGCACACCACGACGGCGTGCGGCTTCTAACCCCTCCATGGTCCGTCGGCGAATGATTCTGCGTTCGAGCTGGGCTGCCAAGGCAAGGATGCCATAGACAAACGCGCCTTCGTCACTGCCTGTGTTCAGTGGAAAGTCCAGGATCTCAAAGCGAATGCCGCGCGCATCAAGCTGCTCTGCCGTCAGAATGGCGTCGATCGCACTCCGAAACGCCCGGTCGATATCGACAACAACAAAGGTATCTCCGGGGCGAAGCTCTTGCAGCAAGGCATTGAACACCGGCCGTTCCTTCGCCACGGCAGAGATGTACTCGATGCGCAGCAGATCGCAGTTGTCCTCCAGCTGCATGACCTGTCGGTCAACGTGCTGTTTGTCGGTTGAGACGCGGATATAGCCGATGCGGCGGGGCTTGGACATGCGGGGTGATCGAAATCCATCCCCTTTGATCAAGCCGTGTTGGCCGTGCCTCAGGTCAGTGACCGCTTCGCACA
>JBCBID010000060.1:0-9526 GCA_038525015.1 Pseudomonadota bacterium | reverse complement strand
ATTGGACTCGGGTCCTCTGCGCTCAATGCGGCCGGGTCACTGCGTCTACCTGGGCAAGCTGGCTCGGGCTTGGGGTGCCATCGGCACACAGCTCGCCCTACACATTAGACTCGGGTCCTCTGCGCTCAATGCGGCCGGGTCACTGCGTCTACCTGGGCAAGCTGGCTCGGGCTTGGGGTGCCACCGGCACACAGCTCGCCCTCTCACTCCATCCGGGGAATTCACGTCCGAAGGTCATACCGCTCGCGTGTCATCGCAGGGCAAGCTGGCTCGGGCTTGGGGTGCCATCGGCACACAGCTCGCCCTCTCACTCAATCCAGCAAATCGGCATCCGTTGCTCATACCTTTTGCGGATCATCGCGGGGCAAGCTGGCTCAGGCTTGGAGTGCCAACGGCGCACAGCTCGCCCTCTCACTCTGTCTAAGGATTTTGTGTTCGCAGGTCATACCGTCTGTGGATGACATTGGAGCATCCGCGAGTGTGTTCTGCACCATGTCGAGCTGATCGTTTTGGAACCGACCGGCAAGTTCCACCGGCTGCTCCATCAGCAATTACATGACGCGGAGATCTGGGTCGCCATCGTCAATCCGTTCCCCAGCCAACAGTTCAAGGACAACCTTGGACATATGGCGAAGACCGACAAGATCGACGCGCGAAAGGGATGGCAAAAGAATAGGCCGGAGCTTTCCAGCAAGCGGCCGAACAATCAGGCGGGATGCGGCACCTAAACGCTTGCTGTATCGCGTTAAAATTCTGATTTCAGAGATCTAAATCCCAAAAAATCAAGCCGGTGAACATTATAAGTTGTAGTTGAATGATAAATCATGTTCTAAGTCTTTTGGCAGCTGGTTCGAGACGTTATAGAAGTAGTCAAGAGACAATGCAGAGTGTGAATTAATAAAATCTTGGTCGGTTTTCTTACGAATTAATTTGGAAAGATAATTTCCGAAATTTGGTGTCATACCCGTTGCTGCAAATGCTAACGCACTAAATCCATGCCTATCACGTTGCTTTAATTTTGCACCCGCTTGTACGAGTATTTGCGTGATCTCATATCCACCATTAAACGCTGCAATCATCAGTGGAGTGACTTTTGTTGCTGGCGAGTAGGAATCTACCAACGCGCCGTGCGAGACTAATCTCTTTACAACCTCGGTACGTCCTCGCAATATTGCCAACGTAAACGCTGACCAACCCAAGTCAGCGCTGGCCTTGTTTACGGACGCACCGCCGTTAACCAAAGTTTCTACAGTCTCTACATATCCATAGTGAGCAGCAATCATAAGTGGCGTGCACCCCCCAACCAAAGTGCATTGGTTAACATATGCACCACCTTCAATTAGCTCACTAACGATAGCCGTTTCCCCCTGTAGCGATGCCTCCATAAGGGGCGTCCAACCCTGTCCTAAGGTTCTGACATTCAAATTTGCACCAAGCTCAATAATTTGCCTTGTTGTTTCCAAATTTCCCACGTGACCTGCAAAGTATACTGCAGTTGATCTTCGCGCTCCTAACCATGCATCTATTGAAACGCCATGATCGACAAGAGCATCAATTACTTCAGCATGGCCAAAAATGCTCGCTGCCCTAAACGCCGAGGCGACTTGAGCTTTGTTTTCAGTAGCTCGTTTGTCCTTAAGTACCTTTCTTAGAATTCGTAAGTTTCCAAGCTCGCATGCCAGGCGAAGCACTGTCTTTCCCTCTTGAGACACCTTCCGTGGATCAGCACCTCCATCTAGTAATGCTTCAACTGTATCCATGAACTCACCCTCAATTGCGTGCGAAAGTGCAGTGTAAATCTGTGCGTATTCGTCAACTTTAACACCTTGTTCGATAAGTACTTTTGCTATTTCCGTCTCTCCATTTTCTGCACATACAATAAGGGGAGTCGACTCCTGGTAATGTTCGCCACCTCCAGGCACACCCTTCTCAAGCAAATATTCAACAAATTCCCTTAACCCAAAAGATGCTGAAAGTATCAATGCACATTCAAGTTCTAAAGCTTGGCCGCCCTTTGTTTTAACGATGTGATCCACTAAAACTTTAAAAGTAGGAAAGGCTCCGTTTTCTATTGCGTCTTCGACGACAGGGCAGTGGTAAGAAATGCGAGTTTCATACTCGCAGTAATTTTCACTCGACAGATTTAATTCGGCAAGCGTCCGGTTTGACCTAATCCATGTTCTTACTGAAGCTCCAGATTCTATAAGTAGTTTCGCTGTTCCTGACCATTGGCCAACACAAGCTAATGAAAGAGCAGTGTCTTGCATGAGATAGTCTGTGTGATCGATGTTACTTCCAGCGGCGACCAACGCGCTAACTGCTTCTTTGTGACCACTCTGGCTAGCAGCCATCAAGGCAGACCATTTTTTTTCATTTGTCGCAATGTTGGGATCGGCCCCTCTTCCGGCTAACCATTCTATCATTCCAGCGTGACCATTTTGCGCAGCCAGGTAAATAGCAGTTCTGCCCGATTTGTCCTTTTTGTTTAAGTCGAATTCTCCATTGGCGGTTACATACTTGGCAACATGAATACAGCCTTCACTAGCCGCCATCATTAATTTTGACCAATTTTGCCTTGAATTCAGTTGGAAATTTGTAAATATACTTTCTGCTGCTCCCTTAACGTGCGCTTTAGTTGCAGCGGAGGCAATTAAGCGGTCTAGGCTGTGTAGCGCAGCGATTGCTGCATTTTCCCACCTATCGCCGTGACTAGCAGAGGAAAGGTCATAAAAATCGACTTGTAGGGCAAACGCTGTCGCAAATGCTTTCAGGTCCGCCCGGTGTTGCTGCGTCAAAAGGTTTCCCAATGCCAAGGATATTGCGATCCGAATTTCGCTGTTGGCTGGGAACAGCCTAGGGTTAAGTACAGACAGTAGTCCAAACCAGGAATCTTCGACATCATCAAGTGTCTGATCATCATTGATCAAGTTTCGCACGAGTCTCTGAATTGTCTCAAGAAAGATTTCGACTGCATTGAGAGTCAGCCCATTTTCGCAACAAATTGCAATAAGCGCTGCCAACGCCCGACTGCGTTTTCCCTGGCTGTCGTCCTCCAAAAATTTTAGAACAAAGGTCTCACCAAGGATATCTGGCTCCAAAGGATTGAAAGTGTGCCGATTTGTCGATGACACAAATCTCGCGCGGATAGCCTGTATATCCCTGAAATCATTACTCGAAGGCGCGTTCGGCGCCGAAGCAGGCAGGTTGCCATGAAACTCAAATATGTCGGGTAAGCTGATGCCCCGAAGTAGCGTCCCAGCCGAGACGTAAAGGCCAACCCAAAAACCCGCTTCGCTATCCTCGGCATCTTTCAACCACGGCAAACGCCGTGAGTTTGAAAAATAATGGCCGATCAAATCCCGACGAGACATTCCTTCAAAGGCGGCGTTTTTGTCCTGATAAACCATTTGCCCCATAAGAGCAGCAAAAAGCGGGTGTCTAACAGCGTCTCGACGCCTGATTTCATCTCGTGTCGCTGTCGCTTCATCAACTGCACCAATTTGCATGAGCGCATCCCAAGCCGACAGAACTTCGGGGCTGTCCTGGTTATAGCGTGGCTCCCGATCTCGCGGACGATAAGGGTCTGCCGCTGCTGCGATAATTTCTTTCAAAACTATCATTTTGTCAGTAGCGGGCTCTAGGACAATTGGAAACTTGTGAAAGAACAGGTCCGAGGTCGCTTCTTTGAAGCCGAGCGATGACACACCATCTTTCCAAGCAAGGTCTAGGTGCAATTTCTCCGGTAGGACGTGATCCAGCACCAATAGGCGGATTTTGAGATTGCCTGGCACCCCTTTTTCAAAACGCTGCATGATCGCGCCGATAACTACGCCAAATGTGTAAGTGTAGTCGATGATGATCAGGGTGTTGCGTGTGGGCGTCCAGTTTTCTTCGTTCCATTGGTCTTCATCCGGGATGGTTACAAATCCAGCGTCCCAATCTTGGCTTTTGTCGCCTTCAATGTACGGACGCGACCATTGTGATACCAACCGTGTCTTGCCGGCACCGGAAGGGGCGATCACCGCCGTGATCAGAAATTGTTCATCCGCATTGACGAACTCGTTTAGAAGCTCGGTTTCGGCTTTGCGCCCCTTTAGGGGAAGGGAATGGTGGTTGTGTGGATTAAGCCAAACGGCGCTTGCTGGGTCCTCTGTGCGCGCCACGTCTTCAGGAATGTAGCGAGGGCGTGACAAAGGTGCATTTGATTCATGTGTTAGGTTCGTTGCGACAACGCTTGGTTCGCTCGAAATAGGCTGTTCCGGTTGATGATACTCGCTGTCTGGAACTAAACTGGTATGGAACTGTGGCGGAGATTGTTCTCTTGTAGCAGATTCGGTCACTTCGCTTTCGAGATGATTTCCGGAAACCGCGTGTATTTCGGCAGGGTTTGAACTTAAGCGTTCAATGAGTTCTTCAAGACGAACTGCTTCAGCCGTCGTCCGAGGCACATTGACGTCAAAAGTGTTCTGGAAAGAGTCGCCAAAGATTATCTTGTCTAGATCACCTGCTGCGGTTCGTATTTTGGCATGCTTAGAAAAATGTGCGCAAAAGTACGAAGCCTCAGCGATTTCTGGAAGTCTGGCTGACTGAGGACTCCACTTATCGCGCAACCCTTTAATTATGCCAGGTGCAACTAGATCACTATCTCTGTATTGCGGTAGGATAAAATCTGGTAGAATTTCCCAATGTTCGCAGAAAAACCGATACCAAAAAAAATTGATGTCTCGGCTTTTGCCCTTGCTATAAATTGCAGAAAAACTTGCATCCAGCCCCGTCTTGATGCGCCAAGGTACTGAGACAAGTTCAAATTTTGAGAACTTTTCGATCGTCCAACGAAAAGCAGTGAAAGAACGTTAGTAGTCAGTGGTCTCGTTGGCTTCCATCAACACACCGAATATAGCTACGCGCAATATTTAGAATGTTACGGGCTTGGTTCGGATGTGTCCACTGCGGCGTCGTGGTCGTATTTCTCTACATGTTGCCTACCATCTAAACGCCGAACCGTTTCTTTGATTTTACCATCCGCGCTTCTCGAGATCGACGTTATGCCCTCTGGACGCAACCGATTTTGCTCCATCCAGCGCTCGAAAGTTACGCATCCTGAAATTGGATCGAATGTTTGGTAGCTGGGCTTATGCCCAAGACGATGCTCGTGACCGTGTTCTACAAATTGCCGTTCCAAAATCTTGCCATTGGACGGCTCAAAAAGCTCATAGGCGGGTTCGCCAAAGGTCCGGTGCAATCGACCCTCCTGGTCTTCATAGGCGATGCTCACGATCCGGTTTGACCCTTCCTCCCGTTCCACCTTCAGCCTGAACTCTTCAACGTACGTCTTCAAAACAAGGTCACTATATATGACCTAAGTTAAAAACGCAAACTTATCAGAGCACTAAAGGGCCTTGGCGATAGTTTGGAGCACTATTGGATCAGTTGCGGAGCGAACGAGGAGCAAACGAGGAGCACTATGCCCAGCAACTTTAGCCATTCTTACGACCAGCTTAGACGCTCGAAGACGAGCAAAGGAGTTGGCGATGCAAAAGAAAGATGCAGGGCAGGAAAAGCTTGATCATGGGGCCAGTTCAACTGCGGCTGCGCCTGCGATTGGCCTTTTCGCCGGAGACCAGTTTTCTGGTGTACACACAGAAAATGCGGAGCTGAGCCCCACCACCGAAGCGATGCTCTACTGGGCGGAAATCTACAAGATCATGAACCTCCGCTTGTTCGGCGACAAACTTCCAAACTGTATGATCACCCTGGAGCGCCGGGGGCGTGCATTCGGCTATTTCCGCCCCAACTCATTCAAGAACCGCCACGGCGAGATCGCGCATCAGATCGCGATGAACCCAGAGTGTTTTGAGCCCTATGGGGATCTTGAGGCGTTCCAAACCTTAGCCCACGAGATGTGCCACCTATGGCGCGAAGTTCTTGGGCCGCGCAACAAGAACGGCTGCACCGGCACGCGCGGGTATCACTGCCGCGTTTGGGGCGGGAAGTTGCAAGACATTGGCCTGATGCCATCGCACACCGGCAAGCCGGGCGGTCGCAAGACTGGCTATCAAATGATGGACTACGTCATTGAAGGCGGAAAATTCGACCTTCTGACACGCGAACTGCTTGAGAACGGCATGCATGTGGAGTGGCGTGATGCACTTCAACGATACGTAAAATCGGACGCCGCCGAGCCCGGATTTTTGAGCGAAGTTGGTGTTGGCGTGTCGGCTTCATCAAATAGCAGCACGGGCCAAGGTGGTCAAAAACCCAAGCGCCAATCGCGTGCCAAGTTTGTGTGTCCGTCGTGCGATTTGAAGGTTTACACGCGTCCGGCTGCGAACCTGATGTGCTGTGATTGCGGTATGCGAGTGAAGCGTGACTTCGGGGGTGCCGCATGATCTCCGCAGGCACGTTCCTTACGGTCAGTATTGTCGCCGTAACGAGCGTTGGAGCGGTGGCATTCAAGCAATTCACTGTCCCCCGCGATGTCGGCTGGCTGGTCGCTGGCTTGGCCGCTTACAACGCGTCGAACATCGCTCGGATCATGCTGATTGATCAAGCGGGGCTGGCGCGCGCGATGGTCTATTCGGCTGCTGGGCAAATCATCTTGATGACCATCGTTGGGACGCTGTTTGGTGAGGCTGTTGGCCGAACCCGGTGGCAGGCCGTTGCGCTTGCCAGCTTGGCGGTGATCGCGGCGTCGATGACCGTGCCAGAGTCTGCTTCCGGCATCTCGGAGCACCCCAAACCATCCTCAACATCCCCATTGGAACCCAAGGACTAAAGGAGGTTTTCTATGCCCGTCCGTGTTCTTCCCCCCAGGACTGAAACCAGTCTGAGCCTACGCGAAGAGTGTGCAGAGTTTGATGCAAAGGTCCGCCCGCTCTTGACCCACATCGCGATCACGTCGTCCGCTTTCTCGGGGCTCGGGATTGTCAGCCAATTCGACAATCCCGGCTTCACCGAGTATGTGTTTGGCGCGGCAGCGGGCGGGGCTTTGCTGGCCGTTTCAACTATAATGTGGACTGGTGCGTGGTGTGTTCCAAAGCTGCAATACCGCAAGCCTTTGCTCATCTATGGGTTTGTGGCTGCCATCGGCTTTGGCATGTATGGCACAGTCTCGGTCACCGCGAACTTGATGGCCACTGCTGGCGAGATCAGCGAACAGCTAAGCCAGAAGAAAACCATCGATGGTCTCGACAACGCGGGCCTCGAGATGGCCGCGTTCACCGACCAACTGACCGTCATTCTGGCGGGTCTACAAGATCGTGCTGCGCAAGCGGCGCGCCTGCAGACGCTGGAAGCCAGCGGCGGCGGTCCAACCGGAATAGCTGGGCAGGGCTCGGTCTACGACGCTTACGGTTTGTCGCGAAGCACATACCAAGGCGCGGCTTCGCTTTTGGCTGGGACGCTGGCAAAGGCGCAAGACCACATCTCCGCCCTTGAAGCAGTCGTTGCCGACCTGCGGACAGGTCAGGCCGACAACACGCTCGACGGCGCGCAAAAGGACGCTCAGCTCAAAATCCTCAGCGCCCGTGCGCTGAGTGAAATGCGGAGCCTGAGGGCTTTGAACCCGGTTGAAACGATCCGTGAAGCGGCGGCCAGCATCGGGCGCGGCGTACCCGCGCAAAGCAGCACGTCGGCCGCATCGCGCGCGCGGATCGCCGACATTAGTGCAGACACGCGCGCCTATGCCCGGTCGCTGGAAAGCCAAGCCGATGCGCTCGAACAGGCGCTGCCGGACATGCCCGAACAAATCACCCTGAGCATGGCAGAGCGGCTATTGGAAAGCGCAAAGTCACTGCCAGCCTTGGTCGCCTTAGCCTTGCTCCTGGATGCGGCGGCATGGGCTGGAATTGGGTTTAGAGCCTCTCTCTATGCCGCGAAAGACGCCAAGGTCGAAGAGGAAGATCAGCTTCCTCATCCCCCATATATACTCGTCGAGGATATCGCGAACGTCGAGTTCATCGCGCAAAGAACAGCCGAGGCGCGTGAACGGATTGAGGGCACGCGCCCCGCCGCCAAAAGAGGCCGCCCAAAGGCGACAAAACCGCCGAAGCCATCCGATGAGCAAAAGAAGAAAGACGATGAGAGCGGGGAGGCGGACGATGAATAGCGTCTCTCGTCTTATTGAGCAGTGGCCGATTGCCGTTGCGGCGTCAGTCTCCGCCTTTCTCTTTGTGACAACCGCCGCCGAAGATGCGGAGGTTCCCCAATGGCTGAAAGATGCATTTGCAAGTGTTCCCGAAACACCGCCGAAGCCAGCACCATCGCCAAAGGCACCAGACGCGGACGCCCCCTATGCGCCTGTGCCTGGTCGAGATGATCGGACGCCCATCGCCTTCATGAACCTTGTGTTCGGGTTGGATGATCCGAGCTTGGAGGCAAAGCTGTCTGGCATTGGGCCTGTGTTTTGGGACCATGCGGGGCGTGGCACGGGCGCGATGATCTCGCCAACGGTTGTATTGTCCACGGCGCATCTCTTTGTCGAGCGCGGGAAATGGGACGGCCCGCATGGGTTCACCGAAAAGCCACCAGCTCCGTCCGATGGGCGTATCTACTTGCCGGTTTGCGGACGATCCTACGACTTCGCCAAAATTGAGCTTGGGTCGATGTCGCCTCGCGCCAATCTGGGAGGGGACTACGCAATCGCTGTCCTTGAGGAGCCAGTATGCGAAGAGGCCGCTATCCTTCCGGTGAGCTTGGGGCCAGATGATATCGCGGCGGGCGGGGATGACCAAATCTTCATGGACCTTGGCTTCTACGGTTATCGTGAAGTCGCCCGCTATGCCGATCATCCGATTTTTACAAAACGCGAAGTGCGCGCCGATGGTATGCACAAGCTGGCGATGTTTGGTGTCGTCTGTGATCCGGTTCAAAACCAAGCCACCAAACCGGTTCCGGGAGGCACGACAGGCCTGATTATCTCCGATGGCTGCGACGGTCTTCCAGGCTCGTCTGGCGGTCCAGCACTGCTCAGCCGTGATGGAGGCGCGACCTACACCATCGTCGGCGTTTCAAACAGCTACCGAAAAACTGATCCAGAATACAACAACTACACCCGCATCGAAGGGGCGCTGGCCGCGCATCTCGCGGGCCATGTGACGCTGGTTGACTTGCCAGAGGCTGACGGTCCCGCGCAGCGCTCTGTTCCGCATCCAATCCCTGGACCATGGCTTCCAACCGACTTCAACCAACAGGAGGAGGTGCAATGAACTGGTTGTTTGGTGCAGGTGGCGGGGGTGGCGGCAAGCCACCCAGCCCGCTGATTGCGGGCAGTGGCAAGTGGCTGAGCACCTTTGTCGGCCTCTACGCCGCTGTCTTCTGGACGGTGGATGTCTGGGCGTTCTTCGAGCCGCGCATCCTTGACATGATCTATGCGCGCTATGACGACGGCTGGGCTGATGCGATCTACTGGGTGCTGTGGCTCGCCGCATACCCCGCCATGTTCTTCGCCGCAAAAATGGCCCTCGGCATCGCCTTCATCTCGCTCGTGATGTGGATCATGACGCGCCTGTTTGGCAATCGCGGCGGA
>JBCBID010000059.1:0-10141 GCA_038525015.1 Pseudomonadota bacterium | reverse complement strand
ATCGAAGCAATAAGCTCGTCACGCGAGGGCATTTTCGACACGGCTGTCACACCAGCCCGGTCCAGAGCGTTCTCACCCATTGCGCCGCCGAGGATCTCGAACTTCGAGTTTTCCTTGGCAAAGTCCTCGGCCACCTTGGCGGCTGCCACGGGGTCTTCGGAATAGGTCAGAACGGTCATGCCCGTCAGGTATTCACCGATGCTTTCGCACGGCTTGTCCTGAAGGGCGATCTTGGCGAGCCTGTTCTTGGCAACACGAACCGCAGCATCCGCCTCGCGCGCCTTGGCGCGCAGATCCTGCATTTCGGCAACTGTCAGACCGGCGTAGTGGGCAACCACGACGACGCCAGAGCTTTCAAAGATCTGGCCGAGTTCCTCGACCACTTTCTCTTTCTGGGCTCTATCCACAGTTTTCTCCAGTTTCTGAGGGGCGAACCCCCCGGCTCAGTTTGCACCGGATCACTCCGGCGGTTTGGTCCTCGAAATACACGGGTCCAAGACCGCCAGAGGCTCGACGGAGCATCTGGAGAAGAAGGTCTGTTCCCGCCTCGGGCAGGATTTATGAGCTATTGCTCACCCACCGTCTCGGACGAAAGCGAGGGCGTTCGAATCACTCGGACACCCTCGGAAGTGGGAGTTAGAGGGTTTGGGGAGTTTTGGGAAGGGGGGGGGATAGAAACAAATACGTGTCCGAAAACGGTCAAAGAATTCAGGGTGGCATACTTGAAAAAACGAAATGCGTTACTCGGCTTTCGGGCCACAAGACCGAGATAATACCGTGCGAACCACACTTTGCAAAGGCAGCGGCAATGCTCTCATCCTTTTTGAGAAGTTTCAAGACAACGAAAGTACGCGGGCTCCCCACTCTCCGCCGCTTTCAACCACTCCTTTGGGTAACTACCAAAAAAATTGAGCGTTTAAGTCGCTCACTTGAGAATTGTCGCCTTATATTCATAGTGCACCGCCAGACCATATCTGAATACTTGGATACGCATTCACGAAGGTTGGTTTCACCAGAACACGCTTACCGCGTTGCAAAAAATTAAGCATTATTCAACAAAATCGCTCCCGCTGTAAGCATAACGGAGCCACTAACGATAAGTATTAGATAAGTCAAAATAAACAAGACTTTTGACAAAGCTCTAGATATTCTTGGCCAAATTAGGTCACAATCATACGCAGCGCCTTCAAAAAGCTTCTGGGTAGTTATAGATTTTTTGCGCAATTGATCGGACGCTTGTCGCCTTAACCAAATGCCTCCGATCAACTTCTCGCGCTTAGTTTCACTGCTGGACACCGCTATCTCAATCTCGTATGTGAAAACGGTAATCAAAATAACATAAACCAGCAGCGAGGCGATTACCGCTGGGACTGTGAAAAAAATTATGGAGTTAAAGAAACCCGAATCAAAGAGTTGCTCAGATTGAAACCACAAGTAACCAACAATGACGGCTGTGACCGCACCCGATACTCGAGCCGGGCCCTTTGGCACATCTTCCTCTGACGGTTCCCAATCATTTCGACCTTTGAATGCCAGCGTCACTGCAAGGCCAGCAGCCATCAGCGCGCCGATATCATCGACTAATCCAGTAAGAATTCCTAAATCTACACTCATGCTGTTGCCGTAAAAATTGTAAGATTTGGAGGAATTCGGTTTTCAGCAGTATCGTACAAAGCGCCTGAAGCGAGATTCACACCAAAAATATAGCGGCCTGGATCGAGATAACTCGAAACTGGACTAGACAACGAACCGCCAAATCTTTGATTATATGTCATAAAACTCGCCGTCGAATAAAGTACCGGAACTTTGTCGTGCTTAGTGTGAACTGTAATAGACAAGCCAGGCACAACACCACTACGATAACCAGCATAGTTGCCTCCGGCTTCTCTGGTTGGATCACGATTTATATTAACCGAGTCCACTATTTCTGTTGTGGCCCCTTCAACCACTGTGCGGCGCGCCTCCTCCACGTCCATCGTTGCTGGTATGAGTCCACACTCAACAGCTTTTTGCTCCACTTCAATACGCGTAGGAATATACTCATCATTCTTTCTTCTAAATGAACCTATTATATCCACTGGGATTTCTCGTTGCTTGCCAAGCTTAATTGACGGAATTGCCTTGCCGTTTTCTGAAAAGCCCTCTATCGCCATCGCAAGTCGTCTCATTCTTTCCTCCAATAAGATGAGTTGCTTTAGTGATACATCAGAAAATAGAAATCCTAGTCGATGCGCCAAGTAACGCCGACGGAGTGCAGATGTCGCAAAATCAACTGACTCTGAAACATCGCTTAGTGCTGATTTGACTTCGTCAATCTCATAAGGCTCCAGTAACCTAGGGCCAGTTTCTTCCTGTTTTCCAAATTCGTACTCCATGACGCCCCTCTCAATACGCTGAGTATTCACCTAGCTTACTGTTCACGCTCAAATAAAAGTGACGCAAAGCTAGCAGAAATTTTTGCCCTGGGAAGAAATTTCGAAGTTGACAGGTTCTACAGCACCGCCTCCACCGTGAAACCCTCTGGATTGAGTACCTACTCCTTATCCCCACCTTGTTTCAGTGATGCGCAATCTGCATAACTTAGGTTTCAGTCCGTCATACAGTGTCGATCAAGCGCTCAACAAAACTGCAAACCCAAAAACCGCCCGCCTTCGGGCGGGATGCTACAAACCAACCCGTTAAAATCCCCGAAACCTACCGGGCGATGGTCTAACCCCCTGACCCGCCTGACGGACTCGAAAGTCGCTAACGTGCCCTTACCCGTCTGAACACGCTGTCCCCGCGGGGACAAACCGTCCATGTCCCCGCGGGGACACGAAAAAATGGCGCGCACCCCCTCGGGCACGCGCCGTTCCGTCTCTCAAAATCCGTGTCCGATCACTCGGTGACGGCGCTGTCCACATCGACGCTCACGCCCGGACCCATGGTCGAACTGATCGAGACCTTTTTCATATAGGTCCCCTTGGCGCCCGACGGTTTGGCCTTGGCCACGGCGCCCACAAAGGCGCGGACGTTTTCGACCAGCTTGGCCTCGTCAAAGGACGCTTTGCCGACGCCTGCGTGGATCACGCCCGCCTTCTCGACCTTGAACTGGACCTCGCCGCCCTTGGCGTTCTTGACGGCGTCTGCGACGTCCATGGTCACGGTGCCGACCTTGGGGTTGGGCATCAGGTTGCGGGGGCCCAGCACCTTGCCCAGACGGCCCACGATGGGCATCATGTCGGGCGTGGCGATGCAGCGGTCGAACTCGATCGTGCCGCCTTGGATGGTTTCCATCAGGTCCTCGGCACCCACGATGTCGGCGCCTGCGGCCTGGGCCTCTTCGGCCTTGGGGCCGCGGGCAAAGACGGCGACGCGGACGGTCTTGCCGGTGCCGTTGGGCAGGCCCACAACGCCGCGGACCATCTGGTCGGCATGGCGCGGGTCGACGCCCAGGTTCATCGAGATCTCAACCGTCTCGTCGAACTTGGCGTTGGCGTTGCCTTTGACCAAGGCCACCGCGTCCTCGACGGTCAGGTTCGATTTGCCAGCGAAAGCTTCGCGGGCCGCTTTTGCGCGTTTTCCAAGCTTTGCCATCTTACTTCACCTCGATGCCCATGGAGCGGGCGGAGCCCAGGATGATCTGCATCGCGCCTTCGATGTCGTTGGCGTTCAGATCCTTCATCTTCGCTTCAGCGATTTCCTTGACCTGGGCCGCTGTCACGGAACCCACGGTTTCGCGCGAAGGGTTGTTCGCGCCGGATTTCACCGAGGCCGCCTTTTTCAGATAGTAGGACGCGGGCGGCGTCTTGATATCCATCGCAAAGGACTTGTCCTGGTAATACGTGATCACGGTGGGGCACGGTGCGCCGGGCTCCAGGTCTGCGGTCTTGGCGTTGAACGCCTTGCAGAATTCCATGATGTTTATGCCGCGCTGACCCAGCGCCGGACCGACCGGCGGGGAGGGGTTCGCTTGACCGGCGGGCACCTGCAATTTCATGGTGCCAGCGAGTTTCTTGGCCATGTGCCAATCTCCTGTTCAAACAGCCTGGGGACGCGTCCCGTGGCCTATGTTGATGTGGTCGTGGTCCGGGCCTCGCGTGGCCCTCGCCTCCCACATGGGATGTTGCAGAACGCAACAGGAGCGCCGGGTACAGCGCTCCTGAAAAAATTGCAAGGGGGACGTGCGGTCTGTTCAGCCTTCCTCAAGGATGATGTCGAACTTGACCCGGCTGCCCGGCAGGCCGCTGTCATTGAGCGGGCGCGAGGGGGCCGCGATGATGATCTGCTCGGGCGCGACACCGCGACCCACCAGCATCGCCATCAGCGCCTTGGCGCGCAGGAGGCCCGTTTGCACGTTCTCGCGCGCCTGGATGTCGGACGAGTGGTGGCCCACCACCCGCAGGCGGGCATGGGGGCACGCCATCGCCAGGTTGGCGAGGTTCAGCGCCGCCTCAAGATCGTCGGATTGCAGCGACACCGAGCGGGGCGAGTAGAACAGGGCGGTGTTGGACACGGCGCGTTCCAGTTCGACCACGCAGCTGGCATTGGCCCAGGGCTTGGGCGCGGCAGGCGTGCGGAAGGCGACGCGCTGGACATCGTCCACGATCGAGAACTCGACCCGGCGGTCATAGAAGGCACGGGGCTGGCTGCCGACAAGGCCAGAGGGGCGGCGGTCGCCAAACCCTTCAGCAAAGAACATGCTGGTGTCGATGCCACCCGCGCCGATGCGCTGGATCACTTGCTGCGCGCGGCGTTCGCTGAGGCGCAGGTTGGCCGCCGGATCACCGGAGGCGTCCGAGTGGCCCTCGACCCGGATCTGAACGCCGGGGCAGGCCTGGGCCACGAGGCCGATGAGACGACCCTGTTCGATGCCGCCCTCATCCGCGGTCAGACCGCCGCTGGGGAAATAGACGCGCGCCTGCGTGGTCAGGTTGCGCAGGTCGTCCATGCACTGTTCTTTGGCCAGCTGTGCCGAACTGCCCGCGGTGAACGACGGGTTCTGTGCCGAGGCCAAGGCGGCCTGGCGTTCCAACGCGCGTTCTTGTGGTTCGACCGCGACGGGTGGGGCGACGGCGGTTTGCGGCTGCACCAGCGGGGCCGCGGGCTGCACGGTCGAGAAGGTTTCGGCCGTGGTCGCCTGGCGGGCCACAACCTCTTCTGGAACGACCGGCGCGGGCTGGGGCGCGAACACCGGTTGCGAGACCGTGGCAGCGGTCGCGACGGGTGCGGCCTGCGATGCCGTATCGTCGTTCTTTGATTCCAGAAAACCGGATGCGGCAAATACAATTGCCGCAGACGGCACCAGCCATGGCAGGCTGTCCCTCATATACTTAATGATCATGTTATCCCCCAAGATAAGCTGCTCGGCCTTGCTTGGCACATCTATATCGTGTGCCCGTGCATAGCAGTAGGCGTGAAACCGCCGCATTCGTCAACTGGAATTGGCAGGAAAATGCGGTGTTTTGGCGCAGCGGTCCGCACCCGCAGGGCGTGCAATTTGCCAAAGCCTTGAAATGGCGTGAAAAGACGGAAAATAGGCGAAAACACCGCCGTTGCAGCCAAGCCGCACCAAAGCGCGGGATGGCGGGGCGCGACCGCCAACACAGGCGCATCACAGCCCGGACGGCGCCACATAGTGCCGCCCTGCCAGGGCCATGTCGGTGCGCGTGGTTGCGGCAGGCCAAAGGGCGCAGCGGTGTTCATACCGCCGCTGTGAGCACAATCAGACCATCACGCCAAAGGCGCGTTAGCCTTGCTTATTGACTTGGGTAAATTCCAGCTCGACCGGGGTTTCGCGGCCAAAGATGGACACGGTCACCTTGAGGCGCTGGTTGTCTTCGTCCACCTCTTCGACCATGCCGTCGAAATCCTCGAACGGGCCATCGTTGACCTTGACCCGTTCGCCCACTTCAAAGTGGATGAGCGTGCGCGGCGCGTCTTCGCCCTCTTGCACGCGGTTCAGGATCTGGTTGACCTCGGCGTCGCGCATGGGCATCGGGCGGCCTTGGGGGCCGAGGAAGCCGGTGACGCGGTTGATCGAGTTGATCAGGTGATAGCCCTGGTCGGACATTTCCATGTGCACCAGCACATAGCCGGGCATAAAGCGGCGTTCGGTGGTCACCTTCTTGCCGCGGCGCACTTCGATCACTTCTTCGGTGGGCACCAGCACTTCGTCGATTTCGTCCTCGAGGCCATTTTCAGCCACGGACGTGCGGATCGTCTCGGCAATCTTCTTTTCGAAGTTCGAAAGTACGCTGACCGAATACCACCGTTTCGCCATAAGTCTGTCGGCCCCTTGCCCGTCGTTGTTCCGTTGCCCGCATGGCTGCTGCATGCGCTGGTCTAAGTTGTGCCCTGAATAAAAATCGGCGCGGGGCTCGAATCGCCGCGCGCCTTGGTCAGGTCAGGAGTGCGGCATACTCTGCACCCTATGAAAGTGCAAGGCCTGCCCGCCGGTCAGCGCCTAGCCGAAATAGGTCAGCACAGCCTCGAGCCCGCCGCGGATCAGGATGTCGACGATGGCAAAGAACACGGCGGTAAGCGCGGCCAGGATAAAGACCATGACCGTGGTCAACAGCACCTCGCGCCGGGTGGGCCAAACGACCTTGGCGACCTCGGCCCGGACCTGCTGGATGAACTGAAGCGGATTGGTTGTGGCCATTGCACTGCTCGTCTTTGCGATTGCGGATAGACCGCATGTAACGGCGTGGGCGGCCAAGTTCAAGCCGTGGCTGTGTGCCGGGCCGCCCGCCCCTGTTCGTTGGTGTCTTAGCCGTCGTGCGCCATGCGGGTCAGGCGCTGGTCCATTGCGTCGGTATGGGCGGCGTCGGCGTCCTGCAGCCCCTGGAGGTCGGGCATATAGAGCGCGTCGACCATCCCTTCGGGGAAGAGGTCGAGGACCGCGTCCCAGCGGTAGGCGAACCGGTCGAGCCGCTGGCGCAGCCGCGTGGCGCGCGCGGGGTTGCGGGCGGCGATCCGGTCGAGCCCTGCGACGACGCCGCGCCAAATGCGGTCGGGCCCCAAGATCATGAAGGCCGCGATGATCAGCGCCAGCATCAGCACCGCGCCGATCACGAACCAGTGCGGGCGCAGCACGACCAGCAGCAGGGCACTGACGATGGCCAGGTGCCGTGTGGTGGGCCGGAAGGCGCGCAGGGCCTCTGCCCGCTGTGCCAAGCGGTTGCGCAGGCTGCCCAAGAGCGGCGTGCGCGGGGCCTTGGCGGGCGCCTCTTGCGCCTCAAGCTCTGGCAGGTCGGCGGCGCGGCGGCGCTGGTTGTCGGGCGTCGTGCGGTCGACAAAGGCCGGTTGCGCGGGCGTCTCTGTGCGCGGCGCGGGGTCGGCGGTTTGTGCCATATCCTCGGTTAGGACCGAGCGGATCATGGACAGTGTTTCTTCTTCGTCCGCGGCGTGGGACTGGCCGGGAATAAGCGTATAGGTCATCAGCAGCATCCTTGCCCCTGCACCGGTCGGGGCGTTCCGTTACACACCCGCGCAGCGCGGGCCTTGGTTCACAGCGTCCGCGTGGCGGCGGATGCGGCAGAGATAGGGCGGCAAATGGGGCAGCGGGTGGCGGGAATGTGGCGAGACTGGGGCACTGTCGTTGGATTTGAGACAGTTCCGCGGCTTTGGCCCGGACTGTGCGCGGGTGCGGCGGGTCTCCCGCGCTGGGTGCGGCGCGATTCTGTGGTGGTGTCTGGGAAGGAATGGCAGGGGCAGCAGGGTTCGAACCCGCGACCTACGGTTTTGGAGACCGTCGCTCTACCAGCTGAGCTATACCCCTGTGGTGCGCCCGGTGATTAATCGGGCGCTTCCGACTTTGCAAGCGCGGAATTGGTTTGGTGTCACGCGGCCTGGCGCAGGTCGGTGACCAGCGGCCAGACATCCTGCAGCCAGCGGGCGGCGAAGGCTGCGGACTTGTGACCCGTATCGCCCACCTCGACCGCGCCCTCGCAGGCAAACTCCGCCTTGGTCAGGACGCCGTTGGTGACGGTGTCTTCGGGCTGTGGCACCAGGGTAACGCCGCCCGAGCGCGCCACGGCGGTCATGGCCTGCCACAGGACGGCGCGCGCATCGGCGTCCGCCTCGGACGCGCGCGGATAGGCGTGCAGGAAGCGCCCGCGCGCGTGCAGGTCAGTCACGCCGTTCGTGTAAAGCGGGGCGGGGACGAAAATCACGCGCGCCCCATGCGCGGCCAGCGTGACCGCGTTGCGATAGGCGCGGTTGTCGTCCATGAACGTGCGCGCCGCGATGTGCAGGGCCGCAGCGCTGGGGAAAGTTCCATGCGCGGCGTGCCACTGCAAATACGGGCCGAAAAACTCGGCCGTGCGGAGCCGCGCGCCGTAGAACACGAAGGTGTCAAAATCGCCCGGCGCCAGGTGATCCCGCCCGCGTCCGTTGATCGTCAGAGCGATTTCCAGGGCCGCGCCCGTGGCCCGCATGGCACCGCCGCGCCATTCGATCTGACGAAAAGCCGGGCCGGTGGCGCCCCAAAACTCAATGTCGACATCGTCCGGTACGGATGTCAGACCTTCGGTCATGGCCAGGCGGGCGCTGGCGATTTGGCTGTCGCCGAAAAAGCAGACGCGGGACGGGTTATGCGGCGAAGGCATTCAACAGCTCCTCTTCGCATTTCACGTCCGCCTCGCCCACGGGCGCTGCCACTTGCTCCGGTTGCAACTTGCGCGCCTTGGGTGCGCCGAAAACCCGGGTCTGATCGGCAAAGAAGTGCTTCATCACCGTGGCAACCCCTTCGGGCACGACCGAGCGCATGTTGGGCGCAAAGAACATGCCGCGAAAGATCGGGTGGGTGATAATCTCGAACGAGGGGAAGTAGTCGACATAGGCCAAATGGCTGGCTGTCTCGCCCGCGACCGCGCGCAGCACGGATTTCGAATATTGGGTCGAAACCAGGACGTGCGCGCCAGAGGCTGTGGCCGTCAACGGCACCGGTGATACCGTCAAGAGCACTTTGAGGCGAGGGTTCTTCGCGCGCATCAAGCGTAGCGCACCGTTCAGCGCCCGGTCGGTCTGCCGCAAGCTCGCGTTTTGAAAGACGTGCTGGTCGGCATCAAAGGTGCCCGCGACCGTGCCGGGGCACAGGCCGTATTCGACATCCGTGGTGCGGTTTTTCCAGCGTTCCGTCAGGCCCAGGGTGAACACAAAGACCTGCGCGGTTTCCACCGCCGTACGCAACGCGGCGTAGGTCACGCGACGGGCGGCCCACATCTCGTCCGCGCTGGCAAACCCGCCAGGTTCGATGGCCGGGCGCAGCGGGTCGTAAAACCGGCCCTCTTTTTCCCACACCTCTGGGTCCTCGGGGCGGATGCCGTAAGCCAGTTCGAGCCATTGGCGCAGCATCGACGGGGTGTAGATGTTGCCCGTGCGAAAGCTGAACACGCCATAGCCCAGGCCGCGGGCGTCAGCGCCGCGCAGAAAGGGTGGGGCCGGTTCGCAATCGGTCCAGTCATATCCGCGATCCGACAGGGCGCGGCCAATATGTTGGGCGAAACACGATCCCGCAGTCACGATCCGGTGGCGGGGTTTTATACTGAATTTGGGTGTCCACAGCCCAGAAAGACCATGCGCGCCGGGTTCGGCCACGGCGGTCTTCCAATAGGCGTGAGACCCCAGGTTTTCATAGGGGTGCATATGCTCTGCCTGCCTGCAATTATGTTTGTATTAACTTTAAAGTAGCCAGCGATGCGCGTCGCAGCAACAGAGCTGTGGGGTGCGTCGGTTTAGAACTGCTGGAGTGAGTCCTAAATGCAATAAAGGCGGGCTGTTGGGCCCGCCTTTATTGGGCGGATCGAGATCCGCCTTACGGTTGGTACTTAGTCTGGCACCGTGGTGCTGCGGCTCTGCTTTCGTGACCTTTGCTGCGCAAAGGCACTGTCACAGATGCCGCCCACTGGCGATCGTGTCCCAAATTACTCCGTAATTTTGGAAACGACGCCCGCGCCCACGGTCCGGCCGCCTTCGCGGATCGCGAAGCGCAGACCTTCGTCCATAGCGATCGGAGCGATCAGCTTGACGTTGATGGTCACGTTGTCGCCCGGCATCACCATTTCCGTGCCTTCGGGAAGGATCACTTCGCCGGTGACGTCGGTGGTGCGGAAGTAGAACTGCGGACGATAGTTGGCGAAGAACGGCGTGTGACGGC
>JBCBID010000058.1:0-10680 GCA_038525015.1 Pseudomonadota bacterium | reverse complement strand
ATCGGGGCCACGCGCTGCGTTCGCTTCCATATCAGCAATCTTGTGATCCATTTGATCAATGTCGACACGCAACGCCGCAAGAGCCACATCCGCCTGCGTTTCAGCCTGTCGCAGGTCATTGCCCAGCAGAACATAGAGACGCGCATATTCCGGATCGTGCATCAAATCGGCGAGCGTCTGGCGTATCCGCTCCAGCTCGCGCTTCTTGCGCTTACCTTCCGCAGATCGGTCGTCATCTGGGCTCAGGAACCGTCGCATGCGGCCGACATCAGCGCCGCTGATCTCATGCTGCAGGTCTTCAAAGTCGCGCTGGCGTGTGCCGCGTCTGTCACTTGCATCACTCATAAAAACTCCACCACCAGTATACCAGAAACATCGATTGGGCTGCAAACTTGGAGGAGTTCGAGGCCATACGGGGCGGTGCAATTGCAATGCCTGTGAGAGGTATCTATCCGCCCGCACGGGGATCAAACGGGGTGGAACCCCTTTGCGAGCCTTATTGGAATGCCACGTAGTGGTATGACAATAAACAGCTTGCGTATATTCATCTTGGCCCAATTCTTTGCAACTCTTGGGCTCCTGGGCTGACGGTTCAAGGCGTGATCTGGATCGAAAACAGCTTTGGCCGTTCGGGGCCCAATCGCACGCAGGATCGGGTCATGCATCGGTTTACGATCTGAACAGATGAAGGAGAATCTGCGGATGTCTCGAACGCAAGAACAGATAAACCACCATGTCGTTGCAAACTATGCGGGCGTTGATGTTGGCAAGAATACATTGGACTTCGCGATCCATGCACTCGACTGCCACCTGGCCGTGCCAAACGACGAACGCGGCATCCAAAAGCTCATACGCCAGTGTGTTCTGCACAATGTTGAGCTGGTTGTTTTGGAGCCGACTGGCAAGTTCCATAGGCTGCTACATCAGCAGCTGCACGATGCCGATATCCCCGTCGCAGTTGTCAATCCGTTCCGCAGCCGTCAGTTCGCGGATAGCCTGGGCCAGCTTGCGAAGACCGACAAGATCGACGCGCGCGTCCTCGCCAGATACGGCGCCGTGATTAATCCACCCGCCACAGAACCAATCTCGGATACCGGCAAGGAACTGCAAGAGCTGCAGACCGCGCGGCGGCAACTTGTTGACGAGATTGGCAATCTCAAGCGTCGTCTCAAGGCATGCGACCATGATGTCGTCCAGAAGCAAATCAGGGCGCGTCTTAAATTGGCGCAGTCACACAAGACTGCCATTGAGGAGGCTTTGCTGGCGGTGATTTTGCCCGATCCCGAGCTGTCCTCGAAGTTCAAGATACTCACGTCCATCCCGAACATCGGCGCAACGACCGCCGTACTGTTGCTTGCCGAACTGTCGGAGTTGGGCCATGTGAATTGTCGCCAGATCGCGGCGTTGGCCGGAGTTGCTCCGATGAACTGGGACAGCGGTTCACGAACAGGAACGCGGGCGACACGCGGCGGCAGACCGCATATTCGTAAGGCGCTCTACATGTGCGCGGTGTCCGGCATCAACCGACGAAGCGCGTACGGCACGATGTACAAAAAGCTGATCCAGAAAGGGAAACCGCCGAAAGTCGCGCTCACGGCGATCACGCGGAAACTCGTCGTGCTCGCGAACACTCTGATCACGGAGAAACGGCGATCGGAGCCCCGCTTGCCCTAGTCTTAAATAGGGCGGGAATTGCCTCCACTTTCCGCTTGGAAAATCACAGATGCTTGCCCCACAGATTAAACTCGGGTCCTGTGCGTGTCGCACCGTAGGTTACCGAACTTTTTGTGGGCAAGCTGGCACGGGCTTGAGGTGCCAGCGGCAAACAGCTCGCACTCCCACCTTATCCAACGAATCCAGCGGCCTGCGATTATACCCCTCGGGGATCATCGTGGGGCAAGCTGCCCCGCTGAAGTTGGCAAGATTGGGGTGCAAGCGGCACACAACTTGGATTTGAATGCGAACGCGAGCTGGCAGGCTCACCAAGCGTGCCTATCGCTGATAGCACGGATTTTATTCCGTTTGTTTTACAAGCTCCCTAAGAACTCGAACAATGCTCTCCTGTATTTCTAAATCCTGAGACATCAATCTCTCGATATTGGCCTTCCCGTTCCGGACCGTGCTTTCTGCGCGCCCTCCAAGATATAGTCCAATTTCCCGAGGGGTGCGCGAAGTAAGTTGACCAGACAGATACATGACAATTTGCCTCGGCAGCGAATAACTACGAAGTCGCTTCGGACCGGCAATGTCAGCAATCCTAATGTTGAATTCCTTTGCTACCGACCGCCTTATGGTTCTTACATCGAGGTCTCGCCTCTGCAACGATCTTGAGTATGAGTCAATTTTCTCCATAAAAATTGATTGAGCTTGCGAGTGCTCAAAGCCTAATGCAATTTTGTCTAACTCATAAAGTATATCAGATATTTCGTCTCTTAGTGTGGTATCTTGCAAGATTTCATCTTTAATTCTGTTTCTACCATGAATCACTGTGGTGTGATCCCTGCCTCCAAGGCGACGTGCGATCGTGGATAAGGAATGCTTTGTGAGTTCACACGCAAGATACATCACGATATATCTGGGTCGGAAGAAGGCTCGGTTTCGATTGAGTCCATCCAAATCAGAAATCTTTATGGAGTAGTACTGCGATGCTGCTTCCTTAATTTGCGAAATGGTGATCGCTCTACGTCGCAAGTGGTTTAGCTCTGAAGAAATTAGACTCACTGCAGCGTTATTAGGCTGTAAACCGTTCAGATCGTTTGGACTAGTTATTTGGCTCAACTCACCTTTTGGGTCCAAAAATACAAGCGAGCGAAAGTTGAAAAAATCTTCCATTTCCCCATCGATCACAGCGCCGGTAAAATCATATTCCTCCGGCGTGCATCCGCTCAAGTCTATGCCAGTCAAATCCGAGTTTCTGAAGTCTCTTGCTGGATCAAGTTCAAGAATTTCCACTGCCTTTGCAAAATCGAGGTCCATACAATCCTCCAGCTCCTTTAACTTTTTAATGTCAAGGTCCCGCAATACCTCCAGAGGGTTGCTGTGTATGAACCTTTTCATACCGATAATGCACAGGAACTTAACAGAATATTTTCGTCATTCACTCGATTTAGCTTATGTAGATAAATCAAATACATCTTCTCTATTAGGTTTTGCCTTTCCTTGTCACCGATTTTCTCGTCGTCATCCGAATTTTCGGCCAATACCGAAAGTTTCGGCGTCGTTCGTGGAATGTAGACCTCCAGAGAAAGCTTGGACAGGTTGCCGTCTGCGCGCTCGGCAACACACAGTGGCCCTGCTATGACCCGTCCGTCTAACATGCCAAAATTATCAGTTGGGCCGTTGGATGAATGAATTTTCCAAACCTTATTGTGGTGCAAGTGAACATAACTAGGAAGGTCCCCTTCTCCTCCATGATATCTGCGAATTGACGCAAAGCTCTCGCCACTCACCCTAATGTGGACCTCCCTTAGACCGTAGCGTATGCGACGACCATCGAGCTTGCGTGAAACTTGGCCGCAAAAGAGCTCTGCCTGAAGCTCGTAGTCGCGCCCATCAATTGAATTTTGTGTCCAGCCTTCCCCGTCCAAAAACAAGAGCTGAGGAACGTGATTTTTGTCGCCGATATCTACTAGTTCGGTAATTTCTTCTTCATCAAGCTGTTCGCTGATTGGAATTTGGTTAACTTCAGAATCAACTTGCCCTGCCTCATATTTGACTTCATCAGAGGAATTGTCCTTAACTGGCTTTCGTTGTGACAACCCTCGAACTGAAGCAGTCAGTATACGCCCCTGATCTGTGTTCTTGGGTACTCCAATTCCAAAAACTTGCTCAAATCGCCCACCCAATACTTTATTATCTATTGATGCTGCACATATATCTAGCGATAGATCATCGATTACATGCGCGCAGTAGTATGCTGCAAGAGAAATTTCCGGCCTGAGATTTTCTTTTGGTGTCCATCCTCGCCTTAGGCGCTGAACAAAACTGCGCGCTTGGAGCGTATCGTGGGTGGCAGCAGTCGGAATTGACGCCTTGAGAAGAGTTTTGCAATCTCTAAAGAAACTCATCCAAGCCGTCGTGACATCTGGAGCTTCCTTGTTGGCTTCTCGATACTTCTTTCTAAGTGTTGGGGTAAGTAGCTTGTTTACCTTATAAGCAATTTCGTTTGATGGGCACATAGCACATGACCCAATAGCAGCATTAAATGCATCAAAGGAGGCTTCATAGTTTGGCTCTGATGTAACCAAGTCAAGAATCCCATCAAACGTGATTGGCAGTAAGACTAGGGGGATGGGTCATCCATGTCGAGCCAGCCGCCCGCATCGACATGCAAAGCAATCATTTTTTCGCCTTCCTGTCGAAAAGCTTCGGCAACTTCGCCAGTTGATGGGTCTCGATAGATTACAGTCGCACCATTGCTGCGGGCGGCTCCCCTCTCTTTCCATCGCTCAATGAGAATTCTGCCTGAATCTGGGTCGTTTTCGACATAACTGGGCAAGCCTCCAAGTCTATGTTCAGCCCCGTGCTCGGCAAAATGCTGTACCACCAACCTTTTGGTTGATGGATCAAACACTTCCAGTGCTGGCAATCCACCTGTACGGTGCAAACGACCTTGACCATCTTCGTACCGGATACTGACAATACGGTCTGTGTGTTGTTCGCGCAGAACTGTTACCTGAAACTTTTCAATATAGCTTGACACAATTAGGTCAACTTATATGACCTATACAGTTTTGTCAAAAATATATTTTTAAGTCAGCGCTCTAATAGTTCTTCGGATAGTCTACGGATAGTGGAAGGTCGAACCACGGACAAAGCTCGGAGCGCTTTGGCAGCCAACAGCAGGTATTTTGGACTCACGAAAATCTTGTGTGAGCTACCCAATGATAAAGCCCGAACTACCGAACCTGAAACAGATCGTACGCGCAAACTCGAACAGTGAAGACAGCTTCGAAGAGCAACGCGAACTTGTACCCTCAATCCAGGCCAGCGCCGAGCTTCAGTACGCGGTGAACCATCTAAATGGTGCGTTTTGGAATGGAAAAGTTCCCAACCCGATTCTGACCTATACCAATAAGGCTAATTGCCTTGGTTATTTTGTACCGGACAAGTTTCAACGCTCTGATGGGCTTGTCGTGTCGGTCATAGCGTTGAATTCAGCGTATCTTGCCGTTCGACCACTAGAGCTCAGTCTGAGCACTCTTGCCCATGAGTTGGTTCATGCGTGGCGTCACTACCTCGGGCCACTGAACCGAAAAGGATCTAAGGGTAAAAGTGGCTACCATGACTCTGTGTGGGCCAATGAGATGGAACGCATCGGTTTGATGCCGACCAGCACAGGTTTGTCCGGCGGCAAGCGAACCGGCTACCGCGTCACCCACTTCATCATCAAGGATGGCTTGTTCGATTTGAGCTGCCAAGAACTGTTGGACAGTGGGTTTCGTATCAGTTGGGCGGACCGGATCGTACGGACAAATTCATCCGAAGGTGGCGACGGTACCAATGGTGTTGATCCTGGGAATGCGAGAGCAAATGCGCGCAAGCGGGACCGCATCAAATTCACTTGCTCAAATGTCAAATGTGGCCTGAACGCTTGGGCTAAACCCACGGCTCTTTTGATCTGCGGTCATTGTCGGGGCCCGATGCATCCCGCCGAAACGCTGGTCGCAGGCAAATGATCCCGGCTCCAGCCATATTGGTCATCGACGTGGCAGCTTTTTCGATCTGTGGTGGTCCAACATGCAAGCAGTTTGCGATCACGCGCCAGCCTCTTTGGATGGTGGCGAGCGTTACTGCCTATTACATCCCAAATTTTGGCTCATTGTTGCGGATCGACGAAACTGGATTGGCGCGTGCACCAGGTGCGAGCGTTCAAATACTCGGATTCTCCGCTGTCGCGGATTTCACGGGAGAACGAATTGCGGTGACCGGACGGTTTCTCGCCGTATTGGTCTGCCTCAGCTTCTTCCTATCATCAATCCAATCCGAGCCTGGACTGCCCTCCCGAACCTTTTCCAAAACGCAGGCTGCTGCGTCATCCGACGCTTCGCACAATGACTTCCCTATGCAAACCAGAGGAGGCTCAGGTGAAACCAACACGCAATGAACATCCGTTCTGGTCCAGCCCTTGGCTGATCATGCTGATCACGTGGTACGACGCCATTGCGCGTCCCAGCTTGTCTGGGCTTGCCATTATCTCGTCGGCTACCGCAGTTGTTGGCTATGCCAGCAGCTTCGAGAACCCGGACTTCGCGGTCTACCTGCGCTGCGCCGCACTGGGATTCGGACTGTGGCTGATCGCCCGCACATTCTGGGCAGGCGCGTGGTTGCTACCCGCGCTGGAAACAAAACGTCCTCTGCAGGTCTTTGCCGTCGTCGGCACGCTGGGCTTTGCGGCCTTTGCCATCCCATCCACTTTGGGCAGCTTGTTCGCCAATGGCGGCGGGGTCAGCGTCAGTGTCACGCAGCAAGAGAATGTCGACCACATCGACAATGCGCGTCAGGACTTCGCCCTCTACATCGGCGAGCTGCCCTTGGCCCAAGTTGGGCTGGAGGATCGCGCAACACAGGCCCGAGCGTTCCAGACGGATGAGATTGCCGGACGCGGTCCAACAGGCATTGGCGGTGTTGGCTCGGTTTCCAATTCCTTCGGGGCATCCGCTGCGATCTACGATCAAGCGGCGGACATCCTGGCGGCGGCAACAACACGGGCCAGTGTCCATATCGAAGCGTTGGACGGGATCATGGGCGCCTTGCGCGCCGCTCAGATTGATCCTGATCTGACAGGGCCGGAGAAAGACGCTCAACTCAAGCTGCTCTCTGGGCGTGCCATTGCAGAAATGCGCGCCCTGCTGGCCCTTGATCCGGCCCGTGCGCTGCGCACAGCCGCCAGCAAGATCGCCGTTGGCGTGCCACAGCGCAGCAATGCGCGCCCGTCGTCTCAAGCCCGGATTACCGAAATCAGCGCGGGCATGCGCTCCCACGCGGCGCAACTGATGGCAGAGGCCGACCGGATTGCAGCTCTGGCACCTGACTTGCCGCAGCAGGTCACGCAAAGCCCAGCCGAGCGCATTCTAGAGACCATGTGGCGCATGCCCGGTCTGACCATGGCGGCGCTGTTGTTCGATCTGTCGGGCTGGGTGGCCGTGTTCTTCCGTCTGGCCCTCTACATGGCGCTCAAGGCCAAGTTGGCCGAGGAAGGGCGCAAACCCGGGTCTCCCTTCATCTATCTCGATGAGATGGACAGGGCAGCGGAGTTCATGAAGCACGTCGAAGAAATGCGCGCGCGGATGGCAGATGACAAGCCTGCGCCGAAGCGCGGGCGTCCCAAAGGGTCGACCAACGCAAGGCCCAAATCCGGCGATACGGACAAGGACGGGGGCGGGTCTGATGCATAGACTTGGTGCCGTCTTCAACGCGTGGCCTGCCTTTGTCGCCACGGCCATCAGCTTTGCCATGATCTTTGGTAATGCGGCAGAAACCGTGGAGGTGCCCCCGTGGCTCCTCCAAACATGGGACTACCTTACGGAGGTCGCACCAGAGGTTCCGCAAAATCCCGTTCCGGCACCCGATACTGTGGCGGACATACTTTATGCGCCTGTTCCGGGTCGTGATGATCGCACGCCACTGCCATTTGTCGGCCATGTTTTTGAACTGGGTGACCCAGCGCTGCCCGCGAAGCTGAGCGGCATTGGCCCGGTCTTCTGGGATCATGCGGGGCAAGGCACGGGTGCGATGATTGCGCCGGATGTGGTGCTGACCACGGGCCATCTCTTTGCAGAGCGTGGCAAGTGGGATGGCCCGCATGGCCGCACGGAAAAGCCGCCAGCACCCTCGGATGGACGCATCTACCTTGCGACCTGCGGGCGCGCCTATGACTTCAAAGCGATTGAGCTGGGGTCCATGGCCCCGCGTGCCCGATTGGGTTTGGACTATGCCATTGGTGTTCTAGCGGAACCTGTCTGCGATGCAGCACAGGTGCTGCCTGTCGCGGAAACGCCCAACGATCTCGCAGGCGCTGAAGATCAGATCCTGCTGAACATGGGATCGTACAGGTTCGGTGATGTCCCACGCTACGCGCAGCACCCGCTCTACGCCGACCGACCCACATCGGACAAATTTGCGCGCTATGACGTCTTTGGGGTGCGGTGCCGTGCAACGGGGCGAGACAGCACAGGCAACGTGGATGGGCTGTCCACAGGGCTTGTCGTCACCTCGGGATGCGACGGGGTGCCCGGCGGCAGCGGGGGTCCGCTTGTCGTCTCGCGCGATGGCGGCGTCAGCTACAGCGTGGTTGGCGTTGCCAACAGCTACATGCCCTCCGACAGCGAATACAACAACTACACCGCCGTTGAGGGCGCGTTTGCCGCGCATCTCGCGCGGTTTGTCGATCTCGGCACGTTGCCGGACGCGGCACGCAGCACATCCCCCGCCCTGCACATGAGTGAGAGCACTGCCGCGGTGCTACCGATGGATTTGGACATGAAGGAGATCACGCAATGAGTTGGATGATGGGACTGGGTGGGAACGGTGGTGGCGGCAAGCCACCCAGCCCGCTGATTGCGGGCAGTGGCAAGTGGTTGAGCACCTTTGTCGGCCTCTACGCCGCTGTTTTCTGGACGGTCGATGTCTGGGCGTTCTTCGAGCCGCGCATCGTTGACATGATCTATGCGCGCTATGAAGACGGCTGGGCTGATGCGATCTACTGGGTGCTTTGGCTCGCCGCATACCCCGCCATGTTCTTCGCCGTCAAAATGGCCCTCGGCATCGCCTTCATCTCGCTCGTGATGTGGATCATGACGCGCCTGTTTGGCAATCGCGGGGGACGTGGCTGATGCGGGGGGACAACGCACAAAATCGCTACGGCACCAGCCAATACGCCACCGAGGCAGAATTGGAAGCGGCGGGGCTCTTTGAACAGCACCCGCATTCCATCTTTGTCGGCTTCTTCAACGGTCGGCCTGTGTACTTCCACGGGCCGTCCGGCATGGTGTGCACCGCAGGTGCACGGGCGGGCAAGATGAAGGACTTCTTGTCCTACAACATCCTCACGGGCACCTGCCTGCAATCCCTTATCATGCTCGACCTCAAAGGCGAAGGGGCGGCCATATCGCGGGATCAGACCGCAGACGGAAAGTTCTGCGGCTATTGGAACCCGGCGGCTCTGCATGATCTGCCGCAGGACCGGATCAATCCTCTGGATTACATGACAATTAGCTCGCCGACGCTGGTGTCGGACATCAAGGTCTTTTGGGAAAACATGATTGCGGCCAGTGGGTCAGGACATCACGCCTATTTTGAGGGCCGGGCCCGCGAGATTGGCGAAGGCATTGGCCTCGCACTGGTCGAGCTGCTGGGGACGCTGACCTTCCCTGCGTTGAAAGAGGCCATTGATCTGATCCCAGCGGGTGGTGATCAGTGGCTGGACTTTGCGTTCCACATGTCGCGCTCGACTTTCCCTTTGGTGCGTCGCGTGGAGGCCGAGATTGCGGCCTCGCGCTCCGAGACCGGAAGCGGCTTCCAAGGCATTCTGGGGGAATTATTGCGCGCCGTCGCCAACCTCTCAGATCCTATTCTGTTGGCCTCCGTTTCCCCGCCCTACACCATGTCTCTGGCTGATCTGGTGAAGGACGATCAGGCGTGGCAGCTCTACCTTATGCCGCCTGCGGAGTTTGTTGGGGCCTGGGCACCGGTTCTAAAATCCTTCTTTGTCGGCGCGATGCTCTACAAGTCCCGCGCGACTGCCGCCAACCGCATCACCTTTTTCCTCGATGAATGCGGCCAGCTTGGTGGCACATCCGGCTTTCCACTGGTGCCACGTCTCTTTACCTACGGTGCTGGTATAGGCGTTCAGCCTGTCGCCGTGTTCCAGTCCAACCGCCAGATGCGCGGGTTGGGGCCGGACGCGGAATCATTGATCCTGTCCAGTGCGGCCTGCAAGCTGATGTTCGCGCTGCGCGATATTGAAAGCGCCACGGACTGCTCCAAGATGCTGGGCAGCCAAAGCCTCGCCTATGATGACCGCCTGGCGCAACAGCGTGCAAACCATGCCCGCAATGAAGCGCTGCGCTCCCTGATCGACGGCGGCGATCCACTGCAAGCGGCGCTTGCTGTCTCGCAACAGGGGTTTGAAGCGCAGCATCAGGCCAAGCAGCACCGTCAATTGCAACTGCCCGAAGAGGTCATGAACATGGCCTCGGATCGGGCCATTCTGTTCCACGAAGATGTGGCCTTCCCGATTGAGATGGACCGGGAACCCTATTGGGTACAGCGCCGCCTTGCTGGGCGGTTCCAACCGAACCCGTACCACCCGCCGCTGGACCGTGTGCGCGTGATGACCCGCTGGGGCATGCGCACGCGGCATGTGATCACTGAACCAGTTCCTGCGCGTTTTGAGCACTACCCCCAGTACCGTGACGGCATGTGGTCGCGGGTGAAGATGTAAGCCATGGCTGAGAAACACCCCATCACCTACGCCGATAGCCGCACGGATCTGCCGGGCAATGGCTTTGCCCAGAAGCTGGCGGATCTGCGCATCGCGCGGCTCTTTGCTGAGCGCTCACAGGCGACAGAGCAGAACAACAGGCCAGACTATGTCCGCGACGAGTCCGACGTGTCGCGGAACACCGCGCCTCACCCACATCATCAGAATGATCCGTCTATGGTGGCGCAAGAGCACCC
>JBCBID010000057.1:0-12197 GCA_038525015.1 Pseudomonadota bacterium | reverse complement strand
TTTGTCGGCCTTGTGGGCCCACACATCGCCCGCATGATCGTGGGCGAGGATCAGCGCGGCTTCCTGCCCCTGTCCGCACTGGCCGGGGCGCTGATCCTGTCTGGCACGTCCATTGCGTCCAAGGCGATCACACCCGGCATCGTTTACCCCATCGGCATGATCACCTCGCTGATTGGTATCCCCTTCTTTGTCAGCCTGATCCTCAGCCAGCGCAAAAGGCACTGGCAATGACCCTGACCGCCACCGCCCTCGACTTTGCCTATGACAAGCGGCCCATCCTGCAAGGGGCCGCCTTTGACCCCCTGCAACCGGGTGAGCTGACGGCCCTGATCGGGCCAAACGCCTCTGGCAAATCGACCCTGTTTCGGGTGATTGCGGGTCTTTTGACCCCGTCGGCGGGCACCGTGACGCTCGGTGACACCGATCTGGCCACCCTGCCCGTCCGCACCCGTCTCAAGCGCGTTTGCTTCATGCCGCAATTCTTTGCCGCCAGCGCCGCCCTGACCGTCTTTGACGTGGTTATGATGGCACGCAAGAACCTCTCTGGCTGGCGCGTCACGACCGAAGACATGGACGCGGTGGGCGAAGCGCTGCACGGCGCCGGCATCGGCCACCTGTCCGAGGCGTATATCTCCGACTTGTCAGGCGGCCAGGCCCAGATGGTATCTGTCGCGCAGGCCCTGATCCGCATGGCGGACGTGTACCTATTCGACGAACCTACGTCGGCGCTTGACCTGCACCACCAGCTTGACGTGCTCAGCCGCATTCGTGCGACCATCGCGAACCGCAACGCCGTTGGCATCGTCGCCCTGCACGACCTGAACCTCGCCGCCCGCTTTGCCGATCACCTGATCCTACTGCGCCAAGGCAGGGTGCTGGCCGAAGGTGCACCCGCGCAGGTCCTGCACCAACCCGAGATTGGCGCCACCTACGGCGTCGACATTCACATCACCTTCGGCCCCAAAAAGGATCTCGTCGTCCATGCTTACGCGCCGTAATTTCACCGTCTCCCTCGCCGCCCTCGCGAGCACCTACGCCGCCGCCAAGACACCTGTTCCGGCAGCAGGCAAGGACCAGCACTCCATTCTGATGCTCAACGCCGATTGCAATGACAGCAACATCGTCAACGTATTCGACCCCGCAATCCTGCACGTTGCGGCGGGCGACAACGTGACCTTCCTTGCCACCGATCCCAGCCATAACTCCGCCTCCAAACGCGGAATGATCCCCGACGGAGCCGCGCCCTGGAATGGCGGCATCGACGAAGAGATCACCGTCACCCTCACCGTGCCGGGCATCTATGGGTATCTCTGTCTGCCGCATTACGACTGGGGTATGGTGGGCCTGATTGTAGTGGGCAATGACCTGTCAAACCTCTACGCAGTTAAAAAGGTGCGCCACCCCGGCAGCGCCCGCACCAATTTCCGCGCCCTGCTGCGCCAACTCGAAGAGGGAGAGGCCTAAGCCATGACGGCCCTGATAGACACCTGGTCCACCGACCCGGCAGAAGAAGATGGCATGACAGACGAACATGCCTGGATCTGGCGCGAAATGATCCGCTGTATTCCGCAGACGGACCTGTCGGACAAACGCGTGCTCGACATCGGCTGCAACCAGGGCGGTTTTCTGCGGATGCTTTATGACGCGATGCCCTTCGCGGCGGGCATGGGCGTCGATCTGGCCCGCGACCGGATCGCGATGGCGGACGCGGCGAAAGGCAGCCGCCCGCTTACTTACATGGCCACCCCAACGCTCGCGGATGCAGGTCAGGGCTTCGATCTCGCCTTCAGCCACGAAGTCATCTATCTGATCGACGATCTCGCAGACCACGCACGTCAAGTGATATCGGTGCTGGCCCCTGGTGGGCACTACGACGCGATCACATGCTGCCACGCCAACAACCCGCTCTGGTCGCACTGGCGCAGCAAAATCAGATCCTTTTCGAACATCGAGGTGCCAAATCACAGCGTGGCGGACATTACCCAAGCCTTCCAGTCCGCCGGGCTCGAGGTGTCTGTCAGCCGCTTTCTGGCACAAACACCGATCCCGGTCGAAGGGCCTTCCGACTATTTCCCCAGCGACTTGGACCGGATTGACGTCTACAACAATTGGAAGCTGTGCTTCCGGTGCCGCCGCACGGCCTAGGACACCACGCGCAGCTCGGGGCGCCGTCGGCCTGGCGCACCACATCCAATCCGGGCGGCCACCCCCAGCCCTGCCCGGATCACATGAGGGTCCATCAGGCCCCGGGTCAAAACCTCAACCGCGTCGCGGGCATCCGGCGTCTGATCCCGGCGCAAATGGTGCAGCATGCGCATCATGACTGCCTCGTCAAATGTGACGCTTTCGCGCGCACGTGTGTCAAAGGGATCGCTGCTGACAAAGTCCGTGCGGACATCGCCAATGGCCCGAACCAGTTTGGACATGGCAAAGGCAATGGGCAGACCAATATCCGGCCCCCACCGTTCAACCGCGACGGAAAAGGCAACCTGCCAAGTCTGCTGTTCAGGCACGGAACGAGCGCGAAAAAAATACCGCACAACGGCCAACAACCCGCGCTCGCAATCGTCAAAACCCAGATGCTCCAGATCAAATTCCGTGCCTTCGGCAGACAGCGCATGCAGTTTCATGCGCGTTTCTTTCCAACGGAAGCTGAGCGGGCCGCCAGCGGAATCACGTTTTCAGGCAACTGATGCGCGTCAACAGGGCCCGTTGGCACCGGCGCTGCGGCCTTGCTCGGCCACCGCACATCGGCCTCCAGTGCGACACGCAACTTGGGATGTAACCCGCAGCCATAAGGGCGTGCCATATCATCCATGCGCAGCAAATTTATCAGATCGTTCATTGGAACCAGCTTTCCTTTTCGAAGCGTTCGCACCGCTTCGCATCAAAGTTCTGCCGGGCAAGACAGGGAAAGTGTTCCAGCTGGGTGACAATTACCTGACAGAAACAATCAGAAATAGCAAGACCCGAAAAAGTACCGTACGGTGATTGCGCACCATCACGAAAAAAGGGCGAGCCTTGATGGCCCGCCCCTTCCTCTGGCGTGTGACCTGAACTTTAGAATTCGAACGTGGCAGATACCTTGAACGACCGACCCGGCTGCGGCAGCTCGTTCGGGAAGATGGTGTATTGCTCGTCAAACATGTTGTCGATGCCGGCTCGGAAGACAGCATTTTCGAGCGGTCCTTTTGACGGCGCCCACGACCCAAACAGGTCAACTACGGTGTAGGAGTCGCCAGCGCGCCCACCAGACGGCACGTCGTTCTGATCCCCGGCAAAAGTCACGCGACCTCCGACCGTCCACTCGGATGTGGGACGGTAGCCCAGTGTGGCAGTCAGACGCGGCTGCGGGATGGACCCGAGTTCATCGCCCTCCTCCTTGGAACTACCATCGGCGAGGGTCAGAGCCAGCCCACCGAACCAATTGCCCGCGTCATAGTCGACCTCGGCTTCAAAACCAAATAGTTCCGCATCCACATTCCGCTGGAACGTATCCCCCAGCGCGGTTGTGAAAAACGGCGGGCCTAGGCGCGAGAAATCTGGACCCGTCACAACTGTGTCGATGAAGTTTTTGACATCGGCATAATAGGCATTTGCTGAAAACCGTAGGGTGTCTCCGGGGCGGAACATATTCGCTCTTTCAAAGCGTGTGCCAATCTCGATCTGGGTCGACTCCTCTGGCTCCAGATCAGGTGTGGGTACGAAATTGTTTGTGATCTCAGTCGGTGGTGTACCCGGAGGTCCAAGTACAATTGTCCCAAACGGGAAATGCACACCGTCATTATACAACTCGGTCAACGTCGGCGCACGGAAGGCGCGTGCCACGTTGCCAAAAATCTGCCAATTGTCATTGGGCCGGAAGCTGAACCCGATCCGGGGCGAGAAGAAGTCATCGTCAACATCGGCCAGCGTGGGATCATCCACATCACGGTCATAGCTATCGAAACGCAGGCCAGCGATCAGGTCCAACCTGTCCGTCACGCCAAAGGTCGCTTCGGCGAAAACGCCATATGTTGTCGCCTCGGCGTCGGGGAATTGTGTTCTGGGCCCGCCGCTGCGCGTTCCCGTCTGCTCATCGCGGAACGCCTCAATGCCATAGACCAAGTCAATCGGCACGCCCATGTCGAACCGCGATCGGTTCACAACCTCAAAGCCGATTGTGTCGTATTCAGTCACATCCGCCCGTCCGTCGCGAATACGATCATCCGTGATATCCAAGGTGTTTCCAAAGACCAGCACCGACAAATCGACCAAGTTGGAATTGTCAGGGTTCCAATCCCAGGACAGCCGGTAGGTGAAGATCTCGGATGACCGGTCAGAATCGTTGCCCGTGACCGGGTCCAGATCGGCAGTTGTATTGGCATTGGGTGGGATGCGACCATCATCCTCGAAATAGGACAGGTTCAGCTCGAACCGCTGATCCTCATTGGGCTCGAACCCGAATTTGAGCAGCCCGTTGACCGAATCTACCTCGGATCGCAGGATATCATTCCCATTGCCGTCATCCTGATCGTCACCGGCTTCGCGTCCGCCCAGGAAGGCGAGGTAATCAAACGCCCCGAAGTCACCAAAGATCGTCGCACTCGGGCTGTAGATTTCACCGTTGTCGGTATAGCCAAAGCGTAAACGCGCGCCAGTGGTCTGGCCGGGGCGCAGCAGATCTGCCGCGTCCTTGGTCTCCACCGCAATTACACCGCCAATGGCGCCTGACCCGAACAGGGTAGACCCTCCGCCCCTCACAACCTCGACCCGTTGTACGATGTCAGGATCAAAAAAGAACCGTCCACTGTGTGCCCGATTAAAGTTCAGTCGGCCACCATCCAGCCGCAGCACGACTTGCTCATCCTGAAAGCCCCGAATGTTTGGCTCCTGCGCCACACCGCGCGGCCCACCCTCGATCAGAACCCCGGGCAGATCGCCGATCAATTCCTCATAAGTATCGGCCTGCCGCTCATCCAGCTCTTCGCCTTCTATTACGGACGCGGCCACTGGTGTGTCCAGAATGTCCCGATCATCTCGCAGCGCTGTGCCGAGGATCAACGGTGGCAAATCCACCGGTTCTTCTTGTGCTTGAACGGAATTTGCACACGCGGCCAGCATCGCCACGCCCCCAAGAATGCACTTTTGCATATCATCCCCACTATCTGTCCCAAAATCAGCGCGGGGCCTGCCGTTTTCGGGGGGTGGGGCGCGCAACCGCGAAACGACTATCTATCCTGACAAAAGAAGTAAAGAATTTTTGTTCAGGGCCATTGCGCCCCAATCGTTATCCGACTAATTTCATCAACAAAGCACCATAGCCACGCCGTCTGGCCCAGCAATTGGGAAACTCTCCTTCTGAGCGAGACCAGACACCGTGCAAGATCAAACACTCACAGCTGCAGATATCCGCGCCCGTCGCACTGAAGCGCCCCAACCCCGCGACCGCGACTTTGCCGAGGCCCTCGGCATTAGTGAGGCCGCCTTGGTGGCGGCCTATTGTGGACAGGGCGTGACCCGGATTGATGCGCACCCCGATGTTGTCATGGGGGCTGCGCAAGACCTGGGCGAAGTTATGGCCCTCACCCGCAACGCATCCTGTGTGCATGAAAAGGTGGGTGTCTACGATAACTACCATCCGGGCAACCACGCCGCGATGATCCTGACCGAAGACATCGATCTGCGCATTTTCCCCAGTCACTGGCAGCACGCCTTCCTCGTTGAACGGGACAGCGACACGGGCACACGCCGCAGCCTGCAGGTGTTCGATGCGGCGGGCGATGCGGTGCACAAGATTTTCCTGCGCGATGGCTCGGATCACGATGCCTTTGCACGGATGACGCAGACCCTGGCCTCTGACAACCAGTCGCCCGAAGGACAGTTTGCACATCGCCTGCCGGCTGAACCCGCCAAGATCGCCGAAGACAAGATCGACATCCTGCGCAAGGAATGGCAGCGGATGACCGACACGCATCAGTTCCTGCGCCTTGTGTCCAAGCTGAAGATGAACCGCTTGGGCGCATATCGGGCGGCGGGCCTGCCCTTTGCCCGCAAGCTCACTCCGGAAGCGGTAGATGCCCTGCTGAGCAACTTGCAAAGCGCGGGTACCGAGGTGATGCTGTTTGTCGGCAACAGCGGTTGCATCCAGATCCACACCGGTGCGCTGTACACGCTCAAACCCATGGGGCCATGGCAAAACGTGATGGATCCCGGTTTTAATCTGCACTTGCGCCGCGACGAGGTGGCCGAGGTCTGGGCGGTGGACAAGCCCACACAGCGCGGAACCGCCACGTCTGTTGAGGCCTTTGATGCCTATGGCGCACTCATTTTCCAAGTTTTCGGTGTGCCGAAGGAAGGGCGCGACAGCCGTCCGGCCTTCCGCGCTATTGTCGAAGAGCTGCAAGAGGTGGTCGCATAATGGACCGTCGCAGTTTTCTGACCATCTCTCTCGCGCTTGGGGTTACACCCGCGCAGCTTTGGTCCGCCAGCAGCGCGCAAGACGTGATCGCCATTGGCGGGGATGTCACTGAAATCATTTATGCCCTTGGTCAAGGGCACCGTCTGGTGGCGCGTGACGCGACTTCTACCTTTCCACCGGCCGCCCAAGAGTTGCCAGATGTCGGATACATGCGGCGCTTGTCAGCCGAAGGGGTCTTGTCCTTTGCACCGAAACTGATCGTGTCGGCCGAAGGCGCCGGCCCACCCGAGGTGATCGACATCCTGCGCGCCGCGTCTGTAGAATTCGCTGAAGTGCCGGAAGGATACGACACAGACGCCATCGTACGGAAAATTGAAACTGCGGGCTCCGCGCTTGAAGTCCAGGACAGGGCAGAAGCACTGGCCGCCGAAACCCGCTCAGAGCTGGACAAAGCCCTCGATCGCGCAGCGCGCCGCGAAAACCAAAAGGTGCGTGTGATGTTTATCCTGTCGACCCAAGGTGGGCGCATCCTCGCCTCGGGCACCGGCACCGGCGCAAACGGGATCATCGAGATGGCGGGCGGTGTGAACGCGGTCTCCAGCTTTGAAGGATACAAACCCCTATCAGACGAAGCGGCGAGCGCTGCGGCACCGGACGTGATCCTGATGATGAACCGCAATGGGGATCACGCTTCGACCGATGCGGAGTTGTTTGGCCTACCCGCCCTGTCCGTGACGCCGGCAGCGGCAACGCGCAACGTGGTGCGGATGGACGGGCTGTTCATGCTAGGCTTCGGGCCGCGCACCGCCAAGGCAGTGACGGCTCTAAATCGCGCGCTTTATCCAACCTAACTCGTATGGCGTTGGCACATCATATGCCGACCAGCCGGGTCGCCCGCGCCCGGCAAATGCATGTGGTTCTAGGGGGCGCCTTGCTTGTCGTGGGCGTGTTTAGCCTGACAGTCGGGGCCACGGATGTGGCGCTTGGACCGACCCTTTTGAAGCTGGCGCAAGGCGAGGCGCTGACGCGGATGGAGGCCATCGTTCTCTGGGACATCCGCGCACCACGGCTTGTGCTAGGCCTGTTTGTGGGTGCGGCACTCGCCGTCGGCGGGGCGGTCATGCAAGGTCTTTTTCGCAACCCCTTGGCGGATCCGGGCCTGGTGGGTGTCAGCGCGGGTGCGGGCCTTGGTGCCATCACGGCCATCGTTCTGTCTGGGGTTGCCCCGCTGTGGCTTGCCGCTACCGTGGGCGATCAATTGGTGCCGGTGGCCGCTTTTCTGGGCGGCTGGGCCAGCACAATGGTGCTTTATCAGGTGTCGACTCGTCGTGGGCGTACCTCGGTTGCTACGATGCTGCTGGCTGGGATTGCGCTTGGCGCATTGGCGGGGGCATTGTCTGGTATTCTGGTCTACATCTCGGACGACCGACAACTGCGGGACCTTACCTTTTGGGGTCTCGGATCGCTTGGTGGCGCAAGTTGGACCAAGGTGATCGGCGCAGGTCCCATTATACTGATTGCCATTGTCGCGGCCTGTGGCTTGGGGCGTGGGCTGAACGGGCTTGCATTGGGCGAAGCGACCGCTGCGCATATCGGCCTGAACGTCCAGCGGGTCAAAAACCTTGCCATCCTGACTGTTGCTGCGGCCACAGGTGCCGCCGTCGCCGTATCGGGCGGTATCGGCTTCATCGGCATCGTGGTGCCGCACCTTCTGCGCCTTGGAACGGGACCTGACCACCGCCCGCTTCTGATCAATGCCGCCCTTCTGGGTGCGCTGCTGCTGGTGCTGGCAGACGTGATTGCGCGCGTTATCATTGCACCCGCCGAACTGCCTATTGGCATCGTAACAGCGGTCCTCGGCGCACCTGTCTTTCTGTGGATTTTGCTCCGCCAACGCGGGATGGTCGACCTATGACGCTGGCTGTACGTGACCTGTCTGTCTCCTACGGTCGAAAAGAGATATTGCACGGACTGGCGATGGATGCGCTGCCTGGCACACTGACGGCAATTGTTGGCCCCAACGGATCAGGCAAATCGACCCTGATAAAGGCAATTTGCGGAGACTTGCCCTACGAGGGCAACATCCACCTGAACGGTGTCGAAATCGCACAGCCCAAACCGTGGGACCTCGCGGCAATGCGTGGGGTGCTGCCGCAGGCGTCCACGCTCGCCTTCCCCTTTCATGCCATCGAAGTCGTGCGTATCGGGCTGACTTCCGGCATGGGTGCCGACCACGCCGGCCGTGCTGAAGCAGCGCTCACCCGTGTGGGCCTCAAGGATCACGCGCACCGCTACTACCAGGAACTTTCGGGCGGCGAACAGCAGCGTGTGCAACTGGCCCGCGTGCTGGCCCAGATCTGGGAGCCAATTGCCGAGGATGGGCCGCGCTGGTTGATGCTTGATGAACCCGTTTCGTCGCTCGACATCGCGCACCAGCTCCAGGTCATGTCCATCGCCTGCAACTTTGCCCAGGCCGGGGGTGGCGTTGTTGCGGTCATGCACGATCTGAACCTCACCGGCCTTTTTGCCGATCATGTGCTGATCATGGCCGAAGGGAAAGTCTTGGCCGCTGGTCCGCCCGCCGAGGTGATGACCGATGATACCCTATCACGCGCTTATGGGTGCAGCCTGAACGTCAATGCCGCGCCTGTGGGGCCCGCCCCATTCGTGCTGCCACACAGCGCGCAAGCGACCATGGAGATGGGACACTGACATGCGCCGTTCTCGACCTCACCCTCACCCGTTTTTCACCCCGTAGGAGGCATGCATGAAACTCAGCACCAAAGGACGTTACGCACTGGTTGCGTTGGTCGATATCGCCTTCCATCAAGATGCTGGTCTCGTCACAATGAACGACCTGAGCAAGCGACAGGACATTTCCATGCCCTACCTCGAACAGCTGTTTGCAAAGCTGCGGCGGCGTGGGCTGGTCATCTCTGTGCGCGGGCCGGGGGGCGGATACAAGCTGGCCAAATCCCCAAGTAAAATTCGTATCTACGACGTGCTATCCGCTGTAGACGAATCCGTAGATGCGCTGAGCACAGGTGCCGGAGCCAAAGGGGGGGCGTCTGGCACCCAGGCACAGTCGCTGTCCAACAAATTGTGGGAGGGGCTGAGCGCGCATGTTTATGTCTTTTTGCACCACACGATGCTGGCTGATGTGATTGGGGATGACCTGATCCCCTGCCCAGCTATCCCGGCGATATTTGAAGTGGAAGACGCTTAGACCTCGACGCTGTCCCGCATAGACGCACCGACCAAATTCGCAAATTCCTGCGCGGCAACGCGCAGTTGATCCGTATTGTGGCCCTCACACAGCAGCATCGCAGATGAGGCCACAAGCGATCCACGGCGTGCGCGCGCATGCTGAATCAATTGCAACAAATGACGTTCGTCTTCCGTGACAATGCCGGTACAAATCTCGCATCGCGGATTCGAGAAGCGAAAGGTGGACCGGCGCGACGTGCGCATCTCATGCACCACCGCCAGTGCGCGCCGCATCTTTTCAGCGCTGTCTTCACCCGGAAAGAAACATTCGGCGCCCAACATTGCCGTCACCCAGGCTCCGCCGTGTGGTTCGGAAAACGACAGGCAGAAATACCGGGCCGCCGTCAGAAACCCAAATTCGACTGGATCAACATGCAGCGCGGCAAGCGGTTGATCGCCCAGGGCCATGCGGTTGTCGCAGTTCCGCGAACAGTCAGACATCAGAACACCTCTTGTGTTGCGGGACCGGGCGGTGGCTGTAAGCATCCATCGGATGTGTGCCAATGCGCATCATCTCCGGTCGCACACCAGCGATAAAGCACCGAAAAAGGCGTCGAACATATCTGTACGAGAGTGAATCAAGATACACTGTGGCGCCCCGGTCAGGTTTGAAATCACCGGGCGTGCAGCGCCTGCTGCGGCTTGGTGAGAGAAACATGACCGAAAAAGTCAGATTTTTGCAAGCGATTCCTGAGTATTTCACTCGGAAAGGGTTGCCTTAAGCCAAAACTCCTGTAATTGACTGTTTCTGTAAGATTTAAATCAGTGGAAAACAGGGAGTATTTCCATGACCACCCAGACCACCTTCGTAACTCTAGCAGTTGCAGCCATCACGGCAACAAGCGCCATCGCGGAAGGCGAGCTTAACCTCTATTCCTCGCGCCACTACGACACCGATGAACGGCTTTACTCCGACTTTACCGAGGCGACCGGCATCACCATCAACCGCATCGAAGGCAAAGCCGACGAACTGATTGAGCGGATGAAAGCCGAAGGCGCGAACTCGCCCGCGGACATCCTGCTGACCGTCGACACCTCGCGGCTGGAACGCGCCAAGGATGCAGGCGTTCTGCAATCCATCGAAAGCGACACGCTCGAAGATCTGCTTCCCGCCAACCTGCAAGACGAAGACAATCAGTGGTTCGGTTTCTCGCAGCGCGCTCGGATCATCTTCTATGACAAGAATGACGTCGCGAACCCGCCGAAATCCTATGTGGACCTCGCTGACCCTGCCTACAAAGGCAAAGTCTGTCATCGCTCGTCCTCGAATGTGTACAGCCAGACACTGCTGGCTTCGGTCATCGCAAACCACGGAGAAGACGCAGCAAAAGGCTGGGCCAAGGGCGTGGTCGACAACTTTGCACGTGACCCGCAGGGCGGCGACACTGACCAGCTGCGTGGCCTCGTGTCGGGTGAATGCGATATCTCGATTTCAAACACGTATTACTTTGCACGTGCCATCCGTAAGGACGTCGACGGCCTGCCCGCAGACGCCCGTGCAAATATCGGCTGGGTGTTCCCCGCGCAAAACGGCGAAGGCGCACATATGAACCTGTCGGGTGGCGGTGTTGCTGCCAATGCCCCGAACAAGGACAACGCGGTCAAGTTCCTCGAATATCTGGCCTCTGCGCAGGCGCAGCAGTACTTCTCGGCCGGCAACGATGAGTACCCGGCTGTGCCAGGTGTCGCGATCAGCCCGTCGGTGGCCACGCTTGGGCTGTTCCGCCCCGATGACCTCGATGCAACGGCGATTGCAAACAATGTACCCGCAGCACAAAAAATCTTTAACGAGGTCGGCTGGAAGTAAGCTGATTTTTGCACAAACAAGGACAAGGCGCGGGTTTCCTGCGCCTTTTTCTTTTCTTACATTAATACTCAGGATTGACGTACCCGACAAAAACGATCAACATATTTTTAGCGAGTCTCAGCCACCCGCATTTGGGCAGCCCGGACGCACCGATCCGACAGGAGCAGAGACATGGCCAAACTCGGCAAGCTGGACAACGATGAGACGCAGAGCAAACTCTGCGACAAGCCGTGCAGTCAGGAATTGTTGCGCGAGGTGATGAATGGGGATGTTCCAGCGGACCAATACGTCGAGCGTATGCTCGACCATCTGGAGCGGACCAAATGAACATGATGACAGACGTCCCGAAACCCACCGCAGCACCCGATGCACAGCAGATCGACACGTACGATGCGCGCGATCTGATCAAAGACGGTACCCAGGCGTCAATCGTTCTGGATGGTCAAATTTATTATCTGCGCATCACCCGCGCAGGAAAGCTGATCCTGAACAAATGAACCCTGAACATCACAGACGCGGCGGTGCGACAGTCTCTGCGCTGAACCGCATGGACTCGTGGGAAGCAAACCTGGTTCTCAATCTCAGGCTCTGGTGTGAAGGGCCAAATGGTCAAAGCCATGCACGCCGAGACTACACCGGCGCATTGCCCTCACAGGATGCCGATCGCGCATGGAACAACTTTGAAAAGCTGGTGGAAAAAATCGTCGGCACGGCACATCGACC
>JBCBID010000056.1:0-13630 GCA_038525015.1 Pseudomonadota bacterium | reverse complement strand
CGCGGCTTGGCACCGTCATAACGTGATCGAGGTCGGCACATTCGAGAACTTCCTTCCGGCACTTTTTGCTCAAAGGGATGATCTTGCGACTCTTGAATACGCGCGCGAAATGAATCCTGTACAGCCGGAACAGGAGCCACAGGTAGGCTACGACAAATCGCTCTTTGAAAGTCGTTTGCGTGGCTACGAGAACAGCAACAGCCCGTATAAGTTCCAGCAGTATCAAAGCTCATCGTTTTTGTGAGCTTCGAGGTACTCCTTTCGAGAAGAACTTCGGCCTATCTGCGATTGTGAATCCAACAAATTCCGTCACACGTCCGCTCAATCAGCAATCCGGCCATTTAAGCTACGTGCAGCAATTTGGAGATCGAGCTCTTTGCCGCCATAGGCACAAGCGCAGCATCGAGACGTCGGGTGGCGGCCACCCGTACTCCCACGCCCCAATGCGGACATTGGCGTAAAACAAGTCCAATGACCGCTCTTAGCCCCAAATTGCCTCTGCTTACTTTAGGGACCAAGGGGGAATTTACTAAGAACGTGGGGCGCTTAGAAGTCTCTTGGGTATCGCCGCCATTCATCAATATTTTTCACTAAATTCAGATGCTCCGCACTTTGGTTTTGGTTGCACCTTGAGCTGCCCAAAGGGTGGTTCCACCAAGCTGACCTGGTTTGCGCGTGGCGATATAGAAATCGAATTGACGGCGCGTATTCGCTCTTGTGTCTACAGAGTCCAGGGCTTGCCGGGCATTTGCAAGATGCTGTTCGGCTGTTGTTGCATCGCCTAACCCATCGGCAAAGAAAGCGAAGACGAGACTGATCGAGGCAGCATGTTGCGCGTTCTGGAATGCGTGCCCATCAGGAATTGCGCTTAGCACTTCTCTGGCGTCTAGGATTCGCTGTTGTTCTAATAAAGCAAGAGCCAAAGATCGTCGCGTCAGGAGCGTATCTCTATGTTCTGACCCGTGGGCTTTTTCGTCAGCAAGCAGCAGGGCTTGGAAGATTTCTTCGGCCTCCGCCGCCCGACCTTGGCATAGGATCGCGTTTCCAAGTACGTGACGCGTGGAAAGCGTAGTTTCATGCTCTAGCCCGACGACTTCCTCCCTCAAAGACAGCAGGGCTAGGAGGGCTTCTTCGGCCTGCGCCCCGCGGCCCTGCTCAAGAATCGCGCGAGCCAGCTCGTGGCGCGTGGTAAGGATACTTTGGTGCCGTGGCGAGTGCACTTTCTCTTCCAAAGGCAGCAGTTCTCGGAACGTTTCTTCGGCCTCCGCCGCGCGGCCCTGGTCAAGAACCGCGCGGGCCAGCTCGTGGCGCGTGTTGAACGTCTTGACATGATTGTCAGAATACAAATGGCGTCGCCAATCCAAAAGCGTCCGGTAAACATATTCGGCAATCTTGGAGTGCCCATCATCGAGTTTAGCTCGTGCCAAAGTAAACAATTCATCGGAAGTTTCGCTCTTTGTCAGCATCACATTGATGCCGTCTTGGAGATCAGCGGGCCAAAGCCGGTTGGGGCCATGCCGTAGCGCCGGTGGCAGCGCACCAGTTTGCGCTTCATCCTTTTGTGAGGCAGAAAGGCTGTCATCGCTCAGTTTAGCACCCCGAAGATCGGCCCCGTAGAGCAACGCATCAGTCAAGTTAACGCGGCTCAAATCAACCCTGCGCAAAACCGCGTCCGACAAGTCGCTGCCCGCAAAATCATATCCTGACACATCTTCATCGGGCTGTAGCACGATGCGGCGCAGCGGCTTACCCCGCAGGTCGCGAGTGGCGTCCACCCCGCCCGCTTGGATCAAATCGGTGAACCGGCGGTTCGCGCCGTCAAAAACGCGAGCAATAGCGGATTGTTGCGCAGCGTTGAGAAATGGCCTGGTCATGTATCGTCCTTTGGTTTTCGACGATGCAAGGTCGAGGAGGCAACCACGATGTCCTCGCCACCCTCGTCGGAGTGATGCATCTGGTCGCTGCTTGTTTCGATGGACTTCGCCAAAAGTGCTGCGAGCACGGCGTTCTGATTAGCCTCATCTTCTAGCGACAGAGAGCCCGACGTTGCGCTACAGTCCAACCATAGATCAAGCGCAGAAATCGACACGCTGGCGGAGACAGTGGCCGTGCCTTTAGGAGTGCTGATCCCACAAAGCGGGACATCTGACAATTCGGCGCCGTTCAAGCGCGGAACGGGCCGCGCCGGATTTACAGCCTGAATGCGCCATTCCCAAGGTGAAGCGGTTTCGACCTCAAAAACGTCGAATGTACTGTCCTGTTTTTTCGACTCTGCGTTAGTCACATTGCGAACAGCGCTCAAACTACCTTCGCCCCGCAGTTTCAATATGTTTAACAGGGGTGCCGATAGACCGGCCCCAAAGGAGCCTTCCCTTTTGCTACCGGTTTCTTTTTCGCTACGATGTTCAAAGGCGAGGGTAAGAGGTGTGCTCTTGTATCGAGTACCCTCTCTTTGTTCGATGCGACTATAGTCGCAAGTCTCAATCGCCAGAAAAGCGGAATGCACACCAAATGTAATAGATTGCATGCCATTGGCAGTCTGGATGTCTTCTCTAATAGCACCGAACCAAGTCGAGCAATACATTTCGAAGCCGTGGTCGGGAAATGAAAGTTGAGAAGGCACGTAGATCTCAACCGAACACAAGCGGCGGTTAAGATACCGTGGATCATCCATTTCAAAAGGCATCCAAAATATCTCCAATTGAAAACCATAATACTATGGGGCAGCGTCGTGTAGCAGACAAGAAGCATTTTGCAGATCATTTCAGTGTTGCTCTTGCTGGCGAAGAGATGGGGTGGCAACGCTACAATCAGCCAGAACACTAGAAGTGAGATGCTCCACTGTTGCGGACACCAACACGTTGAGTGGCTTGTCTGAGCCAATCTCGATACTGTGCGGAGGTCTCTAGCTGCAGTGATTTCAACACATGTGCTGCAGGGATCAGTTGAAAATCCAGCGCATAGCCGACTTTGGTGCCAACTGCAGCGAACTGCCGCTTTCCGCCCGTCTTACGGGTACTGCTCTGCCAAACCCTGAGCAACCAGCCACTGATTGACGTTGGTGCCATCGTGGTAAATCTCGACCAGATAGCGTCCAAAACTGCCAGTCTTCTCATTGTCGGAACGCTTGGCCTTTATCGTACACACGAACACGTCGGCGCCTTCATTGCGGATTTGCAGAGCGGCTTTCGCTGTATCAAAGGCGACGGTCCCGCGCTCAGGCGCATCAATACCGAACAAGCGCAGATGCTCATCATGCAGCCAAGTGCGGAACCCGAGATCAATGTTGGCCACAACCGTGTCACCGTCAATGACGCGTACAATCCTTGCTTTGTAGGTATAGAGACCGCAAGCGGGCGCGGGGTCGGTGATCGCAGGCGTTGCGACAAGACCCGCACTCCAGGCCACGCACGCGCAGCACATCCAATAGAGCGTTTTGTTGGTTATCGAGCGTACCATGCTTGTGTCGTCTCCCTTCACCTTCTGCCTCGCATGACAGCGTTAAACGCACGTTAACCGCAATTTGCTTTTTAGGTCCGCGTGATGTCGGTCGTACGGACGCGCAGGAGGTGGCATGCAGATCAACAGATGGCTTGAGCGTCATATGCGCGGATTTGAGGGCAGTTCGCTGCTTAAAGGAGCATTGCGGTCTCGGCATGCACCCACCGCGTCCAGGACAAGCGGGTTTTCCGAAGCAGCACAACAAGGTCTGCGTGACCTGGACGCCCGTCTGCCACCTCCGGACGTTCCAACCCAACCCGCTTTCACACCCAGTTTTCGACCCACCGCCCGCCTGTCGCCAGAGCATGCAGCCGGGGGCGGTTTGATTGTCGGCGATGACGGGCACCAGAGGCCGCACTACTGGGGGCATCGCGAACGCTTGCGCACGCGTTTTCTCAAGGGCGGGCATGACGCCATGCCGGAATACGAGCTTCTGGAGCTTGTGCTGTTCAACGCCATCCCCCGCATCGACGTCAAACCATTGGCAAAGCGCCTTTTGGCAACCTTCAGGGATCTTAATGGCGTGGTCGCTGCGTCCGAGCACCGCCTCCTGCAAGTCGCGGGCGCAACAGACCGTGTCTACTACCACCTGCGCCTGGTCGAGGCGTTCGCGCAACGCATGGGCCAAGCCAAAGTCCTGCAACGCGACGTGGTGTCATCCTGGAACGATCTTGTCACCTATTGCCGCACCGTGATGGCGCATCGCGAGACCGAGCAATTCCGTGTGCTTTATCTCGACCGCAAGAATGTTTTGATCGCGGATGAGGCCCAAGGCGCAGGCACCGTTGATCATGTGCCCGTCTATCCGCGCGAGGTAGCCAAACGCGCGCTGGAGCTCAATGCCAGCGCGCTGATCCTCGTGCACAATCACCCCTCAGGCGATCCTACACCTAGTCCCGCGGACATCGATATGACGGGCCAGGTTCAATTTGCCTGCCAAGCCATCGGCGTGACCGTGCATGATCACGTAATTATCGGTAAAGACCGCGAGACATCCTTCAAATCATCCAATTTGCTCTAGGCCAGCTTGGGCTGGCCCATCTCATTTGAGGATCAACAGATCATCCAGGCTGGCGCCGTTCGCGAGCGCGTCTTTCACCCAATTGGGCTGGCGCCCCTTGCCAGTCCATGTTTTGGCTGGGTTTTCTGGATGACAGTACTTCGGTGCCGCTTTCGAGCCCTTGGCTTTGCTGGCGCCTGTCAGCTCACTCAGAGAAAATCCCATCTCCGCAGCTTTGGCTTCAACAGCCGCCAGCGCTTCTTTCCGCTTGCGCGCTTCAAAACCGTCAATCGCCTTCGTTGCTTTTGCGCGGATGTCTTTCAGCTCGTCCAGAGACAGCGTGTCCCATTTGATATCCATTGTTATCTACCCTTCTTTTTGTTCTGCCTGCGCTAATTCACCTGTGCACCATGCGCAAGCGAAACGCTGCGATAATCTTCGTATTCGACCCAGACGTGCGGATGTTCGCGCAAGGGTTTGATAAAATACTGTAATTGGCGGGGTCATTTGATGCGTATCAGCGTCGTGGCTGCAAAGACGTACATGCGTTTGTATGCGCCCGTAGATTTTTTTGTTGCGCAGTTCGATAGAAATATGTTCCTTATATGTTCTTGGTTTTGAACTTTATTGCGTAAGGAGATTTTTATGAGTGATCAAAACAAAACCCAAACCTCAACCGTTAGAAAGCCTTTGATGCTGGGCTATGTCGTGCGTCCAATTGGTGATGGCAGAAAGTCCCATTGGAGCAAGATTGCCGCCGCCTGGGCCCATAAAGACGGGGAAGGCTATGATATCCAATTTGATGCTTTGCCTGTGGATGGTCGGTTGGTCTTACGGACCGTGAAAGAGGATCAGCAGCCGGACAATGAGGTTGTGGATCGCTCACCCGGTGGCATGGGTTAAAATGACTGCGTAACTCGTGTGGGGAAGAGGCGTGCTGAACGGTGCGCCTCTTTTCTTTTTTGGGCGCCCCCCGTCAGGGCGGGCTCGCGTGAACCACGCCCATAGAGCGGTCGTGGCCCTGCGGGCTTTGATCCCTGGCGCTGTATTGTCAGCCAGTGGCTGTCCTTTTTCTTCATTTAGAGGGCCTGCGGCCCATCGACTGTCAAGGCCAAGCCTTCGGTAACCGTCAGAGACCGTGGCTCGGGCCTGCGGCCCTGCGCCCGCACCATCTCTGACGGTCAGCCCTGACAGTTCTCCCCCGCTCATTGCCGCGTGGCTAGTCGGGTTGCATGCGCAACCCGTTTTTCAATGAAGGGAGAAAGACAATGACCATTCAATTGCACGCACAGCCCTACGATATATCCGCCGTTGGGTTTTACTTTGAGGATTACGACGACTACGCCGCCAAAGCCGCGAAGTTGCGGAACAGCTATGGCGATCCGGTCGAAGAGTTCGAGATTCAGTTCATTGATGGGGAGGCCATTGATTGCGATCTGGCGCAGGCCATTGGGGTCAATCAGGCCAATCTCAAGCAGTATCTGGACGCGGTGGACGAGTTGGACACCGACGACAAGACGCGGATCATTCTGGCAGTGGGGGAGTGTGGGTACGCGTTTACGCCTGACATCCTTGCCGACGATTTTGACCTCGACATCTACCCCGTTGAGACACTGCGCGATCTTGCCGAGCAGTTTGTGGACGAAGGCCTCTTTGGGGACATCCCCGAGCAGCTGCAATTCTACATCGATTATGACGCCATCGCCCGCGATCTGAGCATGGATTACGCCGAGGCTGAGGTTGCAGGGCAGCGCCTGATTTACCGCTGCGCGTGATCAACAGCGCAGCCCCAAGCCGCTCCACCAAGCGGTTTCAGGGTGCGCTTTTGCACCGCAAAACTCAACAATCAGGAGATTATTATGACACTGCAACATATCAACATCGAAGACCTTTCCGTTTCCCCCCTCAACGTCCGCAAATACGGCGCAAAAGACTGCGCTGATCTGGTGACCAGCATCCGCGCCATGGGCGTCTTGCAACCGCTTTTGGTGCGTGAGGCCGAAGGTGGCTTTGAGGTCATCGCGGGACAACGCCGATTGAATGCCTGTCGCATCATCGCGGAGGATGGTGACTTTGAACCGCTGCCCTGTCTGATCATGGCGGAAGGTGACGACGCGACCGCAATCGAAGCATCCCTTGCAGAGAACATCGAACGCCTGCCCATGGACGAGGTTGATCAATACAAGGCCTTCGCCAAGCTGATCAAAGAAGGGCGTGAGCCAGCAGATATTGCCACCACCTTTGGAATCACCGAACGCATGGTGTCCCAGCGTTTGTCTTTGGGGCGGTTGCATGCACCGATCCTGACGGCCTATCGCAAGGGTGATATCCACGCCCGCGACATCCGAACGCTCACAATGGCAACCCCAAAGCAGCAGAAAGCATGGTGGGCGCTTGTGAAGGATGACGATGCCTATCTGCCCACAGGCCAGCGGCTCAAGGATTGGCTCTTTGGCGGGGCGCATATCCCCGTCTCCAACGCGATCTTTGATGTGGAGGCATCTGGGCTGGCAGTTGTGTCCGACCTCTTTGGCGATGACGCCTTTTTTGCCGACGCAGACGCCTTCTGGGCGTGGCAAAATTCTGCACTGACTGAGACCATGGCGCATTATTTGAAAGCAGGGTGGGTTGACGTGATCGCATTGGATGTGGGTGCTTACTTTGCCACGTGGGATCACCGCACAACATGCAAAGCCGACGGTGGCAAAGTGTTCATCACAACCAGCACCCAAGGTGAGGTCACGTTCCACGAAGGCTACATTACCAATGCAGAAGCGACGCGGCGGGAGAAGGCAGAACACGGAGAAACGGCAAAACCGAAACCGGAACTGACGAAGGCCGCGCGGAATTACGTTGATCTGCATCGTCACGCTGCTGTCCGGGTTGACCTTCTCGGCAACAGCGGCATCGCCATACGTCTCGTCGTGGCGCATATGCTGGTCGGGTCCGATCTCTGGACAGTGCGGGAAGAACAGCAAAGCGCAGCCAAACCCGAGATTGCCGAGAGCGTTGAAAACAGCGCCGCGCAAAAGGCATTCAACACCGCCCGCGAAGCTGCAGCACAGCTTCTAGGCTTTGAAAACGGGGATGCCTTTGACGGTTATCTCACGTTGTCCAACATATTTAAGCGGCTGATGGACGCCAATGACCAACAGATCATGCAGGTCATCACATTCCTCATGGCGGACACCTTGTCCGTACAAAACCCGCTCATTGACGTCCTTGCTGTCACTATGGGCACGGACATGGCGCAACACTGGACGCCGGAACCGCTGTTTTTTGATCTGGTGAAGGACAAACCGGCGCTCAATGCCATGGTGGGTGAGTATGCAGGTGAAAACGCTGCTCGGGAACACATCACCGCCACTGGCAAGACCCAACGGGCAATCCTAAATGCTTGCTTGGATGGCACACGGACACCCGCAAAACCCGATTGGATGCCCGCTTACATGGCCTTTCCAATGGGCAGCTATTTGGTTGAGACGGCAGCAGCTGTCGAGGCCGAAGACATTGTTGCCGATGGTGACGTCGCGGATGTGGGCACCAAGGGGTCTGACATAGAACAGGCGAAAGCCGCATAGCACTTCATATCGGCAGGCATAACAATCGATGCCTGCCGACTTCTCAAATGACCACTCAACAAACGCGGGCAGACCGTCCCGGTCCGCCCGCACTTTGGCGTTCCGCCAAACACAACCGACATTCAAGTCGCTGCAAGCAAGTAGCTGGTGTGCGGGACAATGCGACCTTGTGCAGATGCGGTTATTGCTGGAGCAGCATCCTTTCGCGCGTGCGGCACAATTTTTGCTGCAGTGCAGTTCAAGTAGCCAGACCGGTCGTGTCCGAACACCTTGCAAACTACATCGACTATGAAGCTATGGCGCGTGACATTCGTGGCGGTGACATCTTTACCATCCAGTTCGCGTTCAATAAAATTCGCGCGCTTTGGGAGCACTGACACATGCTAAGTTACGCGCTTTGTCAGATTATCAGATTCCTGTAATGCTCTGTCAAAGGCATAGAATCCGATGCGAAACCGAGTTCCAATACGTGATTTACGAAAACTGTAAGGCTTCCCTTTTTTTGGTAACTGCGGGCTTAAAACGGTGCAGAAGCAAGTATCCGCTTCAGTGTTCGTAAGAAGCGCGCAGGAATCCGCTCCCCGGAACTAATCTCAGTTCTGTTTCTTCTGAGTATTGTTCCTCTAGCTTGTGCAACTCGTCGTTAACTTCGTGGTTTGCCAGCCTGAACTCGACAATTAGCGTCTTGTCGTCATCACTGCGGTGAACCATCGTTCCAACAATTTTGCCGCCTTGGCGACGGACTTCTCTTTTGAGTGCGTTTACTAACTCTTTGTTAAGACTTAATTTGTCATTTGGTTCCATTGCCCTAAGATAGGCTTCGAACGCCTTGGCTGCACGATCTTTGTAAGAAGCTTCCACAGATTTATTTTCTGCCGATGCTTCGGCGTTGTCTTCATCGCCATCGCCATCGCCATCGCCATCGCCATCGTTCTCGGACTTGCCTGCCATCTCTTCGATCTTCGCGAGTTGTGATTCTAGTGGAAACTGTACCATATAGATTGGCAAATAAGTGGCCTGAGGCGCGTTTCTGTCGGTTCTTCCTGTAAAACTGCTTCCACCTTCATCGCCTGAAACACGCAGACCGATGATCACGTTGTCGCCTGATCCGTTGCCATCAGGGTCAATGTCGACGACAACGGGTCCACCTGAATTACCGGCCCGGCCAACTCGTTTGTCTTCCGATCTTATTACTCTGAGGCCAGTTGATTGAAGAAAGACGGGTCCACCACTGTGTCTAAAGATGTAGGGTAAATCCGCATCTACGTTTAGGAGCTGCCCTCCAACCGGGCCGCTCCTTCCCAGCAACACAGCCTCGGTTGTGCTGACGGTAATGTCACCGAGTTCATTCTCAGTCGGCAAGCGAAGGAGATAGTCCCTGTTGCCTTTTCCAAGAACGTTAGAACTAACATCCCAGGTTGAGCTTTCAAGCAGCGCGACAGCTGCATCAATTGGTTCATTTGGGTAGTCGATCCACCAATTTTGCTTAGACTGGTTTTGAACGACTCGACCGATCTTCTTGAGACCTCCAGTTGTGGATGAAGGGCGTCTTGCTTTTCCCTTAGCCTGTTTTCCTTTGGCGTTTGAGAACATAACATGCTTGCATGAAAGGCAAAACCGTTGCGTAGCTAAGTTATCCCCAAACAGGCTTCTACCAAAAAGTTGATCAAAGTCCTGTCCGGAAAAAATTCCTGTCATACTCCCCTCTGCACCGCCTGATCCAATTACAGTCAAGCCAGGCCTAAGGGTCTCATGCTCCTTCTGGAAATAGTTTGCTGCAAAACCACCAGGGGCGACCGCGCCACGAATAGATGCACTACTTTGAGTCCACCGATTGAGGCTCTTTTCGAATGATACCCATCCGCTGAACGAATTGTTTAACAGCTCCAAGAACTCATCGATAAATTGCAAGGCCTTAACACTCGAATTTCTGACCACGTGAAAGTTTACGATTGGTACCTCATTCGCGTTGCAGGCCACGCTTAGCCCAAGACCGGTGAATGAATGGGGCGATGCTGGCAGACCGTTTTCGCCATAACGGCGAATGTGGTGGCCGGTGCCCACATTGCCAAAATGCTCGTTGAGAAAATCAGCGGCATGATTAATCTCGGGGTCGCCGTCAAATACTTCTTCAGTCGGGATGAGTTGAAAAGGAGAAACTAGCTTTGTTTGGTTTGCATTATTGAAGTCTCTGAGCGCGGGATAAACCCGTTCCGCAAACGGCATAAGTTGCGCGTTCTCCTGTCTTGTCACAGAAGTTTGCGTTCTCAATTTATCCCAGTCCGCAAGAACCGCCGATGTAGATGCAGAAAGCTCTAGCTGCCGTCTTACTGGCTCACTTGCTAGTCGTGCAAAATCATGTGCTTGCCGATAATCTCCGAGTGTTACAAGTCTTCTCTGTATAGGCTCCATCAAACCACGTTTTTCAAGCGATTTAGATAGCAGGTGCTTAATTGCCTGGGCAATTCCAAGCTTTGGATTGTCAAAAACTGTCATTGGATTAGGCGCTAATCTTACCTGTCAAATTTTGGATTTTTTGGTCGGCGCTAGTCGCGTCGGCAGACATGGCCATGTCCAGCTTGCCAAGCTCAGTTTCTACTTTAAGGTGTGCCTCGACTTTGCCATCTGGTTTGGAACTAACCCTTACAATTGCGTATGCAGCGGCAAGAACAAGTACAGCGCCGGCCCCCAATAAGGTTGCAAACGCCCAAGTGACTGGTCCGGCGGTGGCATCATTAAAGCCAGAAGATTCCATGTACGCGTTGGCGTTTCCTGCCACGTTATCTAGTTGATATTCGTCGGCGAGCTTTTCTGAGTATGGATCAATAGTAGTTGAAAGCTGTTGCAGGTCGTTTGCAATTGCATCGAGAAATGTCGCTTCATCTATACCTGATTTTTCCAGCGAAGACTGAACGGCGGATATCTCGGCTGGTGTTAACGTTTTTTCCAGTTCAGCGACCAAATCAAGTACCGCTCTACCGTGCAACGCTGCCTCGCGCTGCGACAAACCATTTAAGAACAGTGTCGAAGCATCCGCAATCATCTCTTCAGTCTTCATAAATTCACCCATCAGCGGCACAAGCCCAAGAGCTAACAACCGTAGTGGGGAGCGTAAAGGAAAAAGTGGAAAAAAGACGAACGCGGGTTTTAGGACGGTACGGATCAGCACCATGCGGCAGCCTCAGGAAAAACGAGGATGAAGGCCTACTCGGGGGGGGGGGTGGTCTGCAGAATTCGGGGATTAGTTTGTGCTAGTCCATAAGCCTCTGCGACTGGGCACCGCTGATTATCGATCAAACAAATTAAAGGACTTGGAGCGCTCAGCTTCAACCTGTAAATTGCCAGGCAGATGGACGCTGCGCAAAGCTCCAATGAACGAATTTTAGCCACCGCGCAGCGTAACAGAAAGAGCATCTGCAGCGATTTTCGTGCTGCGCGCGCGCGCAGCATAAATTGGTAATGGCCGAGTCGGGCTCTTGGCCGCTGTAAGCCGCGCTCCGCTTGAACAACCGCTTTGCGCTAACTCACCCGCGCGAAGGCCCATCTCTGTTCCTAGACTGACGCTGCGCAATGTCGCGCACATGATCCCGTCCCCAGCTCGGCCGATCCTCCGCACTTGTGAACAACTGCATGTCTTCGCGATGTCGCGTCATCGCAACGTAGGCGAGGTGCTCATCCATGCTGCGGGACCCCAGAACATAGGCCTGATCGACCGTCACGCCTTGGGATTTGTGGATTGTAACGGCATAGCCGTGATCGAAGCTCTGATAGTCCCGCGGGTCGAAGGTCAGGCGGTGATCAGTTGCGCCGTCCAGCGATACAGTGAGGTTGCCTTCGGAGGCCTTGTGCACGGTCCCCAGCATGCCGTTCTTCACCCCCAGCTCTTTGTCGTTGCGGGTGAATACGATCCGGTCGCCATCACCAAAGGCGCGCTTGCCTGTGGCGGTTTGCAGCAGCACATCTTCTCTTTGATCATTTTCGCTTCGCAGTGCCGCCCGAATGGATTGGTTCAGCGCGTGCACATCCTTGCGCTTGTGCGCCAGCGCAATGCGCGCCGTGTCCTTTTGGCTGCGCAAAGCATCCATTGCATAGCGTTCTGCCAGCGCTTCAATGGCGTCGTCTTGTTTTATGTGGTCAGACACAGCGCCCGCCTTGCGGTAGGCTGCGACGGCCTGCGCCGTGTTGCCCTGTGAAAGATTGTGGGTGGCCTGCCGCTGCCAATCCTCTTTCTGGCGTCGCACTTCGGTCAGGGTGGCCGCACCGTTTCGATCCACCAGATCACGGAAGGGCGTGCCTGCCTCAATGGGCTGCAACTGATCCGGATCGCCAACCAGCACCAGCTTGGCGCCGACCTCCCGCATCTTGGCCGTCACCCGCGCCAGCTGGCGGGTGCCAATCATACCCGCCTCATCCACGACCAGAACATCGCCCTTGGTGATCGGTTCATGCCCGTTGGCCCAGGACATCTCGAAGGACGCCAAGGTTCGGCTTGGGATGTTGGAGGCATCCTGCAGGCCTTCTGCCGCTTTGCCCGCAAGGGCCGCGCCATGGACCGTGATGCCTTGCCGTCGCCACGCGTCTGCTGCGGTGGCCAGCATGGTGCTTTTGCCTGCGCCCGCGAGACCGACAACTTGGCTCAGTTGCTTGTCATCAAGCACGTGTTTGATGGCTGCGCTTTGTTCGTCACTCAATTGTCCGCCAAAGGCACGCCGCATCACCGCGTTCTGGGCGGCGATGGCCTCTTGTGTGTTTTTGGCCGAGACACGCGCGCCTTGGCTTTGTGCCAGGATATGCGCGTTGGCATGGAGCTTGTCTTCGGCCAGTTGATAGTCAAGCGTGGTGTAGCGCTGCGCTTTGGTTGCGCCGCTATCGCCCGGCAGTTTGACGGCATTAGGCGAGGCAAGGGCTTGGTCCGCCGTCTTTGACAAGGTGGCAGGATGATCCACGTACCCCGCCAAGCCGCGCATGACATCTGTGCGGGTAAAGTCGGCTTTGGTTTTAGAGAGCTCGGCAAGGATCAGGTCCGGCTTTGCCAGCAGGCGGTCTTTGCTCAGACCCGTTGGCTCAGGCCGTATCTCCAGCCGCTGGCGCGGATCACGCGTGGCATGATCAAAATCTTTGTTGAGACCCAGATCGCGATCTATCGCACGCCGCATTGCGAGGTGCTGATCGACCAAGCGCTGCTGTTCGACCCGATCCTGCTGTTGCGCCGCTTTAGCTGCTGCCTCGCGCTCCGCAACCACACTGGCATAACGCCCTGTCATTTTGAGGAAGGCGGCGCGCAGCCCCTTGGGCTTTGCCTTCAACCGCTCAACGCGACGGACCTCTTGCGCCGCAAGCAGGGCAGCGCGTTCCGCGCGTTGCCGCTCGACCAGCTCTTTGCGCTTTTGTTCGAATGCCGGGTCCGGCGGCGCACGATCTGATGATGGCGCACCGCGTGCCAGTGCCGTCGCTGCATCCACATCCGGCAGACGGTCCAGATCACCGACTTTCCGCGCGAGTTCGCGGGGCTTGACGCCACACCAGCGCGAGAGGGACCAGACCTTGC
>JBCBID010000055.1:0-14362 GCA_038525015.1 Pseudomonadota bacterium | reverse complement strand
ACTTCCTGGCTGGCGCCCTGCGCAACCCGTCGGCTGCCGCCGGCCAGACAGCGACCCTGTTCATCGGCATCGCCTTCGCAGAAGCCCTGGGGATCTTCTCGTTCCTCGTCGCTCTGCTGCTGATGTTCGCCGTCTAAGACGTACCCGACGCATTCCTTACGATTGGGCAGTGTGATAATCTCATGCTGCCCAGCTAAGGCTCGCAATTCGGCCCGGCACCCCGGGCGAACTCAAGGGAACGACCGATATGGCGGACAATACAAACGCTGCAGGCGAAGTGGCAGCAGGCGCTCCTCCGGGCATGCCTCAGCTGAACCCTGACTATTTTGCCAACCAGATTTTCTGGCTGATCATTACGCTGTTGGTGATTTATTTCGTGCTGTCGCGCGTGGCCTTGCCGCGGATCGCGGCCATCCTTGCCGAACGGCAGGGGACGATCACGAATGATATCGCCGCTGCCGAAGACCTTAAGGCCAGGGCGGAGGCAGCCGAAGCAGCCTATGACAAGGCGCTGGCCGATGCCCGCGCCGAAGCACAACGCATCTCGGGCGAGACCAAGGCGGCAATTCAAGCGGACCTTGACGTCGCCATTGAAAAAGCGGACGCAGAGATTGCGGCCAAAGCCGCTGAGAGCGAAAAGGCCATTGCCGACATTCGCGCTGGTGCACAGGATGCGATCAAGGACGTGGCCAAGGATGCTGCCAAGGACATCGTTGCCCTTATGGGCGGTAAGGCGGATGCCAAGTCCATCACCGCGGCGGTCAACGCTCGGATGAAAGGGTAAACCATGCGCTATCTCCCCCTGACATCACTGGCCATTCTGGCTGCTGGCCCGGCCATGGCCGCGTCGAAGAACCCGTTCTCGGCAGAGTTCTGGAAGCTGAGCAACACGGACCTGATTGTCCTTATTGCCTTCATCCTGTTCATCGCCGTTTTGTTCTACTTCAAAGTGCCCGGCATGGTCTCAAAAATGCTGGACGACCGTGCAAACGGCATCCAGTCCGAGATTGACGAAGCCCGCGCCCTGCGAGAAGAAGCGCAGACCCTGCTGGCCTCGTATGAGCGCAAGCAGAAAGAAGTGCAGGGCCAAGCTGACAAGATCGTCGCACAGGCCAAGAAGGACGCTGAAGCCGCTGCCGAACAGGCACGAGCCGACCTGAAAACGTCGATCGAACGCCGTATGGCGGCTGCGAAAGACCAGATTGCGTCAGCAGAAGCAAGTGCTGTCAAGGAGGTGCGCGATACCGCGGCCGTAGTGGCGGTGCAGGCCGCGCGTGACGTGATCGCCAAGCAAATGACGGCAGCTGACGGCAACACGCTGATCGACGACGCGATAGCCGAAGTAGATGCGCGCTTGCACTAGGCGCTAACCCCGTCAAGCAACAGAAAACCCCGGCCCGTTGCGCCGGGGTTTTTCATTCTTCCTCCCACAAGTGCCCCGGGCAGGCCGAAGGCCGGGGGGGTATAGCCGCCTGAAACATAGTGTCCTGCGTTGCGCTTCATTGGGATCAATCCTCGGTCTCGTGATCGAGCCGTTGACGCGCAATCTCTTCATTATGCTCGGCTTTTTGCTGATCGCGCAGCGCGCGTTCGACATAATCCAGATGGGCGTGCACGGCGCTGCGCGCAGCATCGGGGTCGCGACCCTGAAGCGCTGCATTGATCTGTCGATGCTGATCCAACAAAGCTTGGCGCGTGGTGCGTTGCTTGAACATGACCTTACGATTGTAAAACACCCCGTCTCGCAACAACTGATACATCGACCGCATCATATGCAACATGATCACGTTGTGGCTGGCCTCAATGATTGCCATATGGAACTGGGCGTCCAGCTGGGCCTCTTCCTCTCCGTTGCGCTTGGGATGGGCGGCTTCCATCTTTTCAAACACCGCCTGAACCACGGCCAGATCCGTGTCGGATCCCAGCCGCGCGGCGCGCTCAGCTGCCAACCCCTCCATGTCCCGACGAAAGCTCAGATAGTCGAACACGGCCTCATCATGGCGGGCAAAAAGCTCAGTCAAAGCCGGGGCAAAGGCCGATCCAAGCACATCGGCGACATAGACGCCGGCACCTGGCTTGGCGGTGAGCAGACCCGTCTCTTGTAGGGTCCCGATAGCATCGCGCAGCGAGGGGCGGGACACGCCCATCCGCTCGGCCAAATCCCGTTCGGGAGGCAGCCGTTCTCCGGGGCGCAGGATGCCACGCAGAATCAACTGTTCAATCTGGCGGACCACCGCAGCAGAGAGTTTGTCGGGTTGGACAGGGCGAAAGGGCATTGGGTCTCCGGTCGAATTGGTAAAATCATATGACCAATGCGCCAGGGGTGCAATCCGGGACAGGGGCGGCCCAATAAGTCACGCATTCACCCTGTTTTCATCAGGACTGACGCCAAAAACAGGGTGTCACCTCGCTTGCAGCTCCGAGGGTAAACACAAGGCCTGCGTCATATGTGTTCACCAGATGTTAACCAAATCTCGGGTCTGGTGGTCGCATGCGCTACTGTTTCCCATTCGTGCTTCTGCTTGCAGCCTGCAACACACCCGGCCCGCATTTTCGTGGCCTGCCCGCCACCACAGTCACTGTGGAAGGGTCCACCTTTGACGTGCGCGTCAACGGCAGATTGGCCGAAGCCCTACGTACCAATGTGGAATATGCGCCCCGCTTTGGCCCCATCAAACACCGGGCGCAAAAGGCCATGGAGATGGTGAGCGGGTGCCAGGTCAAGGAGGTCCGCGGGGATCAGGCGCTTGCCACCGGTATTCTGGATTGCGGCAAGGGCGGGCCGCGCATTGACCGGTTGAAGCCGCAGAGCGAATACAGTTGCATCACACTTGATAAATACATCAGCCCGGCCACCAATGAACTGGTTCTGGATGTGGATTGTACGCTAATCTGAGCCGGATGACCGCAATATCTTGTGGATAACCCCAGTTCATTCCGCAGTTTGTGGGGTGACGACGTTGACAGGTGCGCCTCGCCCCGTCCACCATGGCGGCCCAGACAAACTCAGGCCAGAGGTGCGCATTTGCGCTTTTCCAAACTGAAACTGACCGGCTTCAAGTCCTTTGTGGACCCAACCGACCTGATCATTGCGGATGGTCTGACCGGCGTGGTCGGCCCGAATGGCTGCGGCAAATCCAATCTGTTGGAAGCGCTGCGATGGGTCATGGGCGAGAATCGCCCCACAGCGATGCGCGGTGGTGGTATGGAAGATGTGATCTTTGCTGGTGCCGCCACAAGACCCGCCCGCAATTTTGCCGAGGTGAGTCTGCACATCGACAATTCCGACCGTCTGGCCCCGGCAGGCTTTAACGAACAGGATGCGCTGGAAATTGTCCGCCGCATTACGCGGGATGTGGGCAGCGCCTACAAGACCAATGGCAAAGACGTGCGTGCACGGGATGTGCAGATGCTTTTCGCCGACGCGTCGACGGGGGCGCACTCACCTGCTTTGGTGCGGCAAGGACAGATTGCCGAGTTAATCAATGCCAAACCCAAGAACCGGCGGCGCATTCTGGAAGAGGCGGCCGGGATCTCGGGCCTGTATCAGCGTCGGCACGAAGCGGAACTGAAGCTCAAGGGGGCGGAGCAGAACCTTGCCCGCGTCGACGATGTGATCGAACAATTGGCAGCGCATTTGAGCCAACTGGCAAGGCAGGCGCGTCAGGCGGCCCGTTATCGAGAGATTGGTGAGAGCCTGCGCCGGGCCGAGGGCCAATTACTTTATCGTCGTTGGCGTGAGGCGGATGAGGCGCGCGCCGCATCTGACGAAGAATTGCGTGGCCGCACAACTGCGGCAGCGCAAGCGGAGGCTGCGGTCCAAGTGTCGATGAAGGCGCGCCAAGCTGCAGAAGATGCATTGCCGCCACTGCGGGAAGAGGACACGATTGCTGCCGCTGTCTTGCAGCGGTTGGCCGTGCAGCGCGACACCCTGTCCGACCAGGAGCGACAAGCCGAGCAAGCGATCGAAACCCTGACCAGTCGGATTGCCCAACTGACCCGTGACATCGAGCGCGAGGGCGGCCTGAACAAGGATGCGGGCGAAACCATCGAACGGCTCGAATGGGAATCGTCCGAGATTGCCAAAGCCAGCGAAGGGCATGAGGCTTTGCTGGCCGAAGCGGCAGATGCGGCGCGCGACGCCGGGCAGGTTTTGCAGGCGCGCGAGGGTGATCAATCGGAAAAGACCGAGGATGTCGCGCGGCTGGTTGCCCGGCACGGATCGGCGCAGCGTTTGCTTGAGGACAATCGCAAGGTCGAAGCCAGGTCCGAAGCTGAAGCGGCCAAGGCGCGTGATGCTGTTTCTGACAGCCGTGCGGCACTCAACAAAGCCGGGGCTGATTTTGAAGCCGCGCAGGCGGCGGTCGCTGATGCCGAAGCCACGGCCAAGCGCGCGGATGCCGCGCTGACAGCGGCAGAAGATGCGCGCGCTGAGACCCAGGCGCGCGAGGCGGATGCCCGCGCCGAACGCTCGGAAGCCGAAGGTGAAATGAACGCCCTACGGGCCGAGGCCGGCGCCCTTGCCAAGCTGGTTGAGCGTGACACGGCGGAAGGGGGGCAGATCCTTGATCGGCTGCAGGTCGAGCAGGGGTTCGAAAAGGCATTGGGGGCCGCGCTTGCGGATGACTTGCGCGCGCCTGAAGTGGATGCCGACGGCCCCTCTGGCTGGGCGGTTTTGCCACCCTACGAGACAGATCAGTCCCTGCCTGGCGGTGTGACCGCTTTGACGCAGCACGTTTCGGTGCCTGACGTGCTGGTGCGCCGCATGTCACAGATCGGTTTGGTGGATGCAGATGATGCGGGGCGGTTGCAGCCGCTGTTGAAGCCAGGCCAACGGTTGGTGTCAGAGGACGGGGATGTGTGGCGCTGGGACGGGTTTCGGGCCTGGGCCGAAGATGCACCAAGTGCGGCGGCCCTACGCTTGCAGCAGCTGAACCGTCTGGAAGAGTTGAAACAGTCGCTGGAACGCGCCACATCGCGGGCAGATGGGGCGCGTCAGGCTCACAACGCATTGACCACGCGGATGGCCGAGTTGGCCGAGGCCGACACGCAGGCCCGTGCGGCCCGCCGCGAGGCTGATCGGATGGTGGCGGAGGCCGCGCGGGCGCTGAGCCGGGCCGAGGCGGATCGAAATCTGGCACAGGGGCGGCTTGAATCGCTTGGGCTGGCTGTGACCCGTCACGAAGAAGACGCTATGGCGGCGCGGGCGCGTGTGGCAGAGGCCGAGGCCGCCTTGGCGGACTTGCCGGATCTCGACGCGGCGCGCGCCGAGGTCGATGACCTGCGTATGACGGTCGAGGCGGCGCGCATCACCATGATGTCTCGCCGGTCCGCCCATGACGATCTGCGGCGTACGGGCGAGGCACGGACAAAGCGTGCGCAGGAGATCACCAAAGAGATCAGCGGCTGGAAACACCGGCTTGAGACGGCCGAGCGTCGCACTGCCGAGCTCGTTGATCGCAAGGCGACCTCAGAAGAAGACCTGAGCACGGCCCAAGCCGCACCCGCCGAACTTGCAACCAAGCGCGCTGCGCTCAGCAGTGAAATCGGCCGCGCAGAATCGCGCAAGGCGGAAGCCGCGAACCTGCTTTCCGAGGCGGAAGGCAAGCTGCGCGATACCACCCTGGCAGAGCGGGAGGCCGAGCGACAGGCCTCCGAAGCGCGTGAGGCGCGTGCCCGGTCAGACGCACGGGCCGAGGCGGCTCGTGAAACCGTGGCCTATGCGGCTGAACGTATCGCCGAAGAGCAGCAGATGACGCCCAATCAGCTGTTGACGGCGTTGGACGTGGCCCCGGACCAGATGCCTGGAGCCGAGGTTTTGGAAACCGAAGTCGGGCGGTTGAAGCGTCAGCGTGATGCGCTTGGCGCTGTGAATTTGCGCGCCGAAGAAGACGCCAAAGAGGTGCAGGAAGAGCATGACACTCTGGTCGGGGAGAAGGCCGACCTGGAAGAGGCGATCAAAACCCTTCGCAGCGGCATTGCCAGCCTCAACCGCGAGGGGCGCGAGCGGTTGCTGACCGCGTTCGAGCAGGTCAACTCGAACTTCTCCTTGCTCTTCACCCACCTTTTTGGGGGCGGTGAGGCGAACCTGGTGATGGTCGAAAGTGACGATCCGCTGGAAGCGGGACTTGAGATCATGTGTCAGCCCCCGGGCAAGAAGCTGTCGACGCTCAGCCTTCTGTCGGGTGGGGAGCAAACGCTGACGGCAATGGCGCTGATCTTTGCAGTGTTTTTGGCCAATCCGGCACCGATCTGTGTGCTGGACGAGGTTGATGCGCCGCTGGATGATGCCAACGTGACCCGGTTCTGTGATCTACTGGACGAGATGTGCCGCCGCACCGACACACGTTTTCTTATCATCACCCACCATGCCGTGACCATGGCACGCATGGATCGGCTGTTTGGGGTCACTATGGCCGAGCAAGGGGTCAGTCAACTGGTGTCCGTTGATCTGAAAAGTGCGGAAACGCTGGTCGCGTAGCCTGGCTCACCGCGTCGTGACAGACATGTGTGCGGCCGCCGTGTTACATCAGACCTATGCGCCTTCTTCTCGCCCTCTTGCTGACCTCCTCCGCCGCGCATGCCGAAGGTTGGGCCGTGCGCCCCTCGGACACGGCGCTGGACCGTCTGGCGGTGCTTGCCCTGATCGAGGGGCGCGTCTTGACCTTCTTTGACGACGGCCAGTCCAAATTCTCGGTCGGAGGTGCCTACTCCTACACCTATGCCAATGGTGGCGGGACAGCGTTTGGGGCCTACGAGGTCGGTGACGATGGCACCGTCTGCATCGCGTTTCGCAACGGGTTTGGCCGGTGCGACCGCTACGTTCGTAGCGGGGAGCGCCTCGTTATGCTGACGCAAAAGGGCGAGCGCTTTCCCATTCGCCCTTAAAGACTGTCCAGCAGGGCTGGCGTTGGCCACGCATCAGCGGGCAAGCCCAGGCGGGCTTGTTCTGTCTGTACGGCTGCGCGTGTACCCGCGCCGAGAATGCCATCAATCTCGCCCACATCATATCCCTTTGCGCGCAGCTTGGACTGCAAGCGTTTCATCTGATCAGGACCAAGGCCGGGATCGGGGCTGCCCGCATCATATACCGGAGCACCCGCCAATCGTGTCGCGAAATAGGCGGCGGTCAGCACGTAGGTAAAGGACTGGTTCCACTCGAAATACACATCGAAATTCGGATAGGCTAGAAATGCGGGCCCCTTGTGTCCCTGTGGCAAGATTAGGGACGCGGGCAGATTGGCCAGCGCGCCACTGCGCGCGCGCACGCCCATGGCCTGCCAGTCCGCAACCGGTCGGGGCTTGCCCACGCCGCTCAGGCTCCACTCCATCTGCGCAGGCACCACAACTTCCTGAAGCCACGGTTCACCCGGACGCCAGCCAAAATGTTGCAGCATCTTGCCACCAGACAACAGCGCATCAGGGGCCGATGTCTTCAACCGCACCACGCCATCGCCGTCTCCATCGACACCGTTTTCGATAATGTCGATGGGCAACATCTGAACCATGCCGATCTCGCCTGCCCACGCGCCAGTTGTGCTGCGCGGGTCGAAATTGCCACGGGCAAACAGGGTCATCGCTGCAAATACTTGCGGACGAAAGAGATCAGGCCTGCGGCAGTCGTGGGCCAGGGTGACCAGCGCGTTGGCCGTGTTAAAGTCGCCCTGGAAGCTGCCGTAGTCCGTCTCGAACGCCCAAAATGCCAGCAGCACGTTCCGATCCACCCCATAGGTGCGCTCGACCCGGTCAAATGTCGTGTCCCATTGCCGCGCCTTGGCACGACCGGTCTCGATCCTGTTCTGGGAAATCAGGCGGCGGGAAAAGTCGATGAACGGGCGTTGAAAGACACCTTGGGCACGGTCGGCGCGCAAGACCGCCGGGTCTTGCCGGACCGAAGACAGGAACTTCTCTGCAGTCTGCGCAGGGATGCCGCGCGCGACCGCTTCGGATTTGAGCCCTGCCTTGAAGGCCGAAAAGTCGCCCCCGCATTGTGCCAGGACCACGCCCGGCAGGGTTGCCATCATGGCAACAAGCACCAAGGGTTTCAGAATATCCAAGCGAGCACCCCTACAACACACAACAGACCAACAACAAGGCCCCACGTCTTCCACACCATCAATACGGCGGCGTCAATCTCTGCCGGGCCAAGGTCTCGTTTGCCGTGGTCGTTGACCCAGGACAAGTCCTCAACCCTGCCATGGTAACTGCGGGGGCCTGCAAGCGCGATGTTCAGGGCGCGGGCCATCGCAGCTTCGGGCCAGCCGGCGTTGGGGGATCGGTGCAAGCGGGCATCGGCTGTTATCACCCGCCATTGCGCCGTGATCCCACCGACAATAGCCAGCAACAGGCCCGTAAGCCGTGCTGGCACCCAATTCAAAAAATCATCCAGCCGGGCCGCCGCCCACCCGAACTGAGCGTATCGGGGCGTGAGATAGCCGATCATGCTGTCTGCGGTATTGACGACCTTGTAGACCAATATGCCGGGCAATCCCGCGATCAGAAACCAGAGAGCGGGGGCGATGACCCCGTCGCTGAAGTTTTCTGAGAGGCTTTCAATCGCGGCTCGGGCGACCTGTGCAGGGGACGCTGCACTGATATCGCGACTGACGATCATGCGCACAGCCCGACGACCTTCGTTGTCCGATTGGCGAAGCCCTCGACCCACTGTGTGCACATGCGCGACAAGCGATCGTTGCGCCAGCAGGATCGCTGCGACAATGATCTCAACGATCCAGCCAGCTTGCGCGATAATTCCGCCTAAGATCGCAGCGCTTACAACAAGGATAAGGGTGGCAAACATCCCCTTCAGGCGCGCGCCGGGACCGTTGTTCAACCGCGCCTCAAGCCAGGTGACGGCGCGCCCCATCAGGACGGCGGGGTGGGGCAGGCGGGACCACAGCCAACGTGGCTCACCTGCGACGGCATCCAGCATCATCGCAAGGGCAAGAACAAGCGTGGCGTTCAAAGGGCAGCCTCAAGGCGGGACCAGTGGTTTTCTGCGGGCAAGCCTAGCCGTAGCCAACTGGGGCTGTAGGGAAAGACCCTGCTCCAGATATGGGCGTGTGCCAAGCGATCCTGCCATGCCGCGGCATCTTTGACATCATAGAGACGAAACAGCGATGTCCCGCCCACGACCTGCGCGCCTTGTGCGGTCATCAGTGTATCAAGCCGACGGGCATCCCGGCGCAGGCGCGCGCGCGTCTGATCGGCCCATGCCATGTCTCGCAACGCTACTGCGCCCAGATCGAGCGCAATGCCCGAAACCGGCCAGGGCCCCAACATCTCGCGGAGCCGAGCGATCAAAGCAGGCGCGCCTATGACAAAGCCCAGTCGCAGCCCTGCGAGGCCCCAGAACTTGCCAAAGCTTTTCAAGACAAGCGTGCCAGGTGCACCTGCGCGCGCCACGAGGCTCGTTTCGGGCATGACGTCGCAAAAGCTTTCGTCGATGATGGTCAGCGGCGCGTCTGCATCGGCTTCCGTCCAGGTGCGGCCATCCGGGTTGTTGGGGTGGACCAGCACGCAGGCATCGGATGGGCCGGTATCCTGCACGGTCCATCCCAATTGGGCAAAGCTGGCAGCGTGTTCGTTGTAGGTTGGTGTTTGAACCCGTACGGTGCCTGCATGCCGCAAGCGCGGGATCTGGGCGATCACAGAAGACGCACCCGGTGTGGCAAGGATATCAGCCGTGTCAGGCACCGACCAGAATTGTCGCGCCGCTGTTGTCAGTCGTGTCACAGCGCCGCGGTCAGGCAGCGCCGTCCAGGCTTCGGGATCGAGAGGCGACAAAGGATAGGGGTGAGGGTTGATACCGGTTGACAGGTCAATCCAATCAGGACGGCTGCCGCCATAATGTGCGATTGCCGCATCCAGCCCGCCGCCGTGATCTCGGTCTTTTGTCAAAATGCAAGATCCTCGTTCGCCTTTTGCCCAGTTCGGCAGCATCCAGCCTGCTCAAAGCGGAATGCCGCGCAATTTTCAAGTGTGCGGCGACCCGTTAACGAATTGGTGGAATCATTAACGGATTGTTAAGACAATGGTGGCCAGAAGGTAAACTAACGGGGCCGTGTCGGGGTGGCTCGGAGTGACCATGGATGTATTGATTGTTGAAAGTCGGCGGGAGCTGGGGGTGTTGTGGCAGCGGCATCTGCAGCGGCAGGGCGCCACGGTTGCTCTGGTTCAGGGTCAGAACGAGGCTGTGACCTACCTGTCTGACCACAGCGCGGACATCATCGTGATGGACCTGGTGCTGGACGATGGCAGCGCCCTCGCCGTTGCTGACTTTGCCAGCTACAGGCATCCCAATGCGCGGGTCATTTTCGTGACCGACACCTCCTTTTTCTCGGACGGGTCGATCTTCAACCATTCCAGCAATGCCTGCGCCTTTGTCCCCGCGGGGACACCGCCAGAGGACCTGGCGGCGATGGTCGAGCATTACGGTGTCAGCGTCAGTTGAGCCGGTCGCGCCCGTGGGGCGCATCAAAATCGATAACGGGATTGATCGGCACGATTCGGTGCGGGTTAATGCTTTCGTGGCTGTAGTGGTAGTGGCGCACGATGTGATCCATGTTCACCGTCTCGGCCACGCCCGGCACCTGATACAGTTCGCGCGTGTAAGCCCATAGATCGGGATAATCCATCAGCCGCTTGCGGTTGCACTTGAAGTGCAGATGGTAGACCGCATCAAACCGCACCAGCGTGGTCCAAAGCCGCCAGTCGGCCTCGGTCAGTCGGTCGCCCATCAGATAGCGGGAGCCTGCGAGCCGCTCTTCCAGCCAGTCCATCGTGTCAAAAAGCGGATGCACCGCGTCGTCATAAGCCTCTTGCGTGGTGGCAAAACCGGACTTGTAGACGCCGTTGTTGAAGGTGTCGTAGATGCGGTCATTTACCGGTTCAATGGCGTCGCGCAACTCTTCTGGCCAGTAATCGGCGTTGTTGCCCGTGATCCCGTCAAAGGCGGAATTGAACATGCGAATGATCTCGGAGCTTTCGTTGCTTACGATGGTCTCGCGCTGTGTGTCCCATAGGATCGGCACCGTTACACGGCCCGTAAACGTCTGATCTGCCTTGATATAAATGTCGCGCGCGTAGGGCAGATCATAAAGCCTGTCGCCGGTTGCGCCTTTTTCATCCGTCTCGAATGTCCAGCCTTCGGACAGCATGTCGGGATGCACGGCAGAGACATTTATGTGATCCTCAAGCCCCTTGAGCTTGAGAAAAACAAGCGCGCGATGGGCCCATGGGCAGGCATAGGAGACGTAGAGGTGATAGCGCCCGCTTTCCGCGGGAAAGCCGCCCTCGCCCGAGGGGCCAGCGCTGCCATCCGGCGTGATCCAGTTGCGAAACTTTGCCTGTTTGCGCTGAAATTTCCCACCGGTCGATTTTGTATCGTACCACGTGTCGTGCCAGACACCGTCTACCAAAAGGCCCATCTGAAATCTCCGTTTTGCGTTGTTGAAGATGTAGACGCCAACGATGCGCGCGCAAAGAAATCAGGCCGCGCATTGGCCCTGCGCCGGCGCACAGGCGCAGGGTGAGACCAGAGTCACAGGAAAGCCACATCTCGAAAGACTTGGCCAATGTCATTTTAATTTAACTGGAACGACTCATTAGTGGGGTCAACTTTCACCGTGGGGACGATAAAGGATAGACTGCCATGTCGACATTCGTACCAAAGGAAGTGCAGGCGGGGCTGGACGGCGCCCGGTTGCAATCTCTCAAATCCGCGTCGCGCTTGCGCATCGCGACAGACGGCGTGACCCATCCCGTTTTACGCATGTGGAAAACCGGATTTTCCATGACGTCAGACGCCCCCCATTTGCGCGGTTATGTGGACCTGTATGACGGGGCGATCCACCTGTTTCAGTGCCTGATCGTAGCGTCCGATGAAGAGGCAGGCGAGATGCGGTACGAGTTCAAGCGGCTGACGGCCGTGGCGGAAAAACCCGCGCTGGATTTTGTCCGCACCGAGGACGCGCCGGTGGCGCTTTTGACACGCGACGTGGACTGAACGGGCCCGGTTTAACGCGGCGCACGCTACAAAATTGGAGGAAAACTGCGTGGTTTGGCTGCCAAACTGCGTATTTTGAAGCCGTTGAAAATAGCCCAAAAATAGGCTGTTTTTCCAAAGCGCGCATTTTGGCGCAAAAAGTGCATATTTTTGAATGCGCAAAGTGTGCAAATTCTGCTTAAGGTATTGTTTACCCAGGTAAAGCGTTAAGGATTTGAATTAACATCTGCGCGAAAAGCGATATCGGTGCTGCGCTCTGATATTGGCCTGAGAGAGGCGTAGCGCTGAAGATGTGGTCAGGCTGTGTCGAGGCGGAATTTCAAGAAGGCCACCCCATCATAATCGAGCTGTCCGACATATCGGGCGCCCAGCCTGTCGAGCGCACGCAGGTTTTTGCGAGAGGGCGGCAAGAGAAATGTCACGAAGGGGATGCGTGCATCGGCAATGGCAAAGTCGATGGCCTTTTTGGCGATGCGGAACCCCAGGCCAAAGGCATCGGGTTTGAGAACCAGCCCAAACTCCCACGCGTCTGCTTCATTTCTGAAAGCCGCCCCAACCGACATACCGGTCATCGATCAGGAAGGCCCAGTGCCCAAGCCCATCACGCGCCCAATATTCCTCCTTTTGCGCGATAAACGCTGCGGCAACCCCGGTGTCCCATTCAAATGTCAGAAGCGGCATGTGTTCGGCGACCCTGGGATCAGACATATGCGCGGCAATCTCACTTGGTGCGATCTGTGACAAACGGGCAAAGGTAATGTCGCCTTTCACAAGCATGTCCTGCGATATGTAAGTCTGGCCGTCGTTGTCTTTTTGGTGGGGCATGGGGGGCGCGACGGACCTGAGCGAAGCGACCAATTCTGGCAGGCCCCTGGCGAAGGGCGAGCGATGTAGGCGTAGCTGTTCAGGCCCTGCGCGACAATCGGCCCCTGCGGCCCCGGAGCGATCAGGGCTGTCTTGACCCGGAACCGGGCTGTTGACGCAGCACCCATGAGCCCATCAGGCAGGTTCACGCAAAACGCGAGGCACTTTGAACTCGACATTCTCGACCGCTGTTTCCACCCGCTCAACCGTGACGTCATAGCGTGCGCGGAAGGCGTCAATCACTTCGTTGATGAGGATTTCGGGCGCTGAGGCGCCGGCGGTGATACCCATCGACGTGATGCCGTCAAGCGCGCGCCAGTCTATGTCTGTGGCGCGCTGGACCAGTTGGGCGTAGCTGCATCCGGCGCGTGCGCCGACCTCGACCAGGCGCTTGGAATTGGATGAGTTCGGTGCGCCGACAACCAGCATCGCGTCGCATTTGGGGGCCATCGCCTTGACCGCTTCCTGGCGGTTGGTGGTGGCGTAACAGATATCTTCCTTGTGCGGACCCACGATGTTCGGGAAGCGGTTTTGCAGGGCGGCGACGATGTCGGCAGTGTCGTCCACCGAAAGCGTGGTCTGAGTGACAAAGGCAAGTTTGTCGGGGTCGCGGACCGCAACCATTGCCACATCTTCGACGGTTTCGACCAGCAGTACCTCGCCCGCGGGCAGTTGACCCATCGTGCCCACCGTTTCGGGGTGGCCCGCATGGCCGATCATGATCATCTGGAGGCCGTTGTCGGCGTGGCGCTGGGCTTCGATATGGACCTTCGACACCAGCGGGCAGGTGGCATCAACATAGATCATCTGGCGCGCTTGGGCTGCGTTCGGGACGGATTTGGGCACGCCGTGGGCCGAGAAGATGACGGGTCGGTCATCGGGGCAGTCGGACAGGTCCTCGACAAAAATGGCGCCCTTGTCGCGCAGGCCATCGACCACGAATTTGTTGTGCACGATTTCGTGGCGCACAAAGACCGGCGCGCCCCATTTGTCGAGCGCCATTTCAACGATTTTGATGGCGCGGTCCACGCCGGCGCAGAAGCCGCGCGGGGCAGCGAGATAGAGGGTGAGTGCTGGCTTGGTCATGGGGCATATGCTCCGGGGCATCGGGTGCCCCAGAGGTAAGCGTTATCGTGGACAGGGTCCAGTGCGGCGGGCGTTAGCCTTGGGCTTGCACGCGTTCTTCGCGCTCGATCATCGGTTCGCGTGGTGGGCGGCCGATGACATCCTTGAGCTCGTCCAGTTCGATGAAGTTGTCGGCCTGGCGGCGCAAGTCGTCCGAGATCATGGGGGGCTGGCTGCGGATGGTCGATACGACCGACACGCGCACGCCTTGTCGCTGAAGGCTTTCGATCAGCGGGCGGAAGTCGCCGTCGCCGGAGAAGAGCACGATGTGATCGACGCGTGGGGCGAGTTCCATCGCGTCCACGGCCAATTCGATGTCCATGTTGCCCTTGACCTTTCGGCGACCGAGGGAATCTGTGTATTCCT
>JBCBID010000054.1:0-14990 GCA_038525015.1 Pseudomonadota bacterium | reverse complement strand
TGATCGCGGCGCTCCAGGAGGATGTGGGGTGAGGGTTTGCTTGTGCCGCAGACGACAGGCGGCCCGCCTTAGCATTTCATCCGCTGGAGAGTAGACGGGTTGCGTCGGTCCGACATGGTCTCGCGTGTCTGGTGTGACGAGTGTGGGGTAGGCTGCGGAAACACGATCACGCGGGCGCGCAATTTTTGGCGGGCAGACGTCACACCCGTCCGGGGTCGGGAAATGTGGGAAAGAAATTGGCTCCGGCGGTAGGGATCGAACCTACGACCAATTGATTAACAGTCAAGCGACAGTATTTATTCGGTTGGTGCATGGTGGTGCGTTTCGTAAGCCAAAACAAGTGTTTGCACCTATTTTGCAACGACAATCAATCGGTTGACAGTGCGCCAGAATGCGCCTTAGTGATATGGTGCGTTGCAAAACGTTGCAAAAACGGAGCATGACAGATGACCACGGCAATCGACTTCACCAAACCCGCGCGCCTGCTGAAAACCCCACCGGGTATGTATCGCCATGATGGGGACCGCTTTCCCGGCCTCTACCTCAATGTCGGCAAGACCAAGAGCACTTGGTACATCAAGCGGCGGGTGGACGGAAAAACGAAGTCGATCAAGGTCGGGGCGTTTCCGGGCTTGGACGCCGTGACCGCGTTTAAACAGGGCGACACCAAGACAGGGGTCGCAAAGAGCGACATTCAGACGGTGCGCGACGGGTGGCGGTTCTGGTGTGACACGTCGCAGGCGCAGGGTGGTATGTCCGACGCGCACCGAGAGCGCATGACCCGCCAGCTTGAGATGCACGCGCCTGAGGTCATGGACAGCAACGTCGCGGACGTGACCTCGGCAAATGTGCAGGCTGTCCTCAATCGCCTGATGGCTGAGGGTAAGAAGGCGACCGCACGCGCGGTGCGCATCGGCATAGGCAATGCCTTCAACTTCGCGCCTGTCGCGAACCCTGTCGGTCAGAAGAAGACGCGGGTCGCCAAGAGCGACGAGACCGAGGCGCAGTGGACGGCTGTTGTCCGCGACCATGATCTCGACGCCGACGACTGGTCAACGATCTGGGAGGCGATCATGGCGCGCCGCGAGAAGAACATCATCGTCGGCACAGCGGTTGCGGTCATGTTCCTGACGGGCATCCGCTCAGAAAACGTCTGCTCGCTGTCTTGGGATCAGGTCGATCTACAGAATAAGACGATCCACCTAACCAAGATGAAGAACAAGCTCGCCCGCACGCTGCCCGTCATGGATACGGTGATCGACCTGCTTAAGGCGATCCGTCAATCAGGCAGCGAGTGGGTGTTCCCGGCGTCGTCTGCCACGGGCTACATCACAGACCCCAAGGGAACGTTCGCAGAGATCGGTGGAGAGAGCGTCCGCGTGTTTCTACCCCACGACGGTAGGCGTCACTTCATGCAGGCGTCAGCCGAGGCGTTTCTGCCCGACTACGTCGCCCACTTCCTGCGCGGCGACAAGAAGGCGGGTGAGGGCAGCGACATGTTGATGAAATACCTCAAGCGCATGGGCAACCGCCGCGCCGTCGAGGACATTGAGAAAGTCTACTTCGAGCGGATTCAGGTAGAACCTGCTTTCTAAATTGTTTGTTAACCGCTCCTGCACTAATGTCGTGGTGCACTTGATGCCTCGTCGTGAGACGCCGCGCGCCGTGATGGTGGGTGCGAAACTAGCTTAGGGAGCGCCGCGCTGGAAGCGGACCTAAGTGAAAGCCCGAACCAGCGAGTATCAACAGAGGGCCCTGTTTGTTCGTAAAGGACAGAAGGAATCTGTTGATGACTCAAGAACTGTGCGCACTCGAGTCGCGCGTTGAAGAACTCGAAACCCGACTGAACCATCCCCGCATGATGACCCCTCTCCAAGTTTGCGACTTCCTGCAAATCTCGGAACGCGCGCTCTATGACATGAAGGAGCGTGGCGACGCACCGCCTGCCATCTACTTCAGCCAGCGGACAGTGCGCTACGACCTGCACGAGGTCATGGCGTGGGCGAAGAAAAAAGAAGTGGGGCATGGGTGATGGCGACGAAAGCAGATACCGTCGTCTTCGCTCAGGCGGAAGCAATACGGCAATTCACGCTGGGCCAGAATAAGCGCGTGGAGGCGTGGCTGGCCGATAACTGGGAGCGTGTTGGGCTGACAGGCCCTATCAACAAGAGCACCGTGTCAAAGGCCTTGTCGTCGATGCCTGTGGTCAAGCCGGTCGCTGATGCGCTGGACGTGCTGTTCAGCGAATTGCGCGACGATCCGTGGGCATGGTGTCAGCCGCCTACGCAGATCGAAGACATGCCGCGCTATGCGCCGCTGAACTGGTGGTTCAAGACCCTACGCCTCAAGGATGGTCTGTCATGGACGCGCTTCGAGCGGATGCCGTCGAAGCCGCTGACGGACGAGGATCGCTCGTGGGTGCAGGAGCGTCTCGACGAGTGGTCGGCGCGGCTCAAAGATGCCTGTGATCAGTTCAAGATCGACCGGGCGCTCGTTCGCGCCTTGGAGGCTGACGAGAACCCTGAATTTCAGACGTGGTTTCTCGTCGGCGGCGAATGGCGGCTGGGCGAGGTGGGCGAGCGTGTTGCCGCCGAAAAGGAGCTGCGCCGCCGCGTCGGCAATGCAGGCCTGCATGGGCGATCAGATCAGGAGATCGGGATGGCATGGGCGCTCGCGGACGCCGTGCTGACATTGCCCGACATACCAGAGGCAAAACTGACCTACACGCGCCCAAACGCTGTGCCGACCGTCACGCATTTCTCGGAACCAATCGAACCGTGGAACGGTCAAGAGTTCGAGGGCGTCGAAGTCGGGGAAATCACCCACGAGAAGCCGTATACCATGACGAAGACGTTCACCGTAAAAAGTAAGGTGCGGTTCTACTGGGCTGGTGATCGCTACGCCGTCGAAGACACTGAACCGTTCGCGGAGGTCAAAGACGACGAATGGCGGGCAACCACGGCGCAAGAGCGTGACCTGTTCATGACTGGAGTCGAGCGCAAGCATCTGACACGCGGCGAACTTGATGCCATGCGCGATGAATGGGTGGATCAGGCGTGGGTAGATATGAAAGCCCGTCAGGACGAGAAGGACAAGCCGGATTTCGCGAACAAGTTCCAGCCTGTCCCGTCACTGCGTGAGCGTTTCCCAGATGGAATTCCGCGGTCGTTCGCGGACGAGGCGTTTGAACGGGTCTTTGCCAAGATCGACGAGGAAGCGGCGGCCGACGAACAGCGCGAGGTCGCTCGTCGGAGGATGGCGTTCATGCGGCAACTGCGCCGAAGGTAGGGAATAACTCATCCACGAGTTGGCGACGCGTCGCGTCGTTCACGCGATCCCGCAGCCAAGTGTCACAGGTTGCGGGGTCGTTTAGTGCGTTCGCACGGGCGAGGCGGTTGATCAGGCGCGGATGGGCGCTTGGAGGGAAGTCGAAAGGCATGGTCGGGTCTCCTTGCCGTTGCTGTGCAACGATCATACGCGCCGCAGCGATGCTTCTTCGACCGCGATTGCAGGTAATACCTATAACTTGCTTGGGAGACAGCACTGCGTCTTGGGTTATCGCACGCACTGGCGCGTGCGCGCGTGAAACAACGACGGTGGTGTAGATGTTACACCGACGTTTTTGCATGAGGGATATTGAGGGAATTGCTGTGCAGGGTGCAGGGTGTGCAGGGTCGTCATGAAAGCAAGGGTGTTGTGGGTCAAAATGCGTGCAGGGACGATGCAGGGAACCGCGTTCTTCGGGAGTGATCACTCCAATTCGATGATCTTGGTTCGCGCGCGTGCGCGTGTGAATAGCCGTGGCAAATATCAACCGGTCGAGGACGGTATTTCTTGGGTCGCCTGCATTTCCTCGGGCCTGCCTATCTCCCCTCGAAATCTCCGAGTGCTTGTTGCGAGCCGTTCGCAACTGAATCCCGCAAAGCAGACCGATTGATCCTTAATCAAGTGTCAGCACGCGATTATCACTGGAATTACAAGCGGATGATCTGCTGCGCCGCAATTTTTGCAACGCGCTTTGCACCATAGGCGAAAGACCGACCGAAAAGGTCACTGGAATATCCGCAGATCAACCACGCCAACGCACATGCAGCCAACGCTATTGCCCGACAGCGTGCCAGAGCCGCGATTTGCTGAGGCACACGCGGTCGTCTTGGTCAATTCCGACTCAGTATGCCCGACGACCGATAACGCGCGTCTCTGAGGCGCTGCTGCGGTGTTATCGTGGAGCGCCTTTCAGCACCTAACATTCCACCGGCAACACCTCGTTCTGTCCGCATCCGTCCCGAAGCGAGGTGATACGCATCATCTGTCGGACCCTGTGATGAAACCGCGCGCCCGAGGGTGGTCCGACGTTTCTTGCTCCCCTTGAGCGCGCACATCGCAGAAGGACCAACCATGCAGATCACCGCCTCCCTCGTGGGATCGACCGCGACCATCGCCCTCAGGGGTGGCAACACCAACACGACCCTGACCATTCAGGACGCCGCGAACCTTGCCACTGACCTCGCACTTTTCGTCAGCGGCGACGCGTCCGCTGTAGATCGGTCGGGCGGCGATATCCAAGGTAATCCCAACGCTGGTGCTTTCGTTCATCAGCACTGGGGAGTCGGCGCATTCCCCGGCCATCCGATCCCGCCGCAGCGCAGCCCCGGCTACTATGACGACAAACGTCAGGTGTTCCCGCGCGGCTACATCCTGAATCCCACGGACGACGGCGTGCAGATCATCACCCCGGCAGGCACTGGCCAAAACGAAGGCAAAGTCAGCATCCCGCGCGATCAGATCGGGAGCATCATTATCCAACTGAACGCCTGACGTGCTGCCCGACCTCCCCCGCACGCCCGAAGCGGCCTTGGTCACGGCGATCCTAAGCCAAGCCTACCGCGACCTGTTCGTGACCGTCCGCACGGAGAGCAACGCGTCCTTCACGACGCAGTCGGATCAGGATCAGGCCATCACCTTCTTGACCGACCGCGCGGGCGCATACGCGCAGCACCGGAACGTCCTCTGCGCCCTCATCGGCTGGGATGGCGATGTGCTGGCCGCGCGCATCCGCGCGATGATGGACGGCGACGACTTCGCGCCACCCACGCCCGATGCAACCCCCGCCACGGTCGAACGCCACGCCGCCGCTGTCGAACGCCTGCGGGAACGCTGGCAAGACCTTAAATCACCCCGCAAAAGACCTGCTTCTTCGGTCGGCATTCCACGCGTTGCCGCATAAATTCATCTCATGAGCAGAGCCGACGCGACGCTCCTTCTGTCCAAACCGGATTGAGCGCGGCGTCCCGATGCCGCGCTCAATTTCGGATGGACATAGGAGCATCAAATGCCTGACGACACGACCGCCGCCCTGCAAGCCCTCATGCAGCAGGTTCAGACCCTCACTGAAACCGTCACCGATCAGACGAAACGCATGGACGGGTTGTATGAACATAACACGCGCCTACTGGACCAGATCAAGGGTGGCAAAGCCACTGAAACTGCCCCCAAGAAAACCCTGATCGACGTGGTGAACGAGGAAACCCGCGAGCGGAAGATGCGCGCGGCCAATCTCGAGAAGGGCGCCGACGGCAACTGGTATCCCAAAGGCGTGCGCCCAGCCCACAGCCTGACCCGCGAGGACGCACGCGACCCGCGCAAATACGCAGCGGCGAAGGAAGCAGCGCAGAAGGCTGGCGCGACGCTAACCGTGATCGACGAAGGCGATGATCCGACCATCCGCAACACAGGCCTAGGCGATGTGGTCCAGTCGAAGACATTTACCTTCGACGATACCCACGAGCGCGTCCGCTACATCCGCGCCGACATGGAAACGGGCAAGGGCATCGTCGGTCGCCGTATGCGGGCAGAGCAGGACGGCTACACGATCAAGACCTTCCGCACAGCGGATGACCTGCCGCCCCACGCCCGGACCAAGTTCGAGTTGATGGAGAAAGCCGCGAACGCGGAATCCTGATCATGGCACAAGGCGGAAACAAGTTCTCCGGGCGCAAAGCGATCATCGACATGCGCCCGGACAAGAACGAGATCATCAAAGACATTGTTCTGGAGCGTCGGCCACTGGCCGAAATTGCCCGCCGCCTTGGCGTCGATTACTCGACGGTGCAGCGGTATCGGGACGACAAGATCACGGAAGAAATGCGCCGCTCGATCCTCGCGGAATCACGGATCGACACCATCAAGGCCGACACCGAAGTGATCAATCAGGACCGCATGGACGTTGCCATGACCTATGAGTCCTTGGCGAAGCGGGTCGAACGACTGATCACGAAGGCAGAGCAGAACGAAGACGATGCCTTCGCGCTGACGGCGATGGAGGGGCTGCGCAAGGTGCTGCGCGACATTGCTACTATGCAGGGCAAGCTGGCCACCAACCTGACGGTCAACGTGTCCCTCGCGGAATCGAAAGAGTGGGTGACGCTGCGCCGCATCCTGAATGAGGTCGTCGAAGAAGTCCCGGAGGCCCGCGAACCGCTCCTGCGTCGGATGCGCCACGAAGTCCTGTCCGTCACGCGTGAAGAAGGAGGCGCACTATGACCCATCGCCAATTCGAAGGCTGGAATTCCTACGGACGTCGCGTCGCCGCTGCAACGAAAGCGGGCAATCGCGACTGGGTGCGCTTGCCGTATTGTCGGAGTGTCATGCTGGCCGAAGGTGGCAAGCTGTTCTTCACGGGCAAGGCGTGTAAACGCGGACACGTCTCGCTGCGCAACGAGCATGGCGATTGCACGCAGTGCCACCTGATGCGCCTCGCGGAGCGTCGCGATGCCATTTGACGCCCTTCACGACTGGTGCAGCCTCGTCGAGCGCGACTTGGACCCGGCTGCTGAAATGCTGCACTTCCTTCGGCAAGAAATCCCCGATGCCGAACGCGTCGATCCGTGGCAGGTGGAAGCGATCACGTCCGATGCGCAGACGGTCGCGCTTCTCGTGTGCCGTCAGGCGGGCAAATCCTGCGTTCTCGCGACACGCGGCATCCGCGAATTGAAGAATGGCGGCACCACCATCTGTGTGGCTCCCGCCGAACGTCAGACCCGCGAGATCACCCGCAAGGTGCAAGCATACCTGCGTGCGACTGACTTGATCGTCGAACGCGCCACCCAGACCGAGATCGAAACGTCGAACGGTGGCCGCTTCATCGCCGTGCCTGCCTCTGGCGCAACGATCCGGGGCTATACGGCGGACCTGCTTCTGGTGGATGAGATGGCATATCTTTCCGGCGAGAACGGCGGCGAGGATGTCGTCGTCTCGATCCTGCCGATGCTCAAGGACAACGGACAGATATTCTACGCATCGACACCCGCAGGGAAGCACAACCTTTTCGCCGAATTGTTCCTCGAACCGAAGGCTAACGTCCACCGCATCAAGGTGCCCGGAACGTCGATCCCACGCCTTGCATCCCGCGTTGAACGCCTGCGCGAGCAATTGTCGGCCACGCGCTTCCGGCAGGAGGTGCTGTGCGAGTTCTTGAGCGACGGGCTGTCCTATTTCGATCTGTCCGCCATCGAGAACGCTACATCACAGGAGGCCGCGATATGCCCGAGATTCTGAGTGACGAAAACGCTCAACTTAACCTTGTCCACATGCCCGATGGGCGCGTGATCAACGAGACCAACATGGACCCGGCCATCGAGAGAGTGACCGGATTTGTCAGATACTTCGTCGGCGCAGACCTAGGGCAGGCAAACGACTTCTCGTCGGCTGTCGTCCTGAAGGATCAACAACTCCCCATCTACAACGGCACGCGCGTCGTCCTTGGGCCGCGCGAGCGCACCGTCGTCTTCGCAGACAAGTTCCGGGGCGTGTCCTACGTCGATGTGGTCGACTACCTGATCCGCCTGCGCAACGCGCCGCCATTCGGTGGAAGGTCGGAGCTGATCATCGACGGAACATCCATCGGGCGGGTCGTGTCGGACATGATGTTTGAGCAATCCGTCGATCATACAGCCGTCCAGATGACCGGGGGCCAAGAGTGGCGGCGCTCGGGCCGATACGTCAACGCGTCCAAGACCCTGATGATCGAAAATCTCGCCGTGCTGTTCGCGTCGGGCGACCTCAAGTTTGCCCAAGACCTGCCGCTGCGGAAAGAGATCGAAGAAGACCTCGCCAGCTTCACCACGCAGACCACAGCCGCCGGGAACCAGATCATCACGCAGTCGCGGAACGCCTCAGGCCACGGCGACACAGGCATTGCCCTGATCGTCGCGGCCTTCGCCTCGCAGTATCTCGTGCCGCAGAATATCCGCGTCTCGACCCTGAAAGGCTGGTTCTAACCTGCGCTGTCGTCGCGTTCGTTGCCGTTGCGCCTGCCGTTGCCCGACGAAGCGCACGAGACGCGGGCAAACACCCCGGAAAAATCGCGCGCCGATGGGCGTCTCGTTATTTTGGGCATCATTGCGCCTGCCAGCCCGTAACGCGCCTTAGACGCCCGCTATGAAGTGATTTCGTGCGGAAAAGTATCATCGCACGAATTGAACCCAAATCTCAGGACTTCATCACTTCCAGACCTACGACAGTAGCATCATCGTCTAGGCCTCGTTCAGATACCATTGTTCTCAATTGATCCAGAAAATCGGAAATGGTGTCCGTTGATTGTGATATTCCCGCCATTTCCTTGCGTGGAATTTTAGAATGAAAGCCATCTGATGACAGCAGTATCCTATCCCCGGCTTCAACGGAAAATTCCGAACGAAACAATTCGTAGTCTCCTTCAGAAGACATCGACGACATGAGGACGTTCCGCCGAGGATATCGCTGTGCTTGACGCGGTGACAAGGCACCGTCATCTAGAAGGCGTTGAACCTCGGTTTGGTCTTTAGTCCTGCCCATGACACCACCACCCCGAAAATGAGTCACTCTACTGTCTCCCGTATGCCCGACTGTAGCCCGAGCACCTCGAAGCGCCACCACTGTTAACGTAGTGCTGAGTTTCCCCAGACTGACTTCATCATTTGACAGTCTTCGTAGCGCTTCCGAACACTGCCGGAAGAGGAGCTCCATGTCTGGTTCTTCTGTCGCTTTTTCCCTTATGACGTCCACACATGTGTGCGCCGCCAAGCCGCCGTTCTTTGAAGACCCGACGCCATCAGCGACTGCTACCCATATTGTTCCGCCTTTGGAGATTGGTTCCAAAAAGTCATCGTCGTTTCTACCTTTCGGACCACTCAAAGTGAATTTGGCGCTGGAGAAATTCATGCGGCCTCCAAAGCCAGCTTAAGGATCGGATGTAGGCTTTCGGATGTTTCATCAATCGACCATTCGATGTGGTTCATCCTGGCTTTGAAATTCAACGATTGAACGTCAATTTCAATTTTGATGCGCTCAGCCATTGCGTCGCTTATGTCTGGCCCCGCCATTCTCAAGAACTGCCGCTCCACTCGCCACCGATTGTGACTAGTACCTAATTCCAGCATCGCGACCGCGATTACTGCTTTCAGTTGCAAGTCGCCCGAGTCGTAGAAAATTTGCGCCTTGTCCGAAATGATGTCGCAGTAGTCAAAATCAAATCCCGGAAGTTTTGCGAAGTCAGAATATACCTCGCCAAGTCCCTGCGCCATGTCAGGAGCCACATCGAACAATTGCTTGATGTGCTGCCTAGAAATGGCACGCATCAAGTTATAATTCGATTCTCCTTTGTCGGCGTTCTCGTCGATCAGATTAAATGCTCTATCCCATTGATCATCGCTAAGCTCTTCGTTGTCGCGAAGTATTCTTACTACTTCCTCTTCCTCCTCGGAATAGAATTCAATTTCCTCATTGGTCAAAACCTCAAATAATCCCTCGCGTAACGCGGCGACCGAACGGTATCTCCTTCGAGCGTTCGACTCGGTACATTTCTCGACGATGGGTCCTATTGGTCCGCCGAGGGTTAATCGAGAATGGGGAACACGCATGGCCCCACCGCCGAAGATATCGTGCAAGAGTGCTCCGAAGGAATAGATGTCCGCTTGGGCAGTCGCACGCCTAAAGTTATTGGCGCATTCTGGAGCGGCATACAGGGGAGTACCACCGGCCATATTTGAGGCGGTCAGTGTCGTTGTTTGGCCGGCACCCGGAGTCGTAAGGCCGAAGTCAGATATCTTGTAGGTAACTTCTCCGTCTTCATCGACATACTTTAAAACGTTTGCTGGTTTCAGATCGCGATGCTTGAAGCCTTTATTGTGCAGAGCCTCCAAGCCGGACAGTATGTCAAAAAGCGCTTTTTGGGGGTTGCCACCAAGCGTTCTGTCTGCTTCGAGGTCGTCTTTGAGACTGCCATCGGCAAGCGGCATAACGAACCATGGCTTCTTGTCATCTAAATTGTGACCAATGATTTCCACAACGTTTGGGTGGTCAATTTGTGCCTGATAACGTACTTCACGCTCGAAGCGCTTCTTTAGATCGCCCACTTGCTCCTTGGTAAATGCGTCCAAGTTGAGTGTTTTAATCGCACATGGGTTTCCGTCCTCGTCAGTTGCTTCCTCGACGATTCCGAATGTTCCCTGTCCGATCTGCTTTTTTATTGAGTATTCCACGATAACACACCTTCTTCCCTCAATCGGCACTGTACTTGACCGTTCGAGGAGAAGCGACGTGTAGAGTTGATCTGTCTACTTTTTTGCGCTGTCGAAGTGCGCAGCGATCTTGGCTCGCACGTCGTCTGCCGTCGTCTCTCCTTCGGCCAGCTTGACCGACCAAGGCCGACCCGGATGCAGAATGTCCCATGAAGACCGATACTGCGTCGCACGGCGGTTGCCGGGATCGTTGTTGCCGAACCCATCAACCACGACATTCCAGAGCGGGCGATACCATGAGATCAGCATCCGTTCCGCCATCCTCACCCAAACGTCGTCTAGAACGAGGTAGCGGCAGCGGAAGTCTCCCACATCAAGGTTGTCGGCTTGCGTCACCGAGGTCGCGTGTTTCCGCAACCTGTCAGAAAGCGCCGTTCCAGCTGGTGCATCCCAATCACCACCGCGACGCCCTCCTTTGGGATCAGCCTTGCCGACGTATATCGGTGCCTCCATGCGCTCGCGATTGATGTCCGCAAGAGGTTGATAGGGGTCGAAGTCGCCCAGGTAGTAGATCGCGTAAATGCCCGCTCCCTCAAACGGCTCAGGTGGAAGCGGCTCTGGCTCCTGCCTCAGCATTGCGCTTGCCGCGCTTTCGGCTAGGTGCTGCTTGTCCAAGGGATTGTAAGGGGTCACTTTTCTCATGTGACCGTAGTATCTGGTCCCGCACGGCTTTGGCAACAACCTCAGCGAGTCGAACGGGCACTGCATTTCCAAGTTGTCGCATCGTTTCTGTCCATGATCCGTGGAATCGGAAATCGTCCGGGAATGTCTGAATACGGGCACTTTCTCTTTCCGAGAAATATCGGATTGAACCATCGGGACGGCGTAGCATGTTTTCACCGCCCGGAACCCCATGCACGCCCGCCTTGAGTGTCTTGGCTGGTTCGTCGAGCGGGCTTCCAGTGTGCCCCGGATATGAGCGCGCGCCGGGGATGAACCGATGATCGGCGATCTTGGCGGCGGCCTTGGCGTTGAACTCAGGGTCAGGAATGTCCTGCAAGGCGTCGCGCACTGTCTGCCAAGGCAACTCGCGTGGCTTGTCCTTCAAGCGCGCAGCGCGGGCCTGCTCCCGCTCGTTTGGCACGGCGTCGATGCCGTGACGCGTCCAGTATTCGCCGCCGCGCCACTTCGACCAAAGCAAGGCGTCGTGCGAGTGCGTCGCATCGGGGAAGTGGAACGCCGTTGCTAGGTCGTCGCGGATACCGACGATAAAGACCCGCTCGCGCTTCTGCGGCACGCCGTAGTCGGCGGCGTTCAGGAGGCGGATCACGACGTTGTAGAGCAACCCGCCGCTTGCGCCGCTGGTCTCGTAATCCTCAAGCCGTTTCAGGTGGTCGAGCCATTCCTCACCGTCGCGCGGTGTCAGATCAGGGTGGCGCAGGCGCAAGCGGATGTATTCCAGATAGTTGGTGAACGCCTGCCGTCGCAGTCCTTTGACGTTCTCGAAGATGAAAGCCTCAGGACTCAGTTCGCGCACGGCGCGCGCAGCTTCTGGAAACATGTCGCGCGGGTCGAGAAATGCGCGATGCCTGCCACCCATCGAGAACGGCTGACAGGGCGGGCCTCCGGTGACGAGGTTCACCTTGCCTTTGAGCGGTGCGTAGTCGAACTGTCGAACGTCACCCTTGTCCCAGCCGTGCAGTGGCCAGTCGGTGTTCTCGGCCAGCGTGTCGCAGGCCCAGCGGTCGATTTCCACGACGGCCTCATGGGTGAAACCGGCATTGCCGACTCCTAGTCCAAGGCCTCCCGCGCCCGCGAACAACTCGACTGATCTCATCCTAGAAATCCCTTTATTTTCTTGGCCAGCGCATCTGCGTCGGCGGTCTCGCATTCCCATACTTCAAGCACATCCCAACCCATCTCGGTTAACATCGCGTTGTTCCGCTCGTCCCGCTCCCGGTTGCCTTCGAGTTTCGGCAACCAGAAGTCCTGCCGCGACTTCGGCAGGCGCGCGAGTTTGCAGTCGGGATCGGGGTGCCGATGCCAGAAGCAACCGTGGACGAAAATCACCTTGCGACGAGGCCCGAACACAAGGTCCGGTTTGCCGGGTAGGTCGCGACGATGCAGACGGTAGCGGTATCCCAAGGCGTGGGTCAGGCGACGGACACGCATTTCCGGCTTGGTGTCGCGCGCGCGAACCAAGGACATGCGCTTCGAGCGTTCTTGCCGAGAAAGAGTGTCCATACTGCATATCGTGCCTCACCCGCAATATGCGCACAATATGCCGTCGGGCTCAATCGCCCTTTGCTACCACTAGAGGGCGCGTGCCTAGATAACCGACCATCGTATCACCGCTCATGCCGTTCATGGACCGCGCAACAGCACGAAGATCACGCTGCCGCACGACGGCGTGGGCACCACCAACGACATGATAGAAGCGATCCTCGCAGTCAAGTTTTAGGGCCTCCGCTCCATTCCCGAACGACTTGGCGGAAAGAACTTGGTTTAGCGTCTCCCAAAGAATGTATCCCTCGCCCGCCTTTTTATGGGTCTTGGGTCTCTTAAAGAACAGCTTCCACAGGTCGTCCTCGGTCGCGATACTAGTCATCCGGCGGTCCCTTCGGCTGCTGTGGGCGCTTTGCGACGCGTTCCCGCAGCACGACGCGATACCGGGAAGCATCTGCGCGAAACGGCTGCATGGCGTTTTCTACGACCTTCGCGATCCGTCCCTCGACTTCCTCAGCGTCCACTGGTGTATCTGCGCGACGTTTGCGTATGGTCACAATGATCTCGGTATCAGTGACTCGGACTGGATCATCCACCCAGCCTGATTCTGATAATTCGACGGGAAGCGCAAATTTTTCGGCTTCTGCTTTCTTGATTTCTTCTCGCTGTTCCTTTGCTTCCTCTTTGGCAAGTGGCTCGACGGAAGGCAGCAGAGCAGGGTCAATCTCGCCGGTTTCTACGAACTGAGCTGCCGCTTCATTCTGTTCTTCCAAGCGGTTCTCAGCCCGCGCCTTCTCATGCCTTAGCCGGATCAGCCGTTCCTCTGCGCGTATGATCTGTGCATCTAGTTTGGAGATCTCCTGCCGTGTTTCGTGCATGGCAGGCAAGAAGGGGTCATCCAGATTGTAGTTTGTGGTTCCTTCGGCCATCCGCTTCAACACGGCAGCAGCGCCGCTGCCATTTGGGTGAAAGAACAGTCCATCGGGCATCGTTCTCATGACGGCACCCGCTGTCTTGCTGCCAAGAAGCCGCGCACATTATCGGCCTTAAATAGGAGCTTGGAATGGTCACCTTCGTGGATAAACTTGATCTCGGAAGCGACTTTCAAAACACTCAATAGGTGCGCTTGCTCAAAAACAACTTCGCGCTCTGTGGGGGTCTTGATTGGCAATTCAATGTCAGCGCGGTTATCAAAAACCCCGCCCGTGACGCGCTCGGGGTAGATCGTGATTAGTCCGCTATTGTCTTTGATAGGCTTAAAGGAAAAATGACCGAGAATTTGCGCTCGCCAATTCTCGTCAACAGCGCTGAACTCATTCCATGCCACCCGCGAGAACAGTTTACGGAGTCGCTGTTCCGGTCGCATCAGACGTGAGAGCGCAAGGCGACTGCCATTTTGCCATTTGAAGTGAAGGTATTTGTCTGCCGTAGGACGGGCTGGCGTATTCACTTGAGTAGGCCTTGATCCAATTGCTTTGATCAAGCGAACCTGTTTGACGGAAAGCGCGCATTCTAGCTCACCTTCACCCGCGCTGTATTCGACAATCGCCCGGTTGTTCGTGCCGATAATGCTACCGCCGAATACATGGACAGTTTGCATCCACCACGGGTAGTGGCTTCCACTAGCCGTGAACCGAGACGTAAAGCTGATACCTTCTAGGAAGTGTTCTGGCAGTGGCTGCCACTCACCGCCCAAGTCAGGAAGTTCGAAGGTCAGCAATTCGCCGCCATACACCTCGAGCGGCAAGGTAAAATCCCTGCTCACATTCGGCGCAATGTTCGGCGCGTGCTTCATCAACCCTCGACTGCTTTTTCTCTTTCTTCGCAGGACGTTGCCATAGGTTTGGTTAACAGAGCGTTAACGAATGACCCGCACCACAGAGCACTGCCCGCGTTGCAAAATCGTTGCAAAAACGAAAAAAGGCGACCCCGGAGGATCGCCATTTATGCTTTACAACCAAGTGGTGATTGGCTCCGGCGGTAGGGATCGAACCTACGACCAATTGATTAACAGTTACCCACTACACCTCCTCATACCTCATCATGCTAACCGCAAGCCATTGTTTTTAAATGTTTTGAAAGAAAAGGATTCACCATATTGACCATACGTGGTACCTCAAGCGCACGGCAAAAGGTGACCACAACGTGACCAAACTAACCGACATCGCTATCCGCAAGCTACCTGTCCCTGAGACTGGTAGAAAGACCTACTGGGAGCAGGGCTTTGGTGTCCGTGTCTCATACAGCGGCTCTAAAGCCTTTGTC
>JBCBID010000053.1:0-17162 GCA_038525015.1 Pseudomonadota bacterium | reverse complement strand
CGCCAGCGGTTTTCTCTTCGCTTTCTGTGCGGCGTACCAGCACGCGGTCATGAAGCGGTTTCAATGCCATCTTTGCAGCTCCTTGAGGCTCAAAGTTATTCTCCCTCGACCCCGACTGGGGGCCATTAGCACTCATCTTATTCGAGTGATAACGTCGCGTAATTAGGGAAGCGTCGGGGACGAGTCAAGCGACCCGGAACGGATTTTTTTTGCGCCATTTGCGGTGGCGCTGCTGGCATGTGCGCGGCCCGTCGCCTAGCCTGTATGAAAAAGGAAGGCGAGGGCATTATGCACAATCGGGTTTTTCCCATATTGGCGGTCTTGATCTGGCTGGTGCCGGGTGCGGTGCTGGCGGCGTGCACCGGCACGGACCTGCGCCCCACGCTCAGCCCGGCGGCGCAGGCAGCAATTGCAGCGGAGACCGCAACGCTGGCCTATCCCGAAGGCAATCACTGGCGGGCCACGAAGGGTGACAAGACAATCACGGTGCTGGGGACGATGCACCTGCATGACCCGCGTATGACAGCCGTTGTCGACCGGCTGGCGCCAACCCTTGAGAAGGCAGACCTGGTGCTGGTCGAAATCACGGCCCAGGAAGAAGCGGCGATGCTGAGCGCCATTGCGACCGACCCCTCCATTGCCTTTTTGACAGACGGGCCAAGCCTGATCGACCGGGTCCCGCCCGACATCTGGTCGGAACTGGCCGAAGCGGCGCAGCGGCGTGGCGTGCCCCCGTTCATGGCGGCCAAATATCAGCCCTGGTTCCTGTCGTTGACGCTGGCCCTGGCCCCCTGCGCGATGGCGGATGTGCAGGCAGGCAAACCGGGGCTCGACAAGATGGTCATCGGCGCGGCGGAGGCGGCGGGCGTGCCGGTCGAGGGGCTTGAGACCTTTCGCGAGGTGCTGGATGTGCTGGGCGCAGACCCGATCGAGGAACAGCTGCGGTTCCTGCCCCTGATGGTGCAGATGGAGCGCACTGTGGATGACGCCACCGCCACCACCATCGCCACCTATTTTGACGAAGAGCATGGCGCATTGCTGGCTTTTTCCCGTGTGTTTACCCGAGAACAGATCGACTTTCCGCGCGCAGAATTCGATGCGCTGTTTGACGAGATGATGGGGATGCTGCTGGATCAGCGCAACCTGATGTGGATGCAACGCATCGACCAGCGGAACGAAGACGATATCGTGATTGCGGTTGGGGCGGCCCATCTGTCTGGCCAGACGGGGCTGCTGAAGCAGTTGGAAGAGCGTGGTTTCCAATTGGAACGGCTGGCGTTCTGACAGGCTGTTTTAGATCAGGCGCCCAGCACATGGCCGGACTGACCAACCGCTGCGGCCCCTTTGGGCGTCAGTCCGTAGACCCCCTTTTCGACCTTTTCGAACCAGCCATAGTGATCGTCGCGCATCATGGTGGTGGCCCGCGCCACGCCGGTTTCGCGAGCGACGTCCGCGCCTTTGCTGGCCCCTGCCTCGTAGAGATACATCGCCAGCTTCAGCGCATCCTGCCGGTAGGCAGTGATCAGGCCCACGCGGGTCTGTCCGCCGTCATTGGGGTCGCCCTGGCGGGCTGCAAACTCCTTGAGCAGCTGCTGCTGTCGTTTGGCATTCTTACGCGGGGCATAGGGTCCGGGGTCGCAATGCACCTGTACCAGCGCGTCTGACAGGCGGACGGTCATCAGACCCAAGCCAAGCCGCCGACACAGCCGCGTCATGTCTTTGGTGGCCTTGAGGAAGCGTTTACCTTTGCCCCGTTCCACCGCCATGTAAACGTCATCACTGACACTGAAACGCGCAACACATTGGTGCACCAGCGCAAGCGAATAGCCAAGTTTCAACTCGACGATCACTGGCGGTTCGCCTCCGCGCACGGCGACCACATCGGCGGCGCCCACTTCGGATTTGACCACATAGCCCTGCCCTTCGAGGAAGGTTTTGACGGGCAGGTAAAGGTCGGTTTCGCGCGTGGTCACGGGGGTTGGTCCGGCAGTTTGGCCCGTGCGAGGAAACCCGCGCACAGGGCCGTTGGCAAGTCTTATCGCCCGCCGGTGCGCCCCGGAAAGCGCGGAGGCCTGCCGCCGCGTATCTGGGTGCGCAGGTGCTGCCCGGGCTTGCGGCTTGGATTGGGCCGTGCGGGCTGTCGGGGTGTGGGCATGATGCGGGTGTCGCCCGGCTTGCGGGCGGGTTTCTTGGATTTGGGCATGGGGTGCCCCTTCTGTCTGAATTTGATGGGACTGCGATTTGCAGCACGATCCCCGCGGATGCGGGTCAGGCAGGCTTGTCCATTGGAAAACACTCCTCTGAAAATCGAGCGCGCGCACGCGCCGGGACGGGGTAAGCGGTTAGGCCAGCTTGTCCATTTTCAGAGCACTCCTGTGTTTGCGTTCTTCCACGTTACAGCATTCTGCGCGGCGCGACAATTGGGCTTTGGTGCGCCCCCGTGACACCAGAGGAAAGGTTGCTATAAGGGCGCAAAATGACCCCTTTCCCTAAGGATCTACTGCCATGACCACCCTTGTTTTCGGCCACAAATCGCCTGACACCGACTCGACCGGGTCGCCCATCATCTGGGCTTGGTATCTTTCCGAGATCAAAGGGGTAGACGCCGAGCCCGTGTTGCTGGGCGAACCCAACACGGAAGCCGCGTTTATGCTGGACAAGTGGGACCTGCCCAAGCCGCGGATCATCGATGGTGTCGCGGCGGATCAGCCTGTGGTGATCGTGGACACCAACAATCCGGCAGAGTTGCCCGACGCCATCAACGACGCAGACATCACAGCCGTAATCGACCACCACAAGCTGGTCGGTGGGCTGGAAACCAAGGGCCCCATCGACATTCGGATAGAGCCTGTGGCCTGCACCGCCACGATCATGTGGAAGATGATTGGCAAGGATATGGCGCAGATGCCCACGGGTGTGAAAGGCGCGATGCTATCCTGCATCCTGTCGGACACGCTGGAGTTCCGGTCGCCCACCACGACGCAGGAAGACAAGGCGATTGCTTGGGACCTGGCCAAGGATCTGGGTGTGGACCTGTCGGCCTATGCGTCCGAGATGTTCGAGGCGAAGTCGGATGTGTCGGCGTTTTCGGATGCCGAGTTGTTGCGCATGGACAGCAAGGAATATGAGGTTGACGGAACGCAGTTCCGGGTGTCGGTGCTGGAGACGACCGCGCCCAAGCTGGTGCTGGACCGCAAGGACGACCTGATGGCTGCTATGCCGCAGGTGGCCCTGGAGGACGGTGCGCAGGAGGTGCTGCTGTTTGTGGTGGATATCCTGAACGAGGAAGCCACGATGCTGATCCCGAATGACGCGGTCAAGACTGTGGCCGAGAAGAGCTTTGGCGCGACGGTGACTGGCGACACGGTTGTATTGCCCGGCATCATGAGCCGGAAAAAGCAAATCATCCCGAACCTGAAGATATAAGAGCGTGGGCGGAGGATATCTCTGCCATACGATAGAGCCGCGCGGCCTGTGTCGCCTTGAGAGGGGCGGGCCACGGGTTCGCCTTGGGTGTATGAAGAGGGAGCGCCGCCATGGCCCAGATCATTTCCGCATTGTCCGAGATATCCGACCGCTATGACGCCCTGTTCGTGGATTTGTGGGGGTGCGTGCATGACGGGGTTAAGGCGCTGCCTGACGCGGTGGCGGCGCTGCAGGCCTACCGCGCCCGGGGTGGCAAGGTAGTGCTGGTCACCAATTCGCCGCGCCCGCGTGCGGGGGTGACAAAGCAGTTGGTGCATTTCGGTGTGCCCGATGACGCGTGGGACACCATCGCAACGTCGGGCGACAGTGCGCGGGCTGCCATGTTTCGGGGGATCGTGGGCACCAAGGTCTATTTCATCGGGCAGCCCGGTGAAGAGAAGTTCTTTCAGCCGATCGGCGTGATCAAGAACCCGGTGACCATTGATATGGTGCCGATGGAAGAGGCGGAGGGCATGGTCTGCACCGGGCCACGCGACCCGAGGGCTGACCCGGATGTGATGCGGCCCGAATTTCTGATGGCCAAGCAATTGGGACTGAAGTTGCTGTGTGCCAACCCCGATATTGTGGTCGATCGAGGCGATGTACGGGAATGGTGCGCGGGGGCGCTTGCGAAGCTCTATAGCGAGATGGGGGGCGAGAGCCTGTATTTCGGCAAACCGCATCCGCCGATTTATGATCTGGCGCGGCGGCGGCTGGCGGAACTGGGTGTGGATGTGCCCGACAGCGGCATTCTTGCCATCGGCGATGGCGTGCTGACCGATATTGCGGGCGCGATGGGTGAGGATATCGATTCCCTGTTTATCTCGGGTGGATTGGCCGCAGCGGAAACCAAAACGTCGCACCAACCTGACCCTGAGGCGCTAAGTGCTTATCTGGAAACAGAAATGTCATCGCCAACCTTTGCGATAGGGCACTTGCGCTGACCTACTTTTATCTTGCTTTTCTGCGCGCGCAAAGTAATAAGATTGCGTGAAGGCCGTGTATGCGGTTAGAAAGTTACCGGAGTATGGTTATGTTGGACAACCTGCCGCGCGGCACGATCTGCATTGAAGACATCGAGATGGGCATGTCGCGCCACCTGCGCAAAGTGGTGACTGACGAAGATATCGAGATGTTTGCGCAGGTGTCCACAGACCGGAACCCCGTGCATCTGGATGACGACTATGCCCGTGATACGATCTTTGCCGGGCGTATCGCGCATGGGATGCTGACGGCGGGCCTGATCTCTGCCGTGATCGGGGAACAATTGCCGGGGCACGGCACGGTGTATATGGGCCAATCGCTGAAATTCCTGGCTCCGGTGCGACCCGGCGACATGGTCTATGCCGAGGTGAAGGTCATCGACATCGACTTTGCCAGGCGGCGCGTGACGCTGGAGTGCCATTGTGCCGTTGACGGCAAGAAGGTGTTGGTTGGCGAGGCCACTGTTCTGGCGCCGTCCCGTAAATTCGACTGACCTTGAAGACGCGCCCACGCGCGACGCCGCGTGCATGGCGCCCTGCCCCGGGCCTCCTCCCTTAGTATCTTTGGTCAAAAGAAACTGCATCTTGCCCTTGCCACATCGCGTGGCTAGGCAAGGTGTCATGAAGATCGTGCGGGATTATCAGTTTGTGGACGCCGCTGACCACGGGGCGAGCGTGGCGATTGGCAATTTCGATGGCGTGCATGTGGGGCATCGGTCGGTCATCGACCTGGCGGCCCGCGCAGCCCCAGATGCCCCATTGGGTGTGCTGACATTCGAGCCGCATCCACGGGAGTATTTCGCCCCGGACGCCGCTCCCTTTCGGCTGATGAGCCGGGCCGCGCGGGCGAGCCGGCTGGAGAAGATGGGCATCCGCTATCTGTTTGAATTGCCCTTTCATGCCGGATTGGCCGGGTTGAGCCCAGAGGCCTTTGCCCGTGAGGTGATTTGCGACGGATTGGGACTCGGCCATGTGGTGGTGGGGGCGGATTTCTGCTTTGGCAAGAAGCGCGCAGGCACGGCAGATGATCTGGTGCGGTTTGGCAAGGACATGGGGTTTGGCGTCACGGTTGCGCCGTTGCTGGCACGGGGGGAGAACACCGTGTCGTCCACAGCGATCCGCCGCGCCCTGAGCGATGGGCGGCCGAGGGATGCGGCGGACATGCTGGGGCATTGGCACAGGATCGAGGGGCCGGTGATCGGGGGGGAGCAGCGGGGACGGACGCTTGGATACCCCACGGCCAACATGTCGATTGACGGGCTGCACCCGCCTGCCTTTGGCGTCTATGCGGTTTTGTTCGACGTGTTGGAGGGGCCGCATACCGGGGCCTATCACGGTGTGGCATCCCTAGGGGTTCGGCCGATGTTCGGAGAGAACAGGCCGAACCTTGAGACCTTTGTTTTTGATTTCTCGGGTGATTTATATGGCGCACCGGTGTCTGTGGCGCTGGTCGAGCATCTACGAGGCGAGGCGAAGTTTGACGATCTTGAGGCGCTGATCGCGCAGATGGACAGAGATTCCGCGCAAGCTCGCGGTATCCTGGCCGATCTATGACTGGTCCGATTGACCGCGACGGGCTGAGCCCCCGGTTTTGGGAGAAAAAGCCGATCCATAAGCTGACCCAGAAGGAATGGGAGGCGTTGTGTGACGGCTGCGGCAAGTGTTGCCTGAACAAGCTGGAGGATGAGGAGAGCGGTCGCGTGGCCCTCACGCGGGTGGCGTGCCGTCTGCTGGAGGATGAGACCTGTCTGTGCGCGCAATACGACACGCGCCACCAGTTTGTGCCCGATTGTATCGTCCTGAAGCCGTCAAACATCGAAGAGCATCTGTACTGGATCCCGCAAACCTGCGCTTATCGGCTTGTTTATGAGCGCAGGCCGCTATTTGAGTGGCATCCCCTGATTTCGGGTGATCCGGCCACGGTGCACCATGCGGGGGTGTCGATGCGCGGACATACGGTGAGTGAATTCGACGTCGCCGATGAGGATTGGGAAGATCACATCATAGACGAGCCAACCTGAGGCCTAGGGCGACCGGGGCAGGTAGATGGTATTGCGTTCGATGATGCCTGCGGGGGTGTAATCGGCCTGTGGGCAAAGCTGGGCCAGAAGCCGGGCGATGCGGCGTTGCTTGGCCGGGCGCTCGGCCTCGACCAGAATATAGGGACGCCAGGTGCGCACGGTGTCGACGGCCCCTTCGAGGGCCTTGGGTTCGTGCCCTTCGATGTCGAGTTGCAGTAGCGTGATCTGGCGGGCGCGGTCGACGAGGTCGTCGATCCGGCAGACCGGGATTTCGATGGTTTGTCCCTCCGCAGCCGTCTCAACGATCTTGGCACGCGCGGCCATGGCTTCGCCATTGGGTCTGGTGACTTGCAGATTGAGTGTGCCGGTCCCGGCACCAACCGCACAGGGGTAGAGCGCGACATTGTCCAGCGTATTCAAGAGCATGGTATGCGATGCCGCGTCTCGGGCGATGGGGTTGGGTTCAAAGCTGTGCAACATGGCACCGGGGGTCAGGGCCTGGCTGAGCGCTGGAAAGAAGTCCCCGACAAAGGCCCCGCCACAGATGATATCGCCACCGCGCGCGAGGATGCGTGCCATGAAGCGCAGCGTGTCGGGCTCGTAGACGGCCCCCCGTGCCAGCACCTGCGGGACTTCGCGTTGCATGTAGCTTTTGGGCACGCAGTAAAAACCGTATTCGTTGGCCACGATCCGGTGGTCAAACGGGACCTGGGCCAACGGCGCCACGGGGGCGGGCACGCTGTGGGTGGCGGTATGAGGCATTTACCTGCGTCCGTCTGTTGCGGCGTCAGTGCAAGGCTGCCCGAGTGGCATGGCCCCTGTCATCACAATTTGCCGGAGAGGTGCAGATCGAGGTCTTCGAGCTTGTCTTGGCCCCAAAAGCGCTGATCCCCATCGACAATGTAGAACGGCGCGCCGAAAACGCCCTTGTCCACCGCCTCTTCGAGGTTGGCGGCATAGGTTTCGGCACCCGAAAGCAGGCCGCTGTCAGCAAGCGAGGGATCGAACCCGGCGTCGGACAGGCACGCCTTAATCACGTCATCTTGGGCGATGTCCTTGTCTTCGGCCCAGACGGCGCGCAGCAGAGCGTGGACCAGCGTACCAAGGTCGCCGCCGCCTGCATTCTGCGCGGCGATGATCGCATAGGAGGACGGGGCCGCGTTGGTGGGCCAATGAGCGGGTGTGAGGTTGAAGGGCATGTTGTATTTCGTGGCCTGCCGCACCAGTTCCTGAGCGCGATATTCGATGCGATTGATGTGCCTGTCTTTTGGAGGTGTGCCGCCGGTACGGCCAAAGAGAGCGATCACATCAAGCGGTTTGTAGGTGATCGTGGCCCCGTGGCTATGCGCCAACGTCTCGAACCGCGTGCCTGCAAGATAGGTGTAGGGCGAGAGCGTTGCGAAATAGTAGTCGATATGGGCCAATTTGATCTCCTGTCGCGGGGTCTTTTGTTTCGCGCGACGGTACGCCCGTGTTAAGCGGTGTCAACATCACGAATCTGTCACAATCGTGCTGCGCGGGGACACGACATGCCAAATATCCAAGAGCCCAAGCTGATCTCGGGCAATGCCAATCTGCCATTGGCAAATGCCATCGCGCGGCGCATGTCGCTGCATCGTGGGGTCAATGTGGGGCTGGTTGATGCCAGGGTCGAGCGGTTCAACGACGGAGAGATTTTCGTTGAGGTGTTCGAGAATGTGCGCGGCGAGGATATGTTCATCATCCAGCCCACCTCGAACCCGGCCAATGACAACCTGATGGAACTGCTGATTATGTGTGATGCGCTGCGCCGGTCGTCAGCATCGCGGATCACGGCCGTTATCCCCTATTTCGGCTATGCCCGGCAGGACCGGCGCACCAAGGCACGCACGCCCATCACGGCAAAGCTGGTAGCCAATATGCTGACCGAGGCCGGGATTGAACGGGTGCTGACCATGGACCTGCATGCCGCACAGATTCAGGGGTTTTTCGACATCCCGGTGGACAACCTCTATGCCTCTCCGATCTTTGCGCTGGATATCAAGACACAGTTTGCGGGCCGGATGGATGAGTTGATGATCGTGTCGCCGGATGTGGGCGGCGTGGCGCGGGCGCGCGAATTGGCGAAACGCTTGAACGCGCCCCTGTCGATTGTGGACAAGCGGCGGGAAAAGCCCGGTGAGGTAGCTGAGATGACCGTGATCGGGGACGTGAAGGACAAGGTATGTCTGATCGTTGACGACATGTGCGACACAGCCGGGACGCTGTGCAAGGCGGCTGAAGTGCTGCTGGAGAATGGAGCGAAAGAGGTTCATTCGTACATTTCACACGGGGTCATGTCTGGTCCAGCCGTGGAGCGGGTGACGAACTCGGTGATGAAATCGCTGGTCATCACTGACAGCATTCAGCCGACCGACGCGATCAAGGCCGCGCCAAACATCCGGATTGTGCCGACGGCGCCCGTGTTTGCGCAGGCGATCCTGAACATCTGGCATGGCACGTCGGTGTCGTCGCTGTTCGAGGCCGAGACGCTGAGCCCGATTTATGATGGGATGTACGCGGCGGAGTAACCACGCCGCGCCGAATCGCGCTAGGCTGTGGCCCATGCGTTTGTTCATTTTTCTGCTCGCCCTTACCGTCCGCCCGGCATTTGCGGAGGATGTTGACCTTGAACTGGTCCTGCTGGCCGATGCCTCCGGCTCAATCACCTCGGACGAGATCGCATTTCAGAGGCAGGGTTATGCCGACGCGTTGACCGACCCGCGCGTTTTGGCGGTGATCGAAGGGGGCGCTTACGGCGCGATTGCCGTCACATATGTGGAATGGGCCGCCACCACCGGCGTTGTCGTGGATTGGACCCGCGTGGACGGGCCAGAGGCCGCGGCGCAGTTTGCCGCCGCCTTGACCGGGCCACCGCGCCAAGCCTTTGGGCGCAACGCCATTGGCGGCGCGCTGCTGGATGCAAAACGGCTGATCGAAGCCAACGATCACGAGGGGTTTCGCAAGGTCATCGACTTTTCCGGGGACAGCCCAAACAGTTTTTCGGGCCCGTCCATCGCAGAGGCACGCCAAGAGGTCATTGCGGCGGGCATTACCATCAATGGCCTGCCAATAACCTGCCGGTTCTGCGACTCGCCCGGGCGATATCCGAACCTCGCGCAGATTTATGAGGACCTGATCATAGGTGGCGTCGGCGCGTTTGTGGTGGAAGCTGCCAGCGAAGATGATTTGGCCGATGCCATTCGCCGCAAGCTGATCCTTGAGATTTCGGGGCAGCTGCCGTCGGAGCGGTTGGCCCGCAACTAAGTCGCCCTCCTGCCTAATGCTTTGGCGTGGGTTTCCAAGTGATGGATGCGCATGGTCTATCCGCTCTGGACACCCCTGCCCCCTTGCCCGAATATCTGTGCGAAACAATGGGGAGATTTCACATGAAGACTTTGCTGACCAGCGCCCTTTTGAGCGTAGTGGCCACAGGTGCGATGGCTGCAGGCCATTGCGCGGCCGGCAAGACCCTGACGGATGGCACGCTGACCATAGCAACAGGCAATCCCGCCTATTACCCTTGGGTGCTGAACGATGCGCCTGAAGCGGGCGAAGGGTTTGAGGCGGCCGTTGCCTATGCCCTGGCTGAAGAGATGGGGTTTTCGGCGGATCAGGTGACCTGGGTGCGGACTTCGTTTGACGAGGCAATCCAGCCCGGGGCCAAGAATTTCGACCTGAACATGCAGCAATATTCCATCACCGAAGAGCGTGACAAGGTCGTGGACTTCTCGGCCCCTTATTATACCGCGCCGCAGGCGGTGATGACCACGCAGCCTGTGGTTGAAGGCGGGGCAGAGCCGACGCTGGAAAGCCTGAAGGAGCTGAAATGGGGGGTCGTGGCGTCAACCACTGCGCTGCCCGTGGTGATGGAGCAGATCCAGCCCAGCGCCAGCCCGCTGGTCTATGATGACAACGCCAATATCACCGCCGCGATGCAGGCGGGACAGATTGATGCGGCGCTGTTTGACCTGCCGACGGCCCTGTTCACCGCGGCCGTGCTGATGGAAAATGGCGTGGTGCTGGGCCAGTTTGATCCTGCCGCAGCAGAAAACCCCGACCAGTTCGGGATGCTGATGCCCGAAGGGTCGGCGTTGAAGGCCTGTGTGGACGAGGCGCTGGCCGCGATGACCGACAGCGGCAAGCTGGCCGAGATCGAGGCGCAGTGGCTGCAGGAAGCCACCGGGGTACCCCTGATCAAGTGACACCTTCACGATGACACGGCGCGCGGCTTACGAGGCCCGGCAAAAGCGCCGGGCCAATACGGTTGCAGGGGTCAGCACCGTTGGTGTGCTGGCCCTTGTTGTGTTTCTGGTTCCGCTTGCGCCGGGTTGGGAGGCGGTACGGTCTTCGTTTTTCAATGGCGATGTGTTTGTTCGGGTCTTTCCAGACCTTTTGCGTGCCTTCACGTTGGATGTTGCGATCTTTGCCTGGTCGGTGCCTATGATCTTTGCCCTCGGCCTGGCCATCGCGCTGGCGCGTGGCAATACAAATCCGGCCCTGTTTCCGTTACGCATTTTTGGCGCGGTTTATGTGGACCTGTTTCGGGGCATCCCAGTGGTGTTGCTGGTCTATCTGGTGGGTTTTGGCATTCCGGGATTGGGGCTGCCCCGTCCGTGGAACTCGCCCTATATCTGGGGCACAGTCGCGCTGGTGCTCACGTATTCTGCCTATGTCGCCGAGGTGCTTCGGTCGGGCATAGAAAGCATCCATGCCAGCCAGCGCAATGCCGCCATCTGTCTGGGCCTGAGCGAGCGGGACACGATGCGCTATGTGATCCTGCCTCAGGCCATCCGCCGTGTTGTGCCAGCCAACATGAACATGCTGGTGGCGCTACAAAAGGACGTGGCGCTGCTGAGTTTCATTGGTCCGGTCGAGATTTTGCGTCAGGCGGGAATCTTCAAGTCGCTTTTGGCGAATTTCACACCCTACGTGGCGGCCGCCGTGATTTTTTTGTGCATCACGGTGCCCGCGACGCGTTATGCCGATTACCTGATGAACAGGGACCGCGATGCAAGGTCTTGATGCGGTCGCGCCCAGACTGTCCTTGCGCGGCGTGACCAAGAGCTTTGGTGACGTACAGGTGCTGCGCGGCATAAACATGGACATCGCCCCGGGGGAGATGGTGTGCCTGATTGGGGCGTCCGGGTCCGGCAAGTCGACGCTTTTGCGCTGCATGAATGGATTGGAGCCGGTGGATGATGGCGAGGTTTTGCTGGACGGTGTCGATATTGCGGAGCCTGGCTTTGATCTTGCGCCCATACGCCAGCGCATTGGGATCGTATTCCAGAGCTTTAACCTATTTCCGCATATGACCGCCTATGACAATGTGGCGCTCGCCCCGCGCCGGGTGCTGGGTGAAGACGCGCGAGAGCGTATTGAAGCGCTGTTTGCCCGGTTCGGGTTGGCCGATCACATGACGAAGTATCCCGATCAGTTGTCAGGCGGGCAGCAACAGCGGGTAGCGGTGATCCGGGCGCTGGCGATGCGGCCCGAAACGATGCTGTTGGACGAGATCACGTCGGCGCTGGACCCTGAATTGGTGGGCGAGGTGCTGGATGTGCTGCGTCGCCTGCGGGATGACGGCATGACAATGGTGCTGGCCACTCACGAGATGGCCTTTGCTCGCGATGTGGCGGACCGCGTGGTCTTTATGGACCAGGGCGTGGTGGCCGAGGAAGGTGAGCCAGAAGCGATTTTCACAGCCCCGCAGCGGGACCGGACCCGGCAGTTTCTGGCGAGTGTTCTGCGGTAGCGGCTGTGGACCGGTGAATGAGCGGGTACGAAATGAGCGCATTGGACTGCGTTTCGCCTGGACAGGCTGATCTGTGATGGCGCGTGCGCAACCGGTCACGGCACGGAACAATGGATGGGAGCCGGTTGTAAGACATTGGCGCGCGCCTTTGTCCGTTGGCGGCGTGTCTGAGCCAAGATGGCAAGGCTGCTAGGAGCGGCGTTGGCCTGCCCATCCAAGGGCGTTCACGGCCGCAAACAGGAGCGCGGCAACACAGACGATAGAGGGGCCTGCCGGTGTGTCGAACACATAGGCCCCCCACAGGCCCGCAGAGGCAGACAGGGCCCCGATGGCCGCCGCACCGAGCGCCATCGCCTCGGGCGTGCGTGACAGGCGCCGGGCCGCGGCTGCGGGGATAATCAGCATCGCGGCGATCAGCAAAACGCCCACCACCTTAATCGCAACCGCGACCGTGATGGCAAGGGACAGTGTCAGCACAAGCTGTTCGCGTTTCGGGTTGATGTGGCTGGCGTAGGCCAGTTCTTCGTTCAGGGTCGAGGTGAGCAAGGCAGACCAGCGCCAGAAGATCAGGGCAACGACCAGCGCCGCACCGCCCCAGATCACGACAAGATCGGTCCGCGAGACGGCAAGGATATCGCCAAAGAGATAAGCCATAAGGTCGATCCTGATGCCTGACAGAAACGACACGGCGACGAGACCCACGGCCAAGGCCGAGTGGGCAAGCACACCAAGGAGCGTGTCCATGGCGTAGCCCCGGCCCGCCAGCAATGTGACGGTCAATGCCATCAAGAGCGCCACGATCAGCGCGCCCGAAAAGACGGACATCTCGAACGCCAGCGACAGCGCCACCCCCAGGATAGCCGCATGTGCGGTGGCATCGCCGAAATAGGCCATGCGGCGCCAGACCACGAAACACCCCAACGGGGCGGCGGCAAAGGCCACGCCGATGCCCGCAAGCGTGGCACGAGTCATAAAGTCGTCAAACACTACTCTGCGGCCTTGTGCGGGTGGTCATGGTTGTGATCGTGGTCGTGCCGGTAGAGCGCAAGCGCACCCCCGGTGCCAGCACCGAACAAGGCCCGGTATTCGGGCGCAGATGCGACCACCTCGGGTGTGCCCTCGCAGCAGATATGGCCGTTTAGGCAAACCACCCGGTCAGAGGCGCTCATCACGACGTGCAGGTCATGGCTGATCATAAGGACCGCGCATCCTGTATCGTTTCGCACCGCTTCGATCTGCTGGTAGAAAGCCGCCGAGCCGGGTTGATCTAACCCCTGCGTCGCCTCATCCAGCAGCAGGACATCGGGTCGGTTCAGCAGAGCGCGTGCAAGCAGCACCCGCTGGAACTGCCCCCCGGACAATTGCGACATCTGTCGCTTCAGCAGGTCTGGAGCACCCGCGGCGTCCAGCGCGTCCTTGCAGGTTGAGGGAGCGACCCGTTCAGTCAAGCGCATGAAGCGTTCGACGGTGATTGGCAAGGTTTGGTCAATGGACAGCCGTTGGGGGACATATCCGATCTTGACCCCCGGCTTAAGAGTGACGCTGCCATGTACCGGGGTCGCCGCGCCTATGATGGCGCGCAACAAGCTGGTCTTGCCCGAGCCGTTGGGACCAACAATGGTAACGATCTCACCACGTTCAAGAGAGAGTGTAACATCGCGCAGCACCGTGTGGGCGCCGTATGCGACGCTGAGCGTGTTCACCGAGATGAGGGTCACGTGTTCGCCTTTTTGATGCAGGCCTGGCAAATGCCTTCGGCCTCCACAACCGCTTTTTCTATCTGAAACCCGGCGGCCCGCGCCGCTTCTCCTAGGGTGCCTTTGGCGGGTGTGGCCTGCGCCTCGGCAACGGAAGCGCAGAGGCGACAGATCATGAAGGCCGGCGAATGGTTCTTGTCCGGGTGGGCGCACGCGACAAAGGCGTTCAACCTTTCGATCTTATGAACAAATCCATGCTCTGTCAGAAAATCCAGAGCGCGGTAGGCCACCGGGGGCTGCGACCCGAATCCGGCCGCGCTCAACATATCCAGAATGGCGTAAGCGCCAAGCGCGCGATGCTCTTGCAACAACAACTCAAGCACCTTGCGCCGTACGGGGGTCAAACGCAGACCTTCCGCCGCACAGCGCGCCTGAGCCACGGCGAGCCCATCACTGACACAGCGTGCTTGATTTTGCTGTTGAAAGCTCACTGACGCCCCGGCATCACCGCTGACTGCTTGGTCGTTGCTTGTCATGTTAATCCGTGTGCGGTATGCGAACCGTAATGTTATAAAATCACACCGAGGTCCAGATGTCCAGAATGCGTCTTTCGCTCTCCGCCACCGCCATTTTGTTGGGCGGTACTGCTTTTGCCGATGCGCCCCGGGTTGCCGTTGATATCGCCCCAGTGCATTCGCTGGTTGCCCGCGTGATGGACGGTATCGGGGAGCCGGACCTGATTGTCGATCCCGGAGCATCCCCGCATGAGTACAGCCTGAGGCCGTCGGAAGCTGCCGCATTGCAAAGCGCCGACCTTGTGTTCTGGGTCGGAGAGGACCTTACCCCTTGGTTGGAAGACGCGATCGGGACATTGGCGCCAGACGCGTCCGTGACAACATTGCTTGAGGCGGATGGGATCAAGTTGCTCGATTTCCGGGAAGATGCCCTGTTCGAAGCACATGATCACGGGGACCACGAGGATCACGGCGACCATGGCCATGATGACCATGCCGAAGGCGAAGAGCACGGCCATGATGACCACGATCATGACAAGCACGCCGACGGCGACGATCACGCGCATGATGACCATGGCCATGAAGAGCATGCCGCGAAAGACGCGCACGACCACGACGACCATGATCATGACCACAAAGACCACGCCGAGGGTGACGATCACGCGCATGACGATCACGCGCACGATGACCATGGCCACGAAGAGCACACCACGGAAGCCGCGCACGACCATGATGACCATGATCATGACCACAAAGATCATGCCGAAGGCGAGGAGCACGGCCATGATGATCATGCCGGCCATGCGCATGGAGCGCATGACCCGCATGCCTGGCTGTCTCCGCAGAACGCAAGCACTTGGTTGAACGTGATCGCAGCGCAACTATCGGCTGCTGATCCTGACAATGCCGGGGCGTATTTTGCAAACGCATCGGCGGCACGGACCGAGATGGAAGCGTTGTCTGCCGAGGTGAGCGACATGCTGGAGCCAGCACGTGGCCTTAGCTTTATTGTCTTCCACGACGCATATCAGTATTTCGAGAGCGATTTCGACTTCCCGGCATCGGGTGCGATTTCGATCGGTGATGCGTCTGACCCAAGCCCGGCACGGATCGCCGAGATTCAGGGCCGCATCCGTGACGAAGGTGTAGATTGTGTTCTGGCAGAACCGCAATTCAATCCAGGGCTTGTGGCCACCGTTTTGGATGGAACGGACGCCAAGACAAGCGTGATTGATCCGCTTGGTGCCGCACTTGAACCGGGTGTTGCGCTTTATCCGGAACTCATTCGCAATATGGCAAACACGCTGGCGGAATGTAAGTAATCACCTCTGACAGTTTGACAGCACAGCCTTGTGGTAGTCGGTTCCGCGCTACGGCGCGGAACTGATTGCGGTCCGCAGCGCCTTTAGTCCTTGGTGACCACCAAAGGGTGCTTGGTCTTTTCGGCCGCGAGGGCCGGGCCGCTCTGGGGCTGAGGTTTGGTGGTCGGGGTGATGTCATGAATAGGTGGTGGCAATATTCACCCCGTGACCTCTAAGTGCCCTGCCCCGTCGGGGTCGATGTGCGGCGCTGCATGGGCCACCTGAACTCATTTGGACAAAACAGCGAGGATCAACGGCGCGGAGCGTGGATGATCAGGGCCCGACCCAGGTGGCAGCCGGTAGCCGCAGCGTCATCGGTGTTTGCGAGCGGCAGGAGCGGACATGACAGGCGAGGCTCTAATACAGGTCCCAATCATCGGCCTGCCGCAACTCGCCCATCGCTATCCATGCAAGGCGGACACGCGCCACGCGGGTGTCGCCCCAGGTGCGAAACACCAGGTCAAACCCTTCTTTCGTGATCGTTTCGGCAGTCACGTCGGCACGTAGAGCGGTCGCAGTGTCGATGTCCCACATCGAGATCGAAACATGCACAGATGGCGCCGCCCGAAACGGTTCGGAAAAGGCGATGCGGCGGCGGCGTTCGCGTTGACCACGACCCGTCCACATCTCGCCTCCATCCTCGAAGTCAGAGAACAGCACAGTGTCGCCTTGGTCTATGCCGATCAAATGGTTGCGCAGTCTTTTCATGTGTGTCCGGTCTAGTCCGTCACGGATTGGTATCACGTCATCGGCACAGGTTAAGACCCAAAACAGAAAAGACCCCGTAAACACGGGGCCTTTTTTCGCATATTCTATCTGAGGTTACAGGCTGGGCTGTTTGGTACTCAGGCCAATCTCACCGCCCACGGCCACCATGTCGGCGAGCAGCTTGGCCGCGTCATCGACAGGGCCCGGTTCATTCTGGAAGTTGTCCTTCGCGCGCGTATAGACATCCTGCGCCTCGTCGAACATCTGGTCCATCTGGTCTTGGGTCATGTCCCCCTTGGCGACGGCGCGTTCGGCGAGCACGGACACGCCCGCGGCACCGATTTCGGCGAACCCGCCGGTGACCACATATTCGTGGGTGTCATTGCCAGCCTCGACCCGCAGGATACCGGGGCGCAGGGTGGTGATCGTAGGGGCATGGTCAGCCATCACGGTCATATCGCCGTCGGCGCCGGGGATTTGCACGGCTGTCGCGTCGAGGGACGCGAGACTGCGCTCGGGCGATACCAGATCAAATTGCATATTGGCCTCCTATTGGGGCGGTGGGCAGATTGCCCACCCTACCCTTGGGCGTTGTCGTTGGGGGGGAAATCTGCCCACCGCACGTCTTAGGCTGCGTCG
>JBCBID010000052.1:0-18772 GCA_038525015.1 Pseudomonadota bacterium | reverse complement strand
CTGCGCTTCGGTCGGCACGGGCCTGCGGATGGGCGTCAGATCGCTGGGCGTCCGTCGCGCAATCGCATCCTCAAGGTCCAAAAGTGGCCGCAGCCCCAACCGCACCCCGAACCAGACCACCAATGCGACCGACACCAAGAGCAACACAATCACCGCAAACGTCCGCGCGACCACATCACGCACAAATGATGACCGTACCTCGCGATCCTGCCAGACCGAAATAGTGAATAGCCCGGTAATCCCGTCCAGGGTCGCCCCGTCCTGGAACCGCAACACCCGCACGTCCCGCCCCTGATAGGACGCGTTGTAATAAAGCGGGTCCTCCAGCACAGGCGGCGTGTCAGGCGGCGGTGGGGGCGGCGTGGCATAACCTGTCACAAACACCCCGTCAGGCGCATAAACGTGATAGAACAACTCGCCCCCCGACGTGTCACTGATCAGCCCCCGGGTCAGCGGGGTAAGCGCATCCCCGCCCGACATCGCCACATCGCGCGAAATCGCCAGCGCCGCTGACAACAACCCCCGGTCAAAGATGTCACCTGCCCGTTCTGTGGTACTGCGAAACTCCCACATTGCCGCAAGGGCCGCGATCAGCAACAGCGGTGTCAGTATGATAATAATCAGCCGCGTGCGCAGCGACCGGCTGTTCATGCCGTCTCCTCTGACAGCAACTGATAGCCCAGCCCCCGCTGCGATCGGATCCGAATGCCAAAGGGCTTCAGACGCGATCGGATGCGCGAAATATAGACCTCGATCACCTTCTCCTCGACATCCGCCCCTACGCCATAGGCATAGTCCAGAAGCGCGCTTTTCGACACGATCCGCCCGTCTGCCGCCAGCAGGCACTCAAACACCGACAATTCCCGGCGCGGCAACTCGACCGGATCGTCACCGTCGAACAATTGCCGCGCATCGGGGTCAAACCGCAACCGTCCGACCACCTGGGACTGGCGCTGCGGTACCGCGCGGCGTCGGGCCAGCGCCCGCACGCGCGCCTCCAACTCGGCCATCTCGAACGGCTTGATCAGGTAATCATCCGCCCCCGCATCTAGCCCCAGCACCCGGTCCTCGGTCGCCGCGCGCGCTGTGAGTAGCACCACAGGGCGCTGATCGCCCCGCGCGCGCAGGTCGGACAGAATTTGCAGCCCGTCGGTGCCAGGCAGGTTGATGTCCAGGATGATCATGTCGGACTGATCACCTTTCAGAAACGCAGCCGCGTCGCTGCCGTCATGCAGCACATCCACCGCATGACCCGCATCTTCCAGCCGATAGGCGATGCCCTTGGCCAGCCCCACATTGTCTTCAACAAGCGTGATCCGCATCAAATTCCGCGTCCGAAAGTTTCATGCAAGCTTCGCAGGTCAGCTTCCGCGCATCAACCGGGCGCGGACAGCCCGGAGATTCTGTATCGGCGCGCCCGAGGAGGGGCGTACCTGCACATAAGGGAGGAACATATGTCCATCTTCAAAACCACACACCGTGTGGCCGGCGGTCTTGTGGCTGCGGCCGCGGCGACATTCGCCGTTCAGGCCAACGCGGGCGGCCACGGTATCGACCTTGAGGGCAAGACCGTCGAATGGATCATTCCATTCTCGGAAACCGGCGGCTCGGCCAAGTGGGCAAATTTCTATGCCCCCCTACTCAGCGAAGCGCTGCCCGGCCAACCCACAGTCGTCGTGAAATTCATGCCGGGTGCGGGCTCGACCAAGGGTGCCAACTTCTTTCAAGAACAGGATTATTCCGACAGCGAAGGCACCCTGATCTTCGGCTCGTCCGGCTCGACCCAATTCCCGTTCCTGCTGGGGGACCCTAGGGTCAAATACAACTACGGCGACTGGAACGTCGTTCTGGCCTCCGGCACCGGCGGTGTCGCCTATCTGCCGCCCGACATGGCCGCCAAGATGGATGGCCTCGACGCATCTGGCCTGCAGGGCGAAGACTTCATCTACGGCTCTCAAGGGGCCACCCGCCTCGACCTGGTGCCGCTTTTGGCATGGGAAATGCTGGGCCTGCAGGTCGAGCCGGTCTTTGGCATCAAGGGTCGCGGTGATGGCCGCCTGATGTTTGAACGCGGCGAAGCCAACATTGACTACCAGACCTCGTCGTCCTTCCTGTCGGGTGTGACCCCACTGGTCGAAGCAGGCACCGCCGTGCCGATGATGAGCTGGGGCGCGCTCGATGCCGCTGGCAATATCGTACGCGATCCGACCTTCCCCGACATGCCGACCTTCAAGGAAGTCTGCGAAGCGACTGAAGGTTGCGAAACCTCGGGCACGGAGTGGGACGCATGGAAGGCCTTCTTCATCGCGGGCTTCCCTGCGCAGAAGATGGTGTTCCTGCCCAATGGCGCATCAGCAGATGCCATCGCCACTTACACGCAAGCCTTTGAAGCCATTAAAGCACGCGGCGATTTCGCAGATATCTCGTCCAAACGTCTGGGCAAGTATCCGCAAATGACGGGTGCAGAGGCTCAAGGCGCACTGGAGAGCGGCACCAACGTGCCCCCGGAAGCCAAGGACTTCGTCGTCGGCTGGCTAGAAGAGCGTTACGGGGTCACCCTGAACTGATCTTTGCTTTCAAAGCGTCCTGCCCCCGCAGGACAGGGCGTTTTTTCAAGCAAAGAAGGGGCCACCACTCATGGACATTCTGGCAACCGCCCTGCCCGCGCTTGGCGATGCGTGGGCCCTGATCCTGCAACCCGTCGTGCTGGGCTACCTGGTCCTCGGCGTGGTGATGGGCCTGTGTATCGGGGTGTTCCCCGGTCTGGGTGGCATCGCGGGTCTGTCACTGCTGTTGCCCTTTATGTTCGGCATGGACCCGATCCTCGGCCTCGCGCTCATGGTTGGCATGGTCGCCGTCGTTCCCACCTCAGACACGTTCGCGTCGGTTCTCATGGGTATCCCCGGCTCATCCGCGTCGCAAGCAACCGTGCTTGACGGATTCCCGATGGCGCAAAAGGGCAAAGCCGCACGCGCCCTTTCGGCAGCCTTCGCGTCATCGCTCTTTGGCGGTCTGGTCGGGGCCAGCTTCCTCACCATCTTCATCCTGATCGCGCGCCCTATCGTGCTCGAATTCCGCACGCCTGAACTCCTGATGATCACGATCTTCGGCCTCTCCATGGTCGGCATCCTCGCAGGCCGTGTCGCGATCAAGGGGCTCGTCGCAGCCGGCCTCGGCATGCTCATTGGCACCATCGGCGAGGGCGCATCATCGGGCGACCTGCGCATGTCGTCCTACGACTATCCTTACCTCACCGACGGGCTGAAACTGGTCATCGTGGGCCTGGGCATCTTTGCCATCCCCGAGATCATCTCGCTGCTCAGACAAGACCGCGCTATTGCCAAGGAACAATCGCTTGGGGGTGGTTGGCTTGATGGGGTCAAAGACTGGTTCGCCAACATCTGGCTCTCCGTCCGCTGCTCAATCATCGGGGTGGTCGTGGGCGTTATTCCGGGTCTCGGCGGCTCGGTCGTGGACTGGATCGCCTATGGTCACTCGGTCCAATCGACCAAGGACAAGTCCAATTTCGGCAAGGGCGAAGTGCGTGGCGTGATCGGGCCGGAAAGCTCGAACAACGCCAAGGAAGGCGGTGGCCTCGTCCCCACCCTCCTCTTCGGCATCCCCGGTTCCGGCTCCATGGCCATCTTCATCGGGGCAATCGCCCTGCTGGGCTCCGGTCAGATCGAGGTCGGCCCCGCCATGCTGAAAAACAACCTCGACATTACCTATTCCATCGTCTGGCTGCTGGCGCTGGCCAATGTCGTGGGCACAATCATCTGCATCGCAGCCTCCGGTGGCATCGCCAAGCTCACCACAATCCGCTTCGCGCTTCTGGCCCCGTTCCTGTTCATGATCATCAGCTTCGCAGCGTTCCAGTCCGGCCAGAATCTAATGGACCTCGTGGCCCTCTTCGCGATTGGCTTTCTCGGCATCCTCATGCGCCGCTTCGACTGGTCACGCCCCGCCTTCCTCATCGGCTTCGTGCTGTCGAACCCTGCGGAAACCTACGCCAACCAGGCGCTGCAAATCGCCCAATCCCGCTTCCGCCGCGGCTTTGACGAAGGGCTCGACTACATCTTCTCGCCCATCGTGATCGTCCTGATCATCATCACCGTCCTGTCGGTCGTGATTGGCCTGCGCCAGTCCAAGAACATCATGGCCGAAGGCGACGTACAGTCCGGCTCCAAACGCGCGCCCTTCCTGTTCCTAATCGCGGTGACCGCCTACATCGCCTACGCCTTCTATGACGCCGCCTCGATCCCAACCTTCAGCCGCGACCGCACCTTCCCCATGTTCGTTGCGGGGGTCTGCCTCGTGGGCTGCGTGATCCTGATCATCGGCATGATGCTGCGGCCCGAGACCGACACGATCTTTGCCGACCGCGAACATGATGGCGCAGACGCAGACGCCACCCACGGATTGTGGCCGACGCTCGGTTGGTTTGCGGCATTGCTGATCCTGACCTCGCTGCTGGGCTTCATCCTCGCGCTCGCCCTCTTCCTCTTCAGCTTCCTGAGAATTCGTGCGGGTCTCAGCACCACCATGGCTGCTCTCTACACTGTGGCTGGCATCGCGCTCATGTGCGTGATGGCGGGCCTCCTGAATCGCGACTTCCCGCCCGGCCTGCTCCAAAACTACGTTGACCTGCCCTGGCCCCTGACATGACCCAAACCGCAATTCCCTATCTCTTCATGCGCGGCGGCACCTCGCGCGGACCTTACCTGAACCGCGCCGACTTGCCCGAGGACCGCGATACGCTGGCCCAAGTGCTGATCGCCATGATCGGTTCGGGCCACCCGCTCAACATCGACGGCATCGGTGGCGGCGCGGCAGTGGCCACCAAGGTGGCCATGCTGTCTCCATCTGACGACGATTGGGCCGACATTGACTACTTCTTCGCCCAGGTCAGTGTCGAAGACCGTCTGGTCGATTTCAAACCGACCTGTGGCAATATACTCTCTGGCGTTGGCCCAGCCGCCATCGAGATGGGTCTGATCCCGGCACAAGCCGGCGAAACCCAAGTCAACATCCACGCCGTCAACACCGGGGCCAAGGTCGCGGCAACCGTCCAGGCCCCCGATGGCAATGTCACCTATGATGGCGTGGCCCAGATCGACGGCGTGCCCGGCACCGCGGCACCCGTCGCGTTGCAATTCATGGAGACGGTCGGCGGCGTCACAGGAGCTTTCCTGCCGACAGGCAACCTGATCGACATCATCGACGGGGTCGAGGTCACCTGCATGGATGTCGCCATGCCCATGGTCATCGCCCAGGCCTCCAGTTTCGGCCTCACCGGTTACGAAAGCGCCGAAGCGTTGAACGACAACCCGGACTTCTTTGCCCGGATGGAGGCGATCCGCCTCAAGGCTGGGGCGCGCATGGGCATGGGCGACGTCTCGCAATCAGTGACACCCAAGTTTGGCATCGTCGCCCCGCCCCGCGACGGCGGCACGATCTGCACGCGCTATTTCATGCCATGGCGCACGCACCCCTCGACCGCCGTCACCGGTGCACAATGCCTCGCCTCTTGCGTGCTGACCCCCGGCACCGTCGCCAACGCGCCGATCCCGAATGGCCGCCCCGCCAAGATCGTGCTGGAACACCCGATGGGCCAGATCGACGTCATGGTGGACTACGAGCGTGTCGATGAAGGCATCACTATTCACTCCGCCGGACTTGTCCGCACCGCCCGAAAACTTGCCGCCGGTCACGTCTTTGTCCCCTCCACCATCTGGCAGGGCAATTGACGCTGCACAGAAATTGTATACCATAGTATACAATTTAGAGGAGATGACTCATGGCCGACACATTCGAAGACTGCGTTCTTGCCGCGCGCGCCGAACTCGCCATGGCCCGGCAATTGCTGCAAGACGAGATTTCCAGCTACCCGGGCCCCATCGCGGGCTGTGACGCGCAATTCAATCACCTGCTGGCCGAACGGCAAAAGGTGCTCTCGGCCATCCGATCGTTGGACGACTTTGTCTTTGTCCCAACGCCACGCTCGCCAACACCACAGGCCGGTGTCGAAAGCCGATGAAGGTCCATATCCTAGACGACTGGTTCGATACGCTGCGCACCCTGCCCTGCTTTGCCAAGCTCGATGGCCACGACACCACCGTCTGGACCGATCACGAACCCGACCCCGCCGCCCTTGCCGACCGCGTGCAAGACGCCGAAGCCCTCGTGCTCTTTCGCGAACGCACCAAGATCACCGCCGATCTGCTGGGCCGCCTCCCCAATCTCAAGCTGATCTCCCAACGCAGCGTCTACCCCCATATCGACGTCGACGCCTGCACACGCACCGGTGTGCTGCTCTGCTCAAACATGCACGCGGGCACACCGTCCTATGCCGCCGCAGAACACACGCTCGCCCTGATCCTCGCGAGCTACCGCCAGATCCCTGAGCAGGTCGCCTCGATCCGCGCAGGTCAGTGGCAAGCAGGTGTGGGGCGCACACTCCGGGGCCGTACGCTCGGTCTCTACGGCTACGGGCGCATCGCCCAGGCAGTCGCTGACTACGCCAAAGCCATCGGCATGAATATCCAGTGGTGGGCCTCCGACGACGGGCGCGCACGCGCGGCCCGAGACGGCGCAACCGTCGCCCCCGACCGCGCCACTTTCTTCGCCACTTCGGATGTTGTCAGCGTCCACGTCCGCCTCAAACCCGCGACGCGCGGGATCATCACCGGCGAAGACCTTGCCGCGATGTGCGCGCGCAGCCTGTTTGTGAACACATCCCGATCCGGCTTGGTCGCGACCGGGGCGCTCGAAGCGGAAATCGCAAAGGGTCGCATCTTTGCTGCCGTGGACGTGTTTGACACCGAACCACTCACCGATCCCTCGCACCCCCTGCTGACCGGACCCAACGTCCTGCCCACGCCCCATATCGGCTACGTCACCGAAGACGAATTTGACCTCCAGTTCTCTGACATCTTCGACCAGATCAACGCCTATGCGGGCGGCGCCCCCATCCACATGATCAACCCCGAGGCCCAGACAACCCCATGACCAAGATTATCATTGCAGGCTCCGGCAACGCCGCCCTTTGCGCCGGCATCGCCGCCCTTGAAAAAGGGGCCGAGGTGCTGATGCTCGAAAAAGCGGACGAGGCTCTCGCAGGCGGCAACACCAAGTATACGGCCGGGGCCATGCGCTTTGCCTATGACAGCGGCCACGACTTGGTGCCACTCTTGCGGGATCCCGACGACCCACGCCTGCCCAACACCGATTTCGGCAGCTATACGCGCGAAAAATTTGCCGCCGACCTCGCAGGCTTCAACGACGGGCGCCCCCTGACACCTGAACAGCACACCCTGATCGACGAAAGCCATGTCACACTCAAGTGGCTGGGCCAGCACAATGTCAAATTCGAACCGATCTACGCCCGCCAAAGTTTTGAAAAGGACGGCAAACACATCTTCTGGGGCGGCCTCACCCTCGCGGCTGAAAACGAAGGTGTGGGCCTGTTTGACCAGGAACTTGCCGCCTTCACCCGCCTCGGCGGCACCATCCGCTATCAAACAGCGGTGACCGACCTGATCACGGACCAAGGGCGCGTGACAGCTATCATCACAGACAGCGGCGAACACATCGCGGCCGACGCTGTGATCCTCGCCTGTGGCGGGTTCGAAGCAAACCCCGATATGCGCCAGAAACACATCGGTCGCGACTGGGACAAGGCCAAGGTGCGCGGCACACCCCACAACACCGGCGACGGGCTGGTGATGGCCGAGCGCCTAGGCGCACAAAGCTATGGGCTTTACGCCGGATGCCACGCGACACCGATGGACCTGCACATGGCAGAGTACGGCAATCTCGACCTGCCGCCCGGCGAACGCAAGAACTACCGCAAGATCTGCTACTTTCTCGGTGTAATGCTGAACGCGCATGGGATGCGCTTCGTCGATGAAGGAATTAACTTCCGCAACTACACCTACGCCCAGTTTGGCGCGGCAATCATGGAACAACCGAACCATTTCGCCTGGCAAATCTTCGACGCCAAAGTGTTTGATCTGCTCTACGGCGAATATCATTTCCACGACGCACATTATGTGGAGGCTGACAGCCTGAGCGCCCTGATCCCCCTGCTTGATGGCGTGGACCAAGTCCAGGCAGCGGCCACGCTCGCGGATTACAACGCCGCAGTCGATGACACCACGCCCTTTGATCCCACCACGCTCGACCGCAAGGGCACCCCCGGACTGCCCCTGCCCAAATCCAACTGGGCCCAAAAACTCGACCAGGGCCCTTTTCGCGCCTATCCCGTGACGGGCGGGATCACCTTTACCTACGGCGGGCTGAAAGTGGACGCGCAAGGCAGGGTGCTGGACGCGCATGACACCCCCATCCCGGGCCTGCACGCCTGCGGTGAACTGGTGGGCGGCGTGTTCTGGGGCGGCTATCCCGGCGGTTCCGGCCTGACGTCAGGCGCGGTTTTCGGGCGCCGTGCGGGATATGGGGCGGCGGCCCAAAGCTAAGCGTCACCCGCAACGTCCCGCCAAAGGCGGGGTCTGGACCACCATGGTGTAGCTTGACCAGAACTAAGGTCCGACGGAACAGTCAAATAACGACATTGCCAAAGGCAAAATAGCTGGTATTACCTTCTTCCTTCGCACCCGCACCAAGGTCCGTTTTAAAACCCAATCTAAAAAAAGCCTGCGCAAAAAAGTACATCGTTCTCGCGCCAGCTGCTATGCAGGCCTGTCGCCAAACATCTCTAACGCATCTTCATAGATTTTTTCTGCCATTCAGCCTCAAGATCATTTGGCTGTCTTGCCCCCTAAAAACTGCACCAAAACCGCTTTGTGTTCGAGCCCTTCTCCGGTTTGCCAGACGGGTTCAAAATGCTGTTGGCACAGCCGCTTGGCCAAGCCCGGTTTGATTTTCAACCAGCATCCTTGACGAGGCAGCACTACCCTCAACCATGCGCGGCGCCGCGGCAGGTCTGTCGTTTTGCTCCACCACGCACGGCTCAAGAAACGCGCCCAACCCACATCTGGCACCCCAAACGCACCCCACCGCAAACACACCTAGGTGACAGCGCAATCCATCTGGTCCGCCACGGCCTGCGCCGCACGCTCGAACGCCGCTTCGCTCAGCGCCATGTCCTCCGCACACAGCGCCAGCGACGGATAAAGCTTGCCCGGCGATTTGAAAACGCCGTTCGCGCGCAAGCTGCCGTTCCAGACCACGTTCAGTCCGGGGTCGCTGTGCCGCGCACTGCGATAGTCGATCGGATCGGTGTCGGTGAAATAGACGTCCAATAGCGTCGGGTCGCCACAGATGCGATGGCGGATGCCGTACCGGGACAGCGCCGCCGACTGCATGTCCATCAGCGATTGGCCCAGTTCCCGCAACCGCTCATATTGGCCCGGGCGCCGCAGAACCTCCATCGTCTTCAGGCCCGCGGCCGCCGCCACCGGATTGCCCGACAGCGTGCCCAGCTGCATCAGCCACGCCTCTGCCCCCACGGCATCCTTGTCGAAATGCGACATGATCTCGGCACTTGCCCCCAGCGCGGCCAGCGGGAACCCTCCTCCGATGATCTTACCCAGCGTACAGATATCAGGCATCACACCATAGCGTTCCTGCGCCCCGCCATACGCCAGACGAAACCCCGTAACGATCTCGTCAAAGATCAGCAACACCCCTCGCACGTCGCACAACTCGCGCAGGCCTCGCAGAAAACCGGGCCGCGCAGGGATGATGCGCTGCAAGGGTTCGGCGATAATGGCGGCGACGTCCTCATGCGCGGCCAGCAGGGACGCCACCGCGTCCAAATCGTTGAACGGCGCGACCAGCACGTCCTCGGCCACACCCTGCGGGATGCCCGCACTGTCCGGCACGGGCGTGGGGAAATTGACGGCGCGCGCAGGCGCGAGGCTCATTTGCGCCTCAGCGGACATCCCGTGATAGCCGCCCTCGAATTTCAGGATCTTCGGCTTGCCGGTATAGGCACGTGCCAGACGCATAGCGTACATATCCGCCTCACCGCCCGACGTGACAAACCGAACCTGCGCACAGCATGGTACCGCGTCGGTAATGGCCTCAGCCAATGCGATCCCTTTTGCATTATTGGCAAAAAACGTCATCCCCTTGGGCAATTGCTCCAGCACCGCCTCCATGACCTCGGGATGACCATGGCCCAACAACATCGGCCCCGAGCCGATCAGGTAGTCGACATATTCCCGCCCCTCCTCATCCCAGACCCGGCTGCCATCGCCCCGCGCGATCACGACAGAGGCGTCGAAATTGCCGAAACCGGCAGCGGGCAGAACCTCGCGGGCGCGGGCGATCCAATCGGCTTGGGTGTGGATGCGGTTCATGAGGTCAATCCAATATCAGGTCGGGCGGGCCAAGGCGGTCCTGGTCGATGGTGATACCCAGGCCGGGACCATCGGGCGGGGCAATGCGGCCTCCGGCGCGGGCAGGCGCGCCCGGGGCAAGGCGCGGGCTGACATAGCCCGACAGATCACACACGTTCAAAACGCGATCCGGGGTGGTCGCCGCGCCCAGATGCAGCGCGGCAGCGGTTACGATATCGCTGCCCCAGGTACATTCAATGCACATCTTGGCCCCAAGATACAGGCACAGATCGCGCGCCCGGCGCGTCGCCGACAGCCCCCCGAACTTGGACAATTTCAACGCAACCGCATCCATAATCCCCAGGTGGTGCGCCTTCAGCAGCGTAGATACATCATGCGCCAGTTCATCCAGCTTCATCGGCAGACCCGTGGCCGATTGCACCCGCGCGCACTCCTCCAGCGTCGCGCAAGGCTGTTCCAGCATCACGTCCAGATGCGCCACTCCACGCCCTACCCGGATCGCGTCCAGCGTGGTCGCGCCACAGTTCCAATCGCCATAAACCAGCGGGCCCGGACCAACCGCTTCGCGCAGCTTTACCACCCTCTCGACATCGGTTTGCCAGTCACCAGACGCGCCCAGCTTTGCCTGAAACTGGGTGATGCCCTGCGCCTGCGCCGCGCGCGCGATCCGCGCCATCTCATCCGGTGCGACACAAGTGATCGAATGATAGAGCGGCAGCGTCTCTTGCCGCCGTCCCCCCAACAGCACATATAACGGGACCCCAGCCGCTTGGCCGGTAATGTCCCAAAGCGCGATGTCCAGCGCGGACTTGGCATAGACATGCCCGGGCAGAAACGCGTCAGCCTTGGCCATCAACGCCTCGCTCCCCACGGGATCACCCCCAAGAAGCACCGGCGCCAGGTCCTGAAGCGCCGGGGCCACTCCGCGCGCATAGGCAGGCAGGTAATGCGGGATCGGACAGACCTCGCCCCACCCGGTCAGCCCGACATCGGTATCAACAGCCAAAACAACCGTTTCCACCGTATCACAGGCCTTGCCATCCGCCATGTAATACGCCGTGTGGCTGGTCAGTGGCACGTGCCAAAGCCGCAGCCGAGTGATCCGCTGCCCAACCGCAACGGGCATCAGCGCAGGGGCGGCGATCCGGCTCACACGGCGGGCTCGCGTGCCGCGTCCATGCGCGGCACCAGGCTTTGCGGGTCATAGGCGGGCACGCCCAGAACACGCGCCGCCCGGGGCGCGCCTTGGATCACCACGTCCAGCGCGGTGCCGGGTGTGGCCGCCACGGGTTTGACATAGGCAAAGGCCAGTATCTTGCCAACCGTGTGCCCATAGACAACCGATGCGGTGGACCCGACGACCACACCCTCATGCAAAACCGCTTCACCGCCATGGCCATCGACCACCCCATCCGGCTCAATCTCCAGATAGGCGCAGATCCATGGCAGGTCCGTGTTCAGCGTGCTGTCCTTGCCCAGATAGTCTTTGTCCGTCCGCGCAAAGCGCAGCACATCGGCTTCGGCCAGGGTGACTTCGTTCGTCAACTCACCTGCGCCCTTGAACCCCTTTTCCATGCGCATCACGTTCATGGCAAAGCTGCCGTAATCGGCAATGCCATGCGCCTCGCCCGCGCGCCAAAGCGCCGCATACACATCCGCCACCGCGTCAAATGGCATATGCAGTTCCCAGCCCAATTCGCCCGCATAGGACATGCGAAAGGCCCAGACGGATCGCCCGGCAATCGTGATCTGCTGCGCCGAAAGCCAGCGGAACGCGTCATTGTCCAGCCGCGTGTCCGTGCAGGCTGCCAAAACATCGCGGGATTTCGGACCGTTCAGCGACAGCGCGCCCCAACTGTCCGACAGGGCGGTAATTGTAACGTTCCCTTTGGTCCGCTGTGCGGTCAGATGATCCAGCAGGCGCTGTTCGAAAAAAGCCGCACAGACCAGATAGAACCGGTCTTCGGCCTGCCGCACGATGGTCGTTTCCAACTCGATCCGTCCGCGGCGGTTCAGCATATGGGTCAGCGTGATCGACCCCACCTTTTGCGGCATCCTATTGGCCGTCAACCGGTCCAGCAGAGCATAGGCATCAGGTCCTTCTACCAGCACTTTGGCAAAGGCAGTCACATCCATCAGGCCCACGCGCCCGCGCACGGCACTGACCTCGGCTGCCACCATGTCGTCAACAGGCGTGCGGCGGAACGCATAGTGATCCTTTTGCGCCACATCGCCTTTGGCGAACCAGCGCGGACGCTCAAAGCCATACACCTCTTCAAAGATGGCTCCTTTGGCCTTCAGCGTCTCGTATAGCGGCGATGGCTTGATGGGCCGTCCGGCCAGACGGTTGAAATGCGGGTACGGGATTTCGTGGCGCAGGCAGTAATCTTCCCGGGCCTTGACGACCTGCCAGTCCTTGGTAGCATAGGCCCCAAACCTGCGCGGGTCGTAGTCGCGCATCGAAATATCCGCGGCACCGTGCACCATCCAGCGCGCCAATTCGCGCGTCAGCCCCGGCCCCCAGCCGATCCCGATCTGCGTGCCGCAACAGCACCAGTAATTGCGCACCCCGGGTGCCGGGCCAATCAGCGGATTGCCATCCGGCGGATGGCTGATCGCGCCATGCACATCGCGGGTGATCCCCAGATCAGCAAAGATCGGCATCCGGTTCAGCGCTTCCCCAAGCCACGGCATGACCCGATCATAGTCGGCCTCAAACAGCTCGTTTTCGGCCTCCCACGGGCAGTGATCTTCCCACACCGTGTTCGGGTTGGCTTTTTCGTAGATGCCGATCAGGCCCCTTTTCTGCTCCATGCGGATATAGCCCGACACTTTTCGGTCATCGCGGATCACCGGCAATTCGCGCGCCAGCCCGGCAAAGTCCGGCACCTCTTCCGTGACAAAGTAATGGTGCGTCATCGACGTCATCGGCAGTTGCAGGCCCGACCATTCGCCCATCTGCCGCGCATAGGTCCCACCGGCGTTGACCACATGTTCGCACGTGATCGCGCCCCGCTCGGTCTCGACCAGCCACGCGCCGCCCGGCGCCTGGGTGATGTTGGTCGCGCGACAGCGGCGGATGATCTGCACACCCTTGGCCCGCGCCCCCGCGGCCATCGCCATGGTCACATTGGTCGGGTCCACATGCCCGTCATCCGGCGTGTGCAACGCGCCAAGCACCCCGTCCAGATTGTAAAACGGGTGAAGCTGCGCCACCTGCTCCGGGCCGACAAGCTCGATGTTGAACCCCAGCGACCGCCCAACCGACAGCGTATGGCGCAGCCAGTCCATCTCGTCCTGGGTATAGGCCAGCCGAAACGACCCGCAGCCATGCCAAGTGACAGCCTGCCCGGTCTCAGCCTCCAATGCCCCGCTATACAGGCCAATATTGTAATCCACACATTTGCCCAAACCAAAGCTGCTGGTAGACTGCGTGATCTGACCCGCCGCATGCCACGTGCTGCCCGAGGTCAGCTCCGCCTTTTCCAAAAGCACGACCTCCGGCCCCCAGCCCTCATGCGCAAGGTGATAGGCCAGCCCGACCCCCATCACGCCGCCCCCGACGATGACCACGCGGGCATGTCCGGGAACACTCGTCTTCGACATGGTCGCTTCCTCTGTCACGGAGTCGCAAAACTGTTGGACAGGCTAAATGGACATATGTATCACTGTCAATCATGAATGGCACAAATGTATCACACCGCGTGCTGGAGCGTCTCAGCCAGGATTGGGACGCCCTCACCCCCGAGGCACAGAAAGCCGCACGCTACGTGCTGGAAAACCCAAATGACGTGGGCGTGTCCACCGTGCGCGAGATTGCCGAAGCGGCCAATGTGAAACCCAACACCTTCGTGCGCATGGCACGGCAAGTCGGCTTCGAGGGGTACGAGGATTTCCGCGCCCCGTTCCGCGATGCCATCCGCAATGGCGCCGTCAGCTTCCCCGACCGCGCCCGCTGGCTTCAGGATATCCGCAAATCCGGCGATCTGGGCGGGCTCTATGCCGACATGGCCGAAGGCGCGATCCGCAACCTCGAAGACACCTTCGCCGGCATCAACGCCGAGACCCTGAAAACCGCAGCCGAAGCGATCTGGACCAGCCGACAGGTCTTTACCCTTGGCGTTGGGGTGAACAATGCAAACGCCCGCAACTTCACCTATCTCGCCTCCACTGGCATGGTCCAGTTCCACGCCATCCCCCGCCCCGGCTCGACCCCAACCGATGATCTCGCCTGGGCCGACAACCGCGACGTGCTGATCGCCATGACCATGCGCCCCTACCGCAGCGAGGTGATCGCCGCGATCGAGGTGGCGCGCGAACAGGGCATGACCATTATCGGCCTCAGCGACAGCCCCGCCAGCCCCATCATGCGCGCCGCTGATCACGGCTTTGTCGTCGCCGTCGACACGCCACAATTCTTCCCCTCCTCCGTATCGACCATTGCGCTGCTTGAGACGCTGCTCAGTTTCGTGATCGCCGTGGCCAGCGGCGAAATCGTGGACCGGGTCGAAACCTTTCACCGCCGCCGCCATCAATTGGGCATCTATGCAGACGCGCCGGAATGAAAGAGGACACCCCCCCGATCCGGTCTCTGGCCGCACGCTACTACACCGACCCCCAGGTGTTTGAACACGAAAAGACCGGCCTGCTGGCCCGCACATGGCAATTCGCCTGCCATGTCAGCCAGTTGGACAGCCCCGGCGATTACGTCGCTTTCCAGCTTGGCGACGAAAGCCTTTTTTCGATCAGGGGCCAGGATGGCGAAATCCGCACCTTCTACAATGTCTGCCAACATCGCGCCCACCAACTTGTCAGCGGCGCGGGCAGCACCCGGGTGGTCGTCTGCCCTTACCACGCATGGACTTACGAACTGACGGGCAAGCTGCGCGCCGCTCCCAACGCAAAATCTGTGCCCGGCTTTGATACGTCAACGATCTGTCTGACACAGGTGCGCACCGAGGTGCTCCTCGGTTTTGTCTTTGTCAATCTCGATCCCAACGCGGCCCCGATGGAAGATTGGTTCCCGAACGCGCGCACAGAATTGGAGGCTTTTGTGCCCAATTGGGCGGACCTCAAGCCGCTGGAATGGATCGAAATCCCCGAAAACTGCAATTGGAAAGTCTCGGTCGAAAACTACTCCGAATGCTATCACTGCACCCTGAACCATCCAACTTTCGCAACCGGCGTCATCCGGCCAGAAACCTATGACATCCAGCCCAACGGCCATTGCTTGCGCCATACAACAGAATGCAATGACCTCAGCCAGATGAGCTATGACATCAACAGCGGCTTTGCGAACCACGACAAATATTCATCCTGGTTCCTCTGGCCCATGTTCTCGTTCCAGGTCTATCCGGGCAACCTGTTGAACACCTACCATTGGCGCGCGCTTGATGCGGATCACGTTGTTGTCTGGCGGGGCTGGTATTCGGTCGGCGGCGAAGACAACGAAACCGTCCGGCGCATGGCCGCACAAGACCGCGCCACCACGGTCGAAGAAGATATCCAACTGGTCGAAAGCGTGCAGCGCGGATTGAAATCACGCGGGTATGTGCCAGGGCCGCTGGTGGTCGATCCCGCCTGCGGTGTCAATTCCGAACACTCGGTTATGTACCTTCAACGCTGGATGCGGGACGCGATAGACAACGGACCGGCCCCACACCCGGCACAAACACCCACATGATGACTTACGCCAAAGGACTGCAAAGCGCACCGCGCCCTTCATCGCGCGGGCCCCGCCTCCAATTCACCCCATGATCACGCGCCAGACCCCAGCGTGAACATCGCCAGCGCAGCGACCCGCGGCCCGGTCCCACCGGCACTCTCCTTCCGCGACATGACCGCTCATCTGACCTCAACACCATTTTGAAATACCCCCCGCATCCTGACATCACGATCCGGCTGAAAGGACCAAAGAGATGACCACATTCGACGAAGACCTGTTTCTGAAAGGTCTCGAACAACGCAAGGCCACGCTCGGGGCCGACTATGTCGAAAAGAACCTCGCCACAGCGGATGAGTTCACCCGCCCCTTCCAGCAGGCGATGACCGCATGGTGCTGGGGGTTTGGCTGGGGCGATGACGTGATCGACGCCAAAACGCGGTCGATGATGAACCTGTCGATGATCGGGGCCCTCGGCAAAATGCATGAATGGGAAATCCATTGCCGCGGCGCGCTCAACAACGGCGTAAGCCAGGACGAAATCCGCGCCATCATCCACGTAGTCGGTATCTATTGCGGCGTGCCTCAGGCACTGGAATGCTTCCGCGTGGCACGGCGGGTTCTCGAAGACATCTGAACCCGCGTGCAATGGCATGGGGCCAACTGACGCCCCAACACACCTGCCTTCCGCGTCGCCTTATGGGCGATCGCGGTCAGGCACGAAATGCACCACCAGACCGAAACAATCCCCCGGCGAGACGCTCAACGACTTCGTCAACAATCGCGTACAGATCACGGGCACCTCGCCGACCCACACCATGTGCCGGCTTGGGCTCCCGCCGCCGACAAGAGCAGCCGCCCAGGGGGCAATTCCTTACTCAAAAGTTACGCGCGCTGCTAAAGCGTTAACGCCGGCCAAAAGTGAACGATCCGTAAACAACCGCATATCCGGCAAAATGCGCAGTTTTGGGCGCAAAGTGCGCGGTTCCTCCCAAACCCCACGATTTTGCCACCTTTTCAGCCGCACAAAATGTGCAGTTTACGGCTGAGACTATGCAACTTCCCCGGATTTTTCGAAAATCATCCACCGTACGCCCCGTTAACCCGGCCCCCATAGCGAAAAACCCCCCATCCTTTCGGGCGGGGGGATCAACTTCAGACCGGAAGGGTCGGATCACTCGCGGCTGTCTTCGGAATGGTCAATGACCGTGTCGAACACGTCGCCACCCACTACATCGTCGCCACTTGGCGCAGCCAGAGCAGCCGCCGCTTCCGCCTCTTCCCGACGCGCTTCGATAACCACATTGTCGCGGTCCGTTGCGATCTTGCGCACGGCCTGGGTCGCGCCACCGGTGCCCGCTGGAATAAGCCGGCCCACGATGACATTTTCCTTCAGACCCACCAGCTTGTCCTTCTTGCCCTGCACCGAAGCCTCGGTCAGAACACGCGTCGTTTCCTGGAACGATGCGGCCGAGATAAAGGACCGCGTTTGCAACGAAGCCTTTGTAATCCCGAGCAGAATTGGCCCACCTTGAGCGGGTCGACCACCTTTGGACAGCGCTTTTTCGTTGGCCGCGTCGAACTCTTGCTTGTCCACATGCTCGCCTTTCAGCAGCGTGGTGTCGCCCGAGTCCTCGATCTCCCATTTCTGGAGCATCTGACGCACGATGACCTCGATGTGCTTGTCGTTGATCTTCACGCCTTGCAGTCGGTAGACCTCCTGCACCTCGTTGATCATGTAGTCGGCCAAGGCCTCCACACCCATAATGGCAAGGATGTCATGGGGGGCTGGGTTGCCGTCCATGATGTAGTCACCCTTCTGGATAAAGTCGCCTTCGGCGACCGGGATGTGCTTGCCCTTGGGCACCATATACTCGACCTTCTCCATGGTCTCGTCGCTGGGCTCAATCGCAATGCGGCGCTTGTTTTTGTAGTCTTTTCCGAACCTTACGTAGCCGTCAATCTCCGCGATAATCGCGTGATCCTTGGGACGACGGGCTTCGAACAGCTCGGCCACACGGGGCAGACCACCGGTGATGTCCTTGGTCTTGGCCCCTTCACGCGGGATCCGGGCGACAACGTCACCGGCTTCCACACTCTGGCCATCCTCGACCGACAGAACCGCATCCACGGACATCGGATAGGTCACCGGGTTGCCCGCATCATTGCGGACCGGCTCACCATCGTCACCGACCAGGATAATCTCGGGCTTCAGTTCGTTGCCCTTCGGTGCGGCACGCCAATCAATCACGATTTTCTGTGTCATACCAGTGGCATCGTCGGTCTCATCCCGCACAGCCAGACCGCTGACAAGGTCAACATACTTGGCTGTACCCGCCTTCTCCGCGATGATCGGCAAGGTGTAGGGGTCCCACTCGAACAGCTTGTCGCCACGCTTCACATCCTGCCCATCGGTCACGAACAAGGTAGTGCCATAGCCCAGCTTGTGGCTCGCGCGCTCGTCGCCGTTTTCGTCCATGATCGACAGTTTCATGTTCCGGCCCATGACCAGAACCTGCCCCGCCGAATTGGTCAGCGTCTGCGGGATTTCAAAGACGATCTTGCCTTCCTGGCTTGCTTCCAGGAACGACTGCTGACCACCCTGCGCAACCCCGCCGATGTGGAAGGTCCGCATCGGCGGCGTGGCGCAAGGCGGCCAGCAGTCGTTCCTTGAGGCCAGCCAGGAAGGCAAGATCGTGTTCGAGAACGCGCAGACGCTGACCAACGCGGCGGGCCAGATCCTGGTCATGGGCCGCAACATGAAGCTGCGGATCATGGGCGAAGG
>JBCBID010000051.1:0-19136 GCA_038525015.1 Pseudomonadota bacterium | reverse complement strand
CCACTGTGTAGCTGCCATCCTCCGGATCGCGCAAAGTGGCATAGGCCGTTTGCGGCGCGCAGATGTCCGACGCCACCTTGAGGATCACGTCCAGCACAGGCTGCACCTCATTGGGCGAGCGCGAGATCACTTCCAGCACTTCGGACGTTGCAGTCTGGTATTCCAGCGCCTCCTGCGTCTCGATAAACAACTGCGTGTTTTGCAGTGCGATGATCGCCTGGTCGCAAAAGGCCTGCGCGAGTGCAATATCGTCGTTGGTAAACGCGGTTCGTGTCGTCGTGAGCAGGCAGAGCGACCCAAGACACACATCACCTTGTATGAGAGGAATGTAGATCGCTCCTTTCAGGCCCAACTGCTTTCCACGCTCGACCTCGTGGGGCGGCAGATCGTAGTTCTCCCAATCGATGATGTGCTGGATTTTGCCAGTCGTCATGGCGCGCGACGGGAAGTTACTGTCCGGCTCCACAGGCTGCAGCGGCGCACCTTGGGCGTTAAAGCGCACGGCCAGTTTGCGCGCGCCCTCAAGGATCTTGTCCGTAATGAGCACACCGCCGCGCCGCGCTCCGGCCGCCGGCCAGAAGTGATCCAACTCTTTCAGATGAAAGACCGCTATGTCGCAGTCGATCATCCGCGTGGCGTTGCTCACGATCGTTTCGATCACCGGTTGTACGTCCGTCGGGGACTGGCTGATAGCGCGCAGAATATCTGATGTGACGGTCTGCCGTTCCAGAGCACCCTCAACTTCGCGAAACTGACCCACGTTTTCGATGGCGATCACGGCTTGTGCGGCAAAGCTCTTGACCAACGCGATCTCGTCGTCGGCATAGGGTTTCACTTGCTTGCGGAATAGGATGAGCACACCGATGCCGCCGTCTGGCCCTAGCAATGGCACCAGTAGGTTTGTGCGGATGCCTGTATCTTCGACAACGGTTTTGAAGATCGAAACACCACTGCGGTAATTGTCCGTTTGGGACATATCCCTGATATGGACTGGCTCTCCGCTGAGGATTGCCTTGGCACCCACCGAGATATCGGGATCCATTGGCACTTGCGCAGCGTCATAAACCGCCTGCGTGGCCGGTGCGATCCCATAGGCCGCTGGCATGGTCTGATGCGTGTCGCCCTTCTTGCCCAAAGCCAGGGCCGCCGCCTCTGCGCCGCATAATGCCATGGCCTTTTGTAAAATAAGATCGAAAACCGGGCGCTCGTCATCGCGTGATTTGGAAATGACCTCGAGGATATCGCTCGTCGCTCGCTCACGTTCGAGCCGCGTCTGCAATTCGCGGAACTGGCGTACATTTTCTATGGCGATGACAGCCTGCGCAGCAAAAGTTGTCACCAGCTCTACGTCGTCATCCGAAAACGGTGCCACTTCGCGCCGGTAGAGCACGATGACACCAAGCCCGCGACCATCTTTGATCAGAGGTACAGCAATGACGGAGCGCGCGCCTTCGACCTCGACCATCTGGACACGGCGCGGAGACTTGTCCCGGTGGTAAATGGGATCGTCCGCGATGTCGTCTTGTCGGATGATCTTCCCATCTAGAATTGGTCGTACGGCCACGAGTTCGGATTGCGTGAGCGGTTCTTGAAAACCGTTCAGAACGTCGCCGAACGCAGTGCGCGCCCCGACATTGGCCGGGATTGTGACCACGCCGCGCTCGTGATCCGCGACACTGAGAAAAGCCAGCGGCGCGTTGCACAGACGGCTGGCGTTTTTCAGGATCGCGTCAAAGACCGGCTGTTCGCTGTCGTGGCTCTGGCTGATGAGACCAAGGATATCCTTGGACGTCCGCTCGCGCTCCAGCCGATTCTGCACCTCGCGGAATTGGCGCACGTTTTCAATGGCGATCACCGCCTGCGCAGCAAAGGTTTGCAAAAGGGCCGCGTCGTCGTCGGAATAGGGACCAACATGCCGGCGGTAAACGGCGATAAACCCAATGCCAGCGCCGTTTGATACCAGCGGCACCATCAGGATGGAGCGCGCGCCCGACTGCGTGATCCAGACCCGATTGGGATGGTTGGGGTCGGCAAAACCGGTGTCGGCCTGCAGATCATCGGTGCGCCACATCCGGGCCTCACGCACGACGGTGGCGGCGACACTGTCTGCCTGCTCCATCGGGCGACGATCGAATGCGGCACCGACCTCGGCTCCGTCCTCTTTGCGCGCCACCGTTTCAACCCAGTTGCCATCGTCAGATAGCAGCCAGACCGACCCGTGGTCGCTTTCCAGAAGAGACACGGCGCGGTTCAGCAACGTGTCAAAGACCTGTTGATGGTCGGCGCGGCTTTGAGAGATTGCTTGCAGAACATCCGCTGTCGCGGTTTCCCGCTCCAGCCGGGTCCGCAGCTCTTTGAATTGCTGCACCGTTTTGATGGCGATGACGGCTAGGGTGGCAAAGGCCTCGACCAGCGCGATTTCATCCGCGCTGAAGGGGGCAACTCGGGTACGGAAGAGTGTGATCAACCCGATGGCCCGCGCGCCAGACATCAGCGGGACAAAGAGCACGCTGCGGATGTTGGCGTCATCTACCATCGCGCGGACAACCGGGCTGCCAGCTTGGTAAAGGTCGCTGTCGCGCATGTCTTCATGCGCAATCAGCTGAGATGTAATGATGCACTTGGCTGCGTAAGACAGGCGCGCATCCATTTTCATCTGCCCGCTCTTGAACAGATCAACGGCCGAAGCGTCGATCCCGTCATGGGCTGCCAACGTCTGAACGTCATCCTCCGCCGTGGCAAGGATCAAGCCTGCCATCTGAGCGTTGCACAGCGTCTTGGACCAAGCCAAAATAGCCTGAAACACAGGCGCGTCATCCTCGCCCGATCCATCGACCATTTGCATGATCTCGGCGACAGCCGCCAAATGCGAGGTGGTGCCGAAGCCGGTCGGCTCGCCTAAGTCTTGCGCGTCCCCTGCTGCATTTTCAGATTCGCTCTTGGAGGTTTTCAAGTCGCCAGATTCACTATTCTATGTCTCAAATTAAGCATGGTCTCGTGGCGGGTTTTGCCGCTGCGTTCGAGTGTTTGCCATTTCACAGACCTTTGCCAAAAATTTGCCAGGCGCCGCCTATCAATGGCATCCGACGATCATTTGTACCACCTTTGCGACGATAAAAATTGCTTTCGCTGCTCATGCACAAACGGCTCGTTCCAAGAACTGCCTAGATTGAGGTTACCCAACCAACGGGCACTACGATAGACTTTGCTTCCTACTTTTCTAGACAACATACAGACAAAGAACAGATTGTTGATGGTCAAAACAGCGCCAATGATTGACCGATCTAGCGACGCGCGCTCCATTGAAACAACGCATGTGCCGCGATGATAAACAAATGCTGCATCAGCAAAGCGCAAAAACGAATGGCTGTGAAGTTCGGCGATCCAGTCCTTGAACCGTGACCACGCTGCGCAGTTGCGGCGAACGGCTGCAATGCGGGCTGCGACCGCAGCATAGAGACAGCGGGTCGGATGTCGGCTTTGGGCCGCTCGGCCCTCCCTGCTATGTCAGGCGACAAGAGAAGCTGCGCCGCATCTGAGGTCGGCAGATCACGGCCCTTAAGTCCGCGCTCGACGCAGCCGATCTTCCGGAGGGGGTGACCTATAGCTTTGTGGGAGGGGCCGGACATCAGGCCGAGGCGATGACTTTCCTCGTCAGCGCGTTCATCGCGGTCATCTTCCTGATGCTCGTCATCCTCGTTCTTCAGTTCAACAGTTTCTATCAAGCCTTCGTGATGATAAGCGCGATCGTGCTTTCCATCGCAGGCGTTCTGTTGGGCCTCGTAGTGACCGGACCACTGATCTGCGCCTTTCCTACCCGGGTCTCAGGTACTAGTGGACGCATTTGGCGGCCAGCTCTGCAGTGGAGAGGTCACCGAATGCCGTCCAGCGCACGTGCCTACAGATCGTCTTGTACATCATTGGCGACATCCGATATCGCCTCACCGCCCGCCTGAACATCCTGACCAAAGCCTTCCGCTGTCTCACAGGCCGCAAGGGCGAGGATGGATAGCAGTGCGAAAAGATAGAGCTTCATAGCGGTGGTCCTTTCATGGGCGTTTGCGAGATGTTGTTCGCGTTTAGGTGTTTCAATGTGAGAATTGAACGCATGACTTGGCATTGTGTTCCGCTCTGGGTGCCGCCTGTCCAATCGCCATGTTCCGGGCCGTTGCCCAGGACGTTTTCCAAGACGGAAGTATTCCTAGGATCCAGACCGACTGATGTCCGGTGAGGTGCTCGATTCATGGCTTAAATGCGGTGAAAATGTTCGAGGGGAGAGGCTGAGCCGTCACCCTGACCGCGAAGGGCGTTCGGCTTGTCCAAATTCCCTGAGCCAGAGTAAGAGACGCGGCCCAGCTTCAGCCGGGCCTCAGTTTTCTTCAATGTTCAGAAGGGCGAGCATTAGGTAAGGGTCGACGAAGTTCAGTTGTGAGCCCAACTTGCACAAATCCTGCATTGCAGCGAATGTCCGAATTCAGGGACGATACTAAACTGTGTCGCCAAACAACGGAAAAAAAATTTGTATGGCCGAACCAAAGACAATGATATTCCCGACTGCGGAGGACGAGACTGCGCGAAGTAGGAGAAAACGGAATCTGCCAGATTGGGACTCCGAACGAGACTACTACGAAGACCCGTATTCCGTTGATGAAATAATCGCGCTTTCTTGGGAGATTGCTAGGTTCAGAAAACAAGCGAACTTAGTACCGAAAGAATTTGTAGACGCTCTTCGAGAATCCTACTCGATCGTTGGGATGGGCGGACACCAACAACTGTTACTACTGACCGAGGCAGTCCTGGCTCTATTTCGGCATGAAAAAGAGACACTTGCCGCTCCGGCTGGCGAAAGAAATGATGCGAAAAGGGCGCGGTATTTCGAATTACTCGAAGAGCTGGACAACGCCCTTAACGAGCTCGTTCGTGAGATACGGACGATCAATAACCCCAAGACTTTGGACGCGCGAATGAGGTCAGCATTGGCACATTTCGACTCGCTACGACCGTTTCTAACTGATGATGAAGCACTAAGGCCTGACGAAGTCCCAATGACGCGGGTCAAGGAAACGGCTGAGTACGCAGAACGCGTGGATTGGATGAGGCTATCCGAGCATGCTCAGAAGTGGGCCAACACTGTGCTCAGGGCAATAGAGAACTTGCTGAAGCTTGGCGGGTAGTTTCAGCGTCAAGCAGCCCTTCGGCAAAGCGAACCGAAAGTCCGCAACGTCCGCGATATGTCAGTTCGACCAGGCAACGATCTTGCTCCCGCAGCGAATGACCGCAAAGCGGGCTGCGACTACAGCATCGTTCCACTGTGCTGGATGTCCGCTAAGGGCCGCGCCATGCCGCGAATGCCGACTTGGCAGAGCGGCGGGCAAATGCGTATCTTGAACTCCGCGATAGGAGAGCGGCGCGCCTGACACGTCGGAGAGAGACGGAATTATGCGAGTAACGATTATCGGCGCGGTCTTGGCCCTGATCGGCCTGTCGATGGCTTTCAGCTGCGTCAGACAATCGATTGCGCCAGGGCTCTTCGTGGAGGTGACGCGAGCAGAATTGAACGAGGCGCTGGCGGCTACGTTGGCCTCGAGCCCAAGCTACCGACTGCTGCGCTGTACAACAACTTCCGCTCGTCGGTGTCCAGCGAAAAACGTGACAGAAGCGAAGGCGGTTTCCGAGTTTTCTGCTGCGCAGCGCTCGGCTTTAAGCGCGCGATTAGGAGACAACCGAAAGAGAGACGGTGCGCCGAGTTTCTCAACCTGGCGCACAGTTCACAAATCTAGCGGTACGTTACTCGATCGTGATTGTAATGACGTCACTCGCCATCTGCGGGCCGAATGGGACATGGTTCATATCCCCAAACACCAACTGCAGCGTGTGGGTCCCGGCGGGCAGCTCTAGCGTCGCCTCGGTCTGACCGCCACCATAATGGATGTGGTTGTCATCCGCGGGAATGCCGTAGAGCCATTCTTCTTCTCCATCTTCGCCTTCCCCATTTGCGGGTCGGTTGAGCAGAATGTGATGGTGCCCGGTTCCCTCACGTTCGGTCCCTGCCGGAGCAACGCCCATACCGCTGACGCCCATCCGTACCAGGACCGGAGAGGTCACGGTCGCGCCGTCCTCAAGGTCGATGAAATATACGTACGCGCCTTCACTCGCAGGCCAGGCCAGATGCCCGTCGGCCAGCGCCGCTCCGGCCGTTCCGATCGTCGCCATCGCTGCGGCAAACAGGAGGTTTTTCATTGTCTACTTCCTCATTTTTGGGTCAGTTGGTAATAATAAAAACACTTGGCCGGAGCAAATTATTCGAAACTTTTTTAAAAAGACGTCTGGACGAGATGAGGTCAGATCAAGATTGCCTGAAATCTACCCTCAACTTTGGCGCTTTGCGCTTTCGCTGTCAGGTGACAAGCCGGGCGCTGACGATCTGGCGCAAACGGTCGCCGTACGAGCACTAGAAAATGCCGGGAAGTTTCAGCCAGGTTCATCATTGAATGCCTGGCTCTTTACCATGACACGCAGAGTCTGGCTAAACGAAAAACGCTCCGAGCGCATCCGTGGGGCCGGTGCTCTTGGCACCGTTGATCTCAACGACCTGCCAACACCAGGTTTGGATACCGAAACGAATATTCTGGCCCGTGAGGTGTTGTCCCAAGTGATGGCCCTTCCAGAAGCGCAGCGCGCAACCGTCTTGTTGGTTTATGTGGAGGGGTAAAGATATGCCGAAGCGGCAGATATTTTGGGCATCCTCATCGGTACGGTCATGAGCAGGCTTGCTTCGGCTCGCAAAAAAACTGCAGGCGGACGCTAACGAGAGTGAAGCCAGATCACATGGATAATCGGATTAACGACGAAGTTCTTACGGCCTATCTTGACGGTGAGCTTGATGACGACCGGCGTAATGAGGTTGACGTCATGCTCGCAACCGACTTGGACCTGTCCGCACGGCTAAAAGCGCTTGAGATTCCCGACTCACAAATCAAAGACGCTTTCGAACGGCTGTTGGCCAGCGCCCCCGACCATCCTGTTCACGTCGAACCTGAATGGCAATTCCCCCCTCTCGCGGCACTTGGAACAGCGGCGCTTTTGTTGATCGGAATCGCTTTGGGTGCGGTATTGTCACTGTACTCTAATTAATCAGATTCTGCGGATTGGACGCTTTTTCAGTGCTTCTTGTACCCTTAATTGCAATGTATCCACAGGCTAATCTTTTGGCCGGGCCTCCCCGCACTACAATGAACTCTAAGGCTTTTTTTGACAGTGGGCGACAAACGTCAGGGAGAGTTATCCACAGATCTGACAGTCTGACAATTAGGGGTGCAGTATTGGAATTAAAGGTACAATATGAAAATTAAGGGTACAGTCGAGCACTGAAAACAAACAAGAATATCAGCCACGATTCTGATTAACTAGGGTACAGTGACAACTGCTTGGCGAAGTACGCCGCCGCTTCCTTTAGGAAATCGCGCTCCTTCTTCACCTGTGCCAGTTCACGCTTCAGAGCAGACAACTCCTCGTCGCGTGGCGGGCCCTTGCCCGGGAACGCTTCTTGCCCCAGCATCGCCATTTCTCCGTGCCAGCGTCGGAATTGCCGCGTGCTGATCCCCAGTTCATCGCACACAGCCTTGTCCGTTATCCCTTCTTCAGCAGCCCTGCGCAGAGCTTCCTGTTTGAACTCCGCACTGTAACGCTTGTATCGTTTCGGCTTCGTCATTCGACACCTCCAGACGCAATCTGCGCCTATTCTAGATGTCCACCAAATCAGAGCAAAACCACTTTTGCGAAAGCGAACGTCTCGTGTTCGCCCGTCGGGCGTCAACTAGACTTACTTTCGTCTTGTCCAGGGAACGCACAAACGATCCTTGCAGGAGTTCTGACCAAAAACCTATACAAGGGACAGACGTCGATGGCGAAGACGCGTCCACTTCAAAAAAACGTTTATCGCGCAAATGCGATGCACGGCCCAACCTGAGCCGCGCATCAAGAGGCGTTTCGTCAGCCGGCTTCCACCAAGCCGCACACAATGCGCGCGCCAGCGCCCCCAATTGGTTGGCTAACTTGATCGTCTTCCTCTGCGTGGATCACGATTGCCGTGCCGTCTTCGTCCAACAATGGCATTTCACCGCTGTCTAGAAAGACACCAGTCTTAAAAAACTGCATCTCGCCGATCCCATCCGATCCGACATAAATGTTGCCCAAGTCACCCATGCCGGGGCCTCCCGCGTTCAGCAATCCATGTTCGCCTTCGCCTTCACCGTGGTGGCCATGGGACGATGTAAAGCCATCGTCTGCCGCACAACGGGCTGTCCGATGAAAATGAATGCCTTTGGGACCGGGCGGCAAATCGCTGACCCGAACATGCACGAGAACCCCGTGGGGCGTCTGTGTGATTTGAGCGATGCCGATGTTTGCGCCCTCAAGGTTCTGCAACGCTGCTATCGCCATGCTTGAGTGACCGTCGGCGACAACGGCCTTAGCGGCCATGCCAAGTGCGATCGAGAGACTAAGTGCACGCAGAGGTTTGTTCACGCTTTTCACTGTACTTTCCTTTGATGTTTTGTTCACAGCAGGGAAACACGTGCGCCGTTCAATTTATTTGATAAAAAGAGTCGGCCATTTTGTCGCAGCTCTAAAATCAGCATAGTCTGCTTTGCTACTCATTGAAGGTTTTCGTCTTAAGCGCAGCATTCTGTAGATAGCTCAAACCTGACATCTGACTGTTTCGATGGGGTTTGGACTTCGCTGACAATGATGCAAGGTCGGCTGAGCCGAACCTAGCTGCCGTTCTTACCTTTAAGACTAAAGGCCGCTTCGCTGTTCTTTCAAGGGGTTAGGCATCATCCTGTAGGCCCAAAAATTTCAAAATGAATGTGCCGCGGTGGGACACCAGCGGCTTCAAGACCGTTACGAATGTCTGCCAGAAACTTCGCTGGACCGCAGAGCATGTAGTGCGCCTCGGGCCCTGCGTTGAGGTCGAGCAGGGATTGCGCGGTGACGCGGCCTTTGGCGTGGTAATCGGTGCCGATTTTGTCGGACGCGTCGGGGCGGCTGTATCGGATATGTGTCGTCAGGTTAGTGCGATCTGCGATCAGCGCCTCAACCTCCGATTTCAGCGCATGGCTGGCCCCGTTGCGGGCGCCGTGGACGTACCAGACGGGACGCTCGGACCCGTCGGAAGCGGCGGCGTGGAGGGCTGAGAGCATCGGGGTCAGGCCCACGCCCGCGCTGACGAGGACGAGGGGGCAGTTGCTGCACGGCACAACGAAATCACCCGAGGGACGGCGCGCTTTGATGTGGTCGCCAATGTGCAGTTCGTCGTGCAGGAAGCGGGAGGCGAGGCCCTTGCCTTCACGCTTGATGCTGAGGCGATAGGTGTCGCTATCGGGCGCGCCGGAGAGCGAATAGCTACGCCGGGTTTCGCCGGGCTGGCCGGGGATGTCGAGCTCAACGGGCAGGTGCTGACCGGCCTCGAAGGGGGCGAGCGGGGTGCAGTCTGCTGCGGCGAGGTAGAAGGACGAGATATCCTCCGTCTCCGCCACCTTGTCAAAGATCACAAGGTCACGCAGGTCCGCGTCGTCCTGCGTCCAGCGCAGGGTGAGGGCGGCGGGACGATCCACGACGGCATCGATGGTGATGTCGATCATGCGCAGGGCGTTCGAATCGTGGCTGTCCGTGGCGTCCCAGTCGATGGAGGCGCGGCCAGAGAGGTGGAGCAGCCCGCCGGTTTCGAAATCCACAAAGACGAGGCCAATGGACGGGTTCTCCAACAGGTTGCCGATAGTATTGAAGAAGTTGTTCCCGGCGTAGTCGGGGAGGCGCAGGTGGGTTGGGTCGGTGACCTGAACGAAGCCGGGTTCGCCACCGCGATGGGATGCGTCGAAGCCGTTGGAAGCATGATCGCCGTGCCCTGTGTGGCCAGTTCCCAGAAACAGTGTGTCGGCGGCGTGGATGCGCGCGATCTGGGCGTCGGTGAGCGCGGTAGTGCGGGAAGCCGGAGCCGGATCGCCCGACGGTGTGCGGCGCCATGTGCGCTCATGGATGTATTGCGGACAATTGCCGAAGCTCTGGCGGATGTCGATGGCGTAACCGGTGCCGCTGGCGCGGAAGGTCCCGCTCAGGCGGTTGCGGCGGCGGGATGCCAGTTCGATACCGAGCATCCCGATTTCGGTGCCATTGGTCAAAGCATCGGCGAGCGGGTCTTGCGGATCGGGCGTGGTGTCGAGCGTCAGGGTCTTGGCGTCGGGCGACCGGACGAAGCCATCGGGACCGTCCAGCAGCGTGACCCAGTGGCGGCCCTCCGCGTCGGCGCCTGCCAGCACGAGGAAGGGCAGTTGCGCAAAAAAGGCGCGGTGCTGATCGGGCATGAAGGGGCGGATGAAGCCCGCCGCCCAATCCGCGACATCTGTCACGCCGACGCGGGCTTGCGCCTGAAGTTCACCGGCGTGGAAAGGATTGGCAGCGTCGAGCATGGTCATGTCCTAGGTCAGCTTGGGAAGCGGGGCGCCACAGCACCGGGCCGTGGCGAGCAGGGCTCAGGCAGGTTCAGGGATCGGTGACGTGGCCATGCCAACGAAGTTCGGCAGCGCCTCGATGTTCGCCAGCCACGCCCGGATGTTCGGGTAGGCGTCGAGGCTCACACCGCCTTCGGGGGCATGGGCGATGTAGCTGTAGCCCGCGACATCGGCGAGGGTCATACGCTCGCTGACGAGGAAGGTTCTGCCGTCGAGCGCGGCCTCCATCACCTTGAACAGCGCGTGCGCCTTGGCCACGGCACCAGCGTGATCCAGTGGGGCGCCGAACACCGTCACCAATCGCGCAGCGCAGGGGCCAGAGGCGATCTCACCGGCTGCGATAGAGAGCCAGCGCTCGACGTCGGCCTTTTCCTCGGGCGTGTGGCCGGTCCAGTCAGCCTCCGCCCCGTATTTCGCGACAAGATAGGTGATGATCCCGTTCGAGTCCGACAACGTCACGCCGTTATCGTCGATGGCGGGCACCTGGCCCAGAGGGCTGATCTTAAGGTAGTCCGGCGCCTTGTGCGCGCCGTTGGCCATATCCAGATCGACGGTTTCATAGGGCAGGCCGAGCAGCGACATCATCAGTTCGACGCGGTGGCAATGGCCGGATTTCGGGTTTCGATAGAGCTTGATCGGGGCGGTCATGGGAGGGGTCCTTTCGAGGGATCAGAAGCCAAAATGGCTAAGGCTCGGATGGTCATCGGGGCGGCGGCCAAGGGGCCAGCGGAACTTGCGGTCTTCCTCGGCAATCGGGTGTTCATTGATGCTGGCATGGCGGTGGGCCATGTAGCCGTTTTCGTCGAACTCCCAGTTTTCGTTGCCATAGGCGCGGAACCAATTGCCGCTGTCGTCGTGGTATTCATAGGCGTAGCGGACGGCGATGCGCTTGCCATCATGGGCCCAAAGCTCCTTGATGAGGCGGTAGTGCAACTCCTTGGCCCATTTACGGGTCAAAAAATCCTTCACCGCCGCGCGGCCCTGCACAAACTCGGCCCGGTTCCGCCATGTGCTGTCAGGCGTGTAGGCGAGCGTGACCTTGGCGGGGTTGCGGGAATTCCAGCCGTCTTCGGCCAGACGCACCTTTTCGGCGGCGCTCTCGGCAGTGAAGGGCGGAAGGGGGTGGCGGGGGACCTCAGTCATCTGTTTGTCCTTTGGTTTCAGGGCCGTGTCATCAATCTGGCCGTGTTCTGAAGGTAGATTGCGCCGTTACCAGAATGAATATACCAATCGCAAAAGACATTATTTCACAATTTGACGCCAATCGGGTGAGCGATGGATCGACTGCAAAGCCTCGAAGTGTTCATCGCGGTAGCGGAGGCGGAGAGCTTCGCTGGGGGTGCCCGCGCCATGGGGTTGAGCGCCCCGTCGGCGACGCGCGGGGTGAACGCGTTGGAGGAACGCTTGGGCGCGCGGCTCTTCACACGGACCACGCGGCGGGTGCGCCTGACGGATGTGGGCAAGGCGTATCTGGAGGACGCGCGGCATGTGTTGGCGCAGTTGCAGGCCGCCGATGATGCCGCTGCGGGCGCTGCGATGAACCCAGTGGGGCAGCTTCGCCTGACATGTTCGAACGAATTCGGTCGCATCTATGTGGCGCCGATCCTGACGGATTTCCTTGATACCTATCCGGGTGTGACCGCCGATGTGTTGATGGTCGACCGGGTCGTGAACATGGTGGAGGAAGGCTTCGACATCGCCGTGCGCATCGGCCCATTGCCGTCGTCGGGCTTGTCAGCGGTGCGTGTCGGGCAGGTTCGGCGGATCATCTGCGGGGCGCCCGGCTATTTTGAGCGACATGGGACGCCGCAGACGCCCGCAGACCTATCGGCGCATCGGATCGTATCCGCCGCCCCGGTCAGCCCGGTGTCGGATTGGCGCTTTGGCCGGGACCTGAGCGAGGTCGTGCGGGTCAAACCACGCCTGACGCTAAGCAGTGCTGCAGCGGCGATTGAGGTGGCGCGGCAAGGATGGGGGCTGACGCGTGTTTTATCGTATCAGGTTGGCCCGGACCTTTTAGACGGTACGCTGCAGTCGGTGCTTGAGGACGACGAACCTGCACCTCTGCCTATTCATCTTGTCCATGTTGAAGGCCGTCGCGCTCCAGCCAAGGTCAGGACTTTCGTTGAATTTGCAAAAGGTAGGCTAAGATCGGTTCCAGTCCTGAGTCGCACCCCAAACTCCTGAAGCGGTCATCTGTGCAAGGTGCAGCATCGGTGAGTCTGGGCTCACTGCCGCCCAATGCCTACGCGGCAATGCTGTTGCGGCACCCGCATGCATACCGGTCATTGAGCGGCTAGACCAAGCTAATGATATCGTGACTTTTCCCGCAATGAGCGACCTTTGGCAGACCAGGGGCAGCAGTTCGCACCGCAAGCGGCGAAATCTGACTGCGAGCTCCTGTACAGACGCTACTTGACTTCCGTTCAAGTTAATTTAGGTTTTCCTAAACAGTTTAGAGGTAAATAAAATATTGTGAACACCAACGCGACTTTTTCAGCACTTGTACACCCTGTCAGGCGTCAGATGTTGGATAGACTTCTGGAAGGACCCACGACGGTAAGCCAACTCGGTGCAGATCACGACATGACGCCGGGAGCGATCTCCCAACACCTCCGGGTGCTTGAACAAGCTGCCATGATCCGCAGGACGTTGAATGGCCGGCAACACCACATCGAACTTGACGAGAGAGGCTTTCAACCGGTTCTAACTTGGGCGGATAAGTATGGAGCCTTCTGGGGTGCCAATCTGGAGTCTTTGGGCGAGTTCCTATTGCGCGAGAAGTCCGATGAGCAATGATGCTGCATCTGATGTCGATGAGGTCGAAGTATCAGCCTGGTACGCGGTAGGTGTTCAGCAAGCCTTCTCTGCTTGGGCTGACCCCGGCAAAATAGAGAAATGGTTTGGCCCGAAAGGATTTCGCGCCGAAGTCCTCGAGATGGATTTCAGGATCGGCGGATGCTGGCGCTTCAAGATGATCTCGCAGTCCGGCGATGTCTCTCATCATCGAGGTCGGTACCTAGCAATCGAACCGGACAAATTTCTGTCGTTCACCTGGGAAAGCGAAGAAGACAGTGACCTGACAGAAGGGCGCGAAACACGCGTAAGTGTCCATTTCTGTGCGGAGTCTGGAGGCTCAAGAGTGACGTTGGTGCACGAACGACTTCCTACACCGCAGGCAAAGCGCGCCCTCGAATTTGGATGGTCAAGTGGCATGCCGAAACTGGGGCGACTTTTGGAAGGAAAGCAGGATGACTGAGATCATTCATGGAGGCTGTGCCTGTGGCGCCGTGAGGTATGAAGTGCGCGCTGAAATTGAGTTCTCGTTCAATTGTCATTGTCGGAAGTGCCAGAGAGCGACTGGCGCAGGTCATTCTTCGGCGTTCGCAGTCCCGGAGGCTGAGTTCAAATGCTCTGGGACGATTAGGGAATTTGCTTCCTCAAGTGATAACGGTGCAATCACCCACGCCGGTTTCTGTCCAAAATGCGGTTCGCCGATGACTAGCCGCACCGAGAGGTTTCCTGAGCGCATATACATACATGCCGCCACGCTTGATGAACCTTCCAACTTCACACCAGCGTTCGTAGTTTTTGGCGATGCGGCGCAACCTTGGGATCAACCAGATGTTCAGCTGGCGAATGCCCCGCGGTAGCCCGAGCAGTTTGAAGCAGGGAAAAGCGGCAATCTACATCGGAGTACGAAAGCCAACATCGGAAGCGAGAATGTCAGCCAGATCCTTTGTGAAAGAATATGAACACGCTCTTGGCAGTCAGGATTGGAACGCCGTCGCGCCGCTCATCAACGACGACGCGATAGTGATCTTTTCGAATGGCTCCTTGCATGCGGGGAAAGAGGCGATCAGGGCGGCATACCAGCACAACTTCAATACGATAAAGGGCGAAGAGTACCGGATCGAGAATGTTCGCTGGCTGGCGGAGACGACGGACGCCGCCGCCTATAGTTTCGAGTATCATTGGGTTGGCGAAATTGAAGAACGGGTAGCTTCTGGTTCGGGACGTGGCACTGCGGTATTGGTTCGCATTGATGACCGTTGGCAGCTGGCTGGTGAGCAGTTGGGGCCAAAGTCTTAGCAGCCTAACGCTTTCCTTGGCGTTCAGCATCGGTTCGATTGGACACGCTGCCGTCATCGGAAAGGCCGCAGCTACTGCAACAGTCCTGGACCGTCCCGTGGAAGGCACGGCCCAAAGCCGCCGTCTGCCAGCGATGTTGGATACTGCGGTGCGGCCCGTTGAAGCCGCCGTTCGCTGCAGGTGCACGATCCAACAATCGGCGAACTGGCGGTGTGCGGGACGGAGCAGCCATCTGAATTTGCTGCTTGAACGACTGCTTCAGAAAGACCGATGGACTAGCGGTCGCAATTTCCGCCGACCAAACTCACATCGTCGCCCCACCGTTTGCGAGCATATGTTGGCCTGTCATCCAGCCGCCGCTTTCCCCCGCGAGGAACGACACAACTTCGGCGGTGTCTTGCGGCACTCCAAGGCGTCCAAGCGGCGAAGCTGAACATGCCCGGAATGGTCGGACCGGGAGAGACGGCGTTCACCGTGATCTGGCGCGGCCCCAGTTCCAGCGCCAGCACCCTCGTCCAGGTGCGGACGATGGCCTTGCTCCCTGCATAGGACGCCATGCCAGCACTCGGAAAGTCCACAAGCGAGGAGGAGATCGCGATTATCCGGCCTTGATCAGCGACGTCGCGGGCGGCTTGTCTCAGCACCTTGAACGTGGCCTTGACGTTGATGTCGAGCGCACGATCCATATCGTCGTCCGCAATGTCTTTGAACGCGGCGGGCGTAGCGCCTGCGCCGGCATTGGCGACGACCACGTCCAAACGGCCGAAGCGGTCCAATGCAGTTTGAAACAGGGCCTCGACCTGGTCGGTCCGGCGCAAGTCGGCCTGCACGGCGAGCGCCGCACCTCCCGCCTGTTCGATCTCCCTGACATAGGCGTCAGCGGCGGCGCGGTTCGTGCTCCAGTGGACGACGACCGCCATGCCGTCGGCCGCCAGCCGCTGCGCGATCTCACCGCCAATGGCGCCGCTTGCTCCGGTGACGAGAGCGACGCGCGTCGCCCCCGTTACCGCTGTGCTTTTCTGGTCCATCTCAGGCGCCGAACGGATCGCGCTGGATGGCGGTCTTCAGCGTATCGATATAGCTCTTCATCCAGTCGACCCAGCCGTTCGCGACAAAGGCTTGGACGGCTTCAAGCTGCCCTTCCTTGGGACGGAAGGCGTAGGTCCATCTGACCTTCGTGCGCGATCCGATGGGTGTGAACACGAACTCGGCGAAGGCGAAGTCCACCATATCGCCCATAGGACCGGTGAAGTCCGATAGCTGATAGGCGAAGTAGCTGGGCCGGATCAGTGCGACGACTTCCTCGCGCGCCTCCAACCCGTCATCGAATTTGACGATACGGGCCGAGCCGGGATGGCTCCAGTCGCCTTTCAGAATGTCGTAGCCGATAACGCCGGGTGCGCCGTCACCACCTTTGAGAAAGCGGGTGATGACGTCTTCAGCCACGGTCACGTCGTAGCTGCGTTCGACCGAGTTCTCGATCACGTCCTCGACGGCTGCGGTCACAGTCAGGTTGGCGCCGTTCTGGTAGAAGGTCTTTGCATTGGTTTCGGTCAGGGGATGGGACATTGTCAGTTCCTTTCGTGAAGTGCGTTGAGTTCAGGTGCTAGGCCGGGATCGCACCGACCTGCTGCATCAAGCCGTGTACGTCGACGAAGACATTGTCCTCGACGATCTTGCCGTCGCGGAGCCGATAGAGATGCATCACGTTCCAGAAGAGCGGCTTGTGCGTGGCTTCGAACGGCCCGAGCAATCCTTCGTGGGTTCCGCCAAACCGGTCGTAGACCATCACGATGTCGCCTTCCGCGATCATGTCGAGCGTCTCTGCTTTGACGTCGGGGATACCCGCGTAGAACCCCTCGTAGACTGCGCGCATGCCATCGGGGCCATAGGCCTCTTCAGGGGGGAAAGCGGCGACGGGTTTGAGCACGAAGTCTGGCGCGAGGACCTCAGGCAGAAGCTCGAGCTGGCGACCGTTGAACACCTCTTCGAGGAGGCGGGTCACGACGGCTTTGTTGGTTTCGAGTGTCGGGGTGGTCATGGGTCTTCTCCATTTGCTGTTGATGGAGAAGATATGGACTAGGCTTTGAAATATGATAATTATGCAATTCTATGAATGACTATGCAGATATCTGTATAATAGAGCGATCGCCTGATGAGTGAGCTTCGCGACCGACGCGCCTTTTGCCGGGTGGCGGAGCTGACCTCTTTTGCGGCGGCCGCGCGTGATCTCGGATTGCCGACCGCGACCGTGTCCGCATCGGTCAAGCGTCTCGAAGACACGCTGGGCGTCCGTTTGCTAGAGCGTACGATCCGCAAGGTCTCGGTGACGGAGGCCGGGCAGACTTACTATGATCGGATCGCGCCCTTGCTCGACGACATCGCCGATGTAGAGGCGCGTGTGAACAGCGATGCCGACACCGTCTCCGGCAGAGTCCGCATCGCAGCGCCCCGCCATCTCGCCAGCGCACTTCTGGTGCCGAATGTCATGGCAATCGCAACCAAACACCCGGGTTTGGAATTGGACTTCACATTAGCTGACGCGGCGGTCGATATGGTCGAGGAGGCCGTTGACATCGCCATTCGCATCGGACCTCTGGCGGACACGTCCGCAAGCGCGATCCGGCTCGGCACGTTTGAACAGGTGCTTTGCGCTTCTCCCTCATGGATCGAACACCATGGCGCCATCGATCATCCTAACAAGATTCCTGACCCGCTTGCCGTAGCCTACCGGTTTCCGGGTGCGGCGCGCGGCTATCCATGGGTATTCACGAAGGGTAGCGAAACGGTCGAAATCGAGACGCACGCGAAAGTCCGGTTCGACGATCTCGACACCTATGTCGAAGCCGGTCGCGCCGGCCTTGGCCCGATCTGCGTGCTGTCCTTTCAAGCCGCCCGCTATCTGGCGAAAGAAGAGCTCGTCCGGATGCTGCCCGACTGGCGCGGAGCGGCCATCGAAGTCCATGCCCTGACGCCGGAACGCCGCCACCGGTCAAGCCGGGTGGATGCTACGCTCGATTGGCTGAAGCAAATCGTTTCAATCTGAAAGCAGTTTCCGGCCATCTCGATAGCTGACTTTCTGGCAGCGGGCAGCATCGGTCGAAGTGGGCTCTTCAGGCTGTTTCGCTACGAACCGCATGAACGGCCGGTTCAAACCGACACGCCCTTCGCTGCACCTCGTGCGAACAGGAAAGACGCGGACAAAACGGACTTATGCGGTTGCAGCTATTGCTGACGCAACATTTTCTCGCATGTGCAGTATTCCATTTGCGAGTTCGCAACGCATATCGTCGAACCAGTCGTTCGCAGGTGTCAATGTCCGGGAAGCTTGAACCGCGCTTTCGCGACCGACGGGTTAGATCATCGATGGGCGTGGCGGAGCTGTCGGTCGGATTTCTGATCTGATGGTCAGCAACGAGCGGTTCGCGGTCGACGCGAAAAACCGCTCGGGTGCGCAGCGGACGCTTACTGCGGTGATGCTTGGTCGCGTGTTCGATTGCTACAACGTGCCCATCGATTTACTTTGCGCGATGTCTGAGCGGTCCTCGCAAAGGTTCAGATGAAGGCAAGCTCGCGGTGACAGAATTTAAGACCTGATCTGGGGGCGAAACCTAGCCGGGCGACTCCCATTACTTCCAAACATGTAAGAGCCGTGGGTGAAGCTGCATGACGATGCTCAGAGAAAACAAAAACTCCATGCTACTGTCACCTGGCTGTTTCATTCACGCCAAATCATTCGGATGAATTTCAAAATGGGGGAATCACCATGAAACTTCGTTCTGTCTTGGCTGGCGCTGTGCTGGCTATCTCCGCAGCATTAGCGGCACATGCCGAAACTTGGAAACTGGCCGTCACGGATGTTGAAGGCATGGAGCGCCTGCAGCTTGAGTGGGGGCCATTCAAGGAGGCGCTTGAAGCTGCAACCGGCGACACATTTGAGTTTTATGCCGTGAATTCGCGCACCGCAGCCGCGGAAGCGTTGCGCGGTGAGACGGTGGACTTTGTCGTGTCTGGCCCCGCAGAGTATGTTGTCATCAACAAGCTCACCAATGCCACTCCGATCATCGGTCTGGGGCGCCCGGATTATCACTGTGCCATCGTTGTGCGGGCCGATAGCGGCATCAACACCGTCGCCGATCTGAAAGGCAAGAAAGTCGCCTTTGGTGACATCGGTTCCACCTCGAACATGCTGTGCCCGATGCAGGTGCTGGCCGATTTCGGTCTCGACCCGGTCAACGATATCGAAAAGACGCACACGAGCCGTAACATCGCGCATGAGGCGCTGAAGAATGGCGATGTGGACGCGCTTGGCTCAAATGCGGGCAGCTGGCTGAACGTCCGGGCCAAGGAAACCGAACTGCCTTACGGCTTCTTCAAAATGATCGCACGTTCCGGCGATTTGCCGAACGATATGATCATGGTTGGCGCGCATGTGCCGACGGACGCTGCGACAGCTGTGCAGCAGGCCATCATCGCCAACAAAGAAAGCATCATTGCTGGCATCACCGCGCATGAAGAGAACGACAAATATGTCGG
>JBCBID010000050.1:363-19447 GCA_038525015.1 Pseudomonadota bacterium | reverse complement strand
CTCTATCTCACACCGTCAGATGAAAAGACCGTCGAGGAGCTGAGTGGCGCAGTTGGCATGACCACCAAACGCGTTGTCACCCGTTCACGCTCCATCGGTCGCAATCCGTTCGAGGGACGCAGCATGTCCGAGCGCACGGAAGAGACATCGCTCTTACCCAAGGATGAAGCCCGGCGCATGTCGCTTGATGACATCGTGATGGTCGTGGACGCCCAGATGCCGGTGCGGGCAAAGCGCATTCGGTATTTCGATGACCCGTACTTCAAGGCCATTCATAAGGCGCAGTCGGGTGAGTTGCCGTTTCCGGAAGAGGCTCCCGCAGAAGAACCTCGAGATCAGGCGACCAAGGTCGGACAGGAGGAACAGGTCGCGGCCCGTTCTGAAGAAGACGTGGCTAAAGCGCAGGGCGTGAAGGCGCGGTCTTCCCGCAAAACGTGGTCAAAGAAGGTTGAAACAAGCATCGCGGCTGCACAAACCACGGCATCCGCGGGCACGACGCTCGCCACCAGTCGGCGCAAGAAGAGTGCGAAGGCGCTTCGCGAAGTTGGTTTGACCACGGATCAGGCTGAGCTGGACCTTGCCATACAGCAGAGTTTCAAGCTGACAGACATGATCGCCGTTGACGAAGCAGAGGCTAAAGTCGCCGTCCAATCGACGATCTCAGCGCTTCAGGAGATTTGTGCTGAAGACCGGGAAGGGCAGGGCGGGGCCCCCGCGACAGGCAAAGAAATTGTCGCTGAGGCCAATGCAAAGACCGACTCAGAAGGTAATGGAGATACTTCTCCGCTGAGTGAAGACATCGAGGATGGCGACATCAGCGAAATCACGAAACATCGTGTGCGGGACGGTGAGGATATCGATGCCGAGTTCAGGGAACAGGCGCTCACACACAAGGTCTAGTGCTCTTGGAGACAACAGCGGACCTTCAAAGTTCTTTGCTGGAAGGTCAGGAGTGCGGACTTTGCTGCCGTTGCCGCTTTCAAATTGAACGTCTGCTGTGGAAGCTTCACGACAGCAGCAAAAAAAACCGCAAGGGCGAGAAGCGGTCAATCTCTTCATGAGCAAAAACTGCAGGTGACAACGACAAATGCTGACATTCAGTTGTTGCCGAAGACTGTTTCCGACTAGTGAGTAAACCGCTTAAGCTTGCATATGTTCGGAACCATGCTGAAATGATTGGCAATGATAAATCAGAGGGCAGGTTGAGCAAATTTCGTCATCCTCACTTGCAACCAAAGGTGGCACTTTTCCGATTATTCTGATGTCTTCATAAGCGACTTATTTTGACCATGCTTCTATCGCGGAAGAGTCTTTTCGAGCTCTCGAGTGATCGGGATATGTTCCTCATCGTCGCCAGGTGGAAGTTGAAACGGACCATTTTCCCAATCTGCGGCTTGCCAAGCTTCCTTGGCTTCTTCGATCCGATCCTTTGAAGAAGACACGAAGTTCCACCAGATGTATCGCTCTTCATTCAGTGTCGCGCCGCCGAGTGCCATCAGACGCGCGCCACGTTCACCTGCGCGCACACTGATCTTGTCGCCCGGTCGAAACACCATCATCCGACCCGCTTCGAAGACGTCGCCTGAAATTTCAACGGAGCCTTCCGTCACGTATAGGCCGCGATCCTCTTGATCATCAGGAAGCGGGAACTGAGCAAACGGCTCAAGCACAACGTCAACATAGAAGGTCTCCGATTGCATCGTGACAGGGCTTCTTTCGCCATAAGCGGATCCCAAGATGAGTTTTGCTTCGATGCCGGTATCCAGAATTTCGGGCAAGGCTGCATTCTTGTGGTGTTCGAAGTCTGGCGCCATGTCTTCCCGGTCTTCCGGCAAAGCGATCCAGGTTTGTATCCCGAACAGCTTGTGGCGTGTCACTCGGGTCTCTGAACTTGTCCGCTCTGAATGGGTGACGCCGCGCCCGGCCACCATCCAGTTGACCTCGCCTGGGTAAATCATCTGATGGGTGCCCAGACTGTCGCGGTGTTCGAATTCGCCTTGATAAAGGTAAGTGACAGTTCCCAATCCGATATGAGGGTGCGGGCGCACATCAATGCCGCCATCCGTGATGAATTCGGCCGGTCCCATCTGATCAAAGAAAATGAAAGGCCCGACCATCTGACGTTTGGGCGATGGCAAGGCGCGACGCACCTCAAAGCCTCCGAGGTCGCGGGCACGCGGAATGATCAAGGTTTCAAGCGAGTCCTCGATGTTAAGAGGGCACTCAGGGTTTTGTGTGGGGTTCCAACTCATGGTTTTTGCCTTCCTATGCTTGCGCCCAATCCTCGGGCATCCGTTGGGCGCGCGTTTCAAAATCTTGCGCCGCAGGTCGCGTTATGACCGCTTCGCCTTCAGCGAGGGACGCACCAGCGACCTCGGCAATGTTGGATCTGTGGGAGACAATGATCCTGTTGCTCCCAGCGGCCGGAGGGGAGACCAGCTTGTCTCGCAAATACCGAATTCGAGCTGGCCGGCCTGCGCTGTCGGACAACAAACCAATGAGTTCCATCCGTTCTTCGACACGCCCAAATGCGATTTCTGCCATGTCGCGGCATCTGGCAAACGGGCTGGCGAGCACTTCGCCAACAGGGATACCTACGCTGCGAAAGGCTTCCCCAATCTGTTCGGATTGCTGGATCCCAAGGTCTGACAACAAGCGCTGTCGCTCTCGCGGCCAGTCAATCTGATCAATGCCAGACCAGGTTGTGGCGCCGTGCCTGAAATAGATGACATGGCCGCCACTTCGTAGAGCGTTGCCCAGCTCTGTTTGTGCGCGCGTGCTGCCGGGAACGAGAAGCCCGGCCATACTTGTTTTCAAGAAAACGCGGCGTGATGCTGGAAAGCCCATTGCGCCCTTCTCCTTTTGTCAGGTGTTTGAGGCCGAAGTCTCGACTCTAGCCTTCGAGCGCCTGCGAGACGCGATCGGGCGTAAATGGCATATGGCGAAGCCTTTTGCCCTGTGCCGCGTAGAATGCATTCGCAATGGCGGATGGGACCATCGGCGTTCCCACCTCGCCGACACCGACCGGCGGGGCATCAACCTCGGCCACGTAGATTTCGATCTCGGGGACTTGTGCCGCTCGCGTAATCTCATAATCCCAATAGTTGCTCTGAACGACTTCTCCGTTTTCAATGTCGATCTTTTCGGTCAACGCCATTGAGATGCCGAAAATGATGCCGCCTTCAATTTGGTTCAGCGCGTTGTCAGGGGTTACGATCATGCCGGCATCAATCGCCGCCCAGAATTTCTTTATCTGAATCTCCCCGCTGTCCGGATCGACCTCAACTTCCACGACACCAGCTGCCATCGATGAGCTGTACCCGGCAAACGAAAGGCCGAGTGCGCGGTCGCCCCGATTATACCAATCGGACATCTCCGCCACCTTCTCCAAAAGGTGTTTGCCACGCGGATTGTCTTGGACAAGGTCCATGCGGAAATCCAGCGGATCACGGCCCGCTTGTTCAGCCAGCTCGTCCATAAAGCATTCCGCCGCAAAGGCCGTGTAAGAGGCACCGATACCGCGATACGGTGACAGACGCGCGTGCCGTTCGGTGATGATGTGATCCGCTCGGAAATCCTTGATGCCATAGAACTTGCTCTCTGCACCCCGCATAGAGATCACGTCATTGGGCTGTGCTGCTTCCCAACGCACGGGGTTAAAGAACGCGATCACGGCGGGGGTTGCGACCTTGTGATACCAGCCATCCAACTGACCGTCGCCTGTCAGACCGGCTTCTAGTTTTTGCGCCGCGGCTGGGCGGAAGGTACCCTGTTTGACATCATCTTCGCGCGGCCAGATCACTTTGACCGGGCGGCCAACCGCCTTTGAGCTGAGCACGGCGTCACGTACGTAGTTCTGCATCAAAGCCGTGCGTCGGCCAAACCCCCCGCCCATAGTCATCATGTTGAGGCGCACATTTTCCGGCGCGATCCTAAGGGTTTCCGCCACCGTTCGCACTGTCCAGGATTGAGTCTGTGTCCCGGCCCACACTTCTGCGCCTTGACCGTCCGTATCAACATCCGCGACTGCCGCCATCGGCTCAATCTGTCCATGGTAGGCGTAGTCTGACAGATAAAGTTGGCTGAACTGCGTGTTCGCTCCTGAAATCGCTGACAGTGCGTCGCCTTTTTCTGCCCAAACAGCACCGGAAGCATCGGGCGCATCGGCTGCTGCGGCATATTGTGCGAGGGTGTCTTCTGAGTTTGAGCTGCGGAATGGCGACGTTTGCGACCACTCCACCTCCAAAAGGCCCCGTGCCCCCAAGGCCGACCATAGACTCTCCGCAACCACCGCCACACCATCGGGCAATGTCACAACATCTATTACACCCGGAACCTCACGCGCGGCGGCGTCGTTCACGATGACAGGGACTTCGTCTTCAACCGGTGCCCTGAGCACTGCGCCATAGGCCATGTTCGGGACATCCACATCAATGGCATAAACAGCTTGGCCAGTGCTTTTCGCAGGGATGTCGCGACGGGGCACATGGTGCCCGATGTAGCGGAAGTCAGCTGTATCTTTGAGGGCAACCTCCTCTGCGGCAGGCACTGTCAGCCCATCTGCGCCCAAAGCGGCCAGTTCGCCAAAGCTGGCTGTTTGCCCTTCGGGGCTGATCACGGCGCTTGGTTCAGTGGTCAGACTGGCTTTGTCCACGCCCCAGGCGCGGGCGGCGATTTGCAAAAGAACGTCTCGCGCCTGAGCACCCGCGCGGCGCATTGGCTCAAAGTAGAACTGCGTCCCGGTGCTCCCAGCCGTGTAGAGCACGCCGCCAAATAGTTGGTTACCAAAGCGGCGGTCATCTGCATTCAGCTGAACGATTTCTACATCATCCCATGCGGCGTCCAGCTCCTCAGCCAAAAACATCGGCAGGGTCGAATAGCTGCCCTGTCCCATTTCGGTGGATGGGTGAATGATGGAAATTTTGCCATCCGCGTTGATGGTCAGCCACATATTGACATCAAGCGTGCTTGTTGCGGCTTCGGAGCGAACAGCAGACAAGCCACCGGCCCCCACAAAGAATGTGAGACCAGCGGCCCCTTGCAGAAATGAACGACGATCCAAGGCCATCTCACACCTCCTTTGCGGCACGTTCGACCGCTTTGACAATTCGGTTGTATGTTCCGCAACGGCACAGGTTGGCGGTCATCTCATCGACGATTTCTTCGCGCGTTGGATTTGGGTTGTCCGACAGCAAGGCAGCCGCCCGCATGATCTGGCCGGACTGGCAATACCCGCATTGCGCGACTTGCTCTTCGATCCATGCCTTTTGCACAGGGTGCGAGCCGTCGCCCGACAACCCTTCGATCGTTGTCACCTCGGCCCCTTCCACATCCCCGACAGACATTTGGCAGGAAAAGTTGGCAACACCATCCACATGAATGGTGCAAGCTCCACACATGGCGGCACCACAGCCGTATTTGGTGCCCTTAAGCTTGAGCGTGTCTCGAAGCACGAGAAGCAGCATCTCGTTGGGGTCATTGCCGACCTCCACCGGGCTGCCGTTGAGTGTGAACTTGGTCATTCTGGTCGTCCTCCGTGTCAGAGTGGAATGATAGGGCTTGTTAAAAACGCCACCGCGCGCCCAACATGGCGACATCAATGGACTGAAACTGCGTTGAAAATCGCGATGCGTCGTAGCGCCGAAGTGCGCCAACGATCTCTAAGTCGAGCGCATCAATCTGCTGCGAGATCCCAATGCCGAAGGCCTCAGAGTTTGAACCAGCACCGCCGAGGTCGTTGCCATTGTAGTACTCCAGCGCGATCGCTGTACGTCCCATCGCAAACAGATCGCGCTGAAGGCCGAGTTTCACGTAGACGTATTCGCCAGTGCTGATTTGATTGGCTCCGGTCGCGATTGACACGTTCAGCCCGGTTTGCTTATGCAAAACCCCTGCCGAGAACAGAACACGCTCTTCAGAATTGTCGATCCATTCGTAGCTCAGGATGGCTTCGGCACTGTAGGCGCCTGCCTCCAGCACGTAAGCGAGGGCAACGTCATAAAACGCGCGATCATCGCCGCTGCGCAAGATTTCTCGGCCCGCAGCGACACTGGCCGTCAGGCCCTGCCATTCTGGCGTATCATACCGCAGGCGAAAACGGCGTGGACCATCAAGATCATCAAAGACGTCGCCGACAAAAACGTTCGAACCGGTTCCGCCCGCCAACAGAAACTCGGTCCCGCCACCAAGGTCCCCAATCGCGGCCGCGTGGGCGAAACCCGTGCCAGACAAGTCCACACCTGACGCACCATCTGATGCCATGCTGCCCTGACCAAATGAGAAGGTCCCGGCACGCGGCGAGACGTAGATCACTTCGAACTTGCGCAGAGCGGTCTTGTCGTATTCGACATCAAGGCTGTCATTGCTTGGCGAAACTTCACTCAGGTCGGTGAAGCCCAATCCGGTCTCAAAGTTGAACTTCAGAAGTCCGCCGGACGACAAAGTGTGACGATACCAGATGCCAAGCCTACTTGGGATATGCCCGTTTTCTGCAAAATAGCTTTCCGACCCCGCGCCATTGTCGATGACAAGCATCCCAAAGCTGAGTTGACCGTACACATCCCAGCCAGAGGCCTCGTCCGCCTGCGCGGCAGACCCTGCTATGCTTGCAAGGATGAGATATCTGGAAATGGTTCTCATGGTGCAATCAGATGCCGAACCACGGGTCCGGGCTCGCGCATATCGAACGCGCGCACGCGGTCCTGAATATCCTTGTCCTGGTTGGACACCCGCTCATGCTGGGCCATATGCTCTTCCCAGGACGACACCATGAAGGCTTCGATCCAAAGTTCCGGGTCCTCAGCGCTTTGAAACACGTGCCAGTCATAGGCACCATCGCGCCAGCGCTCGCCCGACCAATCGTGCAGAGCTTCAAGAAACGCGTCTCGATCAGCGGAACGTACGCGGTACTCGACCTCCACCATAACCGGGCCTCGATCTGTCAAACCGGCTTCCTCAAGCGCCACTTCCGGTGCAGGCCAATGCATGGAAGGCGTCAGGTCGAGCTGCTCTCCTTGGCCGAGTTTGAAGCCACGCGTTAGGGGGACCCCCACGATCAGCCCAGCCGCCGCGATCATGAGTGTCGTGGTCGTTGAGGTAGCCGTCGCGACCTGCCCCCAAAGCGCAGAGCCGAAGGCCATGGAGCCGAAGAACACCATGAGGTTGATCGCCAGTCCGCGCGCCCGCACCCAGTTGGGAAGCGCTGTTTGGGCGGAAACGTTGAAGGTAGTGAGCACAGCAATCCAGCTGAAACCACCCAGCAAAGCGGCGATGGCAGCCATTGTGGGACCGGTCGCCGTGGCAAGGACGACCATAGCGATAGCGGTGCCGACGCTTCCGAACGCCGCCATTTTGCTCGCATCAATTTTTGCGCGGAACTTGGGCAGCGTCAGAGCCCCGGCGACAGCGCCGGTTCCGATGAGCGTCAGAAGAAGGCCATAGAGCTCAGCACCGCCGCCTTCGATACCCTGCACAACCAACGGCAAGAGTGCCCAGTAGGCTGAAGCAAAGATGAAAAATGCAAAAGAGCGTACCAGCGTTGCCTTGAGTGGGCCGTTATGCGCCACATGACGTAAACCGGTCAGCATTGCATTGGCGACAGGTTGCGATGTCTTCTTGGCCTGACCGTCATACTGCCAAAGCAGAAGCGCCACGATGATTACGACATGACTGACCGCATTGACTGCAAACGGGGCAGACAAGCTGACCGATGCGATGAGAACACCAGCCAAGGCAGGACCAATGGCGCGGGAGATGTTGATGCCCATGGAATTGAGCGCAATTGCTGGCTGCAATGCGTCCCGAGGGACAAGGGCGGGGACTATCGCTTGCCATGCCGGAGCCATAAAGGCCGTTCCGGTGCCGATGGCGAGCGTGAAAAGAATGAGAATTGCAGGGGTAACGAGCTCGAAATGCACAAGTGCGGTCAGCGCGGTAATGAGCCCCAGCAAGATGACATTGACCGTGATGAGCAGCTTTCGCTTATCTAGCCTGTCAGCCAATGTGCCCGCGTAAAGCGCAAACAGAAAGACCGGAAGGGTCGTTGCGGCCTGCACCAATGATACGACTGCGGGCGATGAGTTCAACGTGGTCATCAGCCAGCCAGCGCCCACGTCGTGCATCCATGTGCCGACGTTTGAAATCAGGGTAGCTGTCCACAGAAGGGCGAAGGCTCGATACTTGAAGGGGGCCCAGGCCGACACGCTCCCCGCGCCCGGCGAGGCTGTAGCGCTACCACTGGATGACATCGGACAGCTCCTCGCGATGCTTTTGGGCGTAAGACCTCACGAAGGGGCAAAGTGGCACGATCCTCTGGCCCTTTTCCCGGGCGTCGGCAATCAGATGCGCTGCCAACGCCTGGGCAATCCCGCGCCCGCGCAGCTCGTCCGGGACAAATGTGTGGTCCGCGATAATCAGGCTGGGTGACACCTTTGAGATCGTGAGTTCAGCTTCGCTCGCAACCCCGGCAACGGCTGCACCGTACCGGCCCTTGGTGTCACTTTCGCTGTAGTGAATTTTCAGCTCTTGTTCGTCTAGCATCGTGGTGTTCCTTTCGTCGTGGAGGTCCACGGCTTCACGCCATGGGATCGCAGGAAGCGAAATCTCGAAATTTGCGTAGTTCGGGTGCATAGCCATTGCTCATATCTTTCACTTGAGTGATTGCATTTTCGCAGCGCGCACCTATCCCGCCTCTGGCGCACGTAACTATTCTGCGGCAAGGCCCGATGCTGACACAGCGCTTGCGCCGGGGGCTCCGAAAATCGGCACAGGTGACCAATCAGGCAGCTCGGGCAGAGGTGCCGGTGCTTGGGGCGCAAAACGCGCTTTGGCGTGGACGATTTTGCCGCCGGTCAAGGTCAGATCGGCTTCGATCTCGGTAATCTCATCTTCGGCAACCGCAAAGTAGTCGCGATCCAAGACCGCAATGTCCGCCCATTGACCAACCTTGATTTGGCCCTTCTTTCCGGTTTCGCGGCTAAACCACGCACCTGCCGCCGTCCAGTGACGCAGCGCGTCATGCCGGTCCAGACGGTTTTTGGCATCCCAGATCAAATCACCGCCGCGCCCTTTGCCAGACACGGCCCAGTGGATCGCAAGCCATGGGTTGTAGGACGACACGCGTGTGGCATCTGTGCCCGCAGCGAGCGGCGCGCCAGAGCCCATCATTTTTTTGACGGGCATCACCTCGCGCAGAGCGTCTTCGCCATAGCGGTCACGATAGGCCGTTGTTTGGAAGGCGATGCGGTTTTGATAGCTGATCCCGCCGCCCAAGCGCGCGACCCACTCCATCGTGGCCTCAGAAATTGTCTCACCGTGGTCAAAGATCCAGTTAAGTTCTTCGAGCCCTTTGTCCTGGCCCACCTCTTCGACGAGGCTCAGCAGCCGGTGCGCGCTTTCCTCGTAAGTGCAATGGAAGCGAATGGGCCAGCGGTTCTCGAACAGGTATTCGAGGACCGGGCGTAGATCGCCCTCCATCCGCTTTGGCAAGTCCGGGCGGGGATAGCTAAAGTCTTCAAAGTCATAGGCCGAGGCCACCAGCATCTCGCCTGCGCCGACGCATTTGAGGTAGTCGTTGCCTTCGTCGGGTTTGACGATGTCGTTCCAGCGTTTGAAATCATCCAGCTCGAACAAAGGCCGCTGTGCGAACAGCTGGTAGCCGATGCGCACGGTTTGCTCGCCGCGCTTGTTGAGTTCGGTGATGACGCCGTAGTCATCGGGATAGTTCAGGAACCCGCCAGCGCAGTCCAGCGCGGATGTAAGGCCGAGCCCATTGAGCGCTTTGAAGTAGTGCTTGGTGGATGTGACTTGCTGCTCGAAATCAAGCTTAGGGGCCATATCGAGGAGCGCATAGAGCGGCTGCGCGTTCGGGCGCGCCATGGCCAGACCCGTGGGGTTGCCATGGTCATCTCGCTCAAGGCGGCCTGATACAAAGGGCTCGTAGAAGTGCTTGTCGATGCCGATGGCGCGTAAGGCCGCTTTATTGAGCCATGCGCGGTCATAGAGGTGCAGAACGTAGACCGGCACATCTGGTGCCGCGGCGTTGATCTCGTCAATCGTTGGCAGACGCTTCTCAGCGAATTGATCAACTGACCAGCCGCCTACGACCCGGATCCATTGGCCCGCTGGCGTGCGTTCGGCTTGGGCTTTTAGCATACGGAGCCCATCGGCAAGAGACGGCACGTGATCCCACCGCAGCTCCATCGCGAAATTGTTGCCCTGCCGGATAATATGCGTGTGGCTGTCGATCAGACCGGGGATGACGCGCTGGCCACCAAGGTCGATTGTTTCGGTGTCCGAACCCGCGAGCGATAGGATGTCTTTGTCGGTTCCAACCGCAGAGATCTGATCTCCACTGATCGCGACCGCTGTCGCCTCGGGCAGGTCGTCATCCATGGTCGTGATCTTGCCATGGAACAGGATTTTGTCTGGGGCGGTCATCGCGAAGTCCTTTCGTCACATAGGCTCTTTGTGCGCCCGGAGCTGCGGGCGTTGGGGTGTCAAATGAAGGGTTCGCCCGCTCGGCGATGCAGGGAGGGGACAGGCCGAGCGGACGGTGCTGGCCGCGTTATTCGGCAGCGATTCCGGCTTCTGAGGCGTGCTCACCCAAAGCCCATTTGGAGAAGCGTACCTGGATGCCGTAAGGCGTATGTGTCTTGAGGATGTCCATAACACCGTCGTATGTCTCGCCGCGGGCCCAGTCTTGCTGAAGCTCGAAGACGAACTGAAGTGCGTTCATCGGAACCGCACCGGCTTGGACCAGGCGGTCCATTGCACGTTCGTGCGCCTCAGGAGTGACATCGCCACAGGCATCTGCGGGGATGTAGACTTCGTAACCTTCACGCAGCAGGTCCAGCGTTGGGAACATAACGCAGGCTTCTGTCCAAAGACCCGCCAGGACGATTTTCTTGCGACCCGTGGCGGCAATCGCTTTGCGGAAATTCTCATCCACCCACGAGTTGATCGAGGTCCGGTCGATCACTTCGGTATCCGGATAAAGGTCTGTCACCTCCGGCATGAACGGGCCAGAAAAGCTGTCCTTGGCTACGGTCGAGATAACGGTGGGCAGACCGAACAACTTGGCACCTTTGGCCAGGATTTGCACATTGTGCATCACCGACAAACGATCGTGGCTTTCCACGCCCTGAAACATGGCAGGCTGGAAATCAATCAGCACGAGCGCTGCGTTTTCAGGCGTAATCATTTCTTGCTTCGACATAGTTTTTCTCCAGTTGCGAAGTTTGGTTGACGTTAAAGGGATTTGGTCTTGGCCGTTTTGGAAGCGCTCTGCGCGTCGGTCACGGCGAAGGATTTGAGATGCAGGACATTTGCAACGGTGTTCGAATGCCCGCGCAGCCATTGAACGGTGGCTTCACCAGCCAGCATGCCCAAAAGCCCCAGAAGCGCGATGATCGGCGGCGCGGGACTGCGCACAGCAATCAAGCCGTAAATCACGCCGATCCCGAGACCGGCGATGAGTGAGATCAAGTAAGGTTGCCAAGTCACAAAAGGCCTCCATCCTGTAGCGTGTTCAACAGATGCAGATCGTTCCTGTCTGCTGACATGCGAAATGGGCGCGTTGTGGCGCGAAGACTTCTGGATTCCTTATTTTGTTTTCCAGATTCTGTTCGATCTGGTCAGATTCTGGAAATGTGGGCGCTCAAACCGATGAGAACGCAATTGCCTTTGCCGCTTCACACACCGTTAGCCTGGGGAATTTTAGAAAGCCCCATCCAGCTGATCACCCACGAAACTTTCAAAATACTCTGCGAACGTGCCAACAATTGGAGGAAGCTGCTCGTAGGGAGGATAAAAGAGCGTCAGCCAAAGAGAGCGGACCTCCCATTCCGGAAAGACCACAACAACATCGCCACGGTCCAATGCATTTCGTGCAATGAAATCTGGCAATACGCAGATACCGTCACCTGCGACCGCCATTCCCAATAGATAGTCGCCGTTGTTTGATAAGACTTTGCTGCCTGCGCGGACAGACTTTGCGTTGCCCGCTTGGGCTAACTCCCAAACTTCGCTTTCGCCTGTGTCGCTGTACGACATCAGCAAGTCATCTTTGAACGCGCTTGGTTGATCGGGCATAGGAACGCGCTGAATCAAGCTTGGTGCAGCAACCATATGTCTTGGCACTTCGCACAGCTTGCGCCAGATGGTGGACTTGTCTGTTGGTGGGCCTGACACGCGGATGGCAAGATCGCAGTTTTCCTCAATCACGTCTACGAGCGTATCGGTGAAATTGATTTCTACAGAGATGTTTGGAAAGGCCAACCGGAACCCGGAGATGACTTTTGGCAAGACAGTCACGCCAAATGAAACAGGAGCGGTCAGCCTAAGATGTCCGCGATCTGGTTGGACCGCGCGTTTGAGATCGTGTGTGACTGCTTCAAAGCCTTCCAGCAACGGGCGATACCGCGCCAAGGCTGTTGCACCGGCACTCGTCAACGCGACCTGCCGTGTGGTGCGGACAAGAAGTTGCGTCCCGAGATCCTTTTCAAGCTGAGAGACAATGCGGGTCACGGACGCTGGCGCAAGCCCAAGCTCGCGCGCGGCTAATGTGAAGCTCTTCAGATCTGAGACGGCTCTGAGTACGCGAAGCGCTTTTAGGTCAATCATTGCTCTGCATCATTCCAATTTTGTCAATAATAAGCTGACTTAGCTGTCTATTAACTTAAGGAATAGAAAGCGCATCTTTGGCTCAAGTCAAATTTTTGCCAAGGAGCGAACGATGATCAAAGACATCAAAGGGCTGCATCACGTCACATCGATGGCGGCAGATGCCAGCACCAACAACCAGTTTTTCACCGATACGCTGGGCATGCGCCGCGTCAAGAAAACCGTGAACTTTGACGCCCCGGATGTCTATCACCTCTATTACGGGGATGAGGTCGGCACACCGGGTTCCGTCATGACGTATTTCCCGTTCGGTCACATGGCGAAGGGCCGCCGTGGAACCGGCGAAGTTGGCGTGACTGAATTCGCTGTGCCAACTGGTACACTGCCTTTCTGGCAGAAGCATCTGGCAGGCAAAGGTGTGCAGGGCCTGACGGAAGGGACCCTATTTGGTGAAAACCGCTTGTCATTCGCTGGCCCAGATGGCGATGCCTTTGCGCTGGTCGAGTCAGAAGCACGTGACCGGACACCTTGGTCAACGGACGCTGTTTCCAAAGACGCCGGTGTGCTTGGGTTCCATGGTGCACGCTTTGCGCTTCGGGACATCGATGCGACCGCAGAACTGCTTGGTTTCATGGGCTATCAGAAGGCCGACAAGGAAGGCGATGTGACGCGGTTCGTCATCGAAGGCGGAAATGCTGCAGATACGATCGACCTGGAACACCTTCCCGGCGCAGCACCTGTTGCGGATCAAGGCGCTGGATCTGTGCACCATATCGCGTTTGCGGTTGACGATCGCGAGGCGCAGCTGCGTGTTCGCCAGGCCCTCATGGATACAGGCTATCAGGTTACCCCGGTGATCGACCGCGACTACTTTTGGGCGATCTACTTCCGTACACCCGGTGGCGTGTTGTTTGAGATCGCGACGAATGAACCCGGTTTCGATCGTGACGAGGACACCGCGCATCTTGGGCAAGCTCTGAAACTGCCCACGCGCTATGAGCCCCATCGCGACAAGATCGAGGCTTTGCTGCCTCCGCTTGCCGCATAATTGGAGGAGTCACTAATGTCACTCAATGCATACGAGGCGCGTGTGAGCGCGCCTCAAGCCTCCAGGCCGCTCGTTTTCGCATTTCATGGAACCGGTGGGGATGAGCATCAACTGTTTGATCTCGCGGAAAAGCTTGTGCCCGGTGCTGGCGTCGTCTCTCCACGCGGTGATGTGTCCGAAATGGGTGCCGCGCGATTCTTCAAACGTGCGGCGGAAGGTGTCTATGACATGGCCGATCTCGCGCGCGCGACGGACAAAATGATTGGGTACATCGAAGTGCATGCGGATAAGCACAAAGGTCATCCGGTTTACGCCTTCGGGTATTCAAACGGAGCCAACATACTGGCCGCCGTCCTGTTGAAGCGTCCTGATCTGTTCGAGCGCGCAGGACTTCTTCACCCGCTTGTCACCTGGGAGCCAGAAGCGCGGCCCGGTTTACAAGGTACGAAAGTGCTTGTGACAGCAGGGCGTCACGACCCGATAACACCATGGAATGCAAGCACACGGTTGTACAAATGGCTATCTGAAAACGGTGCAGATGTTAAACTTGATGCACATGAGGGTGGGCATGAATTGCGAAACACCGAAGTGACAGCTTTGCAAGAGCTGTTCAGCTAAAAATGCTAGGCGGCGCTAGGTTTCATTGATCTCAAAGTGGACATCAGCGCCGCCTCTTTTTGCGCCCAGTCCATGAAGGCTTTGACCTGCGGTTTTTCGCCCTCCGTTTCGTTGCACACAATGTAATAATGAAAGTCCGTTTCGAGCAGAGGGTCGCAGAGCATACGCAGTCGGCCTTGTGCCAAAGCTTGATAGACTTGGATTGACCAGCCGAGAATGACCCCTTTGCCTTCAAGAGCCATGTCGAGCGCATAGTCTGCTGAGAACGGGTCGAAGGTCATGGCGTAGCCTGGCGTTTGCTCATCAAGACCCGCCGCGTCGAACCAGCTTTCCCAACCTGACCGGTCACTCATCAATTCAAAAACGACATCTTCCAGCAGCGGCAAGTTCAGTATGTCTTGCGCAGAAGCAACGGGGTGCGCTGCGACAAATTCGGGCGATGCGAGCGGCATCAGGGCCAAACGGTGGATGCATCGCGAATAGAGATCTTTTGGCGGTCTTCGAGACAAGCGAAACGCGACTTCGTTGTCCGCGCATTGAAAATCCTCCCAGCTATGGAGGGTTTTGACGTTTGTTTTTACGTCTGGCGCAAACGCGGAAAAGCTATGCAGATGGGGGAGCAACCAATTTCGGATGATCATGCCCGCAGCGTAGATCGTGAGATCATTTGTATCTTTTGGTCTGACTTGATCGACCGCATGCCGCAGTTTGATGAAGCTGTCCGTCACCTCCGGCTGCAGCTTGCGCCCCTCTTCCGTCAGTTCAATGGCTCGCGTTTTACGCAGAAATAGCTGAACACCAAGGTCTTCCTCCAAGGACTTGATTTGCTGGCTCACCGCGCCCGGTGTCACGGCGAGTTCGGACGCTGCGTCCTTCATTGAGCCGCGGCGCGCAGCAGCTTCAAAAGCACGAAGGCTTAGTAGTGAAGGCATTCTGGACAGGGACAATGTAACTCCAGACTTACAAATTAGCGCGTCTAAACCATAAGCTTAGAACTTCTGCTTTGTCGAGATAGAACATCAACCCAACTTATGAGTATGACCTCGCACTATTTGCGACCCAAGCTACCCAAAGGAGAGGGAAGAAAATGGCATCTATGCGATTTTGTCGGCCTTTGGTTGAGAGACTTACGCCAACCAGCCTTATGACCCAGCTTGTCCCCTCGCAGTCCGTGCAGTTGGTTCTGGGCTCCTTTCAGACACAGATTTTCACAAGATGCTTTTGATATGGAACATCTAGCAGAAGCCTGTCAGCCAGGTTGCATCGAATTTGCACATGAGTGGGATTGCCTGAAAAACAGCAATGGTTTTCGTGGCAAGGTGGACATGGACTTGCCGCAGGTTGGGCTGTCTGCAGCGAAATTCAGGTACCCCGCAGGAAAATACAGTGTGGAATCTTCTGACCACTTGGGCATTGGCATTGTCAGACGGCCTTTTGACGTTGGTTACTTTGCCTCTGGGCAAATGGAATACGGCCGGCGCACAATTCAACAAGGCCAGATCATCCTGTCTCAGCCAAACTCAGAGTTTGATGCGAAGCTCAAAGGCCAAGGTGAAATCGAATATCTGGTGTTTTCCAAGGACCGTCTCTCAAACATGCTGCCAACGGAGTTTGGGGAACTGACGGAGTTACCGGATGGATTAGCGTCCCGGCTTCAATCAAATCTGCTCACCGGCCTCGTCTCGTCATTGCTAGATCGATTAAACAGCGGGTCGCATATGAGCGCGTTCTATGTCGAAGCAATCGCCGAAGCCGTGATCGCAGAGTTGCTGCGGGAAGTGTTGGTTGATCATAGCAGACCCAAGTCTGCCTCTGGCGGTTTGTCAGATGCGGCATTGGAAAAGCTGGAACGATACATCAAAGACAACATGCAAGGAAAAATCGAGATCACTGATCTGGCAAACACTCTTGGCGTCACCCCGGCGATCCTTCGCAAAGGTCTGAAAGCACGAAAGGGAGCGACGCCTTACCAGTTCATTTTGGAAACCCGGATCCAAAGCGCACGGACTATGCTTACGGCCACGGACGCCTCCGCATCAAAGGTTGCATTTGACTGCGGTTTTTCTTCTCAAAGCCACATGTCAGACGTGTTTCGGCAAAAACTAGGACGAACGCCGGGGCAGGTTCGTGCAAATGCTTTTTAGGCGCGACGCAATCGCAGGTGTTTTCCATTGGACGCTGAGGAGTGGAATTGTGATCGGCCTTGCGCACCGACCGTGTCACCGCAGTGACGCGCAGCTCTCCGGAAGACTATTTTCTCGATCATTTTTGGTTACCGATTAACATACGACTGGCTCTCCGTAGTTGAGAAATGTCGGCTTTCGGGATGCTCCACGGCAGTATTTGTTTTCATAGTCAAGGTCAGCACTGGACCGACCTTGCATGCGACAATGTCAGCAAACCGCGCGTCCCAGCCATCCATGCAAGATGCAGAATTTTGCACTTTGGGCTCTCTACCGCCATTCGCCGCGAGTTGGTTGAAGGTCCGCTCTCTCGTAGAAGCCCAGCTCTAGCTTTTCTTTGCATCCGCCAGCCGCTGTGCGCGGGCTTTCTGAGCTTCCATACGAGCCGCCGTTCCAGTCGTAGCTGGAACAGGGTTGGATGGGGCTGAATTGTTTGCGGGAACCATCGAGCCGCGCGCTGGCATCTTCTGAAAACCCAAAAACTGGCGCGAGCGCAGTGCGGCGTACTCTGGCGCTGTGGCAGTGCCTACCAAGAAACGATTGTATGCTTGCTGGCTTCCCATTGCAGCTCGACTGAAGGCGTAGGTCCCGCCCATTCCTGATGTCAAAGCTGGCATCACGATGTTGCCGGAGATCGCTCGAACGATGAAGGGTGTCGCAACGATGAATCCCTTTGCCATCAGCACCATCATGAAGAAAGGGATTAAAGCTCCAATGTTGGTCGCGCCCTCAGGATCTCCAAGCTCGACAAGGAGCGCTCTCGATACGCCTGTGATCGTTGCAAACACACCGGCTACTACAATCGGGTATATCGAGAACGACACTAAGGCCGACAACCATCTAGCGAAGTAGTCCTTTGTGACGTCGAAAAGGGTGAGGAAGATCATGATCGGCGCGATTCCGATCAGCAGAGCGATCATCAGCCGTGAAGCGACGATTATGAAGGCAGCGAGTCCGCCAAGCAGCGAAAGCAGAACAACGCCTATGGTGTCCATCAATGCTCCCGCCATCCAGTTCAGTTCCGCTCCTGCGGCATTGAGATAATCGCCTAAGCTGGCAATCAATCGGTCGAATTCTTCTGCAAAAGTACCTGAAGGTCCCGGCGTACCTCCCCCTACAGATGCCACCAGCGAACCTGCGATGCTGTCGATACCGCTCAAAACGGCAGAGGACAGCGAATTGAATTGAGCCCAGTTCGTCGCAAACACGCCAACCAGTACAGTTTTGACGGCTAACCAAAATGCATTGCGACCGTCCACAGAGCGGTATTGGAAAGCCGCGTTCAGCAGAACGAAAATGACTACGATGGTTGCAGCGACCTGAATGATTGTGCCGGTTGTAGCGGCGACGGCACCGAACTGCGTTTCGGCGGCCGTCTCGAGAAAGCTCTCAGCCGTTTCAACGAAGTATGTAACGACCGACATAATTTGACCTCAGTTCCAATGCCCCTGGGCAACGCAAAGCTCTCTGGCGATTGTCCGGTTTGTCCTAATCTCGGCTTCGAAATTCTCAGTCGCTTCGTATACATCGTGTCGGTCTTCGAGCCGGGCAAACCGCTCCCGATATTCAGCAAGGACCGCTTCCCAGTCAGGAAACCTGTTGCTGCATGAGCAGTCGTTTCTCGAGGCGATCAAATCGAAAGAATGGGCTCGGTACATTCGCTGGAGCAAGTATGCCCGATGCGCGTCCTTGGGACCCATGTCGGAGACTATCGCCGGTTCTTCCGGCCGATCCTGGCAAAAAGGGAAGGTTTCGCTTTCGTCTGCTACCGCTTGTTGAGTAATCGCGCCCACCACCGCGGGAGCTAAAGCAAGTATCACTGCGGAAGCCCACCTCATGCCGCTTGTCCAGACTTGTCGCTCTCTTCATCTTTGGAGCGTTTGAGGAAGACAGTAACGACGCTTCGGTAGTTGTCCGAGTTGACTACAGATACGACTTCAAACCCGGCAAGCCCCCATTCCGCAAGCTCGGATTTCATTTGTGCGGTCATACCTTGCTCCGAAAGATCGTATGTAAGGACTTCGTGTTCAAAGGTCTTCATGTTTCGGTTCCTCCCGTCTGCCCGGGCAAATAGAATTCCGTGATCCCGCGGTCGCCTGCTTGGCGCGCTGCATGAATGATCACGTCAATTGAGCTTTCGATGTATTGTACCATGTCGGTGTGGGTCATCGGCACTTCAGTCTTGAGAGCGGCGATCGCTAGGCGTTGAATTGCCAACTGGGGCGTTTCGGCGTGCAAAGTGGTCATGGATCCGCCGTGGCCGGTATTGATCGCTTCCAGGAACGTCATCGCCTCAGATCCCCTGACCTCGCCCAGGACGATGCGATCAGGCCGCATGCGCAACGTCGATGTCAGGAGGGTGTCGGCGCTACGCGTTCTTTCCTCCCGGCTGGCCAGGAGGGTCACGACATTTGGTTGGGCGGGGATTAGCTCCGCGGCTTCCTCGATTGTGATGATGCGTTCTTCCGGCAGGACGAAGGACAGGATTTTGCGCGCTGCTACCGTCTTGCCGGTCGATGTGCCGCCCGAGACGATCATGTTCAGTTTGTGTGTGACGCAGAAGCGGATCGCGGCGTAGATATCGCCGCCTTTGACGACATCTCGGAGTTCCTGA
>JBCBID010000050.1:0-353 GCA_038525015.1 Pseudomonadota bacterium | reverse complement strand
CGCAGCGAGATGGACATGCCTTCGGTGACTGCCGGCGGCATGATGACCTGCGCGCGGACCGGGCGGTCACGGTATTTGATGCTCACGGATACGATCGGCTTGTCTTTGCTGATCGTCGAGTTGGAGGCCGATGCGATCTGGGTACCGATGTCCTTGATCTCGGTCGGCGTCAGGCTGCTTTCCAGGCGCGACATGAAGCGGTCGCCCCGGAATTCGCCCCAGACGGATCCGTCCGGGTTGATGCAAATCTCGATGACATCTTCGCGGGAAGCATCGGTGAGCTTGTCGAGCGAGGCCTGGAGGTAGGCACCCGACATCAGAAGATTTCCAGATCACGGTCCACCATCACGGTG
>JBCBID010000049.1:0-21637 GCA_038525015.1 Pseudomonadota bacterium | reverse complement strand
CATGCTCATGAAGATACTCCTTCATCTTACTTCATACTACTTTATCGTACCATGTTCTTGGCGAGGAAGCAAATACGCTGGGCCCTCTTTCCACGGTGTTAACCAACCCTTAACGACATCAACCCTATAATATGGCTATGGAAAATGGTAACGGAGAAGTGGAAGCACGGTTGAAGGATCGGTTTGCCCGGCTAGCGCAGGATCGGGACGATCTGAACAACGAGATGGCCGGGCGCGATGTCGGGCGTATCACCCGCTTCTTTGGCGGCGCCGCAACGAATTCCACGGATAGTCAGCGCCGGGACAAGCGCCGCACCGCATTCGAAACCCAGCTTCAGATCATGATGGCCAATGCGGCCTACCGCGCCCTCTACGAAGAAACCGCCGAAGTCCTGAACAACGCACAACGCCGGATCGATGCGGTGTGGGAGCGTGTTCAAGCGCTGCAGGAAGCCAACGCCGAGGCTTTGGACGCGATGGAGAGTACCGCGGCAAGGTTGCCCGATGGTGAGATTGTCTTTCGTGATCGTGCGGGTGATGTGCGCCATCGCGACGGCAGGCTCGTTGAAGCGGAGCTTGCTGCGACGATACTATGGCGCGGGGATGAGCCGAACTTTGAAGACTGGCAATCTCTTCAGGAACGTGGCGAGCGGCTAGAGGCGCTGGAAGCCGATGCACGCGCCGGACAGGCCCGGATCGGGGACCTCGACTCTGAACGCCAGAACGATGATGATCCACCGTCCGTGGACGCGTTGGAAGCCATGCAGGATGAGGCGGAAGCCATCGCCAACGGTCTGGAGACTGGACTCGCAAGCTTCGAACAAGATGGCGCTGCGACGCCGGAAGTGTCACGAGTTGGACCTGTTGGCTTAGAAGTCCCGTCCCTTTAGTCCAGCGCGAACGATCCACAATCACGCTCGATGATCGCCATGATCAATGCTTGCGGGTGAAGCTCGGGAAAGCGTTCGAAAACTTCACGATAGTCTTCGTTTCGAATTGCCGCTTGTTCGTCACTCAACGCAAACAGGTCGTCGATGCAGTGCATTTGAGCGTCATGCTGTCCTGTCTGCATGGCCACAATACCCGCCATCCCGAATGACGTTACAAAGAACGCGTCCTGCTCTTCATGCGTCCACCCCAGCACGTCGGCGGCGGTGAAGCCGTCGGCAGAAACCATCTGTGGACAAGTCAGCGCCAAGGCCATCGCGGCGTTGGTCAATGCCGTTCTGAATGCGATCATTATCGAACGATTTTGACCACTTAGCAGATTGAGAAGGATTCGAAAATGACGTATGAAGAACCCAAGGAAACACGCGGTTCTGCGGCTCTGGAGGCCGCAATACGGCTAAATCCACCGCACTGTTCAGAAAGGTTCCTTTGTGATCAGGAAAGGCGGTGGCCGCCATGATCTTCTGGCCCTTGATTGACGCGCCCGGACGCCGGATTGGCTATGCGCGCGTCTCCACGAAAGACCAAAAACTGCGCATGCAGTTGGACGGCCTGAGAGACGTCGGATGTGCCCCGATCTTCAAAGATCACGGTGTGTCGGGCACCAAGGCGAGCCGCGCCGGGTTAGACGCTATGCTGGAGATGTTGAGGGCCGGAGATACGGTTGTGGTGTTCAAGCTGGATCGGCTTGGCCGCTCGGTGCTGCATCTGGCCGATTTGCTGGTGCGGTTTCAGAAGGAAGAAATCCATTTCTGCAGCCTGTCGGAGGGGATCAATACGACGACGCCCGGCGGTAAGCTGGTCTATCATCTGTTCAGCGCCTTTGCGGAGTTTCAGCGGGACATCATTGCCGAGAACACGACGCTCGGCCTGGAGGCCGCTCGCAAGCGTGGGTCGCGCCTTGGCCGCCCGCCTGTACTGGATATAGAGACTGTTCTGGCGGCGCACCGCGCCGTTGCACAGGACGGGATCACGATCTCCGAGGCCGCCCGACGCGTCGGCGCAGACCGAACCACGCTGCGCAGAGCGATGGCTCAGATCGGATGACCCCTAGCCGCAGGCATAGATGAGCCGCTGCCCGGCGATCTCGGTTTCGGAATAGTCCACGGCTAGATCGCGGGCGATGGCGTCGTAATCGATGTAGTTTGCCAAATGCTCCGGTACTTCGCCGAACAGACCTTCATCCACGAAGTATTCCGCTAGCTCTCTCATGCTATCCATCTCGTAGATATCAATGTCGTAGTCGGCCACATCGTCCGTGCAGGGATCGAAGCTGTGTCGGCATTCGCCGCAGGCAATAATCAGACACTGCTTGTCGTATTCGTGCAGCGTGTCGATCAACTCCAGAACCTTGCCGACATTCCCCTGATGCAGGCCGATGGCCTCACACAGCGCGGCGTCAATGGCCTCGCCGTCGATGAACTGGATTTCAAACTCCTCGACCGGATCGCCGCAGTTATTGCGGGCGTCCTTCATCTTCGCATGAAAGGCCTCTTCGTCTTCGAAATAGAAGCCGGTTGCGGTGATGTCGTAGGGCTGAGCATGGAGTAAGGTCATAAAATCTCTCCTCTTCTTTGGATCAAGGTTGCGCATGCAACCCTGACCCTCTGGCGAAGAGCGGGGGTGAAAGGCTCAAGCGCGCCGAATGGCGGGATCGAAAGCCACGCGCAGCTGCAGCCCGCAGGCGAAGCGAGCATGGCGCGAACCAACCGATTGAACCGCGCCTGGGGCAGCGCCCCAAGCCCAATCAATCACTGGAAATCTCCGTTTGTGCCTTGGCACACATCTTTGTTTGAGGATGCGGACGTATCCCCCTTGGCGCTTTTCGGGCGCAGACCGCCGACCCATCAGGCCTTCATGGCCAATGATGATGTGGGTCCGGGCCGAAAGGCCCTGATGGTCGGGGCCTCCTTGAAAAACAGGATGATACGATGAACCTCATCACACGATTTGAGCTTGCGACTCTAAACGAAGATCAACTGCGAGGATTGTTGCGGGAGAGCTTTAACGCCCTTGCGCGATCCAAGTCGCATAGTCCGCAGCGTCGCAACGCTCTCGCTTCGATGGAAAACATCCAGCGGGAGCTGGCGTCCCGCGATCCGGCGTAGTGACCCTTTGCTGACTGGCCTTTACAGGCCAGTCGGCATGTGGATTTCATACCTTGTTGATGACTTGTTAATCCCAGCCACGACGAATGTCTGTGCGGCGACACTCTGGACACCGAATGGCAGATGTAGGTTCGTCCCGCCGCCGGGCTTCCCGTTGCTCGTCCTTGGTCAATGCCTCGGCTTCAAAGCGATGTCCGCAGTTATTGCAGCGAAACCGAACAGTCTCAGTCATATGAGATTCCCGCATGCTGAAGGATTTCCGTCCACATCGCCTCCGCCGCAGTCTCAGGGCTCATGGCGGGAGCATCGTGCGCCAAACCCATCGAAGCCTTGAGATACAGTTCGAATTCGTCGGCTGCGACGTTGAACCAACCATTTGCGCTATTGTCCGCGGCATCTTCGGAGAACGAATAGTAGATATCGCCGAAACTGCTACGCCCGCGCCCGCCATGCACGGTGAGATGCGCGGTGCCATGTCCAAGTCCGCTGTTGACGATAACGCAACCGAACGACGTATCAGAATAGCCCGTGTAACGGCCACGCAATCCCTCGACGGAATCCAACTCACCGATAGCGTTTTTGAAGTAGTCGCGGATGATGTTGAAGGCACGCTCGCGGTATTCAGCCTTATCGATGTCATCGAACTCACGTTTCGCGCGGTAGCGCCGAGCTGGCGTCGGGCTCACTCCCTGCTCTGCAGGTGCATCGGCGACTTCGCTTGAGGCTTGCGCAGTGGGATCGCGCTCTAAGATACGGCGCAACTCCTGCACGACATTGAGATAGGCAGTGTTTGGGTTAGTCCAGTCGCTGACCGGTTTCCCGTCCTTGGGTAGAGCCTTGAGTGCACGAAGCCGCGATGATGTCCAGTCGCAAGGCTCCACGATGATTGGTACGACACGCGCATCACCGGCATCGTGGCGTTCGAGAGCCCGCGTCATTTCGGTATCGACACAATAGTCAGAGTTCAGAAAATCCGGGCTGACCAATAGCAAGAACAGTTCACAGCTCTCCAACTGCTCCTTGATCTCATCATCCAGTTCATCGCCTGCCAGGATTTCCCGGTCGAACCAAGCTTCCAGGCGGCCTTCGCGCCGGAGCGGTGCGAGATGTACGTGCAGGCGTCCTAGCGCCTCGCTGTCGCGGTGAGAGTAAGAAATAAAAGCTTTCACGGTCGTTCCTGTCCGTCCTTTCTTGGCATCGGTGTTGCTCACCAAGCTTGTGCCCTCGCTTGCTGGCAACGAAAGGGCGTCTACATCGTGTGTGTCGCTGGCCTAGATTCTCAATATATCACGGCGAAGATGGAACGCAAAGTGAACATCTTCGGTGATCTGTGGTTTCAATTTGCGCAAGGGATGGAAGCCGGATGGCCGAGACTACAGGCTCGGTTCACAACAGCCCGGCCCGAGGGTGCGCGAAATAGCTGTCAGCTAAAGTACACCGCCGGAGAACCGCATGACATTCGCAAGGGCCTGCGTGCGCAACGGCTCCAAAGCAGAAAGGTCAACGTCAAATTTCAAGTTTGAGATAGGATCAGATTGCGAAATCGAAGGCACGGGTATCTGCTCGGCCTCAAATACCCTGAGAGACTTGGGTTCTGGATAGGCCTGCAGACGCACATCGCTGCGGTAGATGTCTCGGCCACCCTTCACCAGGCAGGTTTGTAAGAACGAGTTCCGCAATTCGGCGTCAGCGATGCGCTCCACTATGCGATCCATCATGCCCCCGAGCGTTTCGCCTGAAGGAACTTCTACAACGCATACGGAGGCGATGAAGGCTCTAAAGCCCCCGACTGGTCGGATTTGTTCCAGTGAAAATCTATGTTTTGGCGTCTCCGACAGGGCGGTCTTAACATCTAACACGAAGCTGTCGGTCACAAAGTCATACTTCGCACGCTTTCTTGCAGTCCAGCTTTGAACCGCTGAATCGAGGGCGCTAGAATGACTAAGGACGAAGAGTTCTCCCCAGAGCCCAATTGTATCACGCGTGCTCAGCACGAGTTCACAAAAGAGGTTTGCAATCTCCTGAATGCTGGTGGCGATCTCTGAATTTGATTCAGGTGGATCAACGTCAACAAAGCGTGCCTGCAGAATATTTAAAAACAGGCGCGCGATATCGAGATCGTCACTTTTGAGGCGAATGATGGTGAAGCAACCAGAGTGTTGCTGTTCGCCCGAGTCCTGGAACGTGCATACTCGCGAAAACTCCACGTCAACAGCGCGAAGCACCACATCTGGGCGAATATCATCTTCCTTGGTGGGCAACATAAGCGCCGGGTATTCGTGGGAGTCGATGGCCAACCAACACCCACGTTCCTCATCTACCGGGTAGCCAAGTACAACACCTTCCTTCGGCGCACTGGAGATAAGGTCCTTGAACACATCAAAGAGCATGCGGCCTACCGTTCGATCCAAAGCCGCTCCATCAATGGATCGGGAATGTGCGTTGCCAGAATGGGAACATCACGAATGGAGCGCTTCTTGTCGGCTGTCTGAATATCGTATCGGTGGAGTTGGAACGTCACTGTCTCACTTGAAACGAGGGAGCTCGCGCCAGGATAGTTGGTGCGGGGGTTGGCACCTTGCAGCAGCGCCCTGATTTTCGCCGGTTCTTTCTTTGTCAGTGTCCGCTTCGAGTCCACGCCTGACCAAGGGCCGGAGAACGCATAGAAGCTGCAAAGCATGTCGGGGGTATCGTCGATCATTCGCTCTAGCGAGAGCATGAGCGCGCCATGAGACAAGGTATCATCCGGCCATTTGTACCGAAACTGGCCGATCATGGGGAGTAGATCGCGCAAGTGAATGGAATTACTGAATTTCGGGATGGTTTGGGTCTCGTTCCAACCATCCTCCGCGTAAGGGGAAAAGTCGAAGCTGCCGAAGATTTCATCGACGGTATCGCGGTTCTCGGAGACGATTTCCGGATCATCGAAGGGATGATCGGGTACGATCCATCCACCCTTCCCCTTTGACTGGTACATCTCCAGCAAAATGACCGATGAGCGCGTTGGCTTAAGCTTGGCGTCAAGCGGATAGGTGCGTCGCCAGTCCTTCAACGTTTTTCCGCTGTTCAAGTGATTTCGGATCGAGTTTCGAATAGCCTCCTCGTGCCGGACGTAGTCGGTGAACGCGTCAATGTTTTCCTCGGTCAGGTAGATGCGGCACAATCCGAGATACGGCCGTTTGTAACCGAAGAAACGGGCGCGCTGCTGAATGTTGTCGGCGTTGCCGACGCCGGTGGAACGCGGCATGTAGCTGACGGTCAAACCTTCGACCGTGAAGCCTCGATCGAGGCCGATGCCGCCAACCAATATCCAGCTATACTCGTAATCCCAATCAACCGGAGTAATGCGGCTCTTCTCTCTGGTGTTGAGCTCGGCCACCGTCGTTTCTTCGATGGCCTCGAAAAGAACTGGAGCGATATCCTCAAACGTCAGACTGGTATCGTAGGTTTTTAAGAGGTCAAGCGCAGCCGCCTCAAATGCGCTCAGCAACCGTTGATGTTCCGGATGACCCGGGTCCTTGAGTATGGACACCCATTGATCCTGAATCTGCTTCGTCCACCGGGCATACATGAGGTGGTCGTCTTTTCCGACTGCAGGGTGGATCATCATGGAGCGATTACGCCCCTTCTTGAACTCACCCTCCTCGAAACCAATCGCGACGCCGATGAAGAAGTCGCGCAGCGCATCCTTCAAGCTCTCTGGCGGGTGCTGGGGGGGATCGTCCTTGTCCGGCACATCGCTACTCGGGATGAGTTCAATATAATGCTGTTGACCGTCGACAAAGAATTCCTGTCCGCCGGTGTAACTTTCGCCGGGTGTCAGCACCCGCCCAAAGTCTGGCGAGAGTGCGTCAATGCGGCTGATAAGAAGGGGAGCTTGTGGGGTTGCCGTGTAGAGCACGTAGCTATGCTGCGGAAACAGAGCGCGTAGATTCTTAATGCGGCTGTACGTCGTGCTCTCATCGTCGCTTTTTGCTTTTGTGTTTAACCCGGCCTGATCGCCTTCATCATCTATAATGAGTGTTGGGACATCGGAAAAATCAGAATTCGCTAAGAGCTTGGCGAGATTATCTAGGTGCTGATGTTGCTTCATCGAAACGATGATGATCGTTCGCGCTCGGTCGCTGTTCCTGCGCCATGCCGCCAAGTCTTTGTTAACGCGGCTAACCTCACTCTTCTGGAAAGATTTTTGCTGCGTCGTGAAAACGTTCCACTCGCGCGCGCCGGTGTGGCGCAGGTCGCTCTTCAATCGGCTGAACGACTGCTCGACCAAGTTGTTGGTGGTGCCTGCAAGCAGGATCACCAATTGATAACCGTTGTCGCGCGCAAGCGCCGTGAGGGCTGTAAACGATAGGGTTTTTCCGCTCTGCACGTGGCCAATGACGAGGCCAGTATTGACGTGATCGTTGGCAGTGGGTGGCGTGCAGCCACTCAAAATGGACGTGGTTTCCCGGACAAGTCGCTCCTTTTCTTCCGGAGACAAGTCGGTATTTGCCTCCAGCAAATCGGTGAGCGCTGAACCTTGGACCGGAGACCAGTTGCCGTGTTGGGATTGAGTTTGAGGAGAAACCTGAATGGTGCTTGGATTGCTAGTCATCTGAAATTGGCTTTGAAAGTTGGTTCTTGAGAATTTCATTTGTGAAGCGCCGCACGGCGGAAGGATTGCGCTCGGCTCTTTCACCAGCGGCAACCTCGGCAAGGGCCAATGCGGCGGCAACGTCGAGGACCGCCAGAAATCCCTCAGAATCGAGAGTCGGGAACTGCGCCATGAAGTGGTTCAGCATCGAAATGCGGATCGATATCCGGCGCGGCTCGGGGGCTGTGATGGGCGATGAGTTTACGATGGTCAGCCAGTCCGCGCTGTCTTCAGCGTAGGACAGCCCGATTGAAACGATCCAGGGTTCATCCCGAAATTGCATGGGGATTTCGACCTGTTCTTGGTCAGCATCTGCAATTTCGGGTAGCGCGGAGGGCGTCAGATCTTCATTGGCCGCGGGCGGTGGCGTGCTGTCCGGCGGCGACGCGTCCGAAACGTTCTGCCCGCGGAGCTTGTCCGCGACCGATTGCAAGGCTGCTGACGCACTGCTGCGGCTTGCCTTGGCGTCCTTCTTACTGCGGTGTTCGCGTACCTGAGGAAGGATCGGCAGATCGTCGCCCGATAGTGTTTTTCGCAGTTCGCTCAGGAAGAGTTCTTCACTCTCTTCCCACTTGATCCCGTCTTTGGTGTGACTGACATGGAAGCCGCGTAGATGGATTTCACCAAACAGTCGCAAATATGCGTATGTGTTTGTCGCCCCGAAGATATCTTTCGGCCGGTAGGTTTCGTCGTAGCTCCCGAGGATCAAGCGCTTGCGCCGGAACAACGCCAAACCGGCAAACTGGTTGCTGATTGTCTTGCGGATCGCAACGAACCCCGATGCGGAGCGGCCTTCACCAAGATCGATATTAATGGCTTTTTTCCATTCGATCTCGGGGCCATCCGGATCACGGTAACTGGGTGCAACCAGTATTTCTGGCTCTTCATACTCTAGAGGTTTTCCATCGATACGCAGGACCAAGCTGCCTTCACGGAGGAACACCCGGTAGATGCTGCCAAGATGGCTCCTGATCTTCTTGATCGTATTGCCCTGCGGAAAGCGGCGGATATTGTCGAGCCGCACTTCGGTAAAGTGTTTGTCGGCAGCGACCTGCGAAGCAACGACATGCAACTCTTCGATACGATCTTCGATGATTTTGTCGATATCGAAGAAGACAGCGCGCTCAACGTTTTCACCGAGCGCTGAGGTTGTGACGCTCCAATTTGGTGAAAACCAGCATGCCGCGCTCTTCATACCCATGCCGAATTCAGAAAGTCCCGTCGCGTTCGGCGGAATCTCAGCTGGGCGGAACGCGCGGGGGTAGTCTGTTTCTGCTATTCCTGCCGCGTTATCTCGGATTGAAATCCGCCCTTCCTTGGGGAAAAAATCGATATCGACCATCAATTGATAGTCGCCCCTATTTGCCGCCAGTAGTTCCTTCTTGCGGTCAATGCTGCTTTGGATTGCGTTGTCGACAAATTCGGCGAGTGCAAACCATGCCTTGTAGTCCAGAGCTGGCAAGACAGACAGCACATTGACGCCGGGTAGAATGCTCACAGAATTGATTTGCGTCATTACTCTGCGGCCACCGCCTTTTTGATGCTTCTATCTTCCTCGGTGCGGTTAGTCAGCGCATCGAAGATGCTGCCGACTACTTCAACATTCACGGCATTTCCGAACGCCTTGTAGGCACCGTTCTTCGAGTCTGGCAGGTGCTTTAACGCGCCCATGCTTTGCAGGCGACTGCATTCCCGCGGGGTCATATACCGTTTCTTCCAAGCGATGATGGGAACCTGGCTCGTTGTCATGGCAATGAGCGAGGGCGCCGTGTCATCTTTTTTTACGCGAATGCCGCTCGCCCTGAATTGCAGGACATGTTGCCAGATATCACGCGTGCTCCCCTTGCAGTTCCATTCAAGCTTCTGGAAACTAGGCGGGAAGGTCTTGATTTGATCGATCCAGCCGTCGATCAGGGCTTTATGCGTCGCGTAGAAATCCCGGTTCTTCTGAATGAAATCGATCTTCCAATCAGGGAACTCGTTCAGGGTCGTGCGGGCATATCCCGGCAGCGCATCGCGCACGGAATCTGCGCGAAGCCGTTTCAGGGGCCGACCAAAAGCTCCCCGATATTTACCCAAACCTTTATAGCCGCGGGCGTGTGGCGTTGGGCCATCCAGCGGATAGGTCGCGCCGAACTCCATCGCCCAGATTGGAAAGGATGGGAGGTCGATATCTCGCGGGAACTGTTCAACAAAGGACTGCCAAGTTTCAAGATACCGGACATGGTTCTCGTTGAGGCCGTGCGCATCCGCCGGATAACGATCCAGAACGCTTCGGATCGAAGTCTTGGGGGTGGTAGCCGGTATCGGCCACTCGAAGCCGTTCAGCCCCAATCGGTCGCCAACGATGAATGCACGCTCTCGCTTCTGCGGGATACCAAACATGTGCGGAGAGAGCTTTTGGTCGCTGATATCGTAATCGGCTGCGAGTTGACGGCATATCGTCTCCCACGTCTTGCCGCCGTTGTGACGCACAAGATTCGGAACGTTCTCGATTATGAAGTAACGCGGTTTTTTGATTTTGAGGATAGCGACAACGTAGTCGAAGAGGTTGCCCCATTGCGGGCACTCAAGTCCTTTTTGGTCGCCCGCCTTGGAGAACGGCTGGCATGGGAAACCGGCGCACAAAACGTTGTGGTCGGGGATCGCCTGGAGATCGACCTTGCGGATGTCTCCTGCAGGACGGATGCCAAAATTCATCTCATAGAGGTCGGCCAAGTCTGCATTGAGCTCGGATGCGAACACGCATTCGCCGCCACGGGCACTGAGTGCCTGATGGAACCCTCCGAGGCCCGCGAATAAATCGATAAATTTCAAGCTCTTACGCCCAGTTTTCTCAAGATTTCAGAGTACACAACGGGCTAGATCGATGCAAGCCTAGCGTACTTAATGTTGTTACCGAAGTGTGCACGGGCACTAGATTGTGTGAGCTTCTTGGGCGCAGAGAGAAGTTGTCGTTTCTCCATGAATCGGCGCGCATCCAATCGGCGCACGGTTGGTTAGGTGTCCAGAGGCCTCGAAGGGTCTTTGGTCGATGGGATGGTTCCAAGGCAAGGGCAGCTAAGATGTGCTCCCTTCCTGGTCTCGATGAAATCGTCTCCACGACGTGGCGTCATCCAAACCGCGCAGGGTTGGTCTCCATGAAATGGTCTGGATGAAATCCTCATGGGGGTATTGGGGGAGCAGGAACGTTCCCCTGATTGGTGATGCAACGGTCAGACGCTTGTGAGAGGGTTCCAAGGGGCGCGATAGCCCTTTGGTCTTCCTGAAGGGATCGATGGGGTGCAGGGGAGCGCCGAAGGCTCCCTTGTGAGTGGTTGATCGGCGAAGCGATCTATGGCTCTGGAACGGGTTCAATACCCTTCAAAGAGCCACAGCCGGGGGGATGCAACGGGGGCGCGCAGCGGGCCACCTTGCCAAGATGTGTTGTACTACAACACACATCTTGCGTTCCGCGTTAATGGAGAGACCAATAACGGTATTCAGCTTTTTGTCTTGGCTGTTAACAGGAAAAGGATGTAGCGTCGATCACATGCGGGGCTAATAGAAGCGCCGTAAGGTTGATATGTCTAGAACCACACTAATAGGTTTAAGATAACTGGTCGCAAAGCGTTTCGAGGCCATAGAGGACGAAAAAGTCCGCAGCAAGTTCGCTTGGGAAATCTGCTCCAAAAGCATCTCTTAGTGCCATCGCGATAGTGTGAGCGCTTCCTACTGCAGCGGCCTGCACGCTGGGTCTAGGCTTACCAGACCGAAGACACACTATGGGTCTAAGCTTCGCTGCATTTTGCCTAGCCCACCGTAATATCACAGCAATTGCGCCCTTTGGTTCTTCTGGTGCGGCATGCATACTCTCTATACCGCTGAACCTTTTGATCTTGACTGCGAGCGGTACGGCAAGCTTTTCTAGCTCAGTATTTTCAGACGCAGACACGAGAGACGCATGACCTTGTATGGAATTCATACCACCGTAGGCTTAACAGCCCATGAAGACGCGTTCAAGTGTCATGTTAAACCTGCTCGAAACTTTGAACCAAGATCTTCAGCCGGAGTTGCGTTCACAATTTTGCGCGATGTGTTCTCGTTTGTAAACGAGGCGAGGTTAGTGAATCGTTCTGGCGAAACACTTCGATTATCATGTGTTATGGATGCTGAAGAAACGATAAATTCGACAGTTTACCGAGTGCCAGACTACCCAGGTAGACACCTGATCGTTGTCCATAGTGGCATCTATCTTTCTCTTGAGGAGATAGCATGCTTAGTCTTATCGAACCCGAGGATTTTTCCAGATATTGGCGTTGCTAGACCTTCAATAGATAGGTCTTTCTTTAACAATTTTGCGCTCGGCCGCGCTTGGGAGGAGTTCGGTGGATTGAAAGAGTACAAAGCCACCCGAGGCTTTGCGGTTGGCTTAGATCGCAGGAGATATAACCTAGTTTCTCTCCTAGTTACAAGCATGCTTCTATATCTAGTCCTTCACGAATACTCCCACGGTCTAGCGGGTCATATAAGTGTAGTAGGCCAGAAATTATCCGAAATTGAAAATAATCAGCTTGATGAGAGCAAGGCATATCAACGTGCCGCAGAACTTCATGCAGACAGAAACGCGCTTGAAGTACTAATCAGAAGTAATTTTCGTAAAAGAATTGCTCGGCAATATCAGAATTTTACGACCGAGACAATTGAAGAAGTCGCCATTCTTTCGATATTCTTGGTAACATCGCTGTGGCCTTGGCTTGGCGTGCGATATCGTAATGGTTTGAACTGCAGCGAGGCGATAGTGTTCGATAGCGATCATCCTCCTGGTAAGGTGCGTTCCGGTGAAGCGTTCTATGCCCTAGAAGACATAAGGAATTTTGCAAATGGGGGAAAAAAATCAGAACTGATAATGCATATAAAGGATGCTTCAATAGCAAGAGAAATGATCTCGCCCGATCGATTTGATAAAGCGCGAATGTATGGAATTTTTGCATCTCAAAGCTTTCCTGAGCACTTTCAATTTTCATCTTTTGATCGAAGTTCTATGAGTGCTGTAAATCAGTATAAGAGTGATAACATTGCTCCAATCATGCACGCCTTCACTGCGGATGGAGAGCAAGCAAAATATCAACGGAGAAACGACTAATATCGAGTTCATGCTCAAGTGGCTCATTTAATACTTGTGTCTGCCGACTTTGAAATGTATTGATTTCTTGGATATTTTCTGATTTTAAATTGAAAATAATGTCTAAATCATCATGGGAGAAATATTTCATTTTATCTTAAATTGCTTAGAGTTTTCTGATAAGAATAAATCTATATCAAAGGAATGGGAGAAATAAAAGAAATTTTTATATTGCAGTGCAATAAAATCTATATTCGAAAGTAAAGTATTAAGTATTTAGCGGCTTACGAGATACCAGTAAGTGTAAAACTTATTCCGTTTTACCAACTCTCTTGGAAACCGTTCGGTAGATGCTCCAGGCTTTCTCCGTTGCCGTTTTGGTTCGCTCCGCGAAGTGGATTTGCGTTACGTCGGTTTTTGCGCCGTCAAGAATACGCTCATGGATAAGCTTTGCGCGGGCATAGCTGACGTAGGCAGCGACCGCATCGGCGTGCGGCTCTGAAAGGCGGAGCGGCTTGTCTAGTGGGCCGGTGAGTTCGATGATCTTACGAAGTTGGCGCTGGACGATGCCTGATGGCCATTCTTCGAGCCATTCGATGATCTCAGCGGCGTGGGCATAGATGTCACCGTCCTCGAGGCCGCGCCGCTGCCTGAGCATAGCCTTGGCTTCTTCTGACAGACCGTCTCCATCCTTTGAAAAAGCCGCATCGCGGTAGTAGCCGACTTCGATCAGCCGCCAGCGGATGCGGTTGTACTGGTCATAGACGGTATTCAGCGACAATCCTGTGCGTTTGGCCGTCTCGGCTGGTTCCTTGCGCTCCGCATAGCACCGCAGGAGCTTGTCTGCTTTCGCCGCCGGAATGCGGGAGCGGGAGCTGAGGATCGGTTTTGGCATGGCATACAGGTGCCTCGAACTGCGACATACATCTATCAATAAAAGCAACGTGTTGGCCGCTTTCAAGCGGCCTTTATCTTGTGAATTCCGCGCCCGGCGATTTGGCATGCCGCGCGGCTAAGCGTATCTAACGCCCAGAGCCGTGGGAGACGCGGCCCCCAAAAATTCAAAATCACCATCTGCCGCCGGAAACCTGCGTTCCCGGTACAGAGGAAAGGCTTGTCCAACGCAATGAAACATCAACGTATCCCTCTATCAACGCCGCCAACAGATGAGGCGCAGCGCTTCAGCGCCATCTACCAGTTTTACTATCAGCCGCTCCTGCTGCTCGGCTTTCTGGTCTGCTCCTGGTGGACCAGCAATGCGGGCGTGCTGGCCATGGCCGACTGGATCAGCGGAGCCAGCGAGACCACGCGCCAAATTGCGCTATTGGTCACAGCCTCGGCCATGGGCGCGCAATATGCGCTCTGGCACTATGCCATGCGCTTGATCCCGCGCTATGCGACCTATCAGGCGCGAGGCATCGGCATGATAGTCGTCGCTGTATTGATGGTGATGTTGGCGCTTTCCAGCACCTATACCAGCTTCATTGGTATTTCGCAGGATTCGGCGCGGGGGCTGGAGCTTCAACGCCAAGCCGATGAATACGCCGAGCAAGCCCGGATGCTCGCCCCGCGCGCTTCGGCGATGGAAGATGCCCTCTTCGTCATCGCGCCCCAGGCCAAAGCCGCATGCGCACGGTATGAACAAGAGCTTCAAACCGGTGCGATCACCGGGGCTAGGGGGCGCGGTATCGTCACCGGCACACTGCTCGGGTTTTGCTCCGGCAAGACTGAGATCGTCCGTGCACTGGAAGAGACAATTGCTGCGAACGCGGAACGCATCGGCGAAATTTCTAATCTCAGCCTCCAACTCGATCAGGTCATCTATGACCGGGACGTCAGTATCGGCGAACGGGAACTGACTTTCCTCGCCCTGGCGCGGCAAATGGATGCGCTGCTAAGCGAGCTGCAAAACGCGGACCGCACCCGAGGACTGCGCGCGGCGTCCTCGTCCATGGCCGGGTCAGTCGCAGAATTGGAAACCGCCGGGAACGGTTTGGCACAGGCTCAAGCGCGTGCCATCGCCGCTATCGTCCAGGAAGAACGCGCTTCCGGCGCTGCCATTGCCGCGATGATCGCAGAAATCGAAGCGCTGCCGCTGCCGGAGGCCGGGCGTGCCACGCTCAAGCCTGCGCAAGTGCTGGTTCTGGAGCATTGGAAGCTGCATCTGCCGCAGCTCGCCATTGCGCTGGCCATCGATCTCTTTGCGCCGCTGTCCACGCTGCTTTTCTGGGCAGCTGCGATCAAGGCGCGGGCGCGAAAAATCACTATTAAAGCAGGAGAACTATAATGAGCGCGATTAAACGCATGATCGGCACCGCCATCGGCTTTGCCATGGTGCTTGCCTTCACCGCCGGGATAATCGCCTTGGTCCTGACTTTGGCCTCAGAGCAATTGCCCGGCATCAAAGCACTCGGTTCGGAGCTGCGCTGCATTGCGGGTTTCCCTGAAGCGGGCAGCGCGTGCGTGGCCCAAGAACTGGCCGCGCTGGAGGATGAACGCCGTGCGCTAGAAGAAGAGCGCGAACGTCTGAGCGATGTGATCGCCGCGCAGAGTTTCGTCTTCACCCAAGGCGATCAGCTCAAGGACGGCGCTAATCTTGTGGTCGGCACGCTCTATGCTGATGCCGCCCGCCAAACCGGTCTGATCCGCTCCTTCTGCTGGGCCATTATCGACAATGGCGGGCTCGACCCTCGCGTGGGCTTAGCCGTTCTGCATAGCGATGGCCGGATCGAAAATATCGCGGTTGGGGCTGATGATCTGGCGCTGCTGGAAATGAGCGCGGGTGAAGTTGATGCCGCGCGCTCGGCCTGCCCGTTTCCGGGGGTGTCCTGATGAATGGCGCTCCCCAAAAACCTGGCGCGGGCCTGATCCAAAAGCTGCTCGTTACAACTGCGCTTGGATGCGGCTTGTTTTAAAGCTGGCCGCTCGTCCAGCCTGGCAGCTTTGGCCCGGAATGGTGGGGCTATGCCTGGGGCGGCGGAGCGCTGATCTTCGCCTTCGGTGTCCTCGCTGTTGCCGCTGATCTCTCCACGCTGATCGTCAAGCTGGGCCGGACGTTTCGCGCACTGCGCCCGAAGCGCAGCGAATCCTCGGCAAGCTGGCTGACCAAGCGCCAAGCCCGCAAGGCGGGTCTTGCCAAGAGCAAAGGGCAGTTCCTAGGCATTCTGGAAGGCCAGCCGCTGTTCATTTCCAATGCCGTTCACGGCTTGCTTTGCTCCCCGGCCCGGAAAGGTAAGACCACCGGCTTCGTGATGGCGGCGCTAGCCCATGATATTGGCACAAGCCGGGTTGTTGCGGACATGAAGGGCGAGTTGGCCGCGCAAACCGCGCGCCTGATCGAAGAGCGCCACGGCCAAAAGGTCATTATCCTGAACCCGGCCCACAAATTCGGGATGGGAAATGCCGCCTATAATCCGCTCCAGATCATTCTGGATGATCTCGAATTTTCGCCGGAAGACACAATCGCCGATGCCTGGTCGCTCGCGTTCCAGCTGGTTGCCACCCCGCCCGGCGGGGATCGCGATCCCTTTTGGCCAAACGGCACGCGCAAGCTGATCGTTTTTGTCGTCGTGGCGCTCTGCGTGCTGCGGGACGAGATAGAGGCCAATCTTCCCCGCGCTTTCGCGCTCCTTGCCGACAACGACGAATTTGAGCGGCTGCTGATCGAATCCCTGGATAGCGATGCGCTTGGCGGCGAGCTGGCCAATTTGGCAACCAATATCGCCTCCAGCTGGGAGGATAACCCCAAGCATTTTGAGTCCTTTCGCGAGGGCGCGGTGCAGGCTCTAGTGGCTTTTGGTCCCAGCGGACGATTGGCCCCCGTCGATGGCACATTGCGACTTCCGCTTCTCCGATCTGAAACGCGAAAAAACTACGCTGTTTCTGGTCTGCGATTACTCCCGCATGGATGTGTTCGCCCCCTGGCTGGGTCTTCTGATCTGGGCGGCGCTGAAAGAGCTGGTCCGTAGCGATGACGCGACCCCCGTTCAATTCCTTCTCGATGAATTTACAAATTACCGGCTCTCCGGCCTGCCGAACGCGTTGACCGCGCTTGGCGGCTACGGCGTGCGCTGCTGGATGGTTGTCCAAGAGCTAGAAGAGGTGTCCCGCGTTTATGGCCGTGAAGCGCTTGCCACAATCCTGAGCCAAACGGATGTGAAGCAATTCTTCGGCGTTTCATCTTTTGAGACGGCAAGCCTTGTGAGCCGAATGCTCGGCGAGGAAGAAATCAGCTCCGAGAGTTTCGGGATGGGCGGCGCGCCCGGCGATATGCCAAGCCTGTCCATCGGCAGGGCCAAGAAGCCGCTGCTCACCGCAGATCAAATCCGCCGCCTGGCTGACGATGAGCAAATCCTGTTCATCAAGAACCTGTCTCCGGCAAAAGCGCTCAAGGCCGGATATCATGAAGTTTCGCCCTGGCGGATGGAGGTAGCGAACAACCCCCTGCATGGCGGCGCGCGTTATCTGGGCAGGGTCAAGATGCGCATCCGGCGCGGGCGGGCTGTGGCCACAATGGCCGGAACCAGGGTTGTCAAACGCGCCCGGCGTCCCCTCGTTCGTCCACTTCTGGCTGCGCTCTCAGGCACGATCCCAGCTTCGCCACTGATCGTCCTTGGCGGCGCGGCGCTCGTCATCCTCACCTATGGCTGGCCGCATTTGCTCTGGGAATACACCACTTCCGGCAGTTGGTGCCGTTATCTCGGCATCCCGTTCATCGCAGATGGGTTCGAGACCTTCGGCCATGACCGCTGCCCCCTCATCACTTGGAAACATTGAGAAGGACGACAATCATGGAGAAGAATAGCAAACTGCCACGCCTCACAGCACCAATATGCTTAAGCGATCCTACGGCAAGCCGGTTGTCCGAGCTTGCCGTGGAATGGGACCTCACACTGCATGACGCGATGCAGGCGGCGATCCATCACGCCTATCTCGACATGCTCCACAGCAAAGCAAATGCCGCCGCCAATGAGCTGCACAGCCTTCTAGGGCGGCGTGTGTCTGATGATGAACTGCCGTTTTGAAAGGGAAGCCCCTGATGCTCAACGATCTGAAATACCTCGCAAAATACGAGCGTTTTTGCGCCTTTGCGCCGAAACGTGGTAGAATGAAAGTAATGGTGATGCTTTGCGCACCGCTCTCAGAGCGCAGTTGCAGTAAAAACGATCATCATTTCTCGCCGCGTAGCCATTCGGCTCAGGCACTCTCAAGGGCGACGGATAGAAAAACGGCTCTGCACGTTTGTGCGGACGAAAAGCCCCCGTGCGCTTTTTCCACAAGAAAGGCGGTGATGTCATGAAAGATCACGGGTTTGATAACGCGCCCGATCTAGGGGTGGCCCTGGAACGGGCCGCAAGCAAGGCCGAGGCCCGCAACATCGAAATCGATGTGGAGAAGTATCAGGCTTACCTGGATGATCCTTCCCTGAGCGGTGATCAAAAAGAAGAGATTATCCATGCGCTCTGGACGATCATTATGGCGTTTGTCGAGCTTGGATTTGGCGTGAGTCCGACCCAACAAGCCTGTGGACAACTCAAAAAAGAGATTGATCCAGATACTAAGGTCGATTCCGATGAAGATATTGGATTGAAACAAGAATTTAACGATGACCCCAAGCGGAGCTAACCGCTTGGGCCACAAGAAGAAAGGTAAGATCACATGAAACCGCAAGAACACTTGAAGCCCGATAAGGGCAAGGCGAAGTCGCCGCAGGCCGCGCTTATCTATTGCCGCGTTTCGGACAAGAAGCAAAAGACGGAGGGGCATGGCCTGGAAAGCCAGGAACACCGCTGCCGCCAGTATGCGGAAGAGCGCGGCTATGTCGTAGATATGGTCTTCACCGATGATATCACTGGTGGCGGCGATTTTATGAAACGCCCGGCCATGCGCGCGCTTTTGGCATATCTCGCTGCCGAAGCAGACCAGAGTTACGTTGTCATCTTCGATGATCTGAAACGTCTTGCGCGCGACACCAAGTTTCATTGGACCTTGCGTGAAAAGCTGGATGAATTCGGCGCTGCGGTAGAGTCGCCGAATTTCAAGTTCGATAACTCACCAGAAGGCCGATTTGTTGAGACGATGTTTGCGGCCTCCGGCCAGCTGGAGCGCGAGCAAAATGGCCGTCAGGTTGTCCAGAAAATGACCGCCCGCGTTGAGCGTGGCTATTGGGTGTTTCATCCGCCGGTCGGCTATCGCTATGAAAAGGATAAAGTGCACGGCAAGATTTTAGTCCGGGATGAGTCTGTCGCCTCCATCATCGCCGAAGCTTTGGAGGGCTTTGCGAGTGGTCGTTTCGCCTCTCAATACGAAGTGAAACGATTCCTGGAAGCACAGCCGGACTTCCCCAAGAGCGGAGCCTCCGGCTGTGTGCATCCCTCCAAGGTCAAAGACATGCTCCAGCGCGTGGTCTACGCAGGTTATGTCGAAGCGCCGATGTGGGGCGTCTCGCTGCGCAAGGGTCATCATGAGCCCCTAATCAGCTTTGCCACCTATGAGCGCTTGCAATCCGTCCTGAGCGGCAAGGTCTACGCACCCGCCCAAAAGGATATCAGGGAGGATTTCCCGCTGCGCGGCTTCGTGGCTTGCGATGATTGCGGTGAGCCAATGACGTCGTGCTGGTCCAAGGGGCGTAACAAGCACTACGCGTATTACCTCTGCGACACGCCGACATGCCCCTCCAGGCGCAAGTCGATCCCGCGCGCCAAGATCGAAGATGGCGCGGAAGCGCTCCTGCGCCGCCTACAGCCCGCGCGTCAGGTCTTCGCGCTCGCCAAGGTCATGTTCATCGATGCCTGGGACATGCGCCTTGCTCGGGCCAAGAGGGAACAGACAACCTTGCATGCGCAGATCAGGGAACTGGAGACGCAGATCGATACAATCCTCGACCGGATCGTGGAAACTTCCAGCCCGAAGGTGATGAAAGCGTTCGAAGAGCGGATCGAGTCTCTGGAGCGGCAGAAGATCAGATTGGCGGAACAAGCTGCGCAATCCGTTCCGCCAGACGGCCAAGCGGAGCGATTTATCGAACCGCTTCTTGGATTTCTGGAAAGTCCTTGGAATATTTACGAAAAGGGCAGCATCGCATTGAAGCGCACAGTGCTGAAATTGGCCTTTGCAGACCCCTTACGATACAGCCGTGAAAACGGTTATCGAACCGCCAAAACCACCTTTCCTTTCAAGGTGTTAGCGGAATTCGCAACCCCAAAAGGCGGGATGGTGGGCGACCCTGGAATCGAACCAGGCGTGCGTCTCCGCGAGGGAGTTACAGTCCCCTGCCACACCTTGCGGCCTGTCGCCCACTGCTGGCGGGTGCTAATCGGGCCGCCGGGAAGGGTCAACATGAAAAAGCCGCCACTGGTTTCTTCCCGGAACGGGCGCTAGGGACGCGGGCATGAAGAAGCCGAAATGGGTCATCGAGAAAGAGCGGGGCAAGCGCGCCTCGGAGGCTGCGACCCTGTGGCTCTTCGGCATTCATGCAGTGCGCGACGCGCTTCTCAATCTGCGCCGGGAGCGGCTTCGTCTCGTCCTCACGAAGAACGCCGCTGACCGGCTTGCCGAGGCCGTGGCCGAAAGCGGAATGGCCCCTGAGATCGTCGATGCGCGAAAATTCGACGTGCCGATCGATGCGGGCTCCGTGCACCAGGGTGCCGCGCTCGAGGTGAAGCCGCTGGATTGGGGCAGCCTGTCGGAGGTCTGCGCCCCGCGCGGCGAGGCCAAGCCAAGGGTGCTGCTCCTCGATCGTGTGTCCGATCCTCACAATGTCGGGGCGATCCTGCGTTCCGCAGAGGTCTTCGGAGCGCGGGCTGTCATCGGGACGCTGCGCCATGCCGCGCCCGAAACGGGCGCGCTTGCCAAGACGGCCTCCGGCGCGCTCGAGCGGCAGCCCTACCTCCGCGTGCGCAATCTCGCGCAAGCGATGGGCGAGCTGAAGGACATGGGCTATCACGTGGTGGGCCTTGACGCTGAGGCGGGGGACGACACGCGCGGCCTCGCAGAGGAGGGGCCCCTGGCGCTCGCGCTCGGAGCGGAGGGGCCCGGCCTGCGTGACCTGACCAAGACGACCTGTGACCGGCTCCTCAAAGTGCCCGCGGCAGGCGATTTCGGGTCACTCAACGTCTCAAATGCCGCCGCGATCGCCCTATATGCCTCTCGACATGGATAGGAAGGTCGCCACCTGCTGCTATTGCGGCACCCGCGCAGCGCTCGTACTGCGCGGCAGTCACCGGCACGAGCTGGCGTGCTCCTCCTGTGGCGCGCCGCTTCATGACCTCAAGATGTTACCGAAACGCGCTGCCAAGGCATCGGGAGAGGTCAAGCGCAGCCGCCCGCCGAAGCAGGACAAACGCGACTATTACGAAAGCTACCGAAAGCCCAAAAAGCGCAAGAAAAAGAAGGGTTTCGGCATGAAGATCATGGAAGAGCTGTTCGACGTCATCGAAGACATCATCGACTGAAACAATCGCTCGCGCCGGGGTCTCGGGGCCTCACGGGTCGGTGAAGTGGCTTAATAAGAGACGCTTCGGCGCGCATCTTTGGGGCATCAGAAACCGACCTTCACACCACGACTGATCCCCGGAGCCCATCATGATCACCCGCCGCACCTTCCTCGCCGCCAGCGCCGCAGCCCCGCTTGCGCTGTCCCTTGCAACACCCGCCATGGCTGAGGAGCCTCCGGTCTTTGCCGAGGGAGGCGTGGCGATCAATGGCTATGATCCAGTGGCCTACTTCACGGAGGAAAAGCCGGTGGAAGGCTCTGCCGAGTTCACCGCGGAGCACATGGGCGCGACGTTCCACTTCTCTTCCGCGGAGAACCGCGACCTCTTCGCCGCAGATCCCGGGGCC
>JBCBID010000048.1:0-23391 GCA_038525015.1 Pseudomonadota bacterium | reverse complement strand
GACCAGCCCCACGCGCAGCGGATTGCCGGTGCGCCGGTCGGTCAGCGCCAGGGCTGGCGGGCCGTCTTTGCAGTGTTTGTCGCCCCAGTGCATCATCGCCAGCATCACCGGAACCAGCCCGCTGCCCTTGGGCGTCAGCACATAGGCATAGCGCGTGCGCGCGGTGCCGTCGCGGTAGGGTTCTTTCTGCACCAGGCCGTTGTCGACCATCTGCGCCAGCCGCCCCGACAGCACGGATTTCGGGATCGCGATGTCGGCCTGGATATCGGCAAAGCGCGTGACGCCGTAAAACAGCTCTCGCAAGATCAGCCAGGTCCATCGGTCTGGCACGATGTCAAAGCCAAGGGCCGCCCCGCATTGATCGAGGGGTACCGGGCTTTGACGGATCGGGTCGGATTCTGAGTTTGACAAAAGTACCTAGGCCTGTTTCGTTGGTTTTATTGCACGAAAGGTACTCTGGGATGGCTGCGCGCACCACAGAAAAGACGCACGAGGCGGGCGGATGCTATTGCGGGGCGGTGCGATATGCCGTGACTGCCCCGGCCTTGGTCAAGGGGCAGTGCCATTGCCGCGCCTGTCAGCACATCGCGGGCGGCGGGCCGCAGTATTTCATGCTGATCCCGCCGGATGGCTTTGCCTGGACCAAAGGGCAGCCGGCCAGGTTTGCGCGCGCGGACCTGGATCAGCCGGTCACGCGGTTTTTCTGCGCGGTTTGCGGGACGCATATGGTGACGCAGCGCCCGGACCAGGCCGCGCTTGTGGTCAAAGTGGGCACGCTGGACGATCCCAGCCGCTTTCGCCCGCATGTGGCGATCTGCCATGGCGCGGCACCTGCGTTTCACAGCGTGCCACCGGGCATTCCGGTGTTTGAGGGGCTGCCTGTGGGCCGCGAGGGCAGGTGAACCTCTAGGGCGCGATGAAGGACACGCCGGGGATGCGGGCGAGCGCGTGCATGTCCTCTTCGTACAGGTCGGTGAGCGCGTCGATATCCGCCTCGGTCCAGCCGGGTGCGTCCAATTCTTCCTCGATCTCATCCTCGATGGCGAATTTGTCGAGGAAGGCCGCGATCACGCGCCGCTTTTGCATTTCGGTCATGGAGGGGTGCGATTTGAGGTAGGCGCGAAAGCGTTGCATGCCCTCGTTGCTCATGATGTCGCTGAGCAGGTCAAAGCCGCCCACGATCTTCTCGCCATGTTCCAGCCCCGCCATCTCGCGGATGATTTGGGCCCAGAGCATCGGCATGTCCTCGAAACACCAGGCTGTGATCGTGACCTCTGGCGCGGCGGCGCGGATGGCCGACAGCGTGTCGGACCAGCGGATGCTGAACGGGTCGGCACCGCGCAGAAAGCTGTGCATATCGTCCTGGGGCGCGTTCTGGAACAGGGCGGGCAGGAAGGTGGCGGGGTTGCGCAGAGCCAGGAACAGCTCGACATCGTCATGGGGAAAGAGCGAGGCCAGCAGCGCAATGCGGTCGGGCGCGGACTCGTAGATCATCCCGTTGCGCACACAGGCCCGCGGCGCGCCAAAGAGGAACATGTGGCTGAGGATCATCCGGTCCGCCGTTTCGTCGTCCAGGATCATATCCAGCAGCACATCCCGCGCCTCGGGTGCCGCGGGCGCCTCTTGCAGCGCGGCGAGCGTTTCTTTGAGCAAAGACCGATACTTACCCGGCCCCGGCACGGCGATACCCCGGCGGGAAAAGTCCTCTTTGTTGCGCAAGAGACATTTGACCAGCCGTTCTTCTTCGGTGAAGTGTGCGCCTGCGTGCAGGACCAATTGCATCGTTGCGTGCCTCACTCATGCGGGTTGCGTCCGTGGGCCAGCTATAGCGGATTTTGTGGGGGATAAAACCTCTGCCCGATGTGCAATTTCCATCTTGCCACGCCGCTGCACAAGGATTAAACGCTGCCGCCAATGCCCCTATAGCTCAGCTGGTAGAGCAACTGATTTGTAATCAGTAGGTCCGCGGTTCGAGTCCGTGTGGGGGCACCATTTTTCGAAATAAAAACAATTGCTTGACGCCTTAAATGCTGCGGTTGCGTATCGACGGTCGCGCCAGGGACAGTATAAACACCGTATTCGGACCAGAGCCGATCTACGCCTGCCGATCGAAGCTCCTAATGGCGGAAATCGGTGGACGATCTGGTGTGTTCTATGATTATATGGCGCAAGATATAGGGGTCCACAGATGGTCCGTAAGACAAAACGAAAGCCACCCGACCCGGCGCAGATCGAAGAGGCGGAGAAGCAGATTAGAGAGTACTCACGCACGGTGAAGTTCACTGTCGTCGAGTACTCCTTTGAATTCATTGTGCAAAAACTCAATGCAGATCGATACTATGTGCCTGATTACCAGCGCAACCTGATCTGGAAGCCTAAAGAACAGTCCAAATTCATCGAGTCCGTGTTGATGGGGCTGCCGATCCCCTTCGTGTTCTTTTGGCAAGATAATGAAGGGCGGATGGAGATCGTCGATGGGTCCCAGCGGATCAGAACCATCCGTGACTTCATGGCCGACAAGATCATCCTGCGTGGACTCGAAGCCTTGCCCGCCGCGAACGGCCTTGTTCACAGTGATCTCCCGCCTTCGCGTCAACTGAAGTTCGCCGATAGCTCACTTCGTGTGATTATCTTGGACAATGCGACAGACGCGATCACTCGTACCGAGATGTTCACCCGGATCAACACCGGTGGAACGCAGGCCAATGAAGCAGAAGTGAGACGGGGTAGCCTACCAGGCCCGTTTATGGACCTCATCATTTCACTGGCGAATTCTCCCGAGTTTGTCGCAATGACGCCAATCAGTCAGCCGCTTATCGACAAGAGAGAACGCGAAGAACTGGTCACGCGCTTCTTTGCATATCTCGGCAGCTTTGTTCCGGACGCTTTCGATGGGGAAGGCGACATTCCAACTTACAAAGAGGAACCTCGGCTGTTCTACTTCGCCTATGTTCAGGAGACCAGTGAAGCGATAGCTGCAGAGGTCAATGCGAATGGTACGTCGGCAACCGCCGATGCGATGAGAGCGGAGTTCCAGCAGATGCTCCAGTTTGTGTCTGCCGTGTCTCCACACGGATTCACGAAGTCTGAGACAGGAAAGCAGGTTCCGCGCGTCCGGTTTGAATCGATTGCGGTTGGATCAGCTTTGGCGTTGCGCGCTGATCCGACGCTCATCCAAAGGTCACCGGATATAACGCCCCTCTTGGAGTCCGATCCGTTCAAGGACGCGACCAAATCGGATGCGGCAAATGTCAAAAGTAAGCTGCTTGGCCGCATAAAACTCGTCAGAGACTGGCTAGCGGACAAATGAACGACGTACTGGCTTACCTTGAAGAACGAGAAGAGGAGTTCGAGCGGCACCTGACGATTGCAAGAATGTTGCAGGCGCGGGTAGACGATGTCGCAGGCGATGGGCAAGTCGAAGTTCGTCACGTGAACACGATCAAATCTGGTCTACTCATTCATCTCTACAACATTGTGGAAGCAATAATGACGCGAACGCTCGAAACGGTCGGCAGGACTGTTATTGCCGAACGCCCAAAGCGTTGGACCGAAGCGGTTCTAAAGGAGTGGGTGCGAGCAGAAATCTGGGGCGGAGAGGAACGCTTGGGGGATGGAGCAGTGCGGCGGCTGGCTGAAGTGAGCGGGACACTTGCATCGGGCAACAGCCCTGCTGCTTTTGTCGTGAAGGGCGAGCCGGGCAGTTGGAACGACAGATCAATCAAGAAGGTGGCGGAACGCCTGGGATGCCCCCTCAATCTCGACGCTGAGGTTGGTCGTGCCGCCTACGAACGTGTCTACAGGGATGAGGCTACCGCCCTGACATATCTTTCTCGTCGTCGAAATGCGATCGCACACGGCGAAAGCACTTTTGAAGACGGTGCAAACGACATCACGTTGGATGAGTTGGCGGCCCTTGCAAGGCGTGTGTTGCCGTATCTGCGAGCTGTTACGGAGTGCTACCGGGAATTCTTGGCAAACAGGCGCTTTTTGGTACCTGAGGAAGACGCGACATGAGCGGCGATGTGCAAATTGCGGCGGTCGATCTCTTCTGCGGCGTTGGTGGCCTGACCCACGGTTTGACGCAGGCGGGGGTAGACGTCCGTCTTGGAATTGACCTTGACCCAGCTTGTCGCTTTCCGATGGAAGCAAACAATGCTGCCAAGTTTTTGGAGGCCGACGTTTCTGAGCTCATGCCCTCGGACATTCTGTCGGCCTTTAGCGATTCCGACATAACACTCATGGCGGGTTGCGCCCCTTGCCAGCCATTCTCCTCGTATTCGCAATCCGCAAGGAAGAACGGACCGCATGAGGACTGGGAGCTGCTCTCGTCATTTTCCAAGCTCGTTCTGAGCGTGCGTCCCAGACTTGTAACCATGGAGAATGTTCCCCCGCTAAGAAAGCAGCAGATTTTCAAGGACTTCGTAGCCGATCTGCACGGCGCAGGCTACTATGTGGATTTTTCCGTTGTGGACGGGCGAGATATTGGGCTCCCGCAAAGAAGGCAGCGGTTGGTGCTCGTTGCTTCTCTGCTGGGCCCGATCGCCATTCCCGAGGCGGCGAAGCCTCAGGTTACAGTTAGAGATATCATTTCAGAACTGCCCGAAATCGCGGCTGGAAGCGCGGACCCCGACGACCCTCTTCACGCATCTGCGTCTCTTAGCGAGAAGAACTTGCAACGCATTCGGCATTCCAAACCAGGGGGTACTTGGCGCGACTGGCCAGACCACCTAGTAGCCGCGTGTCATTCGAAGGCATCCGGTTCGACTTATCCTTCCGTGTATGGCCGTATGGAGTGGGACCAGCCAGCACCGACGATGACGACGCAATGCTATGGCTTTGGAAATGGGCGTTTCGGCCATCCTGACCAAGATCGTGCAATAAGTTTGCGTGAAGCCGCAATGCTTCAGAGTTTTCCTAAGGACTACGAGTTCATTCCCAACGACGTGCGTGTCAACTTTAACACTCTAGGTCGTATGATTGGTAACGCTGTGCCAGTGATGCTCGGTGAGTTTATTGGTGAACTGTTGGTCGAACACGTTAAGCTGCAAGCAGAACTGGACCGAGAAGTTCCACAAGCCGAATGATATTCAATCAGTTGGTATGTTTTCGCTAGTATTCTGATTTTACTCCCATATTCTGACGGTGCGCTCTGCGGGCACAGTTGTGAGAACAGATTTTCGCTAGGATGCAAAAACACAATTCAAAAAGAGGTGCAGAACGGAACGCTAACGGGATTGCCCCGCCGCCGCACCCGTCGGTCCAAGACGGACCACGGGCTGGCGACGAGGCCGAAGAGCGCCGTGGCGCCCTCCATTTCCAGCTAGGAAGCTTTCCGGTGCCGCTCCTCCTCAGCGATCTCCGCTCCACCTAGGAGCCTTTCCTCATTTAGCAGCCACTCTCGAGTGTACGAGCTGTCTGCCATAAGACACGTGAACCGTAGTTCCCTCAGCAACAGCGCAATTGTCTCCTCCCTAGCGGCGAGCCAAGCTGCCTCGTTGCGGTCTGTTGGTCCGTTTCGCCGTTGACCCTCAAGGCGTTCACGTTGTTCACGAAGCTCCCATGCGTAACCGTTCAATATACCGTACATCGTGGACGGTCGCAGCCGGGCGACGGAAGCTACGACTGCGGGAACCGCCCCGGCCACGAGCAAGGCTTCATAATCGACGGGATCGTCACCCGAAACGAAGACATCGTCAATGTCCATTGGGGTAGAGTCGTCTGGCACCGCAACGCGGCGTTCTACGAATCCGTCCATGACCTCCTTGGCCATCTCAGACCATGGGACGGTCGCAGTCAGGCGGACGCCGCCAGGCGCTCCGTCAGTCCCTGGATTGACACGTTCGATTCTCAGTTCAGTCTTTGCCATGTTGGCTCTCCTTCTCCTAACGGGACCCCGGCCGGGGTGCCTGCGGGGAGAGTCGCAGATCGGGGGCCGCGCGTATTCAAACGTTTGGAGGGGAAGGCGCAAATAATAGTGTGGCCCGCAAGACACACCTCGGAAGAGGTAAGGCCCACGTCCCCGTGTGGAAACGTGGGCCTTCCGCGTTTTCAGTCTTGCAGTCCGTCAGCGAGCCAGGTTCTTGCGGGCTTCGTCGATGTCCATGCTGGTAATCCCACCGACCTCGAGGGCCGCCGCGTCGTCGCGGACCTGCATCAGGCTTCGGCCCATGTCGCTGTCCAGCGCGCGGTCGTAGGCCTTCTCGAAGGTCTCCCCCGGTCGCTGCATCTGCTTGGCCAACGCGTCCAGGTTCGCCTCGGCGAGTAGTCGGTTCTCTGTCGCGCGCTTGCCGACGTCGTTGACTGACTTCTCCGTAACTGTTGCCGCGGGTCGATCGGACCGGGTCACGTCGATCTTAGGCAGGTTCAGCCTGTCGGCCAGCGCGGCGAACATGGCGTCCCCCTCGGCCTCGGTGGCGTGCACCAGCGCGTCGTAGAGGCGGCGCTGCTTCTCGCCCATGTGGGCCAGATGCGCTTCGTTCTTGGTGGTGGTCATTTTCTTCTCCATGCTTGCCGCCGCACGGGCGGTCTCGACTTGTCCTTCGAGCTGCTCGACGATCGTCGCCAGCTCCATGATTTCCTCGGCGTCGGCCTCGTCGCGGGCCAACCGCATCAGGGCGTCCTCCAGTTCCTTCCTGCGATCCTCCAGCCGCTTAAGTTCCGCCGCGTGGCGCTGTCCTTCCTTGCTCATCCGGCCTTCTCCATCTTCTCGAGTTCCTGTCTGGCCTCGCGGGCAACGTTCGGTTGCGGGCTGTCGGCGCGCACACGGAGCAGTTCGGTCCGCAGGCTCTCGGCGACGCGTTCCTCCGCGGCCGTCAGGCTGATCGCATGACGCTCTCGTACCGCGGTCTCGACGCCCAGGGCGCGGGCAAGACCCATGCCGCCCTCGCTCACGAGCGTGCGGACGAGGACCTCGTTCTGTCGGTTCGCGACGAGGCCGCGCTCGATCGGCACGACGTCACCGTTAGCGGCGGAAGTGGACCCAAGATCCTTGCGGAGCGCCTCCTGGTACGCGGGCCACGCGGTGGCCAGTGCGGTCAGCGCGTCGTCCACGGCCGTCGCCAGCTTCTTCCGCGCGACGGTCGCCTCCAACGCCCGCTCGGCGCGCAGGGTCCGCGCACGGCGTTCCGCGCTCGCGGCCGCCGCGCCCAGGCGCTCCCCGAGCTCGGCCAGTGCGTCGTCGACGATGGAGATGCGTTCGGCCAACGCCGCGGCGGTGCCGACTGGCTTCTTCCCATCGATGATCGCCTGCCTGGCCTCGGTGCGGGCCAAGTCCAGCTCGTCGGTCAGGCGGCGTCGCTCGTCGCGCAGCTCGGTGATGCGGGTCTCGATTTCCTGTCTCGTCTTCATCCAGTCATCCTCATTCATGTGTCGGGGGTCGGCGGTCGGTCCCCGATCGACCGGCGAGGTCGGACCGACCGCCCTGTGCCTAGGAGAAGGAGGCTCTTTCGAAGCGACCAGACACGGTGCAAGGATGCCGCGTCGGCGCGACGGAAGAAGCCAGCGTCTGCGCGCCCGACAACGAATGCTGGCGCGTCAACCGCCGAGGAGGTCCAGCTCCATCTGCCGCAATAGGTCCTTCGGCGTGCCCTCGGTCGGGAGGAAGCCGCAGGGGTTCTCCTGGACGTCGGAGCGGTAGGACCGCCAGCACCGGGGGTTCGGACAGTCCACGCCAGCGTCGATGAACGCCGTCATGGCGGGTCTGATCCATCCGCGGGGAAACCTTGTAGAGCCGTGGACGTGGTACATTGAGGCCAGGAGGCGTACCGCGTTGGCCCGCATCGACAGTCCGGGGAGCGGCGGCCAGTCGGCGACGGCCTCCGCGACCAGCGCCTCTGCGTCCCGCTGCGTCTTGGTATAGCGGATGGCGGGCAGAGGCGGGACGGGTCGGGCACCGGTCGGCGTCTCGTCCATGTCGGGGTCTCCAGGTCGTGAGGGTTCACGCGGGCAAGATGCCGCGCGTAGGCACCGGAGTAAGCCAACGACTGACCATGGATCAGGAGGAACTGAGACGACCGCTATAGTAGTATCAGGGATTTACGGTGGTTCGCCGAGCTTAGACACAGTACCTGACACAGCATTGCGCCCTAACGGTAACCAAATAGCTGAGCGTGTCGGAATCGTAGCTTGCCGAAAGCTCCACCAAAGCTGTTATGTTGAATGCTCTGGGCTCGACTTCGCCCCAAGTCTAGGCTGCGGTTTGGAGTTCAAGCGCGTGTTATCGTCCAGCGCCCCGAGTCTATTTCGCCGAGAGTGTTGCTGTAACCAATCCAAACACCATGCATTTCTTGCCCCGAACTGGAAAGGGTCAGTTGAAACGCTCCATGACTTCGAGCGGTTTCAATTGGATGATACCAGACGCCGGTGAGTATACCGTCGCTAGTTCGCTCCCCTTTCAATCGAACTGGCCTCCTTGGCGCTGTCTCCTTCAGCCTTTCGTAGTTTCTGGCATCAGGCTCTATTCGGCCAACGTAGTATCCATAGCTCTTTTTGATTATCAAAACTTCGGTGAAAACTGTGGTATTGTCTTCTCTGGATTGCTCAAATTCACAAACCCATTTACCCAAAATGGCGTCCGGGCGTCCAAGTCGAAAAAATCGACCAAAAAACCTTTTGATTGGATCGCTGAGGAGCACACCCAGCAAGACCGATATTATCCCACTTGCTGTGCTAGCGAGTAGCCATGCAGGCAGCTGTTGTAAGAGAGACGAAATCATATTGCTAAGGCCTTGACGTTCACGACAGCTCCCTGCGCTATGACTACGTTCGTGTAACGGTGCAGATTATAGGGAAGTAAGCAATGAAGTCCATCGTGGTGACCGGTGTACCAGGCGTAGGAAAGACTACTGTGGGCTCAACGCTGGCCAAACGGCTGCGATGTGAGTTCCTTGAATACAGTGGGTTCATGCTTCAAGCCGTTGGGGAGGCAGACCGTGCAGAGATCCATAGGCTTTCCTTTGCAGAACGGCTTCCAATTTATCGCGCAGTCGAAGTGCCTCTTGGAGAGTACTTCTCGGACAAAAGGGAAGGCTATGCGGTTTTGACGACACACATTTCAATAAGGCTTGACGGAGTTATCCATAAATTGCCTTTGGAGCACTTTGAGGCATACAATGCTGCCCAGCTAGTTATTGTTGAAGCTGATCCTGCGGCAATTATTGAACGCAGACACAAGGATAGTCTGCGGATCAGATCGGTCGAGACAGAACAGGAAATAGACCTCCATCAACAGAGAAACCGAGCACTTGCGGTCGAAATAGCAAAACACCTCTCAATCAAAACAACTTTCGTTGACACAACGCTTGCGGGTATAGATATCAACACGCTTGCCGATAGGGTCCTGCCAGAGAGCTAATCATTGATGAGAAGCCGCTGACGTCCTGAAAAATGCCGCAGGGCCACCTTAGTCCTCATAGTATGGCGAGGCTACCACCCACTCAAGCAGGTCGGCCCTAACGTCTTCCTCGACGTCCATCCGTGTGCGGATGGCCTCCAAGGCCTCCTCGCGCACCCGCTCGTTCTCCCACGGCACGGGCTCCCGCCACTCCTGCATTTCTGTCAGGACGCCCTCCTCGCCGAACAGATAGCCGAGGGTGACGCGCATCGTGAGGTGCGAGCCGTCGGCAAATGGCTTCGTGAGCACGCCGCCCGGCGATACTAGGGTGACGTGTGGATATGGGTCAGGCATTGTCGTCTCCTTTGGGCTCGTGCTTCGTCCCCTGGATCACCTCGGCGTCCTCGACGCCCAGATGTGCTGCCGAGGCCTTGGTGTCGCCCAGGGGGCTCCGTATGGACCCGGTGGAGCCGCCGACGAGCTTGGGCTTCCTGGTAGGCAGTTCGTTCCTGACCGTGGTGCTGGTGTTCACCTGCACGTTGGTGTTCCGGTTCTCCGGGAACACACCGCGGGAGGCCACGCTGCGCAGCAGATCCATGTCGCCGCCCGCGGGCATCGGCACCATGATCTCCTCGAAGTTGTCGTCCAGGACCTTGTTGCCATCCCGGTCCTTCAACGGCACCTTCACCACCTTGGGCATCAGGTCGAGCACGGTCTTGACGACCACCTGCCTGAGCTGATCGACCTGCATCTCCACCGCCTGGTCCCATCGGGCCGCGAACTCGGGGTCCTTTGCCCTGCGATTATAGACCGTGCTGCGGCTCACGCCGAGAATGTCGCAGGTCTCCATGACGTTGCCGGTGTCGGCCAACACCTCAAGGAAGCGGTCCTGCTTTGCCGGGGTCATGGTGTGATAGTACATCAGCGATCCCGGTCCGCCGCGGTTCTGCGGTCACATCGGCTCCACGGTGTGACGGGCCTGTGTTCTTTTGGTCTCTGGGCCATGCTCGGGCCTCCCATGCTGTGCTTATTGCGGTGTCCGCCATTTCGGGCGGGGACCAAGCCCTTGGTTCGTATTGCTTCCCTTTGGCACGTCGCACTGATCGTCGATTAGAGGCGCACGCCGAAAAGGGCCGTCTGGCCGCCTCGTACAGGGTGTCGAGGATCGCCTTCGAGGTAAGCCAGCGTGTTCAGTCCATTGAGCGCTCGTGCCCGATTTGCGCGTCTCGCCTATGCCCGAGCTGTAGAACCAGGCGTGGCCCGTCGCACGGCAAGACGCCTCAAGGTCCCCAAGGCACGTATGGAAGCGACTACGCGACTTGCCTTTTTGGATTTGAAACCATGCACTTGAGGCCGATAAGACCTCGAGACGCCAAGACGCCTAGCCGAAATTATATATATGCGCACCACGGCTATCCCGGATGGCGCAATACCCCGACGACACCATTCTCTCGGTGACTTATATATACTATATGTCTTAGGTGTCTTGATGTGTTTCGGTCTTTGTTTTCATGCGCTTAGACCAAGACGCCTACGGCTTCCCTACCGGTCTTGGCTAGGTGCCTTGGCGTCTTGATCTGGAAACGTCGCCCTCGGTGGTCAGTACAGGTCCTCGGAGGCCATGAACTCCTCGGCACCGCCAAGGTCCCGCATTTCCATGAAGGCCTCGAAACGCCCCTTGGGGCCTGCGGCCTGCCAGCTCTCGTGGTCGGCCATCGACCACAGCACGATGCCGGGCACGGAGCCGTTCTTGTCGCGCGTGTGCTTCACGGCACCGACGCCCTCCAGGGCGGCCGTGACCGCTGACTTAGTGGCTCGGCTGCATTGCCTCGGTACAGCCTCCCAGACCCGCTCGAAGCGGAACAGATCGTGTTGAAGCGGCCCGGTCCTAGACGCCGCCCATTCCTGAACGACCGCCTCGAAGTCCGTCTGCGAGGCCTCCCTCACGTAGTCCTTACCCGCCGTGTCGGGCGCGCGGCCCTTCGGGTTCAGCGTCGGCGTCCGCTCCTGGAGCATGTGCTTGAAGGCCTCCGCGCTCTCGCGCTTCCCGATGAAGTCGTACAGGTGCCGATAGTAGGCGTCGCCCTGCGGCTTCATCGTCGAGAACAGGATCATCCAGCGTCGGTCGCCCTGCTCCAGCCTGACGGCGTTCTTGTGGTTGGTGAAGCCCATCAAGTTCATGTGGTTGGGTATCGAGTAGAGCGGCTGGCTCTTGCCCTCGATGCGGAGCGTGTCGTTGGTGATGACGGTCTTGAGCCGGTTCGCCATCTCCATGCGACCGTTCGTCATCAGCTCCTCTATGATCGCCAGGGAAGCGCCCTCCTGCCATGCGGTCCACTTGCTGTTGACCTCCTCGTTGCTCGGCTCCGAGACGTTCTCACGGCCGATCGCACGCTTCGCCAGGGTGCCGATGGCGGTCTTGCCCGTGCCCTGCTCGCCGTAGAGGAGCGTCGCGAACATGATCTTCACCTGAGGCTTGCAGACGACGAAGTGCAGGAAGTCGAGCAGCATGTCCCGCTCGCGCTGGTCGGGGAGCATCAGCTCCATGTGCTCGTCGAAGACCGCAAGGTCGCCCGGCTTGGCCTCGACGCCCGACGGCCGCCAGACGTTGTACCGGCGACCACCGTCCAGGACCTCGCGGCGGCCGGGGATGTAGACCAGCTTCTCGAACTTCCGGACGGGCGTCTTGTTCTTGTAGACGCTCGTGAGCAGGTTGGCGTCTGGCTTGTGGTGGGCAAGCATCGCGTTGAATGCCTCGGGGCGGAACTTCTGGCAGTCCCTGCGCCGAACGAAGGACATGCTCTCGGCGACGAAGACCCATTCTTTGAGCTCACTGGTCGCCGCGCTCTCGTCGATCGCATCCTCGGGCAGTTCTTCTTGGTCCAGGGCGTCGTCGAAGTCGTCCGAGGCGCTCGATCGTGCGAGCCGGTTGCAGACGGCGCGTGCCTCGTCGCCTCCATGCTCAATGGCAAGATGGCGCAGCGTCCCCCAGCCCACCCGGCCGTTGTCGTTGCCGCGCGCGTCGAAGCCCGCCCATTTGTCCTCCACGATCCGGCTGGCGTCAGGCCATGACCACTCCTGGCACTCGACCATGGCCATGCCGCCTGACACCGCGTGACAGGCCATCAGGACCTTGATCCAGTCATCGTAGTCAGCGACCTCGCCGGTGGCCTCCAGGAGCTCCGCGACTTCATCGGGTTCCAGCATCACCCGATCTTCTTCCCTGACGAAATCAGGGGCCTGCCGGTCGCGCCGAATGATCATGCCCAGTTCGTCCGGCACGGGTGCGGGATCACCGATCTCACCCAGGAAGTCGTCTAGGAGGTAGGGCTGCCCGGTCTCAGGGTGGATCGACCCCGGCGCGACCACCTGGCCACCGCGCGTCTTGAAGTCGATGCCGGGATACTCGGCCGAGAGACCAGCCCGAACGCGGAGGTCTGGCGCCTTGCGCATCCAGAGGTGCAGCCCTCCGCCGCCCGTCTCTGTCTTCGGCGTCCACTTGTACAGGTCAACGCCGACGGCCTCCGAGAGCCGCTGCAGCGAGTCCACGCCGTCGGCGAAGTTGCGGGGATCGACGTCGACCACCAGGGTATCGACGTCAAGCCGAACGCCCAGGTTGATGCCGTCCGCCTCGGCCTCGGACAGGGCGTTCTTCGTTGCGCCTGGGCTGCTAGTCCAAGCCCGCCTGCTCGGCACCTTGCCCAGCAGCTTCTCGGTCCCGTCAGGTTCGACGCGGACGGCGTCCCAGCGGTGGAGTGGTATCAGCTCGTGACCCGCCTCGGCCATGACGCGCATCGCGCCGACGTCGAGCAGTTCGCTCTGTCTCTGTCCCGCCATCGCTCAGCCCCGCCGTCCAGCGAGGTACGCGTCCACGGCGGCGCTTGGATAGTAGGGCTCACGTCCGACCTTCACGAAGTCGGGGCCCAAGGCGTCCCGACCCTTCAGCCGACGGGAGCGGTACTGCGCCAGGGTGTTCAGAGTGTGGCCCGTGATCGCCGCGACCTGTGCAGCTGTTAGCAGGTCCGGCCCTGGGGCGAATGACGGTACGGCGGGGACCGCCGTGGCGGTATTGTTCTTTTCAGTCATGTGTTCTTCCTAATCTCGCATGGTGGATCAAGAAGCCGGTCGTCGTCAGGCGGTGAGGGCGACCGGCTCATTCTTCATGAAACGATGCCGCGCGGACGCGCCCACGTATGCCAACGTGGGTCGCCCGCGCTCCAAGTGCTGGCAAACTACCACGCGGTGAAGGTGACTGGATATAAACGAATCGCTTAGAAAGCTGAGCGTTAACAGGCTGTTGGAGAACGTCAGACGCCCCGATCCATGTAGGGTTCGCCGTCCAGCGCCCGCCGGCGTTCGGGCCGGGCCGCGCGGCGGCGGGCGAGGTCGACCATGTACTTCTCACCCCAGAACACGGGCGTCGTCGAGAAGACGAGCGCGTCCTCGGGTTCGCCCCAGAGTATCTTCCCGTCATCGTGGTGGATGATCGGGAAGCGGTCGGCGAAGATCGCCACCGCCCAGACCGTGTTCTCGTCGTCGCGGTCCCACAGCAACCTGCGGTTGATGAGATTGACGAACAGTTCAAGGAAGTGCAGCTCGTCCTCCTTCCCCTCCATTATGTGCAGGGTCAGGAGGAGGACGTACTCGATCTGCTCCCAGTCCTGCGCGTCGATGGGCTGTTGTTCGTGGGCGATCATGCTGCACCCTCCATCATGAAGGCGTCGAGGTCGTCCCGATGGTACCGAACGATCCGGCCGACAGTCCGGTAGTTCGGTCCAGTTCCCTTGCTACGCCAATTGTGCATGGTACTTGGCGAGACGGAAAGGTACTTGGCAGCGGCCTCGGTTGTCATCCAAGGGGTGTCGGTTTGTGGGTTGCTCATGCTGATGACTCCAAATCCAAGTGCGTCCAAGTAGACAGCGATGAATTCAGGTTATCAGCTTACAAGGTCCAAATATTCCAACGTGTTAAGGCCGCGCGCCATCATTCACGCAACACCGGCCTTGGCCAAAACAAAGTCCTCCAAGGCTTGTGCATGGGGCCTAAGGGCTTCGACCAGATGCGTCTGATGCACGTATCCGCCAGATGCCCCTGGGAGCCGCTGCCCCAAGAGCAAAGCTCCTTCGGCATACGGTACGCCGGCGGCGATCAAGAAAGTCCGTGCGTGGTGACGAAGTGCATGGGGAGAGGGAATGCCTTTGCGTTTTGGTTCGGCGATACGACCGCAAGCCGACGTTGGAGACGGCCAGAGCCATTCTGATGCCAGAGGTACATCGTCGTTCAATCTCGATTTTAGCGTTTCGGTCAACCATCGACCTGTTGGGAAAGACCAGGCCTCCCCGACTTTCATATGGGTGAAGGTGAGTAATGCCCGCTCTGGATCGAATTCGGTTCGCTTTACACCCAACAAAGAACTGCGACGCGCGCCCGTTAGCAGGAAAGCTCTGTGCAAATCGCGCATCACGTCGGATGAGTCTTCTGTCTGGTCCCAAAAATCTGCCACGTCCAACTCGTCAACCTGCCGTATTGCGGTTGCAGGGACACGGACTGCATCGACTGGGTTGCCTTCTATTGTCTCATCGTGCCTGCGGGCGGTGTTGATGATCGCTCGAACGGTTCGCATCACTGAGCCACCCGTGGTCCGTCCGTGCCGCTTTGTGAGCGTATCAAGAAGTTCGCGGCAGTCTTGACGTGTTATGTCAGCCACGGCTCGGCGCCGAAGACGGCCAAGATACTGATCCATGTGGTACTGATAGTTTTTCACCGATGCGGCAGACAGGTCCCGTTCGCTCAGATGAATGGCCAATGCCTGTTCTAAAGTGATGCCCGTGGACTCCGGCCCGGCCGTGGGATCGACGCCAGATTGGATCGTGGCCATGAGTCTTCTGGCTTGGTTTTTCGCCTCCGAAAGACGGACCAGATCGGTCCGACCGATTTTCATTCGGACTGTACGAACATGGCGCTTTTGGCGCCTCACATCCCCCTGGATTGCAAACGTCTTGGTCGTCTTGTGGCAGATGCAAAGTAGGCCTTTGACATCCGTGTCTCTATGGATGCCTGTACCCAATTCGAGGTCACGTATCCGAGCCTCTGTAAACTTGAAGATAGCCATTTGAAAATACCGTCCTGAGTACTGTTTCTGGGCACAGCACGGATGATCCCGAGTGAGCCTATAGGACGTATTTTGCTCTGTTTATAAGGGGTTGTACGCCCTGAATTGGCGTGGATTGACCATGGTTAAGTCGCTCGTCTCGATTTGTAATCAGTAGGTCCGCGGTTCGAGTCCGTGTGGGGGCACCACTCTTCTTTAGGTGTTTGGAAATGTGTTCTGGGTTATCATCTGGGCAGTTTATGCTGTCGATGTGGCTTGAGTTTTGACACTCTAACTTCAATTCGAAAGTTCAAAGCTTTGGCGGTTCCCGTGAGCGCTAGCGTGCCTCTGCCCATATGGTAATCGCATGCGGTGGGTGTTGCGCCATATGATATTGGATCAATTAAGACTGCCTCACGTAAACCATGCTTCTCGATCCGCGTTCGGACCCGATACGTTGCAAAACTGTCACCTCAGCGGCGTAGGCGGGGCGCGGATTATAGGGGCGGTGGTCGATGTTGGATACGGGCGTTGGCGGTCTGTCTGCGGGATCAAATAGTAACCCGCCTGAGCGGTTGGGTCTGCGGTATGATCGCAGCAGGTTTCTGCCCGAGGGCGGCAATACGGTTGTGTGTCATTTGGACTTGGACGCGCCGGGGCATTTGGCGGTTCTGAAGGCGCGTGCGCGGATGCAGATGCTGCCGGGGGCGGCGCGGGTTTTGTACACCCCGATCCAAAGCCTGCACATGACCGTGTTCGAGGGTGCGTTGGACAGTCGTCGGATTGAAGACGCGTGGCCCAAGCACCTGCCGCTTGATGCGCCCATGTCGGACGTGACGGCGGATCTGCACGACAGACTGGCAGCGTTCACGGCGCCTGGCCCGTTCCAGGTGCGCGCGGTTGGATTGCGGCCGACAGGGCTGCAGTTGGCCGGGGCGACGGCGGCGGATGAGGCCGTGATGCGCGCCTGGCGCGATGCGTTGACGGTGCCGTTTAACTATCGACACCAGGCGCATGACAGCTACCGGTTTCACATGACCTTTGGTTATATGCTGGATTGGATCCCGGACGATCTGGTGGCGGTCTGGGATGCGGCGATGCAGGAGATTTTGGCGGATCTGATCGCGGAGGCGCCGGTAATGCCCTTGCAGCGGCCTGCCTTTTGCACCTTTGACGACATGACCCACTTTGCGCCGCTGCGCGTGTTTTAGAACACTTTGAACGTCATTGTCGTTAGCGAACGTTCGATGCCGCTGATGTCCAAGAGGTTGTCGTTGATGTATTTTCCGACGTCCTGATCGGCGGGAATATAGACTTTCATCAGCAGGTCGTAGTCGCCGGAGGTCGAATACAGCTCGGAATGGATTTCGCGCAGGGCGATCTCTTCGGCCACTTTGTAGGTGGTGCCGGGGCGGCAGCGGATTTGGATGAAGACGCAGGTGGACATGGGCCGGGCCTTTGCTGAGGTGGAGGTGCCTTTCTAGTGACATGTCCGGTGCCGTCTGCGCAAGCGCGCTTGGCCTGCCGGGCGCAGGCCCCTATAGAGGCCCGGACGACCAGATCAGGAGCCGCGCCATGCGCACCAGCACCCTTACCCGCACCACCGCCGAGACGGATATCTCGGTCTCGCTGACCCTGGATGGCACCGGGGTTTACGACAACCAGACGGGGGTTGGGTTCTTTGATCACATGCTGGACCAGTTGGCGCGCCATGCGCTGATTGACATGACCGTGCGCTGTGCCGGGGATTTGCATATCGACGATCACCATACGGTCGAGGATGTGGGCATCGCCATCGGTCAGGCTCTGAGTGCTGCGGTGGGCGACAAGACAGGTATCCAGCGCTATGGGTCCTGCCTGTTGCCGATGGATGATGCGCTGGTGCGCGCGGCCCTTGATCTGTCGGGGCGGCCGTTTTTGGTGTGGAACGTCGCGCTGCCGACGGCCAAGATCGGCACCTTTGACACCGAGCTGGTGCGCGAGTTCTTTCAGGCGTTGAGCACCCATGGTGGCATCACGCTGCATGTGGATATGCTGCATGGTCTGAACAGTCACCACATTGTCGAGGCGGCCTTTAAGGCGGTGGCGCGCGCGTTGCGGATGGCGTTGGAGGTGGACCCGCGGATGGCTGATGCGATCCCCTCGACCAAGGGCGCGTTATGAGCCTGACGGTTCTGATTGATTACGAAAGCGGCAATCTGCATTCGGCTGAAAAGGCGCTGGAGCGGATGGCGCGTGAGGCGGATGCGGGCACGGTGGTCGTGAGCGCGGATGCAGACGTTGTCGCGCGCGCGGACCGCATCGTGCTGCCGGGCGATGGCGCCTTTCCCGCCTGTGCCGCCGCGCTGCGTGCGTCGGGCGTGTATGAGGCGCTGGTGGAGGCGGTGGAGGTCAGGGGACGGCCGTTCCTGGGTATTTGCGTTGGCATGCAGCTGATGGCGTCGTGGGGGCGCGAATATGGTGATACGCCGGGCTTGGGCTGGGTTGCGGGCGAGGTGGTTGAGATTGCGCCGGAACACCCGGCGCTGAAGGTGCCGCATATGGGGTGGAACGATCTGGTTCTGGATCACCCGCACCCGGTGTTCGACGGCGTTGCGTCGGGCGATCACACCTATTTTGTGCATTCGTATCATTTCGACGTCGCCGATCCGGCCTTGCGCTTGGCGCATGTGGACTATGGCGGTGCGGTGACGGCTGTGGTGGGGCGCGATACGATGCTGGGGATGCAGTTTCACCCGGAAAAGAGCCAGGATGTGGGGCTGCGGATGATCCGCAACTTTTTGACCTGGGCGCCGTAAGCGGGCGGTGATCTGACGGACGCTGGCGCGACGCGATTCATTTTTAAGAATGGGGGCTCTGCCCCCAAACCCCCGGGATTTTTTGGAACAGAGAAAGGGGGGGATGCGACTGCGCGCTATTGCGGGCGGGACGCTTTTTCCGTGAGGCCTGAGGTGCCTTGGCGGTGGGCAAGTTCGGCCATGACATCCGCGAGGGCGACGTCGCGGGACGCGAGCATCACCAGGAGGTGGTAGAGGACGTCTGCCGCTTCGGCTGTGAGGGCGGCCTTGTCGTTTTTGACGGCTTCGATGATGGCCTCGACCGCCTCTTCGCCGAATTTCTCGGCGCATTTTTCCGGGCCCTTGGACAGCAGTTTGGCGGTCCAGGAGCTGTCTGGGTCGGCCTCCTTGCGGGCTGTGATCGTTGCGAACAGGTCGTCGAGCGTCATGGCGTTGTGTCCGTCGCGGGTTGCGTCATGTCAGCCTCATCGGTATGCCTGCGGCGGCCATATGCGCCTTGGCCTGGCCGATTGTGAAATCGCCGAAGTGGAAGATCGAGGCCGCCAGGACAGCGCTTGCGCCGCCTTGCGTGACGCCGTCTACCAGGTGGTCGAGTGTGCCGACACCGCCGCTGGCGATCACGGGGATGCGCACCGCATCGGAAATGGCGCGGGTGAGGGGCAGGTTGAAGCCTGCGCGCGTGCCGTCGCGGTCCATCGAGGTCAGCAGGATCTCTCCGGCGCCTTTTTGTGCGGCGGTGCGGGCAAATGCGACCGCGTCGATGCCCGTGGGCTTGCGGCCGCCATGGGTGAAAATCTCCCACTTGCCGGGGGCGACCGTCTTGGCGTCGATGGCGCAGACGATGCATTGGCTGCCGAACTGGTCGGCGGCGCGGGCCAGCACGTCGGGGTCGGCCACGGCGGCGGAGTTGAACGACACCTTGTCCGCACCTGCCAGCAGCAGCGCGCGCACATCCGCAACCGTACGGACGCCGCCCCCCACCGTCAGCGGGATAAAGCACTGCTCTGCCGTGCGCTGCACCAGGTCAAACATCGTCCCGCGATTTTCATGGGTGGCGTGGATGTCGAGAAAGCACAGTTCGTCCGCGCCGGCGGCATCGTAGGCGCGGGCGGCGGCGACGGGGTCGCCTGCATCGACCAGGTCGACAAAGTTCACACCCTTGACCACGCGCCCATCGGCGACGTCGAGGCAGGGGATGATGCGGGTTTTCAACATGGGCGTCTGGTAGCGCGGATTTGCGGGCGGGGAAAGGGGCTCTGCCCCTCGGCGCATGCGCGCCTCACCCCGAGGTATTTTTGGTCAGAAGAAGCAAAGGGGCGCGCATCACGCAAAGGTGCATGGCGCGTGTCCGGCGCTGTGGCAGATAGGGAGGGAATGGACTGAGGGAGATGTGTGATGCGAATAATAATGGCCTTTTTGCTGAGCCTGGGTTTGGCCGGTACGGCGCTGGCGGGCGACAACGGGATTGTGCGCAAGGAGGCCACGGCCTCGGTCACCGAGACCGTGGACGCGCTGGTCTCTGCGATGGAGGGCGCGGGTCTGACCATTTTTGCCCGTGTGGATCATGGGGCAGGGGCCGAAAGTATTGGTGCCGATATTGGTGCGTCGCAGTTGTTGATCTTTGGCAACCCGAAGGTGGGCACGCCCGCGATCCAGGATGATCCGGTATCGGGGCTGTTTTTGCCGATGAAGGTGCTGGTCTATGACGATCCGACCGGCAAGGTGATGATCGCCTATGAGGAACCCGCCGAGATGCTGGGCCCCTTGGGCGGCGTGTCGGAGGATGCGGCGTATATTGCGACGATGACCGGGGCGCTGGGTCGGTTCACTGACGCGGTGGCGCAATAAGGCTCGGGGCTTAGGCCTTGAGCGCCTGGAGGGCGGCGGCGAGGTCGATGGCGCCGTCATAGAGCGCGCGGCCCGAAATCGCGCCTGCAATTGTGCCTTTGGCTTTGAGCGCTTCGAGATCGGCGAGGGATGACACGCCGCCTGAGGCGATGACGGGGATTGTGACCGCTATCGCCAGCGCGTCAGTGGCGTGGATGTTGGGGCCACCCATCGCGCCGTCGCGGTTGATGTCGGTGTAGATGATCGCGGCGACGCCTGCGTCTTCGAACGATTTGGCAAGGTCCGTGGCGTCCACATCCGTTTCGGTCGCCCAGCCTTTGGTTGCGACCTTGCCCGCGCGGGCGTCGATGCCAACGGCGACCTGGCCTGGGAAGGCCTTGGCCGCGTCGCGCACCAGCGTGGGGTTTTCCACGGCAACGGTGCCAAGGATGACGCGGGCGAGGCCCTTGTCCAACCACGCCTCGATCGTGGCCATGTCGCGGATGCCGCCGCCCAGTTGGGCGGGCACGGGGCAGGCCTTGAGGATCGCCTCGACCGGGGCCGCGTTGACGGGCGCACCCGCAAAGGCGCCGTTCAGGTCCACCAGGTGCAGCCATTGGCAGCCCGCTGCGACGAAGGCGCGCGCCTGCGCGGCGGGGTCGTCGTTGAACACCGTTGCCCGGTCCATATCCCCGTGCACGAGGCGCACGGCCTGGCCGTCTTTGAGGTCGATGGCGGGATAGAGGATCATCGGCGCGGCACCTGTCTGTCTGCGGGTCGGCGGCGTGATGGCAGGTTGCCGCCAGGATTGCAACGCGGCGTTCCGCATTGCCATTTACACTGCGTCACGGGGCCGCCGCACGACCTAAGGTCAATCTTGCGCGCTGCGGCCCCGATGCCCCAAGGTTCGGCCCATCACGGGAGGAGACAAAAGATGAAACACCTGATCACAGCAGCCGTTATGACCCTGGCCTGCGCTGGCATGGCCGCAGCGGAACCTGCCACCGGCACCTGGAAAACCGAAAGCGGGGACGGCGGCGCCTTTCTGCACGTCGATATCGCGCCCTGCGGCAGCAATATCTGCGGGACCATCGTCAAGGTCGTGAACAGCGACGACACGTCGAGCGTTGGCAAGCCGATCATCTGGGACATGCAGGCCAAGGGCAATGGCAGCTATTCTGGTGGCAAGATCTGGGCGCCGGATACGGACAAAACCTATCGGTCGAAAATGTCGTTGAACGGCAATGCGCTGAAAGTGTCGGGCTGTGTCGGGCCAATCTGCCGGGGCCAGACCTGGACGCGGGTGAACTGAGGCCGGACGGAATTGAATTGAAAAAGGTCCGCGCTTTGGCTGCGGGCCTTTTTGCTGTCAGAGCTTTGACGAGATGATGCCGGTGTTGAACCCGCCCATCCGCAACTCGCCAAACAGGCGCTGGTATTCGATCTTGGGGCAGCGGTCTTGGATCACGGTCAGGCCCTGATCGCGCGCTTTTTCTGCCGCTTGGGCATGCGTGACCCCGATCTGCATCCAGATGGTGCGAACCGACGGCAGGGTGCGTAGTGTTTCGTCAACGATCTCCGGCACCGCCTCGGACCGGCGAAAGATGTCGACCATATCTATGGGCGCATCCAAGTCGGATAGGGTGGCAACCACGGTCTGACCAAACAGCTGTTGGCCCGCATAGGCGGGATTGACCGGAAAAACAGTGAACCCTTTCAGCGACAGGTACCGCGCCACGAAATAGCTGGGGCGCACCGGATTGGCGGACACACCCACGACGGCCACCGTTTTGGTGCGCGTCAGCACCGCGCGCAGGTCTTGATCTGAGTAGTGTTCTGTCATGCCTGCCCCCGGCTTTTGTCTATGGTGACAAAAAAGCGCCCCAATCGCAAAGCGAAAGGGGCGCGTAAGGTACGGAACGAGGGACAGTGAATTCACCTGCAGGAGTTCCAAGCCTGCGGTGTATGACGAAGAGATAAGGCGTGCAGCGCCTGTAAAAAGAGCCTCTCTCAAATCTGTGAACGAAGCGTTAAGCGGAACAGACGGCGACGCAGCACCTTTGACGACGGCTAGTCGATGATATCTTCAATAATATCAAAGGCGTCTTCGAAGAAATCAGCCCACCGCGACTTCTTCCGGCGTTGTTTTTTCTTGGCAGGTTTTTGCTTGGGCTTGCTGCGGACCGGGGACGGGCGGACAAGCTCGCGCTCGCCCTTGGGGGCCTTGCGCAGCATTTTCAGGTCATGCAACGGCGCCCCGCAGGCGCTGCAGGCCAGTTCGTGCCGGTCCTTGCCCCGCAGCACAAGGGCCGCGCGGGTGCCGCAATAGCAGCAGGTGGCGATTTTGGTCGGATACGCGATGGGGGTCGTCCTTATGCGTGATCTTTTGAGGCATATAGGGCCAGCGCCGCCGCATTTGAGACGTTGAGCGAGCCAAAGGCGCCGTGAGCGTCGATCTTGACCAGTTTGTCACAGGTTTCGCGTGTCTTTTCGCGCAATCCGGGGCCTTCGGCGCCCAGCACCAGGGCGACGGCGCGGTCCTTTTGGCCTGACAGCGCCGTTTCGATGGTTTCCTCTGCCTCTCCGTCCAGGCCCAGCACGAGATAACCCATGCCTTGCAGGGCGGTGATGGCGTCCGCCAGGTTGCGCACGCGGACATAGGGCTGCCGCTCTAACGCGCCAGAGGCTGTTTTGGCCAGCGCGCCGGTTTCTGGCGCCGCATGGTGGCGCGTGCCAATGACCGCGGACGCCCCGAGCACTTCGGCCGAGCGCAGGATTGCGCCCACGTTGTGCGGGTCGGTCACACGGTCGAGCAGGATCAGCCGGGGTGCCTCGGCGCCAATTGCCACGTCCTCCAAGCTGCCCCAGTCGAGCGGCTTGACCTCAAGCGCTGCCCCCTGGTGCACAGACCCCGGATCGAGCGGCGCAGAAAAGCGGCGCGCATCCGCCAGTTCGGGCGTGATCCCGGCCTCTGCAATGGCCTCGGCCAGTTTGGTCTGGGCATTCAGCGTCACAATCAGGCGCAGCTTGGTCCGCGCGGGGTTCACCAGCGCATCGCGCACCGCGTGCAGACCAAAGAGCCAGACGGTGCTGGCCGCATCCGCCTTTTTCGCCTGCTCTTTTTCAACGACCCATTTGGGTTTTTTCATGTTGCGTCCTTTGCCCTGGCCATGGCGCTGCATGGCCCGAATTTCTGCCTTGACCCCCGATATACGTCCCGGTAATCACGCGCTCACGCTGATGGGGTGCTTTCGCTCTAATGGCGCAGTGGGCGACAGGCCGCAAGGTGTGGCAGGGGACTGTAACTCCCTCGCGGAGACGCACGCCTGGTTCGATTCCAG
>JBCBID010000047.1:0-24790 GCA_038525015.1 Pseudomonadota bacterium | reverse complement strand
CGCGTTTTGGTCGCCATAATCGATGCCATGGTGATGGATGTCTGGAAATAGCTGTCCTGTGCAGCCTCGCTCCATTGCAGGAATTGGGTGCCCGTGAACGTCTCTGCCCGAGAATTCTGTGGATAGAATGTGCCGATCGTCACCAACGCGATTGCGCCACCCCATGTCGCTATGCTGTTCATAATCCATGGTTTTTGTTCAAGCGGTGGGTGTACGAGAGTCCGCTGATCCGGTAAAAAAAGGGCTAAGGAATACAGGCGTGTGCGAAGCGGTCACTGACCTGAGGCACGGCCAACACGGCTTGATCAAAGGGGATGGATTTCGATCACCCCGCATGCCCAAGCCCCGCCGCATCGGCTATATCCGCGTCTCAACCGACAAACAGCACGTTGACCGACAGGTCATGCAGCTGGAGAACAACTGCGATCTGCTGCGGATCGAATACATCTCTGCCGTGGCGAAGGAACGGCCGGTGTTCAACGCCTTGCTACAAGAACTGCGCGCCGGAGATACCTTTGTCGTCGTCGATATTGATCGGGCGTTTCGCAGCGCCATTGATGCCATCCTCACCAGTGAGCAGCTCGATGCGCGGGGCATTCGCTTTGAGATACTCGACTTCCCACTGAACACAGGCAGTGACGAGGGCGCCTTTGTCTACGGCATTCTCGCACTGGCAGCGCAGCTTGAACGCAGGATCATCCGCAGGCGCACCATGGAAGGGCTAGAAGCGGCCCGCCGACGGGGTGTGCGCTTTGGTCGTCCAACATGTCTTGCCGACAAAACGGTATGCGACGCGCACGCGTGGATGGTCGAGACTGATCTGCCCTGTCGCTACGTTGCTGCACTGCTTGGCGTGTCCCGCCTGACATTGCAGCGCAGTTTCCACCGGCTGAACCTCAGTTACCCAATCAACCCCACACCGAAAGGACCACCACCATGACACTGCAAAACACCGAAGAGATTATTCACATCACTGAGACCGAACTCTACCGCGTGAATGTAGCCTATACCTCGATCCGCTGCCCGGAAACCCGTGCTGCATTCGTGCTACAGATGGAGGCGGAAGTCTTGGCACAAGCTGCCGACGGAGAAAGCTGACGTTCAGCGCCCCGTGCAGAGAAGGCCCGGTTTGAGCCCTTACTGTTAATTCGGATTTCGCGCTGCGCGCGCACGCAGCGAACAAATCGCGGCACATGCTCCGTTAAAGATGCGGCTTTGCGGCAGCGAAAACATCAGCGACGACGAGTTCATGCTGGTGCGCCTGACGTTCTAACGTTTTGCGCGCACCGCGACACTCCCTATATCCAATCGTTGAGATGTTGGCGCAGGCGAGCACCTTAGCGATCCGGTCAGATCCGGAAGAAGCAACCGTAAAGAGCCCCGCCCGGGTCGATTTCAATCTCTCACCTACCGAGGATCAATCACCGGCATCTCGTTTCTCTGAGCTCAACGCATTTTTTGCACCCAATGGCGTAGGCACATGGCGATATGTCGACGCAAGCAGCGCACCTAAGCTTGCGACCAGAACCAACCAGCCGAACCCGACACGGAAATCACCGGCCAAAAACGCAAAGGCCAATGAGTAATCGCGCGACACGTAACCTGCCATTAATACTGGCGGCAACAGCGTGAACACAAGCGACGCGATGCTAATGCGCCGCACAAAACGGGCACCCGCCTTACCCTTCAACGCCCGCCACAGCAACCAGGCCAAACCAATCGGCACGAGCAGCGATGGAAGCTGAAGCAACATGTACACGATCAGCCCGTCGCCAGCGCTCCGCGTTGACATCCCGCGCACCAACAAAAGCCAGCGCTCATCCCCCAAAAACCGACCAAAGGCCGACAATGCCGTTTCGAAAAAGCCAAACCGCACCTGCGCGTTGAAAGCGGCCATGACGATATACGGCAGGAACACAGTAGAGATCAGGCCAATCGCGCTGTAAAACGCCGCCGGCTGAGCCAACAGGTCTCGCGTCCACGCAGGAAGCGCGTTGCTGAGACCACGCACCTTATCGGCCTGCGGTGACTTAGCGAGCGTCTGCATCGCCTCGGTTGCTTTGGTAGCGCCCTGTTTCAACCCGTCCGCAACGTCACTAAGCGACGCACTGGCAGGCTGCGTGATGTAGATGCTCGCAGCCTCTCCATCAGCAACTTCAAAATCCACGACATCTCCTGGACGCGGTGCCCGCTTGCCATGCCATTGTGTCCCCTGAAACGCATAACGCACCTCGTCTTCGCCCAGGATCAGACCCTTTTCATGTGCGTCGTCCCAATCGAGAACCTGTCCGCTCGCCATCGTTCAAACCCCTTTCAATCCAATGTGCTTCCCCTCCAAGCCATCAACGGATTTAATCGGTTTATATGATGGTTATGTAAATCGTTCCGGCACTGTGCTGCACCAAACGTGCTCGTCCGGCCACGGGACCTCAATTGCAGATGTCCGCCGGCTCTGAGCGCGAAGCGTCTCAGGCGGCTTGCATCACCAAACGGTGGACGCTCCTTGATGGATCCCCTACTTTCCGATTGTCCTTTGTCCTGCTTTCAAAAACACCGCACAATCTCCCAGAAATTCATCGTCTGTTGCAAGACCAGCGTTTTTCAGTACCACCAACGACCGGTTCGACCGTAAAGGCTCAGTCAACGAGAAAGGCGTGCTGCGATCGCGAAGGGATGCTGCGTCAGCAATAGCGGCATCTGCAAACGGCAGGTTTGTCCGCACAGCTGCCATCGAGGCCCAAGATCTGCTCGCCGCAGCGCCGCAAGTCCGCTTCGAGCCCAAAATGTAAGGTGGATGTACTGCCCGAATGTCTCCATGAACTGTTCGAGGTGCGGGCTCTCTGGGCTCTACACCGTAGAGGAAGTAGTTTTGAGCTCGATGTCCGCGAGGCGAAATCAGCCCGACGCTTTGAGTCTTGAACATACATCGAACTGCGCATACTGAATTAGGAGCTACGATTACTATACGAGGCGAATCCACAGAGGGTTGAGTTAATTTGCGGATTTTTGGGGCGCTTCTGGCGCTTGCGTTTATTGTCCTAGCGGCAGTTGCATATGTTTTTTCGGGGACGATCGTGTTCAGGAAATGGTATAGCGATAACAAGGTACTAACGACCGTTTCTGCGATCTTAGTTGTAGTGGCAACGGTATTAACACTTTTGTACATAAATCCGTCTGAATTGTTCAAAAAAACCCCTGAGTTACAAGATGAACTTGTCCCCGACAAAGAAGCGTCCTTGGGGGACTGTGGAATATCACAATCGCAAACTGATGAACAACAACGACCGGGTTCGATATATTACGAACCTCTCGACGCAAGGATCTCATGCATTGAAGGGCAGACGGGTCGCCAGATCATTGTTGTAGTTACACCTCCGACCTTCGGCGCAGTCATGGCCGACGACATAATTACGGGTGTGGGAGTTTCGCTCTCTGGAAGAGCGGAAATCCAGGAGATCAAGGCCTTGTCTGAACTGAATGACTTTATCTTCGACAATCAGTACAAACCATTGAGGCTCCGCGTGAGCCGGGGTGGGGAAAATTTGATCCTGGGTCCAATCTACTCGAACACAATCAACGCAGAATAAAAGCCACTTAGAACTGGAGAATAATGTGCAAAAAAATTTGGGTTGCTTGGCCTTGCTTCTTCTCATGCTGTTCTTCCCACGACTGGCCAATTCGCAAATGTCTACTACGTCTGAGAATATTGTTAGAAGCCTTTGTTCTTGCGAGGTAGTTGGCGGTGATTTTGATCACTTCGGCTCGGTGACCGTTGTAGATAAACCCAGAATTCTGATCACACTTCCCGACCTGGTTCTTGGACTTCTCGATAGAATGGGGATTCCGGCCGAGCGCTCATCCGAGTCTGAAATAATTGTCAGTTTAACCGCAGAGCGTTTCTATTTTAGAAGTGGCTACTTTCCGCGACACGTGGGCGAAATCATCGGCGTTAAGATCGTGGGCGCAAGAGCTCCAGGAGTATACAGCGAACTGGCGGAAGTTTTCTTAGGAAGAAGCGGTTCCACGATGGAGTTGCTCTGGGAGTTTTATTACGCACCGGACGATGAAAATAATCAATCGACTCTAAGAGAATATGAACTTTCAATAAGCCTTGTTTCAAATCAAACATCGGACAAGTTTAGCGCAGATTTGGAGGGCTTTATTGAAACTGCAGCAAGCGATGAGCTGAGTGAGGTCGATCTAACTTGGCGGAGATTGTACGATCCGTCAATTTACAATTTCGCGATGAACAGAGCAGTGCAGTCTGAACTTTCGGCTGCAATTGAAGAGGATGGATTGTTCGCCGCCGCCTCTGCAACACTCGACTCCCAATCGGTGATTGACAGTGCCGCAGAACTTGGAGCTCTCTTAGAATCGGTGTCGGTCGACGAGGCGGGAGGCATAACCGAAAACAGAGATAGCGCAATCGCATTTGGACGTTTTCTCTCACTGGCTCCAATTGGTAAAGCCAAGCTGACGGCAAGCGCCACTTCATCATCTTTTCGAGATATCTTGCTTGGTTCAGGTCAGATTGCATCGATAATTTCGAGAGTGATGACTGAGCGCTTTCTTAGCCGTCCAAGGGAGGAGCAGTTAAAGAGAATTTTGGGAATGATTGAGGTGAATGGAGTAGATAACGGTGATAGTTTGGAAATTACGTTTCGTTAAATGTCACGTTCTCGGGTAATAATTCAGGCAACCTGGACCCTCGCCGTCGGCTTTTACTGTTTGGCAGTGACGTTGCCGTTTGTGCGTATAGAACTTTCGTACGATGCGATTGTTGAGCACATTATATCAGAGGCAGACCTGGAACCTGAAATTGTTGATGCAGCTGTCCGATACTTCCGCAATGAGATGATGTTCGAATTCGCGGCGGACATAGATCCAAGAGAGTTTAAGTCAACGGAGAAGAGCTCAGTATTATCAGGAATTAGGACGCTCTATGATCGCGGCGATCTCCTGCTGGGTTTGGTTGTTTTTCTCTCTGTCGTTGTGGTTCCAATTGTTAAGTTTGTCGTGCTTTTTCCTTTTTCGGTTCAAGGGGACAAGTATTTCTATCTTCTTTCACACATGCACAAGTATGCGATGGTGGATGTCTTATTATTGTCGATTGTGATTTTCTGCACGTCAAACTTGAAGCCTTTGAGTGTTTCTGGTGAGATTGGAAGTTTTCTATTTCTTGGTTACTTTATTCTGGCTGCTATAAATTTTGAGTTAGCTATAAGGCGTTCAAGAAATGGTTCGGATGTGTTTTAATGTATTTATGAGCCCCTTGTAGATCAACCGAGACATTTCGAGAACCGGTCGTTGGTCGGCTCTGTCCGTGTCTTTCGAATTCGTGCACAGTGCCGCGAATGGCACTTCGTCCCAGACCCGCCGCTCGTCGATCATGCGGCGAAGGTGTTTGAAGAGCCCGCAGTGGCCAATGCCGCGTAACGATCAAACGACCGCTTTCAAAGATCAACGGTAACGACGTCTTATAAGATCTGTTCATGCCGCGCGGCAGGCGGTCCTAATCGGGCGGTTGCGATCAACGAAAGCTACGGTGTGGCTGGCAAGTCATAAAAAACACGGATTGTAAGAGATTGTAGCGCCCTGATTTAAAACAATAATGCGCTCAAGGCTTTGGCTTAGCCCAATCCATGACAAAGCCAAAGCTATTCGCTGAAAAACCTAACTCAAACCAACCGAAGTCGGCATCTGTTTCGCAAGCTTAACTGCTGCCGACGCGTCTACGCATCCATAGCCATAAATCGTAGAATGACCATGCTCATCGTAGTCGCTAGAACGGCCCAGCTTACGCGCAGTGGATTCCAACACTCTGCGGACGTCAGCGGCACTCAAATCGGGGTTTATACCCAAAACCAGTGCAGCGACACCTGCCGCCAAAGGACAGGCACTCGAGGTTCCTCCAAAGTCTAGAGTGTAGTCGCCCCCCGAATACCCCATGGGGCGCACTACACCATCTGCATCGAGATATGTGCCTGTCGCATCCGAAGTTGTGATACCCCAACCGCCGCTCCCGCTGGAGGGAGCACAAATCGAGATTTCCTTTCCATAGTTCGAGTAGTGCGAACGCTCGTCTCGGCTTGTAGAAGCTGCTACGGCTATCACGTCAGGGTGAGTTGCGAAGCCGTCCAAGCTTACCGGTGGGTTATTAACATCTCGATTTGAGTTTCCGGCGGCAAAAAGTATCACTGTACCCTTACCGGCCCTTCCTTCTCTTGCACACCTCGAAATTGCCTTTTTGGTACGTGTGGGAAGAGGGTAATTCGCTGCCGCAGCCCCCCAAGAACAACTCAAAATCCAAGCGCCTTTGTCGGTCATATGATCAAACCACTTGGCCACACCGCGTGGTCCGTTAGGGTTTAGGTTTGGCCCCCAACGGACAGGAATTAACCGCGCTGCGGGAGCTGCACCAACAACATCTCCGTGGCCCGCTTGAGCTGTGGCGACACCTGCACAGGCTGTTCCATGCCAATCGCCAAATCTCTGATCGAACAGGTTTGGGACAGGACTCACGTCATTGGATTGACGCGTAAAGTCCCATGGATGCAGTGCTTTCGATACAAAATCTGGATGGGAAAGATCAAAGCCGTCATCAATTACGCCAATGACAACACTTTCGCTACCCAATGAATTGAGTTCTCTCCAGGCCTCAACGACCCTGGCATCTGCTCCAGCCACAAACCCAATGCTCTGCCCTCCATGATGGCCTTTATTCTCAAGATGCCATTGTCGTTCCAACAAAGAGTCTTGAGGTAGCGCTAAGCCTTTCAGCTCCGCCGGAGTCAAAAGGTCTGGCTCCGCGACCTTAACCACGGTTTCTTCCTGTAAACCTGCGCTAACTTGTAGAGCATCCTCCGAACCTGTGACGCGCACAGTAAGTGCCCCGTTCTCTTCGGCTTCAATCAACTCTAGTTGAAACCGATCAATTAAATCTTGGCGTTCTCCCTCCGACGACCCATCCAGAAACTCCAGATAAATTGTACCTTCTGGAATGAATGGTACTCCATCATCTGAAGTAAAATATACGGCAGCGTCGTACCCAACGTTTGTGAATTTCAGTAATTGCACGCGTTCAGCACTTCTCGCCTCTTTATCATTGCTGAGCTCAACAACTTCGAATTCTCCTAGCGGACCTTTCCGAAGCACTCCATGACTGAGGGCCAATGAAGCCAGGTCATGTTCAAATTCGCGTTCTGAGCCCATTTTGGACCTGACTGCGACTTGCCTGCCGCTCTTTCGAAATTGCGTCTTTGTGTCTCCGAGTGTGATCTCATAGCTTGTCATTTCGTTCTCCAATGATTGGCCAACTCTGGGAATAACCGCCAGCAACCATTACGATGCGAATGATCTACCCCGAGTGTGTGCATTTTCTAGGTGTTCTGACGATGTAATCTACTGCGCCCGCCACTAGACAGGCGCAGCATCCATGCCTTTTAATCCCAGCGGGAGCTGATGCGCCCTCGTCTTGCCGCAGATGCTGCAGCTATCGCAGGACTTGCTCCAACGGGCACATAATAGACGCCATCGTTTTCATGGCGGATTTCTTGACCATCAACCCGTACCAAGATAACGCGGTACCCATTTACGATTTCATCTGTGACGTGGACGGTTCCACCAGCAACTAACCATCCACCATATGTTGCCACTCCGGCGTGGTTTCGAAGAATAATCTCGCGAAAGGCTCCCGACACCTCAGTTTCGGAAAACTCAAAAATGAGATCGAGATCTTCTGGGTCATTTGGACCTTTTTCTTCCTCGCCGAGCCACTGCGCTGAGAATTTATTCCCTACCAATGCATTAAGTGGATAGAGGAACGTACAGAGAATTTCAGTCAGGACAAATGATACGTCTGTTGTCTTCTCAAACGGTCGAACTTCAGCTCCATAGTTAATATAGTCACGATTAAATTGAGCCTCTCCAGCCATAGTTGATTACTCCTTTGTAGCGGCAGCAACATCGCTGCGCCTTCACTGAAGCAAATCACCCGTTCCGAAGTCGGGAACTCGCCATGACCCCACCGTGAAAAAAATGGGAAAAGCAGCAAGAATCAATAAATTCGTGTTTTTCTGTGCTATATCCAACGAAGTCGTACGAAGTTGTTATGGGGGGGACGGTGGATAAACGCTACAAAATCAAACTACTAGGTGCCTTCGATATCTGTAACAGTCTTGGCGCAGAAGTACCGGGATTGGGAAAAAAGTCACAAGCGATCGTTGCCATTCTGAGCTTGTATCGCAACCGTTGGGTGACACGGTCAACGATTCAAGACTTGCTTTGGAGCGATAGAGGGGCGGAGCATGGCGGGAACAGTTTGCGCAAAGCTCTTTCTCAGATTCGAAAAATAACAAAGCCTTTTTCACTCATAGAAGAGCGATCAGGTGGATATGTTCGCATTTCTCAAGATGTCGCACTGGTTGATCTGTTTGAACCAGATGAGGTGTGGGCCGGAGAATCCAATTTCGATCCTGGTGAGCTAACGCTGCTAGAAGGCCTCGACGTTCGGGACAATGAATTCGACGCTTGGCTTCACCAGCAAAGATTAAAGCGGCCAAACTCTGCCTGCAGCGGACCTCAGGAAAGAAACCCTCAATCGAAAAGTGCTAAACAAGACAGGCTATTGAGAGACGCTCGTTTACCTAGAGTTGCTCTTAAGTGCACCCTTGAACAACTTTGCTTGGAAGACATTGGATCTGTTTTGTCTCACGACCTGGCAAGACAATCAATTGTAACAGCATTTTTGAGAGCAGATATTGCAGAAATAGAAGAAAACGAGAGTGCATTTAACGAAACCGATGCGTTCTTAGAGTTCTTAGTTTCAAAAATCGATGACAAACAGTATTTCAGAATTTTCTTGCGCCAAGCAGAAGGGCATTCAGCAGTATGGTCGGATTTTCAAATTATCGACAGAACTCCAAAATCCTTAGAATTGGCGGTCTACGAGATGGCGGAAAGGGCTGTTGAAGCAGTCTTCAGTCAAATATTGAATCTGACGAATGTTGAATCGGAACGCATTCTTGTCGGTCTTAATGCGTGCCGAGCTTTGTCAGGCCTCTTTAACGTTGGCACCAGTGATCCACAAACCATAAATAGTAACCTGGATGTTGTTCAGCTACATAGGCATGGTCCACGCACAGATGTTTGGCGGGCGGCCGTTTCAGCAATGAAGATTGTTGAACAGCCTGAGTGCGCTGAGGCGGAGGAAATTGAAAAAATTGAAGCGCATCTAAGGGACGCACTTCAGCATGGGAGCAACGACAGTACCGTACTGGCCGTCGCCGGGCATCTCTACGGAAGGGTAATTGGCGATCAAACTCGGGCGCTGGCACTTACTTCTAGAGCAGTAGAGAGAGACCGAAGATCAGCGTTTTCATGGTTGTTTCGAGCAAGCTCTCTTTACCGAGTAAACGATCTAAGTAGCGCATCATTCGCTGCAACCCAGGCATTTCAACTTGGTGCAAACTCATTCGCAGACGCGTTCTTTTCGAGTGTGAGGAGCTACACAAGCTTAGCAAACCGGGACTTTGACTCGTGCATAAGATACGGTGAGAGATTGCGCTCATCGCCTGCTCGCTTTCGATCCAACGCCCGCGTGCTTGCCGCAGCATATGGGCACATTGGTGATATAGCAGCTGGTCGGCGCGTCGTAGCCGATTATTGCGGAAGCTCCGATGCCATCGATGACCATTTGTCTGCAGACAAAGCTCTGAGGTCCCATAGTGAGTTGGGAGAACTAGTAATCTCAAAAGGCCTTTCCCAGCTACAGTAGGAATTGAACAATGAACAACGTTATTAATTCAATTGATGCGATACTGCCGTATGCTCAGCTTAGCAAGCAACATGAAGAACTGAGAAGTTCGAAACCAATGGACGACTGGAAGTTAGGCGAGGCTGAATTTCGCGACTTCTTCGAAGATCACATGAAGCTTTTTCGTGATTTATTTTGGCCTGAATATGATCATACAAACAGAAGGTGGTGGGGGCTTTCCAGAGACACGGCACTAGAATCGACAAAGTTGGAGATTGAAATAACTTTAGAGGAGTTCCAGTCGTCAAATAGCATGTCCGAAAAGAGATGCGATACCTTCACTTCTAACGATACGCTGGCTAGTCTAGATGAGAGGTGGCATTATAGAGTTGAAGACGGATTTCATGATGTTTCAGAGCCTGTGCTTTCGGCGGCGTCGGGAGGTTCTGGTGCGAACATTGTTTGCTATTCTGATTCAATTGATGCAAAAGAATTTTCCGCGAATTTTTCCGCAGCCACAAAGAAAAAGGCCGTTGGCCTGTTCGACTTTAAACCGCGACTACGACGGCCCAGACCCTACCAGATGGCAACTTGGTTGGGATATGATGAGTTCAAATATGAGGTTGCCTCAACCCATAACCACAAGGGTTTCCATCCTTCCTTCATTTCGGGGCACTGCGTACTTGGAATTTTGCGCGGATGCGCAATCTTCGAATTGTGGTTGAATAAGGGTGATGTTGCTAACGCTGACTTTGACGCACTTTCAAATTATATGGTCGACTACGGAGATCGAAGGGTTCTGGGAGGAGTACATTACCCATCGGACAGCATTGGGAGTTGGATTCTTGCTCTGAATTTAATCGATAGGATTTATGAACATAAAAACACAACCAAGGATTTCGCCTCACGGGCAATACGTAGTGGACGTGTATACGATGTAATTAAACGAAGGTTTGCCGAGCATGAAGGCTTGGGAACACAGTTCGCCTTACTTCAAACAACTATGTCGCCATCGCAGCAAGAACAAGGCAGCTTTGTATGATCTTAGTTCACTGTTGCGAAAACTCTTACGTCGGTTACTTTTTTTGAACTTTAAACGCACAGCACGTTGAGTTCCGCTGTGCCGCCCGACGGTCTCGGTCGAGTGCATGAGGTCGAAACTTCGAAAACCCGCCATTAGAGTTTGACCGTCCATAGTCGGCCTTGTCCGCAACCCAGTCGCACAGTCCACTAGCCCAGATCGTCGTTCGCGGCCCATTCCGGCCATTGACTACGCGTTACCATCGCTGCGGTGCGGCCCGTCAGACCGGACTTTCGCCGCACTGCCGAAATCCTGATCCGCTCGAACTCACAGTCTGCGAGACAAAGCGGGCTTATCCTCCGGCTGCGCCGTGGGCGTCTCTAAATCAAACTATAGGCGCGTTCCAAGGCCCAGTAGGCGGCGACCATCGTGATCGCGCTTAGGGTCGCTCGGCGGGCCCAAAGATGGGTATCGCCAGAGGCCTGCGTGAGGCCCCAGGAGACCAAAAGCGTGACGGCCAAAATGGCAAGCTGACCCAGTTCGATCCCGACAGTGAAACTCGCCAAGGAAAAGAGCAGACCCGGCGCGCCAGGTCCTAAAATCTCAGACAGTACAAAGGAAAACCCAAGCCCGTGCAACAAGCCGACAGCGCCCATGACCCAGGGCGCCTCCAACCGGCCGAAATAGGCGGCGGCGGCCGCGTAGACGACCGTGACCGCGATGCCGGTTTCCACGGCGGGGATGAACCAAACGACTTGCGGCACATAGCCCAAGAAAGCAGCCACAAGCGTGACCGCATGCCCGATGGTAAAGGCGGAAACCAAGCTCACGAGTCGCATGAGACCACCAGCAGCTAGGCCGATGCAGATGACAAGAAACACATGATCGAGACCGACCAGAATGTGCACGATGCCCTGCCACACAAACGCGCCCACCGCCCGCCAAGTAGAGCCATCAATGCGGACCCAATTCTGCAACTGCCCAGATTCCGTGACCGGGAGCGCATGGTCGCCGCGCACATCGCGGATGTGATTGTCGATGGTCACATTGTCCGGCAACGGCAAAAACGGCAGGGCGCTGCGCAGCGCCAGTTCCGCCCGCGGCATGGGCGCATCTAGGTGGAGTTCAAAATCAATGTAGGTCGTCCCGAAATTGGGGTCCTCGACCGGGCCCGGGCCGGTGAGGGCGGCGCGGGCGTCCTCCGCTGAGGAAAACGCGCTGTCGGGGCGATCATCATAAAGGCGCCAGCGTAGAACCGTCGCTGCGACAGGGCGCCCGTTTTGCTGCCACTCATGGGCGCTCGCCAGGCGCGCGGCGAAGGCCTCGGGTGCGGCGTCGATATCGGTTTGCGAGAGCAGAAAGGTCAACGCGTTCCCCACGCGCCGGGTCTCCAGGAACTCTGCCTCAAAGGGCACTTGATCGGCTTGCGCGGCAACGATCTCCCGGACATAGAGCAACGGGGCGGGGATGCGGATGAAGGCTGTGACACCGCCTTCAGGGTCATCCGCGATGAGGATCGTCCGGGGCTTGGTGCCTTCCTGAAAATGCGCAAGGGACACCCCTGTGCCGCAAAACCATAGAGCGACCGCGAGACAAGCTAGGCAACATCGATAGAACATCGCTTGGCCCTTCGCACCGAATTGGACGCCGCCGGTCCATCCCGCGGCGCCCGATGAAATTTATTGGATCGCGTGTGCCAGTTCACGATCAGACGCGCGACCGAAGCCGTTCATCACGACACGGTCTTCATAGACCTCAATGATCGCGTAAGCGGTGGAGTTCGCGGTCTCTAGCATGCCTTCGACCGTCACATAGTGAACGCCGTCGACCACGGCGTAATGGCCGGCATGATTGTGGCCGTTAAAATACGCCATGACGTTGTCATAGCCGCTGAGAACCTCTTGCAGCGCTTCGTAGTTCCACAGATTGTGGATATCCTCTGGTGCTGCGGGGAAATGGCAAAAGATGACAACCAGTTCGTCCGCGGCAACGGCTGCGTCAAGTTCAGTTGTGAGCCAATCAAATTGCTCTTGGCTGATTCCGCCATTCCAGGTTTGCGCGTTCACCGCCTCGGCCTCGACCAGCGCGTTGAACATGGTTTCGGCCTCTTCGAAACGGGGCGTATCCTGCGGCGTGGCATACATCGACAGGTCGTTGCCATCGAGGGTGATGAACCGCACGCCGTTCTCGGTAAAGGAATAGTACCGCGCATCCATGCCCAGATAGTCTGGCACCGTTTGCACATAGTCACGGTGCACGTCGTATTCGTGGTTGCCGAGAACGAACCAATTGTCGGTCTCTACGCGCTGGTAGATCGGCAGGATGTGGTTGTAGGCTTCGACATGGCGGTCGATGATATCGCCAAGGGTTACCACAAAATCGAGCTCTTCTTCGTTGAGCGCGTCAACGGCCTCCGACAGCTTGGCCAGCGAATTGGCATAATAGCGCGAGCCGCGTGGCGGGGCTGGCGCATATTGCGGATCAGCAATGGCCCCGAACCGCACAAGCGGGGTTTCTTGTGCCGCCGCAGGCATGGCGAGTGCGGCGACGAGGAGAAGTGTAATCGAGCGGATCATCTTCGGACCCTCCTGTCCATATAGTATTTCTGTGCTCACGGGCGCGAACCCGGATTGCCCCTAACGGCACACCAGGAGGGTATGGGGCCAATGTAAATGCCCAAGAGCCGAAGTGCGAAACTTTTGCATCAGTTTCGTGACGCCGATGGAGGGCGCCTGGAGAGCGCGGCGGCCAGGTGTTTTAGGGCCCGGAATTTAAGCGCTTTTCCAAGCCAACATCCCATGCCGATTGAGCGTGTGATCTGCCCATAAAGCGGCGCAGGGTTGCCAAGGGCAAGCAGCTCGTCATGAAACCGAGTTCACCCTGTTACACAGAGCCTGCAATTGTGTGCGGGTCATGCGTCAGCGTTATGGAGGTGTGGGCTCGTTGCGGCCATCGGAGGCAGCGCAGCATTTCGACATATTGGCGGGTCTGGGGCCAAACGAACGGCCCATTGCGGTCACTCGACCTTGGTCCTTGGTGCTCCGGTCGCAGCCTCGCCAGAAAACCCCTTTTCCTGTCATCTCAAAATGCTAGAGCGGCGAGGATACTTTGATTGTTGAGGTTGATGTGGGACCTGCCAAATTTGATGTTGGAGATGCGAAAGCGCTTCTTTGCAACTATGCCTCAGACTGGGCGCACAAAACTGTGCAAGCCATTGAATCGGGTGGAACTGACAACACACTCTTTCTACTTGATGACGATTGTGTCCTAAGGATTCCGATCAGGCCATCGGCAGTGGCACCCTTGACGAAAGAGCTCATGTGGCTCCCGAGTTTGGCAGGGTTGCCACTCGAAGTTCCGACGGTTCTTTTTCATGGTCAGACAAAATCCCAGCTCGGTTTCGACTTTGGAATACTGACTTGGCTTGAAGGTCATATCGCCTCAGAAGAAAGGATTGATGACCCTATTTTGGCAGCGGGAGCCCTAGGTGATTTCCTGTCCGAGCTGCATCAAAAGCCAATCGAGAAAGCACCTCATGCCGGGCCGGGAAACAACAATCGTGGCGTGGAAGTGACTGAGCTGACAGAGAAGACCTTGGCCAGCATCGAAGTGCTTGCCGATGAAATTCATGCAGATGACGCCCGCGATCTTTGGCAGCAAGCCTGCTCAATGCCCTTCCGGGGTCGGCCAGTCTGGGTCCATGGAGATCTGAAAGCAGACAACATGCTTGCACAGGACGGTCAGTTGACCGCAGTCATAGACTGGGGCCTTTCGGCTGTTGGCGATCCCGCCGTCGATATCGCAGCTGCGTGGACTTGGGTTTCGCCCGAAGCGCGAGCAGAATTTCAGTCCGCTTCCGGCGCAGACGAAGCCTCTTGGAAAAGAGCGCAAGGCTGGGCTCTTTATTGCGCAACCATTGCTTTGAGCTTTTACCGCGGCCGGTCCCATGAAGCGCTCTGCAATCAGTCGAGGCGAATACTTCAGAGGCTGGGCTTGCGGCGAAGCTGACATTGGTGCGCCTCGCAGCATCCAGCACTCTGGGCTCGCAGCAGACTTGCGGCGCTGCGGCGAGCCAGTCTCGGGCCTAGATGGCGGCACAGCGGGACTTTCCCGCCGTTCGCTTTCTCCACTTCGCTGACGCAGTATTCTCTCGCGGTCGCAGCACACCTTTTTTTGCGAGGCAGCGTCTGTCGTCAATCCAGCCATTTTAGGGAGCTGTTCTGGCTGGAGCTAGATCAGAAGTGGTCGTCATTTCTTAGACGATCAAGCTACACCTTTACACAAAAGCAAATGAGACGGCGGAAAACGCGCTGAAATGATCCGCGTGATGCGCGCTCACGCGCATTTTCCAGTCAATTTCGCGCATTGTCTTTGTTCGATACATCCCTGAAAAATGGCCCGTGACTATAAGAATTTGAATGATTTCTTCAGTGTTGCCTCGGAAAGACCTATTGGGGAACATGTCTGATGCCCAAACCAACCACTGCCCGTTTGATGTTCGCCGCGATCGCGTTTGTGCTTGTTGGCTGTTCTGAGCGCGGTGTTCTGGAAGTTGCGATGCCCGACCCGTCGGCCACGACGCACACGATCTGGGTGTCAAATTTCCGGAGCGATGTTCAAGCGAATGCCAGCGCTGCACCTCCTCGGCCAATGGACCTGTCTTTTGAAGCGATCAACGTTTCGGTGCCAGCCACGCACGCGCCGGGCCAGATTGAATGGCCAGAGGGGCCACCCGATGCGAGCACCGATTTCGTGACGGTTGGCCAACGGCAATTTGAAACGATAAACAGCTTTACCTCAAACGTCGCGCGCTCTGATCAAAGCAGGCTGAACGAGACCTTGGTTTTTGTGCACGGCTACAATACGCGCCATGCCGAAGCTGTTTATCAACTCGCGCAATTCGTGCACGACTTCAACGTACCTGTGCCACCGGTTTTGTTCTCCTGGCCGTCTGCTGGGCTCACGATCGGGTACGTTTATGACCGGGACAGCGCGCTTTTGGCGCGGGACGAGCTTGAGGCGACACTGCTGGCGATGACGCGGAACGGCCGCAAAGTCGTTTTGGTCGGACACTCTATGGGCAGCTATCTGATCATGGAAACACTGCGGCAGATTGCGCTCAAAGGCAGCATGGATATCGACCGCGATATCGCGTCCATCACGCTGATGGCACCGGATGTCGACGGAGAGTTGTTTCGCGAGCAAGCCGAAACCATCGGCGATTTGCCCACGCCCTTTCTCATAATGGTCGCCGAACAGGACGGGGCGCTTAGGATTTCGTCTTTGCTCACCGGGCGACGCCCACGACTAGGCGCTCAGACCGATCGGAGCATCGTTGGAGATCTTCCCATTACGGTGGTGGATGTTTCTGACCTCGCGACCGGTGGGGCGTTCAACCACAAGATCGCGACCACTTCGCCGTCGGCCATCGCCATCCTGCGCGGGCTTGCGCAGCAGGGGCCACCAGGTACTGCACCTGTGGGTGCGTTGGTCGTTCTGTCGCAACTGGCCCTGTGAGCGCGACGGATGCGTTTGGTACCGTCGCACAAACGCGCATGGTCCGCGCGTTTAGACCAGTTGCACCATCGCCAGATCAGATGTCTCCTTTGAGGGCCTCCGCAGACAAAGTTTTGCGGGGGACCCTCATTCTCAGAAAAGGAGTTCAACATGAACGGTTCGTCGTTACTTCTTACAGCAGGCGTTCTTGCCCTGACTGCCGGGCTCGCGGCAGCGGATGCACCTCAGTCGGCCAGCCTGCTTGAATTCGGGCCGGACAAAACGCTTTTTGTTGCGGATCAACTGAGCGGTTCTATCCATGCCTATACGCTGCCTCAAAGCGGTGAAGAACCGGAGCAGGATGCCGCGTTCAATTTGCTTGATCTGGATCCCTTGGTCAGCGACGTTTTGGGTGCGACGGGGCGTTTGGTGTATGGGGACTTGGCGGTGCATCCTGTGACGCGCGACGCGTATGTCTCTGTGACGGCTATGATCAACGGTGTTGAGACGGCGGCGGTTGTGTCGATTGCCCGCGACGGCACCGTGGAACGGATCGACCTTCATGCCCTGTCGTCCAGCAGCTTTCAGCTCGAGGACACTGCGGATGACGGCGTGACCTTCTGGAGAGATATTCCCGCCGCGACTTTGACCGTCACCGACTTGGACTATGCCAATGGTGAGCTGTTCGTTTCGGGGGTATCCACGGGTGAATTTGCCTCGACATTGCGCCGCGTGCCATTCCCTTTTGAGACGACCGCGTCGTCGAGCAGTATCGACATCTACCATGCGGCCCACAACCAGAATGAAACCCGCGCACCGATCCGTGCGATGACAGTGGTCGATCTGGACGGTGTTCCGACTGCTGTTGCCGCGTATACCTGCACACCCTTGGTGACGATCCCAGTGGGCGCGCTGGCGGACGGAGCGCATGTAACGGGCAAAACCGTCGCTGAGTTGGGATACGGGAATACGCCGCTGGACGTCATTTCGTTCGAAGCTGCGGATCCTCAGGGAAATGAGTCCAAATACGTGTTGGTTGTGAACAGGGAAATGGACGCCGACCTTGTCACGCTGAGTGATTTGAGTGCTGCGGCCGCAGGTCCGGGCCTGTCTGAACCTGTGCCCTATCTTGGCGCCACGTCCGGTGTCCAAACTGTTTCTTTGCCTCTGTCGGGCGTTCTACATGTGGCTGATCAGGACGCTCAATTCTTACTGGCGATGCGCCGCGATCTGGACACCGGGGCGATGGAACTGGTGTCGTTCCGGAAAGGTTCGTTCTTCCGGCTGAGTGATTTCATCAGTGAATATACCTTCCCTGATTACGCCTACGCTGACGATCCGATGTCAACGGGAGTGCGCATGTTCCAGAACATGCTCAAGGCGGACGAGGGTTTTCCGGGGCAAATTCGTCAATGAAGTTGCCACTATGCGCGGCCCTTGCTGCGTTCTTTGCCTCAGGATCTCTTGTGCAGGCGGCATGCCCGGCTGCGCAGGGTGTCGATATCTATCCCACCGCAACAGTGCTGCCTGAGAACCTCCTGCGGGTCTACGTCTATTACCCCCGCCCTATGAACACGGGTGAGGGCCTTCAGCATGTGCGGCTTTTGAGTAGTGATGGCGTGGCGTTGGCAGGCGTTTTCCTCACCAATCGCGCGGACCTGTGGTCGCCAGACCGCCGACGGCTGACACTTTTGCTCGATCCGGGCCGGGTCAAAACGGGTCTGATTGCGAACGAGAATTTGGGCCGGGCGCTGGTTGCCGGCGAATCCTACACGCTGGAAGTATCCGGCTCGGCTCTAGACACGACTGGCTGCCCTCTGGGAAAAGACACCCAGCACAGCTTTGCCGCCAAAAATGCAGACACGGATACACCTGATCCTGCGCTTTGGTCCATAGGTGCGCCCAGGGCGCACAGCACCGACACCTTGCGCGTGGATCTCGGGAGTACACATGATCACCTGTCGATGGCGTTCCGCCTTCGGGTTCTCAACAAAGACGGCGACACTGTAGCGGGCACAATTACGCTAGGCCCCGCGGAGGAGCTTTGGGAGTTTACGCCGCGCGCACCATGGACCGCCTCCCGCTATACGGTTGCCATCGACGAACGGCTTGAGGATTTGGCGGGCAATCGACCCGGTCGCCTTTTTGACAGGCCGGCGGACCAAGCGCCGTCACCCTGGCAGCAAAGCTTGGATTTTACTCCAAAGGAACAGTTAAAACGGTGATACTGCCCAATGCTTGATCGGTTTTTTCAAAACTGGGCCTACGCTGCCCCACCATTCGCGCTGCTCGTTCTGGGGCTGTATCCCTTTATCGGGCCTACCATAGAACTGTCCATTTTTCTGTCACTACCGATCTATATGGTCCACCAATTTGAAGAGCACGACAACAACCGGTTTGCCATTTACCTCAATGCGATGATGGGCAAAGACCGGCGGGGGCTGGGGCCACGTGACATCTGGATCATCAACGTCGTATTTGTCTGGTTCGTTCTTTTGGCCGTGTTCTATCTGTCTGCCTCGAACCCGGCATGGGGCGTCGTGGCGGCCTATTTGTTGGCCATCAACGGGTTTGTACACATTGTTTGGGCGATCAGGTTTCGCACCTACAATCCGGGGCTCTGGACGGCTGTGGTTCTATTCGTTCCCTGTGCGGTCTGGATTTTTCGAACGGTGTCTGCACCCGTCTCAATCCACGCGATCGCTGCGTTCCTTGTGATTGTGTTGCATGCTGGGATCATGGTCTTGGCCAGACGCGCTCCATAGCGGGTGGGTGTCACGTCGCGAACACCAGCGCTTTGAGGCAATTCAACATGGATTGAACCTTGTCGGTGCGGTGGACGTCAACGTGAGTAACGAGCCAGCTTTCAACTTGCCAGTCCGGTAAGGCAGGCACAATTTGTTCGACATCAGGAAGCGTTCTTGCGTAAGACACCGGCATAAACCCAATACCTTCTCCGCTTCGCAACGCGTCTTCGAGAACTTTTGGATTTGCCGACACCAGCACCAATTGTTCAGCGTCTACATTCTTTGCGAGCCACACTTCGAAAGGGGCTGCGCTGTGCGCGTCCGGATTGCCGACCAGAACGTGGCCGGACAGGTCTTGCTCTTGCGGCCTGCCGTGGCGGTCAATGTAAGTACGATGCGCAAACAACGCGAAATCAAGCCTGCAAAATGGCTGCACGACGTAGTCTGCGTTGGTTGCTTTAGATCCGACCCGCAAGGAGACATGCGCTTCGGCCAATTCCAGACGCGCCAGCTCATCTCCGGTTGTCACGCGCACCCGCGTCTTTGGGTGACGGCGACGAAACTCTAGGATGGCGGGCAAGATCAAGTCTGTCATGGGAAAGAGCGTCGCAACGATGACCTCTCCTTCAACATCGGCGCTTTGTACGCGCATCCGTCCAAAAAAATCTTCGAGCATGTCATAGGACCGCTCCGCAATCTCCATAAACTCGCGCCCCGCATCGGTCAGTTCGTAGCCACGCCGGTGACGCAGAAACAGGCGTTTGCCGATTTCCGCTTCGAGCGCATCTATGTGGCGATTTACAGTTGCGCGGTGCACGCCAAGCTCTTGCGCCGCCTTGCTGACAGTGCCTGCGCGCGCCACGCTATAAGCGGTGCGAATTTCGGTCCAGTGATCCATTTCGGCCTCCTGAAGCGCATCTATGCGCTCTCAGTGGGATTATAAGCCATTCACTGTCGCATCAACGCGCATCAAATGCGCTTTTAGTGCTGTTGAGGCACTCGTGGCATGCGGCTACATCAACAGCATTCGACAAAGGAGCCGCGACATGAAAACCCTCGCTTTTGCAGCGTCCAACCATAGCCAGTCTATCAATGGGGCGTTGGTGGAGTATGCTGCGGCACGGTTAAAGATGGTCTCACCCAACGTCGAAATCGAATTCATCGACATCAACGATTACGAAATGCCGATTTACTCGATGGATCGGGAAAAGTCTGATGGTGTCCATCCGCTTGCCCAAAATTTCTTTGGTAAAATCGGTGATGCCGACGCGCTTATCGTCTCCTTCGCGGAGTATAACGGCTATGTCACCGCGGCTTGGAAAAACATCTATGATTGGATGAGCCGGATCGACCAGAAGGTGTGGCAGAACAAGCCTATCGTCTTGCTTGCAGCAACACCTGGACCGCGCGCAGGCGCCAATGTGCTTCAGACGCAAGAATTTACTGCACCATTCTTTGGCATGGACATCAGGGGCCAGTATGGCGTTGGCCTATGGCGTGAGGCCTGGGACGGGACCACCTTAACCAAGGAAGACGACATCGCTGGCGTTGACGCGGCGATTAAAGGGCTCCTCACCTAAGTGGCACGTCGCTCCACCACCACTCACGGAACAAGGGAACGCAGCATGTCAGGTAGAAAAATAGCAGTGATCACCGGCTCGACCGGAGGCATTGGTAGCGCGATCGCAGATCAGCTCGCAGCGGGCGGCTGGGATCTTGTGCTGGTCAACCGAAGCGCCGAAAAAGCGTCGCGGCAAAAGACGGATCTGAATACCGCACATCCCAAGGCCAACGTGGATCTGGTCCAGGCTGACCTGATGGACACGGATCAAATCAAGCGGGCGGCCGGCGAGATATTGGCGATGCACCCCCGTATTGACGCCCTTTACAACAATTCCGGCGTTTTGACGTCGCAGCGTGTCATGAGCGCCCAAGGCCACGAATCCAATTACGCGGTCAACACGCTCGCGCCATATGTGATGCTTGAGAGCCTGCGTCCTGCGCTGAAACGTGCGGCTGGGGTGCCAAAAACCATGATCGTCAACACCACGTCCGCGGCGCACAATGCCGCGAAGGCGCTGGACGTCAGCACATTGTCGAACCCTGCGGATATCGGCGGGCTGACCGGGGTTTATGCAACCACGAAGCTGGCATTGACCACGATGGGTACGGCGATGGCGCCGGACCTGGCACGCGATGGTATCATCTTGCGGTCGGTCTGTCCGGGCGCTGTGGCCACGCCAATGACCAAGAGTAGCGATGCAATGCCAGGCATCCTGAAGCTCTTTGTGCCGCTTCTGTTCAACAAGCCGGAAAAGCAGGCGGGCAAAATGATCAACGCCGCGAGGCCGGACAGCTTTGGCGGGCGCACGGGCATCTACATCACCAATGGCAAGGAAAAAGCTGCGCCAAAGTTCGCCGTCGATGCGGGGGTTCAGGCCAGCCTGATGAAGAAACTGTCTGTCGATGCCGCGCTCTGACAGTTGGATCACAGCGTGGGGTTGAACAACCCGTGATGCGCAACCTGGCAAAACCAAAGCAGCAGGTTAATCATGACATATGAAACCCCCAAATTGGTGCTCAAAATTGGCGTCAGTGCGATTACCGTTTTTTACGGCTTCGTCCCTGCGTACGCGGACTTGAACGAGACGCACTTGTTTAACCCATTGTGGAGCGAACACGCGCGATTTCACGGCGCCTGGTTCCTCGCTTTTGCCGCCGGAGTCGCACTCATCTCGCTGTACTTGATGTGGTGGCGGGATGACATGTTTGTTCCTATTTCTCTCGGGCTCATGTTTGCCGCCGGATTCTGGATCGCCACATTCTTTGGCCCGGCATACGGCGGTGCACTCGTAGACCCGAACGGTCATACACAAACGATTGCTGGCATTGAGGCCAACATGTTCCTGTTTTCGGTTGTAACGATGCTGTTGAGCGCCGCACTCGGCTTTGCCGCCTGGATTGGGCGCGCCGCGGACTAAATCACCGGTCCGACCAGGTACTTAACTATGAATGAACACTCAGCGCGCACGAGGTGCGCGGCAGCTGCGCTTTATCGAACCAAAGGGGGTGTGTCAGGCTAGCCTTACACTGACACCTGGCAAGAGGTTCCTCATGACCCGTTCGATCCTTCTCGCAGCGATCGTTTCTGTAAGGGCGTCTGGCACGGCCTTCGGGCAAGACATTGCAGAAGCCGATCCCTACACACCTTACCCGTTCGCGCAAATCACCGATGACGTCCGATATCCGGCCGCGCAACCGCCGAAGGGAACGGTCAGTCGGCACGGTGAAATCGAATATCTGGCCAACAACGTGTTTGGCACGCATTGGTACGTGGAGGCCAACGCCGCTGTCTGGCATTTCGTCACCGCCGGAGACCCGGAAGATGAAGTCATCCTGTTTGTGCATGGGCACCCCGACACGTGGTGGTCGTGGCACGAGGTGATGTCTTATCTGGCCGACGACTTTTACGTCATCGCGGTCGACACCCTGGGATATGGCCAGTCGGACAAACGGTTGGAACTGGACCTCACCTATAGCGGCGTGGCCACCGGGGTCGCGGCCTTGATGACCGAAATTGGCGTTGAGACCTTTAATCTTGTCGGCCACGACAGAGGCGCTGTCATTGGCGATCACATGGTCGCGCAAGAGGCCGTCAATCCGCGCATCCTCGCGTACCTGCGGATGCAACAATCAGCGGACAAGCCGCACGGACTGCCACGACCGAACCACGACGCGATGAAAGACGTCGCGTTTCACACGCAACCCAATTTCATGCGGGACCTCTTTGAGAGCGACTATTTCTCGGTCGAGATGAGCGAGGAACACTTGGCGCGTGCTGCATGGGAATATGGATTTGCCGGCACGGCTGAAGCGGCCGCAGTCCGTTACTCTGATGCAGGTTTTGACAAAGAACTGGAGTTCAGGCTGGCTGAAGTGTTCCCAGGCATGACTATGCCAGTTGTCTTTATGCAAGGCCAGCATGACCCCGGACAGCGGCCCGAAGAATACTGGGAAACCGCTGATATGGTCCCTGACGGCGAAGTGCTTATCGTCGACGCGAACCACTTCATCCAGGCCGAAAAGCCGGGGCTCGTCGCTGACGCAGCACGCGACTTGTTCGACTGAACTCACGCGCGCTCTGCTTTTCGTCAATGCCACCGACCCGGAGCGCATTCTTCCAGCCGCCCGACGTCAGTCTGGCGCATTTCACAAACGAGGACATCATGACCTTAAGAAATCTTACCATGTCAGCGGCACTGTTTGCTTCGGCACTGGGTGCCGCAGCGCAGGATGTTGACCCCTTCGCACCGCCGACGCGGTCGCAGGATCAGGGCTTTATCTACCGCAATTCCATTCCCACAGGCTTTGAAACGCACATCATCGTCAACAACGAGGCGGACCGGGCACGCGCCGAACGCATCATCGAATTCTACGAGGTGCTCGCGACGCGGCCCACCATCGAAATCGTCGGTGAATACGTGTCCGACCGTTACATTCAACACAGCACGATGCTGCCCAATGGGCGCCAGCCTTTGGCGATGTTGTTCAAAGGTTCGGTCGATGAATACCCGGTCGCAATCGACGTGCACAAAGTGATTGTCGTCGGCGACTCCGCAATGGCGCATGTCAATTTCCGCAACCTCGACAACGACAGCCCCGAAGACATGGGGATGGCAGCCGTCGACATGTACCTCTTTGATGCCGAGGGAAAAATCGCCGAACACTGGGACGTTCTCCAACTTGTGCCCAGCCATGCGCCAAACCCGAACGGTATGTTCGTGACTCTGTTTGAAGGGGAATAATCCGATGCTGCTTAAATCCATTTTGCGGACAACAACCATTGCCGCGACGCTGATGATGTCTTCGGGCGCATTCGCCCAAGCCCCCGCCGTACCTGAAGCAGACGCAGCGATGCCGTTCTATGACCGGCACAAGATCGACATCAGCAACCTGCGGGATTTCTACAATGCCCTCCTCGTCGCAGATGCCATGATACATGCCGACGCGATGTTTGACGCCGAAACCAAGTGGCGCCTTACGCTGCGCCAGATGATCGGGTCGGGCAGCGGGCATCATACGGCGCGCAGTGCCTATCAACTCTCGCAGATGGGTGTTGCCGTGGACGAAATCCAGGCCATATTTGCGCCCGATTATGTCGATACGCTCGATGACCCGCGCCTCAAGGCGGCGTTCACCTATATCGACGTTGTGGGGGCGTATCCCATTATGTCATCGCCAGACATTCACGCCCTTTTGCGCACCCACTACACGGACCGTCAGATTACGGAACTGATGCAGCTGGCGTCGATCAACAACGCGTCGGCGACACATGACGCCGTTTTGCCCATCGCCACCGATCAGGAAACGCTCGATTGGGCGACACAGAACCTGACCAGTGTTGGTTGGAACGCCGGTCGAAACGTCAGCACCACGATGGAGGAACAGCGCGCCAACCCCTTTGTTGGTGACGCGCTACGGGATGCGGTGGCCGAAATTGACGCGGGATGGCAGCGCGATGATCTGGGTGCGGTCGAACCGACCTTTACCTCGGACTGGGTCAACTTCATCACCGGGTACGATGTGCCGACGCTGACATTCGACGGCGATCGGGATGGGATCGAAGAACCGTTTGATGCGTTTCCGACATCCGTTCTGGACTGGGAAGGCGAGGGTGTTCGTGCGCAGAACGTGCCCGCATCCGATGTGCCGCCGTTTAACGTCGCCGCCTACGACTTTGCCTATTTTGAACCAGCAAAGCCCGTCACTTCG
>JBCBID010000046.1:0-24896 GCA_038525015.1 Pseudomonadota bacterium | reverse complement strand
CTCGTTAAAACAGGGAGGGTCGGTGACGACTTACTTTGTCGCCTGACCCTCAATACAAAGAACCTTATGAGGCGCGGCGTGCCACAGTCAGGCCTGACACGTCTTCGATGAAGGTGACGATTCGCGATTTGATTTTCTCGTCCTCGATCGCTGCGAGGGCGTTCACGATATCAAGGCCGCGATCGCTGCGCGTGGCGGGCTCGGCATCCACCAGACCTTCGAAGAAATAGGAGGTTGGGACGTCAAGGATGCGCGACAGCTCAAAAAGGCGGCTTGCTGCGATCCGGTTTGACCCGATTTCATATTTTTGAATTTGCTGAAAAGAAAGATCCAAACGCTTTGCAACGTCTGTCTGGGACATACGGCGCAAGGTGCGAATTTGCTTTAAACGTTTACCAACATGAACGTCGACGGGATGCGACATGGACTAATTACCTCCGATTGTTCCGGGTGTTGTGATCGCTCAGTACACGCAATGGTTCAATTGAGTAGATTTACACCCTTACCCACACGTAAATGTTGCATTAATGTATGATCTGTTTAACAATAATGTATTGCTAATCATACATCAGGTCGAAATGTGAACGCGTCCACGTACAGTTTGTCAGAGATGAACCAACCCTTGTTGTTCGAGATGATCCGGTCTTTCACCACGTTGGCGCGGACCTTGAACCTGTCGCATGCGGTGGCCGAACTGAACAGCACACGCCAAACCGTACGGCGTCATATTGCGCAGCTAGAAGAGGTCAAGCAGGTCAAGTTGTTCACGGTGGAAAACCGGCAATATCGTTTGACTGACGCAGGGCGCAGGGCCCTGCCGGAGGCGTTGGACATCCTGGTGCGCGGCAATAGCTGGTTGACTGGGCAGTCCGGGATGATCAACGGCCTGCAATATCTCAGGCATGAAGATACGACCGGGTGGTGCCATTACCAGCAGCAGCATCCCATTGCGCGTGCATTTACGTCGAATGGAGACCTTTTGCATTCAGTCATTCGGGCGTGGTCTATGGCCGGCGGTTACATTGAGGATGACGCATTCAAAGATGTCCGACCCTATTGCACCGTGTCGCGGTCAGTTAACGGGCGTTGGCTTTTTACAGAAGTGGGGGACCTCAGTTCTTATGTAAGCTGGTTCGGTTGGAAACGCGCACGCTCCAGTATTGGGGCATCGCTGGGTGAGATGCCGGGCGGGGGTGGGTTCGGCCTTTTGGTGAGCGCGGCCTATGAAGAGGTCGAGGCGACTCAGTCGATACGTTTGGACCATGTTTACACGCTGTTCCCCCTAGGGGATGAGGGCGCATTATCACCGATTTGCTATGAAAGGTTGTTGCTGGGTGCCCGATATCCGGACCACAGCTATGCCATGATCACCGTCGTGCGCCGTACGTATGATGTAGAGATCCAGGGTGTTACCAACGACATGTTGTATCTGATGCCGGAGGATATGCTTATGTAGATTTTCATATTCGCGCAACGCGATAAATTTAAGTCATACAACTTGAAATAGGTTAACGTAGCCTTGAATGCAGAACGCAGGAGGGGCTTATGGCATTTCACGGATTGGGTGCAGCTGACAAATTTGAGGCAGCAAGTTCGGACATTTTCAACCGATTTGGCATCCGACTGACACTTGGCCACGATTTTGACGAATACCGCGAACATGTCGCCGAAGCTAGGCCGAATCACGCTGTGGGTGATCCGTTCCGTACGGACCTGCATCGTTTGCATCATCGTAACGCCGTCTGGGTGATTGGCCGAGACGAGACAGGACGCATCATGCATACGCAAGCGTTGCGCGTATTGCCCACGGCGTCAGGCTCTTTGGCCAACTACTTTCGCGCGAATTTTCATGGCTTTTCTCCATCGGAAATGGACATTGACTATGAGCGGTCACGTTACCGGGCCGGGCCGGGGGCCAAGCGGATCACAGGGCAAGTTGTCTATTCTGGCGAGACATGGATTGGCGGCGACAAGGATCGCTTTCGCGGATCAGGCCTGTCGAGCATATTGGGCCGGTATGCACTGCTGACGGCGCTCCGCAAACTGGATGCAAGCTATGTGGTGGGTTTCATGATCAAACCGGTGGCTTACAAGGGGTTTTGTCTGCGCATGGGCTTCATGCACGCGGAGCCGCTGGCGCTTCGCTGGTATGTGCACGGCAAGCCGGATCCAATGGAGGCCGTCATGGTGTACATGAGCGACGAGGACATCCGTTTTCTGCTTGATCTGCCCACCTCTGAGGTCGAGGCCCTGGCGGCCTGAACCCCAACGCATCGCGGTCCGCCCAATAAGGCGCGGACTGCGATTGTGGCAAATGCGATCCGCTGTTCTGACCTACACATATTTAGTGAGTTTTTCGGGCAAGCTGGAATGAACTTCCATGACTTTGACGTAACGCGTCAAAGGAGTGACCTTTATGACCATACAGCTTGCCGATCATGCGACCCCGTTCATTGCGACGAGCCGCAAAATATTGTCGACTCAGGGCATCACCCTGACCACAGGAACCGACTTTGAGGCGTATAGGGAGATTGTCGAGGAAGAGCGCCTGATGCAGAAGTTGGGTGCGCCTTTTGATCCCGAAATGCACGGGTTGAACAAGTCGAACGCGTTTTGGCTGATTGGTCGGAGCGCGGATGGCGAGCTGATCCATACGCAGGCGGCGAAACGCATCCGTTTGTCAGGGCGTCCGTTGAGCAGCTATTTGCTGCGGCAGTTCCGGGCATTTCCACCACCGCTGCAGGGGGTTGATCTGGTGAGGTCACGGTTTCGCGCGACCCCGGGCACGCATCGAATCATCGGCAAGGCGGCATATCATGGCGAGTTCTGGGTGGCGCCTGAACGCGGTAAATATCGCGGTGCGGGTCTGGCGCAGGTGCTGGGCCGCACGGGGATGTTGGAGATGATGACCCGCTGGGACCCCGAGTGGATCTATGGCTTTATCCTGAACGTGGTGGCGTACAAGGGTTTCGCCGCCCGTATCGGCTATCTGCATCTTGAGCCAAACGTGCTGAAATGGGTGGTGGAGGGCCGCGACGCGCCGATTGACACATTCCTGGCCTATAACAGCCGGGAAGACCTGGAATATCTGCTGGCTATTCCGCTTGCGGATGTGGTGCCCGTGGCTGCGTGAGCTCGGGTCTACTTCTAGCTGATAGCGGCGGCTTTTACGTCGTCGTCGATATAGGGCAGGTATTGCTCGAAATTGGTCGAGAACATATCAACCAGTTTTTCGGCTTGTGCGTCATAAGCTGCGCCGTCATCCCATGTGCGACGCGGATCAAGCAAGATGTCGGCCACGCCTGGCACCGACACGGGCACATCGAAGCCGAAATTGGCGTCCTTGCGGAACTCTCCCTTGGCCAAAGTGCCGTCGAGCGCTGCGGTCAGCAGGGCGCGGGTTGCGCGGATCGGCATACGGCTGCCCGTCCCATAAGCGCCACCCGTCCAACCGGTGTTGACCAACCAGCAAGTCGCGCCGTGCTTGGCGATCTTTTCCTGCAAGAGCTTGCCGTAGGTTTCGGGCCGGCGCGGCATGAATGGCGCACCAAAGCAGGTGGAGAATGTGGGCTCAGGTTCGGTCACGCCGCGTTCGGTGCCTGCCACTTTCGAGGTGAAGCCCGAAAGGAAGTGGTACATCGCCTGCGCCGGGGTCAGGCGCGCGATCGGGGGCAGTACGCCAAAGGCGTCGCAGGTCAGCATGATGATGTTCTTGGGATGCCCACCAAGCGCGGATGTCGAGGCGTTAGAGATGTAGTGTAGTGGATAGGCGCAGCGCATATTGGCGGTCAGGCTGTCATCTTCGAAATCCAGGTCTTTGGTGTCGGGATCGTAGACCATGTTTTCAATGACGGTGCCGAACTTTTCAGTCGTGGCGTAGATTTCCGGCTCTGCCTCTTCGCTGAGGTTGATCGTCTTGGCATAGCAACCCCCTTCGAAGTTGAAGGTGCCGCGGTCGGACCAGCCGTGTTCGTCGTCGCCGATCAGGACGCGCTGCGGGTCTGCGGACAAGGTGGTCTTGCCCGTGCCCGAGAGGCCGAAAAAGATGGCGGTGTCGACCGGATTGCCCTGCGCATGGTTGGCCGAGCAATGCATGGGCATCACGCCGCGCTCGGGCAGCAGATAGTTGAGCAGCGTAAAGACCGATTTTTTGTTTTCGCCTGCATATTCCGTGCCGCCGATCAGGATCAGTTTGCGGTCGAAATTCATGGCGATGACCGTCTCGGACCGGCAATTGTGCCGTTTGGGGTCGGCCTTGAACGAGGGGCAGTTGATAACGGTGAAGTCGGCGATAAAGTCAGTCAGGTCTTCGGCATCGGGGCGGCGCAGCATGTGGCGTATGAATAGGCCATGCCAGGCCAGTTCGGTCACCATGCGCACGTTGATCGAATAGCTGGGATCGGCTCCGCCCGTCAGGTCCTGAACGAAGTATTCACGGCCCTTCATGTGTTCGAGCATGTCGTCGTACAGTGCGTCGAACCCGTCTGGCGACATCGCGGCATTGTTGTCCCACCAGATGCTGTCGGCGATGCTGTCCGTCTTGACCACATGCTTGTCTTTGGGGGAGCGACCAGTGAACTTTCCAGTGGTCACTAGAAAGGTGCCACCCTTGCCCAAAGTCCCTTCTTCGCGCGCAAGCGCGGCTTCGATCAGAGCCGGTTCGATCAGGTTGTAATAGACATTGCCCAGCCCGTTGATCCCTTGATCTTCGAGGCGGAACTGCGGGTTTACCCGTCCAAATGTCATGTGAAGTCTCCTGATGCGCGCATAGCGTTTTAGGGTCAGAGCAACGGCCGAAGGGGCCAGAAACGACATCACGCCGTTCCGCTCCGGCGTCTTAACATGCGGATTCACAAGGTGAATAGGCCCGTGGCCAAGGTTAGCGCCATCATGGCCGCCGGTTGCGCAAACAGTCTTTCAGTGGACTGCGCGGGACCAGGGAAAGTGAGGTAATTTAGTCATTCCTAACCACTTTCTGGCCACTCTAACGCCAATTCAGCGTCCTGATTCGCAGTTATGGATTGATTCGGTCGCTTAAAATCGAGAGTATAAGCGGAAAAACAATAACAACGAGCAGTATAAGGAAACAGGCAATGTCCAAAATTGCATTGGTGGATGACGACAGGAATATCCTGACGTCCGTCTCCATGACGCTCGAGGCAGAAGGGTTCGAGGTCGAAACATATAATGATGGTCAGGCGGCGCTGGATGCGTTCAACAAACGCCTGCCCGATATGGCCGTGCTGGATATCAAGATGCCGCGCATGGACGGTATGGATTTGTTGCAGCGGTTGCGGCAGAAAACCACGATGCCGGTGATCTTCCTCACCTCCAAAGATGACGAGATTGACGAAGTGCTGGGCCTGCGCATGGGGGCCGATGACTATGTCAAGAAGCCGTTTTCCCAGCGCTTGCTGGTTGAACGTATCCGCGCGCTCTTGCGGCGCCAGGATGCGGTCGAAGGCGACATTGTCGGCGATACCGAAGACACCAAAGTGATGGAACGCGGTGACTTGCGGATGGACCCGCTGCGCCATGCGGTCAGCTGGAAGGGCAGGGATGTATCGCTGACCGTGACGGAATTCCTGCTGCTTCAGGCGCTTGCCCAACGTCCCGGGTTCGTCAAGTCGCGTGACCAGTTGATGGACGTCGCCTATGACGATCAGGTTTATGTCGACGACCGGACCATCGATAGCCACATCAAGCGTTTGCGCAAGAAAATGCGCAGCGCGGATGATGAGTTCTCGGCGATTGAGACACTCTATGGCATCGGATATCGCTACAACGAAGAGTAAGACGCGCGCCCAGACCGGGTGTTTTGCGAAAGGACAGCCGTGCGAGACACGACAACCCCTGCTTCCCGTGATGGCGACGTCGTCCTGGGAGAAGACTGGGTGGCACCGGAGACATCCGGTGCGACCGAGCTGCGCGATGGGCGGGCACGGCGTGGGCTGATGTCATTGCGTGCCTCTCCGCTGGCGCGCAAGATCATCACGTTCAACCTGATTGCTTTGAATGTATTGGTGGCGGGCATCCTCTACCTCAATTCGACGCGCGAAAGCCTGGCGGTGCAACGGCTGTCTGCGCTTGTGGCGCAGGCGGAGTTGGTCGCGGATGTGCTTGAAGCGCAGCTGCCATCGGGTGTGCCTGTGAACCTGGCGACAGGCGATGGGGCAAATGTGCCCGATACGCTTGCCGAGCTCGACCTGCGCGCGGGCCATGAGGTTTATGTCTTTGATGCAACCGAGACATTGGTTGCGCAAAACGAGGGGTCGCTCGCGCCGTTGACCGAGCGGGTGATCGAGACCGAGAATGTCGCGGTTCTGACCGATGGGTTGGGATGGCTTTGGGAGCAGGTTTCACGCCCATTTTCAGGGCCAGGCGACGCATCCCCCGCGGCGATTGAGGATCAGCTTCAGCCGCTCGTAGCGCGCAGCCTGACCGGCGAGACCCAGATCAGCGAGAATCTGAGCGTTGCGGGTGGCGCGATGTTCAGCGTGGTGACACCGATCCAGCACGACGGAGCAGCTGTGGGTGTGATCGCGCTGACCAGCGCCTCAGGCGAGATTGACGCGCTGGTGCGCGGCGAGCGCGAGCGCGTCCTGCAGATGTTCGTGATCGCAACCCTGGTGTCGATTGGGCTAAGCCTGGTTCTGGCTTCGACCATCGCGAACCCGCTGGCAGATTTGGCGGCGGCAGCGGAACTGGGGCGCGACAAGAATGCGCGCAAGGTCAATCCGGGCCGCATTCGTATCCCCGACCTAACAGCGCGCCCGGACGAAATAGGGCGCTTGTCGGGCGCGCTGCGCGGTATGATCGCGGCGCTGTATAATCGCATAGACGGCAATGAACAATTTGCCGCTGACGTCGCGCACGAGATCAAAAACCCGCTTGCCTCTTTGCGGTCGGCTGTGGGCACGCTGCGCATGGTCAAGCGTGACGATCAGCGCGAAAAGCTGCTGGATGTGATCGACCATGACGTGCGGCGGCTGGATCGCCTGGTCAGCGACATTTCGAACGCGTCGCGGCTCGACAGCGAATTGGTCAAGGAGGAGGAAGAACCCTTTAACTTGCTGCACATGATCAACAATCTGAGCCAGTATCTTGGCGAGGATGCACGCAGCAAGGGCATTGAGTTCATCACCGATCTGCCTGCGCACCCGATCGAGGTGCAGGGGCTGGAGGCGCGGCTGGCGCAGGTGTTTGTCAACCTGATCACCAACGCGATTTCCTTTTGCGAGGATGGAGATGCCATCCGCGTTTGGGCGCGCAAGCGCGAAAATCGTGTGCTTGTGGTGGTCGAGGACACCGGCCCCGGCATCCCTGATCAAGCGCTCACGAAAATCTTCAAACGCTTCTATTCGCAGCGGCCGGAAGAGCATTTTGGGAACAATTCAGGGCTTGGGCTGGCCATCTCCAAACAGATTATCGAAGCGCATGGCGGGGTGATCTGGGCCGAGAATATTCGCCCGACGGATGCCGATATCACCTCCGAGCCGCTTGGCGCCCGCTTTGTGGTCGGTCTGCCGGTTTAGGCGCTACGGATGAAGGACAGGATGCGCCTGCACGCAAGTGCCGTGTCCTACAACGGACAAGGTGTTTTGATCCTTGGTGGGTCTGGGTCGGGAAAGTCGTCGCTCGCGCTGCACCTTATGGCATTTGGCGCGCAGTTGATCGCTGATGATCAGACCCAGCTTGCGCGCGCGGGGGATGACGTGGAGCTGAGCGCGCCCGATCACATTGCCGGATTGATCGAAGCCCGCGGTGTCGGGCTGTTGCGCGCCGAGGCTGTTGAGCTAGCGCCCTTGCGGCTTGTCCTTGACCTTGATCAGCTTGAGACCAAGCGTCTGCCGGATATCCATCACGTTGCGTATCTGGGCAAGTCGTTTCCGTGCCTTCACAAAGTGGACAATCCGACTTGGCCGTTTGCAGTGCTGCAATATCTAAAGAGCGGACGAAAAGACCCTGAATGAGTGCCCCCATGCCGTCTGCCCGCCGTATTGTCCTTGTCACCGGTCCATCGGGCGCCGGACGGTCCAGCGCGATCCGCGTTCTCGAAGACCTGGGTTATGAGGCTATTGACAACATGCCGGTCCGGTTGATCCCAGCGCTGCTGGCCGATCCGACACCGCAAACGCAGGTGGCCTTGGGGATCGACCCGCGCAATCGCGACTTCTCTGCCACCGCCATCACCGACGCTTTGGGGCAAATCTCGACCGTCCCGGATGTGGTGCCTGAACTGCTGTACCTCGACTGCCAGACTTCGGTGCTTCTTAACCGGTTTTCCGAAACGCGCCGCCGTCACCCCATGGCCGAGGCGGATCGGGTCGAAGCCGGGATCTTGCGGGAAAAGCACTTGTTGTCAGCCATCCGCGAACGCGCCGACATTCTGATCGACACGTCGAACCTGAACGTGCACCAACTCAGGGCTGAGGTTGAACACTGGTTCTCTCCGGGGGAACAAAGCCAACTGGCGGTTTCCATCCAGAGCTTCAGCTATAAGCGCGGCTTGCCACGCTCTGTCGACATGGTCTTTGACTGCAGGTTTCTGAAGAACCCGTATTGGGAGCCCGCGCTGCGGGACAAGACCGGTCAGGATGACGCGGTAAAGGCGCATATCCGGTCTGATCCGCGCGCTGCCGAGTTCGAGGAGCGCTTGCGTGATTTGCTGTTGTGGCAATTGCCTGCGGTTCTGGACGAGGGCAAATCTCACCTCTCGGTTGCATTTGGCTGCACCGGTGGGCAACATCGCTCGGTTGCCATTGCGGAAACCTTGGCTCTAGCCCTTGCAGACGCTGGCTGGCAGGTGTCTATTCGGCACCGGGAACTGGATCGCCGAAAACGCGAAGAGGCATCAGCTTGATCGGGATTGTGATTGTCGCACATGGCGGGCTCGCGGCAGAATACCTGCGGGCGATCGAGCATGTCGTGGGTCAGCAAGCCGGCGTGCGAGCCATCGCGATCGAAGCCGACCACGACCGCAAGGCCAAGGAAACCGAAATTTGTGTCGCCGCGGATGAGGTGGATACCGGCGATGGCGTGGTGGTTGTGACGGATCTTTTTGGTGGCTCACCGTCGAATCTGAGCTTGCTGGCGTGCCAGCCGCAGAACCGGCGCATCCTTTACGGTGCCAACCTGCCGATGCTAATCAAATTGGCAAAAAGCCGCGGTCTGGACGTGACCGATGCCGTGCAAGCCGCGTTGAGCGCAGGTAAGAAGTATATCGATAGCCAGAATATAGGCGCAGATACCTGACCAATGACCAATCGCAGACTGGAAATCGTGAACATCAAGGGCTTGCATGCGCGTGCCTCGGCGAAACTGGTAGAAGTGGTCGAGGCATTTGACGCACGGGCTACAGTCAGTCAGGATGGCATGTCTGCATCAGGCGACAGTATTATGGGTCTTTTGATGTTGGCAGCGTCAAAGGGAAGTTTTATTGACGTTGAAACCTCTGGCCCAGATGCGGAGCCGCTGGCAGATGCCCTGAGCGCTTTGGTGGCTGACAAGTTCGGGGAAGAGGTTTGAGCCCACGAGGATCCGGGGAGGTCCGCACGTCAATAGAAGGTGGCGACGTTTGGTCGATAGCACTCATAATCTGACAAAGGTGGCAAAGCCGCAGCCGGAACAGGTCAACTTCACCAAGTATGACCGTCGCAGCCTGTCCTATGCCTCGACCTTTGACGATCCGTGGAAGGCCAGCTTCATTCGGGTGATGGAGGCCTTTACCGGCAAGTTGACCATTCTGCGTCTGATCCGCAAGTTTGAGCGTCAGGGAGCGCCTTCGGGCCAGGCATTCTGGCGGGCTTGTCTTGATGTGATGGGCATTGATCTGACCACACCCCAAGAGCAGTTGAACCGCATCCCGAAGGATGGGCCCGTGATCGTGGTGGCGAACCACCCGCATGGGATGGTCGACGGCATGATCTTTGCTGATCTGATTGGTCGGGTGCGTCCCGACTACCGCATCCTTACCCGGTCGCTTTTGACGGCGATTGATGAAGTGGCGGGCAGCTACATGATCCCGGTGCCGTTCCCGCATGATCCGGATGCACAGCGTAAGGGCGTTGAGATGCGCGCCAAAGCGATGGCGCATCTCAAGGAGGGGGGCGTGGTTGCACTGTTTCCGTCCGGGGTGGTCGCCACGTCAGAGTCGTGGTGGGGCCCGGCGGTGGAAGCCGAATGGAACGTCTTTACCGCCCAGTTGATCCGGCGATCAGGCGCAACCGTGGTGCCCATGCGCTTTCCCGGCTCCAATAGCCGGGCATATCACATCGCCGACAAGGTATCGCCCATGCTGCGTCAGGGGCTGCTGCTGCACGAGATCGTCCGGTCTTGTAACAAGCCGCAAGGCCCGGTGGTCGGCCATCCGTTAGACCCCGAGATTGTTGCCAGCTTCAAGGATGATCCACGCGGGTTCATGGCATGGCTTCGCGATCATACGATGGCTCTTAAGGGCTGAACGCGCCCACGTTTTCTGCCAATTCCGATCTGTGTGCTTTGAAAGACAACGCTACCGCGTCGGGACGGGTGTTTCCCCCCGATAGTCATAGAACCCCCGTTCAGACTTGCGGCCAAGCCATCCCGCTTCGACATATTTTGTAAGAAGCGGGCAAGGGCGGTATTTGGTGTCCGCCAGCCCGTCATGCAGCACGTTCATAATGGCCAGGCATGTGTCCAGCCCGATGAAATCCGCCAGTTCCAGGGGCCCCATCGGATGATTTGCCCCTAGTTTCATCGACGAGTCGATCGATTGGACAGAACCGACACCCTCGTAGAGGGTATAGACCGCTTCGTTGACCATGGGCATAAGGATGCGGTTGACGATGAAGGCTGGAAAATCCTCGGCGGTGGCGGCGGTTTTGCCCAATTTGTCCACGACGGCCTTGCAAGCGTCAAACGTCTCTGCGTCCGTTGCAATCCCGCGGATAAGCTCGACCAACTGCATCACTGGCACGGGATTCATAAAGTGGAAGCCCATGAATTTTTCAGGCCGATCCGTGCGGCTGGCCAGCCGCGTGATCGAGATGGATGAGGTGTTTGAGGTCAGAATGGTGTGCGGTTGAAGATGTGGCAGAAGATCTTCGAAAATCGCCTGTTTTACTGTTTCGCGTTCTGTCGCGGCTTCGATCACCAGATCGGTGTCACCCAGGTCCCTGAGGGTCTGTGTGGTCTTGATCCGGTCCACTGCGGCGGCTTTGTCCTCGGCGCTGATCTTGTCCCGGCTCACTTGACGGTCGAGGTTGCGGTCAATCGTGGCCATCGCTTCAGCAAGGGCGTCGTCTGAAATATCGTTGAGCATGACGTCGTAGCCCGCGAGCGACATGACATGTGCGATGCCATTGCCCATTTGGCCCGCACCGACGATCCCAACCGTTTTGATGTCCATAGTCGCCCTCATATCAGTCTGTGCACCATAGGGTCTGCGATGTCCTGGGGGCAAGGGCGTGAAATGCCACATTAACGCCCAGGTTTGTTAGGGGAACTTAAACATCCGCCTGCCAATGTGAACGCGGGTAAAGCAATGAGAGTGGGTCTCATGAGTATTGAATCACTGGGTCCGGGGGGACTCGATTATCTGCCGTGCAGGTACGGCAATTCCAAAGTGTTGTTTCGTGGGCCGCGTCGGTCGCTTGATGACCCTTTTGTCGCGTTTTTTGGGGGGACAATCACGTACGGGAAGTTCGTGCAAACGCCGTTCCCGGACCTAATTGAACAGACCATTGGCACCACTTGCGTGAACTTTGGATCGCTCAATGGTGGGGTGGATGTCTTTGCGACCGATCCATATCTGCGCGACGTATCGGGCATGGCGATGACCACGGTGATCCAGATCACCAGTCCGCGCAACATGTCCAACCGGTTCTACCGGGTGCATCCGCGGCGCAATGACCGCTTTGTCGAGGCGTCCGCATTGTTGCGTGCCATCTATCGCGAAGTGGATTTCGCCGAATTCAACTTCACCAATCATATGCTGACCCGTCTGCAACTGATGTCGCCCGAGCGTTTCGAAACCGTGGTGGAGGAGTTGCAAACCGCATGGGTCGCGCGGATGCGCCTTGTGCTGAGCCAGATCAACGGGCGCACTGTGTTGCTTTGGGCGTCGCGACAGACGCCAGAAGAATCTGCCGAGGACCTAGAGGGTGATCTTGGCCTTGTTTCGCGTCCGATGATCGACAAGGTGTCTGAACTGGCTACGGAATATGTTGAAGCGGTCATTTCGCCCGATGCGGCAGGCGCCGGGACTGATGGCATGGTGTTCAGTGAAATGGACGCGCCGGCCGCCCGCGCGATGCTGGGCCCGGTTGCTCATCGCGAAATTGCCGAGGCACTTGTCCCCGTTCTTAATTGAAAAAGCCCGCTGCGGTGGCGCGGCGGGCTTTCTCATTTCGATGTCGCAGGCTGTTTACAGCTTTTCGATCATCTCGGGCAGGGCATCGAACAGGTCGGCCACCAGACCGTAGTCAGCCACTTGGAAGATCGGCGCTTCTTCGTCCTTGTTGATCGCCACGATGACTTTGGAGTCTTTCATGCCCGCCAGGTGCTGGATGGCGCCGGAGATACCGACAGCAACGTAGAGATCGGGTGCGACCACCTTGCCGGTTTGGCCCACCTGCCAGTCGTTCGGGGCATAGCCGGAGTCGACCGCGGCGCGCGATGCACCGACAGCAGCGCCCAGCTTGTCAGCCAGCTTTTCGATGAGGGCAAAGTCGTCTTCGGACCCTACGCCACGCCCGCCGGACACAACTACGCCCGCCGACGTGAGCTCGGGCCGGTCGCTTTCGGCGACCTTGTCTTCGACCCAAGACGACAGCGCCGGGTCGGCGGCAGCGCCTATGGTTTCAACCGATGCCGACCCACCAGTACCGGCAGCGTCAAAAGTCGACGTTCGGAAGGTGATAACCTTTTTGCCGTCGCCCGTTTTCACGGTCTGGATCGCGTTGCCCGCATAGATCGGGCGTTCGAATGTGTTGCCATCGACCACGGCGGTGGCGTCCGAGATCACCATCGCATCCAGCAGCGCAGCAACACGGGGCATGATGTTCTTGGCATCAGTGGTGGCCGGGGCGACGATGTGATCATAGTCACCCGCCAGCGATACGATCAGGTCCGCGACCGGCTCGGCCAGACGCTTGCCATAAAGCGCGTCCTCAGCACACAGCACCTTGGCCACACCGTCGATCGTGGCTGCAGTGGCTGCCGCGTCGGCGCAGGTTGCACCTGTGGCCAGCACGGTCACGTCACCCAATGCCTTGGCGGCGGTCACGGCCTTGGCCGTGGCGTCCATCGCCAGTTCACCGTCATTGATCTCTGCGAGAAGTAGAACAGCCATTACACAGCCCCCGCTTCTTTAAGTTTCGCCACAAGCTCTTCGACAGAGCTTACCTTGATACCAGCCGCCCGGGCTTCAGGCTCTGTCGTGCTCACGATCTCAAGCCGCGGTGCGACATCGACGCCGTAATCGGCTGCGGTCTTTTCATCCAGCGGCTTTTTCTTCGCCTTCATGATGTTGGGCAACGACGCATAGCGCGGCTCGTTCAGGCGCAGGTCAACCGAAATCACGGTCGGCATATTCACCTCGATGGTTTGCAGGCCGCCATCGACCTCGCGTGTGACCTTGGCTTTGTCGCCCGCAATCTCGACCTCGGAGGCGAAGGTTGCCTGGCTCCAGCCCATGAGGGCCGACAGCATCTGGCCGGTTGCGTTCATATCGTTGTCGATGGCCTGCTTGCCGCACAGCACCAGACCGGGCTGCTCTTCCTCGACCACCTTGGCAAGTAGCTTGGCGACGGCCAGCGGTTCGATATCGGTGTGCACGTCATCGGCCGCGACCACCAGGATCGCGCGGTCGGCACCCATTGCCAGTGCCGTGCGCAGCGTTTCCTGCGCCTGCTTGACACCCACAGAAACGGCCACGACTTCCTCGGCCTGGCCTGCTTCTTTCAGGCGGATGGCCTGTTCGACGGCAATCTCGTCAAACGGGTTCATCGACATTTTCACATTGGCGAGATCCACACCCGATCCGTCCGCTTTCACGCGCACCTTCACGTTGTAGTCGATCACGCGTTTGACAGGCACAAGCACCTTCATGAGCGTTCCTCTCCTCAAAATAACGACTCAGCTTTGACAACTGAGATAGTCGGTCCCGTGTGGTTTACCCAAGTCACGGTTACGGAAACAGGATAAAATCGTCACGTCACATCGTTTGAACGCCGCGTTTCGTGTGCGATGCGCTTGAATGGAAACTCTGGTATGCTGTGGCAAGGGGGATCAGACATGGAACAAGTTCAAGGATTTGGCGGATTTTTCTTTCGTGCGAAAGACCCCGAAGGACTGGCGTGCTGGTATCGCGACATGCTGGGCATCAGCCTTGTGCCCACTGCGGTGGATCAAACGCCGTGGATGGCCGAAGGCGGTGCCACCGTGTTTGCGCCATTTGACGCCGATACCAAATACTTCGCCGCCGACAAGGCGTTCATGCTGAACTTCAGGGTTGCGGATCTGGATGCAATTGCGGCCCAGTTGCGCACTGCTGGCGTCGATGTGACGTTCACCGAAGAACTACCGGGTATTGGTCGGTTCGCGCATCTGGCTGATCCCGAGGGCACACCTATTGAACTGTGGGAGCCGGAGAAAGATTAGGCGGGAACTGGAAACCTCGGGGCTCCGCCCATCCGGGGGGGCCGGACGCTCCCCCGGAGCGTCTGCCGTTAGGCGGGGTTCACACCTGCCTCTTGGGCCAGGGCTCCGCCCTTCCAGGTGCCAATCGCTCTCCCGGAGCGCTTGCCGCTAGTCGCGGTTCGCACCTGGGACCCACAAAACATCGTCCTTGCCGCCATTGTTGGCAATGCGGGCGGCAACGAAAAACCAATCACTCAGGCGATTCAGGTATTTTACGGCCGCCGGGTTCACGGCCTCCATCGTCGCCAGTTCCACGGCAAGCCGTTCGGCACGACGAGCCACGGTCCGGCACACATGCAAATGTGCCGACAAGGCCGAGCCGCCGGGTAGGATGAAGCTGCGCAAGGGTTCAAGGTTGCCGTTCATGGCGTCGATTTCGGCCTCCAGACGCGACACTTGCGCGTCCGCCATGCGCAACGGTGGATACTCCGCCTCGGCGTCCTGTTCCATGTCCGGTCTGCATAGGTCCGCACCAAGGTCAAATAGGTCATTCTGGATACGGCTCAGGGCGGTGTCGATCTCGCCTGTGGCCTCAAGTCGGGCGATCCCCAGAAAAGCGTTCAACTCGTCCGCAGTGCCATAGGCGGTCACGCGCATCGCGTGCTTGGCCACACGCGCGCCATTTCCCAGCGCGGTTTCGCCCGCGTCGCCTGTTTTCGTGTAGATTTTGTTCAGAACAATCATAGTCAGTTCCCCGTTCCGCGCAGCGCCACATAGAGCAGGATCAAAAGGACGGCGATAAACTGAGCCCCGATCCGGTACCGCATTAGCCGGTTCGAGTTGTTCTTGGCCCAGCCCGATCCTTTGGCAAAGCCGCCAAGGCCCAGCATGAGCACCACGACAACGGCCAGACAGGCCAGCACGATCAAGATGAAAAGCGGGTCAAAGCCCATGATTCTGTGTCCCTTTATCCTACGTTCCGACGATGTAGGGGGCGCGCCGCGAAAAGCGAACGCAGGCTTCGGTTAGCCGCGTGACAAGAGCCAGTCCAGTCCGGCTTTGGGCAGCAGACGTCGGGCCGCTGCCATCAGGTAGGTGGGTGTTGTCACCTTGTAGGTGCTGCGTGGCCGGGGTGCCTCAAGCGCATGGCGTAGTTTTTTGACGACGGCGTCAGCGGGCAACTCGAACGCGTCTGGGCCGCGGTCTTCGTACAGACGCTTGCGCAACTTGTTGCGGTACTGTTCGACCCGCACGGACCCTTCCCAATCAATCCACTTTTCGAAATGCGGGATCGAGTTTACGCGGATTTTGCTTGTGACGGGGCCGGGCTGGATCAGGACCACGTCGATGGGTGTGTCGCGCATTTCGATCCGCAGCGTATGCGTCAGCCCTTCAAGCGCGAATTTGGTGGCGTTGTAGGCGCCGCGCCAAGGCATTGTGACAAAACCCAGAACAGATGAACACTGCACGATCCGCCCATGCCCCTGCGCGCGCATCACCGGGATGACCTGCCGGGTCAATTCGTGCCAGCCAAAGAAATTCGCCTCAAAGATGGCCCGTAACGCATCCGTGGGCAGGTCTTCGACCGCGCCGGGCGTTCCGAACGCGCCGTTGTTGAACAATGCGTCGAGCGTGCCACCGGTGGCGGTCAGAACATCGTTGACCCCGGCAGCAATACTTGGTGTGTCTGTGTAGTCGATGCGTGGGCTGGCAAAACCCTCTGCTGTCAGCCGTGCGCAATCGTCTGCGGTCCGACAAGACGCAAAGACCTGCCACCCCGCGTCACGCAGCCTATGTGCCGCCGCATAGCCGATGCCGGACGAACACCCGGTGATAAGAACTGACTTCTGTGCCATCCAATGTCCTGCCTGAACTTTGGCGGGACAATAGCGTGGTGCGGCGCGGGCGCAATCAACCTTCGCTAAGCAAGAAGTCGGCCATCCAACCGACCGGCCCGCCGTCAAGCGGACGCAATCGCACCCACCCGTTGCCGGGGTCTTGAAGCACCTCGACCTCGGCCCCGCGAGTGAGTTGATTGACAACCGAATAATTGGTGCCGGGTCCGCCACGCACGTTGACGCTGCGGGCAGCGACTGCGCGGACATCGCGCACGCCTTCTTGGATGACCTCTTCGGCTTCGGGGGCATCAAAATCAACGGGTGTGATCACAGCCGCGTCCACAATCAAACTGGGCAAGATGATGGTTGGTTCGTCCTCGGACACGGCTGCCTCGGCGTCTTCTTCGACCACGGCGGGGCGCTCGCGTGCGGCCGTTGTGCGTACAGTGCGCTGCGGGCGCAAGACATCGTTCACACTGGTCAGGTTCAGCGACACGCGCGACACGTTTTCGGGCAACTCTGGCGTGGCCTTTGATACGGCCAGAGGCGCAAGCGGGGTCTCTTCGACAACCGTAGGTATCTCGATGCGCGCCATCCGTGTCTCGGTGGCGTCAAAGTCCGCACCACCGCTTAGCTCGTAAAAAGCGAAAGCCAGAAAACCAAATATCACTATGATGAACCGCGTCATACCGCGCATCTCCCCCCAAACATACAAGTGGTGTCACACGGGCAGCTTGGTGACACGCAACAATATTACCAAAAGCAGTGATTCCCAGCACTGGTAAAAGTTGGTCATTTTTCCCCACGCGCTTGATTGTGGTGTCACGGCAACGCGCGCATCCGGCCAATCGTTCCCACGCGGCAGTTCATTCATCTGACCGCTTGTTCCCGTCCCAGCGGCCCGCTACACCTCATCTATGTCTGATACGACCGACACCCCCAACATGGACCTTAGCGAACCGCTTCGGCGCGCGCTTGGGGAACGATATCTGACCTATGCGCTCAGCACGATCATGCACCGCGCGCTGCCGGACGCGCGCGATGGTCTGAAGCCGGTGCATCGCCGGATTCTATTCGCTATGCGGGAATTGCGGCTGTCGTCCACGGGGGGCTTTCGCAAGTCGGCCAAAATCTCGGGCGATGTGATGGGCAATTATCACCCCCATGGTGATGCCGCGATCTATGATGCGATGGCGCGCCTCGCACAGGATTTCAACGTCCGCTACCCTCTTGTGGACGGGCAGGGCAACTTCGGGAACATTGACGGCGATAACCCGGCTGCCAGCCGTTACACCGAAGCGCGGATGACGGCGGTGGCCGAGGCGCTGCTTGAGGGTCTGAACGAAAACGCTGTCGACTACCGTGAAAACTACGATGGCACGCTGACCGAACCGGTTGTGTTGCCTGCGCAGTTCCCGAACCTGCTGGCTAACGGCTCGTCCGGCATTGCCGTGGGCATGGCGACGAATATCCCGCCCCACAACATCGCAGAGTTGTGCGACGCCTGCCTGCACTTGATCAAAACACCGGATGCCCGCGACGACACGCTGTTGAATTATGTGCCCGGCCCCGATTTCCCTACTGGTGGCATCATTGTCGAACCGCCCGAGGCTATCGCCCAAGCCTATCGCACGGGTAAGGGTGGCTTCCGCCTGCGCTGCCGGTACGAGGTTGAGGATCTGGGCCGCGGCCAGTGGCAGATCGTGGTCACCGAAATCCCCTATCAGGTCCAAAAGTCCAAGCTGATCGAAAAGCTGGCAGAGGTCATTCAGACCAAGAAAGTGCCGATCCTGGCCGATGTGCGAGACGAGTCCGCAGATGACATCCGCCTGATTCTTGAACCCCGATCCAAGAACGTAGACCCAGACGTGTTGATGGGCATGCTCTACCGCAATTCCGATCTGGAAGTGCGGTTCTCGCTCAACATGAACGTGCTGATCGACGGCGTGACACCCCAGGTCTGTTCGATGAAGGAAGTGCTGCGTGCTTTCCTTGATTTCCGGCGCGAGGTGCTGATCCGCCGCAGCCAACACCGGATGGAGAAGATCGATCACCGGCTTGAGGTGCTCGAAGGGCTGATCATTGCCTTCCTGAACCTCGACCGCGTGATTGACATCATCCGCTATGATGACGACCCCAAGGCCGCTCTGATGCGTGAGGATTGGGGCAAGGATCACCCCCGCGCGATGACCGAGGCGGACTATGTTGCGCCCCCGCCCGGAGAGGGTGAATTGTCTGAAGTGCAGGTCGAAGCGATCCTGAACATGCGCCTGCGCTCCCTTCGCCGTCTTGAAGAGATGGAACTCTTGCGCGAGCAATCCGAGTTAATGGAAGAACGTGCAGCGCTCGAAGATTTGCTGGAAAGCGCGGACCTGCAATGGCAGGCCATCGCAGATCAGTTGCGCGAAACGAGAAAGAAGTTCGGCAAGGATTATGAAGGCGGCACGCGTCGGACCACCTTTGCCGAGGCGGGCGAGGTCGAGGATGTCCCGATTGAGGCGATGATCGACCGGGAACCTATCACAGTGGTGTGCAGCCAGATGGGGTGGATCAGGGCGATGACGGGTCATATCGACCTGACGCGCGAGTTAAAGTTCAAGGACGGCGACGGCCCGCGGTTTATCTTCCATGCCGAAACCACCGACCGGCTGGTTGTGGTCGGCTCAAACGGGCGATTCTACACCGTCTCCGCCTCGAACCTGCCGGGCGGTCGCGGCATGGGCGAGCCCCTGCGCCTGATGATCGACCTGCCGAACGAGGTGCAAATTCACAGCCTCATGACCCATAAACCCGGCCGCAAGCTCTTGGTGGCATCCAGCGCGGGCGACGGCTTCATCGTGCCCGAGGACGAGGTGATCGCCCAGACGCGTTCGGGCAAGCAGGTATTGAATGTGCGCGGGGATGTGGCGGTGGCCGTCTGTCGATCCGCCGACGGTGATACAGTCGCCGTTGTGGGCGAGAACCGCAAAGTGTTGGTCTTTGACCTTGAAGAGTTACCGGAGATGGCACGCGGCAAAGGCGTGCGTCTTCAAAAGTACAAGGACGGGGGGCTGAGCGATGCAACCACCTTCACCCTGGCAGACGGGCTCAGCTGGCGCGACCCCGCAGGACGGACAAGAACCGAAACCGACCTTGCCGAGTGGCGCGGCAAGCGCGCCGCTGCCGGGCGCATGGCACCCCGGGGCTTCCCAAGGGACAACAAGTTCACCTGACGCGCCACTTTACGTTGACTTTGTCGGTCGCCGGGGTGCGGTGTTCTGGCTTGCGCTGACGACCGGCTTTTGGTCGATCCTGACGCTGGGCTTTTACCGCTTTTGGATGAAAACCCGCCTGCGCCGCTATTTTTGGTCGTCAATCCGGCCGGGCGGCCATCCGATGGAATATGTGGGCGACCCGTGGGAGAAGCTGCTGGGCTTCTTCATCGCCGTGGTCATCCTCACCTTCTACATCGGTGTCGTGAACCTGATCCTGATGTTCATCAGCTTCTCGCTTTTTGACGGCAATGTCGCGGGCTATTTTCTTAGCTTTCTGGGCGTCATTCCGCTGTGGTTCTACGCCCGCTACCGCGCCCGCCGCTATGTGCTGGGTCGCACCCGCTGGCGCGGGGTGCGTTTCGGGTTGGAGCCCGGAGCATGGGGGTACGCATGGCGCGCCTGTCTGCACTGGTTGGTGACCATCTGCTCGCTCGGCACGCTTTGGCCGCATATGACATTCCACCTTGAAAAGTACCGCACGGATCGAACTTTCTTTGGTTCGGCCAAGCTGTCGCAAGGCGGCAACTGGACTATGCTCTATCGTGCGACGCTGCCACTTGTTGCGGTCCTTGTCCTTTTGGGAGGGTGGCTGCTTTGGGTGACGCTGCTCCAACCTATCGGACCGGCATTCGATATGTTTCTGCGGGGCTTTGTCGCTGGGGCCACCGGAACCGAAGTGGATACCAGCGGCATCATCTTTTCGCCGGCGGTAGCGCTTTGGCGCCTATGGCTTCTCCTGCCGCTGACGTTCGCGCTTTACTATGGGGTGATCCACTATATCTTTGGCGCGCGCCGGATCATGGCCAACCACAAATCTGCCCATGGTGTGCAGTTCGCCTCGCATTTGCGAACGGGCCGCATTGCTTGGATCTACGCTGGTGGTACGTTCCTGGCCTATCTGGTGCTTTCGCTCGGGATTGTCCTGATCGGCCTGATCCTTTTGCCGCTCGTCGGCTTCGACATATTCGCCGACGTGGTCACCGACACGACCGGTTTTGAGTTCGACACACCCCGTTGGTTGTCAATTGCGGTGTCTGTCGTGCTCTATTTCGGTGTCTTCTTGCTCTGGTCCGTTGTCTACAACACCTTCGTCACCTTCCCGCTCATGCGCCACCAGGCCGAAACGACGTCGCTGCCCGCGCATGATGGCCTCGCACAGATCAGCCAACGCGCCCGCGACGAATTTGCCGAAGCCGAAGGCTTTGCCGAGGCGCTTGATCTGGGGGCTGCCATATGACCCACGCCTCCTACTTCGACGGCAACACTCCCTTACCCCAGCCGGTCTATGTCCGCCCCAGCGATGACGGAGCGCATCTTGTCCTGTCGCGCGAGGGAGAGAATGATATCATCTGGCCCAAGGTGGATGTCCGCGCGGTGGACGACTTGCCCACAGGCATTGATCAGGTGCTGCGGCTAACCACCGACCCGGTGGCCCGGCTTCACGTCCCAAATGCGCGCACACTGCCACCTTTACCTCACCTGAACAAAGCGGCCCCGCCCAAGGGCCGCGGGCGGCTGGCGCTCTGGGCCGGGGGTGCCGTTGCTGCGGTCGCTGTGCAGATCGGCCTGCTGATCCCGTTGATGGCCGACCAGTTGGCCAATGTCATCCCCGCCCGTGCTGAACGTGCGCTGGGCGAGGCAACTTTTGACCAGATCCGCACCGCGCTCGGCAGTGACGCGCTGGGTCCGCTGCGTATCTGTGAAACCCCCGCCGGGCAGGCGGCCCTCGCCGACATGACCGCGGCGTTTGAAACCTCGCTTCCTGAGACAACCGAATTGTCGGTCTTTGTCCTCAACCATCCGATGATCAATGCCTTTGCCCTGCCGGGAGGCTATGTCGTGTTCTTCCGCGGTCTGATCGACGCGGCGGAAAGCCCTGATGAAGTCGCCGCCGTGATGGCGCACGAGATGGGCCATGTCGTCAGCCGCGACCCCACGCGCCACGCCTTGCGCTCTGCGGGCAGCATCGGTGTGCTTGGCCTGCTCTTTGGGGATTTCGCGGGCGGTGCGCTTGTCCTTTTCCTGACCGAGCGGCTGATTGACGCAAACTACAGTCAGGGTGCCGAAGCTGCGGCGGATGCCTTCGCCCACGACGCGCTTGAGGAAGCGGGCGTGTCTCCGGCTGCTCTGGGTGACATGTTCGAGCGTCTGCGCGACAAATACGGCGAAAGCAACACGCTTGTGGCCCACTTCATGTCACATCCCACGCTGTCCGACCGCATCGAGGCGGCCCGCAACGCAGCCCATGATCATGGCGATGGGGCCCCGATCCTGACCGACGATCAATGGGCCGACCTGCAAGCGATCTGCGACAGCTAGACCGGCTCTGCCGTCAGCCAGACACCCCCTTCGGGCCGCAGGGTCAGGATCATGACTGGCGCGGGGTCCTTGCCTGGGACAAGGGTAAAGCGAAAGCGCGCCAGTAGTGTTGCCAGAATGATCACCGCCTCTTGCAGCGCAAAGGACGCGCCGATGCAAATCCGTGGCCCATCGCCAAAGGGTAGATAGGTATAGCGGTCCACGGCCTTGCGATCCGCAAATCGCTCGGGGTGAAACGCATCCGGGTCGTCCCACAGCAGGCTGGACCGATGCAGCGCGTAGATCGGGATGATGCAGGTGTCGCCCTTGCGTATCTCACGCCCACACAACACATCGTCCGCCATCGCGGTGCGCGACACCATCCCGGCAGGCGGGTAAAGGCGCAGCGCCTCGTCAATGATCTGGCGGATGAACGGCAGATTTGTAACGTCGTCGCCTGTGGCAGCCCGGCCGCCCAGCACCGCTTGCGCCTCCGCGCGGGCGCGGTCCTGAACCTTTTGGTCGAACGCCACCAGATACAGCGACCAAGCAAGGGTCAGCGCCGTTGTCTCATGCCCTGCCACGATGAAGGTCAGCAGATTGTCGCGCAGTTCCGCCGTAGTCATCTTGCGCCTCGTATCCGGGTCTTCACCGGCCAGCAGCAGGTCCAGCAGGTCGGGCACACCATTGGCGGGGCGGGCCGCGCGTGCCTCAATCGCCCGGTCGGCAATCGCCTTGGTCTTACGCATCGCTTTGCCCGACACCAGCCGCCCGGGCCGAGGCACCCAATCCGGCGCGCCGATGATATCAAAGAGCGATATCTTGCCCGCATCGGTGATGTAATCTTCGATGGCGTCATGCACCGCCGCGCGGTCAAACGCCTCGCCCCCCGAAAACGTCACATCCGCGATCACGTCAAAGGTCGTGGCCACCATCTCGTCCAGCAGGTTGACCGCCCTTGGCCCCGCCGCCGCGATCCGGTCGGCGGACCGGCCTGCCGCCCCCGTCATAATCGGGGCGAGGTTCATCATGTTGCGGTGGGTAAAGACGGGGGCCGCCGTGCGTCGCTGCCAGCGCCAGTCGGCCCCTTCGGCGATAAAGATCGACTCGCCCACCGCTGGGCGCAAGAGCGCCTTGGTCACGACCGATTTGGGATAGTCGTCCAGCCGGTCCAGCAGTATTCGCCGAATGGCGTCCGGGTCCATCACCATGTGCCAGCGCTTGCCTGTCCTGCCCGACACTATAGGTGCGCGCGTTGCAATCTCTGGAATGATGGCCAGCACGTTGCGGCGCGCGAGTTGCAGACTTTTCCACACACCCAGTTCCTGCGTCACAAGCGGGACGCACACAGGCTGGGTCGAGGGCAGGGCGGTGTCGGGCATGTCACCTCTCTATCACAGGCGAAGGATATATCCCGCGGACACCTGCGGACAATTGCGCCATCGTCGCACCTGCGCTATCGGGTAGCGCATAAAAACGGGGAGAGTGCAGGCATGACACGTTGGCTACTTGGCCTTTTGATGGTGGTTGGGTTGTCGGCCTGTGCCGCCAATAGGGATCTGGACGAGGCCCCCGTGCCGTTGGGTGACTTCCGGCTCGAACATAACATCGTCATCGCCGAAAATGCTCAGCGGGGCCCGCTGAGCCGCCCCGCAACCGAGGAACAGCTTGCCACCGCGGTCAAGGCCGCTATGGCTGAACGCTTCGGGCGCTATAATGGGCCGAGCCGCTACCATTTCGGCATTTCTGTCGAAGGATATGTGTTGGCCCAGCCCGGCATCCCGCTTGTGTTGGCACCCAAATCGGCGCTGATCCTTAACGTCACGGTCTGGGACGATGCCGCGGGCGGCAAGCTGAACGATGAACCCGAACAGATCACTGTGCTTGAGACCTTTGGCACCGCGCCGATCATCGGCACAGGCTATACCATGACCGCCGAAGAGCAGTTGACCGAACTCAGTCAGAATGCGGCCAAGGCTGTCGAGCGCTATCTCGTGCGTCAGAGCGACGAACAGGGTTGGTTTGCACCTGACCCGGACAAGCCGGAACCCGCCAACGATAACGAAAACGCACAAATCGAAAATACGGATGGTTTGACAGATATATAACGCGAGGGGCGGACACGTCGGAGAATGTCGCGATGACACACCAGATACGCCTCGCGCTTTGCCTGTTGGCCACACTTGCGTTCGCCGCGTGCACGGCCAGCGCGCCGTCGAATGGCGCACGCCTCAGCCCCGCTGATATCGTCTCCACCACCGTGCGGGTGGATACCGCGTCTTTCGCGGGCATCGAAGGGCGTGACATCAATGTGCCGTCGCGGCAAATCGCCAGCGATATCACCAGCGCGCTCAGCCGTCGCATGGACGGGTTCGGCCCCTCGAACGCCATCATTGATGTGCGTCTCGATAAGGTTCAACTGACCTCACCCGGCTCGGCCTTTGCCTTTGGCGGTCCGAGTGCGATAGAGGCGCGGGTGACCGTCACTGATGCCGAAAGCGGCGCTATTTTGTTCGGCCCGCAGGACATCCGCGGCACGTCAGAATTTGTCCGCTTGCCTGGCGTGATTGGCGTCGCCACCAGCCCGACGCCCGAGCGTGATTACGACCAAACGGTCGAGGGTTTTGCCATCGCTGTTCAGTCCGCCATCAGCGGCACCGGGTCCAACGCCTAACGCCGCTTGATTTTCCCGCCCAATGGCAATATGTGCCGCGCGGAGTAAATCACCGGGGTCCACCCGCAACTGCACAAAGGGCGTCTGACAAGATGGCAAAGGAAAAGTTTGAACGTACGAAGCCGCACGTTAACATTGGCACGATTGGTCACGTTGACCACGGCAAGACGACGCTGACGGCTGCGATCACGAAGCAGTTTGGCGACTTCC
>JBCBID010000045.1:0-25645 GCA_038525015.1 Pseudomonadota bacterium | reverse complement strand
CAGGATATGGATGGACCTACATCAACGCCGCGTTCTGCTACACGCGGGCGACAGGCAACCGGTTCAATGGCCCAGAACGTGGAGCCTGGTACGCAAGCTATGGAGAGGATGCGGCCTTGACTGCGCAGGCTGAAGTGTCCTGGCATCTGACGCGCGAATTGGAAGCGACGGGCGTCTTTGAGAATCTCACCGCCTATCGTGAATTGCTCGCTGGTTTCACGACGCGGCTGCATGATCTGGCAGGCAGGGAAGGGGAGGAGATCTTAAGCTCAGAACCTCGTATCGCCTATCCGATCGGCCAAAGACTCGCGCAAGACGTGCTGGGGTCAGGCGGCAATGGGCTGATCTATCCGTCGGCACGTCGTGACGGAGGGCGCTGCCTCGTCGCTTTCCGCCCACACCTGGTTCAGAACGTTCGCCAAGGCGACACCTGGACCTTCACTTGGAGAGGAGAGGCTACTCCCGAAATCACGCGCACATAGCAATCTCACCAGCAGCGCGTCCGGCGGAGAGCCGACATTCGCTGCAACTGCGTGGCCTCAAGGGTGACCCAGCAAAAGCCGCCATTCGACTAGAGGCCGAACCCAAGAATGCTGCGTTTTCTCCGATGGCAGGTTTGAGCCCAACCTGTGAATTCGGTTTTTTCGCTGCGAGCGCGCGCAGCGAGAATAATGCGGCATGAGCGAAAAAATCTATGCTGCCGTGCAGCGGATCAACTAGCCATCCGTGCATGCCGCAGCATGGATAAAGCGTCTAATTTGTGGGTCACGGACAAAACCGACCTAAAATTTTTATTTCTGGCTGACGCAACATAGCTTTGCGCTTTTGGCATGAGTATCGCCGCTTGGCAGCTCAAATCACCAATCCCGTCATTCAACATCGCATTTTGAAGAAAGCAGTCCGACCTCGACTTTATGCGTAGCGCCAAAACGAGCGGAGCACAGGTGAGAATGAAGCGACGCCTAGTCAAACGCTTGTGAGAGCTACTGGATATACGGAATCCGCTTAGTCCTGTGTATTCCAACGATGGGCGAGTGATGGAAGTTCCGTCCGCTATGGTTTGCCTTGGCAAGCGATTGGGCCAAACCCTGCCGCATGATTGCCAATCGAGAATTAAAACCGTTCTCGCGCGCTCAAAACGCATTGGATGATCGGCTCAGCGGATCACCCTCAGCCGGCATTGGTTACGTGTGGAACCCGCTTGCAAAGGCGCGCCCGCTGCATAGCGATTGGAAAACGTTAAAGCGGTCTGGATCACTTTGGGATCCCTTTTGCCGAACGCCAATTTATCCAAAGCGTCGCGTGCGCCCTTGGTTTGGTCCCGCCGCATATGATGCAGCATCGTCAGAAGGCTTCGCTCGTTTTCACTGATGAATTTCGGGTCGTCGCAATGAGCAGGGTAAAAGCACTGCAAAGGGCAGTTCCTGGACCTCTTGAGCGCTAGAATCAGCTTTTGCAGTATGTGCGCGATGCTCAGCCCCACTGGATCGCCCCACGTTTGGATCGCGCGATCATAGATGTGGCAACACTCAATCGCATCCCCCGTCTCAAGCGTTCCCACGAAATGTCTGACGAGGGGAAGCAGGCTTTTTTCAAAGTCGTCGAAGGGCAGGGCATCGAGCAGCGTCGGGTTTGTATCGGATTTGTAATTCACCAGATCACCCACATCCTGTGTGTCGATGGCTTTAAAGCGCGCCTATTCATGCGTTTCTGCCATGCTATTCTGAACAAGACGTCGGCTGGGCCTTGCGCCCATGGTGTTTTGCAAACAATTGCCTAAGGCAGTGCTCGACAAAACTCCGATGATTAATTTTCCATGCTGCGGCGAAGACAGAAACCAAGGCAAGTAGGACTAGAGGTATGTTAAGCCTGAAACTATTGCCTGGCGGCGGGATCACAAACCGAATTGGCTCACCGGGCTCAAACCGCCGTACGAAGGTCAATGCCCCGCCTTGCATATAGTCAACGACACTAATGTTCAGTGACGTTCGCGAAACACTCGGCAAGACCACTTCAATTGTACTCGCGGAGGACGTTTGGTCAGAGAAGTACCCAACATAACCTGTCATTTCCTCCAAGGCATACCGTTCGGGCGAAGACAGGGCACTACAGATGCCGATGGCCATATTTGCATCAAAGGGCGTTTGCAGCGGCAGCGCATCCTCAGACGGATGCAGCATAAAAGACATGGCCTCGAAGCCCGATGGGGCATTGTCGAAAGTGACGCGCGTATTCTGCAACAGTGCATCGCCAATGCCCCATGTTCCCAGGGCAAACGCACTATAATCAACCACACCATCTTGCATGGGGATTACGGCGCGATCGACATCGAACAGTGCGAGCAGCGTTTCAGCCGGACCCGCGACATAGAGTTCGCTGCTGTTGGTCGACCGGTCCAAAATGATGGTGAGTGAGTCCGCGCGTGCCGCCACGACGCCAAACATCAAGGGCAGCAGGACACCGATTATCCAACTGAATACGCCGTGCTTTCGCATCGTCGCTATGTGGAGGTCGCTTCAAGGAGGCCCAATTCAGCGGCTTCTTCCCAGATTTCCTCGAACACCTTTTTCGCGCGACCGCGTTGGCGCACGCCCTGCGCTGCTTCGAGGTTGTCGAGCTTCCCTTCGCCTTCGACAACGATAAGTGCGACCATTCCGGTTGCGGCATGCGGTGTACATTTGTAGCCGTAGACACCGGGCACATCAAAAGTCACTTCGACGTCCTCGTTGATCCGACCATCCCACTCTTCCGCCGCATCCGGGATCATACCATCGATAGACGCGCTATTGTGGCTGCGATCCGTGGCTTTGAACAACACCGTCTGCCCTGCCTGCACCGACGTGATGCGTGGGAAAAACACGTTTCGTAATTTGCTGTCGGTCGGATGTTTGGTGAGCATTTCGACGACTGCTTGCTCGTCGCTTTGCGCAAAGGATGGCAGAGCTGGCAAGAGTGTAACGGCAGCTGTCGCCACCAAAAATTTACGACGGTCTGTATTCTGTGTCATAGGCTTGATCTCCGAAAATGATGTTCAAGCTGGGTCGACACGCGTGATCTGTCCTGGCCGCTGTTGCACGATAGAGTGAATCACCCTAAAGTCTACTGTTATGCTCAGGTATTTTGCAAAGTTGTCGGTAGCGGGTGTCTTGGCCGCGATTTTGGGATGTTTTGTCGCTGAACAAGCTGTCGCCGAAACGGAAAGTCCCAATTGTGGAAGTGCCTTGTCCAATCATCTTGTTGAACGACAAGTGCGCGCCGGTGATGCGGCGGCAATGGCGTATCTTGGACATAAACTTGTCCAACCCGAATGTTCAACTGAACAACACAAACAGGGCATTCGGCTGCTTGCCCGTGCCGTAAAACAACAAAACGCAGATGCAATGTACACTCTGGGCAACATGCTCATTGCGAGTTCCGACGGTAAGGATGGCGAGCAGCTTGGACTGACATACATTGCGCGCAGCGCCGAACTTGGAAATATCGACGCCGCGGCCTTTTATGGCGCACATCTAATGGCCGTTTCCCGGTCTGAGTCGGACCGGAACGATGCATTCAGGTGGCTTGGTATTGCCGCGAATGATGGGTCGGTTGTCGCTGCAATCACGGTGTCACATCTTTACGCCAGAGGAATGCACGGCGTCATGCAGGACCTTTGCATCGCCGCACATTGGCGCCAAGCGGCGGGTATGCTGCAACATCCCGACATGGATTTCAGCACCCACACAGAGACCGCCTGTCACTAGTTTGCCGCCCCAGGGAGATCATTGAACCTTGTTCGAGCAAAAACGAAACATTCCCCTTCGGTCGCAAATCGGAGCAGGCTCTGGCCGTCCAATGGCGCTGGTCGGACTGGTGCTCGTGTGCATTCTGGCCTTGGTGGCTTGGGCAAGGTTGACAGATCGACCTCTGGACGCGCGCCCGGTCGAAGCTGCGATTAGCCACGAGCGCATCCTTCACATTGATAGCACTTTGGGTGGCGCGGCACAGGTGACGGATCAGAAGGGCGTTATCATAGCTCAGTTTGCAGCAGGCGACGCAGTTTTCATTTCCACTATCATGCGGGTTCTGGAGCGTGAGCGGCTGAAGCACGGCATTGGGGCAGATGGCCCGGTGCATCTGCGAAAACGCGGCGACAATAGGATAACTATTTTCGATCCGGCAACACATCGCGAAACAGAACTGAACAGCTTTGGCACGGACAATGTGGCCGCATTTGCTGCTTTGCTGCACATGGAAGCGAACTAAGTGTAAATTAAAATGGACACTCGGTGTAAGTTTTATTTGACATAAACAGTCGACCTAATATTCTTATCGGCGTCAAACGCCATGTTTGCGCCATTGCGTTCCGCGTCAACGACCGTCTCCGCAGTCTGAGACGTGGCCAAGCAGGAAGGCAAGCCCTGCTTTGAAGCGGTGCGACACAGCGTGCGTTTGATTGAAGGCGTAAATCCGCGTTCAGAACCAGCTGTCTTGCAAGTTCATCTCTCCAAGTCGCTTGAGGCTCTCCGCGCCTGAAGCCATGCCTTGGGCGTTGCCCGGCCAGTCACGCGCGCACTGCGTTTGGCCGGGCGCGTTGAAGCTAATGCTGGGGCGACTTCGCCCAAACTGTGATGGCGCAGCCGCGCCAGAAGGGAGGAAACGATGGCATTGCTCTCGTTTGAACGAAAGTACCGGGTCCGCGGCGGCACGCTGGTCGGAGGCGATTTGTTCGACTTCTGGGTCGGCCCCTTTTACGTCGGTTTTTTTGGCGTGACGACGGCCTTTTTCGCGCTGTTGGGGACATTTCTGATATTCTACGGGGCCGCAATGGGTGACACTTGGAACCCTTGGCTTATCTCCATCGAGCCTCCAGACCTTGAGGTCGGCCTCGGTGTCGCGCCTTTGCTCAAGGGTGGGTTGTGGCAGTTGATCACGATATGCGCGCACGGCGCGTTTATCAGCTGGGCCCTGCGCGAGGTTGAAATCTCGCGAAAACTGGGCATCGGGTATCACGTCCCGGTGGCTTTTGCGTTTGCCATCTTCGCCTACACCACACTGGTTGTTATCCGGCCCGTACTTATGGGCGCATGGGGCCACGGCTTTCCCTATGGTATCTGGAGCCACCTCGATTGGGTGAACAATGTCGGATACGCCTATGGTAACTTCCACTACAACCCGGCGCATATGATAGCGGTGACATGCTTTTTCACCACCACGCTCGCACTTGCGTTGCACGGTTCACTCATCCTGTCAGCCGCAAACCCGGAAAACGGCGAAGACATGCGCAGCCCCGAACACGAAGACACGTTCTTTCGAGACTTCATCGGCTATTCCATCGGGCCACTGGGCATTCACCGCCTCGGTCTTTTGCTGGCACTGAACGCAGGTTTCTGGTCGGCGGTTTGCATCGTGATCTCGGGCACCGTCTGGTTCGATGCCTGGGCGAACTGGTGGTATTGGTATGTCGATCTGCCGTTCTGGATTGACCTTGAAGGAGGCGTCAATGGCTGAGTATCAGAATATTTTCACGCAAGTGCAGGTTCAGGGCCGGCCCGAGATGGGCATGATTGAAGATGCAGATCTGACTGAACGCACAAAATCCACACGGTTTTCCACATTTCTGGGATGGTTCGGCAATGCGCAACTTGGTCCTCTTTACCTAGGCAGCTTTGGCGTAGTGTCTTTGGCCACAGGAGCCATTTGGTTTCTGATGGTCGGTGCCAGTTACTGGGCGCAGGCGGGTTACAACCCCGGTGTGTTCCTGCGCGATCTGTTCTGGTTTTCGCTTGAGCCGCCCGCACCAGAACATGGGCTCAGCATGCCTCCGCTCAACGAAGGGGGCATGTGGTTGATTGCCAGCATCTTCCTTTTGGTATCTGTCATGGCCTGGTGGGCGCGGTCCTATGCCCTGGCGCGACAGCAAAAGATGGGCAAGCATGTTTTCTGGGCCTTTGGCGCTGCAATCTGGCTGTTTTTGGTGTTGGGACTGATCCGACCCGTGCTGATGGGCAGTTGGTCCGAGGCTGTACCCTACGGGATCTTCAGTCATCTGGACTGGACGATGAACTTTTCGGTTCTGTATGGCAATCTGTTCTACAACCCATTCCACGCGCTCTCGATTGTCTTCCTGTATGGGGCCACGCTGCTGTTTGCGATGCACGGTGCCACTATCCTAGCCGTATCACGATATGGCGGAGATCGGGAGTTGGAACAGATTGCTGACCGGGGCACCGCCTCTGAACGGGCGGCTCTGTTCTGGCGGTGGACCATGGGGTTCAACGCCACGATGGAGGGTATTCACCGTTGGGCCTGGTGGTTTGCCATTTTGTGCCCCATCACGGGTGGCATCGGCATTCTGTTGACCGGTACAGTAGTCGATAACTGGTATGTCTGGGCACAGAACCACGGCTATGCGCCACTGGACTAGGGAGGTAAGGATATGACCAAACACGTCATTGACAAAGATGACACAACTGTGGAGGAACGCCGTACCTTCCTGCTGTTTGATATCGCTGGCCAAATGGCGCGGGGCGTGGTTGTGGGAGGTACGGTGTTCTTCGGGCCCGTCCTTTTCATATATGCCGTCTATCTACTGGGCACATTGTTGCCCGAGGAGTCAAAAGAGGCCCAGGACCCGACACCTGACTCCTTCATTGCGGCCTCTCAGGACGGCTCCTGACGTTGCTTCCCTTCCGCATCCAGTGCTATCCGCGCTGGATGCCTGCCGCGATCTTGTCCGCCTTTTCGCAGCTCAAACGGGGCGGGTGCCAATCACGACCTGGCGCCGCTTCAAGCAGTTTTTGGGTGTAGGGGTGCTTGGGTGCGTTAAAGACCTGATCAGCTGGCCCGAATTCGACCATAACGCCTTTTTCCATGACTGTGATGTAATCTGAAATCTGCGCTGCAACGCGTAAGTCATGGGTGATGAATATGATGGCCATTTTGTACTTGTCCTGAAGGTCGTTCATCAGTCTGAGCACTTGCTTTTGCACGGACAGATCCAAGGCGGACACACTTTCGTCTGCGATCACCACATCCGGCTCCATCGCCAGCGCACGCGCGATGCCGATACGCTGACGCTGGCCGCCGGAAAAGTTGCGCGGCTTGCGTTTGTATGCCGCTTCGCCAAGGCCGACCTGGTTCAGCAGTTCCAGGGCGCGGGCTCGTGCCTCTGACTGGTTCATCCCTTGCAAATGCAGGCCACGCGTCACCATGAAACCAACGGATTGCGACGGGTTGAGCGACCCGTATGGATCCTGAAAGATCATCTGGATATTCTTGCGCGCCTGCACCAGATCATCGCCGGTCAAGCCCAGAAAATCATCCTCCTTGATGATGATCGCGCCTTCGGTCGCTTCTTCCAGTCGTATGAGTGTTTTGGCGAGTGTGGACTTGCCGGACCCGGACTCGCCCACCACGCCCAGCGTTTCTCCCGCCCGCAGCACAAATTGCGCATCGTTGAGGGCATGGATTTCGCGCGAGCCGGTCTGGTAAATCTTGTGCAGGCCCTTGACGTCGACCACCGGTGGGTCGTTGCGGCTTTCATCCGGTGCGCGCGTGGTCTCAAGCAGCGGCATCGCGTCGACCAACAGCTGGGTATAGGGGTCTTTGGGGTGCATCAGGATCTGCTCTTTCGGGCCCTCCTCGATCACTTTGCCCCAACACATGACAGCCACGCGGTCCGCGACATCTGCCACCACACCAAAGTCATGGGTGATAAAGATCGTCGCGTTATCATAAACGTCCTTGAGGTCATTGATCAGGCGCAGGATCTCCGCTTGTGTGGTTACATCAAGCGCGGTTGTAGGTTCATCGGCAATGAGCACATCGGGTTTGCATGCCAATGCCATGGCGATCACGATGCGCTGACACTGACCACCCGATACCTGATGCGGATAGCTGTCATAGATGCGCGGCGGCGTCGGCAATTTCATCTGTTCCAGCAACCTGAGCGTTTCCGACTTGCGATCAGCGGCTGAGATATCGGCGCGGTGCAAGGCGAACACTTCGTCGACCTGTGCCCCGATCTTGATGGCAGGGTTCAGCGCGGCCATTGGTTCTTGATAGATCATTGAAATGCGTGCCCCGCGCAGCCCGTTTAGTTCAGCGTTCGACATCTGCAGAACGTTCTGGCCGTCAAACACCACCTCACCCGAAGTGATCTCAAGCCGTCCCGGAACGTCATTCATAATGGCGGATGTCATAACGGACTTTCCGGATCCAGACTCGCCTACGATGCATAAAATCTCTCCACGCTTGATGGACAGGTTCACATTCTCGACTGCATACTTGCGGTCTGCGCCACGCGGCAGAGAAATGGTGAGGTTTCGAATGTCGAGAATTGTATCAGATGATGCGGACATTGCGCGGCTCCTTGGCTACTGGGCTGGAGCTGGGATTTATCCTGGCCGGTTGATCCAAGCAGGTCAGGCACATTTAGGCAAGGCCACTGCGCCTCCTTGACAAAAGGCTATCAAAAAATGCACTTAAAAGGAACCAAGCGGACCCGCTCGCCAGGCATTGACTGCTCTTTTGCAGAAAGGAACATGGCGAGATGACCGGCAGCGCGAACTCCAAAATTTTCTTCTGTGATCCGGGTATCGCCGAGAGAAAAAATCTGGCTCTAGAAAGTTTCGAGCAGGATTTTCTCTGCGTGGCCCGTCATTTCTTTGAGACGTACGAAAACCCAGACACGCAATGCTGGATGCAGGCATTTCTTGTCGCCGAACAGCAGTTTCCGCCACCATTTGGTGCAACCATTGCGCACGCGATCTCTTTGGTCGTGACGGCACTAAAAACCCGGGGAAACTCTTTCAGCTACTACCGCGCTGATGATCCGCTGGCAGAACACGCAGTGACACGCGAAGAACAGTATTTGCTGCAAGTTCTGCGTCACATGCGATCGGGTGCACTGCAGCAATTGCAATCGGCGGCTCTTTTGCTGTGCTGCGGGGGTGACACAGAGCCACTCCTTGCGGCACTGGAAAGAATGTGTGTGATCACTGGCGACATCAAGGAGCTGCGCTTCCAACCATAACTTTACGCAAAAGATGCAACCTGCAGCTGGACCAACAGCGCAGAAGGACCTTGTACGGCCTCGGGCAAAAGTTGTGAAGTGGTCCCAGAAATTCGAACAGTCATCCAAAGTGGGACCGTTGCATAAATCGGGCTATCTAGCCACGCTCATATGTGTGACGTTGGTGATGCCGCGTAGATTGCCGTTCAAGCACCATCGCTTTCCGATATGCGGTGGTATCTATGGTATCCACTTTCTGATCGGGATGTGGTGTATCTGCTCGCTGAACGATGGCTTGGCGTCGATCGATCAGTTTTTCATTGCTGGGCGCTCTAATTTGACCGGGAAGTTATCATACGAACGGAGAATCATCTACGCCGGACTGGCGTCGATTGGCATATTGATGACACCGACATCCGTGTCGGTGGTAAACCGAACAATTGCGGCTATCCGTCCTTTTAGCAATACAGGCCAAGCCTAACCTGCTGGGTGAAGCAGCCGGTACATCCCACTAGTGACAACGCTGTAACCATCACGCATGGTTGCTCTTTCAATTACCTGTTTCAGCACATATGTTGTCATACAGTTCAGCGGCTTAATCGCTGCTTGGTTTAGACGGGAAAGGGAAGCGATTATGCCCGACATTGACAAGTGCGCCTGCGACCAATGTGCTCCAGAGTGCAACTGTTCGCAAAGCGAGCCAACAGATGGAAAGTGCTGTTGTGGTGACCAATGCACCTGTACCGACTGCGATTGCGGTTCTAGCTGCGGATGCCCAAAGACCTAGAACATGACAGATATCGCTATTGAACCCGTTCGGATTAAGACAGTTCGAAAGGCTCGAAAAATTGGAAGGCGCAAACTCGCCAAGCTCTCTGGTTTGACGGAACTACAATTGACCAAAATAGAAACGTCTGCGGCGTCCATGCTGGACGTAACGGTCCTTGAACGATTGTCGAATGCGCTTCAGGTTCCGCTCCCCACACTGACCGGAGAGTTCGATATCAACGAAGAAGATCTGACGCCAGCGTCGACCCAGAAATGCACCAATGGTTGTTGTGGCTAGCTGAACATATCCCACTTTGTAATGGATGTCGCAAACACCTTTACAATGCAGGGCGAAGGGACAGTTTAGAGCTTCGGGGTGACCTCGGAGCTAGGCGCGGCGGATGTCAGCGTAAGCCCAATCTGTAAATTTGAATTTCTGGCTGCGCGTGCCCGCAGCACAAAAATTGCGGTGAGAGCGAAAAATTTGATGCCGCCTTGCAGCGTCCGATGCGGCTATTCATGCACATCGCAACATATATCAGATGCTGAACTTACACATCGTGAAATTAGCCGTCATTACCATTCTCGACACGAAAGGCAACCCTGCACACATCCTGATATTAGCGAAATGCAGCGAGGGTGGAAAAGGGACCTTCGCAATAGGTGCGTAATGCGTTTTCGTGACATCTGAAATCAGCCTTCGTGAAATAACCTTTGCTCCAATACTGAGCATTGTCATTTAAACCACTCCTGTCTCATCTATTTGCCCTCTTCTGCCTGCAGACATCTGGACGTCGGCAACTCTGATCGGATGCTTGGCATGATGGCGCCTGAAGGAGGAGTGCTTTCCTACGGATCAGGATCGGTTAGACGCCTATACAAAGTGGAAAGTCATGTTTCAGATGATCCGGCAAGAGGGTCCGGCCTAACGACCATCCGGTTGGGTCCAAAACCCTGAAATCCGCAAATCACCCGGTGCGTGGCCGCCCACCTTGGCTGCTTCGCGCAGCTTTGTGGCCTGGCCACGTTCACCGGCGAACCAAATCTTGGAGCCGCCGTGCCGTGGTAATGCCGCGAGGGCCGCACCGGCGAGGCAATCCCCGCCAGACCGCGCCAACCATTTGAGAATGACACCCTTTGGCGCTGAAACCGGATAGGCACAGGCAGCACCGTTTGCGGCTTCAAGAAACACCTCACCTTTTGTATGGGTTGGCAAGCCTTCCAAAATGCGCGCCGCCGCCGGAAAGCCTGTTTCATCCGCAGCCATAAGGACCTGATCGGCCTCCATCAATCCACCGCCTGACGGACCAATGACACCAATCACCCGGCGGGCGCGGTCCCCAGCCATAAATTGCTGCGCCCATGTGGTGGTTCTTCCGCCCTCATGCACATAAACGTCAGTCACCAGGGTGCCTGCCGAAGGGTCCACATAGCGCGTTGTGTAAACAGGCCGATGCGGCGCACCCGGCCCCTCAGGCCAGCTTATGGACCCGTTGGCGGCAACACTGGGCCAAATTGCATCCGCTCCCTCTGGCGGTTGCACAAGGCGAAAATGGATTGCCGCGTCACCGTGGCGCGAGACGTCTTCGCCTTGCAAAGTCACTCGCAGGAAGTCGGGCCCAAGCGCTACAACATCACGCACCTGCATAAACATGAAATTGGGCGGCAAAGACCCTTCTGCAGGCCCGTTCGACCACCGCATTTGCTCGGCCACATTCGGCATGACATGGCGCATCTGGTCCACCACCGCAGTCTTCATCACAAACAGCCAGCGTTCGTCGGCGGCTGCCACCATACCCGCGACTTCAGTCGTGTTACCGGGTCGCAATCCAATGATTCCATGGGCTGTCTGAACGCGCAGAGTCCGGTGGGCATCTTCAATCACCTGGAGGTCCGCAGCTTTCGCTTGGGATAGAAGCATCTGCCGCATAGCGGAAAAGGCGACGCCAGGCAGGTCGGCCTTTGCAACAAAAGGAAGTTCTGGAGAGGTCATGAATCGGCCTGCGTTTTTGAGGGAGGGTCGCTGGCAGTCAAAGCTGGCGAAGACTATGAACGGATCGAGACTAGACGCATCAAACCAATGCAGCTGAGCCATCTTGCTATGTCATCTTTTCCCATCACTTTAAGTGTCAATTTACCAACTTGCCATAGTTGATTAAAAATGTCAGGAATTGATTGTCTTCATTAACTCATCCAGCGCAGCACATGCTTTTGCCAGACGAGGATCTTCCGCAAAAAGAGGTTGCTCACATGGCAAAAGTGACGTCCGATCAAAACTGTCCCCGACAGATTGAACCAAACGAAATTGCGCGAAGCTCCGCCGGATTTGATCCGGATGAGGATGTGCTTCTGACACTGACGCGCTACTTCATGGAATCTTTTGCCATGCCACCGTCGCAAAGCTGGCTGAGGGCCTTTCATTGCGCGGCTTGCCACTTCGGCGCCGACGAAGGTGCAGTCGTGATGCAGCGATTGCTGTTCGCTCTGCAAGCGATGCGCTCATCACGCAAGTCGACCTTCTGCTTTAACGCACCCGAGTGCGCCGTTTGCAGTGAGATCGTGACTGAGAATGAACGTCGCTTTATGGCGGCAATCACCAACGCGCGCAGGGGCAAGCCCGGTGCCATGACAACCGAACTCATGCTCCTTTGCGAAGGCAACGACATCAGCCTTCCAGAGGAATGTTTCCAAAGCTTGTCGAGTGCCTTGCCGCCGATAGTTTCGGGACATCGCGCTGAACAAGGGGAGGCACAATATGTCCCGCGCCTTCATTGACTTGCTTTCTGCAGATCGTTTGGTCTCCAGGTTCGGAAGCGCCCTATACCCGCAGCTGCGTGCCGCAATTGAGGCAGAGCTTGTTTTTCGAGCGAAATCATCCGGGCCTATTGCTGCGCTGGATGAAACGACTGCTGTAGAAAAAGTCCTCGACTTGAGGACATATGCCCAGAACAGGGGTGCAGCATGATCTCACAGGCTTCAACCGGTCAACACAGCATGACAGAGCTTGATCAGACGTCAAAAGGGCTGCTGCCTGTTCTGCGATACTTCCATCTGGCATTGCACGAACCTTCTTCACATGGTTGGCGGCACGCATTTGAAACTGCTGTCGGTACTTGGGGGCAAGACCGTGGCCTTGCTATTGCTCAAGCTACGCAGAAATTTGTCTATGACCTGATGCGATGCTGTCAGAGCCCGCTGCATTTCAACGATCCGTTGGACATAGACGAACGTGACGCACTGACTTCGGATGAGCAGGTTGTCTTGACCTTGTTGATCTACATGCGCGGGGACGACGTTGAAAACGCCCGCGATATGATTGCCAAGCTACATCAAGGGCGCATTGACCCAGGTTTTGTCAGACATGGGTTGGCACTTTCTGCGATGCTTGATGGAACACCCGCACGGGTCAGTCGGCCAAAGCTTAAGGTGGTCAACTAGCTTTTGCCTGGCTTCGGCGGAAACGGGCTCAGGTATTAATGAACGATTTTCCATATGCCTTTATTGTTGCTCCAAACTGCAGTCCCGCGCCCTTTTCCAGCGACAGACTGTTCATGAACAACTGCTGTCCAGCAGAAAGTGTAGGCGCAGGCTGCTGCCCCCTTGGTGATGTTTTACAAAACGCACTGCTCATCGCGCCAGCCAATGAGGGTAATAGCTGACGTGCTGCGCATTGATTTTGCAAAGCGTATCTTCCCCGGTCTGCTGATCTCCGGGCTGATCGCGATCTCGGCGCAGTTCATCTCTGAACACTACGGCGCCCCAGCAATGCTGATGGCGTTGCTGTTCGGGATTGCGTTGAATTTCCTGTCCGACGAACCACGCTGCGCAGATGGCATCGCGCTTTCAGCCAAGACCGTTCTGCGCTTTGGCGTCGCCTTACTAGGCACACGGATCAGCTTTGAAATGGCCGCCGATCTGGGCTGGTCGGTCGTCAGTCTGGTGGTCGTGGGCGTCATTGCTACCATCGGGTTTGGCATGGCGGTGTCGCGGCTTTTCGGATACCGCGAGCGGTTCGCGTTTTTGTCTGCAGGCTCTGTTGCGATTTGCGGCGCATCGGCGGCGATGGCGATCTCGGCCATTTTGCCAAAGGATGACCGGTCCGAAGAGCGGCTGGTCTTTACCGTCGTAGGCGTAACATTGCTGTCGACCATCGCGATGATCCTTTATCCGATTTTGGCAGATCTGATGGCGTTGGACGCCTCCTTTGCCGGTGTCTTTATAGGGGCCACCATCCATGATGTCGCTCAGGTTGTGGGGGCTGGATTTTCCATGTCCGCGGAAACCGGTGAGGTCGCCACCGTTGTGAAGCTGATCAGGGTCGCCATGCTGGCCCCCATTATTCTGGTCGCCTCATTGATCATCCGTCGCTACGTCAGTGCGACGGGTGTCAGCGAACGGCCTGCGATTATGCCATCTTTCGTGTTGGCCTTTGTCGTCCTCGTCGCGCTCAATTCGTTTGGTGTCATTCCCGCCTCCTTGATAGCGCTGTCAACAGAGCTATCGCGGTGGGCGCTCTTGACCGCAATTGCTGCGGTTGGCTTGAAAACCTCTCTAAAAGACGTGATCGACGTGGGACCAGCGGCCATTGGACTTTTGGTGATAGAGACGGCGTTCATCGGCGGGTTTACCATCGCCGGGTTGTACTGGATTGGCCTTTGAAGCCACACCCTGCGCCCCGCGACCCGGTTCGGATATCTACCTACCCCAGTGCCTGACTAAAGGCTGCTTTTCGATCCGCACCTAGGGCGGACACCCCACGCTGCATGACCGGTGGCGCATCAACAAGCTCTAGCCCCAGCGTCTGCAACCAGGGCGCCAGCCCACTTGCCCTTGTGACGTCAATTCGAACGAAATCACCGTCGCTGTCTTGCACCAATTGGGTGATCAATGCCTGCGCATCCTCCACGGTCTGCGACACTACCGGGCCAATCACATGGCCCTGCGCAAAGGGGCGCATCGCAGCATAGCCTTTCACCGCGCCTTCATCACGAATGACCGCAAGCTTTGCATGTGACAGCAGCCAGTCCACGAGCGCCGTACGATCACCCCCATAGGACGCGCTTTCTAAAAGTGCCAGAGCGTCACGGTCTCGCGCCGTGCCAGCCTGAGCAATCGTGGCTTGAGGCACGCCGCGCATCGGCCCGCGCAATGTGAGGATCTGATCGACCTCCTCAAACCCCAGTTTCTCGTACAGGGGGCGGCCCGTCCGGGTGGCGATCAGGCGATAGGCGCGCGCATCCCCCGGCTGCATCAAGTTGGTCATCAATCTGCAACCAAGACCCTGGCTGCGCATCGCTTCGGAGACGATAATCATAGATAAGGCGGAAAGTTCGGCACCAAAATCCGTTCGAAAGCCTGTGCCGACAACCTGTCCTTCATTTAGGGCAATGCAACCGGTTGAAAGCCGCAGGAGCATCTTCCAGTCACGCCTCCCATGCGACCAACCTGCCGCCTGAGAGAGCAATAGCGCACCGTCGATATGGCCTGCCTCAAACACCGCAATCTCGGCTCGTGTCGTCATATCCGCACCCTTAAGTTCCGGGTCAGATCGACCGGGTTATCCCGGCAAATTAGGCCACCGGGCGTGGTGGAAATCAATGACAAAGTCATGGCGATGCCGCATTGCGGTATGATGATGCGGATGGCTGTGCGGCTCGGGTCCTTCCCATCCTTCATGGTCGTGCTGGTGATGTGCGTCATGGACATGCAAATGGGCATGATCTTGTGCGGGATGGTTGTGTTCCAGCTCCCACAAATCATTGCCGGGCCACACGAAATAGCCTGCTGTCACCGAAAGGGTCACTAGGACAGACAAACCGAGGAAAGCGGTCTGAAGACCAAATGCACTGCCAAGCCATCCAGCAAGAGGGTATGTCACTAACCAACAGGCGTGCGACAGCGCGAACTGAGCCGCAAAATAGGCGGGGCGATCCTCTTTCGAGGCTGATCTTTGCAGCAACCGGCCTGCCAGAACCAATACGGTCGAATACCCCACGCCAATACAGAACCAAAGCAGGGACACGACCACGAACCCTGGCATCAAAAGCCCAGCAGCCAAAGCCCAAGCCATCAGAACCCCAGCGCCCATGGCAACCGGCTTCTCTGCCACTTGGGCAAGAACCTTCGGCAAACACAATGCGGCCGCCATGGAGCCTGCGCCGAATGCAGCCAAAAGGGCGGCGGTCCAAGCATCCTCCAGGCCCAGTGTGCTGCGTACGTAGACCACCGTGTTGACAATGACCATCGATCCCGCAGCCGAAACGGCCATGGACATCGCAAACAAGCCGCGCAGGCGTGGCGTTGCAAGATAGGCGCGCGCCCCAAAGGTGATGCGGTCGCGCCAAGTGACCTCGGTTGACACCGGCTTTGCCGATGGCAATCGCACGCAAAACACAAGCAAGGCCGAGGCGAGGAACGCAAATCCGTTTGCAACGAACAGACCGCTGAACCCCATGACCAATAATGCAGCCCCGGCAAGGGCGGGACTGACAAGGCTTTCAACGTCATAGGCAAGCCGGGACAGCGACAAGGCCTTGGTGTACTCTTCTTCGTTTTCCAGAATATCGGGGATTGTAGCCTGAAACACTGGCGTAAAGCCGGCCGAGCAGGCCTGCATCAGAAAAATTAGTACGTAGATTTGCCAGATCTGGGTCACAAAAGGCAGGCACAGCACGAGACCCGCGCGGGCCAGATCCAGCGCAATAAGATAGGCTCGGCGCGGCACCAGCGGTGCAATTCCACCTGCAACGGGTGCCAGCACAACATAGGCCACCATCTTGATTGCCAACGCTGTGCCTAGGACACGGCCAGCGTCTTCATCGGCAAGCTGGAATGCCAAAAGCGCCAAGGCAACCGTTGTCAGGCCAGTGCCCAGCAAGGCAATGAGTTGAGCACAAAGGAGCCGGGTATAGTCTTTGTTCTTGAGAGGGCTGAACATTTGGGCCTTTCTCATCCTATGGTGGCCGTCGGGCACGTGCACAATTCGCCGCACAAGCGCCTTACCACATGCGCTGAATGCACCCAACTGTGTCGAGGTGCTCGTAATTCGATCAATGCGACATCGAAGGTGATTACAGCTACGGTTGCTCCGCAACACTTCTTGACCTTTTGGTAAAAAAATATCTGATGAAATCCGATGCAGGAGGAAACTATGCCCAGTGATCTGACGACATACTTTACCGGCCTTGAGTTTGTTAATCCTTTCGTTTTGGCCTCTGCGCCGCCAACGGAAAGCAAACGCAAAATTCTGCGTGCCTTTGAAGCCGGTTGGGGCGGCGTCGTGACAAAGACCATTGGCTTGCACCCGGTAGAAAATGTCGCCGGCCCCAAGACAATCTATCAACGCACAAGTAACGAGAAGCCTTATGTTTCTCGAATGAAGCGGGCTGACACGGTCTCTCATTCGTCATGGAATTGGGAGCTGATTTCCGATCAGCCGCTGGACCTTTGGCTGCCTGATCTTGAGGAGATCAAGACCACCTATCCTGGCCGGATGCTGATTGCCTCCATCATGGCAGGTGCAGGCGGTGAGGCGGAAATGGACAATTGGCGCAAACTGGCAAAGGCCTGCGTGAACGTTGGGTGCGATGCGCTGGAGCTAAATCTGTCCTGCCCGCACATGGATCGCAAGGACATGGGCGCAAACATTGCCAATGACGAAGATATCATTCATGCCATCCTCGCGGCTGTCACCAGCGCAGTTGACGTACCGATTTGGGTCAAGCTTACGCCGTCAAGCTCTGCGCTTGTGGATGGGGCCGCTGCCGCCTACGCGGCAGGTGCGTCCTCGATATCGCTGTGCAATACATTTCCGTCCCTTCCTTTGATGGATCCCGAAACGATGAAATTTGAAGTTGAGGTGGATGGGCTGGTAACTTCAGGGGGCTTGGGCGGTCTGGCAATCCTGCCGCAAGCATTGCAGCGCGTGTCCGATATTTCGCGCGCGTTCCCTGACAAACCCATTTCTGGCATCGGCGGCATCCGCGGTTTCAGAGAAGCGTTCAATTTTATCGTACATGGCGCTGGTAACTTGCAGGTTTGTACAGCGGCGATGGAGGAAAAGGGCAGCGGCGGCATTGGCATTAAACTCATTCAGGAACTGAAAGAGGACCTAAGCGACTACCTGCGGAGAAAGGGCTATTCATCAATAGAGGACTTTAGAGGACTGGCTCGCGAAAGGATCGTGGAGCACTCTGACATTCGCAGAAAGAGTGATGCATACAATGGTGGCTATTCGAAATCCGCGTAAAACAGTCAAGTCCCGCGACGCGGTGATCCAACTGAATGCCATTTTGCCGCAAGAAGGGCTCAGCGCACCACACGCAGCGGCGTTTGCGCGTGCGCGGTGCCGGAGCGAAAGGCCACATCAGCCGCGTAGCGATTGGAAAATGTCAAAGAAGCTCGGATTAAATCAGGGCTCATTCGGCTCCCTGTCAACGCCCCCAATGCGTCGCGGGCGCGTGCGGTTTGATCTCGGCGCATATGATGCAGCATCGTTAGGAGAATGCGCTCGTCTTCACTGACGAAGCCATGGTCGGACCTTTGCCGAGGGTAAAAACACTGCAAAGGGCATTTCCTGCTCTTATGAATTGCCAAAATCAGCTTTTGCAGCAAGTGCGCGATGCTCAGCCCGATTGGCTCGCCCCACTGTTCGACCGCGCGATCGAAGGTGCGGCAGCATTCAACGACATCCCCGCTTTCAAACGTACGAACAAAGCGCCTGATCAATGGAAGCAGGCTTCTTTCAAACGCGTCGAGGGGCAATGCATCGAGCCGCGTTAAGTCAGTATTTGTCTTATTTGTCACCAGATCACTCACATCTGAGGCGTCGTGTGCTAGCACGGCGAGTTTAGCCGGGCTGTCCACATAAGGAGTGACTGGGCGCACCCGATTACTCGCAAAAAAAGGCTCATTTTGCAAGGTTTTGCTCAAGTTTTGTGCCGCGACCGCTTAGTCTTCGATAAGCGCGACGACATCCCCTTCGACAATCTCTGCTATGGGCTTTCCAATACGCCAGTCGCGCGTTGGGGCATCCTGAACACGCGCCGTGATAACCGTCTCAACCGGTGGGCAATCCGGTTCATGGCAACGCAGTTCAGCAAGGCTCAGTATTGTGTCTTCCGGCAGCTCAAACGCGTAGTTGAACAGCGCTTTGACGCGGGCGATTGCCTCGGGGTCGGGGCTAGAAGTGTTAAATATGTTGAGCAAAGCTGGTTCCTTCCCATAGAGGAGCCCACAGCACATTGCCTTTGGCGTCGCCGACCAGGATAAAAAGCCCTGCGACAATGATCGCTGTGACCTCAGCACCGGTTGAGCCAGAAATTACGATGGCATTCTTGGTCTCGTCGAGCTCGGCCAACAGAACCGCGCCATCTCGAAACCCGGCGAAAACGGCCTCTTGTTCGGGAAGTGCACGGACACAGGTGACGAGCTCGTCTTCGTTATATGCCACGCAAACAGGTTTACGCCCCAAAGGTCCGTCTTTGCCGTCAAACGGCCAGGCGATGGCTTCATCCGCGCCCGAGGTCACAACGTGCGGTGTGTTGCCGACCCAGGCCAGGCTTTTGATTTTCGACGGGTAGCCCGGCATGGCGAAGTCGCCCTTATCCCGTAAACGCCAGGCGTGAAGCGCGTTTTCTTGCATGCACGTCACCAGGTACTTGCCGTCGGGGCTAAAGCATGTGTCGCCGTGAAACCCCTTCCAGACGAGCTTTGATGACTTCCACCGCTTTTCGCGCGCCCAAACGGTGGCCCCACCATAATATGCGACGGCCAAACGCTTGCCTTTGACATCAAAGGCAAGCCCGCCGATCGTGCTGGCATGTTCAAAGACGGTCACTTTGTCTTGCCCGGCCGTCCAGACATGTGCCTGTTTCCCGGATGAACACGCCCGGTGGCCATGGCTGGCGGCCACGCAATCCACCCAGCGGGTGCCAAAATCCTCAAGCTGTTCAATGTCACCTTCAAGAGATGTTCGCAGGAACTGCCCGTCGTCACCCCCGGTTACGACATGACCGTCCCCATCTGCGGCAAGGGCCAGAACGACGCCGTCATGGAGGCGAAGCTCCTGTGGCATTTGATCGGCGCGAAAAAACCGCAACATGCCGTCACCGAAACTGACGACGACCGTTTCACCGACGGTCACGGCGCCTGTAACAGGCGCGCCAAAGGCGAACCGCGTGCCGCGCCGTTCCAGTTCTGTCGTGCTGAGGCCAGTTTTAACGGGCGCGTCGGTAGCTACGCTGCCTTGCACGCTTCAAATCCTTCGCGCAGGCCCATTGTATCAAGATTGCGCCCGATAAATACGACGCGCGAGTTGCGCGGCTTGCTGTCCGGCCACGGCCCCATTTCGGAGCCGCTCATCAACATATGGACGCCCTGAAACACGTAGCGATCTTCTTTCCCCGCGAAATCGAGAATACCTTTTGAGCGCAGAATATCCTGGCCACGCGTCTGCAACAGTTTCCCGAACCACGCTTCGAACTTGCCCAGATCAAGCGGCGTTTCTGAGGTGAAAGACACGCTGGTGACATCGTCATCATGGTCGTGATCATGATCTGACGTCAAAAAGTCTGGTTCGATCTCCAGCACGCGATCAAGGCTGAAGGCGTTCAGCCCGACAACCTCATCAAGTGGCGCGGTGCAATGCGCGGTACGGATTATCTTGGCGTACGGGTTGATCTTGCGTATCCGCGCCTCGACCCGTTCCAGCCCGACGGCCTCAACCAAATCCGTCTTGTTGAGGAGGACGACATCAGCAAAGGCGACTTGTTCTTCGGCCTCGTGATGTTCGCCAAGCTGGCCGTCAAGATGCACCGCATCCGCGACGGTCACAATCGCATCAAGCTTGGTGCGGCTCGCGACATCCTGATCAACGAAAAAAGTCTGCGCGACGGGGGCGGGATCGGCGAGACCAGTGGTCTCAACGATAATCGCATCGAGTTGATCGGCGCGCTTCATCAACCCGCTGAGGATGCGGATCAGATCGCCCCGCACAGTGCAGCAAATGCAGCCGTTATTCATCTCAAAGACTTCTTCATCGGCATCGACAACCAGGTCATTGTCGATACCTTCTTCGCCAAACTCATTGACGATCACCGCATATTTCTTGCCGTGGCGTTCCGTTAGGATACGGTTGAGAAGCGTGGTTTTTCCAGCCCCGAGAAAACCGGTCAATACGGTTACGGGTACCTGCGTGGTCTGGTCCATTGTTTATCCTTTCAATGGGCTGTCACACCGGTGTTGCAATCGCTGCATCGGCCATGAATTTCAAGAACTGTGTGATTGGGTGCAAAGCCCGTCCGTTCGGACAGGCTTGCTATGCTATGTGTGAATTCGGAGGCAACGTGCTCGGTCACGTTGCCACAATCATCGCATATCGCAAAAACAGGGGTTTCATGTTCATGACCCCCGCAGCAGACCGTCCATGCATTCAGGGATTCGATCCGGTGCACTTGACCTGCATCAAGCAATTTATCCAGCGCGCGATAGACGGTTGTAGACGCCGTGACCCCTTCTGATCGCAGGCCATCGAGTATGTCATAGGCCGATAACGGTCGATGCTGCCGCTTGAGAAAATTCAAGACACGATCCGCATGAGTGACCCGCTTTGCCTTGTTCTGCACTGCCTCGCCCCTGTAACCGATTGCGCTTGACGTTATGTAACAGCTGCGATTACTTGATGCAATGTTACAACGTTACATTTCGGGGGGGGGATCCGGGCATGACTAACGACCCAGCGACATGAAAGATCTCGTGACACCCCCGCTCCCATCGGAGAGCGATCACCCGGATCAGTCGCAAAACGGAGCTTCCGCAGCGGCCCATCTGAAAGTGGAGGGAGCTTGCTGGTCTGTACCCCGTAGCCAACAGCGCGTTTTACATCCTGTCAGCTTTGATCTGGCATCTGGCCGTGTGCTTGGCGTGGTTGGACCTAACGGGGCGGGCAAGTCGACACTTCTGCGATTGCTCTACCGCTTCAACGCCCCAACCGCAGGATGCGTAAAGGTCGATGGCGTCGACATTTGGTCGATGTCAGCCCGCAAGGTTGCGCAATCGGTTGCGGCGGTCTTGCAAGAGCAACCCACTGATTTTGCTTTGAATGTGCGCGAAATCGTAGCGCTCGGACGCACGCCTCATCGATTAGGGTTTGGTGGGATGTCGGGTGCAAACGATGCTGCTATCGTACAAGACGCGCTAGATCATCTTGATCTGGGCGGGCTCGCACATCGGCAATTAGGGACACTATCGGGCGGCGAACGGCAGCGCGTCATGGTCGCCCGGGCTCTGGCACAGGAGCCCCGCCTTCTGATCCTTGATGAGCCAACGAACCACCTTGACATTCGCCATCAACTTGAGGTCCTCGCCCTGATCCGCGACCTGCCGTTCACCATCGTCACATCGTTGCACGACCTCAACATGGCCGCATCAACCTGCGATGACGTGTTGATGTTGCAAGCCGGGCAACCGCTTGGCTTTGGCTCCCCCGATACCGTTCTCACCGAAGGCGCTGTCTCGAAGGCCTTCTGTGTGTCAGCCAGGCAAGAGCGTCTCGCGCCCAGCGATATTCATCATCTGACATTCCATCTTTAGACCAAAGGAAACACACCATGAAACACTTCGTTCTTGGCGCCATTTCGCTCGGCCTGAGCACAGGGCTGGCTGCGGCGGACACCAGCGTTCAAAGCTGCAACCGCACCGTAACATTCGATGCACCACCTGAGCGCGCGGTCTCTAATGACGTCAATCTCACGGAAATGATGCTGGTGCTTGGCCTGGCCGACCGCATGGTGGGGTATACAGGGATTTCCGGCTGGAAAACGCTCGATGAAGATATGCGCGCAGGCGTTGATGAATTGCCCGAACTTTCGGCCAAGTATCCGTCCAAAGAAGTTATCGTCGGCGCCGATGCCGATTTCTTCTTTGCCGGATGGAATTACGGCATGAAGGTTGGCGGTGAGGTAACGCCCGAAACACTCGCGCCATTCGGGGTGAAAGTGTACGAGCTGACCGAAAGCTGCACCCATATCATGAACAAGGCGAAGGCTAGCATCGACGACATGTATGCGGACCTGATTAATCTTGGTGCTATTTTTGACGTTGACGACAAGGCTGCGGCCTTGGTCGACGGGTATAAAGCGGATCTTGCCGCATTCAGTGCCGACCTCAAAACGGGTGAGCCCGTGCGGGCGTTCGTCTATGACAGCGGTGAGGACGCGCCCTTCACTGCCGGGCTTTATGCCATGCCAACCGCCTTGATTGAAGCTGCGGGCGGAACGAACGTGATGAACGGTTTCGAGAAAAGCTGGGGCACCGTGACATGGGAAGAAGTGGTCGAGCAGAATCCGGAGGTCATCGTGATCGTCAACTATGGCGAAGTCACGGCCGAGGAGAAGCGCGAATTCATGATGTCGAACCCAGCCTTTGCCGAATTGGAAGCGGTCAAGAACGACCGCTTCGTCACGCTGGAATATGTTGAGGCCACACCAGGGCCGCGCAACATTCAGGCGATCAAAACGCTTGCAAAGGCCTTCTGGGCGAATTGATCCATGAGCGACGCAGCAGCGCAAACAACCCCCACCAAACTGGTTAACATGTCAGTCCTAGCGGTTGGGGGGCTGGTCGCGCTACTTACATCCTTGTCCATTGCTGTGTCCGTTGGGGCCGTCTCGGTTCCTGCGGGTACGGTATGGGGGGTCCTGGCCAATAAGCTGTCTCCGGCACTCGTAGAACAGACATGGAGCCAAGGTCGCGAAGCGATTGTCTGGAATATACGCTTCCCGCGCGCTCTTCTGGCGATGATGGTTGGCGCAGGTTTGGCTATTGTGGGGGCCAGCCTGCAGGCTGTCACGCGCAACCCACTGGCCGATCCGCATCTTTTGGGCATCTCGTCAGGCGGCGCGTTTGGTGCGATCTTTGCCCTGCTGCATTCCGGTTTGTTCCTTGGGCTTTTGACCGTGCCGTTATTGGCATTCTTTGGTTCACTGGCTGCGACGCTCATCGTATTGGGGGTCTCTCGCCTTGCCGATGCCTCCAGTGCCGACCGGTTAGTGCTTGCCGGGGTTGCGGTTTCATTCATCATTATGGCCGCAGCAAACGGGCTGATTTTTCTTGGCGACGCGCGCGCAACCCACACTGTCGTCTTTTGGATGCTCGGCGGCCTTGGCCTCGCACAGTGGGATCAATTGATCTACCCACTCGTGATCCTGATCCTTTGCGGCGCGTGGCTGACATCGCGGACATCTCAGTTGAATGCAATGACAATTGGGGATGAAACTGCCGCTACGCTAGGAATAGCAGTTGCACGGTTCAGACTGATTGTCTTTGTGGTTGGAGCCCTGATCACGGGGGTGATGGTCGCTTTTTCGGGCATTATCGGGTTTGTCGGCCTGATGGTTCCGCATATCGCGAGGATGCTGGTGGGGGGCGACTACACCCGTGTTCTGCCTGCATCAGCATTGATCGGCGCAATCTTCCTTCTTTGGGCCGATATTGCTGCGCGCACCGTTATGGCACCAGAAGACATGCCCATCGGCATCGTAACCGGCTTGGTGGGTGGGGTGTTCTTTGTATGGCTGCTTGGGAGGCGCTCAATATGAGGCACATTGAGATCGGTGTGAAGGAAATGGCCGCCACAAATGATTGAAACGTGGCGCTTTTGGCTCAGGGCTTGGCGCGACTAAGATGCGAATGCCTTGCATGACATCCTTGGTCATCCAGACGTTATGGAACACGGCGAAAAGAGCGTGCTGAACAAAACGGGAGCAATCAGAAGCTCTGGAGGGCGCACTTACACTAGAGCTCACGAATGACCGGATTGGCGGCTTTTGCTGCGCCGCAACGACAGCTATGCCGCAGTTGCAAGCAACCGCAGCATCCGTGTTCTGCTACGAGCGGCGGCTTTGGGCCGAAACTTGAGTGAGTAGGGCTGAAGCCCCTACCTATAGGTCAGTAATACTGACCTAACGCATAATCTGTCTTATGTGAAATTGTTTGCTAAATGCAGTCTCTGAAGTAGTCTTCCAGTAGACAAAAGTTGCTGCCTTGTTGAGCTAATGTGCCAACCCCAACCTATCCAGCCTCAAGAAAACCACCTTGTCCAGACGCATCGCATCGTCAATCAGTGGGCCCATATCTGCACATATGCCCGCAGCTTTCGGTCAACACAATGGTCTTGATGCCGAACGGCGCAAGTGTGTCGGGCGTGATATCGAATATCAGGGGTGAAAACGCCGATCCTACGCGCAAGGTTAAAACCTGATTATTTTACTTGGAATTTAATCTAAATCACGCTACCACCATTGGGTAGCCAACAGGAGACCGCTATGACGTTCAATACGAATGTCAGCGGCTTCGTCCCTGCTATAGCAGCAACTGCGACCCTGCTCGCAGCAGCCCCTGATGCCCATGCCGAAGCGCTGACCCTTACCGACATCGCCGGGCGCGAAGTCACTCTGACCGAAGCCCCAGACAAAATCATCCTTGGCGAAGGCCGGATGATGTATTCCATCGCCGCCATTTCAGACGGCAACCCGTTTGAAAAGGTGGTCGGCTGGAAAGACGACCTGATCCTCTACGATCCCGACGCCTTCCGCAAATTCGAAACGGCGTTCCCTCAAGACGCGGCACGCATGATCAACTTTGGCAACCCCTATGCGGGGGATTTCAGCATCGAAGCGGTGCTCGAAGCCAACGCAGACCTCGTACTGCTTGACGTGGGCAACCTCTTCAAAGCCGAAGAAACCGGGCTGATCGAAAAGCTGGACAAGGCGGGCGTGCCGGTTGTCTTCATCGACTTCCGCCGCAACGCCACCGAAAACACGGTGCCGTCGCTTCTGATCCTGGGCCGCCTTCTGGGCGAGGAACAGGGCGCGCTTGAGTTTG
>JBCBID010000044.1:0-26285 GCA_038525015.1 Pseudomonadota bacterium | reverse complement strand
CCCGTTCCTGCACCGGCGTGCCGAGGAATTTGGTGGCGAAATACATGATCTGACTGTCGCAGGTGATCACGTCGAACTGGTCGATGATGGCGTGAAACTCCGGGTCCTGCTGCAGCTTCATGGCCATGTCCACGTGCAGCGTCAGCAAGAGCCCTTGGTCGAAATCGCGCACCAGCTCGTCCATCGAGATGTCATGCACATAGGCATTGAGCATCGGTACGCGCTTATAGGGGGTCTTGGGGCGCGGATCAGCCTTGGGGGTGAGGTTGGACATCTGGTTCATTTCAAAGCGGTCACTAGGGATCAATAGTGGCATGGTGATGACGCGCAATCCTTAAATATGCGCTGATCCAGGAGGGGCACAGAAGATACCAGATACTAACTGGCTTTCGTTACCCAGCCGTGCTGGATCCTTCCACAGGCGTGAGGGAGTGTGATAAATCATGTCGATAGAAATCCTTTGCAGATTGCCGTAAGGCGCGAATAACGTGATTTGTCCTGTGCACCAGACATGGCCCGGTATGTCAGAACATTGAACGGCAGCAAAAGGCCACATCGGATGAAGACCAAGATCATTAACTCTGCGCTCGGGCAGGCTCTGTTGTCCGTGCATCGGGACTGGGGACTACGCATTTTATCAACGCATAATCCCGAGCAGGCGGGCACCATTGCAAACGGGATCATTGCCGACCGGCTGATCGCGCAGATCTGTCCGAAAGGTGGCATATTTCTGGACATTGGCGCGCAATATGGCGCCGTCTTTTCAGCAGCCCGCAAAAGGGATCCATCCTTGCAGGTCTATGCCTTTGAAGCAGACGGACAAAAGGCCGAGGCGCTTAAGGCGGCTCATCCTTATGCACAGATCTTTGGCGTGGCCGTTGGCGAACAAGAAGGGGAGGCAACATTCTACGTGAACCCGGTCGCCTCAGGCTATAATTCTCTTGTCCCGGCCAAAGACCGCCAGGAAGTGCGCGTCCGGCTAGCGGCCGTCGATGATCTGCTGCCAGATATTTCACCAGATGTCATAAAGATCGACATCGAAGGGGCCGAGCTTGGGGCGTTTCGCGGGGCGGAACAGACAATCGCGCGAGGCAAGCCCACCATCATGTTCGAGTGCATCCTGCCTAAGGAGAATGCTTTGGGCTATTCCGCTGGTGACATATGGGACTGGTTTGCTGCGCGTGAGTACAGCATTTCCACCCCTGACAGAGTCGCGCATGACGCCCCTGGCCTGAGCAAAGACACCTTTTGCGACGCGCAGCTTTATCCGTTCCGGTCCCACAACTACTTTGCGATTGCCGCAGCCCGCAGACGTGAGGTGCGGGACAGAGCGCGGTCGATCCTCAAGGTGGAGAGCCGTACTTAACCCGCCTCCGGCATATGCTGCGCCACCAGGTCCCGCGTGCCGATGATATTCCCCTTGCTTGATGCCCCAAAGACAATCGATTGCAGACCCGGCAGGCCCGACACCCACGCGATGGCCTCGGCAGGCGGGATCGCTCCACTGGCATAGACCGACATCGCAATCGCGCGCACGCGGCCTGCGGCCATCATGTCCGTATAGGCCTCGAGACCGCCGCACATCCGAAACCCGATCTTGTTGATGTTGGAACAGACGATGGGGTTGGTGATCCCTTCGGCCTCCAGCGCCTCGACCAGCATCGGCATGTTCATGGTGATGAAGGCAGGTTCGGCATCGTAGGTCTCCAGGATATGGTCATGGAAGGTCCGCAGCGCGCCCGTAAAGCCCATACCCAGAAGCAGATCGGTAAACACGTTCTGCATGAAGATCACGGGCGTCTTGAGGCCCTTGAACATCTTCATTTCCGCATCGATCAGGATCTTGGCGATGCCGTCCACATCCTTGGTCGCCAGCGCCGCCCCACCCCGCAGCGCGGTCTGCAGCATGCCGCCTTCGGGCATGAAGTGCTGCACCGCCCCCAGCATCCCGTAATCGGTCACGGCATTGGCGTATTTGTGGGCATAGGGCATGCAGGGGTAGAACAGGAAATCGGGATACCGGTCGGGATTGTCCCGCACGATCTGCGCGATCTCGGCGATGCGGTCATGGGTGGTGCACATGAAGGTGCGGATGCCTGCATCATAGGCCACATCCAGCACATCCATGATGGCAGAGGTGTCCTGAAACCGCATGGCCTGGGCGCGCGCCTTTTCCTCGGACATATGGTTGATGCCGAAAAACTGGTTGTCGCCAAAAAGAAGTCTGTCCATCGCCCCTACCCTCGCCCGAACCAGCTGCGTTTTTTCGGCGCCTCGACCGCGCGCATGGCAGGCGCCTCGCCCACGGGCAGGCCGGTCTCGGCATTTTCCAGGATCATCGCGATGCTTTGATCGGTCGCCGCGGCCGAGCGGAAATCATTCTGTGTTGCAGTGGTTTTGCCGTCGCGCACCGCGCAGATGAAATCGTCCATCTGGTTCGAATATTCCTCACCGCGCAGGTAGAACCAGCTCTCTTGCGTCAGTTCCGTGGTGTATTTCACGTTCCAGCCGGTGGTGTAGCCGGGCAGCGCGTCAGAGGCCTCGCGCAGGTAGAGCTGGCATTCCTGCCGGTCGGCATAGAGGCGGCCCTTGGTGCCGATCATCGACACCTTGGTCGACATCTTCCGGTGGCTTTCATCGGACCAGTTGACCGAGAGCTGTGCCGTGGGGCCCTGATCAAAGCGCAGGGTCGACATCACCTCGTCATCCGTGCCTTCGGAAAACACGGATGTCAGCACCGATCCCGTCACCTGCGCAGGCGTGCCAAAGAACCAGTTCAAGAGGTTCAGCGGGTGCGCGGCATAATCGTAAAGGCAGCCGCCGCCTTCGGCTTTTGTCGTGCGCCAGCTTTGCTTTTTCGGGCGCAGCACCACGGGGCCGTAGGCTTCGGCCATCACATGGGTGATGCGGCCCAGGGCACCGGTGTCGAGGATGCGCTTCATCTCCTGAAAGGCGCCGACATGGCGGTAGTGATAGCCCACCTGGTTCACCAGCCCCTTGTCCTCGGCGAGATCGGCCAGGGCCATGGCATCCTGCCAGTCGAGGCAGAAGGGTTTTTCACAGAATACGTGCACGCCCTTGTCCAGAGCGGCGCGCACCATGGGCGCATGCGCCCGGCTGGGCGTGGCGATGACCACCGCATCCAGCGCCTCCGCGCTGAGCATCTGGTCGTAATCCTTGTGAAAGGTCGCGGACGTGTTTTTCGACAGCACATCGACCATGAAGCCGGAGGCGTCACAGGCGATGGTATCGGTGTCGGGATGGGCGTGGACCAGCGAAAAATGGGACAGCCCCATTTTGCCCAGGCCGACAACAGCGATGCGAATGGGGGTCTTCATGCGGGTTCCGTTCAACGGTGGGATTCGATCCAGAATGTGTCGTAAGGTGAAATGCGGCATTATGCTACGAGTGATGATGGTTAACCAAGCCCTTGTGCGTTCCTTTTCCTATGTAAAGCAATCATCTGCATGACATCCGGGTGGTTGCCGACCGAATGAGTTTCCGGTGTGATGAACAGGGCTGCGTAAACAATTAACCGAAGCCGTGCCAAACCCTGGCAGGCCCAGGACAGCACCTTGCCTGTCTTTGTTTCCCTACAGGTCCGGGGGCTGCCCGGAACGCCAACGCGGAAGAGTTCGGGCGTCAAGCCAGTCGCGATCCTCTGACGTGTCGTGCAACCAGCGTTCGACAAAGTCACCCCAGTGGACCGGGTGGGCAATGCGATTGAACGCTGCGGAGCTGTTGTCTGACAAAGAGCGGTACAGTTCCGCATCACTGAACAATTCTCGGAGTTTCGCAGCCAGTGCGTCCGGGTTGCGCTCAGGGGCAATGACAAGATCGGTACGATCCTCAAAGTAGGCGGTGAACATTGGATGGTCAGAGACCACCAGGGGGGTTCGCGATGCCAGACCCAGATAGATCGTGCCTGGAAGCCCTTCGCCATATGCATGCCGAGAGTACACGACCACGGCATCAGCGGCATGCATAGCCGGCGTGACGTCTGCATGTGGGATACGGCCACCAAAGTGGACACGCGCCTGAATTCCCAGTTGTGCAGCGAGTTTACGCATGTCTTCGATCTCGCCGGACCCGAAAACTTCGAGCGTCGCGCCGTCGCCCATATCAGGATCAGCGGCCATTGCGCGCAGGATGTCGCCCACGCCTTTTTCTTCGGAAACGCTGCCGACAAAAATCAATCGCTTTGGTTTGGTCCCCGCGGCGGTTTTGCTCGGGAAATCCTGTGGGGTTGGTGAGCGTGGCCAGTCCCAAGGCAAAATCTTTTCGGGTCTGACCCCGATTTTGGCCAGAGCTTCCGCAGCCGCGATATTGTGATTGCCGACAATTCTAACGGAAGAATGGTTGAGCGCTTTTGCCAGGCGTTTCACCCGAAGACGATCAAGTATTCCGCGCGCGCCAGTGCGAAATGTGAACGAGTCGGCAAAACTGGGCAGGATTTGTATGTTTCTTTGTATCGACCATACAATTATTTCATTGCTTGGGATGCGTAAAATAAGGTGCGTGGGCATCAAATCTTTAAGTTGCGCAATAACTGCATTAAAGGGGTTCTTCTTTTTCCAGATATCATCAATACCAATTGAACGCACACCTGTAGGTAGGATTTCATCATGTTGCGCTTCTGCGTTAATGCACACCACTGCCGTTAGTGCAACCTTTGTTGCAATACGCTCAACGACATTCATAGAGTAAGCTTGCGCGTCATAGGTCTCTCCTCTGCCACCTTTTATGCGCTGATCTGCTGCTCTGAAGTCACCATTTTGAACAAAAACGACCCTTTTTTTATCATCTTTCAGCATAATATTTTCCTTAGCTACCCAGTCTTCAAATTCTGTTTTGCTATGATTTTATAAATAAAGATAAATTTTAAGATATGGAATATTTCATATAGACAAAATTCCAATATTTTTGCGAGATTAAAAATTTTAATAAAAAATTTCTTTAATAATACTCTAAATTTAGCTTTATACTCATTGATATATGTTCGTGAGTGTGCCAGTAGTTACGGATAAAACTGGCGCTCAGCACAGCAAACCTCAAATCCTCGTTGCTCAATATCAGCACTTCATTGTGCGTATCAAGTTTCGATATTTTGCACTTGCGAAGAGGTATATAGTATTTGGCCTAGCCTGCAATATAGGTGATTTTCATAAACCCGTCCCGGACACGACCCTACTTCCGCACATGCGTCTTGCGGAACACCAGGAACCGGTTGCCGAGATAGTTGAAGATCATCCCCGAGGCGATGCCGCCCAGGGCTGCAAGATGCAGGCCGTAGCTGACGCCCTCCAGCAGTTGCGCGCGCAAAAACAGCGACACGGCAAAGCTGATCCCGGCCCCCACGGCAGAGGCCCCCAGAAAGCCCAGGAACTGTTTGCCCATATGCCCTGCCCGCGCATAGGAGAACGTGAAGCGGCGATTGAGCAGGAAGTTACTCACTACGCTGACGGCAATCCCGCCGGCCAGGCAGACCGCCTCCGGCAGGCCCATGAGTTGCAACAGGGTCAGCACCGCCAGGTTCACCACCACGCCCGAGGCCCCCACGACAAGGAACTGCGCCAGATACATCGCATTGGCAAAGCGGTGCAGATAGAGACGGCGGAGGTGCTGGATGTATTTCAGCTGCTCGCGAAAGGTCAGCTTGCTGGTCCCGTGGATCCGGTCAGTGAAGTGGATGGGCACCTCGCCCACATTCTCGAACCCGCATTTCACGATCAGCTCCAGCGCGATCTTGTAGCCAATCGGGTTGAGGTCCTGCACCACATCGAAATCCGCCTTGCGCATGGCGAAAAAGCCCGACATCGGGTCGCGCACCGCCGTCAGGGGCCGCGCCAGCAGCGTGGCCACCACCGAGTTGAGCCAGCGCAGAAACCCCCAGTCATCATCCGTCGACGCTCCGGGCACATAGCGCGAGCCGATCACCATCTGCTGGCCCGCATTCAGCGCCAGGATCATCTGCGGCACCTTTTCCGGCGGATGGCTGAGGTCGCAATCCATGCAGATCAGGATGGGATACTGCGCGGCTGCGAACCCGTCGATCACCGCCGGGCTCAGCCCGCGGTTTTCCGTCCGCACGATGATCCGCGCCCAGTCATAGCCCGCCGCGGCGACCGCCTCCTGGCTGCCATCGCGGCTGTTGTCGTCGAGAAACAGCACTTCGAGCGTCAGATCGTGAGCGGCGCGCAACTGATCAAGCCGCGCCAGGATATGCGGGATATTCTCGACCTCCTTGTAGGTCGGGACGATAATCGAAATGCCTGTCTTGAAACGGATGTCGGCGAATTCGGAAAATGTAGAGTGCTCTGCCTGTGTCATGAAAAAATACTCATCTGATCTCAAGCGCGTTTGGCACATTTTTTGCGGCGAAACAAAGGCTATCAGACGGTTAACACGGGACAGTAGGGTCCCGCGCTCGCGGTATTTCACCAACCCTCTATCTTCAGTGGTGTACGCGACCCCAAAGTTTGATAGCCGCGCGGGATCGGAGTGGGATAGGGTGTTCGCAAATTAAAACCTTCGAGACCTACAGCAGTTTTGGGCGTTTTACTGTGCCAGAGTGAAAATATGCCGTGCTGACTATGGAGCACATAGCCTGGTGGGATCTGCTGATCGGCCTCCGCCACGATATGCGATACATGAGCTAGGCGTGTGGCGCGTTCGGCCGGCGTCACATCACTGTGCCAACCGAACATGTAAAGTGGAACCGGTTTGCCCAAGGTGTAATATCCGGGAAGCCCGGCCCAGGCTCGGGACGGAGTTAGAAACTCCACTGCAGTGACATCATCGGTCTCGCTAAGCGTACGCATCACTGAAGTGCCATCACGCCACCAATCTTTGAACGGCACAACCCCAAGATAGCGCGCGCCATACCAGACGGTTGGCCCTGCCACGACAACGCATAACACAATTGGTGCCACCCTTTGCAGCAATGCATGACGATCCGCTAGCCAAAGCGTAGCGATGGCTGACCCCACAAGCGAAAACGGAACAATCCATAGCACGAAACGCAATTCCTTGTGCGCCGGCACGTGAAAAAGTGCAAAGCCAACGAGCAATGACACTGTGATCGCCCATGCCTGACGCCACACCAGTGCAAACCCAGCCAATCCCAACAAGAACAAGCCACCTGTCTCTTTGGTTATGCGTTTAATGTAGAAGTCGCCCCCTTTTTCACTGAAGGTCGAGGCAATGTCGTAGAGAAAATTCAGTCGGAAATTTTCGACAAAGGATGTTAAGAACCCGCCCCAAAAATACCAATCCAACACGCCCGCAATACCCACCGCCACGGTAGAGCCCATCAACAGCGGACCAACTGCCACACCGCGTAACCGGTAAAGTGCGATAAGCCACACCAGCCCAAGCACCGGCAGCAACTGATAGCGTAACGTAAAAACAAGCCCCACCATCAATCCGAACCAGAACGCCCGGGCCCGGGTGACTGGTTGCAGCATCCAAACCACCAGCCATACCAACCCGTACATTGCAAGTACGCCCGGCATGGGCTTGTGCGCCATATAAAGGAAATGGTGCCAGAAACAGCCCAACAAAAAGCTGAATACCGCCACCTGTTCATTCCATAAAACCTGGCCCAACCGGTACATGCTCAACGGTAAGCTCAGACTGATTAGGCATAATACAGATTTGACAAAAAAGGCATATTCATACGGTTGATCAAGCCCAATCGCTTCCGCCACCACCAAAAGTCCCGCCAGGCACAGTGGGATAAACCAGGACCGAATGCCAAACACATATTCCCAAGGGATAAGCCCATATCCATGGATTAACCGGTAGGCCTGTTCGTAATATTGATAAGTCTCGTCAGGATGTAGTTGCACATCCGCCCATTGGGCAAAAAACAGCCGTACTAGAAAGGCAACTCCCAGAACTGGCCAAAGATAGCGCCACGTGACATGCGGGGCTCGCACCACAGATCGACCCTGCGCGGCGTCGGATGGGAAGAGGTCAGACAACATGGTCGATACTCAAGTTAGCAACAATCGAAATTTCATTGAAAAAACACGAGGGGCGTAGCAGAGACGCCGAAACGGGACAAGAACATGCACAAGACGCAACAGGTCAGGCAACTGATGAGATGCTATTGCGAACATTGCGCATCCAATTGAGCTATATAATCAGCAGACAGAAAAAGGGCGTTGCGCAGCTGCAACCTCAGCAGTTCTTCGTCGGGCGTTGTGTAGGCGTTGTGAAAGATCATTTCGATCTGACCAGAAAGCCTGCCCAAAATAGCGCGACCGCTTTCATCATCCACTGTAATCACACGATCCCCTCGGCGCACGAAATTACCTTTGAATGGCATATGCATATTCCATTGGTTCAGCTGTAGGATGTCTTGGAAACTGTGATCATCGAGCGCAAGGCGCCGAATGGCTGGGCGTCCTCCGAAAGGATCGTTATTGAACAACTCTACAACGCCCCGCCCGTTTTCATCCAGCGCAAAGGTCACATCGTGCTGGCGCGATGTCAGCCCTTGACGCCACCAGATGATCTTTCGCTCAGACGGGCGCACGACGATCACCAGGTTCAACTCACGGAGGGACAATAGCATGTCGCCAGCGGCAAATTCTGGAAAAGCATCTGCCAGCTTCGGGGACAAAACGTCGACCTTGTTGACATGAAATGGATCACGGGTCAGTGCAGAAGCCGGATCTTCCGACTGCAAGATTTGCCTGCTTTCGATCTTCGCATGCACGCTCAAGAGATCCAGCCCGTCTTTCCAGGCCCAACGCATAACATCGACTAGATCAAGCTGTGAGAGGATTTCTCCGGTGGTCGCCGATACCCCGATTACCTTCTGTCCGCGAAACGAATAAAACGCCCCATCATGATAGGTCACATCATGGTGCCAATCATAGCCATCCAATCGATCATGCTGGCGGCGCTCCCCATCAGGGTGCGGGCTCCATTCCGCTTCCCACAAGGTTCGGCCACACCAGTTATGGGCCGATAGTATCCCGTTTGTATTCGTGGCCAAGACGCCATCGGCAGACATTGCAAAACCGATGTGGCCTCCATCGAATTCTCCGCGCGCGATATCCGTCTGCCAACCGTTCTGTACCTGCCCGTTAGGATCAATATGCAGTATGCCCCAGTGTGTCTCGGCTTCTGTCACGGGAAAGCTGCCGAAGATAAGTAAGTGGTCATCCACGCCCGAGACATTGGCAAAGGTCATGCTATCAAGCGGCGGGAGGAGACCTTTGGCCGCATCTCCACGGGTCACGCGGCTCAAAAGTGCTGAATCCACGATTGGATCTGGCTTTGCAACAGCTTCAAAGGCGTAAGGATGAAAGGACAGATCTGCTGAAAGCCGTTCAAACAAGGTCCGGGTATCAGCCTCGGTCGGGATCAGCACTGCCCGCAATTCATCAATCTGCCTGCGGGGGAAGGCGTCGTGATCGACAACGCGCCAAGTCCAAAGGCTGAAAAAAAGTCCTGATGTCAGTGCCAGCAGCAAGCAGAACCACAGCTCAACGCGTCGGAACAACAGTCTTTCCAAGATACTTTCCGGCTTCTTATTGATTTGACGGCGCTTCAACCCAAACCCTCATTCATCTGTTTCCGGATCAATCGCTGATAAACATCGTTGGCTTTACCCAATGCATCGGGTGAAAAAGTGTCCTGAGGGTCTCGATCAGGTTTGGTGCGAAAAAATGGCGCAAATGCTATCTGGCCGCCGTATAGTCCCAGATCTTTACACAGCTCTTGCATAGTTTGTTCCGCGTCGCATCTCAGATTATCCTGCACGATCAAGCGGTAGGGGATGTCCTGCTCCAGCAGCCAGGAAAAGGCAGCATGCCAGTAGTTGATCCAATAGTCTGGATGCAGTGGGTCACGGGCCGCAGCGTCAAAACCTGGAAAGCCGATCGGCGTATGCAGCGCCCCAAACTCTAGATGTCCAATGTCTCGCATATACCGTTTAGCAAAAGGATTACGCTCATGTAGGTCCAGAAAGTTCCTGTGCTGGCGCAAAAGCGAAGCGGCATGGGGTGCAGGGCGACGCAGTGGAACAACGATATGAGCGTCCGGAAACATCTCGTGCAAGAGCGGAAGCCGAGCGAGGTTGGCATTATTCTTCGACAGGTAGCAAGCGTCTGCAACAGAACTTGTCTGTACATGTGCCAGCTTTTTAAGTTGCGTTTTAAAGAACTGCGTAGCTTCAGGTTTCAAATCCTCGTGGGTCCATAAAGCGATCTGATTGGCGGTGTACTTTTCGGGCCAGAAAAGACGCCATAACACTTCGTCAAAGGCTTCAGGTGTGTTCAGGTCAATGCTCAACCCATCCCCGTGCGCGCGCTCGACGGGCATGATGCTGCGCCCGCGTAAGCTCGTCATCTTCGACCACATTAGCGGTGCAGTGATAAAGGGCATATCACGATAGTGATACGTGACCGTCTGAGGTACAGCATCCAGTGCATTGAGAACTGCCGTCGTGCCCCCGCGTGCGAGCGAAGTAATAAAAACTGACCGCGGAGACTGCGTCTTGAGCAAAGTTGCAGCAAAAAGCCGGTCATCAAGACGAGCGACGCCCCGTAGCATACCTGGCCCTGAAAAAGCCAGCGCGTGGAGAAACCGGTCTGCCGCATTGTAGGTTTCTGAATGGGCGGTTCGGGATGGTTTTGGGCGCACAACCCAGACCAGCACAATGGCGAGCACTGTAGCTCCGATCAGGAAATTGAGACCCAGAAGGACATCAAGTGTCTCGTGCAAAGATGACCAGTTCATCCAATGCGCCACGTAAATTGGCACAGCAGCGGCCAAAAACGTGGCTGCCAAGCGCCAAGCTAGATCCACGCTGCCTGCCAGAAGCGCAAAAGCAGCTTGCCGTATAGCTAACTCTTTGGCGGTGTCGTCCAACACAGGATCCAGCATAGTCGATACGCCAGTGATCGCATTTTCCGAGACACACTTAGCCCTTGGCATAAGAGCCAACTGCCACAATGCCACTGCAAAACATACGGTGGCTGCACAACTAATAAAGAACGGCGCCATTACTCGTCTAGGGGTTCACGCGCAGTCTCTGTCTGCTTTCGACGATTTTTTAAGGCTCGCTTTAGGGGAAACCAAACAAAGCCTACCAACAGCAACACAAGCCCTAATACGAGTGCGACCAGCAAACCTAATGCACCTAGGCCACCACCCGGCCCGATATAGGCAAATGCAGGTGTTGCAAACATCACCAAAGACACAACTGATGCAAAGCGCAAAACCAAATGCTCCTTAAATTCTACGGCCCGTGAAACCATGCCACACTAGGTAAATGATGTACTTACATCAATAGCAGTGGCTCCTGCAGTTCCGGCTCCTCATCCGCCTCCTCGAACGTCCCGTGGCCGTCGGTCAGCACATCCCATAGCGGCCTTGCGATCGCGGGGGTCAGGGTGTCGCCCACTGTGGTCAGGAACGTCTCGCCTGTGCCCTCGCCATCCGCAAAGAGCCGCAATGATACGGTGTCGCTTTCATAGTCGATCATCACCTCGGCGTCCTGTTGGTCGCCAAGACCAATGAGCGCGATCGTGTCGAACGTACCCAGCAGTTCATCCACATCGATCAGCAAGCTATCTGAAATGTCGCCGGCAATCTCGGTGACATCAATCTGAAGACCGCTCTGGCCCAGATCGACTTTGGAGTAGACCTCCGGCGTGTCGCCCAGACCTCCGGAGCGGAACTCTTCGATTGTCTCCAGCCCCTGGTCGTCTGCCACGAAACTGAGCGTTGCGCCCTCTTTCAGATACAGGCCCGCCGTAAGCCGATCCTCACCGTCAAAGCCGACCTTGGCCTGGGTGCCGGTGATCTCAAGCACATCACCCGCCTCCAGCGTGAGTGCTGCGCCGTCCGTGGCCAACAGGACCTGACCGTCGGTAATGTCGAAAGAGACACCGCCCGAGATCTCGCCCGTGTTGGCAAAACGCCCGCCATCCACATCGACATCCAGATCATCACCCGCGGCCACACCGTTGGTCCAGAACTGGCCGGCATCGTCGATATGGAGCGTGGCGGTGCCGTCTCCGACGGTGGTGGTGTCTTCGATGTCGAGCCGCCCGGCCGTGACCTTCAGGTCCGCGCCATCGCCGAAAGTGATGTCCTGCAGATCGACATTGGCAGCAAAGTGGACCCAGTTGCCGTTGAGATCGACGCTGTCGCCGTTCTGCGGCAGGGTGTTGTTGTCCCAGTTGATACGGTTGTCCCAGCGGATACCCCCGCCGAGGGCATTGGGAACGAAAGTATGTGTGGTGCCCGCCGCCGTTTCGGCAACAACCACTTCGAACGCATCCTTGAAGAAGGCCAGCAGTTCGTCGGTGTTGAAGTCGTTGGTCTTGAGATATTCGGCCAAGTCATCGGCGGTGGCGTTGGGGTCGTTCAGAACGCTCTGGGCCAGGGTGTTGTAGGTCGTGGCGTCCAGCACGTCGGTGTCCAGGCCGTCGATGTTCTGTTCGAGATCAAAACTGGACGCACGTGTGCCTTCCCAGTTGTAGACAATGGTGTTGTCGAACGTGACGCTGTTCTCGAGAATGAGCCCGCCATTGTTGAATTCTTTTGCCGCGATGTCATCGGGATCGTTCGGATCAGCCAAGTGCGCGACGATATTGTCGAGCAGCGTACTGTCCATTGAGATATCATGCAGCCCGCGTGACAGAGCTCCAATCAGATTAGCACCCTTGTAGGCAGCCGAAGTGATCACGTTGCCGTTGACTAGGGAATAGTTGCCAGCGTGCTCACCTGACGAATGGCTGCCTCCGGCAAGAAACAAGGCGGCATTGTTTTCCGCGAATAGATTATCTTCGACAAGACCGCCCCCTCGTGCTTGCAGTCCGTAAGACGCCGCTTTCGTCGAGACATTGTCGCGAAAGGTGAAGTCGAGCCCACTGTCCGCCACATAAACGTTCTGTGTGAATTGGCTGGGAGGTTGTGGCAGATCGCCATCACCGTTCGGATCATATCCTTCTTCCCAACCGATCTGCGCAAAGAGCGTATTTTCAATCAAAAGCCCATTGCTGTTCGCCGAGTAAATCCCAACATCACGGTCTGCATGCGGTTGCCAGTCACTCCCGTTAAATGGGTCTTCCTTATGAATGTCACGGAAGGTGGAGTTCCGGATCGTCATACTTTCAAGATTTTGTAAACCCCATCCCTTTTGGGTAGCGGTGATGTTTTCAAATATAAAGTCAGTGCCAAGCAGTCCTGCGACGCCACCATCGATCTGCAGATCGGAAAAGACGACATCGTCCGAATCTCGCTGGAAGATTACAATTTGCGACGCGATAATTGGCTGCTCACCTTCACCCCATGAAGTGATATGTACAGGGTGCAACTCGTCTTCGCCTTGAAGGCCGCGTGTGACAACCCGCCCGAGATCATCGTAGGTGTAGCCTTTTTCAAACAGCAGCCAGTTGGAGTTTGGCGCAACCCGCTCACCCGTGACGGTGTACCATAGATCCATGCCGGCATCGGGCTTCAGCGCCATTTCCTCGTCAGCGCCATACATACCGTTTTCGGCCAACCAGCGTCCGGTGATCTCGCTCTCGTCCAACCCTTCGAGGGCCGCGATATCCGCGCGGCTCAACGCGTCTTCGCTGTTGGACACAAAGACCTTGCGGTGATCATCGCCGGTTTCAACGATCGTATCGTCATTCTCGTCGGTCTCGAGCAGGTAATGATGCCCCTGCCCCCAGCCGGCCTGCTGGGTCCCGGCTTCGACGGTCAGGGTCTGGTCATATTGCTGAACATTCCCGTCGGCATCCGTCACTTCGTACCGAAAATTCATGGACCCGGTGAAATCACTGGTGGTCATGACCAAGGCCAGCGTGTTGTCGGGGTTGACCGTCAGGTTCCCGTGTTCGGGGTCTTCGAGAATGCGAATGGACTGCGCCGTGGCATGGTCTTCTGCCGCCAGGGTCGACACCCGGCCACCTGTCACCGTCACGGCTGCACTGCCGTCGCCAAGCGCGATCGGCTCGCCACTGACCGGCGGCGTTGCGGGCGTCGTATCGCTTCCGGTGTCGGGTGGTGTGGTATCATCCGTCCCCGTGTCTGTCCCTGTGTCCGGCGTGTCATCGGTGCCGCCGGTGTCAGGTGCCGGCACGTCAGTACCGTCGTCCGGAACGGGTGCAGGTGTGTCGTCAGGCACATCATCGGGCCCGGGGTCGGGATCGGGTGTGTCATCCGTCTCGTCGGTTTCGGGCGCTGGCACGTCAGTGCCATCATCCGGGTCAGGCGCCGGTGTATCGTCAGGCACAGGCGTGTCATCCGACCCTGTGTCGATCACGGTATCCGGCGGATCGTCCGTGCCACCGGTGTCAGGCGCTGGCGTATCAGGCACCCCATCCGGCACGGCGACATCATTCGCAGCAGCCTTGGACCCGCCGCCCATACCAAAGGCGCCGCCCAATCCCAGCAAAAAGAGGAAAATAGGGTTCATTGTCTGCGCCTCATCTGAGAGGCCCGCAAACCGTTCTGCGCCACCCTGCTCGGTGCCGTTCGTGCCATTATCAGTGCCATCGCCATTGCCTCTCTGGTGCCTGTCAGCCAGCAAGGTGAAAATGCCTAGTAAGGATCTGGTAACCATGAAATGTGCTCTTTCATTGATCTTCGCAGGGCAGTTCAAAGGCAAAACGCCCCCGTACATCTGCAAAATCACACAGCGCGTATAAGAATTGTGACCCAGTTCAACATGCCGGGCATAATTTCCGCCAAAGCGGCAGAAACACGCTCCTTCCGGAAGGGACTGCACGTTTTATCGCCAAAGGCCCTGTCCTTCGTATTGTGACAGACACTGGGATCCCGCCACCTAACAACTGCTCTTAAAGTCGTTTTGGAAATATTTGATGCAGTTGTGGGGACGAAGGTCAGCATGCAAGGATACGGTTGGTTTTAGAAGTGACCAAAGCTCGACGAGAAAGAACGCAAGACCTCTTTAAGATTTGGACGGCGTGTATTTAAGGACCCGTGCCGGCACGCCTCCCACAACCACTCCCGATGGCACATCACGGACGACCACCGCACCCGCACCAACCTTTGCCCCATCTCCGATACGAATGCGCCCAAGGATTACAACACTGGCTCCAAGTTCCACATTGTTGCCGATGATGGGACGTCCGGAAAGATCATCGAGACCTACGATACCGAATGTTGTGTTCTGGCGCACAATTACATCGTTACCGATCGTGTGTGCCACCAACACCATACCGCCAAAGTGTTCCAGCGTGACACGGCGGCCCACCCGTACCGTGTAGGGTATTGAAATTCCGCATAATATTTCGGTGAGCTTGAACATAACCTTGTAGAACAGGCTGAATGGCGCGCGCAAAAACCAAGGCTTAACACCCATGCGCCAGTTTCCGAAGCGATGCCAGAATAGCGCCCAGAAACCTTGCGAAAAGAAGTCAGACCCGTGCGTCCGGTAATCCTCGGCAACCAATGTCCAGAAGTGAACATCCTTAGGGTTGAGGTCTTCTCGCCCGTCGTTTGGTACAAAATCTGGATCATCAGGAATTTTGCGATGCGGAACCGTTGTCATTTGGCTGTTCTCCCAAACAGCAAAGGGCGCATCGCGTGATACCAGAAATCGCGGAAAAAGAACGCCGGCACACGCGAAGGCCGTCGCAACAGCGCGCTCAGCATCTTGTTACCCAACGATCCGGTGATCGCCGCAAGTGCAGCCAGCAATGCAACCGCGCGTCCATATGACTTGCTGAAATAATGCTGCCAGGAGTGATACCTGTAGTCTGGCACACGCGGCACAATTGTACGGCCACTTTTGACCCCTGTCGCCTCACCTTCGATATGGACTACCCGCGCTTGAGGAACATAAAGGCAGTGCCAGCCCTGCCGGGCGGCGCGGCGCATCAAGTCTACCTCTTCATAATATAGAAAAAACTCGGGGTCGAAAAAATTGACATCTGCTAAGGTCCGCAGCCGTACGAGCACTGCAGCGCCGGCAACCCAATCGACTGGCCCGGCGGGCGCTTCCGGGCTCAAGGGTACCTCCCATCGTGACAAAAATCGTGCCACAGGCCCGAAATTCAACGCAGTGGAAAACTCACTGGCCACTGAGGGAAAGCGAAAGGCTGCCGTGACCGCAGTGCCATCTGGCTTGGAAATACCGGCGCCTGCAAACCCGGCATCGTGATTTGCCTCGAGATGTGTCGCCAGGATATCGATGACTTCGTTTTCTACAAACGCATCTGGATTTAACAAAAATACCGCGTCCGGTGGGTTTGAAGAAGCCACCAACTGCCGCATCACAACATTGTTGCCTCGACCAAAACCGTGGTTCTCCGCCTCAAGGTGGAGGATGACGCGCTCGCCCCAATGTTGGTGTGTGTGCGCGGCCTGGAGTGCGGCCGCGCTATTGTCCGGCGACGCGTTGTCCACAATATGTACCGTACACAGCCTGCCACCATGCGCCCGGGCCAGAATGCTAGCTGCCGCCTTTATCGCCAGATCCGGGGTGCCATAATTCACGATGATGACAGCGATGTTGGTGATCGGCGCAGGACTGCTTGTAGCCGTCAGCCCCGCCATGCACTCTGCGGTGTCAGCATCTTCCACAGCGTCACCCGTAATATTCAAAGGCATTGTCCTCGGCCTCGTAGCGGCACTTGTTCAACACCACGCCCAGCACATTTGACACATTGGACACTTCGCGTTCGCAGGCATCGAGCTCGGACATCTTGGTGCGCTCTGCGGCGGCCACGATCATCATGCAATCCACCTTGTCCGCAAAGGCCATGACATCATCGCTCACCTGGAATGGCGGCATGTCGAACATCATCACAGTGGGGTCGTATTTCTCTTCGATCGCATCAAGGGTCTCGCTGAGGCGGGCATCCTGCAACCGTTCAGCGGGATGGCTCAGCGGGCTTTGCAACATCCCCACCACCAGATTCTGACGCACCCGTATGGCATTGTCTTCGAAAAAGGCGTTGCCGTTGATGACCTCGGCAAAGTCCCGTTCGGTTTCGACACGCAATATCTGGCGCAGGGACGGTTTGCGCAGATCCATTTCCGACAGGATGACGCGGCTGCGCACCTGCCGGGACAGGCTGAATGCCAGGTTGAGCGCAATGGTGGTCTTGCCGCTGTGCATGGTCGGAGACGTGATCGCCACGCGGCGCCAGTTATTGGCTTGCATCTGTTGCATCATCCGGGTGCGCAACTTGTCGAAATGGACGGCGTCCCGCCCGCGATCCAGCGTGACGATCCGCTGTGCGCGCAGACGCTTCATGGACGGCGTGATCAGGGGAATGGCGTCCCATGCCGTATCTTCGCGGCTCTCGCCGGCATATGCGCGGTGGACAAACCTGGCAGAGGTCGACTCACCTCCCTTGGCCCGGCGTTCGGCCCGCGCCTTGGCGATGGCAGACTGAATTTTTTCCATGGCTCAGGGGTCCTTCCTGGCGGGCCAGCGCGATCAGAATGGCAAATCAACACTGGGCAGTTGACGCAAGACCTTCTCCAGAAAGATGTCCAGCGGCATGAAGTATTCGTTGATCGCCCACAACGTGCCGACCGACCCGGCAGCCACGGCGACCACGACGAACAGGATCAGCACCCAGCGCCGAAACCTGTCACGGCGCGTGCGGATAAAGGGCAACGTGCCCAGCGGCGTAATGTCGAGCTGTCTGACCACGTCCTGGGGGCGCCGGATCGAGGAATTCAGCAACTCCAGCAGCACAACCAGTCCCAGCCCGACCATCAGGCCACCGCCCACACCGGCTGCGGCCAGCTTGACCCGGTCGGGGCTGGTCGGCTCGGCCGGCGGCACCGCCTGTTCGATGACCGATATCCGCTCGCCCTTGGACAGGGCTTCGATGATATCGCCGGTTTCGGCCCGGGCGCGGTTGGCCACGGCCTGATCATATTGGAGCCGCGTGGCGGCAAAATCACGTTGCAGCGTGTCGAGATAGATGGCGTTGTTCGGGGTGGCCTGAATGGTCTCGCGCAGCGCGGCCATCTCCGCTTCCAGCTCGGTGCGGCGGGCGGCGATGAACTTGAGCTGGTTGTCGATGTCGGACAGCTGAATGTCATAAAGCGATGTGGTCGGCGCTGCTGCGGCAGCCTCTTCTTCCGCGGCAGCGGCGGCCTGTGTGGCCTGCGCGGCGGCACGCTCCTCCGCAATCTGCTCTTCGAGGGCGGCAATCTGGGCCCGGATCGACCGGATGCGCGGGTTGTCAAAGGCCAGGACCGCGCCGCTGGCCACCAGCCGTGCTTCGAGTTCGCGCAGCCGCACTTCGGCAGCCGATTGCGGTCTGGCGCGGCCCGCCGCATCCGTTTCCGAGACCCGGCCCGTCGCCTCAAAGAGGGCGACCATGCCGGCGCGCCTGTCATTCAGCGCCGCCTCTTCGCGGCTCAGCTGCAAGAGCCGCTCCTGGGCGGCGGTCAGCTGGCCGCGCCGAAACGCCAGGCTGTCGGGCAGCGCTTCGGCGTTTTCTTCCTGAAACCGGATGATCTCGGCGCCGCGCCGGGTCAGCTCCTCATCCAGCCGGGCCACCTCCTGTTCGAAAAACTCCAGGGTCTGGCCGGACACGCCCGTCCGCATGCGCACGTTTTCCTCGAGCATCAGCGTGACCACCTCATTGGTCACCGCCGCCGCCAGACCGGGCGAGGACGCCGAAAAGCTGACACGCACCAGCGTGGCATTGTCGCCCCGCCCGCCCCCGGTGGTCCGGATCCGGATCCGTGATCTGAGATCCTGCACCATCTGGTCCGGGCGCAACCGTTCATCGGACCGGGCATCGCGATCGGCATAGATGTCGAGCCGGTTGGCCATCTCGAGCAGGATGTCCCGCGTCAGGATGCGCTGTTCGATGATCTGCAGTTGCTCAAGCGCCGCCGTGCGCACGGTCGAGGCCGCCAGCTCGTCGGGGATCTGTTCGGATTCCACCACAAGCCGCGCATCGGCCTCGTAACTTGGCGGCAATGTCACGGCAAACATCACCCCGACAGCGGTGCCGGCCACCGTGAAGATCAGGAAATAGTGCAGCCGCCTGAGAAAGAGCGCGAAATAGAATTTCAGGTCCAGCATCAGGTCTTTCCCGATACCGGATCAACCAGTCTCAGGGTGTCCGGTTTGAGACCACCCGCGAAAAACACACCATCATCCAACACTTGCTGCACCGTCGACTGCGTAACATTGGTATGACCGCTTGCAAATGCGTAGACCATGCAAAGGTCGCACAGCTGGTTAACGACCCGCGGTATCCCGCCGGACTGCGTGTGTACGTCGCGACAGGCCGCGGCATCAAAGATATCCCCTGCCCCGCCCGCCGTGACGAGCCGGTGATGGATATATTGCGCCGTCGTCTCGGCATCCATCGTGGTGAGATGAAAATGCGCCGACACCCGCTGGGCGAATTGCGACAGATCGGGGCGCATCACCATATCGCGCAGCTCGGGCTGACCCACGAGCACGATCTGAAAGAGCTCGTCCTTGTTGGAATTGATGTTGGTGAACATCCGCAGCTCTTCGAGGTTTTCACGGCTGAGGTTCTGTGCCTCGTCGATGACCACGATGGACCGGCGGCCGGCCGCATATTGCTGGATCAGAAAGGCCTGAAAGGCGGCAAACATGTCGACATAGCTGGCGCCCGGTTCGGTCGGCTGCTCAAAGGCCGACATCACCCAGCGCAACAGCTCGCCCCGATCCCCCTGCGCGTTCGAGACCAGCCCGATGCTGACATTCTCCTCGAAGGACTTCAGCAACTGGTGCAGCAGGGTGGTCTTGCCCGCGCCCACATCGCCGGTGATCAACGTGATCGGGGCCCGGGTGACGATACCGTATTCGAGAATGGCATAGGCACGCTTGTGGGCCGGGCTCCAGAACAGAAAATCCGGGTCCGGAACAAGCGTGAAGGGCCGCTCACGCATCTTGAAGTGATCCGTATATATTTCGAGCGTGTTCATGCTATCCGCCTGTCATGTACATCACCTTACAAGCGTGAGGTCGCATACCTCCCTCGGAGCCGCCTACATCCCGGCACAAGGTTTTGTTCCTACACATCATATAGACCTCAATCTGACCCGATTGAAGCCACGTTCAGAATCATCTGGCAGACGGTGACAGAAAAATCTGACTGCAATAAGGCGTACAATCCGTCCCGATCCGCGACATTGTCCTCAATTTGGAACAATCGCCGGGACCACTCACAACCCTTGGTCGAAAGCGTCTGAAAATTGGCGGCAAAGCCTCATGAACGGCTCAGTTTTGACAAATATCCATAGCAAATCCGCAACGACACTGATATCAGGGAGTCGCTGCCATTATTCAATTTTTAACAAAAGCTGCGTCATTTTGCGTGTTAAATGGGTTGGGATTTTTTTGTGCCGAGTAAGCTTACAACGGTTGAACCAAAGACGGATTTTACCACAGGTAAATCACCACGTGCCTGGGACTACAGACTGCAACGCTCCGAGATTTTCATGTCAGCCGAAGATGTTCAGATGACGGATATGATCACGTCCGCAAATTTCGGGCGCCAGCACCCGCGCAGGGCGCGGACGCGGCGCACAGGGTTTTACAGGCGCTTTGCCAAGCGCATCCTTGATGTCGCACTGGTTGTCCTGAGCCTGCCTGTCATCCTGCCCGTGATCATCGTGCTGGCCCTTCTGGTGGCCCGGAACGGTGGCACACCCTTCTATCGTCAGAAACGGATCGGGCTGAACGGCAAGATCTTCAGCATGTGGAAGCTGCGCACCATGGTGCATAACGCCGACGAGGTGCTCGAGGATTGCCTGGACAAGGACCCGGCCCTGCGGACGGAGTGGAACTGCAAGCAGAAACTGCTGGACGATCCGCGCATCACGCCGCTCGGACGGTTCCTGCGCAAGAGTTCGGTCGATGAACTGCCACAGCTTTTCAATGTGCTGCGCGGTGACATGTCGCTGGTGGGGCCACGCCCGATGATGGTCAGCCAGAAAAGCCTGTATCACGGCCAGGATTATTACGAACTGCGCCCCGGCATCACCGGCTTCTGGCAGATTTCGGACCGGAACAAGACATCGTTTTCCGATCGTGCCTTTTACGACGCGCGGTACAACAACCAGCTGTCCTTCCGGACGGATCTGCGGACCCTGATGTCGACCGTGCGTGTGGTTTTGTGCGGCACGGGTCATTAACCAAAGTCATGTGATCATCCCGGGCCTTGCGTTGTTTTTGCATTGTGCACGCACGCCCTACAGATACAGTCGCACCATGTTTTATCGCCCTCTGACCGCTCTTGTCTTCGTTGCAACACTGTTTCTCGCCGCCTGTGTGGACGAGGAACAGAAGGCCGAAGAGTTCTACCAGTCCGGCCTCGCCCTGCTGGCCGAAGGGGACCCGGCGCGGGCGGCGGTCGAGTTCCGCAATGTGCTGCAATATGTCGAGGACCATCAGGGCGCACGCCTGGGGCTGGCCGGCATCCTCGAGGCGCAAGGCGACCCCGCAGGTGCCTATGCCCAGTACCGCTATGTGTCCGAGGTTGCACCCAACCTCGCCGAGCCGTTCCAGAATATGGCGCGGATCGCGCTTCTGAACCAGACCTGGGACGAGGCCGAACGCACGGGCCGGCGCGCGATCGAACTGGCGCCGGACGACGCCATCACACAATCCATCGAGGTCTCGCTGGACTACCGGCAGGCGGTTCTGGACGACGCACCGGCCAAGCGCGAAGGTCTGGCACGGCAGGCCCTGCAGCTTCTCGAAGCCGATCCCAACGACCTTCTGAGCCGTCGTGTCGTGATTGTCGACGCGATGTCATCGAACCGCCCCTCGGCCGCGCTGCCCTATATTGACGGCGCGATCGCTCAGGTGCCCGAAGATCTGCGCTATTACATCATCAAGCTGCAGGCCCTGGAGGCATTGCAGGAAACCGGCGAGATCGAAGCGCATCTGCGGCAGATGTACACCCAGTTCCCGGACAACCGCGAGGTGCAGCAATCGCTGATCACCTTCTATCTGCAGCGGCAGGACATCGACAAGGCAGAGGGCTTCCTGCGCGAACTGGCCGGTGACGACACCGGAGAGACCGCAGGGTTCGTCACGGTCATCCGGATGCTTGACCAGACCCGCGGCCGCGACGCATCCGCGGCCGAAATCGAACGTTTGATCGTCGCCAATGCGGAGCAGCCCGAAAACCTCGAATTCTACCGCTCCTTGCGCGCGGCCTATGCCTTTGAGGCCGGCCGGACCGAAGATGCCATCGCCGAGATGCAGGACATCGTGGACAACGCCGAGCCCAGCGACCAGATCCGCCGGATCAAGGGATCGCTGGCCGAGATGCTGTTGCGGACCAACAACCGGGTGGGCGGGCGCGCCCTGATCGAAGAGATCCTGACCGAAGACGCCACGAATGTCGTGGCCCTGAAATTGCGCGCCCGGCTGCTGATCGACGGGGACCAGCCGCGCGAGGCCATCCTCGACCTGCGTCAGGCGCTGGACCAGAGCCCGCGCGACACCGAGATCCTGCTGCTTCTGGCCCAGGCGCATGGGCGCAACGGCAGCCCCGAACTGCAGGGCGAACGGCTGGCCACGGCGGTCGAGGTGTCAAATGCCGGCATCCGGGAATCGCTGCTATATGCCGAATTCCTGCTGCGCGACGACCGCCGGGCCGCGGCCCGCAACGTGCTGGCCGACGCGCGCAACGCGCATCCCACCAATCTCGATATTCTGGCCCAGTCGGCGCAGCTTGCCTTTGCCGACAACGCTCTGGGTCTTGTGCGCGGCATCATTGCCGACGTGGAACGCCTGCAGGACCAGCCCCGGGCACCGGAGCTGCTGCAATCGCTGCGCACCACCCTGCTCCTGCGAGAGGACCGGGTCGACGAGGGGCTGGCCATCCTGCAGGAACAGGCCGGCACCGGCGGGCAAAATGCCGTGGCCGTGTCCAACGTGATCCAGACCCAGTTGCGGGATGGTCGCGTGGACGAGGCACGGGCCTATATGAACGAAATCCTCGAAGCCAATGCCGACGACCCGCAGCTGCGCATGATCGATGCAGCGCTGCATATGGCCGAGGGCAATCCCGACACCTCCGAAGAGATCCTGCGCGACATCATCGCCGCCAATCCGACCTTTGCCGCGGCCACCACCCAGCTGTATATTCAACTGTTGCGGACCGGCCGGCAGGGCGATGCACGTGAGGTGCTGACCGCCGCCCTTCAGGCCAATGACAGCGCCCCGCGCCTGCTGTTGCTGCAGGCCGGCGAACTGGAACGCGAGGGCGATATCGAAGGGGCCATCGCGATCTACGAGACGCTCTACAGCCGCAACACCAACAACATCATCGTCGCCAACAACCTGGCGAGCCTGCTCAGCGCATTCCGCGACGACGAGGAAAGCCAGGACCGAGCCGCCGCCGTCGCGCGCCGCCTGCGCGGCACCGAGGTGCCGGCCTTTCAGGATACATATGGCTGGATCACCTACAAGCAGGGCAATTTCGAAGAGGCGCTGACCTATCTCGAACCGGCGGCCGAGGCATTGGCGGCCGATCCGCTGGTGCAATACCATCTGGGCATGACCTATGCAGCGCTTGAGCGCCCCGAGGACGCACGCGCGGCGCTGACACGCGCGATCGAGATTGCCGGGCCCGACAGCACCCTGCCCCAGATGGCCCGCGCGCAGGAAACCCTGGACGGTTTGCAGGCGAACTGATCAGGCCGGGCGCACCCGGTGCCCCGCCGGACATGCAGGGTCAGGAGCGCTAAAGATATTGCGGTTCGATCTATGCAAAACCACACAGTATGGTATGTATCTGTAAGATTTGGCGGTCGGGCCCCCTTGCCCGCTTCAACCAAACGCAAGGCGGATGACATGACCCACCCCAGGCTCTTTCTCACTTGGCTGATCGGCCTTTTCCTTCTGATGCCGGCCATTGCACCGGCGCAAGGCTACCGCATTCAGGCCGGAGACATCCTGCGGGTCGAGGTCATCGAGGACGAGACGCTCAACCGCACAGTCCTTGTCGACCCCAGGGGCCGGATCAATTTCCCCTTTGTCGGCTCCATCCGCGCGGCCGGTCAGACGGTCAATGCGGTGCAGGCCACACTGACCCGGCAACTGGCCCCGAATTTCACCGAACCGCCCAGCGTCTTTGTGGCGCTCGAACAGCTGGCCCCCGAGGACGTCCCGATCGAGACCGAACCGGAGGTGATCTCGGTCTATATGCTGGGCGAGGTGGAACGCGCCGGCAAGGTCGAGATGGAGCCCGGCACCACATTGCTGCAGGCCTTTGCCGAGATGGGCGGCTTTTCCAGTTTTGCCGCCACCAAGCGGGTTCAGCTGCGGCGTCAGGACCCCAAGACCGGGGTCGAGACGGTGATCCCGCTGAACTATGACGCGATGCTTCAGGGGCAGACCGCCAATGCCACGCTCGAGCTTCGGGATGGCGATGTGATCGTTGTACCGACCCGGCGCCTGTTTGAGTGATCCCGACGGCATGGGGCGGAGTGTGCCATATCACGCCCCCCGCCTTTCGGGGCTGCTTGGCGCCGGTGCGGGCCTGCTGATCGGCTCTGCCGCACTGGCGCAGGATCAGAACGACGGGCCGATCCTGCGCCTCGGGCTCTCGACCAGCGCGCAATTCAACACCAACCGCAGCCTGGACACGGATGACACCGGCAGCACCACGGACCTGTCGGCCCGGCTCGACTTTCTGTTGCGCTTTGCCACGCCGATCCAGTCGCTCGACCTGAGCGGTGATATCGGCCTGCGCACCGTGAACGGCGCCACCGAAGGCGAGTTGGCCACCGGCATCGTCGACCCCAGCCTGCGGTTCAGCTACACCCGGCAGTCCCGGGATGCGCAGCTGGACGCCAGCGCGTTCTATGTCGAACGGGACGTCTTTGCCTCCGAACTGCAATTCGACCCGGTGACAGCGGATTTCGACCTGCTCGACACCAGCGGCACCCAAAGGCAGTTCGGCTTTGACGCGCGGCTCGAGTTGCGGCGGCGCGCGCCCTTCGGGATCACCCTGTCCGCCGGGTTCACAGGGTTGCGGTTCAGCGACACCACAGACCCCGACCTGACCGACGAGGACCGGTTCCGCGCCGGGCTCGGCCTGCGCTTTGATCTCAACCCGGTGACACAGGCAACCGTGGATATGCGCCTGAGCACCTTCGAGGATTTCGGCGCCGGCGAAGGCCGCCAGGACACCTATACGCTCAACACCGCCGTGCGGCGCACCCTGTCCAATGGCAGCCTCCGGCTGAGCGCCAATATCGAGGATACCGAAGACGGCACCCGCTATACGCTGCGCGGCGCGCGGGGGTTCGAAACCGATATCTGGCGGGTCACCGGTTCGCTGGGCCTGACCCGTGAGGTTGACGGAGACATCGCCACCGTGGGTGGTGTCGATCTGGCCTATGACCTGCCGAACGGGGCCATCACGGCAGAATTTGACCGGACCATCCGCTCCGGCACCGACGACGCGGAAGAGGAAGTGACCAGCCTCGCTCTGGGCTATCGCACGCAACTGAACGCGCTGACCGGTTTCAATGCGCAGTTTTCCTTTACCGACCGCAAGGCCACGGGCGCCGGGGATGATGGGCGTTTTGCGACGCTGTCCCTGGCCGTGCAGCGGCAACTGACCCGCGACTGGAGCGTGAATGTCGGGCTGGAGCACCGCATTGTCGACGACGACAGCAGCGGGCGGGCAGATGACAGCCTGCTGCGGGTCAGTCTGCGGCGCGACCTGCTGGCCCGGCGCTGAGACCCCTCGCCCCCAGACCCCGGGCTGCGTTAGGCTTGATCCGTTCATGACCCAGCAGACCACGCCTTTGACCCCTGATCAGACACATGCCGGCCTCCTGGTCTGGAGCGTGCTGGTCCTGATCTGCGCCCCCGAACTGATCATCCGGGCAGCGGATGCCGGGTGGATCGGCTCCCCCCTCTGGCGCTCCCTTTCGGTGCAGAACGGCGCGTTCTGGCCGGGGCTGCTGCGCGACTGGCGGCCCAATTACGACGCACAGCCCTGGCTGATGTTCCTGACCTATTCGGTCCTGCATGTCGGCATCTGGCATATGCTGGGCAACGCCCTGGCGCTGTGGTGGCTCGGGCCGCAGGTCATTGCCCATATGGGGCCGCGCGGATTTCTGGTGGTGTGGGCAGCCGCTGCCATCCTGGGAGGCGCAAGCTTTGCGCTGCTGTCTTCGGGCACGGTGTCCATGGTCGGCGCATCAGGCAGCGTGTTCGGGCTCATGGGCGCCGTCGTCACATACAGGTACGTATTGCAGGACCGGCTCTGGACGGCGGCAGGCATGTTCGCAGCGCTGGTGCT
>JBCBID010000043.1:0-29444 GCA_038525015.1 Pseudomonadota bacterium | reverse complement strand
GGTAAGGGTCAGCGCTTCGGCATGGGCGTCAGGGGCTGCTGCGAGCAAGGTCGCAGTTGCTGCTATAGCAGGGACGAAGCCGCTGACATTCTTAATGAACGTCATAGCGGTCTCCTATTGGCTACGAGGATTTGATAAAGAGAGTCGCTTGAAAATCCAAGTGAAATAATCGGGAATTGGCCTCTTTCAATTGTACGCGCAGTCACTTTCAATTGGTCGTATATATGCTTTTAGACAGCCGGCTTAGCGAGGGCATCATACGTATCTCAGATTTGCGGAGCATCGGATTTCTGCAGCGTTGTCAAGCATCTGCGTGGTTATGGTCGCGGGGCCACAATAAGCAGGCAAGACTACGCTGGCAATCGACCTTGCGGGGAACAAAACCCTGTGTTTGACGCTGGATGATGCCAACGTGTTGCGCGCGGCGCGGGGTAATCCCGTGGGCTCTGTACGTGGTCTAAACCTGCAGTTGTTGATGAGGTGCAGCGCGCGAGTGATTTGTTGATTGTGATCAAAAAAAATCGATGGACGACGAACCGCGGTCAGGGCGGTTTTTGCTAATGGATTCCGCCCATCTGATGATCTTGCCCCAGGTCGCGGATTCACTTGCCGGTCGGATGAAGGTGATCCGTTTGTTGCCTCTGTCGCGCGCGGAGATTGCGGGAAGGCGATCTGACTTCATAGATATTGCATTCGCATGGCAGCGGCCTGAAATGGGCGTAGCGCTGGTAGGCCCGGATCTCGTCAACCCAGTTCTAGAGGGGGAGTTACCCGAGACTTTGACCCGCACGCGCTGGTCGCGGCGTCAGGATTGGTACCTGTGGATCTGGACGCCATCGTTCAGCGCTATGTGGCGACGTTGCAGAGATTGAGCAACTGGGGATCATGCCGCGACTTTTGCCTGTGTTGGCCGAACATTCGGGACATTTGGTGAACTATTCGGGTATGGATGCGGCCTTGCGAATGAACCACCTGACGACGTAGAAATACGTATGCGTCTTTGAAGTACTGTACCTCGTGCATAGTCTGCAGCCGTGGTGCATCAGCCGTATCAAGCGCATCACCAAACCCACGGCTGCATTTTTTGGATGCGTGGCTAGTGGCGGCATAGCGTGATTTGTCACCGGGTGCTCAGGCGCATGTTTGGCCCGATCTTTGAGACCTTTGTGTTCAGCGAATTTGGCAAGATCGGATGGTGGAATGACCAACGCTGCACATTTTCGCACTTTTGCGACAAGAACATGAGCGAGATCAATATCGTGCTAGAGAACCGATGTGGTGAAGTGCCTGGGATTGAGGTGAAAGCATCAGCCACAGTTCATCGGCGGACTTTGCCGGATCGCGCAAACTGGTTAGGTCCGCGCGGGTCCAAGTTCGTGCAAGGTCTTGTCCTTTATGACTGGGATCAGGTGATGCCATTTGGTTAGAACCTGCTTGAAGCACAGCTATCGTGCTTGTGACGTGAGAATTAAGCTTGACGGTGCAGCAGCATGCAGGGCAGGGGCCTGTCCGGCAATCGCAATAGATCAGCCTTCTTACATTCGTCCGCCTCATGCCGGCTCTGATTGCCGCGCGGGGTCCCAACTCGGGTTTTGCTTTGTTTGCGATGTTTTGACACTAACGCCAAACCCAGTCCTCATTTAAAGTCTTACTGGCATGCTCAAACCGTTTGCGAATAAAACCTACGCTGCATTGTTTACCGCTCAAGTCACAGCATTGCTGGGCACTGGGCTCACAACAGTTGCGCTCGCACTTCTTGCGTTTGAATTGGCGGGAGACGACGCAGGGCAGGTCTTGGGCATTGCCCTCGCCATAAAGATGGTCGCTTATGTCACGCTCGCGCCAGTTGCTGGCGCTTTCGCGCCGCTGGTGCCACGCAAACGTTACTTGGCCACACTGGACATATTGCGTGCTTTCCTCGTTTTGTGTTTGCCATTCGTGACGCAGATTTGGCATATCTACATATTGATCTTGCTGCTTCAGGCGTGTTCCGCGGGATTCACGCCGGTTTTTCAAGCAACTATTCCCGACCTCTTTGAAGACGAAGAAACGTATACCAAAGCGCTGTCATTGTCCCGGCTCGCGTACGATATCGAGAGCCTTGTAAGCCCGGCACTGGCTGCTGCCGCCCTTTTGGTACTCAGTTTCAACGCCCTTTTTGGCGCAAACGCCGTCGCGTTTTTAATCTCTGCTTGTCTTGTGCTTTCAGTTTCTTTGCGCAGCAGTCAAGAGAGCGCCAGCGCTGTAAGGACCATTGATCGAATTACGTTTGGCATTCGCGCCTACCTCGCGACTCCGCGTTTGCGAGGCTTGTTGGCGATGTCCATGGCTGTATCTGCGGCGGGGGCGATGATAATTGTGAATACTGTTGTTTTTGTGCAGGCGCATTTGCAGCTTGGTGAGGCATGGACTGCGGGCTTGTTGATGGCTTTTGGCTTTGGATCCATGGCCGCAGCGCTGTCTATGCCGCGCGTTCTAGTGGTAGCAGAGGATCGCGCCGTCTGTTTGGTATCTGGCGCAGCTATGACCTGCGCGCTGGCGTTTGGGGTAACGATGCCTGGGTTTGTAGGGGCAGCGGTTTTGTGGAGCGTCATTGGGGCTGCATATTCTGCAGTGTTGGTTTGTGCGGGACGTTTGGTGCAACGCTCATCCACAAAGCCTGACAGACCGGCCTATTTTGCTGCGCAGTTTGCGTTGTCGCATGGGTGTTTTCTGGTGACCTACCCGTTGGCGGGTTGGCTCGGTGCCACGTTTGGATTGCCAATGGCTTTTGCCGTTTTGTCGGCCGTGGCCGCGTTGTCCTTGTGTGTCGCGATGGTCCTGTGGCCGGCGCGAGATGAGCGCGCGTTGGTGCACGATCATGCGACCTTGAGCCATACGCATCAGCACGTTCATGACGAACACCACCAGCATGCGCATGAGGGGTGGGAGGGGCCAGAGCCGCACGATCACCCGCATACCCATGCCCCGATGCGCCACAGCCATGACTTTGCCATCGATCTGCACCATACGGACTGGCCGCACTGAGCGGTTGACGGGCTACGACAGCGCCTGACTGAAGAGGGCGCAGTACGCGGGCGACCGGGGGCAAGACCCCGCGCGTCATTATCGGGGGCCGATCCGCAACGGACAGCCCCAAGTCGGTGAGCCAAGGTGCAAGGCTGGTTTTTTCGAGGACATCAATACGCAAGTTTTGTCCGGGCACCTGGCGGGCGAGATGTAGGATGAGGTTCTGTGCGTCTTCGGTGGTGTGCGCCACAACCGGGCCAACAACATAGCCAGGTCCAAAACGACGCGGAGCAGCGTATCCTGTGAGTTGTCCTTCGTTCCGGACGACGGCAACATATGCATGTTCGAAAAGCCAGTGCGCCAAGGCGGAGCGGTCCCCTCCGAAGGCGTTCGCGTCCAGAGCGCGGACTTGGGGGAGGTCTGCCTGCATAGCGTCTAGAGTGCCCGTCGCCTGTGACACGACTTTCACAGGGCCTTTCATTTGAACGATGTGTCCCGCAACTTTAAAGCCTATCTTTTGGTAGAGCGGCTGACCTAAAGCCGTAGCGACCAAGCGGTGTGCTTGTGTGTCATCAGGATGCAGGGCGGCTGAGGTGAGCGCATACCCCAGCCTTGCGCCGCGCATTCTGTGATCGACAATGATCATGTTGATACATGACTGTTTTGAACCAAAGTCTGTTCGAAAGGCGGTTCCAACCACGCGATTATCAGAATGCGCAACGTAGCCCCGGGACAGATGGTGCAGCATCGCCCAGTCTTTCCGCTGGTGTGGCCATCCGACTGACGCCGATAAACGTACTGCAGCGTCTAAATGGTCCGATGTAAAGTTAACTATCTCAATTGGGTCAGGCATGTGAGCGTCAACGTGGATGTTCCAAGTCCTCGAAACTTATCTGGAAGTGTTCAAGAACGGTGACGCGGCAGGCTGCCCGCACGTGACGCGGACAAAGCCCAATGCAACCTGTTGGCGCGCTAAGGCAGAGATAAACCGATGGTTCGGGCCGGACAGTGTTTTTGGGCGCGTGTCCTGGCAAACAGTCCATGCAGCAGCTTTGCCGCGATCAACAGGGCGAGTGCATATGGTACAATGCTCCTAAGCCTGGTCGTCTGTTGCGGCGGATCAAGAGCAACGCTTAGCGTGGCGCCTGACGAAAATCGCAATGTGGTGCGAGTGTGTGTTGCGGCACCATAATCGAAAACAGTTAAATTCAGATCACGCGTCAAGGGTTGTGTCAGGGCCAAGTCGAAGGTGCTATCCATGCTGCCATGGTCAATGTAGTAGCCTACATATCCAGTCAGGTCGCTGAGTTGATAGGATTGGTCGGATGTGAACGCATTGCAAACGCCGATGGATATCAGGCCGTCCAGTGGAGTTTCGAAGCTCAGGGTCTCGGCCGAGGGGTGCAGCATGAAGGACATCGCCTCCGGCTGGACCACCTGCTGGTCGATCCGCAGTTTGGCACCGGTCAATAGCGTGTCACCGATGGCCCATGTACCCGAAGCAAAATCGGTATAGTCCACCAGATTGTCCCGCATCGGCACAATGCTCGGATCGACGTCAAAGGTCGCGAACAGGACTTCCGCCGAGGAGGACATATACACTTCTGTGAATGTATCTCCCCGGTTTATGATGATCGACAAATCGTCGGCGCTCGCTGCTGATAGCATTAATCCCACTGAGGTGACAAATGCCGTCGAAGCTATTGCGCCGATCCGTCTCACAGCCGCGCTTAGGCCGAGCTTGGTTCAAGCAGGCCCATCTCGGCCGCTTCTTCCCAAATTTCTTCGAACACTGCTTTGGCGCGTCCACGCTGGCGCACACCTTGGGCGGCCTCCAGATTATCAAGTTTGCCTTCGCCTTCTACGACGATCAGGGCAACCATGCCTGTGGCCGCATGCGGCGTGCACTTGTAACCATAAACGCCCGGTACGTCGAAAGTGACTTCGACATCTTCGTTGATCCGGCCATCCCATTCTTCTGCGCCTTCGGGGATCATGCCATCGATCGACGCGCTATTATGGCTTCGATCGGTCGCTTTGAACAAAACGGTCTGTCCCGCCTCGACCGACACTACACGCGGCAGGAAGACATTGCGCAGTCTGGCCTCAGTGGGGTGTTTGGTCAGCATCTCCACAACAACAGGCTCTTGTGCCTGTGCGGTCAATGGCAAGGCAGGAAGGAGAGTTGCAGCGGCGCTTGTCGCTAGGAATGTACGACGAGAATGTGACTTCGACATGGTGTGACCTCAGTAGATGGATGTTCTTGCTGGGTTCACATGTCGCTTTCCTAGCCTTGAATTGCACGGTAGCGCAGTCTACGATAATGTCTACAGTTATGGTCAGGTATTCCTCTCCTTTTTGGAAGCGATCAGTAGGGGCGGCCATTTTGGCTGTGTTCTTGACCTCCTATGCATCCGCTGACCCCAACTCAGTGCTGAGCGGATCAGAGCTGTCAAATCGCCTTGTGGCGCATAAGGCAGAATTGGGTGACGCCGGCGCGATGGTGTACCTTGGAAAAAAGCTAGTCCAGCCAGAGTGTACGGCTGCGCAGCAAAAAGAGGGCGTCAGGTTCCTGGCCCTTGCCGTGAGTGCGCAGCATTCCGAAGCGATCTTCACCCTTGGTATGCTGCTCATCAGTCGAGCGAGCACGAGCAACGAAGAGCGGTTGGGCCTCGCCTACATTGAGCGCAGTGCTGAGCTTGGTCACACGCGCGCTGCGGCCTTCCTCGGTGCTCATTTAATGTCCGAGTCGCAAACTGAAGATCAACGCGACGAAGCGTTTCTTTGGTTGGGACGCGCTGCGAGTGACGGTTCAGTTTTGGCCGCAATGACACTCTCGGAGCTCTATCAGAGTGATTTGCACGGTGTTGTGCGAGACGGGTGCTCTGCTGCTTCGTGGCGTGAAACCGCTGTGCTTCTTCGTCATCCGAAAATGAACTTCAGCCGCCAAACCGAAATGGCGTGCCGGTGATATTGTTTGTTGAAAGGGCTTTACATGGCTGAAAGTGAAACTGATCTTCCAGCAGTCTCCCGCCTTGGTCCGCGGTCTGGACAAGCAATGGTTTATTTAGCCGTTTTGTTGATTGGAATTGTCACGCTCGTTGCGTGGGCGCGCCTGACCGACAGGCCCCTTTTGGCTCAACCGCTGGCCCTGCCGCTTACATCAGAGCGGGTGATGCATATAACTGCAGACCTCGACGGCGCGGCGCACATCACTGACGAACGTGCCAAATTGATCGCCAAATACGCGCCGGGCGAGGCGGTATTCATCTCGACTATTGTAAGGGTGGTTCGCAGAGAGCGTCAAAAGATCGATGCAAATCTTGACGCGCCAATCCATCTGCGGCGGCGTGGCGAGACACGGCTGACCATTTTTGACCCTGAGACGCAACGAGAGACCGAACTCAGCAGCTTTGGCAAAGACAACGTCGCCTCTTTTGCAGCGTTGTTGGATATGCCCGCGCGATAGAGGCAGCCAATTCTGACAAAAAGTGTAAATTAATATTGACACATTTGAGCAGAAGGGTAATTTAGACTTGTTACACATAGTTATCTGTTTTGGCAGCGTCCTCGCGGAACGTTCTCCGCGGCTTCGCAGGGCACATTGGGCCGGTGGGCAAGCCTGGCTCATATGTCGAAGCAGGCACTTCATTGTTTGACTGCAGGCAGTAGCCTGCGTTCGAACCAGCTGTCTTGCCAGTTCATCATTCCTGAAATCGACGGGATCTTCGCTCCTGTCGTTGTGCAATTTGCACGGCCCGACCGATTGCCTGCGCACGGTGTTCGGTCGGGTGCAACTTGGGTTTTCCGGGCGCCTGGCGTTTGGTTTGCATTGGCGCATCCCTGCGCTGGAAGGGAGGAAACGATGGCATTGCTCTCGTTTGAACGAAAGTACAGGGTTCGGGGAGGGACGCTTGTTGGTGGCGACCTTTTCGATTTCTGGATCGGCCCATTTTACGTCGGGTTTTTCGGTGTCACGACGGCTTTTTTTGCGCTGTCGGGGACATTTCTGATATTTTACGGGGCCGCTCTGGGTGACACGTGGAACCCATGGTTGATTTCTATCGAGCCGCCCGAGTTGGATATTGGTTTGGGCACAGCGCCGTTGGCCGAAGGCGGATTGTGGCAGTTGATCACGATTTGCGCGCATGGTGCCTTTATCAGCTGGGCGCTGCGCGAGACCGAGATTTGCCGCAAGCTCGGCATCGGCTATCACGTGCCTATTGCTTTTGCCGTTGCGATCTTTGCCTACACGACCCTTGTAGTGATCCGGCCTGTTCTGATGGGCGCATGGGGACATGGCTTTCCTTACGGTATTTGGAGCCATCTCGATTGGGTGAACAACGTCGGCTACGCGTACGGCAATTTCCATTACAACCCGGCCCACATGATTGCGGTGACATTCTTTTTCACCACCACGCTGGCACTGGCGCTGCACGGGTCGCTGATTTTGTCCGCGGCCAATCCCGAGAAGGGCGAAACGATGCGCAGCCCAGAACATGAGGACACGTTTTTCCGAGACTTCATCGGTTACTCGATCGGGCCGTTGGGTATTCACCGGTTAGGTCTGTTACTGGCCCTTAACGCGGGCTTTTGGTCGGCCGTGTGCATCGTGATCTCGGGCACGGTTTGGTTCGATGCGTGGGCCAACTGGTGGTATTGGTATGTCGATCTGCCGTTCTGGATCGACCTCGAAGGAGGCGTCAATGGCTGAGTATCAGAACATTTTCACCCAAGTTCAAATCCAGGGCCCGCCTGAGATGGGGATGGTCGAAGAGGCAGATCTGACCGAGCGCACTCGGTCGGCGCGCTTTTCCACGTTGCTGGGCTGGTTCGGCAATGCGCAGCTTGGACCGATCTATCTGGGTGGGTTCGGGGTTGTGTCGCTGGCGACAGGGGCCATCTGGTTCCTGATGGTTGGGGCCAGCTACTGGGCGCAGGCGGGCTATAATCCCGGCGTGTTTCTGCGCGATCTGTTCTGGTTTTCGCTGGAACCTCCTGCGCCTGATTATGGATTGAGCATGCCGCCCCTCAACGACGGCGGGATGTGGGTGATTGCCAGCTTCTTCTTACTGGTGTCGGTGATGGCTTGGTGGGCGCGATCTTATCAGCTGGCGCAACAGCAGAAGATGGGCAAACATGTATTCTGGGCTTTTGGTGCAGCCATCTGGTTGTTTCTGGTGCTGGGTCTGATCCGTCCAATACTTATGGGTAGTTGGTCCGAGGCAGTGCCTTATGGCATCTTCAGCCATCTAGATTGGACCATGAACTTTTCTGTTCTGTACGGAAACCTTTTCTATAAGCCGTTTCATGCGCTTTCGATTGTGTTTCTGTATGGCTCTACTCTGCTTTTTGCGATGCACGGTGCGACCATTCTGGCGGTGTCCCGCTATGGTGGGGACCGGGAACTGGAGCAGATTGCGGATCGTGGCACTGCCACGGAACGTGCTGCGCTGTTCTGGCGCTGGACCATGGGGTTCAATGCTACGATGGAGGGCATCCACCGCTGGGCCTGGTGGTTCGCCATTCTGACGCCGATCACAGGCGGCATCGGCATCCTATTGACCGGCACAGTGGTCGACAATTGGTATGTCTGGGCGCAGGAGCACGGCTATGCACCACTGGACTAAGGGAGACACAATATGAGCAAGCATGTTTTCGACGTGCCCGAAACTTCCCGGGAAGAGCGTCGTTCCTTCATACTGTTCGACATCATGGGTCAGATGTTTCGCGGTATGATCGCCGCAGGCACAGTCGCATTCGGACCTCTAGTGTTCATCTATGCAGTCTATTTGCTGGGTACGCTCTTGCCGCCAGAATCCAAAGAGGCACAGGACCCAACGCCTGATTCATTCATTTCCGCGAAGGAGTAAACCATGTTGGAAGCTTCTCGGTTGCGGGACTGGTGGGCGCACCGTTTTGGCGTCATTTTCGTTCAATCCCAGCCGCGATATTGTCCGCTTCCTCAGGCGTAAGCCGGGGCGGATGCCAATCGCGACCGGGGGCGGCGTCTAGCAGCTTTTGCGTGTAGGGGTGTTTGGGGGATGCAAAGACATCAGCCGCAGGCCCAAACTCCACCATGACGCCTTTCTCCATCACGGTGATGTAGTCTGAGATTTGCGCGGCCACCCGCAGGTCATGGGTAATAAAAATGATCGCCATTTCGTATTTCTTCTGCAGGTCGTTCATCAACCGCAACACCTGCTTCTGGACCGACAGATCAAGGGCCGACACGCTTTCGTCGGCGATCACCACATCCGGTTCCATCGCAAGTGCGCGGGCAATCCCGATTCGCTGGCGTTGCCCGCCAGAGAAATTGCGCGGCTTGCGTTTGTACGCCGCTTCGCTGAGTCCCACCTGATCCAACAGCTCAATGGCCCGGGCCTTGGCCTTTGACGCATCCAGTCCCTGCAAGTGCAGACCCCGCGTAATCATGAAACCCACCGACTGGGATGGATTGAGCGAGCCATAAGGATCCTGAAAGATCATCTGGATGTTCTTGCGCGCATGCACGAGGTCCTCACCTGTGAGTCCCAAAAAATCTTCTTCTTTAATGATGATGGCTCCTTCGGTGGCCGCTTCCAAGCGGATCAGGGTCTTAGCAAGGGTCGACTTACCAGACCCCGATTCACCCACCACACCCAACGTTTCACCAGCGCGCAGCACGAATTGCGCGTCGTTCAATGCGTGAATTTCGCGCGTCCCCGTTTGGTAGACCTTGTGCAGGCCCCGCACCTCGACCACGGGCGGATCATTGCGCGTCTCATCCGGGGTGCGTGTGGTTTCCAAGAGCGGCATCGCATCAACCAAAAGCTGGGTATAGGGCTCCTTGGGATGCATCAGGATCTGCTCTTTCGGCCCTTCCTCGATCACTTTGCCCCAGCACATGACCGCAACCCGGTCGGCGACATCGGCCACCACCCCGAAATCATGGGTGATAAAGATGGTGGCGTTGTCATAGACGTCTTTGAGGTCGTTGATCAGGCGGAGAATTTCGGCCTGCGTGGTCACATCCAGCGCCGTTGTCGGTTCATCCGCGATCAAGACATCAGGTTTGCACGCAAGGGCCATCGCAATCACGATCCGTTGGCATTGGCCGCCCGACACCTGATGCGGATAGCTGTCGTAAATGCGCGGCGGCGTCGGCAGCTTCATCTGTTCCAACAGCTTGAGCGTTTCGGCTTTGCGGTCGCTTGCTTTTATATCGGGCCGGTGCAGCGCAAACACCTCGTCCACCTGCGCACCGATCTTCATCGCCGGATTCAAGGCCGCCATCGGTTCCTGATAGATCATGGAAATGCGTGCGCCGCGCATCTCGTTCAGCTCGGACTGGCTCATGTGCAGCACGTCCTGCCCGTCAAAAATGACCTCGCCCGAGGTTATCTTCAGCCTGCCCGGCACGTCATTCATGATGGCCGAGGTCATCACCGACTTGCCTGATCCGCTTTCGCCCACCACGCACAGGATTTCACCGCGTTTGAGCGTCAGGTTCACATTCTCGACCGCAAACTTGCGGTCGGCTCCCCGCGAAAGAGCGATGGACAGGTTGCGGATATCCAGAATGGTCTCGGCTGAGGCAGACATGGCGCGGCTCCTTTGCGTTGGCTGGCGGTGAGGAGCTGGGAACTAAGCCTGGCCTGCCGATCCAATCAGGTGTGCGGCACTTTCGCAAGTCTAACGGGCGCGCTTGACATACGCGTGCGCTTGCAGGCATTGCCAAGATACCGAGCGCATCACTCCGCCAGGCATCTTTCAACTTGTATTGGGAGGGGTCTGACATGGTGCACCATACACCGGCTCAAATCTTCTTTTGTGATCCCGGACTAGGCGGCCGCCAAAGTCTAGAGCTTGATGCGTTTGAGCAGAGTTTTCTCTGTGTCGCTCGACACTTCTTTGAAACTCATGATGCGCCGGACAGCCAGTGCTGGATGCAGGCGTTTCTAGAGGCCGAGACGCGGTTTCCGCCACCTTTTGGTGCCACCATCGCCCACGCCATTTCCATTGTTGTCAGCGCGTTAGGCTCGCGGCAAGGAACGTTTGCCTACTACAAGACGGGGCATGTACTGGCTGACCATGCGATCACGCGGGAAGAGCAATATTTGATCAAGGCTCTGCGGGATATGCGCACTGGAAATCGAACGAATGTGCAGACAACGGCGTTGCTGCTGTGCTGTGGTGCAGATACCCGACCGTTTCTTGCCGCCATGGAGCGCTTATGCCTCATCATTGGCGATGTATCGGAATTACAGTTTCAATAAAGGCGAACGGCAAACGAGTGTTTCGCGCCGCCGACGCGAACTGGCTTGGTACTGTCATATGCCTCCAAAACTTGAAAAAACATACCCATGGAGACGCGGCAGGGCATCTTGTACTACCGCCACGGATAGCAGTGGTGAAGATCATGTCAAAAGCCAGGGTCCTTTTTGACGAAGGCCTGCGTTTCTGTTTAGGGTCTGCTTCTCCTCATTGAGAGTGCGGTTTTCGCGTCCAAGCGGTCCTGTTCTACGCGCAAAATTTAGAAGCTCATCCAGTGCCAAATCGATGTAACGGTGCGCTGTCACCTACTTGTTCAGCTTTCATAATTTGCCGCCCAAATGTGAGGCACCTGCTTCATGCTTAGCTTTCACGTCAGCATGATCCGAAACGCGTCTGAATGAGTTTTGTCCAACTGTTTCAGAACTTTACTTTGCCTTCTCGGCTACAAATAGGTGCTAATTGAAGAGCGGTATCGAGCCACGACATGTTCACTTTCGTTGTGATCAAATCTTAAGTTTGACCTTAATTGTTGACTGCCTCCACCAACTCTCTAACTGATTGGGTGCGAACAGCCACGCTCATGCTCAGCTACCGTGTGAAACTCGATAGGGGAGCATCAACGTGGGTCAGTTAGCACAGGGCATTTTTTCAAAACGTTGGAAACCTCTACTCTCTCGCAACGCGCGTATGTTTTTTGTTCGTAGAGTTGATCGGAACGTCGCTTGGTGGAAAAGTGCCTAGCCGTGTCTGACATTTCAGACCTATATCGAAGCCATCACAGATGGCTTGTGACATGGTTATTTGGCCGTGTTCGATGTCGCGAAAACGCTGCTGACCTTGCTCAGGATACATTTCTGCGCCTGATCGGTAGGCAGGATTACTTACAACTCAAAAATCCGCGCGCATATTTAGCGACGATTGCCCGAGGGCTGGCGATCGATCTTGCGCGGCGCCACGCAGTTGAGCAAGCTTATTTGGACGTACTCAGCCAATCTCCCGCCAAAGCCGCGCCGCCGGAAGAAGAACGTTTGGATCTCCTTCAGTGTCTTAGTCGAATAGATCGTGTGTTACAGGAGCTTCCACCAAGAGCACGCAATGCCTTCATTTTGTCTCGCTTAGAGGGACGCAGCCATAGGGAAATCGCAACGACATTTCGGGTTTCCATCAGTACGATTGAGAAAGACATCGCGAAAGCGCTTCGGTGTTGTTATCACGCGCGCTATCGCAGCTGAAGTACCGGCTCAAGTTCGCGTTTTGAGAGTGTGGAAACGATGAGCGAACAGGAAGACGACCTCCCGGAGCATGTAATTGACGAGGCCATTGCATGGATGGTGCGTGCACAGTCTGGAGAGATGACAGACGAAGAGCGTCAAAGCCTGAAGGCCTGGCGCTTGGCTGATGTTCAACACGAAACAGCATGGCAAAGGTTTGTCGCCATTGGCGACGATTTCAGTTCAATTTCGCTAGATCAGCGCGAAACAGCTCGCAAAACGCTCGATCTGACTTGGTCGAGACGCAACCGACGCGACACACTCAAGTGTCTCGCATGGATTGGTGCGAGTGGTACATTGTTCTGGGGTGGAGCGAAGTTACCTGCAGTGCGTCGGCTGGCTGCGGATCACGCAACACCTATTGGCGTACAGGAAGTTGTCCACGTAAACGGGACGGAGATACGCCTTAACACTGATACGATACTCGACATTGGCCACGATAATCGTTCCTTTCAATTACGGCGTGGCGAGATCAACGTAGCGATGTCGACAGGCGATCCGCTGGCCTTTAACACACAGCATGGCCGGTTTTCGGCGAAAGACGCCCGTTTTGTGCTTCGAGATCTAGGTGCTGCAACTCGGATCGCGGCCATTGAGGGAACCGTGGTGCTCTCGCCTCAATACGAACCGACCAACGAAACTCAAGTTGCCGCAGGCAGTTCGTTCACTGTTTCAAGAGATAAAATCGCGAATGCGCGATTGTTTGAGCGCATGGACCCAGCGGCGTGGACCCAAGGACTGTTGGTCGTAAGAGGCATGCATCTCGAAGAAGTCGCTGCAGAATTAAGCCGGTACAATGCCGGTTTGATCCGGGTGGCTTCAAGTGTTGCGGCGCTAGAAGTGTCTGGAGTCTATCGTATTGCTTCTGTTACACAAACCTTCGGAGCTTTGGAGGCTCAACTTCCGGTACGCGTAGAGCGTTATGCGGGCATGCTTACCATCATTCGGTCTGCGTAGCAGAGTATGTGAAATTTCAGTCAGAAAGTTTCAATTTCTTTTACGGGTTTTGGGGCTGTCGCTCGGCTCATTAGAAAACACTCTAATGGGACAACGATATGATCATCAAAAAACCGGTACGCGCCAGCTATCATACAACAATGCTCCATCAGTCCTTTTCGAAATCTGGGGCAGCGGCACTTGCGTTGCTGGTCATGTCAAACCCATTGATGGCTCAAAATCTCGAGACGCCATACACTTACAACATCCCGCAAGGGCCATTGGCAGACAGCCTTGATCAGGTTGCGCGAGAGGCCAACATTACTCTTTCCTACAACCTCTCTCAGGTACAGGGTTACCAGGCTGACCCATTGAACGGACGAATGACCGCGGCAGAGGCATTGACGCAATTGGTTCGTGGAACTGACTTGTACTTCCATGCTCTAGACAAAGCGAGTGGAACTGTATCCGCACGAGTAGCCTTTGCGTCGACAGAGACTGTTAGCCAAGATAACCCCGTCGATCTTGGTACACTTACTTTGGATGGCGTGCCGACTGCTTCAGGACCACGCACGTTGGGCGCGCCTCCGCCCGCCTTCCCTGGTGGGCAAGTCGCCGCAGGGTCGCGTATCGGGCTCTTTGGCAATCAGGATGTTCTTGATACACCAGTCAGTGTCACCAGCTACACAGACGAGTTCGTTCGCAATACCCAAGCAGAGTCTCCTGCAGATCTTTTGCGCTTCGAGCCGGGCGTCAACATATCACAATCTTCAACTGGTCGTGGCTCTTTTGCTGACAGTCAATCCAGTCTACGTGGCTTCACGGTTTTTTCGGGCCAGGCAACGCTTGATGGCTTGCCAGGTTTGATCAACGAAACGGACTCCATCACAGCATTTGAGAGGGTGGAGGTCATTCGTGGTGCCAGCGCACTTTTGACTGGTCAAGCCTCGGACGACGCAATTGGCGGATCAATCAACTATGTCCCGAAACGGGCTTTGCCAAATCCGCTGAACCGCGTGACGCTCTCATATCGTTCCGACAGCAACTTTGGCGCTGAAGTAGATATTTCCCGACGTTTCGGTGAAAATGACGCCTTCGGTTTGCGGTTCAGTGGCGCGATACGTGATGGCGAAACATCCGTTGATGATAGCGACTTCGAGATTGGAGACGCAGCCCTGTCGCTTGACTATCAAAGTGCGCGCTTTCGCGCAGCTGTGGATCTCGCGTTTGAAAGTCGTGAAAGTACATTTGACTTCCTTCAGTTCAATCCTGGCTTCGATATCCCTGGACCACCAGACACAGACCAATTCGTCACACCGTTTCCACAGATCATTGATACCGATTCATCGCGAATTCTTGCGTCGTTCGAATACGATGTGGCACCGGACTGGACGCTTGGCTTCAAAGCGGGCTACGCGGATACTGAGTTCCTGTTTGATCAGTTCGTTTTTCAGCCCGTTCTGGACCCCGCGGGCAACACCAATCCGTTGGTGTTTTTCCTTGCCGACGAGACCGAGGCGTTTGCCGCCGAAGCTTCGCTCCGGGGTACGTTCCAAACTGGCTCTGTCCGCCATCAGCTAACATTCACAGCAACATATCAGGACGAGACGCAGGACTCATTTTTTGCCAGTGCAGGAGCACTCGGCCCAAACAATATCTTTAGCCCCACGCCAGCACCCATACCGAGCAACCCGATCACTGCGAGCACTTTACCAAGTGTCAGCGACACAAAAATCACCAACATCGCGATTGCAGACTACATATCATTTTTCGATGATCGCCTGTCGATCCTCGCCGGTTTGAGATATACAAACATTGAAATTGAGGAACGGGATACATCTGGGACTGTAACAAGCAGTTTCGACGATAGTGATGTGACGCCAGCTTTCGGTATCGCCTACAAGCCATCAGACAGTTTGACCATTTACGGCAACTACATCGAAGCACTTATTCCTGGTGAATCAGCGCCCACAATTGCTGTGAACACCAACGAAACATTGCCTCCTATTGTCTCTGAACAGTTTGAAGTCGGTGCAAAATACGACTTCGGCACACTCGCCGCGACCGTGGCGCTTTTTCAGATTGAACGTCCCAGTGGTCTATTAAGCCCCGACCTTGTATTCTCGGAGGCGGGCCTTCAAAGAAACAGGGGGATTGAGTTTTCAGTGTTTGGTGAGCCTGTCGAAGGTACTCGCTTGATCGGCACCGCCAGCTACATTGATACTGAGCTTACATCGACAGGTGATCCCACCACCGAGGGGAATGAGGCACCTGGCGTTCCGGATGTACGTCTATCGCTTTACGGCGAGGTTGACGTGCCTCAGATTGAAGGGCTGACCTTGACCGGGGGCGCCTTTTTCAGTTCGAGTTCCTTCCTGGATGATACCAACACACAAGAAGTTGGTAGTTCTACGACTTTTGACATCGGCGCGCGGTACGCAACATCTTACCGAGGGGTCCCTATAACAGCCCAGTTCACAATCCAGAATGTTGGAGATTCGGAGCACTACGTTTCCAATCCGCTTGGAGGCGGTCTTGCGACGTTGAGTACGCCTCGCCGCGTTCTAGTGAGTGTTTCAGCGGACTTTTAGAGCCAAGCAATTGGTTGCGCTTGAAAAGAAGGAAATGAAAAGATGCGCTATTTCAGAGGTAGAGCAAGCGTAGACCCCCGGTTGCGTTCAGCGGTTTTTGGACGAGTGTTCGCAGCCTGTATCCTGTTGACTGCAACTATGTTGCCAGCAATGGCTCAGGACATGCGGACGTTTACAGATGACACAAATCGAACCGTTGAGATACCAGTCGCTCCTCAGCGCATTGCTGCGATGGCCGACAACTCCGTCGCGGTACCACTTGTCGAACTCAACAGTTCAATTGTTGCAAGCCGGGGGCGGTTTGACCAAAGCGGCACGCCTTTCTTCCGCAGCGTTGTGGATCTCTTCCCAGAGTTCCTAGCTTCTCAAAACCTGACTTTTATCGGCACACAAAGCGCGACAGATTATGAAGCGCTCATAGCCGTGCAGCCCGATCTCATTATCGGTCGAACATGGGATGAAAGTGAAGTCGATCAACTGTCCGCAATCGCCCCCGTCATCTTGCTAGACGATACCGGAGATGCATTTGATTATTATCGAAAGATTGCTGACGCCTCTGGGCGCCTTGCGGTGTTCGAGCGTTTGGCGGCAACTTATGAAGAAGCGGTCGAAAAACAGAGAATACTAATAGGGGATCACAACTATACTTTTCAAAATACTCAGTTCGCGGGGGCGTCCACAATCTCGGTATGCGGTCGGTTCGGCGCCCTTGGCCAAGCACTTGATGACCTGAACTTCACGATCACAGGGCTTAGTGCTGAAGTCGATGCTCGCGGTATAAGTTTCTGCGACGACGTTTCGCCTGAGATCATTACCTCGCTAGAAGCCGATTTCATCTTTGATACATACCGTACTGATGTGTTTCCAGACGGTCCGCTTGACGCTCTTGAGCGGATTAATGGAACAGTGACGGGAGCCTGCCAGCAGCTCACAGCTTGCATTGAGGGACGGATGATTTTTGTCCCGCGCGAATATGCATTCCCGGTATCATTTCGGAGCCTCACGATAATGCTGCACTTTGTTGCAAGCCACGTCGCAGGTAGACCGAAGGTGGAACTATCTAGGTAGCACCCGGTGCTTCGCTAGATGCACCATGGATACCCTTTTGGTCGAAATGCGAGTCTCTGCTTCGGTCTTTTATTGATGCTAAAGAACTGAAGAAATCAATAAATTTCGTCCGATGCGTGAGGTGGGGATAGTGCTTTTCCTTTTGATAACGATGAACTTGCCGTATTTTTTTGATGGGCCGCAAGTAGCCACTCGAACACTGGTGCTACTATGATCGCCATGACAAGCCCAACAGGCAGTTGCACAGGAGCAAAAGCAATACGGCCAATTAGGTCGACAGCGACAACAAGTGCTTCTCGTTGTGAGTGACCGCGTCAGATGCAGCCCCAGCCCACTTTGTGCCAGGCGGCGGGCGAGGTGCGGTGCGATCAATCCAACAAAGCTCACTGGTACAACCATATGGCCGAGCAGGCGCTGGAACTGCGGCTGTTCAAAAAAGCAGGATCGCATCCTCTCGTCAAAGTGCCGCGCTGCGCCTGCCGCGGAATAGATCGGGACAACGACGCATAAGGTATCCCGCATCTGAAAAGCCGGAGATTATCCGGCTTGTCGAAGGGTCGCATCTGCCGACCGGGCGCACGTTGGACAAACCCGGCATTCCCAAAAAACACCTTCTATCGCGCCCTCTCGGCAGATTTGCTTTGCAAATGGCCTGCCGGTCAATGGGATATGAGTTTGGCTGCTGATCCCGAGTCGCTTGAGGATCGCCGCCCCTGCCGTCACGGGGCCGGCACTGCATTCCCGAGCTCCTGCGAGAGAAAACCAAGGACCTGGCCCTGCGAAAGCGAGCTGTCGCCGCGTGAGTTGGCCGTGCAGTTCACAGAGACGGAAGCGTATTTTGTCTCAGGGGCTTCTAGTTTATCGCATCCTCAAGTCCTACGACCTCGTTACCAGCCCGGGCTATATGGGTCTGTCGGTTGCCGACGCGTTCCGAGACAAGACAACCCGGCAAAACCAGCTTTGGCAGACCGACTTCACCGACCTGAAGGTCATTGCCATTACCTGACATTTGCTGTGCAAATGCCCTAACGGGCAATAGGTGGGGCGGCTTCTATCTCAGCACCATCCTCGATGATTACAGCCGGGACATCATCGCCTGAAAACTCTGCACGATGATGAGGTCCGGGGATGTGACTGGAGTTCACCCGGTTTGATGGATATCTTTTTTACCGATGAATGAGTGTTTTTAATTCCCAGAACGAGGGGCACTTGCTCCACGGAGTTTAGGGAACAATTGGTTTCGCTGGCGCGAGGTAGCCACCGTGTTGAAAATTTCGCGCGAAAGTATGAGCCCCGTGCCGCTACGATCCACGAATGGGTTAAGCAAGCCGTCGCCGATGATGGCGAACGCGGTAATCGTTTGACCGGTGTTGAAACAGATGAATTCCGGCAACTTCGCAAAGAACTCGTGCAGCTTCGGCAAGAGCGGGACATCTCATCAAAGGGTTGCCCATTGATGGCGCCATTGGTTTGAGCCCAATGGGCGACGCCTAGTTCGTACAAAACGACGTTGCGTCGCGGAGGTCTTCGAGTTCATGACTGCGAACCAAGCCGAGTATTCTGTTCAGGCGATGTCGCGCATTCTTTGAGTGTCCCGCAGCAGGTCTTGCGCCTATCTCAGTTGATCGCTCAGTGCCCGACAGGTTGCTGACGTTGCGCCGACCGGCCAGATCGCCGCGATACATGAGGGATCAAAGCAAACCTGTGGTGCGTTGCGCATTCACCCTGAACTGGCTGATGAACGCTTGCGTGTTTGTCGTAGGCGAATTGAACGCCCGACGACGCATATTGGGCTGGCTCGGAAGACCAGAAAGCATCACGGAACCTAGACCTGACACACCTTAGAACCGCAGCAAAACTGTCCGAAAAGGTAGGACCACTTCTCTCAAACAAGTGTGCAAGTCTTGGGGGCTACTCAGATATGATTTTGGTTGGAAAGAAGAAGCAATCACCACTCATCTTGACGCGATGCTCATTCAGAACTTTCTGCAGGCGGAGTAACAGAATTCAAGCGACATAGGCATTCCGTTTCTGAAGAAGTATCAAAATCGGCTCAGCTTCGTGCTAGCGTTCGCAAGATTTCCACGTCGCGGCGAAATCCTATGGTACGCGCAGCAAAAATCTGCTTTGGGCGCGCGCTCTAGCACTCGCAGTACATGGTGAATGCCCGGTCAGGGCGGTGCTCATCTCTGTCTCCCAGAGCATAGGGCTCAAATATGTTTCTAAAATCTTATGCACCAAATGAATTTTTGATGCATGACCAAAAGAGGAGTGATTGCAGTCTGTTCTAGCTGTTCAAACTTCGCCGCATGCCTACCAGGTTGAACAGCTTTTGTTGTTTGTTGATCGACCGCGCTGAGCCTAAAGCCAAGCTGTATGTTCCGAGCAAGAAGTATCTACATGTGGCTCTTGTACAGGCACTGCTAACACGGACCAGCCTGCGACACTTGACCATTTTAATCAGGTATTGCGCCGACCCCTGAGACATGTTCTGTTTACGTCAACAGGGTTCCCCAGCTAGTGCCAGGCACGCCCAATCAAAATGCTTTGGGAGTACGAAAGATGGGGAAGACGTCCTGGCTTCTGCGGGCCATTGTAATGGCTGTTGCGCCATATCAGGTGGCTGCCGATGAAGTGGACCTGACCGGTAAGGTTGCCATTGAATTGAACACCGTAAGCGACGGCGAGGGCAGTTGTACTCTGACCTTTATGGTTACGAATGGGCATTCTGTCGGCATCGATAAACTGGTTTTTGAAACGGTGCTATTTGACGCGAATGGCGCGGTGGATCGTCTCACCCTGTTTGATTTTGGCGCTTTGCCAGTGGGCCGTCCGCGGGTGCGGCAGTTTGCAGTGCCAAATTTGGCATGCGGTGGTTTGGGTCGGGTCCTATTCAATGGATTGCACACTTGTGAGGCCACGGGCCTTGAAGCGAGCGCCTGTGCAGATGGGCTGGTGCCGACCAGCCGCGTCGAGATTGAGGTGCTGGGATGATGGATCAAGCGATGGATCAGATGATGGCCGTGTTTGATCTGGGCGGCCCGGTGGTAATGGTCCTTTTGGCGGTGTCGGTCGTAACCGTGGCGGTGGTGCTTTACAAGCTGTGGCAGTTTGCGGCGGCCCATGTGGGGCGGCATCATGCGTTGCGCGCGGCGGTGGCGGTCTGGGATGCGGGCGACCGGGCCCGGGCACGGGAGGCGTTGGCGCGATCGCGGAGTTATCTGGCGCCTTTGGTCGAGGCCGCGTTTGACGGGCGGGACCGGGTTCGGTTGCAGGCCATGGCCGAAGAGCGGTTTGTGCGGCTCGAACGGGGTTTCCGGTATCTGGATTCGGTAGCACAATTGGCGCCTTTGCTAGGGCTCTTTGGCACTGTTCTGGGCATGATCGAGGCGTTTCAGTCGCTGCAGGCTGCTGGGGCGCAGGTGGATCCGTCAATTCTGGCTGGCGGCATTTGGGTGGCGCTGTTGACAACGGCGGTGGGGCTGGTTGTGGCGATGCCAACCGCGCTGGCGCTGGCTTGGTTCGAGGGTCGGATGGAGCAGGAGCGGGTGGTGGCCGATGCGTTGATCCTAACTGCAGTGGCGCCTACGGGTATGCGGGACAGCCGTGAAGTAGAGACTGATCTGGTGCCCGCCCGTGGCTAGGGCGCGCCGGGCGCGACGGCGGTTGTCGATGACATCGCTGATCGACGTCATCTTTCTGTTGCTCCTGTTTTTCATGCTGACGTCGACCTTTTCCAAGTTTGCCGAGGTCGAGCTGACAGCGGGTGCGGCAGGACAAGGGGCTGAGGCAGCAAGCGTACCACCCTTGTTTTTGCAGGTAGGTGAGGATGTGCTGGCGCTGAACGGGCAGACGATCGCCATCGAGGCGCTGGAGGCGTCCCTCGCGGACGTGGTGCCAGACGGCGAAGCGCAGCCGGTACTGGTGAGCTTGCGTGATGGGGTTACGGCGCAGCGCTTGACCGATTTGCTGGTAGTGTTGCGAGCGGTGCCTAGTCTGCGCGTTACTGTGTTGGGGGCAGCGTAATGCGGGTGCGTGCGGTCAGACCCAAGCGAGAGCCGACCATTGCGCTGATCAATATTGTGTTTTTGATGCTGGTCTTTTTCATGGTTGCGGGCACTTTGTCGCCGCCACTGGACCGGAACCTGGCTTTGGTGAGCACGGATGATCTTGAGGGACGTCCGCCACCGGATGCGCTGGTGGTGCATGCCGACGGACGGTTGAGTTTTCGCGGGACAGACCAGCCGGATGCAGCGTTCTATGTGGGCAGCCTTGATCCAGACGCAAAGACCGAGGTGCGCATTGTGCCAGATCGTGAGCTGCCTGCCGCACAATTAATCACCTTGGGTCGAGATCTGCGCAGAGCAGGGGCAGGGAAGGTGATCATCGTAACCGAGCGGGGGCTGGAATGATTGCGGCGTCACGCTGGATTGCGGCGGCCGCCTTGGCCATCGCCGCGGCGCTTCACCTCGCCGGCATCATGCGCTTTGACTTGACCGACGATGTTGAAATTGCAGGTGGTCAGGCAGGCGCGACGCAGGCATCGCTGGGCGACGCCTTTGCAGACCTGACCGAGGGGACGTTGACCGCGGTTGAGACCGAAGACGTGACCGAACCGGTGGAGGTGGAACAGACGGCTGAGGGCGTGCCACCCGAGGAGACGACCGAAGAAGTGTCCCCCGAGGAAACTGTGGCCGAAACCGACCCGACCGAAGAGACACCCCGCCCGCAACCAGACGCACAAATCCGCCAAACGCCGGTTGAAACCACAACCGACCAGCCGGAGCCGCAGGCCGTGGTGACCGCTGAGCCCCCGGAGGATCCGGTTCAACCACCCGATCCACAAGCGACCATCGTGGCTGTTCCAGATGCTGAACCTGTGCCCATTCCGACCTTGCGCGCCAGGACACCGACGGTGGCCGCAACGGACACGGTACAAGCCATCACCCCATCCGTCACCGCCACGCCGCAGCCTGAAACACTGAGCGCCATCACATCGGTGGCCCCGGCACCGCCTGTTGAGGCGACGCAGCCCGAACCGGAGGCGCAGCCCGAAACATTGACAGCGGATGAACCGGACCAACTGGAGGTCACGCAATCCTTGCGTCCCAAAGTGCGCAGCCGAGAATTTGAAGAGCGCAACACACCCGATGATCCGCCGCCCACTCCACGTCGTGTGACACGCAGCGAACCGGACATGCCCGCGCCTGCGCAACGCGGCAACCAAGCACAAACCAATGCCCGTGCAGGGCAGGCAGATGGGTCAGCAAGTGCAACGGCCTCGCAGCGCGCAACAGGAGACCAGCAATCGGCCAGCGCAGGCAACGCGGCTGTATCGAACTATCCTGGTCAGGTGGCACGACGTATTCAACGTGTCCGACGCATACGTATGTCGGGTGTAGGATCGCCAGCGGTTGTAACCTTCCGCGTGTCACCTAACGGAAGCTTAAGCGCCGTATCGATCAGGCGGAGTTCGGGATCGGCAAAACTGGATCAAGCGGCGATCCAGACTGTTCAACGTGCTGCGCCATTTCCGCCGCCACCGCCAGGTGCGCAACGGTCCTTTAACATTTCAATCAGCGGAGGCTAACCCAAGTGTCGCTTTTCCAGCCGCACCAGAGCAGTTGTGCATGACCCGCTATCTAACCGCCCTTTTTACCATGTTGGCTGGTGTTTTTGTGGTCGCCGCTGTTGTGCTGTTACCCATGGAGGACACGCAGTTTTTGTCCTGCAACGGTGTGGCAGACTACCCGGTACAGCGATTGGCCGACCAGGGTGATCTGGGGGCCATGACATTCCTGGGACAGCAGTTGGTTGAGAACGGCTGCGACGCCCACGCTCGTGAGGTGGGCATGCAGTATCTACAACGCGCCTCAGCGCAGGATTTTGGCCCCGCGCAATCTGTCCTCGCCAAGGAACACAACCATCGCACAGATGCCTACAGCGCGCCTATGTCGGCTTGTGCCGCCTTACTGGCAATGGTTTTGCCCAGCGTAGATGACCCGCATCTGGTGCCAGGGGCATGTGATTAGGCTCTAACCTGTCGCGATTTCTTGAATGACTGAGAAGCCTTCGAATTTGGGTGCGCCTTGGTGCAGCTTGGCGGTGCGGCCCGCACCCTTGTGCGCGGCCCGGAAAGCGTCAGAGCGCGTCCAGGCGCGGAACGCCTCTTCGGATGCCCAAACGGTATGCGAGGCGTAGAGGCGCGTGCCGTCTTCGGCCTCTGGCCCCTTGAGCATCTGGAATTCGACAAAGCCCTCCATGTCCTTAAGGTGGCTGTCACGCCCAAGCCAGAGATCTTCGAATGCTTGAGCATTGTCACTGGCAACGGTGAAGCGGTTCATCGCAATATACATCATATATCCTTTCTGACCGTTCGTCCGAGATTCATTTTGTCCAGTAGGACGCCGCCTTGGCCTCGGCGCCTGACAGTCCGCGGTCGCGCAGGATATCGCGGGTGATATTGGCCTGGGCGCGTTCGGCTGCAAAGAGTATATGGCGGTCTGTTTCAGGGATGTCGAGGGTGTCGAGCGCTTGGATCAGCAAACTTTCATCGGCCATATCGACCCAAGTGATTGGGATGTCGGCTTGGGTCGTGATCGCTTGCGCGTCATCCGGGTGTCTAACGGCGACCACGGCCCGGCCTTTTGTTCCTGCAGGCGCGTCTTCGATGATCCGCAGGATGACGGGCAAGGCGGTTTCGTCGCCCAACAGCCCCAGCCACGAGGCCGTCGGCTGTTTCGACCCGCTGGGACCGTGCAGCGCAACCTCGTCCCCCGGTGCGACGACGTCGCTCCAGTTTGTCACGCGCCCTCCCGTGTGCAGCACGATGTCGACGTCAATCCATGTTCCTTCGGCCGAGATACGCCGCACGGTGTAGGGTGGCCGGTGCCAGGTGCCGACCCCGCCCGGCCATTGCGTCAGCCCACCCGCATCGAGCGTGGGCCAGCCGGGGCGGTCGGGGTGCAATAGCAGCCGGAAGTGCAGCCCGGTGTCGGGTTTGGTGAATGTGCTGAAGTCCCCCGACAGGCGCAGGCGCGCGAAGTTGGGCGACAGTGGCAGGACCCCGATCACAGTCGCGATGATCTGGTTCAGTGGCATGCTCGCCTTGGGCGCGTCCCAGGCAACGGGCTGCTCCAGCGCTAGGTCGGTGAGCCTGCCTGCGTAGAGGTCGGTGAGAAGTTGTAGCTCCGCCGGTGTGTTGGCGGTGAGCGTGAGCCGTGTGCTCGTGCCCGAGGGGTCAAAAGCCACGCGCCCCAGTGGCGCATTGATCACCATGGCGTTGCCGTCCCGTTCGACGGTGAAGCCGTTGCGTCTTGCAATCTTGGCCAGCGGGTCCAGAAGGGCCGGGCCGGTGGCGGGGACAAGGGCGGAATGTGTGTTCATGAAAACTCCGGGTCGGCGTGTTATTCGGCTGGCGATGTGGCTGGGCTGTGGGTGGGGGTGCGGCGCAGGGCGGTGAGGCAGAAGAGCCCCAGGGCCAGGCATGTGCCGTCGAGGACAAGGACGTCGTCGCCACCCCAAAGCAGCGCCTCGCCCCAGGACAGTCCACCGGTTTGCAGCCGCATGACCGGAAGCAGCAGCAGGAGGGTGCCGAGCGTCAGGCCAAGCTGTCGGGTGATCTGGTCGCGGGGGCGGGTGCGCGTGGCGAGGCCGTAGCCGATGAGGGCCAGGCAGCTGTAGACAAAGGCGCGCGGTGTCCAGTGGATCGGGTCGCTCGCCAGTTGTGTCACGAGGAAGGCGTGCGCCGTCAGCGCGATGGCGATGGGCAGGCCCCAGGCAACGATGCTGAGCGCATGCGCGCCGTACCGCCATGTGGCGTCGTCCTCGCGCCGCCGCAGCCAGAGCTGCATGCCCGACACGATGGTGTAGGTCATGGCCCCACCAAGGCCCACCCAGATGATGCGCGACCACCAGCCTGCGAAGTTGCCGAAGTGCAAAGGGGCCATGAGCGCGGCGATGGTGGAGCCTGCGGAGGGCGCGCTGCCGACGATTTCGGGTGCTTTGAGGAACGCACCCGTTGCGGCGCTGTATTCGAGTGTGGTGCCCGACAGTGCGCCGTCTGCCTGGCTGTGGAAGGTGCGCACGGTCGCCCCGGCTGTGCCGTAGTCGTGGATCTGCGCGGCTGTGAGCGTGCCGCCTGCACGCGTCTCTGCGTCCGCAAGGATCAGGGTGAGGTCTGACATCGGCGTGGGTGTGGCGTCGATATCCACCTGTTCGCCCAGCACGCTGGCAATGGCAAGATCCTGATCGCCGCCAAAGGCCACAAGCGCCACAACCGGCAGGCCAAGCGAGATGGCGAAGCTGAGAAACGCCCCAGTGAACGACAACAGAACGGCAAAAGGCAGGGACCAGACCCCGGCCAGCGTGTGCCGGTCGCGAAAGGACACCAGCCGGGCGCCGGGCCGTTCCGTCGTAAAGAGGTCGCGCAGGATGTGTTTGTGAATCAGCACGCCGGTGATCGCAGCCACCAGCATCGTCACGCCCAAAAGGCCTGTTAGGTAAAGGCCCCAGCGGCCCGGGACATGCAAATGCACATGCAGATCCACCAGAAAATGGGACAGTGCCCGCTCGGGCCGGTCCCCAAATATGTCACTAACATATCCGACGCGTGCCTTTTGCAGAACGCCGGTGTTCGGGTTCACCAGATAACCCCGGCCAAAGAGTTGGCGGCCGCCGTCGGGATGGGCCTTGGGCGCGGCAAAAAACAGGCTGAGCGTGCCATTGCTGCCCCGCCCCACAAAGACGGTATCGTGAAGTTCGGGTGGCACCTGTGCGGCAAAGCGGTCAACCAGTTGACCTGTGCGCGTTCCAAAGACCGGCGCGGTGTCTGCGCGGCCTTCGGACCAGCCCGTGATCTCGGAATCGAGCACAACGATTGTTCCGGTAAGCATTACGACATAGAGCAGGAACGCCAACAGGGTCGCCGACCAACCGTGCAACGCAACAAGGCGTTTGGTGGCATGCGATGCGGCATTCATGCCAAGATCGCCCAAAGGATCAGAGCCAGAAAGATCACGAAGAGGGTAATGTAAACAGACGCAACGCGACCGATCCGTATCGCTGCAACAGGCCACACCACAAAACTGGCCCAAAGGAGCGGGAAGAGCACCACTGGAAATACAAGATGGTTCACGCCACCCGCCCCGGCAGGCAACACGTTGGGCAACCCGGCCATGGCAAAGAGCGCCAGCACCAAGGCAAGCGGCCCAGCCAACAGCCAGCGCCACAAGGTCGGATGCTGCGCCACGCGGCGCTCCAACCAGATCTGACCAGTTTTCGGGGCCTGGAGCCACGCGCGCATTATGTCAACCTAATGAATAAGCTGGCTGCGCAGGCTGCGCTTGCTGGCGATGTATCGAAAATAGCGCGCCCACCTGCGAAAAGCGATACGCCGACCGCACGATTTTGAAAATACCTTGCAATTTCTGTCAGGAAATGGCGTTTGCTGCACAGCTACTCCAGCTACGGCCACCGCACGCCCGGCCGCCGCCAGAAAAACAATAAAAATCTGCGGAGCCGGACATGAAATCCCCGACCACTTTCCTGGTGGCTAGCGTTTCTGCGCTCGCCCTGACTGCTTCTTTCGCCGGGGCGCAAGACGGCGAAGACCCCTTTGACTTGGGCACCCTTGTCCTGCGCGGCGAACTTCAGGATCGCCCTATTGAGGAATCGCCAACCTCCGCTGTGGTGGTCACAGGCGAAAAGTTGGAGGTTTCTGGGGATTTGGACCTTTATGACGTGATTGATCAGACCCCCGGCGTAGTGGCGGCAAACAATCGGCAAGGCTTTGTCATCCGTGGGATCGACCAGCGCGGCGCGACGGGCGGGGGAACCGGTTTGACCATTTCAACACAGGTGGATGGGATCGCCTTGCCGTCGAACCAAGCCACATTCTTTGGCCCCTACTCGACGTGGGATTTGCAACAGATTGAAATCCTGCGCGGGCCACAATCGACCCAACAGGGCCGGAACGCGCTGGCAGGCGCCATTGTGATCCGGTCTCAGGATCCGGTTTTCGATGATGAGTACAAGTTGCGCTTTGAAGTGGGGGAACGCGGGTTTCTGCGCTTTGCCGCGACCGCCAACGCGGAACTGATCGAGGACAGGCTGGCCATCCGGTTTTCCACCGACGTGCTGGAAGGCGACGGGTTTGTCACCAACATCAACACGGGCCGGGATGCTGACCCGTTTGATCAGGAAACCTATCGCCTGAAGCTGCGCTGGAAACCGGTCGAGCAACTGGACCTGAACTTTTCCTATACCCGCTCCGAGAGCTTTGCCGGAGAAGACCTGGTGTTGGAGCCACCGTTCCCCAATGATTTTGTGAACACCACTAGCTTTTCAGCCCGTGAAGGGGCTGAGAATGATTTATTTGGAATTCGCGCGGAATACGAGTTTGCTAACGGTTTTGTCCTGACGTCCGAGACCAATTATTTCCGCTTTGACGGCACGCGGATCGAGGATTTTGATCTGAGCGCAGCCGATCTGGGTACCTTTGATGCCAATGACGAGGATCGTTCGTTCGAACAGGACATTCAACTGTCCTTCAGTGCCGGTATTTTCGAAGGAGTAGTTGGCTTTTTCTATAACGACATCGAAGAGACCCGGGACAGCTTGTTGGTATCGGATGCGGTTGCGATCCCCAATCTGCCATTTGCGGCACCAGCACCTGGCCTGTTCATCGGCGAGCGGATCAACAACTTCACCGAAGAAACCGAAAACTATGCCATCTTTGGCGAGGTTGATATCGATGCGTCCGCCTGGACGCCGGGCCTGAGCTTTACCGCCGGGTTCCGGTATGATCGCGAAACCTTTGAGTTTCGCAACGTCATCGATTTTAATGAGGTATTCGACCCGTTCAACCTGATTGATCTAAACAGCATTCCGGGATTTGAAGACAGTGTGCAATCGGGGCGTACCACCTTTGACGCGTTCCTTCCCAAGCTGGGTGTCACCTATGAATTCGATGCCAATCAACGCCTGAGTTTTACCTATCAGCGCGGATATCGCGCAGGCGGAGCACAGGTGAACCAGTTCACCGGTCTTCTGAATCCGTTTGATGCCGAGTTTACCGACAACTTCGAAATTGCGTTCCGTGGAAGCTATTTCGAGGATCGGCTTGGGATCACGGCCAACGTCTTTTACACCGAATGGGATGACATTCAGGTGTCGGTGCTTGGCCCTAGCGGCTTCCCATTGGACCAGAACGTGGTCAATGGCGGTGAGGCAGAGTTGTTCGGGTTTGAATTTGGCATAGACGCGCAGGTGACTGAGCGGACAAACTTGTACTTTAACGGTGCATATGTGGACAGCGAATTTACCGATTTCGTGTCTTCTGCCGGGGATTTCACGGGCAACCAGTTGCCACAGACCGCCCCTATCACCGTGTCGCTGGGCGGCAGTGTGGCGTTGACCGACACGCTCACCTGGTCGCTGAACGCCGCTTACACGGACGAGGCGTTTTTCTTTGCCGACAATGACCCCGGGACGAAAAGCGATGACCGCTGGATCGTTGACACCCAATTGGTATTCGTGAACGATGCCGGGCTGAGCGCGGGGCTCTATGTGCGCAACTTGTTTGACGAGGAATACGCCGCGCAAAGGACCGATGCGACCGCCAGCCTGACAGGTGTGACCAGCCTGGTTCGGGCTGGCGAGCCGCGTACCGTTGGCTTCTTTGTTCAACGCGAGTTCTAAGCGCGTGACGGGGGCGGCCATTCTGATCAGCCTGTTATCGATCGCATGGCTCGCCCGCTTTGATCCCAAGAGACGTCGCAGTTTTGGACTAGCGCCGCGTGTTGTGCCCGTGTCGCGCCCTATTGTATGGGGTTTGGCCCTGCTGCCCGGTGTGGTGCTGGCGCTCGCTGGTTATGCCGTTGGATTTGTGCTGTGGCTGGCAGCGTTGTGTGTGTTTGGCTGGCTGGTGGTGTGGGTGCCGCCGCCCGTATACCGCGCGGCGCGGGATCGAGTGCGGCATCGGTTGAGCCAGATGTGCAACCGGCCTAGGTCATAATCGCAGCGAGGCGATTGTCAAAGGCCAGCGGATGCTTGGCGATCTGTTTCAGAGTGTCGTTCTTGAGCAGGTGCACGCGACCTGTGCCGTGGGTAACAAGGCAGGTGCCTTGTGGTGCAGCACAAAGACCGCAGACATCCTTGGATCTGAGTGCGCCCGTTTGTGCACGTTTAGCATCAAAGACGATGGTTTTGTGTTGCTTCGGAAGGCAGAGGTGACCCGTGTCCATAGAAGTGTCGATTTTTTGGTGCATTGAGTGTTTGTGTGACGGTACCGTTGGCGCAATTTATGACTTTT
>JBCBID010000042.1:0-31087 GCA_038525015.1 Pseudomonadota bacterium | reverse complement strand
GGAACTACTTCAAGGCTGCCGGATATGCTTCAGGTTAAATCCGAAACGCTCTAGCCGACTGTACCGGTGGCGTGCAGAGGGATATACGGATGCTGCGCGCGAGGTGAAGCTTTGCTGGTTCAGCTAACTGCCTGAATTCAGAAATAAAATGGCTCACGGTTAGGAAAAAGCGGCGTCCAGCGCGATTTCCACCATATCCCCGAACGTGCGCTCTCTATCCTCACTCGGCAATGCCTCACCGGTTTGCAAATGGTCGCTCACCGTCAACACCGCCAGCGCCCGGCGCCCGTGCCGTGCCGCAAGGGTGTATAGCTCCGCCGCCTCCATCTCGACGCCCAGAATACCGTGCCGCACCATCTGTTCGTCCAGATCGGGACGCTCGGCATAGAACACATCCGACGAATAAATCCCGCCCACATGTGTCCTAGTCCCCTTCGCCTCAGCGGCCGCCACGGCTGCCGCAAGCAGGCCATAATCGGCGCAAGGGGCAAAGTTAATCTCTTTGAAAAACCCTGACGAGGGTGAGGTGATCGTGGTTGCTGTCATCGCGATGATCACATCTCGAATGGCCACATGTGGCTGCATCCCACCGCAGGAGCCGATGCGGATCAAGGTTTGTGCCCCGTAGTCACGCATCAGTTCATTTGCATAGATCGACAAGGATGGCATACCCATGCCTGACCCTTGGATGGTCACCCGGTTGCCCTTCCACGTACCAGTGAAACCCAGCATCCCGCGCACTTCATTGACCAACTCGGCCCCGTCCAGAAAAGTCTCTGATGCCCATTTGGCCCGATAAGGATCACCCGGCATCAAAACGGTTTCAGCAATCTGGCCGGGTGCGGCACCAATATGGACGGTCATGGTCAACTCCTTCGTGTTGGAACGACGGTTGCACTACAATGCGCCAAGCTCAAGAAGAACAAGACTGAAGGGGGGAGAGCGGGTGCGCGTCGCTGAATGACAAAGGGCCGCGCCCACCCAAATGGCGAAGCGCGACCCTTTGTTGACTGACAAGCGGTGGTTTCAGATTTCCATCTTCTTTGCCGTTGTGCCGGCCTTGATCGCGGCCTTGAACCAGTTCGGTTGCCGTCCTTTGCCGGTCCAGGTCTGCGTTGGATTGTCCGGGTTCACGTATTTCGGTGTCGCGCTTGCAGATTTTGTGGCTCCGCGCCCGCTCTTTTTTCCCGTCAGTTCGTCCAGCGAAAACCCAAACTCCGCGGCTGCTTTTTGCGCAGCGGCCAAGGCATCCTGCTTTTCGGTTTTGCGGCGCAGCACAATCGCCTTGTCCACATCATTACGCAGCGCTTCAAGTTCTTTCCGGCTCAGTTTGTCAAGGTTAATTGCCATTGTGGTTCTTTCCAACATTTCATGGATTTCGACCCTATTTGGCAAAATGACAAGGAAATCAACAGGTCAAGCGTTTGATTTTGTGTCAGCGGCATGGAATTGCCCGTCTCGGGTGAAATCTTCGCGAACGGCTAGAAAATCAAAGTGTCGAATTGAATCCTTTGTGACGATGATGATGTCGCCATATTGATATCGCGCTCATTATTCGAACCAAGCGGCCAGCGAAAAGGTCTATTCCGCGGCGACCGCTTTGGGATCAGCGAGGGTCACAATATCAAGCATAATGGTATTGAGCTCAAAATCCTTGGGCGTATAGACCCGAGCGACACCCATCGCGCGAAGTCGATCTGCGTCAGCATCGGGGATGATGCCGCCGACGATCACCGGGACATGACCCAGACCGGCCCCTTGCATCCGTTGCATCAAATCCTCGACCAGCGGAATATGGCTGCCAGACAAGATCGACAGGCCCACCACATGTGCCTCGTCCTCGCGTGCTGCATGCACGATTTCTTCAGGCGTCAGGCGGATACCCTCATAGGCAATATCCATCCCACAGTCCCGCGCCCGGACCGCGATCTGCTCTGCGCCGTTGGAGTGGCCATCGAGGCCCGGCTTGCCCACGAGAAATTTCAGACGTCGGCCCAGGCGGTCGCTGACCGCGTCTACCGCGTCACGTAGATCGTCTAAGCCCTCGGTCATGTTCGACCGGCCAGAGGAGACACCCGTAGGCCCGCGGTATTCACCATAAACTGCGCGCATCTGGGCCGCCCATTCACCAGTGGTTACGCCTGCTTTGGCGCACGCGATTGAGGCTGGCATGACATTGTCGCCAGCTTGCGCCGCTGCCCGCAGGTCTGCCAGCGCAGCCTTGACTTGCCTTGCGTCCCGGGCGGCCCGCCAAGCGTCTAGCCGATCAACTTGCTCTTGCTCAACCGCGGGGTCGACAACCATGATGCCGCCATCGCCCGTCATCAAAGGGGATGGTTCGCCTGCTTGGTATTTATTCACGCCCACCACGACAGTTTCACCCTTCTCGATCCGGTTCAGGCGCTCGGCGTTTGATTGCACCAGTTGTGCCTTCATATAGTCGATGGCTGCAATGGCGCCGCCCATCGAATCCAGGTTTTGCAATTCGTGGCGTGCGCCTGTCTTGAGGTCTTCTACCTTCGCGTCCACTGCCGGATTACCATCAAACAGGTCATCATACTCTAATAGATCGGTTTCAAAGGCCATGATCTGCTGCATCCGCATTGACCATTGCTGGTCCCAGGGGCGGGGCAAACCCAGCGCTTCGTTCCAGGCAGGCAATTGGACCGCGCGCGCGCGCGCTTTTTTCGACAATGTCACAGCCAGCATTTCAATGAGAATGCGATAGACGTTGTTTTCGGGTTGCTGTTCTGTCAGGCCCAGCGAATTGACCTGCACCCCATAGCGGAAGCGGCGGAACCTTGGATCAGTCACGCCATAACGCTGCTCGCAAATCTCGTCCCAAAGATCGACAAAAGCACGCATTTTGCACATCTCGGTCACAAAACGGATGCCAGCGTTCACGAAGAAGGAAATACGCCCCACGACGGCTGGAAAGTCGATGGGATCAATGCGGGGCTTCAACTCATCCAAAACAGCGGTTGCTGTTGCCAATGCAAAAGCCAATTCCTGCTCGGGCGTCGCCCCCGCTTCTTGCAGGTGATAAGAACACACGTTCATCGGGTTCCATTTTGGGACATTCGAATAGCAATACTCGGCCACATCCGCGATCATTTTGAGAGAGGGCTGGGGAGGGCAAATATAGGTGCCACGGCTCAGATATTCCTTGATCAGGTCATTTTGAACCGTGCCTTGTAGCTTTGATACATCCGCGCCCTGTTCCTCGGCCACCGCGATATATAACGACAAAAGCCATGGCGCCGTCGCGTTGATCGTCATCGACGTGTTCATTTTTTCCAAAGGAATGTCCGAAAAAAGCGTACGCATGTCGCCCAGATGCGCCACGGGGACACCGACTTTGCCCACTTCGCCACGAGCCAGGATATGGTCGCTGTCATAGCCCGTCTGCGTTGGCAGATCGAATGCCACCGACAGGCCTGTCTGCCCCTTGGACAGGTTCGACCGGTATAGCGCGTTTGACGCTGCGGCCGTCGAATGACCTGCATAGGTGCGGATCAACCAGGGGCGATCCTTTTGTCCCGACTGTGCCATGCTCGCTCTCCGTGAATCGGCTGAGTAACAAAATTACGTTAGGTGGGAGGTATAGGTAATTTTCTGGCTCAGTCAATCCGCTGCGTTGCGGCATTTTTCTGACGTTGTGGCCAGACTGTGACGACAAACATCAACCAACCCAGAACGCCGACGCTATGTGCTGATAGTGTGGCAGGGCCGGTAAAGGTGAGCAGTGCAAGTATCTCTTCCGGCGGGGGTGGCGCCTGAATCACCGATTGTGCAGGCAGCCCGTCAAAGATCATCCGGTAATAGGTGTAGTACCCTTGGGGCGATGCCCAGACAAAGGTGATGAACGCGACAATCCAAACCGGAATACGGATAATCAGCGGACGGCGCAGCACCAGCAATCGGGTAAAGGCCAATGCGATGACCGCAAAAAGCAACGACACTAATGCCAGCCCGATCTGGCCCCAGATGGTCAGAGTGTAAAAGGAATCCCCGTCATACATGCACCTAGTTTCAGGCTGGCGCGCGCGAAAGGCCAGCCCATTTCCCTTGCTCCCGCCCCATACGCCTGCGAGGGTCGCGGGTGATGATGACCACCGTTGAACTCCCCCTTTGGCTTTTTGTGCTAATTGTGCTGTTCGCGGCTGTGACTTTTGCCTCGCATTTCCTGTTTCCGTCCGTGCGCTGGTTTTTCCGGCGACGGTTGGAACGCGCCGTGGCTCGCCTGAACAAGCGTCTGACCCGTCCGATTGAACCGTTCAAGCTCGCCCGGCGTCACGACATGATCCAACGCCTGATCTACGATCCCGAGGTGACCGAAGCTATCGTGCTGCACGCCATGGAAAACGACGTGCCGGAAAACGTCGCCTTCGAACAAGCGCGGCGATACGCGCGCGAGATTGTGCCCAGCTTTTCGGCCTTTGCCTATTTCAGCTTCGGCGCACGTGCGTCGCGCTGGCTGGCAACCGCGCTTTATGACGTGCGCACGGGGCCGAACAATGACCAGCAGGTTCAAAGTGCGGACCCCAATGCAACCGTGGTTTTTGTGATGAACCATCGCAGCAATATGGACTATGTGCTTGTCACCTATCTCGCGGCACAAGCCTCTGCGCTCAGCTATGCGGTGGGTGAATGGGCCCGTGTGTGGCCGCTATCGCGGCTGATCAAATCCATGGGTGCTTACTTCATCCGCCGACGCTCACGGGGCCAGCTTTATCGCAAGGTATTGGCCCGTTACGTCCAGATGGCGACCGCAAATGGTGTGACCCAAGCCATCTTTCCCGAAGGTGGGCTGAGCGTGAATGGTAAACTCATGCCGTTGAAGATGGGTCTGCTGTCTTATGTGGTCGAGGGCTACGACCCGGACAAACGTGATGTCGTCTTTGTCCCCGTTGCCATCAACTACGACCGCGTGCTTGAGGATCGGGTATTGATAGCGGCCGATAAACGAGGGGACCGCCGCTTTGGCGTGAGTATAACCGTTGTCATGGCCGCCATCTTGCGTCTGTTGTGGCAGTGGCTGACCCGGCGCTATCGCAAGTTCGGCACCGCCTCGGTCGTCTTTGGACCGCCCGTATCGCTTGTTGCATTGGGGCCAGATCTTGATCTGTCCAAGCTGGCCAAGACCCTGCGCGACAGTGTTCAGGATGTCATGCCCGTGCCGTTTGTACCGCTTCTGTCGCGGGTATTTCTGATGTCACCCGGGCCCGTTGAGAACACGGAACTCGTGCGACTGGTCAAAGCGGCGATGCCACCCGTGCGTGGCACCCGTCCGCCTTTGTTGGATGCAGACCTGTCCGACCGCATATACCGCGCCGTGGAAGATATGCATCGCCGCGGAATGGTCAGGCAAAGCGGTACGGGCTGGTCGGCAGTGTCCGAAGAGAGGGACTTGTTCCGCTTTTACGCGAACTCGATAGAAGACCTGTATCCGGAAGGCACCAATTCTGAGAATGCTGCAAGCGCAAAGTCATAAAATTACAAAATCATATAAATCTGGGTTGCTTTATTTCGTTTTGAGCCATATTCAGCCTGAAAGCAATCGATTCTGCGCTGCGGCACAGATATCCAACCCGGAGGCTGAACATGGCACTCGACACTGGCATCGCGTCCTACGACGCACCTGAAAAAGACCTCTACGAAATGGGTGAGATCCCTCCCATGGGCTATGTGCCGAAGCAGATGTACGCATGGGCGATCCGCCGCGAACGGCACGGTGAGCCGGATACGGCCATGCAGCTGGAGGTGGTCGACGTACCCAAGCTCGACAGCCACGAGGTGCTCGTGCTCGTGATGGCCGCGGGCATCAATTACAACGGCGTATGGGCTTCACTGGGCAAGCCGATCTCGCCGTTTGACGGACACGGACAGCCGTTTCACATCGCTGGCTCCGATGCGTCGGGCATTATCTGGGCTGTCGGTGACAAGGTGAAACGCTGGAAGGTGGGCGATGAGGTTGTCATTCACTGCAATCAGGATGATGGCGACGACGAACACTGCAATGGCGGCGATCCGATGTATTCCGAAAGCCAGCGCATCTGGGGCTATGAGACGCCCGACGGCTCTTTTGCGCAGTTCACCAATGTGCAGGCGCAACAACTCATGCCGCGCCCCAAGCACCTGACCTGGGAAGAGAGCGCATGTTACACGCTGACGCTTGCCACGGCCTACCGGATGTTGTTCGGTCACGAGCCTCATGATCTTAAGCCAGGCCAGAATGTCCTTGTCTGGGGGGCGTCGGGTGGTCTTGGGTCATATGCCATTCAGTTGATCAACACCGCTGGTGCGAATGCCATTGGTGTGATCAGCGATGAAAGCAAACGTGATTTTGTCATGGATCTTGGCGCCAAGGGTGTGATCAACCGCAAAGATTTCAACTGCTGGGGTCAATTGCCCACTGTGAACACGCCCGAGTACGCAGAGTGGTTCAAGGAAGCGCGCAAGTTTGGCAAGGCAGTCTGGGATATCACCGGCAAGGGCGTAAATGTCGACATGGTGTTTGAACATCCGGGCGAAAGCACCTTTCCCGTTTCGACCTTCGTTTGCAAAAAGGGCGGTATGGTGGTGATCTGTGCGGGCACCACCGGCTACAACCTGACCTTTGACGTACGGTACATGTGGATGCATCAAAAGCGCTTGCAAGGCAGCCACTTTGCCCACCTCAAACAGGCATCGGCTGCGAACCATCTGATGGTGGAACGTCGCCTTGATCCCTGCATGTCCGAAGTGTTCGGCTGGGATGATCTGCCCGAAGCGCACATGAAGATGATGCGCAACGAACACAAGCCGGGCAACATGTCGGTGCTGGTCCAGGCACCCAAGACCGGCTTACGCACGCTTGAGGATGCGCTGGAGGCACGTCGTTAAGCACTTACACGCTCTGGAAGACTGTAAACGCCCGCGAATCACCCATAGGTGAAGCGGGCGTTTTCGCGTTTCAAAACCGCTTCAGTCGGATCAATGGCTTGCAACTTAGCGCCTCGCTATTTCTGGGGAGTGGAAATACGTGAATTTTCTGCGTGGATTAACACATGCTATAGTTGTGTTAACCTTTCATTAACTACTCGAGAGTGAGTCTAACCATGAAGAGTGACTGGATACTGGACGTTCTTACAGACCTCAAGACGTTTGCCCGCTCCAACGACATGCCCGCGCTTGCCGAGCAGTTGGACGACACCGCAATTGTCGCGATGGCCGAGATCGCCGCTTTGAAGGAAACACAAGATGGTCAGCGTCACGACGGCGAGGCAGCCGTTGGAACCTATTTTGGAGGACTTGGAACAAGCTGAGGGGCTCGCCGCCCTACAGTCTGCATCCGAGGAAATACGCGACCACTATAGGGTCGATCACGTGATTTATCATTGGGTCGATTCCGCCGGGGACCAGTATGGTTGCGGAACGTATTCGGACGCATGGCGTGATCGGTATCTTGATCAGAACTATCTTCGGGTCGATCCGGTTATTCTTGGGTGTTTTCAACGGTTTCACCCGGTTGATTGGAAGCGGTTGGACTGGAGCAGCAAGTCCGCCCGCACCTTTCAGGCGGAAGCCATTGCATACGGGGTTGGAAATCAGGGTTTTTCGGTTCCAATCCGGGGGCCGAACGGGCAATTCGCGCTTTTTACAGTCAGCCACTCATGCGACGACGACATGTGGGCGCAATGGACGGACGCGCATCGCCGCGACCTGATCCTGATTGCCCACACATTCAATGAAAAGGCGCTCGATTTCGAACCAGAGCGGGCGCCAGAACAATCCCAGGCGCTCAGCCCGCGCGAGGTGGACGCCATGACCTTTCTGGCGATGGGATACAGCCGCGCGCAGGTGGCCGATACGTTATCGATTTCAGAGCACACCTTGCGTGTTTACATCGAAAGCGCCCGGTTCAAGCTGGGGGCTATGAACACGACCCATGCCGTTGCTCGGGCGATGAGCAGGGGGTTGATCGTGGTCTAAAGGTGTGCGTTGCCCAATTGGGCAACACATCGCACGATTGTATTTCTGGACGTTAACGCACGCATTAGTAGTCTTTTGGTCATACCTGCCCCGGTCTGACAAGGAGTACCCCAATGCTGCGTTACGTGTATGCCTCCGATCTATGTGATCACCCCAAACTTGCCCGCACAATGTTCCGTGACCGTGCGGATCAATTCAAAACCCGACTGGGTTGGGACGTACATGTGGACAAGGACGGGTGTGAAAGGGACGAATATGACGACCTGAACCCGCTCTATGTCATCTGGGAAGAACCCGATGGTAGTCATGGCGGCTCCATGCGGTTCCTACCCACCACGGGCCGCACCATGGTGAATGAACATTTTGGCGACTTGATTTCGGGACCCATCACCAGCCCGGTTATTTGGGAATGCACCCGCTTTTGCCTGACGCGCGGTGCGGGCAGCCACGTGGCCGCAGCGCTTATGCTCGGCGGTGGTGAGATCATGCAGAACTTTGGCATCGAGCATTTCGTTGGCGTGTTTGACGCACGGATGGTCCGCATCTATCGGATGATCGGGTCGTCGCCCGACGTCCTGGGCAGCGCCGGCACGGGGCGGGATCAGATCAGCGTTGGCCTATGGCACTTCGACGGCGACGCAGCCGCTGCGGTGGCCAAACGGGCAGGGGTGCCCCTGGAGCGCTCTCGCCAATGGTTCGACCACGCTTTCGGTACGACCTCGCGCCGCGAACTGGCACGCACCGCCTGATCCCGCTGGCACCTGCCGCGCCCTGCCTATAGGGTCGCGGCATGTCCACCGCGCTAGCGCTTTCCGATGATCAGGCCGCTGCCTATGATGCCGTGACTGAAATGTTGCGCGGCGCAGGTATTGACCTTGATGATGCGCTACTCATGCCGCCAAAATCTGCCGCAACGTCCGTCATGGCGATCACAGGCAAGGCGGGATCGGGCAAAACCTTGCTACTGTCGGAACTCTATAAAGCGTTGGAAGGTGCGGGCGTCGAAGTTGTGTCCGGCGATTACGAATCTCGCCGCCGCAAAGACCGACGCACGCTCGCCATACTCGCGCCTACCAACAAGGCGGCCAGCGTTCTGCGCTTTCGCGGCGTCCCCGCAACCACAATCCACCGCATTCTCTATACCCCGGTCTACGACCCCGAATACGAACGCATCGCAGAGTGGCTCGCCGGCAACGGCGACCGGCCTGAGGTTGAGGGTCTGACCGACCAGGCGCTTGACCGGGCCCACGCCTTTTATCAAACAAACAAGTCCATCCCCGGTGCACTGGCCGCCGCAGGTCTGCGCGGCAGTGACTTCATCACCGGCTGGAAGCGACGCGAGGAGCCACTGGACATAGGCTTCATCGATGAAGCCTCGATGCTCGACGACAAACAATTCGAAGACCTCAAGGAAATCTTCCCCACGTTGCTGCTGTTCGGTGACCCGGCACAACTGGCCCCCGTCAATCAATCGGGTGCCATGGTCTTTGACAAACTGCCCAAACGACGGGTGATCAACCTGGGCCGGGTCCACCGGCAAGCTGCCGATAACCCGATCCTTGATCTGGCTCACGCCTTGGCCGACCCGCAGGTCGATTTTTATCGTTTTGAAAAGATGGTAGAAGAGGCGGCAACCAAAGATGACCGCGTTGTCTGGGGCCAAAGGGTAGAGGTTGATCTGATGGCCCGCAGCCCTGTCCTTGTCTGGCGCAATGTCACACGTATTCGCTTGATCAACGCTTTCCGCTCGGTCTATGACGCGCCCTTGGATCGCCTGATTGAGGGCGAGCCGTTGATCTGCGACGGCCTGGAATTGCCCCTCAAACATCGCAAAAAACGGCTCGATCTCGAAGCACGAGGTCTCATCAAAGGTGCACAGGTCGTCTATCTGGGTGAGGGACGAAAACCCGGCTTTTCCCGGCTGCACGTGATCGGGGCCGAAGACCCGCAGGTGTCGGCTGCCTCTATCGTGAAGATCGAAAAACCCGATGAGGAAGAGCCCTTTATCCCCTACGCTGCCCGCATGGGTGCCACATTTCTCCACGGCGCTGCGGTAACGATCCACAAGGCACAAGGCTCGCAATGGGACGCCGTGCAGGTGTTTGCCCCCGACCTCTATGTCGCCGCCCGCATGAACCGGACCGAAGCAGGGCAGCCGCTATGGAAACGGCTGGCTTACGTTGCGATCACCCGCGCGCAGGACCGTCTGATCTGGGTTGTACGCAACCGTCTGTCAAAGCCATCTGGCCCATTGCGCATCGACGATCTTCGCACCGTGCCAGCCGCTACCCTCACCTTGGAACCCGAACAGACGTAGGATGCGCATTGCTGCGCACAGACCCTCAATTTCGGATCAGCGAAAACGCCGCTGAGGCACCCCAACCTGCAGCGATCGCGATGGCCAATGACATCAGCCCATACCAAAACGGGTTCTCGCGGCTCAACGTAAAGAGCCACCGCTCCAGCCCCACCTTGCGCACATCAATTGTGGTCTCGTAGCTCGCCACCACCCGGCTGTCCCGCGTCAGAAAAATCCGCGTCTCATAGGCCCCTTCAGTCAGCGCTGCAGGCAGGCGAATGCGGGTCCGAAACAGCGTATCCTGATCCACAACAACCTTATTTTCAAGCAACTGATATGTGCCTGCATTTGTGTTGATGCGGATCAGGGCCGCAACATAGGCACTGGCATCCAGCACCGTACTTGGTGCCTCAACACCGCGCAGCATGGACGGCACAGAGACCTTGTGCTCCAGATTATCCCGAATACCTAGGACGTCATCCAAGGGCGCACTGGTGGCCACGGCATAGTAGCTGGGCGCTCCATCCAACTCGACCGAGTCCGTATTCACCCAGATGCCAAAGCGCCGCTCTTTGCGGCGCACCGTGACTGGCTCGGATGGGCCCGCGATAGTGACGATCACACCTAACTCACCTTCTGGAACAGGGGCTTCGCGCTTCACCGCGCCAAAGATCAGGATTTCCGAGCCATCGAAACTCGTGGTGATCGCCACCTCATCTTGGCTCAGCCCCAGTACGACTTCCTCGGCTTTCGCTGGCAAGGCAAAGAGCAGTGTGATCATAAGCCAGCGCAGCATCAGTGTCCCTCCACCGCGCCGACCGAGAACAGCTCGGACGGAGTGACAAGCAAATCAAAGGCCAGCTTGCCACAAACTGCCAGCACCATCAGCGCCAGCAGGATGCGCAATTGTTCCGCCTTCATCCGTACACCGATCCGCGTGCCAACCTGGGCCCCGATCACGCCGCCGACCAGCAGCAGCACAGCCAGCACCACATCGACTGTATAGTTGGTGGTGGCGTGCAGCATCGTGGTGAAGGCGGTGACAAAGATGATCTGGAACAGCGACGTACCCACCACCACCTTGGTGGGCATTCCCAGCAGATAGATCATTGCGGGCACCATAATGAACCCGCCGCCCACACCCATGATCGCGGCCAGGATGCCCACGCTCAGACCTACAAGCAGCGGTGGAATGACCGAGATGTAGAGGCCGGACACGCGGAACCGCATCTTGAATGGCAGCTTGTGGATCCACCCGTGCTTCTTGCGGGTGGGCATGACCGTACCCTTGGCCGTCTTGCGGATCGCATTCAGGCTTTCGATGAACATCAGCCCGCCAATCACGCCAAGGAAAACGACGTAGCACAGGCGCACCAGCAGATCGACTTGCCCTAACGACTTAAGATAATTGAAGATTAGCACGCCCAGTGCCGCGCCTATGAGACCGCCAATCAGCAGGACGGTCCCCATCTTCAGGTCTACGGTCTTGCGCCTGAGATGTGCCAGAACGCCCGAAAAGGACGACGCCACGATCTGGTTCGCCTCGGTTGCGACGGCCACAGCGGGGGGAATGCCGATAAAGAAAAGCAGCGGCGTCATCAGGAAACCGCCGCCCACGCCAAACATGCCCGACAAGACGCCTACCATACCGCCCAGTCCCAAAAGCAGGAACGCGTTGACCGATACCTCGGCAATAGGCAGATAGATTTGCATGGCCTCTGTTATGAGGGGCCGTATGGGAAATCAAGATGTCACGCCGCCGCGCAGCAATCTGGGATTAAGTTTGGCGGCAATCTGGACCCATCAGATTGGGCCAAGACCTACCTCAGCGTTCCTTCACATAGGGCTCGCCGCCCGCACGCGGGGGAATGGCCTTGCCTACAAACCCGGCCAGGATCACCACCGTCAGGATATACGGCAGCGCGTCGAGAAGTTGCACCTGCACCTTGAAGCCCAAAGCGCCTTCGATGATGTCAGGCCGCAGCGCGATGGCTTGCAAGTAACCAAACAGCAATGTGGCCCACAGCGCATGCCACGGACGCCACTTGGCAAAGATTAGCGCCGCTAGCGCGATAAACCCACGCCCCGCGGTCATGTCCTTCACAAATCCCGCCTGAAGCCCCGTCGCGAGGTAGGCCCCCGCGATCCCGCACAGGATCCCGCAAATGCCCACTGCCACAAAGCGCAAACCGACAACGGAGACACCCGCCGTATCCACCGCCGCCGGGTTCTCGCCCACAGCACGCAGCCGCAGACCGAACCGTGTGCGAAACAGAAGCCACCATGTCCCGGGCACAGCCAACAGCGCAACATAGACAAGGATCGTATGCCCCGAGATCAACTCGGCATAGATCGGCCCTACAAACGGCACACCGCTCAGCGCATCGGCAAAGGGCAAGGTGATCGGCTCGAACCGTCCTCCGCCGATCAGCGACGGCGTCCGCCCGCCCTGCTGGAACCAATCCTGCGCGATCAGCACCGTCATGCCCGCGGCCAGAAAGTTGATGGCAACGCCAGAAATCAACTGATTGCCCCGGAACGTGATCGAGGCAAGACCGTGAATGCCCGACAGCGCCATGGACGACACCATGCCTGCCAGCAGCCCCAGCCAAACCGACCCGGTCATCGCAGCAATCGCGGCCGAGAAAAACGCTGCAAACAGCATCTTACCCTCAAGCCCGATATCAAAAATACCCGCCCGTTCGGAAAAGAGGCCCGCCAAACAGGCCAAGAGCAGCGGCGTCGCAAGACGTACGGTCGAGTCCAATACGGTCAAGTCGAAAAGGGCGAGGATATCCATGGTTCTACTCCGCCGCCTGCTTGCGCTCGGGCTTGGGGGCCCGCGCCACCCGCGCCGCCAGGAACACCCGCTCCAGCGGCATCCGCACCATATTGTCCAGCGCTCCGGTGAACAGGATCACTAGCGCCTGAATCACAACTATCAACTCACGCGGGATCGACGTCCACAGCGCCAGCTCGGCCCCGCCCTGGTACAAAAAACCGAACAGGATCGCGGCCAGAAACACCCCAAAGGGATGGCTGCGGCCCATCAGCGCCACGGCAATCCCGATGAACCCGGCACCCTCGACGGCATTCAGAACCAGCCGCTCTGCCTCGCCCATCACGTTGTTGATCGCCATCATCCCGGCCAGCGCGCCCGAGACCAGCATGGCCACCATGGTTATGCGCACAGCACCAATACCTGCATATTTCGCGGCCCGACCCGATTTGCCGTAGGACCGGATTTCCAGACCCAAAGGCGTGCGCCAAATAAGCAACCAGACCAGGACACAAGCAATGATTGCGATGACCAGCGACACGTTTGCAGGGGCAGCTTTCGAGAAATTGATGCCGATCGGCGCCAACATCTCATGCAGGTTCGGCAGGTGAACGGCCTCGCGAAACCGCTCGGTGGCCGGGTCCATGCTGCCCGCGGGGCGCAACTGGTTCACCAGCATGTAGTTCAGCACCGCTGCTGCGATAAAGTTGAACATTATGGTGGTGATCACGATATGACTGCCGCGTTTGGCTTGCAAATAAGCCGGGATCGCCGCCCAAAGCGCCCCAAACACTGCCGCCCCCAGAGTTGCCGCCAGCAAGGCTACCGTCCAATGCGGCCACGGAATGAAGAGCAAAACAAGCGCCACACCAAGGCCGCCCAACATGGCCTGGCCCTCACCACCGATGTTGAACAGACCTGCATGAAAGGCGACGGACACCGCCAATCCGGTGAACATGAAGTTCGTCGCGTAATAAAGCGTATAGCCCCAGCCATAGGTCGACCCCAGTGCGCCCGTCACCATCAGGTCCACGGCAGCCACGGGGTCCTCGCCGATGGCCAAAATCACAAGTGCCGATAGGATCGCGGCCAGAATCAGGGAAATCAGCGGAACCAGGATCACCTCAGCCCATTTTGGCATCACGTCCATGTCTCAGGCCTCCTTCGACGCATCGCCATGCGCGTGGGCAAGATTGGCTTCAATCTCGGCTATCGTATGTGGCCGGTCTGTGTCGGTGATGCCTGCCATCAATAGCCCCAACTCTTTCTCATCTGTCTCGGACGTCAGGCGTTCGCCCATGATCTGGCCGTCAAACATGACCGCCACCCGGTCGGCAAGGCCTAGGATTTCTTCCAATTCGACCGACACCAGCAAGATCGCCTTGCCCTGATCGCGCAGGGCTACAATCTGCTGGTGAATGAACTCAATCGCGCCAATGTCCACGCCCCGCGTGGGCTGGCCGATCAACAACAAGTCAGGGTTCCGCTCAATCTCACGCGCCAGCACGATCTTTTGCTGGTTCCCGCCAGAAAAGTTCTTGGCCGCCAGATGCGGATGCGGTGGGCGCACGTCAAAACGCTCCATCTTCTCTGCTGTGTCCGCCTTGATCGCTGCGTTGTTGGACAACAGGCCCGAGGTATAGGCTGCGTCGCGGTGATAGCCAAAGGCCGTGTTCTCCCACGCGGCAAAATCCATGATCAGCCCTTCGCGCTGCCGGTCCTCCGGCACGTGCGCAATGCCCTTGTCGCGGCGTGACCGCCCGTCCGATAATTTGCCCGTTAGGTCGATCGCGTCGCCATTTAGGGTCACGGTGCCGGTCGCATCAGCGTAGCCGCCCAACACCTCTAGCAATTCTGACTGGCCATTGCCCGCTACGCCTGCAATGCCAAGGATTTCGCCCGCGCGCACTTGCAGATCAATGCCGCGCAGCCGCTCAACACCCTGGTCGTCCACCACGCGCAGGTTCTTAACGTCCAGCACGATGTCGCGCGGGGCCGCTGGTGTCTTGTCCACACGCAGCAGGACTTTGCGGCCGACCATCAACTCAGCCAGTTCTTCGGGGCTGGTCTCGGCTGTCTTGACAGTTGCCGTCATCTCGCCCCGGCGCATCACGCTGACGGTGTCCGTGATCTCCATAATCTCGCGCAGCTTGTGGGTGATCAGGATGATCGTTTTGCCCTCTTCCTTGAGCCGCCCAAGGATGCGGAACAACTGGTCCGCTTCGGCCGGCGTCAGCACGCCTGTGGGTTCGTCCAGGATCAGGATATTGGCTTGCCGGTACAGCGCTTTGAGGATCTCGACCCGCTGTTGCATGCCCACACCGATCTCTTCGATGATCGCGTCGGGATCGACCTTCAGGTCGTATTCCTGTTCCAGCTCCAACAGCGTTTTGCGCGCCTTCGAAAGCGATGGGCGCAGCAGCCCTCCGTCTTCGGCGCCCAGAATAATATTTTCGAGTACGGTGAAGTTTTCGACCAGCTTAAAGTGCTGAAACACCATGCCAATGCCAGCCGCGATGGCAGCTTGGCTGTCGGGAATTTCGGTCTTGTTGCCCCCGATAAAAATCTCGCCGGCATCCGCTTTGTAAAAGCCATAAAGTATCGACATCAGCGTCGACTTTCCCGCGCCGTTTTCTCCGATGATCCCATGGATCGTGCCGGGCATGACCCGGATCGAGATATCCTTGTTGGCCTGCACGGGGCCGAACGCTTTGGAAATGCCTTTGAGTTCGATGGCGGGGGCGGTCATGGACAAGGCCTTCACTTTGAAAAGGGGCCGCGCCACGGATCGTGTGGCGCGGCCCCGACGTCAGGTCGCGTGGCTTAGAAGCTCAGCGCGGGGCAGCTGTCGTCCGACATGTAGTCGTGCACAGCCAGCTCACCCGAAGCGATGGCAGCCGATGCTTCGTCGACAGCGGCTTTCATCTCGTCCGAGACAAGGGACGCATTGTGTTCGTCTAGCGCATAGCCCACGCCGCCATTGGACAGGCCCATGACGTTGAAGCCGGTTTCAAACCCTGCACCATCGGTAAAGGCCTGATAGACGGCATTGTCCACGCGCTTCATCATCGAGGTCAGAACCTTACCCGAGTGCAGGTAGTTCTGGTTGCTGTCCACGCCGATGGACAGGATGTCTTCGTCTGCGGCCGTTTGCAGAACGCCCACGCCGGTGCCGCCCGCCGCGGCATAGACCACGTCAGCACCCTGGCTGATCTGCGCTTTGGTCAGTTCAGAGCCCTTTACCGGGTCATTCCAGGCCGCAGGTGTCGTGCCGGTCATGTTGGCGATGACATTTGCATCGGGGTTCACGGCCTTGACGCCCTGGGCATAGCCGCAGGCAAACTTGCGGATCAGCGGGATGTCCATACCGCCGATAAAGCCGACGGTGCCGGATTCGGACGCTTTGGCCGCCATCATACCAACCAGGTACGACCCTTCGTGCTCGTTAAAGACCACCGAACGCACATTGGGTGCATCAACAACCATGTCGATGATGGCAAAGGATGTGTCGGGGTAATCCGCCGCAACCTGACCCAGCGCATCGGCAAAGGCAAAGCCGGCCATGACGATGGGGTTGGCCCCGGATTCAGCAAAGCGGCGCAGGGCTTGTTCACGCTGCGCTTCGGATTGCAGCTCGATCTCGCGGAAGCTGTTGCCGGTCTCGTCGGCCCAACGCTTTGCGCCGTTGAACGCCGCTTCGTTAAAGGATTTGTCGAACTTGCCGCCCAGATCAAAGATCAACGCAGGTTCGGCCAGCGCAGCACCTGCGGACAGGGCCAGGGCCGCGGTCGCGCCAAGGATTTTCTGCATCATGGTCATCTATCAGGTCTCCCAGTTTATCATGGTTGGGGCGGTGGCGATGCCTCACCTCGCGCCCGGGATCAAAAGATCATGGCGAATTAGGCCGCAGGGCCGCGGTAGGGTCAACCGCTTTTTGACCGGATGGGTCGCACTTCGGGGGGCTGACCTTGCGCAAAGCTGATCGCTTGGGCAGGGGGGCTGTCTGCCCCCCATCCGCCCTAGGGGCGGCTTCCCCCCGAGGATTTTCTTGAAACAGAGAAGGGCGCACGCGCCTCCATGACCAACGCATCCGCCTGACCTTTGGGGCGCCGATAATAAGCCTTGCGCTTTGCAACAATTTCAAAGCCTTGTGAGGTATAGAGCCGCAGCGCGCGCGCATTGTCCGAGGCGACTTCGAGAAAGGCGCGGTTGCAGGTGCGCGCGGCCTTGGCCATCCACGCGGTCATCAGGGCCGCGCCATATCCGCGCCCTTGTGCCTCAGGAGCCACAGCGATGGTCAGCAATTCGGCCTCGTCCGCAACGGCGCGCCACAGGGCAAATCCATGCTGGACCGTCTCAAGATGAACGAGGGGATTCGCAGCCAGGTCGCGGAATTCCTGCGCGGTCCATGGCCTGTCCTGGACAAAAGCGGCCGCATGGATCGCGGCAAGCTCATCTGCGGTCATGTCAGGATCGTCGGCGGCGCGTCGCGCGCAGGGGCCGCATCCGGCGTCTTTACATAAAGCGGCTTCGGTGCGGGCGTGTCAGGCCCCGCGCGCTCTGCTGCAATCCGGGCGATGGCGCGGGCATGCTCGGCCGGGCTATGCTCTGTCGACAGGGCCGTAGTCCCCAGTCTCTGCCGCGGCCTCAACACAGGGGTGCGATCCTTGTCCGGGTCAAGGAAATATACCTGGTCGCGCGGTGCAGGCACGGCCGTTTGTGCCCATTTGCTCAGCCGCTGCGTCGTGTCAAAAAGCGAAACCCCAACCGCCGGAATGTCGAGCCCCAGAGCCAACCCTCGCGCAGCACTGACCGCAATCCGAATACCGGTGAAGTTTCCGGGGCCCACACCGACCCCCAGCGCGTCCAGATCCGACCAGTGACGGCCCGCCCCTTCCAGCACCTCTTCCAGAAGGCCGATCAGCCGCTCGGCCTGTCCGCGTGCCATCTCTTCGCCGACGGCGGCCAGAACGTCTTTCCCATGTACCAGAGCTGCGGCGCAATACGCACCGGACGTGTCAAACCCCAGAACCAGTGGTGCGCTCACTTGAAGGCCTTGTTCAGCATTGCCCGGCTTGAGGCGCCGGATCGGGGCAGGTCATCGTCGATATGCAGCCAGGGCAATGCACTGTCGATATGGCTGTGCATCTCGGGCGCAAGCTGATCTGCCTGATCCACAATCCCGATCGGAATATAAAGCTGATCCGGCAGGTAACTGAACGATGCCGCAAGAGGGCTGTGACAGATCGGGCAGTGCCAGCGCTTTGCACCCGAGGAGGCGTGATATGGCTGTGCGGGCAGTTGTGCTTCTATCTCCGCCCGAGCGACGGCGGCAAACGCTGCTACGGGTGCACCTGTCCAGCGCCGACAATCGCTGCAATGGCAATAAGCAACCGTGGCCGGCGGCTTATCAAATGTCAGTCGGGACGCCCCGCAATAGCATCGCGCCGTCAGTTTTTCAGACGGCAACCGGGCGCACCTCGGTCACTTCAGGAATGTAATGGCGCAACAGGTTCTCGATTCCCATTTTAAGCGTCAGGGTCGATGACGGGCAGCCTGCGCAGGCCCCCTGCATATGCAGATAGACCACGCCGCGTTCGAAACCGTGGAACGTGATGTCACCTCCATCCTGGGCCACGGCCGGTCGCACGCGGCTGTCCAGCAGTTCTTTAATCTGTCCCACAACAACGGCGTCTTCACCATCGTGCTCGGCGTGGCCCGAAGCGGGCGCAGCGCCGTCTTCCATCACCGGCTGACCGGACTGGAAATGCTCCATGATCGCGCCCAGAAGCGCGGGTTTGATGTGCTCCCACTCTACTGCATCTGCCTTGGTCACAGTCACGAAGTCGGTGCCAAAGAACACGCCTGTCACGCCGTCGACGGCAAAGATACGCTGCGCCAAAGGTGATTTCGTCGCTGCGTCAACGGTCGGGAAATCAGCGGTGCCCATCTCAAGCACGGACTGGCCCGGCAGAAATTTCAGCGTGGCGGGATTTGGGGTCGATTCAGTTTGAATGAACATGGCGCAACTCCTGAGCGTTCCACTTGGATATGCGGATTGCATATCAGAGTGTCAAGGTTTGGAACGATTCTAAACTATTGCGGCCATCTGCACCAGACCCCTAAAAATGTCTCTTTAACCAACCGTTGCAGCTTGGGCGCTAGACGGTGCGAAAGAGCAGTCGCACGGGGGCCCAGGATGGCCAATTACACAGTCGGCGGATACGCCCAGAACGCATTCATGATCACGCCGGACGGGCAGGTTGTCCTCGACCCGGATTTCGATGCGAGCGAAGACGCGTTTGTCTACGAAATTGAGGAGAGCGACGGCGGCGTCAAATTCAATGGTGACGACGCCAATGACGAGGTAGGCGACGGCGATCAATATGCCAAGAAATACGATGCAAACGGCAACCAATTGGCCGAGGGCGAGGTTTATCTCGAAGAAAGCTGGACGCTGACTGACGGCCAAGGCAACACGATCACGCTCTACAAGGTCGAAAGCAATGGCCAGCATTCCGGCTGGGTCGCGGATGGGCCAATCACACCCGGGACCGCCTATGCGTATTCCGGGCCCAACGATGTCACCGCTGGCAACGCGCCGCGCTATGACGAGCTTGTCGCGCCAAGCGACGACCCCGATGGCACCAACACTTACGAGGGCGGGGCATACCGCGATTATCAACGCACCGGCGCGGGCGATGATACGGTGCAAGGTCATGGCGGCGATGACGATATTCGAAGCGGCTCCGGCGATGACAGCGTTGACGCGGGCAGTGGCAACGATTCTGCCGACGGTGGCGACGGCAACGACACGATTGAGGGCAGAGACGGGGACGACACGCTTCAAGGCGGTGCGGGCGACGACTCCATCACCGGTGGGGCCGGGGATGACCAATTGTCCGGCGGTGACGGGAACGACATTCTCGAAGGGGGCGATGGCAGCGACACGATTGATGGCGGCGCAGGTGACGATACCATCTTCTATGGCCGCGGCGGCGATTCCGTCTCGGGCGGTGATGGGAATGACGTCATCGACGAGCAAAGCGGGCGACCCGAATGGGATTATGATGACACCATCGATGGTGGTGATGGCGACGACACGGTCTATGCGGGCTGGGGGGACGACTCCATTGACGGCGGCGCGGATGATGATGCGCTCTATGGTGATGTGGGCGATGATACGATCCAAGGTGGCAGCGGCGATGACTATGTCTCGGGCGGGGAGGGTGACGACCAGATCGAGGGCGGAAGCGGCGACGACCACCTGCGCGGGAAGGAGGGCGATGACACCATTTCCGGCGGCGAGGGCGACGACACGATCGAAGGGGGCAGCGGCGACGACAGCCTGTCGGGCAACGCTGGCAACGACAGCATCGACGGGTTGGAAGGCAACAACACCATCGATGGCGGCGAGGGCGATGACACCATTGATGGCGGCTCAGGCAATAGCACGGTCACCGGCGGGGCAGGCGATGATACCTTCTCCCAGTCCCAGGGCGGGACAATGGTTGTCACCGACTTCGACACTGGCGACGACGATAGTGACGGCTCCTATAACGACCAGATCGACGTCTCCGACCTGCGCACCCCTGACGGGCACCCTGTCAACGCCTTTGACGTGGTGGTCACCGATGACGGCAACGGCAACGCCCTTCTGACCTTTCCCGAGGGCGAAACGCTTGTCTTACAGGGGGTCAGCCCGGCTCAGATGTCCTCGGCCCAGCAACTCAACGCCGCGGGCATTCCCTGTTTCGCCGCCGGGACGTCCATCGCCACAGCGCGTGGCCCCGTTCTGGTCGAAGCGCTGCGCCCAGGCGACCGGGTCCAAACCCGCGACAACGGGTTGCGCCCCGTCCGGTGGATCGGCAGCCGGCACGTGACCCGGCACGATCTTGCGACCAATCCCATGCTCAGGCCGATCCACATCGCCCCCGGTACGTTTGCCAATACCGATGCGCTGCGCCTGTCGGCGCAACACGCGCTGGCGCTCGACACTGCGCGCGGGGTGACACAGCTGGTGCGCGCGGGTCACCTTGCGCGCTTGCACGGCGGTGCGGTGCGCGTCGCCCACGGGGTGCACCGCGTGACCTACTACCACCTGCTTCTGGACAGCCACGACCTGATCATGGCGGGCGGCGTGCCATGTGAAAGCTTCTATCCGGGGCCTTGGGGTCTGCTGTCGGTGGGGCCGCGCGCCACCCGGGACCTGATCCGGCTGATGCCGGAACTGCGCCGTGTGCCCGTCGCCGACTGCTACGGTGCGCCCGCCCATCCCGTGGCCCGGTTCGGGGGGTTGCCCCCGGACCTGCGCGACCTGCGCGCCGCGGCCTAGGTGATCGCTTCCAGCTTTTCCTTGCTCAGATCGCCCGGCACAATCGTCATCGGAATGGGCAAGGCGCCCGCGGCCCGGCTCAGCTGCGTGACCAGCGGACCGGGGCCCTTCTTGTCCGTCCCAGCACCCAGCACCAAAACCCCGATCTCCGGATCCTCATGGACCTGCGCCATGATCTCGTCCACGGGCTGACCCTCTCGAATGACCAATTCCGGGTCGATCCCCTGCTTGTCCCGCATCCACTTGGCGAACACCTCGAAATGCGCGTGGATACGCTCGCGCGCCTCCTCCCGCATCACGTTGCCGACCCCAATCCAGTGATTGAACTCATCCGGCGGGATCACAGACAGAATGGCGACACCCCCGCCGGTATGACTGGCCCGCATCGCGGCGAAACGCATCGCGTTCAGGCACTCTCGGCTGTCATCCAGCACCACCAGAAATTTGCGCATCCGTTCCTCCGCTTGCCGCGGGCACAATGGCCCAAGGCCCACGCCCGCGCAATCCCGACCTGTTCAGACCCCGCGCGCGTAGCGCAGCGCCTGTTCCAACCGGTCATTGCCCCAGAACAGCGCACCGCCCACCAGAAAACTTGGCGCTCCGAACAGCCCACGCTCCAACGCCTCGTCCGTGGCCGCCCGCAGCGCGAACTTACCGTTAGGCATTGTCGCTGTGGCAATGATGGGGCCACTCTCCTGACTGATCTCATCGACCACAGCGGCGATCACACTGTCTTCCGAAATATCGCGATCCTCGACAAAGTTGGCGTGATACACCGCACGGACGAAATCGCCGACCCAAGGGGCGTCCCGATGGGCAGCCGCGATGCGCGCGGCCAGCAAACTCCCGCGTGGAAACGATGACGGCTTGCGAAACGGCAGACCCTGATCGGCACAACAGCGCTCCATATGGTCCACATATAGGCGCCTTTGACAGGGTACATGTTGAACGGTGAATCAGTCATTCCCTGCGCGCCAAACACTGGCCCCAGCAAAAACGAACGCCACACCAGGGGCACACCCGCCTCGGCACAGGCTTTTTCCACCCGCGCCGCGGCCAAGTAACTGTAAGTGCTTGCAAATTCGAACCAGAATTCGACCGGCCTAGCCACTGGATGCCGCCCAATCCCAGTACATCTCGCGCACCCGCCGCGTCACCGGCCCCACCTGATAAGACGTATCCTCGAACCCCGACACCGGCGTGACCTTCATCATGTTGCCCGACAAAAACACCTCGTCTGCGTCCTCGAAATCGGCGAAACTCAACACCTTTTCAACCACTTCTATGCCATCGGCTTTCATGTTCACCATGTGCCGCGCGCGCGTGATGCCCGCCAGAAAGGTGCCATTGGCAATGGGCGTGAACACCACCCCATCCTTGACCATGAACACATTCGCGGTCGCGCTTTCGGCCACATTGCCCATCGCATCGGCGACCAGCGCATTGCCAAATCCGCGCGCACGCACCTCGGCCAACATGCGGGCGTTGTTGGGGTACAGACACCCCGCCTTGGCATCCACGACATTGTCCTCCAGCACCGGACGGCGAAAGCGGGTGCGGCCCAGTGTCGTCGCCGCGCTCTCGGGTGCCATCGGTATTTCTTCAAGGCTGATGGCAAAGCCGGTCGCGCCCTCCTTGGGCACAATGCCCAGCTCACCGCCATCCAGCGCCCAATACATCGGGCGGATGTACACGGCCTGATCAGAGCCATAGGCTTTCAGCCCCTCGTGCACCATCTCGACCATGTCCTCGGTGCTGACCGTAGGCGTGATCATCAACGCCTTGGCCGACCGGTTCACGCGGGCGCAATGCGCCTCAAGATCGGGCGCCCGACCGTGCACGTATCGCGCCCCATCAAAGACCGTCGTGCCCAGCCAGCTTCCGTGATCGGCGGCGCGCATAATGGCCACATCCGCGTCATGCCAAGCCCCGTCATAAAAGGTGCGCACATTGATTCCGGTCGCCATGCCTATCCTCCCTGAATTGCGCCGCAGGCTAACAGAGACAGGTCAAGGGTCCAGACCTTTTCACTTGGGGTCTTTGCGCAACTGATACACGCCCTCGGGCAGATCGAGTGCGGCGGCCAGATCGCGGGCCTGTTCCGGGGACAGGGTGATTTTCACCATGCTGTCGGTGCGCGGGTCGTATTGCTCGACCGTGATCACCTCGGCAAAGGCGTTGATGACCACATCTTCCTGCAAAGGGGCAGCACCATCATCCACCAACGTGATGACGCTCGCGTCGAATTCGTGCTCGATTGTAAACATGGTCAGACCCCAAAGAACTGTGCACACAGGTGCCTATAGCATCCCAGCAAAAAGTGGTACGCGGTTTTCAACCCTGCGACCTGCCCTACAGGATGGATGGACAGAAAGTTTTGTGTCATAACCTGCCGATGCCAAACCGCAGTGCGGCACACGGCTGCGTGATCGGGGCTGGAAGCTGCTGCGCCGCATGATAGAATTTACGATGTTTGGGATGAAAGGACACGACCTTGATCACTCGCCTGCTGGCCGCTTTGACGACATTGGTGTTTATTGCCGCGTGTGATGACGTGGTGGTGACTTCTGCACCAACATCTACCGGTCCAGGGCCTGCGCCCGTTGTGCGCGACGTGCCGGACGAATTGCGCACCGCTCAGCAATCCGCCCGCGCCTTTGCGCAGGTTGTGCGGCGGGTGGAACCCGTGGCCGAACGCGAGTGCCGCGCGCAGACCCGCGGCGTGAATTGCGATTTCAAGATTCTCGTCGATGACCGGCCCGGTGCGCCCTCGAATGCGTTTCAGACGCTGGATGACAACGGGCGCCCCCTCATCATTTTTACACAGCGGTTGATCAATGATGCCCGCAACGAAGATGAACTGGCCTTTGTCATGGGGCACGAAGCGGCCCACCATGTCCGCGGCCACATCGCCCGCCAACGCGAAAACGCCGCCGCTGGCGCCGTGATTTTCGGCGGGCTCGCCTCAATCACCGGGGCGGATGCTGCGGCGGCCCAACGGATCGGCGCCCAGGTCGGCGCACGTACCTATTCCAAGGATTTTGAGCTTGAGGCCGACGCCCTTGGCACCGTCATCACGGCCAAGGCGGGATATGATCCTGTCAACGGCTCGCAGTTCTTTAACCGCATTCCCGATCCGGGTGACAGGTTCCTTGGCACGCACCCGCCAAATGCACAGCGGATTGAAGTCGTGCGCCGGACGGCAGCAGGGCTTTAGGCAAGCGTGCGGTAGCGCCGTCCACGCAGGCGGATTACGATCCCGACGATTGACATTGCGACCCAGAAAACCTGGATCAGGGCCGAGGCGAGATTAAAGCTGGTCATCAGGCCCAGCAGCACACAACTGGCCGCGATCAGGTTAATTGTGAAATAAGTCAGACAGTCCCCGCTGAGGCAGCGGGTGGTCAGAAGGCCATAGTTCATCACATAAAGGGCAAAGCCCAGGATGCCGATCACTTCGTAGATGTGCATCGTTTCAAGCAATGAATAGGTCATTGGGGGCTCCAGGGGGCAGTTCTAAAGTCATTGGTCATTCAATGGTGCGGGCGTAACACAGCCAAACGGAACTGTCGGGTCCGGGAAACCCGACCTTGAAGCCGCCTGGACATGTCTTGAGGGATCGCGGCTCCAGATATCCCGTGTCGGGCTGTCAGCTGATGTGCCGGGCCGATGTCGATACGGCGCCGAAGGGGCTCAAACGCGATCACGCCTATGCCAATGCGATGCACAACAGTTGGGGGCGGTGCCAACGGCTGGACGTGCTATCAAGGACGATGACGGTGGGGCGGGTGTGGGCATGATCGTCCCGCGCGTGCTCGACCGCGCGGGGTCGGCGGATCATCCTGTGATTGTCACCCGCTGGCATCGCGGCAGGCCTCTGGGCGACGACCGCTTTCGCCATGTGCAGACCTGCATCTGTGCTTGTCGTGACCAGCTTTGATCTATGTCAATGTCGCGGCCATGCCGCGCAGCCAGAGTGCGGGCATCTGTTCTTGATCCAAAGGGGACATCCTATGTCCGACGCTCGTCTCAAGATCCACGCTGACCTCATCGACCGCATGGCCACCGCCCGCGGCGTTGACCTGCAAGAGGCCGCCCTGCGCGGTGACCTCAGCCCCGATGACATCTCTGATCTTGTGCTGCGCTGCGTCGGGTGCACCAAGCCCGACAGCTGTGCCGCATGGCTTGAAGCGCAGCGCGGGGCCGTGTCCGAAACGCCCGGCTTCTGCCGCAACGCCGAACACTTCGCCACCCTGGCCCGCCGCTCAGACTGACACGCCTATGGCCACCGCGCCAAAGAAGCAGGCAGAAGCGGCCAGCACAAACACATGCCAGATAGCATTCTGGAACCGCAGCGTTTTTCTGGCGTAGAAAATCGTGCCTACGGAATACAGGCCCCCGCCCACCACAATCAGCGCCGTCGAAGCACCGGGCAAGCTCTGCCACATCGGCCAGATCAGCAACACGCTCGCCCAGCCCATCGCCAGGTACAGCGCCAGCGATCCCCGCGCATCCGTCGCCCAGAAACTCAGCTTGGCCACCGCGCCCAGCAGCGCCACGATCCACACCGCCGCCAGAACCACATAGGCAAACGCTGACCCGATCAACACCACAAGCGGCGTGTAAGTCCCTGCAATCTTGAGGTAAATGGCCGCATGATCAATCCGGTGAAACACCGGTCGCGACGCCTCCCATGGCAAAAGATGATAAAGCGCAGAGGCCAAAAGCGCGAACACAGCCAGGCCCGCATACACACTCGTCGCCGCAATCTGAACGGCCCCTTGTGTCTGCACCACATGCATAATCAAAATCGCAGCGCCCGTAACCCCGGCGCCCAGCCCAACGGCATGTACGGATGCGTCCGCCAAAGTCTCACGCGCGGAATAGGGATACGGCATAGACCCACCTTGACCACAAAATCGTGGCAATTCTATGCACAAATACTCAAGACGGGGATGACGTCGCTGCCCTTTGCCGCCGCAGATGCCAGCGATAAATCACTGGCGCAAGCACGTGATCATAGGTCTTTGAGGCCAGCCAATGCACGCCCGGCAGCGCCACCACACGTGCGAGCCAGCGATAGCGCGGCATGTCCTGCCACAACACGACAAACGCCGGAATGCCGCCATACATCTGACCATCTTTCAGAACATAAAGCCGCTGCGCTGCCGCGTCGCGATCCATCCCCCAATCGGCCATCTCCGCCTCGTTCAAGTCTTCGAACCGAATGGGCAGGGCGCGATCGCCGCTATATTTGGCATAGTGGCTGATCTCGAAATTGCAGACCGGGCAGTCGGCATTATACAGAACGCGGGTGTCATTACTCATGAGATAAATGTAGGCACGCAAAGGCTTGCGGCCACAGACAAACCGTCGCAACCCACCGCATGCATGTCGTTGAAAAGTGGTATGCACTTTTCAGCGTTTCGACATGCGGCAGCAAAACGTCACCGCGGCTTGTTCCCATCAATCCACCGCGCCATCAACGCTTTGTCCTTGAAGCATTCCGGTGGCACCTCTCGCCGTTTCAGCCTCGCAATCCGCTCGGCAAACTGCACCTGTTTTGCACTGGGATAGGCGGCGAACCGACCTTCCGGCGCCTTCGCCGCATCAATCCACTTCGACAGACCGGCCCGGTCGGCAAAAAGCGCCGTTGGCACAGCGCGGCCCGACTTCGCAGCCAGCGCGCGAGCATAGGCAATCTGCTTTTCGGTTGCAGGCTGTGCATCCAAAGACAGTGCCGTCTGCACCGGTTCAAACAGACCGGGAAGGGTGGGATGGATCGACATGACTGTTCTCCTATCGCGGAGAACAAATATAGAACATTTAACTCAAATTGCAAGCATCGCGCACGACCACCTGTGCCTTACGATATTCAAGCCATTGAAGTTTCAGCAAAAGGTGCCAGTCGCCCAGCAGATCACGATCCGCCCTAGACCAACCTTCCCCATAGATCATACTCACCGGCCTCGTCCACTTCCACGGTGACGACATCGCCGGGCGTCAACGCCTCAAAACCTTCATCAATGAACAGGTTGCCATCAATCTCCGGCGCATCCGCCTTGGTCCGGCAGGTGGCAGCCTCGCCATCGACCTCATCCACAATCACGTCCATGCGGGTGCCAACTTTCGCGGCCAGCTTGGCCTCTGAAATGGCCTGCGCCTTTTCCATGAACCTGTCCCACCGCTCCTGCTTGACCTCTGGCGCGACATGATCCGGCAGCGCGTTCGACCGCGCGCCCTCGACATTCTCGTATTGAAAGCACCCGACGCGATCCAGTTGCGCCTCGTCCATCCAATCCAGCAAGGTTTGAAATTCGGCGTCTGTCTCGCCCGGATACCCTACGATAAAGGTCGAACGTAGCGTGATATCAGGACAGATCGACCGCCATTCCGCGATCCGGTCCAGCGTCCGTTCGGCAGCGGCGGGCCGCGCCATGCGCCGCAACGTGTCAGTGTGGGCATGTTGGAAAGGAATATCGAGATATGGCAAAATCAATCCGTCTGCCATCAACGGAATAAGCTCCCGCACGTGTGGATAAGGATAGACATAGTGCAGCCTTGTCCAAGCACCCAAGCTGCCCAGATCGCGGGCCAGATCGGTGATATGCGCCCGGTGCCCCCGGTCTTCGGCATGTTTGACGTCCACACCATAGGCCGATGTGTCCTGTGAAATGACCAGTAATTCCCTCACCCCCGCTTCAATCAGTTTCTCCGCCTCACGCACCACCGCATGGGCGGGTCGCGATTGCAGGCGTCCGCGCATATCGGGGATGATGCAGAACTTGCACTTGTGGTTACAGCCCTCTGAAATCTTGAGGTAACTGAAATGCCGGGGGGTCAGGCGCACGCTCCGCGCGGGCAGCAAATCCACAAAGGGGTCGGGGTCGGGCGGCACAACGGCGTGCACTGCATCCAGCACCTGCTCGTATTGATGTGGCCCGGTCACGGCCAGCACACGTGGATGCGCGCCCGTGATATAGTCCGGTTCGGCCCCCAGACAGCCCGTCACAATGACCTTGCCGTTTTCGTCCAGCGCCTCTCCAATCGCCTCCAGGCTCTCCGCCTTGGCGCTATCCAGAAACCCGCAGGTGTTCACGATCACCGCGTCCGCACCGGCATAGTTCGGCGACACTCCATAGCCTTCAGCCCTAAGTCGGGTCAGGATACGCTCGCTGTCCACCAAAGCCTTCGGACAGCCAAGGGACACCATCCCGATGGTCGGCTGCCCGGGGCGATGCCCACCCTCCGCTTGGGCGCGTGGTGCATTTTGCTCAAGCCGCACCTTTGGTGCGAGATCGGGGCGAAGGTCAGGTGGGTTCTGGCTCATGTTGTGCCTCATATGTGAACTGCGCTCTGTGGAAAAGGGCTGGGGTGTACCTCAACGCTGCGTTAGGCTGATGCCAACACGTCATCAGAACGGGAGCAGCTACCATGAAGTGGATCATCCGCCTGATCGGGTTTGTCCTGGTCCTCGTGCTTGTCGCGGGGGTGTCGCTCTTCTTCCTGCCCGCCGACCGCATCGGCGCCATCGCCGCCGACCAGATCCGCAAGGCGACAGGCCGCGACGTTACAATCACCGGCGTGTCCATGACGCTTTGGCCAGTCTTGGGCGTGCGGGCCGAGGGGCTTGAGGTGGGCAATGCCGACTGGTCCGAACAGGGGCCGATGCTCACGGCCGAGAATGCCGCCATCGGTGTCGACCTGATGGCGTATCTAAGTAATCGCGAGATTCGCATCACCCATGTCGAGGCGACCCGCCCAACCATTCGGCTGGAAAGCCGCGCGGATGGACGTGCCAGCTGGGTCTTTACTGATGCAAGCGGGGACGCCCAGATCGAAACGCAGACACCCGCGCCCGGCACCACGGACAGCCCACCGCAGGCGCTGTCGATCCAGAAGCTGCAAGTCACGGACGCCACCTTGGTCTACGCCGCAGAAGGGGCAGATACCCTGTCTTATTCCGGCGTGGACCTGGTCCTCGACTGGCCCGAGCGCCTCGGCCCCGCCACCCTCGCCGCGACCTTGCGCCCGGCCGGGTCAGACGTGCAGGTGGACGCCACCATTGGCGGTTTTGCCGGATTCATCACCGGGCAGGTCCAGCCTGTGCAGGCGAATGTTGAGACGGATGGCGGACGCGTCACGCTGGATGGGCGCGCCAGCACCGCAGGCGATGTGGCCGGGGCGCTTGGACTGGACCTCTCCAACACCGATAGGTTCGTCTCTGCACTCGGCCTGCCCGCACCTGGCTTGCCGCCGAAGTTAGGTCAAGCTGTTGATTTATCAACAGAAATTACGATAACGTCGGACCGCCGCCTGTCTTTGCGCGACCTGCGCGCGGACCTTGGCGGTAACATGCTCAACGGCGCAGCAGACATCGACCTGAACGGCACACCGACGATCAACGCCCAACTCAACGCAGGCGCCCTGGACCTTCGCAGCGCCATCGGAGCCGAGCCTTCCGGCGGCGGTGGAGCGGGCGGAGGTGGCGCTGTCCCCGCGGGGACAGGCTGGCCCAAAGACCCCATCGACGCGAGCGGGCTTGCTGCCTTTAACGGAGAGATCGCGCTCACCGCGTCCTCCATCGACCTGGGCCAATTCAAGTTGGGCCAGACGCGTACGCTTCTGCGCAATGATCGCAGCCGCATGGTGTTCGAACTGCGCGAGGTCGCGGCCTATGGCGGGACGCTGGTGGGAGAGTTCGTGATCAACAATCGCTCGGGTCTGAGCGTGGGCGGGAACATGTCGATGCGCGGGCTGTCCATGCAGCCGTTCTTGGCGGACGCTGCCGACCTCGAAATGTTGACGGGGCGGGCCAATCTGGATCTGCAATTTCTGGGCGTTGGCGGCACCGTAGATGCGATCATGCGGTCGCTCTCTGGTGGTGGCGCGCTGCGGGTGACCGATGGTACGATGGAGGGGATCGACCTTGATGGCCTGCTGAAATTTGGCCGGGGCAACGGACGCACGACGGTGTTCGAGCAGATGACAGCGAGCTACCGGATGGACGGCGGCAACCTCTTCAACGACGACTTGCTGGTGCTGCTGCGCAGCTTTGAAGCGCGGGGCAATGGGCGCATCGGGTTGGGGTCGCAGGACATCGATTATCTGTTCACGCCGATTGCATTGAAAGACGAGGACGGACCCGACCTTGCCATCCCGGTGCGCATCCGCGGACCCTGGGCCAACCCAAGCATCCTGCCCGATCTGGACGCGGCGATTGATCTGCGGCTGGACGAAAAGCTGGAGGCGGAGAAAGAGGCGCTGAAGGCCAAGGCCAGGGAGAAAGTGGCTGAGGAATTGGGCGTGGCGGATGAAGGGCAAAGCCTGGAAGATGCAGCCAAGGAGAAGCTGGAAGACGAGGTCAAAAAGAGTTTGCGAAGCCTGTTTGACTGATCTGTCCCCGCGGGGACAGATTTTTCTTGGGTCAGGACAATTGGCGTAATGTCAGAAAATCTGTATTCGATGGCGGGGGTTAGACCCTCCGACCGATGGGGTAGGGATATCTTAACGGGTCAGCTGATAAGGTGATCGCGAAGGCGGGCGGCGATTTGGGATTTTGTTGTTCGTGCGCCATTTTTGGTGTTGCGGTTTGCCATGGTTCGGCATTCCCTTTCAGCAGGTCAGCAGGTCAGCAGGTCAGCAGGTCAGCAGGTCAGCAGGTCAGCAGGTCAGCAGGTCAGCAGGTCAGCAGGTCAGC
>JBCBID010000041.1:0-31744 GCA_038525015.1 Pseudomonadota bacterium | reverse complement strand
CTGCCGTATGTGCGATGATCTCATGGCCATTCTCTAGCTCGACCCGAAACGTCGCATTTGGCAGGAGTTCCTTCACGACACCGGGAAATTCGAGCGTATCTTCCTTGGCCATGGTCTCTCCTTCGTTGCACAGCCCGCCAGGATGCGGACGCGCCACTAAATGCGCCCCTGTGGCCCATAATTCAAGGGCTAATCAGGTCAGTGTGACGACTGTGACAGGATCGGCACGACCGCTTTGCGCATCCCAATCCCTGCGATTGAGCACGGCACCATCGGACCGGACCGCAGCAATGGCAGACAGATCGATGTCACCATAGACCCAGCCCGGCTCATTCAGTGTTCCCACCGCTACCACGCCCGTGTCGGGGAATCCTTTGTCCGGCGGTGCAAATATCCCACCCGCTCCGACCGAGATATCGACCGCCTCAGACCACTGCGCAGTCCCCACGACCGATGACACCACAGTGATGCACTGATTTTCTAACGCCCTCGCCTGGGCACCGATGCGCACGCGGGAATAGCCGGACAAGGCCTCGGTCACGGACGGCACCAGGATGATATCTGCGTCGGCAAGCGCGCGTCCAAGCAGTGGAAATTCGCCATCATAACAAATCAACACACCAATCTTGCCCAAATCCGTTTCGAAAAGCTGCAAGGGGCCGCCGGGTGTGACATCCCAGACCTCGGCCTCAAACCGGGTCATGATTTGCTTGTCCTGCACTCCGACCTTGCCGGTCGGAGCAAATAACCGCGCGCGGTTGACCGGGCGCGTCGTCCCATCGGGTAGGTCAGATGTGGCTGGGCCGGATGCAGCGAGAATATAGACACCAAACTGAGCGGCCAGATGGGTATGCAAGGCGTCAGCCTCAGGTAGGCGATCCGCCACCGCAAAAAGCGACGCCTCAAGATCGGCCGCTATGTCCAGTCCTGCCAGCGTAGCGAGTTCCATCGCGCCATATTCGGGGAATACCAACAAGTCGGCGCCAGCATCTGCGGCTTGCGTTACCCAAACAGTCAGCTTGTCCTCGTAGGCCGCCCAATCGGGAAGCACATCAAGCGGGTAAGACGCAGTCGCGATCCTCATGTCGCTTGTTCTGCACCAGACGGCTTGGTTGACGCAAGACATCAAACACACTTCAGAATTTTGAAATATACAGCCCATTGAGAGTTGATTTTTCTTGACGATAGGCCGCAGCAACATTCAAAGAACGCAAAACTGGCGAGAGGCAAACATGCTGAGCAGGGGCGTCACATTACGCGGATTAGAAGTTTTTGAAGCGCTCGCCGCAACAGGGTCTGTAGCACAAGCCGCCGCCGTGACTGGACTGAGTCAACCTGCGGTCAGTCAGCAACTCCGCAACCTTGAAACAGCGTTGGCCACAGAGTTGGTGGATCATGGCAAGCGCCCCATGCGGTTGACACCTGCGGGTACCAGCTTTTTGGCCCGGGCTGAGGCAGCTCTTTCGCAACTACGGCTTGCCCAATCCGAATTGACAGTGATGGACCTTGCACATCTGTCAGCGCTGTCTATCGGGGTGATTGACGATTTCGAGAACGATCTGACGCCTCGATTGGTAACCATTTTGGCAGATAGTCTGACGCGCTGCAAATTTACTTTGGCCACAGCGCCCAGCCACGAAATCCTACAGGCTATCGCTGAAAAAAGCCTTCATATCGCCATCTCGGCCAGTGACGGCACGATGCGCGACGGCGTTCTGGAGTATCCGCTAGCGCGAGACCCCTTCATCCTTGTGGCCCCGCGCGGGGTGGTACGAGATGGCGATCCGATGTCGATCCTGCCTGACCTGCCGTTTCTACGGTATGAACGTGAGCAATTGATCTCGCGCCAAATCGAAGCACATCTCGCGCGTCAAAAACTCAACTTCGCTGATCGATTTGAAATTGGCAGTCATCTCGCCCTCATGGCGATGGTCGCTCGCCGGATTGGGTGGGCCGTGACGACACCACTTGGCTACATGCGCGCTGGCCGGTTCCACGATCAGGTCGATGCCTTTCCCCTGCCCTTCAAACCATTTTCGCGCACGATCTCGCTCTATGCCAGTGCCGACTGGGCAGGCGAGGTGCCCACGGATGTCGCGAATACCATGCGGCGCCTGATCAAAACCCACATGATCGACCCCGCCCTCACTCAGTTACCCTGGCTCGCCGGAGAGTTGCGGCTTCTAGATGCCTGACCAAGGAGAGCAACAATGCCCGCCCCGTCCATCTTAGTCCTTACCGGCGCCGGTATCTCCGCCGAAAGTGGGTTGGGCACCTTCCGGGATGAGGGAGGGTTGTGGGCTCAGCACCGGATCGAAGACGTCGCCACGCCCGAAGGGTTCGCACGCAATCCGCGCTTGGTGGTCGATTTTTACAACGCAAGGCGCGTGCAAGCCGCCCAAGCCACACCGAACGCGGCGCACCAAGCTCTGGCAAAGCTACAAACAGAACATCAGGGTTCAGTTACATTGGTGACGCAGAACGTGGATGATCTGCACGAAAAAGGTGGCAGTCGCGACGTTGTCCATATGCATGGCGCCCTAAATTCCGCGCTCTGTTTCGGGTGTGGGCACCGTTGGTCCGCCCCGCTTGAAATGCAGGTTGGTGAAACCTGCCCCAGCTGCAAGCGACCAACCGCTCGACCCGACATTGTCTGGTTCGGCGAATTTCCCTACCACATGGAACGAATCGAACGGACGCTTGCCGAAGCGGACATCTTTGTAGCGATCGGCACGTCCGGCAATGTCTATCCGGCGGCCAGCTTTGTTCAAATGGCCCGGCGCGTTGGGGCGCACACCATCGAGTTCAATCTCGATCCAAGCGAGAATGTGGGGTTGTTCACCGAAACCCGCCCCGGCAAGGCATCCGAGACGGTTCCAGTTTGGGTAGAGCAAACTTTGGCAGCGTAAGGCCCCAGCGCACTCGCTTTTCGACCGACATGCCAAACTAAGGGGGCTAGTGGTCATGCCCGCTGTGGTCTCCGTGCCCCCCATGCGCCCCGGCCTCTGGTTTGCGCGCGTTGTCCACTGGGATCGAAACAACCACTTCGCCTGCCTTTTCAAAAACAAGCGTCACGTCAATGGTCGCACCCTGTTCAAGCGGCCCCGTAAGCCCCATCAACATGACATGATCCCCGCCCCGCTTCATGTGGTAGGTTTCGCCGGCGGGGATGGCAAAACCTTCCTCTACCTCAACCATTTTCAGGACGCCATCACCAGCGTCGATATGAGTGTGCAACTCAACACGTGCAGCCGCGTCGGTGCGTGCTGCAACCAGCGTGTCATCCTGCGCACTTTCATTCTTGAGCATCATAAAAGCTGCGCCAGCCTTGGCTGACGGGCTGGCGGCACGGGCGTACGGATCAACAATCGTGATCCCATCGGCAATGGCGGGAAGGGCAAAGAAGGCCGCGGTCACTGCTGCGGCGAAAGAAATACGAAAGGACATACTGTCCTCCTGCTTTGAAGTGATCTGATGTAATTGTCGTTAGGGCCACCAGATCAAAGCGGGGGCGCGCGCGCCAAAGCTTGCGAAACGTGGTGCTGAGCGTGAACAACACCAGAAGCCCATCGCTGGTGCAGACTTGTGAGATTGTACTGTTCTGCAACAGTTGCTTGGGGCACCAGACCAGCCAACAGGTGCAATGCGCAATCAGGGCACAGATATGTCGCCTCGGTCGGCTGTCCGTCAGCATCCACGTATATGGTGACAACAGCCGCACCTGAACAGATGATCATCTGACTGACAGGATGTGCCGATCCGCGCGCTATCGCTGCCGTGTGACCTGTCACCACCAAGAGCAGGCACAGAAAAAAGGGGGATAAGACACGCAGCATAACACTGCTTTAGCGCGAAGTACGGCCAGTCTCAACTGCGGCAGAAGCGCCGCGCGACAGCGTTCGGTTTGACCAAAAAATACCCCGCCAGCAGCGCTGGCGGGGTATCGCTTGAACCTTTGCGTGGGATCAGGCGGTCGCGGCCTGTGCCTTCGCAATTTCTTTTTTAACCTTCAGCGCACGATCCGACAATTCTACGTCCTTGGCTTTCGCCAGATACGCATCCAGTCCACCGCGGTGATCGACCGACCGCAACGCTGCCGCCGAGATGCGCAACTTCACGCCACGACCCAGTGTTTCTGACTGCAACGTCACATCGTTTAGGTTTGGCAGGAAACGCCGACGTGTCTTGTTGTTGGCGTGGCTGACATTGTTGCCAGTCATCGGGCCCTTACCGGTCAATTCGCATACGCGCGACATGGGTTTATCCTCTTCTCCGCTCTGCCGTCCGGTCCCGGGCGCGGTCCCCTAAACGACATAGGCACCGCACGGCACTGCGGCGCCATAGAAATTCGTTTGGTGGCTTTAGGGGGAATCGATGGCCGGGTCAACCCGGCCCTCACCGAAATCAGCCCCCAAAACCTCCAGCATCCGGGCCGCCGCACGCGAGGGGTCCAACGCCCCCTCTGCCACCTGAGTTCCAAGGGCCGTCATCGCCTCTTTGGCCGCGCCTGTTTCCAGCCGTGCCAGCAGGGCCGCGCGCACGTCCTGTTCGAACCAATACTGCGCCTGCGCCGCCCGCGTGCCGTCGAAAAACCCGACCTGACGCCGCCAATCCACCAGCGCCTGCATGTCCGCCCAGACCGGTTCCATGCCATCCTTGGTCAACGCCGACACCATCATAGCCTTAGGATACCCATCCGGGTCCTGCGGTCGCTTCCGAAGCAGACGCAACGCTCCGGCATAATCGGCACAGGTCCTTGTGGCAGCAGGCTTCAAATCACCATCCGCCTTGTTGATCAGGATCATATCGGCCATCTCCATGATGCCCCGCTTGACCCCCTGCAACTCATCTCCTCCCGCCGGAGCCAAAAGCAGCAAAAACAGGTCCGCCATCTGCGCCACGACCGTCTCCGACTGCCCCACCCCCACCGTCTCGATCAGCACTACGTCAAAACCCGCACCCTCGCACAAAGCCACAGCCTCCCGGGTCCGGCGCGCGACACCGCCCAGATGGGTCTGGCTCGGCGAAGGCCGTATAAAAGCACCAGGCTCTCGGCTCAGCCGATCCATGCGGGTCTTGTCGCCCAGGATCGACCCGCCCGAGCGGGCCGAAGAGGGATCAACCGCCAGCACAGCAACACGCAGGCCCGCCTGCACCAACAGCATCCCGAAGGCTTCGATAAAGGTGGACTTGCCCACTCCGGGTGTGCCGGAAAGCCCGATGCGCAGCGCCTGCCGGTCCCGCGGCAGGGCACCCAGCACCTCGGTTGCCTGCGCCCGATGATCCGCCCGTCCACTTTCCACAAGCGTGATGCCGCGCGCCAAAGCGCGCCGTTCACCCGCGGCAATCCGCGCTGCAAGGTCCTGCGTGTCCATGTCCGCGTTTCTGCGGGGCCACCCCGCAAATGTCCAGTGTTGGCGATAGCGTCCGCTTCCGCCATAACGCCGCCCATGCGCCTACCCATCGACGATATCCTGCCCGACCTTATGGGCGCTTTGCGGGCCCATGGCCGGGCCGTCTTGCAAGCCCCGCCGGGGGCAGGCAAGACCACGCGCGTGCCGCTTGCGATGCTAGATGCAGGGCTGACCCCGGGCCGCATCCTAATGCTCGAACCCCGCCGCCTTGCGGCCCGTGCCGCCGCCGACCGAATGGCCGCGACGCTGGGCGAAAAGACCGGTCAAACCGTGGGCTACCGGATCCGCGGCGACAGCACGATCACCAAAGCCACGAGGATCGAGGTGGTCACCGAAGGCATCCTGACACGCATGCTTCAGGACGCGCCAGACCTGCCTGGCATCGGTGCCGTTATATTTGACGAATTTCACGAACGCTCGCTCAACGCGGATCTCGGTCTCGCGCTCTGCCTCGAAGTGGCCGAAGCCCTGCGCGCCGACCTCATCCTGCTGGCCATGTCCGCCACGCTCGACGCTGCACCGGTAGCAGAGGTGATGCAGGCTCCCATCCTCACCTCCGCAGGCAAAAGTTACGAGGTCACTCCCCACTGGCTGGACACCCCCCTGCCCAAAACCACGCGGTTCGAGACGGCAATGGCCGACCTGATCCGCACCGCCTACAGCGCAGATAGCGGGGGGCTGCTTGCCTTCCTGCCCGGCGAAGGCGAAATCAGGCGCACCGCTGCGCACCTCTCGGACCTGCCAAATGTGCAACCGCTTTTCGGGGCCATGGATTTCAAAGCCCAGCGCGCCGCCGTAAGTCGATCAAAAGAACGTAAGATCGTGCTCGCCACATCCATCGCCGAAACCTCTCTGACCATCCCCGATATCCGCATCGTGGTGGACGGAGGCCGCGCGCGACGCGCGCAGTTTGACCCGTCTTCGGGTATGTCGCGTCTGATCACGGAAAAGGTCACGCGGGCCGAAGCCACCCAACGGGCAGGGCGCGCGGGGCGCGTCGCTCAAGGCGTGGCCTACAAACTCTGGACCAAAGGCGAAGACGGCGCGCTCGCGGCCTTCCCACCCCCCGAAATCAGCGCCGGCGACCTGGCCAGCTTTGCCCTTGAACTCAGCCTTTGGGGCGGTGGCGAAAACGACTTGCGCTTTGTCACACAACCGCACGAAGGGCGCCTCATTGAGGCCCGCAACGTGCTCCGGATGCTGGGCGCGCTTGATTCGAATAACCGGATCACCGATCACGGGCGCCTGCTGGCTCGGCAACCGCTACATCCCCGCCTTGCGCACATGCTGGTCACGGCAGGGCGGCAAGCAAGCCTGATCGCCGCCTTGCTTGCCGACCGCGACCCGCTGCGCAATCGCGGCACAGACCTGACGCTGCGCCTGCGCGCTATCAGAAACCCCGAAGGATTTGGCGACAACGTGCACCGGGGCGCGGTCGCGCGGATCAAGGACGAGGCAAAACGGCTCGCCTCGAAACAGGAAGACAGGCCAAATCTCAGCCCCGCCGCTATGGCCGCGCTTGCCTATCCCGATCGCATCGGCCTGCGCCGCTTCGGCGACGCCCCCCGCTATGTAATGTCCGGGGGCAAAGGAGCCATCATGCCAGACGGCGACCCGCTCGCAAGCCAGCGCCTGATCGTCGCTACTGACCTTGACGGCAACCCGCGCGAAGCCAGGATCAGGCAGGCCGCAATCCTCTCAATGGCGGAGCTAGAAGAGCTTTATGGCGACCAGATCACCTGGTCCAACACCTGCGTGTGGTCCAGACGTGACCGCGCCGTTCAGGCTCGCACACAGCGCAGGTTCGGCGCCTTGGTGCTGGAGGACAAGCCGTGGCACGACGCACCGGACGACGCGGTTGCGACTGCCATGATCGACGGTGTGCGGCAGCTGGGCCTGTCCCCGTCCAAAGCGGCCAAACGCCTGATGGCGCGCGCTGCCCTTATGGACAACGACTTTCCCGACCTCAGCGAAGATACGCTGCTCGACACCATCGACACATGGCTCCTGCCGCATCTTACGGGTGTGCGCACTGCCTCAGACTGGAAGTCCTTTGACATTCTGCCCGCTCTGCACGCCCATCTCGGTTGGAACAACACCGCCCGGCTTGATGTGGCAGTGCCCGGGTATTTTCAAACCCCGCTTGGGCGCAGGGTCGCCATTGACTACGACGAGGCGACACCAGGCATTTCAGTCCGCCTGCAAGAGATGTTTGGTGTCACCCGGCATCCACAGGTCGGCAATACACCGCTACAAATCACGCTTCTGTCGCCCGCCCAGCGCCCAATCCAGATCACATCCGACCTGCCGCGGTTCTGGGACACAAGCTATGAAGACGTGCGCAAAGACATGCGGGGCCAATATCCCAAGCATCCCTGGCCCGAAGACCCGACCCAAGCTGACCCCACCCTGCGCGCAAAGCGCCGGCGTTGAGCCGATGGCCCGCCACTAGCCTCTGATCTGCGACACCGTCAGTCCAGGTGGTCCTTTGCCCGCAGCTTCTGCCTCTCGGATCAATGTGCGCATACGCGTATTCAACGGCGCTTGCCGCCCGTGACGTTCCGCCAGCGCGATGATGGTCCCCTGAAGTGCCTCGATCTCGGTGCGGCGGCCCCTTGTCAGGTCGTCCCACATCGAGGATCGCGCTTGTGCGTCGATGGTCAGCATCTGCGCCGCAATCCGGCGAAAAAGAGGTGTTGGCAGCCGCAGGATATGCGGGATCAGCCCCGGCGACACAGCCGTGGTCTTAGCTGGCACGACTCCAGCCGCTGACAAGATACGCATGGCCTCCGCCATCTGATCCGCCATAAGGCGGCGCCAGGCCCGGTCCTGCAATTGGATGAGGAGCGGCATATCGGACAGGGCGTTGATCGCATTGCCCAGATTGATCAGCAGCTTGCCCCATTGGACAGCCTCGATATTGTCCACCTGACGCCACGCAAGCGTTGGTGTATCAAAGTTGGGTATGGGCCCCGCCTCTACCAGAATATCACCTGAGCTTGCGCGGTGAAAATGGGCGGCGCGTTCCGGTACGACGTTGAAGGGCACCATGGCAGCCCGCACATCCGAGCTGGGCAGACCCGCCCGCAAAACATCAGTATTTTTGACACCGTTTTGTAAACTGATAGTTTGAGCCGATGGGGCATGTGCCGCAATCTCGCGCGCGATCGCGGCTGTGTCACCAGACTTGACACACACTAGGACCACGTCGGCATCGGCGAACGCCTCTTCTGCTGTCTGAACCATCTGAGGTGCAGACACGTGCAGGTCATTCCCGTCGAAATCAGTCAACCGCAATCCGGCCTCTGCGCAAGCCGAAGCTACCCTAGCACGGGCCAGAAATCGCACATCATGCCCGGCTGCCGCCAGCAACCCACCGACGTAGCAGCCAATACTACCTGCGCCAGCAACGGATATGCGCGGTTCCCGCATACAATCAGACGCCCAAACACCAGCGCATAATTGCCTTTTGCGCATGCAGGCGGTTTTCGGCTTCGTCAAAGATAACCGAATGGGGGCCGTCCATGACTTCTGACGTCGCCTCGTCATCGCGGTGGGCGGGCAGGCAATGCATGAACAGGCTATCGGCGTTCGCTCTGGCCATCAAATCCGCGTTGACCTGATAGCCGCGCAACTGATTGTGCCGCCGTTCGCGTGCCGACTGCGGGTCGTGCATGCTAACCCAGGTATCGGTGACAACAAGATCTGCGCCTTCTACCGCTTTGTGCGGGTCGCGCTCGGTTGTGTAGAGCCCTTCAAGCGCGCGCTCGGGATCCAACGGCTCAGGGCCGGTAAAGGTCAGATCGAAGTCAAATTGCTTTGCTGCGTGGGCAAAGCTGGCAAAGACGTTGTTGCCGTCACCGGACCAGACGACCTTCTTGCCCTTGATCGGGCCGCGATGTTCTTCGAACGTCATCACATCAGCCATGATCTGGCAAGGATGGGTGCGGTTGGTCAACCCGTTGATCACAGGGACCGAGGCATATTCCGCCATCTCAAGCAGCGTGGCCTCTTCGAAGGTGCGGATCATGATCAGGTCCACATAGCGGCTGAGCACGCGGGCAGTATCAGCAATGGTCTCTCCATGCCCTAGCTGCATGTCACTGCCCGACAGCACCATGGTCTGCCCGCCCATCTGGCGCACGCCGACGTCAAAGGACACGCGCGTCCGTGTGGAGGGCTTTTCGAAGATCAGGGCGACCATGTGGCCCGACAAGGCTTGATCAGCGTCCGGTGTCCCCTTGGGGCGGCCTGCTCGGGCGGATTTCATGGCGTGCGCGCTATCGACAATACGCCGCAAGTCGGCTTGATCGATTGTGTGGATGTCAAGAAAATGGGGCATATTGATACTCTAGGAAGGTGAGACCCGGGGGCTGTCTGCCCCCGGACCCCCGAGGATTTTTGAAAACAGAGAAGGTCAGGCGGCAACGGCCTGCGCAGCAGCGTCCAGCCGGGAGATTGCCTCGCCGATGTCAGCGTCGGTGATGGTGAGCGGGGGCAACAATCGAATGGTGTTGTCTGCCGCAGGTACGGTGATGACTTCTTGCTCATATCCAGCCGCTACAACATCGCCGCACGGCACCTCGCACTTGATGCCAAGCATCAGTCCCGAGCCGCGTACCAAATCAAACACGTCCGGGTGCGCGGCCACCAACCCTTCCAGTTTTTGACGCAGCAGCCCAGCCTTGCGGTTTACATCTGCAAGAAAAGCGGTATCCGCCACGATGTCCAGGACCGCGCAACCCACCGCACAGCCCAATGGGTTGCCGCCATAAGTTGACCCGTGGGTGCCTGCGGTCATGCCGCTTGCCGCATCCTCTGTTGCCAGAACCGCGCCAAGCGGGAAGCCACCGCCGATCCCCTTGGCGACCATCATGATGTCGGGCGTGATCCCAGCCCATTCATGCGCAAACAGCTTGCCGGTCCGGCCAACCCCACATTGCACCTCGTCGAGTATGAGCAGCACACCCTTTTCGTCGCAGAGTTGCCGCAAGCCCTTGAGGCACTGATCAGGCACCGGGACAATCCCGCCTTCACCCTGCACAGGCTCGATCAGGATGGCCGCAGTCTCTTCAGTGATCGCAGGCGCAATCGCCTCGTGATCCCCGAAAGCCAGGTGCGTGAACCCGGGTAGCAAGGGGCCGAACCCTTTGGTCATCTTTTCCGACCCGGCAGCAGCAATACCCGCCGAGGATCGGCCATGGAAACTGCCCGAAAAGGTAATGATATCGACTTTCCCCGGGTAACCTTTGTCATACCAGTATTTGCGGGCCATCTTGACCGCCAACTCACAGGCTTCGGTGCCGGAATTGGTAAAGAACACCGTGTCGGCAAAGGTGGCATCCACAAGCTTGTCCGCAAGCGCCTGTTGTTGCGGGATCTGATAGAGGTTTGATGTATGCCAAAGCACCTCGGCCTGATCCATCAGGGCCTGCGTCAATGCGGGATGCGCATGACCCAGAGCATTCACTGCAATCCCGGCGCCGAGGTCCAGAAAACGTCGCCCATCCGCCTCAATCAGCCAGATGCCCTCGCCTTTGACAAAGCTCAAAGGCGCGCGGTTGTAGGTTGGCAGAACGGATGTGATCATCGGGATCATCCTTTTGTCATTGCCCAGAGCGTAAAGCACGTTGGTGCATGAGCCATAGAGCGGGGTCAACATATTTGAGAAAGGGCGTGCCATCACGGCACTCAAAGATCATCTACAGCGTTTAGCTGCGTCGCACGGCTCGTCGGAGGGATACATGCCTGATCATCAGAACAGCCTAAGACAGACGCGCCTGATTGACCAGCACAAATGCGCTTGCACTTGAAAGTGCATAGGCGCACTCACGCAGGCATGTTCGCCCCCAAAGCCCAAAACCCGGCGCTCGCCGCCACGTTGATCTTGATCGCCTGCGCTTTCATCGCCGCGACCACGCTCTTTGCCAAAGCACTGGGAACCGACCAGTTCGGCCAGCCCTTGCACCCGTTTCAGATCAGCTTTGGCCGCTTCCTCTTTGCCTTCCTCGTGCTGGGTGCCACGGCAGCGCTGCTCCGGCCCGAGTTGCAACGCCCGCGCTGGCGACTGCACATCGCTCGAACCACCAGCGGATGGCTGGGGGTCACGCTGATGTTCGCATCTGTGGCCCATATCCCGCTTGCCGATGCCACCGCCATTTCGTTTTTGAACCCGGTTTTTGGTATGATGCTCGCCATTCCCTTGTTGGGTGAGACCGTTGGTAGGTGGCGCTGGCTGGCGGCTGGTATCGCTTTTGTTGGGGCGATGATCCTATTGCGCCCCACGCCCGACAGCTTTCAGCCTGCGGCATTGTTGGCGCTTTGCGCAGCTCTTGCGCTGGGGCTGGAACTGAGCTTCATCAAGATGCTGACAGGCCGTGAAGGACCATTCACCATTCTGCTGACCAACAATGGCCTTGGGCTCTGCATCGCAGGCGTCGCGGTGTCTTTTGTCTGGGTCACGCCAACACTGGCTCAATGGGCGCTGTTGACAGGCATTGGCTGTGCGATGGCCGCCGCTCAATCCTGTTTCGTGAATGCTATGGCACGGGCCGACGCCAGCTTTGTCGCGCCTTTCAGCTACGGCACATTGATCTTTGCGGCCCTCTACGACATCGCTTTCTATGGCGTCATGCCCGATGCTGTCACGATCCTCGGCGCTAGCGTCATTATTGCAGGTGCCTTGCTTCTGGCTTGGCGCGAAGCCCGCCAAACCGCTCCGATCCCCTCAGGTGATCCCTTGTAACTTTGGGCTGTGTGACTAGTATAGGGCGCTAACACTCAATGAGACACAAAGGCGGCCCCGCTTCGGGCCGTTTTTTAATCGGAAAGCCTGCTGATGTCCTGGACCGACGAACGCGTTGAACTTTTGAAAAAAATGTGGGGCGAGGGCCAGTCGGCCAGCCAAATCGCCAAGGAACTGGGCGGTGTGACCCGCAATGCGGTGATTGGCAAGGTGCACCGGTTGGGCCTGTCAAACCGCGCTGGCGGCGGATCAAGCGCCAGCACAGCCAAAGCTGATGCCAAGCCCAAGGCCGCGCCCAAGGCCAAGGCCGAGCCAAAACCGCAGCCCAAGACCGAACCTGCGGTCAAACCCGTGGCTGCACCGGAAACCAAGGCTGTGGTGCCCGCGCGCAAACAGATCATCCCGGCAGGGCAGCCCTTGCCCCCACAACCCTCGGCCAATGAAATCAGTCCCGAGGCTCTGGCCAAGGTTAACGAAGTCGAGAAAAAAGCTAGGAAAATCAGCCTGATGGAGTTGACCGAGCGGACTTGCAAGTGGCCCGTCGGGGACCCTGCGACCGACGATTTCTGGTTCTGTGGCCTGCCCGTACAGCAGGGCAAACCCTATTGCGAGGCGCATGTGGGTGTCGCGTTCCAGCCGATGTCTTCGCGTCGGGACCGTCGCCGCTGATCCAAAGGCCGCCTGACGGCGAGACCACATTTCAGGGGGCTCTGCCCCCGCCCTGCGGGCTCCCCCGTCGTATTTTCAGTCAGAAGAAGACAGAGTGTTCAGGATCGGGCAATCCGGCCTTTGGTCTCCTGCGCAGGTTTGAACCAGATGACGCAGCGTGTCGCGCATTGCGGACAGATCGGCGATCTTGGTTTCTATTTCAGTGAGATGTTCTTGCGCGATCTGGCGCACATCGCCACTGGCCCGGTGTCGGTCTTCCCAAAGCGCAAGCAATGACCTGCAATCCTCAATCGAAAAGCCCAGCGCACGGGCGCGGGCCAGAAAAGTGAGCTGGTGGATATGGGTGTCTGAAAAGCTGCGATAGCCATTGAGCCCGCGATCTGGCGCGATCAAGTTAATCTCTTCGTAGTACCGGATTGTCTTGGCTGGCACATTAGTGGCTAAGGCGGCTTGCGAGATATTCATGCCGCCCCCTTTCGACGCAGCCGGAGCGCGTTGCTGACCACAAACACAGAAGACAGCGCCATCGCAAGGGCTGCGAGCGACGGTGACAGTTGCGGCCCGCCGATGGGTTTCAAAACGCCGGCGGCCACGGGGATCAGGGCCGCGTTGTAGATGAAAGCCCAGCCAAGGTTCTGCCAAATGTTGCGTAAGGTGGCGGCGCTGATCCGCATTGCGCGCAGAACAGTGGCAGGTTCGGGTGACATCAGAACCACGTCCGCGGCTTCGATGGCAGCATCGGTGGCCCCGTTGACCGCGAGCCCCACATCCGCCGCGGCCAGCGCGGGTGCGTCGTTCAAACCGTCACCAACAAATGCTACGACCCCGTGTGAGGCGCGCAGGTCTTCCAACGCCTGCACCTTCTGGTCTGGTTTGACGCCAGCCACAACCGTCTCAATCCCCAGCCTCTGCGCCACATGGCGCACCGCGGCAGGCGCATCGCCAGAGATTATTGCGACAGTCCGGCCCTGCGTCTTGAGCGTGGCAATCGCTTGGCTGGCCCCCTCGCGGATCGTATCGCGCACCGCCAGCGCAGCGACATGGTGCCCGTCGACCGCCACATGCACAAGTGTGGCACCGGCAGAGGCCCAAGGAGCGGCAGACGCGGCCAGCGACGGATCAGTCGACACGCCCATTCGCACCAGCATATCGCTGTTGCCGACCACCACATCATTGTGACCAACGCGCGCTTTCGCACCGGCACCGAGCACCGCTTCAAAGCCGGTAACATCGGGATATGCCTCTGGCGCTGCTTCGACAATCGCGCGCGCGATTGGATGTTCGGACAGGCGTTCAACACCGGCGGCGATGTTCAGGATGCGGTCTATGTCCCAACCATCAGCAATAGCTGCCTCGTGCAGGCGCGGCGCGCCCAGTGTCAGTGTACCCGTCTTGTCAAAAGCAACCACCTTTGCATCCTGCAAACGCTGAAGCGCATCGCCCTTGTGAAACAGGACGCCCAGCTCTGCCCCCCGGCCCGTACCCACCATGACGGACATCGGCGTGGCCAGTCCCATCGCACAAGGGCACGCGATGATCAGGACCGATACGCCCGACACAACGGCAGGTGCCAGGCCAGCCAGGGGCCACCATAGCACGAATGTCAGGGCGGCAATGACCAACACGACAGGCACGAACCATGCGGTAATCCGATTGACCAGCGCCTCAACCGGCAAGCGCAATGCCTGTGCGTCGCGCGTCAGGGCGGTGATACGCGCCAAAACAGTGTCTTCGCCCACATGGGTGGCACGAAGGGTCAGCGTTCCGGTTGTGGTCAGCGTGCCGCCCGTAACCGCATCACCAGGTTGCTTCAGTCTTGGCACCGGTTCGCCGGTCAGCATACTTTCATCCACATGGGCGTGCCCATCGACGACTACACCATCAACTGGAATACGGCCACCCGGGCGCACGCGCAGCAAGTCCCCCAACGCGACCGATGCCAGCGGCACCTCCGTCACAACACTCCCCTTCACCCGTTCAGCCATCTTCGGCTGCAAGTCCAACAGACGCCGCACAACGTCCCCCGTCCGCCCCTTGGCCCGTGCCTCAAGCCAGCGCCCAAGCAGGATCAGCGTCACAATGACGGCAGCCGCTTCAAAATACACGCCAGCCGGGGGCAGAATGCCAGGGGCCAGAACCGAAAAGGCAGAAAAGGCAAAGGCTGATCCTGCACCGAGTGCAACGAGCGCATCCATATCAGGCTGCCCCTTGATCAGATTGGGCAGACCGCGCTGAAAAAAAGCAGCGCCCGGCCCAGCGAGGACCAGGCCCGTCAGGACCAATTGCAACAGATGGCTCTGCGTTGTCCCAACTGTCCCGGCCACCCAGTGGTGCAACGGAGGATAGAGATGCCCTCCCATCTCGATCATGAAGACAGGCAAGGTCAGAACAGCCGCTAGAATAAATCTGCGAAAGACAGGGGCAACCTCGTCCACTTGCGTTCGGTGTGAGGCTTCGGATGCCGCATCTGCCGGATAACCCGCACGCGTCAACGCCCCGCGCACCGGCGCATCGGCGCCAAGCATCTCCACGCGCAGCATTTTGGTCGGTAGTTGCGCCTGGGCGCTTAGCACACCGGGCACGGCGCGCGCGGCCGCTTCGATGCGGCCCACGCACGAGGCGCAAGACATGTCAGGAATATGCAGATCAACCTCGGTCACCGCTGCGGGATATCCAGCCCGGTCCAGCGCCTGTGCCGCCTCAACCGCGGGCACACCCGATATGCGGGCACTGTGATCGGCCAGATTCACCCGCACGTCCCGCGCGCCCGGCACCGCAGCCAGCGCCGTCTCGGCGCGCCCGACGCACGATGCGCAATGCAGTCCCTGCAGCCCAAAGATCAACGTATTGCTCATGGGAATGACATAAGGCTTCCAGTGACTGGAAGGTCAAGGGCTATGCTGAAACAATGCATGGCGCAGGTGTGAGTTGTGCGCAGCACACGGCCATGACAGGAAGACGCGGTGCAAAACGTGGAAGACAAACGATGAAAGACCTGCCACCCAATCCGCCCCGCACTGCCGATGTGTTGGCCTCGCGGCTCTATGACGCGGGGTGCCGCTTTGCCTTTGGGATGCCCGGAGGCGAGGTGCTGACCATCGTGGATGCGCTCGAACGCGCAGGCATCCGGTTCATCCTCTGCAAACATGAAAACGCCGCGGCCTTCATGGCAGAAGGCGCCTGGCACCGGACCGGCGCACCCGGCGTCCTCGTTGCAACCGTGGGCCCTGGTGCCCTAAACGGCGTGAATGCCGTCGCCAACGCCCATCAAGACCGCGTGCCACTTATCGTGCTGGCGGGCTGCGTCGATGCAGACGAGGCGCAGACCTACACACACCAGGTGCTGGACCAGACCCAAGTGTTCCGCCCCATCACCAAGGCCACATTCACTCTCAACACCGGGGCCGCACACGTCATCGCGGACAAGGCGGTCGGCCTCGCGACCGAAGGACGACCCGGCCCTGTGCATATCGACGTACCCATCTCGGTCGCCGTCACGTTTGTCACGCCCGAACTGCCCACGCGGCGATCTGCCGCCGAACCCGTCGTGCCCGCCGCACCAACCCTAGCCCAGATGCGCGCTGCGCTCGCCAACGCTGAACGGCCCATCCTCATCGTGGGCGTGGATGCGCTCAACCAGGGCTTTGACATACGCCGCCACGATATCGCGGACACCCTGCGCACCTTTGTCGATGCGTTCAACGTGCCCGTGATCACCACCTACAAGGCCAAGGGACTGCTGCCCGAAGACCACCCGCTCGCCCTTGGTGGCGCGGGCCTTTCGCCAAAGGCTGACGCGATCCTGTTTCCACTGGTACACCGTGCGGATCTGATCATCGGCCTGGGCTACGATCCGATCGAAATGCGCACCGGCTGGCGTGATTTTTACTACCCTGGCATTCAGACCATGATCGACATCACGGCAGAGCCAAACCACCACTATATGCATCAGGCCACAATCAACGTGATCGGCGATTGCGATGCCACGCTGACGGCCATGGCCGACGGCATCACGCCGCGCGACACCTGGGCCGACGGCGACATCGCCAAAGGCAAGGCCGACCTGGCCGCCGCCTTTCCCCCAGATGACGATTGGGGTCCTGCCGCAGTGATCGACACCTGCCGCACCGCACTGCCCCGCAATGCGCTGGCAGCTGCCGACAGCGGCGCACACCGCATCCTGCTAAGCCAAATGTGGGCATGCTATGAACCGCGCGGGCTGATGCAATCTTCCGCGCTGTGCACGATGGGCTGCGCCATACCGCTCGCCATGGGCGCGCAGGTCGCCGATCCGGATCGCACAGTGGTCAGTTTTTCGGGCGACGCAGGCTTCCTCATGGTTGCGGGCGAACTTTCAACAGCGGCTGAACTTGGCCTCAAAACCATATTCGTTGTCTTCGTCGATGCCTCCCTTGCGCTGATCGAGTTAAAGCAACGCCAGCGGCAACTCACCAATGCGGGCGTCGACTTTGCCAGGCACGACTTTGCGGCTATTGGCCGCGCCTTTGGTGGCGCGGGGCATACCGTGACCTCCCGAGAAGACCTTAACGCAGCCCTCGACGCCGCGCAGTCCGCAGATACCTTTACAGTCATCGCTGCCGTAATTGACCGGGGGGCTTACGATGGCCGCATCTGACACACCAGGCGCGCTCGACGGTCTTTTTGTCCTCGACCTGTCTCGCATCCTTGCCGGGCCCACCGCGACGCAATTGCTGGGCGACATGGGCGCGACCGTCATCAAGATCGAAAACCCCAAGACGGGCGGCGACGACACTCGCGGGTGGGGGCCGAACTACGCCATTGGCACTGATGGCCAACCCACGGACCTGTCGGCCTATTTCATGTCCGCCAACCGCAACAAGCAATCGGTGGCTGTCGACCTCTCCAAGGACGAGGGGCAAGACATCGTCCGCCAGCTTGCAGCCCGCGCCGATGTGGTGATCGAAAATTATAAACCCGACGGGCTGGTCAAATACGGGCTCGATCACAAAACGCTTCTCAAGGCACATCCGAACCTCGTCTACTGCTCGATCTCCGGTTTTGGCCAGACCGGTCCCAATCGTGACCAGCCTGGCTATGACCTCATGGCCCAGGGTTACGGCGGGATCATGTCGCTTACGGGCGAGCCAGATGGCACCCCGACCAAGGTGGGCGTCGGCATCGCTGATGTGATGTGCGGGATGTATGCGACCATTGGTATCCTCGCAGCACTGCGGCACCGGGATCAGACAGGCGAGGGTCAGCATATCGACCTCAGCCTTGTCGACGCGCAAATGGCTTGGCTCATCAACGAAGGATGCAATTATCTGGTGTCGGGCCAAGTGCCCGAAAGACGCGGCAACGCGCATCCGAACATCGTGCCCTATGACGCTTTTGCAACCTCGGACGGTCACGTGTTGGTTGCGGTCGGCAATGACAGCCAGTTCGTGCGCTTCTGCGATGCCATCGGCGCGCCAGAATTGGGTGCGGATCCGCGCTATACCACCAATCTCAGACGTATCGAAAACCGGGTCAGCCTCACGGCGGCGCTCACCCCCATCCTGGCGGCAATGACCAAGGATGACCTCCAGTCAAAAATGCACGCGGTCAAGGTGCCCGGCGGACCGATCCATAATGTCGCCGAAGCGCTCATGTCCGACCAGGCTCAGGCGCGCGGTACGGTGGTGCATGTGGATCGCGAAGATGTGGAAGACGGCTACGTCCGGCTTTTGGCGAATCCGCTTAAGTTTTCAGCAACTCCAGTGACCTACAGGCACGCTCCGCCACGGTTCGGACAGGACACAGAAACAGTGCTTGCAACAATAAAGTCTCAAAAATCGCAATAAAATCACAATTGACCCAAGCGCTTTGGCCGGTTTTCGCCTGCTTTCGTCAAATGTGCAGAATTTTTGCTCACATTCCCCCCCAACAACCTTCACGGTTGCGTGTGTCTAGCCCTCATTACATGTCAAACTGACCTAGATGTTCTACACCCGCTCAAGAACGCATTCGGTAAGAGGTACCGCACTCATGATGCTCGATATTTGCCAAGCGCCGGTCAGCCTTGACGACCCCGCTCTCGTTGAAGAGTGGAACGGGATGATCCACGCTTTCCTTGCGCATGGGACCGCGACCCCGACCCATTTGGGTGCCGTTCTGACCGGTGCCCCGCACTTCGCCATGGGCTTCGCTGCCAAGGGTCTCTTTTCGCTCATGATGGGCCGCAAGGAATTGTGGGATGTCGCGCATCAGGCGGGCAAGGACTCAGTCTCGGCGCTGGCAGTCGCTGGCGGGTCACCACGCGAAAGACTTTGGGTCCGCGCTTTGGGCGAATGGCTCGATGGCCGTCCGTCGGGGGCCATTGCGGCGATGGAACGCGTTCTGGCGGACCACCCAACCGATACCCTGTCGGCCAAGGTCAGCCATGCCATTCGCTTCATCTTGGGCGACGGCGTCGGAATGCGGTCCTCGATCGAAAATGTGCTTGAGGCTCATAAGGGCCACGCGCTCGAAGGCTACGTGCTCGGCTGCCACGCCTTCACGCTGGAAGAAACCGGCGAATACGATGCTGCCGAGGTCGCGGGACTCCGGGGGCTCGAACTGGCAGCAGACGACGCCTGGGGCCTGCATGCTGTGGCCCACGTCTACGATATGACGGCCCGACCCGATTCTGGCATTTCCCTGATCGAAAATAATTGTGCGGCCTGGGACCACTGCAACAACTTCCGCTACCACGTCTGGTGGCACAAAGCGCTCCTGCACATGGACCGCGGCGAAAACGACATCGTGCTCGCGCTCTACGACCAACAAATCCGTGCCGACAAAACCGACGATTACCGCGACATCGCCAACGCCACATCGCTGCTGATGCGACTTGAACTGGAAGGCACCAGTGTCGGCAACCGATGGGAAGAATTGGCAGATTTCGCGCAAAACCGCACCGACGACGGCTGCCTCGTCTTTGCCGACCTGCATTACCAACTCGCGCTGACAGCGGCGGGGCGCGATGCGGCAACCGCCGCCATGGCTGCCCGCTTTGCCGTTGACGCCGCGCGCCAGGGCGAAATGCCCGCGCGCGTCGCCGACCCGGGCAAGGCCGCGCTGTCGGGTCTCAACGCCTTCGCTGAAGGGCGCTATGACGCAGCCTTCCGCGACCTCGCCGCCGCGCGCCCAGCCATGCAAACCATTGGTGGCAGCCACGCCCAGCGCGACGTGTTTGAACGGATGACCATCGACGCGGGCCTGCGGTCCGGCATGTACGACGCAAGCGAGGCCCTGCTTGAGGACCGGATCGCGCGCCGGGCAGGAGCCATAGACCGCTTTGCAGCGACGCGGCTCGCCTCGATCCAAGACGCCCGGCGCATTCCCGCACAATGATGGGTGGGATGGTGCCTCCGTGTAAGGTAAAGTAGACAGCGGCCATGACATTTGCCGACCCAACGAACACTGCCACGGGCCAGCCCGCGGCGGCACCCGCAGCCAATCCGGTGCGGGTGCGCGATATCCGTCTGGATTTCTTTCGCGGTATTGCGATGTTCATCATCCTCTTTGCCCACACACCCGGCAACTTCCTGACCAGGTGGATCCCCGCACGCTGGGGGTTCTCTGACGCCACCGAAATGTTCGTGTTCTGCTCGGGCATGGCTTCGGCCATCGCGTTCGGCGCCACATTTCAGAAGGCCGGCTTCGCCCTCGGCACCGCGCGCGTGGGCTACCGCATCTGGCAGGTCTATTGGGCCCATGTGGGGCTCTTCTTCGCCACCGCGGCCCTGCTTGTCTTTGTCACCGATCTTGAGGTCACGGACCGCAACTACTGGGGTCAGATGAACCTGTGGATGCTGTTTGTCGACCACAACGAAGGGCTCTGGGAAAACCCCAACATCCTCTTCAGCTTCATGACGCTGCAATGGGTGCCCAACCTGTTCGACATCTTGCCGATGTACATGGTGATCCTCGCCATGATGCCGCTTGTGATTGCCCTGGCGCGGGTCCACTTCGGCCTTGTCGCTGCCCTTTGCATCGCGCTCTGGGTTCTTGCCCAGCGCCGGTTGATGGAAAGCCTCGGCCTGCCCTATCTCAACTTCACGGCCGAGCCGTGGGTCGGCAGCGACGATTGGCAGCGGCGCTGGTTCCTCAACCCCTTCGGCTGGCAGCTTGTCTTTTTTACCGGCTTTGCCTTCATGCGTGGCTGGCTGCCCAAGCCCCCCGTCAACGCGGTCCTGATTGGCATCGCCACTTTCATCGTCCTTGCAAACATCCCCTTCTCCAGCGTCGGTGTGCGTGACAACGGTGGCCTTGGCTTCGACTGGGCGCGCGACTGGCGCAGCGACAACCGCCAACTCATCTCAAAAACCGATTTCGGCATCCTGCGCTATATCCAATTCCTCGCCCTTGCCTACCTCGCCTGGGTGCTGGCGGGTGACAAGGGCAACCGCCTACGGGTCAACGCAACCAACGCGTTCGCACGCGCGTGGGAAAAGGTGCTGAACCTTATCCTGAAAGTCGGCCAGCAATCGCTCGCCGTTTTCGTCGTGTCGATCTTTGTCGCGCGGTTCAACGGCTTTGCAATGGACGTTCTGGGCCGCGACACCGGAACCGTTTTGGCCGTGAATGCGTTTGGATGCGGTGTGCTGATCCTGACCGCCTATCTGGCGAGTTGGTTCAAGTCCACGCCGTGGAAACCGCAGGTGCCCCGTTGATGTTGCGACGCGACTTTCTCGCCTCCCTTGCCGCCCTGGCCGCGGCGCCCAGCGCCTCTTGGGCGCAGGCCGAACCGGGTTTGCAACTTGGTGACGCCACCGCGTTCACCCCGTCGGACGTGATCGACATGGCGCGCGACAAGGCTGCGCGCCTCTACAAACCACGCCCGATGATCCCTGAAGCGTGGCAGAACCTCACTTACGATCAGTACCGCAAAATCTGGTTCGACAGCCGCAACGGGCTTTGGGAAAACTCCGATGCACCGCAGCGGGTCGATGTGTTCCCACCAGGCCTCTACTTTCCACAGGCCATCAGCACCCATGTGGTCGAAGGAGGACAGGCCCGCCCGCTTCAATTCGACTTCAGTGTTTTTGACACCACCGACAAGTTCCCGACCGACCTGCCCGTCGATGACACGCTTGGCTATTCGGGCCTTCGCCTGCGCGCTGAACTGCGCCAGCCCGGCATTTACGAGGAATACGCCGTCTTTCAGGGTGCTAGCTATTTCCGCGGCATCGGCACTGGCGACATTTATGGGCTGTCCGCCCGCGGCCTTGCTCTGAAAACCGCCGACCCCGCGGGCGAGGAGTTCCCGGATTTCACACATTTCTGGCTAGAACGGCCCGGTGCCGGAGCGGCTCAGATCATCGTGCATGCTCTGCTCGACAGCCCGTCCTGTACCGGGGCGTACCGGTTTGAAATCATGCCTGGCCAACCCCTCGTGATGGAGGTTGAGGCAGAAATTTTCGCGCGCGAAACACTGACCCATGTGGGCATCGCACCCCTCACATCCATGTTCATGTTCGACGATATGGACAAACAGCGCTTTGACGATTTTCGCCCCGCCGTGCACGACAATGACGGTCTGATGATCCACAATGGCGCAGGTGAAGTGATCTGGCGCCCACTTGCCAATCCCCGCACGTTGCAGATCAGTGCCTTTGGCGACAAGAATCCGCGCGGCTTTGGCCTGATGCAGCGCGCACGCAAGTTCAGCGATTTCAACGACCTCGAAGCGCTCTATCATCGTCGTCCCGGCCTCTGGGTCACTCCTGGCGAGGGCTGGGGCCGCGGCTCGGTCGCGCTCGTCGAGATTCCGACCGACAAGGAAATCTACGATAACATCGTCACCTATTGGCGCCCCTACGCAGACATCGAGGCGGGCACCTCGCACCGAATGACCTATCGCCTCGACTGGGGCGAAAACCCTGCGCCAACCGCGGCCATGCCTCTGCGCGTGCTCAACACCGCCGCAGGCGGCCGTCCAGAGGGTGGGCGCATCTTTACAATCGACTTCGAAAACGCGCCCCACGTGCCCGACGACCTATCCAAGATCGACCGTTTGGTACGCTCTAGCGCGGGCGACGTGACCGAAGGCATCATCCAACGCAATCCCGAAACGGGCGGCCCACGCCTTGCTTTCACCTTCACCGCAGGCGACGCCAAATGGGCCGAGTTCCGCGCTCAATTGCGGCTGGACGGTCAGGCGCTCAGCGAAGTTTGGCTCTACAGGTGGACCAAATGATGCACACCTCTATGCCGCCCCGCGCACCGCTCGACATGCCGGAGCAGGATTTCGCCCGCGCGCCGCAACGCGTGGATGCAGCGACCGACCGACAGGACCCGATCTGGCGATTGGCCGTCTTTTTGCCCGCTCTGGTGATCACTGGTGTGACGCTCTGGGGGCTTTATGGTCTGTTCGAGATGTCGGGTATGACCAGTTTCGAATACGTGCTTCTCGCGCTGATCGGGCTGACTTTCATTTGGGTCACCATCGCGGTCTCCACGGTAGGTGTCGGACTGGCTGCGCGTCTCGATCCCAGTCGCAAGCCCCCACCCAATGACCCGCTCGATGTGGCACTGCTTGTACCTGTCTACAACGAGACTCCGTGGGACGTATTTGGCAACGCCGCCGCCATGCTGACCGATCTGACGCGACAAAAGGGTGGGCATCGATACAGTCTGTTCATCCTCAGCGACACGACAGACGATGCCATTGCGGCACAGGAGTGGGACGCATTCCAGGCCCTGCGGGCCAACGCCCCCCTGCCCGTCCACTACCGCCGCCGCGCGCAGAACACCGACAAAAAGGTCGGAAATCTCGAAGACTGGATCACCGGTTGGGGCGCTGCCTATGAAGCGATGCTCGTGCTGGATGCAGACAGCCTGATGACCGGCCGCGCCATCGACCGGCTCTCAACCGAACTCGCCGCCGACCCCAAGGCCGGGCTGATCCAGAGCTTCCCTCAACTCATCGGCGCCAACACCCTGTTCGCCCGGATGCAGCAATTCTCCAACATCGCCTACGGCTGGCTTCTGGCCGAAGGACTGGCTCACTGGTCCCGCACCGAAAGCAATTACTGGGGCCACAACGCAATCATCCGTACCCGCGCCTTCGCCGCCTCGGCGGGCCTGCCGCACCTGCGCCGCCGGTCAGGCCGCACCGATCTCATCTTTAGCCACGACTTCGTCGAGGCATCGCTCCTGCGCCGTGCAGGCTGGCGCGTCCGCTTCCTGCCGCGTATCTCCGGCAGCTTCGAAGAAACGCCCGGCACACTCATTGACTACGTGATCCGTGACCGCCGCTGGTGTCGCGGCAACCTGCAACACCTGCGCCTTCTGACCACTCGTGGCTTGCACCCGGTCAGCCGCTTCCACCTGTTCCAGGGCGCCGCTGCCTACCTGATGTCCCCCGCCTGGTTTGTGCTGCTGGTCTTCTGGGCGCTTTTGGGCCGCGACGCCGACACCAATGTGATCTCCTATTTCAACGAGGCGAACCCGCTCTTTCCCAATTGGCCCCCGGCCATGACCCATATCGACAGCGCCATTTTCCTCGTGGTGATGTACGCCATGCTGCTGACGCCCAAGATCACCTCGGCGCTCATCATTGCCGCCAATGGCAAGGCCGTGCGCCTCTTTGGTGGGCGTCACGTGTTTGCCGGGGCTGTCCTGACCGAACTTGCCCTCTCCGTCGCCTACGCGCCGATCATGATGATCCAACAGACCAAAGCCGTGATCAGCGGTGTGCTAGGCCGCGGCGGCTGGACCCCGCAAACCCGCGCGGCGCAGGCCTATCCCTGGACCACTCTCATCAAATTCCATTGGGTTGAGTCGCTCCTGGGCGCGCTTCTGGTCGTGGGCCTCGGCGCCGGTCTGGTATCCTGGTGGCTCATCCCGATCACGATCAGCCTGGCCTTCGCCGTCCCTCTTTCGGCCCTGAGCGCCTACCCGCTCGCACAATCACGCCTGCCCAGCCTGCGGCTCGACAACCCGCTGACCCTGCGCGAACCTGCGATCGTCACCAGCGCCCGCACCGCCCGCGCCGAAATGCGCGCCCGCATCGAAGCTGCAAAGATCGCGGCAGAGTAGCAAAGCACTCCTTGCTACCGATCATGCCCACCCGTGCAGCGGCGACCTATCTCGGAACGACCCGCGCTCGATCTTCAACAGACGGAAACGCACATCTTTGCCAAGAAAAATTGCCGTAGGGTCCCGCAACGTGTGGACACGGCTATTTTACTTGGGAAAGGAAGGCGCTTCTGTCACGCCAAAGATCACGCGCAGGGTGTGTCAGGGACATATGAACTGTCTTGCTAAGCCCGAAGCGCCAAAATCAAAACGAAACGCGCCCTAAGGCGCTCAATCAGATCACGCCTATGCGGGCACCCACGTCACCACGGGCAAGCCACGCTTCAGCCAGCCTGGTCCAGCGCCCGATCCCAACATACCCTCTGGCACATCGATGATGTTGGTGAACCCCGCACCCGTCAGCCGCCGTGTCAATCCACGCGACCGCACCCCACGCGCACAAATCAATGCCACAGGGGTATCGTCCTGCCCTCCGGTGTGCCCCAGCAAAGCCTCGGTAAAATCATCCCGCCGCATATCAATAGGCACCGCCCCCTCGCCCACGCCGGTCCGCGCCCATTCATCCGGGCGTCGAATGTCCACCAGCAGCACCGCGCCGCTCACAGCAGCCGCGTGCACGTCCGGTGCGCTCAGCGTCCCGTCGACCCCGGCCTGCGCTGAAATATTATACCAGCGCGATGCAAAGACCGTGCCGCCCACGATGGCAGCACCGCCCAGCAAACCAAAGCCCCGGCGCGTGATGCGCGCCGGGGCTTGCGCCCGATCAGCAGAGGGGTGATTTGTCGGGCGGTCCGTCATCTCAGGTGTTCGGCGCTTCGCTGGTGAACTTCGGAATGGTGTTTTCCGATGCAGGGGCTTCCTCGATGCTCACCCAGTTGTTTTCCGACTTGGTGATGTTGCCAGGAATGTCTTCTTCCCAAAACCCAACAACCACATCCGTGATGTTCAGATACAGCTTGTCGTCAACAATCCGCCACAAGTTAGGATTGGCCGGCACCTTGCCACCCTGCGCGACACCATAGGCACAGTGGCCATCATATTGCGGCGCATAGCGCGCCGGGTCGGCTACGAATTTGTCGCGATTTTCCTCGGTCGAAAACGCAAATGTCGCGCCATTATACTCAGCGGTGATGTTGGCATTGCCCGGCACACCGGGTGTCTGGGTCTGACCCACAGGCTTCGAGTCTAGATCGAAATAGGCCACCACGTCATAGCCGGACACGGCAAAGCCGGTCTCGTCAACATACTGGTCGCCCGCAAATGCGGAGGAGGCCAGCGCCAACGTGCTGGCAGCGGCTGCGGCAAGGGTCATCGTGAAACGGTTCATCATTCCGGGGGTATCCTCTGTAAACTCAAGTCAGCCGCGTCCCTTCGCGGCGTATCATGGGACAATAAGACTGACCGGTCCAGTATTTCAGCCCGCCTCGCGCCGATGTGAGCACGCGCGGGAATGCGTGATCATGTTGACAGATTTATGACGCTTCAGCGCAGCCGCGGCGGCTTGTCAGGGTCCATTCCGGGCGCTGCGGCTGTTGGCGACCGCGCGGGTGCGGGTTGCGGCAGATCAAAGCGCAGCCCGACACGCGCAAGCCGCGCAGTCACCGGGTCTTGCGCATCGAAAAACCCCACATCCATCGCACCCGCGTCGATTCCCGAAAAGGTCAACGCCTCAGATGCCGCGCGCGCCAACGCCTCCTCCGCCCCCGGTGCCGCACCTACAAAGGCCAGCATGTGGCCCCGCGACCCTGCCTCATCGGCCGTGCCCACCAGATAGGCAATCTGCGCCAGCCCAGTCGCCGTCGCCAGCTTGGTATCCAGCGCTGAAATCAGCACATCCGGCAAGCCCGCGGGGGCGGTCACCTCTGCGAGCCGCGCCTCGACCTCGTCCGGTCCATGGTCCAGCGTTTGCGCCAACCACCGCACGCCATCTGCATCAAGCAGAAAGGACGACGGCGCCACATCCAGGTTCAGGCCAAGCCCCAAACCTTGCTCAGCGAGCAGCCCTGCAATCACCCGCCCCGACAGCGCAGCATAAGGGGCCTCGGCCCCGACAAAGGCCGCCAGACGCTCTTCGCGATCAAAGACCAGCACCAGTGGCCCCGCGCCGGGGTCAAACACCTGCGGCGTGACCTGATCGCCGTCGGCCTCCCCCTCCAACAGCAAAAACAGCTCTGCATCGCCCAAACGCTCAAAGAACCGCAACCGCACGGTATCGTCCTCGGGCGCGGCCTCCATCGCTGCATGGGCCTGGTCCAACACCGTTTTTGTCACGCCAACACCTCTTGCACGCGGGCCCGCAACACGGGCAGCACCTCGTCCTCGAACCACGGGTTCTTCTTCAACCAGCCGGTATTGCGCCAGGACGGGTGCGGCAAGGGAAACGCGCGGGGCGCAAAGTCGCGCCACGACGCCACAATCTCACGTACCGGCTTTTTCACGCCCAGATGCCATGACTGCGCATAGCCGCCAATCAGCAGGACAAGCGGCACTGCGCCCACGTGGTCCATCACTGCGTCGCGCCATGTTTTGGCGCAGATTTTCGGCGGCGGGCGGTCCGAGCCCTTCGCATCATAACCGGGAAAGCAAAACGCCATCGGCACAATCGCCAGTTTGTCGCGGTCATAAAAGGTCGCCTCGTCAATCCCTAGCCAGTCACGCAGCCGGTCCCCGGACGGATCGGTAAACGGCTTGCCGCTCTCATGCACCCGCGCACCGGGCGCTTGGCCTGCCACCAGAATGCGCGCGCCGGGCTTGAACCACACAACAGGGCGCGGGCTGTGCCCCGTCTCGGTCGCGGCAAAGCGGTCAGCGCAAAGTGTGCAAGCACGGATATCGTCCAACAAAGACATGGAAAACACCTATTCGCGATCAACGGCTTAGGCAATCAATTCGAAGATTGTCGAAATAATACTTGCACCACCCCAACATTTCGACAATTCTAGAAATATGAAAATGGAATCGCCCACCGCCCCCGATCTCACCCGCGCCGCCGCCGCCTTTGCCGCGCTCGGGTCAGAACAACGCTTGTCCGTTCTGCGCACGCTCGTCCGTGCGGGCCCCGAGGGTCTCAGCATTGGCACCTTGGGCGACCGCACAGGCGTGACCGGCTCCACCCTCACGCACCACGTGAAAATTCTCGCCAGCGCCGGACTAGTGACGCAAGCGCGCCAGGGGCGGTCGATCATTTGCGCCGCCGTCGCCTTTGACGAGGTGCAAGCGCTTTCCACCTTCCTCCTAACCGAATGCTGCGCCGATACGGAGCTCCCCAATGGCTGATACAACCACCCCCGTCGCAAGACCCCGCCTCTGGTCCCGCATCGACCGTGTTTGGCTTGCCGCCGCGCTCATCATCTTGGGCGTCGCCGTCGTCGACCTGCCTCGCGTGGACGACGTGATCGGCTTTGCCACAGGCGCCTTGCTCGGCACCCTCCCCTTCATCGCCTTCGCCGTCTTCGCTATCGCCTACCTCAAGGCCACCGGCGCCGAAAACCTCCTCGCCAAAGCGTTCCAGGGCAATCCAGCCCGCATGATCATCATGGCAGCGCTCCTGGGCGGCCTCTCCCCCTTCTGCTCGTGCGAGGTCATCCCCTTCATCGCCGCCCTCCTTGCCGTCGGCGCGCCGCTCGCCGCAGTCATGGCCTTCTGGCTCGCCTCGCCGCTGATGGACCCCGCCATGTTCGCCATCACCACCGGCGCCATCACGCTCGACTTCGCCATCGCCAAGACTCTGGCCGCCGTCACCCTTGGCCTCTTCGGCGGCTTCGGCACGCTGATGCTCTCCGGCACCCCCATCTTCGCCGACCCCTTGCGCGAGAAACCCGCCGTGGGCGGCTGCTGCGGGGTCAAGGCACCGTTCTCAGCCACCCCCGTCTGGCGCTTCTGGCACGTTCCGGAACGCCGCCAAATCTTCCGCCACGCTGGCCTCGAAAACGGCGTCTTCCTGCTGAAGTGGCTCACCCTCGCCTATGTGATCGAAGCGCTGATGGTCCACTACATGCCCGCCGACTTCATCGCCAACGTCCTCGGCGGCGGCGGCCTCGGAACCATCCTGCTCGGCGCACTCGTCGGGATGCCAGCCTATCTCAACGGCTATGCCGCCGCCCCCTTGATCGGCGACCTCCTAGATCAGGGCATGGCCCCCGGGGCCGCCATGTCCTTCATGATTGCAGGTGGTGTCAGCTCAATCCCCGCCGCCCTCGCCGTCTGGGCCCTGGTCAAACCGCGCGTCTTTGCCGCCTATCTGGGCTTTGCACTTGCGGGCTCGGTCCTGACCGGCGCGGCTTGGCAAATGATCGCCTAACCGCCACACATCTACGGGAAATCCTCACAACCCGCGCGGCAGACCACCCGCCGGGTTGCCCCATTGCCGCCACATGCGCTAAGCCGCTCGAACAACGACATCGGGTGGAGCGCACATGTACCGCGTCTGGAGCTTTCTGACCAACTATTCTCTGCTGCTGATCATCGGCGCGCTCACCGCCCTCGTCTGGGCCAATATCGACCCGCACTCCTACCACCACCTCGTCGAATACCCCGTCTGGTTCAATGACTGGATCGGGGTCGACTACGACTATTGGAAAAAACTCTACGGCGAAGGCTACGACAAATACGACGCCGGCGGGGCCGCCAAAGTGCTCTCGGCCCACTACCTCGTCAACGACATGGCAATGGCGCTGTTTTTCGGCATCGCGGCCAAGGAAGTGTGGGAAGCGGTCGTGCTCAAAAACGGCTCCCTGCGCGGGAAAAAGGCCGCAACCCCCTTGTTTGCAACGCTTGGCGGCATGGTGGGCCCGATCTCGGTCTACCTCGGCCTCGCCGTCCTTCTGGGCTCCGACACCTATGACGCGGTCGCCAATGGCTGGGCAATCCCAACCGCCACGGACATCGCCTTCAGCTACCTCGTGGGCCGTATCGTCTTTGGCGCAGGCCACCCGGCGGTGCGCTTCCTGCTGCTTCTCGCCATCGCAGACGACGCCGCGGGCCTGATCATCCTGGCCATCTTCTACCCCTCGGGCGAACTCGCAATCGAATGGCTGCTGCTCTCAGTCTTTGCTGCACTGGCCGTCTTCCTGGTCTTCAACTGGCTACCTCGCCGTCTGGACCGCGGCAACCAACAGCGCCCCAAGTCGACCTGGGTGCGCCAGAAACTCAGCTTCTGGCCCTACGCACTGGCCGGTTGCGCAAGCTGGTACGGCTTTATGGCGTCGGGCCTGCACCCGTCGCTTGGCCTGTTGCCTATCGTGCCCGCCATTCCGCACGCCGACCGCGCCTTCGGCATCTTCTCCGAGGCCGAAAAATACCTCACCGACCTTCTGAACCAGATCGAACACGCGCTGAAATCCCCAGTGGAAATCGTGCTCTTCTTCTTCGGCCTGCTCAACGCGGGTGTGGAGTTTAGCTCGATCGGCGATGCCACCTGGCTCGTCCTTGCGGGGCTGCTGATCGGCAAACCACTGGGCATCCTGATCTTCGGCTGGCTGGCCGCCCGCCCGCTGGGCCTGGGCATCCCCGAAGGCATGCGGATCATCGACCTGGTGGTCATTGGCTGCGTCGCGGCCATCGGCTTTACGGTCTCGCTGTTCTTCGCCTCTGCCGCCTTTGACGCAGGGCCGGTACAGGATGCAGCCAAGATGGGTGCGCTCTTCAGTTTCATCGCAGCCGTGATCTCAATCGTGGTGGGCAAACTAACCCGCGTGCAGAAACAAGAGGCCTGATCGCTCACCTCCCTGTCACAATTGTGTGGTTGGGAGGCGCGACTGTCGATGACGCAGCGACAGTCTCCCCAAAACCTATACATTTATCGCGGTTTTGGACATAATATGGTCAAAGTCGGTGATTAGACAGTTAAGAAGCCTCTGGTAAGGAGGGCACCAGCGCCCCACGTCACGATGTGGGGATAGAGCAGACACCGCGGAGCAACGGCGATGCTGGAGTTCGAAAACGTATCCAAGTCCTTCTGGACGGGCACGCAGCGCAAGGTGATCCTTGACCGCGTGTCATTCCGTGTGGAATTGGGCAATTCGCTCGGCATCCTCGCCCCCAACGGTACCGGTAAGACGACGCTGATCAACATGATGGCGGGGCTCGAAAAACCGGATGAGGGCGAAATTCGGCGCAGTTGCAACATCTCTTTCCCTCTGGGTTTCATGGGTGGTGTGTTGCCCAAGATTTCGGCGCTGGAAAATTCTCGCTACATCGCCCGGCTCTATGGGCTTGACCCCGACTATGTGGAAAGTTTCTGCCGCTGGCTGTGCAATTTGGGTGAGTATTTCGATCAACCGCTCGGCACCTATTCCTCGGGTATGCGGGCGCGGTTTTCCTTCGCGCTGATGCTGGCCCTTGATTTTGATATCTACCTGATCGACGAAGGCATGCCAGCGTCCACAGATGCCGAATTTAACCGCAAGGCGGGCGACGTGCTGCAGGAACGCCTGCGCACAACCACCATCATCATCGTGTCCCACCACCCCCAGACGCTCGAAAAGTTCGCGCGCTCTGCCGCTGTGCTGCTCGACGGAAAGCTGCACATGTTCGACACGCTCGAAGAGGCGAAAAGGCTCTATGACTACGAAACCCAAAGCTAGGAAGTTCCGCATCAAGCGCACGGCACCCGCCCTCGGCTCGGCCGCGGCAGCTTCCGCTACGCGCAAGCAGTCGGTCGATGATCAGCCTCGCGCTGAGACGCCGGACACGCCCACAGATCAACAGGCCAAGCCAACACAGGCCGCCGAGCAAACAGCCGACCAGACAACCGACATGGCGGCATCGAGCGAGCTTGCCTCGGCTAGCGAAGTACAAAGCGAAAAAACCATCGACGCCATCCGGCAGGAAGGGTTGACAGGACGGCAATTGCGCATGGCGCGCCGGG
>JBCBID010000040.1:0-32273 GCA_038525015.1 Pseudomonadota bacterium | reverse complement strand
CGTTAGAGAGACTTAATCCAATGTCAATCGGGGCCGACTCCTCGTAGACTTTTCTGAGTTGCCGTCCTGTACGCAAATAGTTCGCATCCAAACTCCAAAAGATAACTACGACAAAAATCGCAGCGGTTAGTACGATGGTCGCTGCTGTTGCATTTGTTGCAGCGAAGGCTATTGCTGCAGAAATGATCGTAATGCATAGAGATTTGATATGAAATGTGTTTCCCTCTACCCTGGTGATAATACTCTGTAAATGGTCTAGCTTCTGTTTTTTGGCTTCCGTAAAATCTTGCACTACAAACACCTTGCAATTTATATTCCCGGCGGCGATTAGAGCGTACGCTAGCGAGTCATGTCAACCTTCGAATGGGTCTGGACAGACGCTGCTCGCTATGACGTCCGAGCGAGTCGTCTGAACTGAGGGTGGACTGGATTTCAGTGTCGAATTGCTATGCGTGCGGTAAAGTCGGTTGGAACGGGACCTCCAGGATCGCGATGTGCCATTCTGCGGCCGCCAGTGGCGAGTGAAAGCGGTTCTTCTTCCGTGCGGAAGATGCCAAAACAGCTACGATATCCCATTGGAAGTTTGGAGTTATCTCCAACGCCTTTTTTTCCTCACTGTGTACTCAAACGGACTATTTGACTAGAGCCGAATTCGTAAGTCGTAAGCGATATTCCTAACTGATAATTTATAGCAAACCGGCTCAGGCAAGCTCGTTTTAACGGACAACATTCGAATTAGGCTTTTCGGCCTTTAGGCAGTTTCCCGACAAGTCGAGTAGCTTCGAAAGATCGGTCTGCGCCTTATATATGTGTACATTTCTTAAGTTGAATGCTAGGCAGCATCTTCGTCCCGTACACTTATCTTCAGAAGGTCGAGAAGCTTGGTAAAAGTTCGATCTCCGTCTCGCAAATGTGCACATTTCATAAGTTGACTGCTAGGCAGCATCTTTGTCCCGTGGCCTAGTCTTCAGAAGGTCGAAAAGCTTCTTAAAAGTTCGATCTTCGCCTCGCAAATGTGCACCAACCAAGACAGGGCAAACAGTTTTGCCCCTCTGCAACCAATCAAATGGCTCTAAACATACGTTTTTTGGGGATACCGTGCGGTTCGAGAAGCAATTTTGGACGATTACACGTTTTTCGTCGCATTCAGCTAAAATATAAAGCTCTGCAAGGCTTTTCATGAGTTCGAGGAACTGCATGTGTTTGGCGGTTTCTGCAGCTGGATCGGGCAACGCGGCCAGCTCTTCCTGGAGTTCTGCCAACCGCAGTTTGCCGTCACGTTCTCGTAGTTGGTACGCGTCTTTGTTGATGGTTCCATCAATCAGGAGGTCTGTCAGTCGATTGAGCCGCGTGGTTTCATCTGCAATGCGCAGTTCCAGAGATTTGATGATTTCAGCTTGGTCGTTCTTCGATTGACGATCACGCCAGCCAACTTGCAGCTGCTCTGCTTCTGTTTCGTCGATAACAAGCGCTGTCAGATTTCGAACGATGTGGGCCTCTAGTAGGTCCTCACGGATCGTCTTGGTGGCGCATGATTTGGTCTGACAGCGGTAATACACTCGGCCTTTTTGTAGTTCTGGGGACATTGGTCCACCGCACAATCCACATCGAAACAAGCCTTGGAACAGATGGTGATGCCGGGTCACCTTTGGCCCACACTTGCCTGCTTTGATATCCTGTACGCGCCGAAAAAGTGCTGTGGGGACAAGCGGCTCGTGGATGCCCTGATAGGTTTGCCCATTGCGCTTGATCGATATGAGGCCGGTGTAGAACGGGTTGTTCATGATGGTCTCGATCCCTGCCATGCTCACCCGCCCGCCCTTGGTGTTGCGTAGCCCGCGACGGTACATCTCTTCATGCAGTGAACGGAACGAATGCTGGCCGCTGGCATAGAGTTCAAACATCTGGCGGATCATCGGCGCGAACTTGGGGTCTGGCGTCTTCACCTTGCCTTTGCCGTTGTCCAGATACCCGATGGGGGCTTTGAACGGATACAAGCCTTGCTTGAGGCGGGCATAGAGACCCTTTTTTGCCTCTTCACGGAGATTGTGGATGTAGTCTTCAGCTATGACGGCTTGCAGATTGGCTGAGAGCCGACCGGCGCGGGTTTCGAAATCCAGGTTATCAACCGCGAAGTACGGCTTCACACCATACTTCGGAAGTTCCACGATCAGGTTCCAATCCCGCATGTTGCGAGCACTACGGTCAATCTTGTGCATGATCAGACCAGAAGCTTCGCCACGATGTAGGCGACGCATCATGCCGGTGAATATCGGGCGACCACTTTTGGCAGCAGTTTCTCTTTCTTCAAACCACGCTACAACACTTAGATTGTGCTGACTCGCAAAAGCCGCAATCGCATCTTTCTGCGCTTCTAGTGACGCGCCCTCACCTTGCTTTTGGGTGGACACGCGGATGTATCCAAAACACTGCTTCATACATCGGAATGGAACCCTTCTGAATCTACCACATCTTCAGAATCTTGCGAGTCCGGCCATGGCCAAGTGCCGTTTGCCAGCATGCGCAGGTACATGCGATGGCAGATTTCAAGATGTTGCTGCAAGTGGTCATCGTTCTTCATGCTGTTAGAGTATGAAAATCGTTGTGGCTCGCCTAGCAGCCAACTTATGCGCCCCCATGATACGGCGGATACATCGACGCAGTGAACGGCTTCAAACGTTCACCCCGATGCGTGAGCAAGACGTTAGCGCGATGGTTCGGTTGGTTCTGAAAGTCGAAGGCAGAGAACGTCGGCATTTGCCGTTCCAAGAATGGCGCATCACTGGCACCAACGCGAAACACAATCTGATTGCCCACATTCCCGACGATTGCGTCGCGCACCTCGTGGTCGATTTGTGAAAGATGCTGGTGGGCCAAGACTAACCCAAGGCCGTACTTGCGCGCCTCAGACAGCATCCCAGCGAATGTCTTGGTGGTTAGGTTGTGGAACTCATCGACATATAGGAAGAACGGACTTCGAGCGACTTCTGGAATGCCATGGCGAGTGAACGCCGCCTGCATGATGCTTGAGGTGATCAAACCGCCCATCACGTTCGACACATCAGCACCGAGACGTCCCTTGGCGAGGTTCACAATCAACACTTGCCCGCCGTCCATGATGGACCGAAAGCTCAATGGCTCTGGTGGTTCACACAGGGCGGTGCGGACCGCCGGATGCGCGAGGAAGGCGCCTAACTTGTTGGCAATCGGTGAAACACCGTCAGCGCTGGTTTGATAATTTAACGAAGGAAATTCGTGTTTCCAGAAAAAGCGAACCTGGGGGTCGGTGATATTTTCGGTGATTTGGCGACGATAGCCTTTGTATACGAAGAGGCGCATGATATCGCGTAGGTCGGTAGCGGGGTGCTCCATCAAGGCCAGCACAGCGTGACGTAGCAAGTGCTCCATCCTCGCACCCCAGGCGTCTGGCCATTGCTTCCTAAGCGTCTCAATCAGGCCCGATGCAACAAGCGGGCGGTATAGCTCAGCAACACGTTTGAGTGGGTTGTATCCCAGGCTGCAGGCGGGATCTGCCACGTCCCAATACAGGTGGGGTACTTTGATCTGGCGATGCAGGCTCTCGGCCAGGTCGCCATGGGGGTCGATTAGGCAGAAGCCGTTTCCGAACTGGGCGTCCTGCAATGCCAGATTTTGGAGCAGGGTCGTTTTTCCGGTACCCGTTTGGCCAATCACATATGAATGAAGCAGGCGGTCGCGTGTTTCAATGCCAAACGGTGCCGGATCTTGATGCCGGCGAAACGCGAGGCCGATGATTGGGGTGTGCATCGCCTAAGTATCGTTGACTGAGCCGATAGCACTAGCGGCCAAGATATTGGCATAACTTGAGGACATATCTTGACTGCTAGTGGCTTCGGGCTGGCTGCCGCACAATGTCTCTAGACAGTTCTTTCATCGTCCTTCGTCGGATGTGCCGGAGCAATTCCGCTCGGACACATCCGACCGAAAGGAGATGAACTATGGGAATACTGCAAGAAGACGTAGCGGGTGACATTGGCTCAGTACCACGTTGCCAGACCTGCGGGTCAGAGCGTGTGGTGAAAGACGCTTGGGCATGCTGGAACCCGGATAGGGGGATGTGGGAATTGGAGCACGTGTTCGACCATGAACACTGTCACCAGTGTGAAGGAGAGACCAAACTTTTGTGGTCGCGACCAGAAGGACCAAATCATCAGCGTATCCGTGAGCTCAATGATCGGTTTCGCGTGGAAGGATTGGGACATGGATCCATACTGCTCACGCAGGGCATCCAAGCTAAGGGTGGCGAGTTTGCCGTATCAGCGTTCAATGCTGTACGAGCGTTCAATGACTTCTCAGAAGACAACGACCCGTGGGGAGAACATGACTTTGGTGCGGTTGATCTGGATGGCGAGAAGGTTTTCTTCAAGATCGACTATTATGATCTCTCGCTGCAACAGGGCTCTGAAAACCCAGCGAACGAAGGTTGTACGCATCGAGTGCTGACGATCATGTTGGCCTCAGAGTATTGACATGAGCCGCCCAAGCTAGGGCGGCTTACTTAATGCTTTCGGGCCTTAGTTTCGCACATTTGACCAAATGTCACCGTCAGCACCGACGTCAGAGATGCGCAGAAAGCGGACTTTGCAAAGTCTGATAGACGGCGCACTCCCGCCGCTCAGGCAGCACTGGTCGAACGACATCTCAGTATTCCTTCCTGCGCGTTAGTAAACGTGAGCCAGTAGGAACGTATCAATTGACTGCATTGGTATCTGTGCGTCGCCATCGTCTTGACTGAGTTCTCACGATTAAGAGAAGCTCGCTTCAAGTATGTCAAAGACCGAAGCGAAGCGAGCAAAGTCCGCGGAACTTCCATTTTCGCAGAGCCAATCGCAAAGATTTCGCTTCTCGTCCTTATTCACCGACCAATTCTCAGGTCGCTCAACAGCATTTCCTCGGACTGTAAGTGTTGTTGCCGGTGTGTGGTCGATGAACGCCGCTTTATGATCTCTGGCCCTTTGCAAAGTCTCTGCTGTGAAGAGGTTCTCGATTCCTTTTTCAACCAGCGACTCAAGTTTCGGAATTGTCCTTTGGAAGGCTTTTCCGATCTCATTGTTCTTCGGGTTGACATCGCAATCGTAGAGCAACACGACCTTTTACGTGACATTTGACCATCGTTCCGTGGAGAGATTCTTCCAAATTTTGTCCAGCCCTTTGAAGCCGTCACCATCGACAAACTCAATTGGATCAAGGACTCCGGTCTTTCCTAAGTGCTCGGCAGCTTTCCGGATGTAGTCGATGTCCGTCGTGCCCTCAACAATAAGCAGCGGTTGAGTGGTCTCTGAGAGTCTTGAGTTAATTTCAGTCTCAAACTTCCTGGTGTCCGCAAGGTATCTGTAGGCTTCCTCAAACTCACAAAATCTCTCAGCTGAAATTTCCTCGCCGGTTGGCATATCGAGAATGATCATACCAGTTTCGCCAAAGCTCTTCTCCATTCCAAGAAGGAATAATGGTGAGTGGCTTGACAGAATAAATTGCACACCAGGGAACATGTGAAGCAGTTTTGGAAGCATTTCAAACTGAAGAGACGTATGAAGATGTAGGTCAACTTCGTCTACAACTACTAATCCTTTCACGTCGCTAAGTTGGTTTATTATTTGACCGGAGAAGTCCGCATGGCGCAGAATTGTCAGGAACAAATCAAACAGAACTGCTTGTCCAGTTGAGAGCGCGAAAAGATTGGAAGTTAGTTCTTGGCCACTTGCCGATACGGAGATTGTACGCCTTGAGCGTCCACCAACTCCCCACCCAAGGTCGCCTTCTCCACCCAAAAGCAACCTGACAAAATCTTCAATTTTATTGAGTATCTTGGTTGCGGCGCCATCCCGATCTAGGGCGTAAAGTGGATGTTGCACACCTAAGATCGGAACGTGTGTGTACCTCCGCTCAACAGCAAAGGAATCATATATTAAATCTAGCAGCCACTTTTGGTTTTCCCGCATTGGCGCATATTGAACAATCGGGCGCTCAGAAATTTCGGCAAACCTTTTCGCGTCAAAGTATTCGACTACGTTTTTTAGACTCACTTCATTCAACCAAGCCGGGTCCTCAAATCTATTCGGCGGAAAGTATAAGTGAGGTCCAATTAAGGCCTCTCTTACCGTCGGTAGTTGGGAGTGGAAATTGCTCAAAACTGTCGAGTTCAGATCTGGCTTGAAGTCATTCCAACGCTTAAATATCGGCGTATATTGAAAATGTTCTTCGAAGTCCGCTTTCGTACGGACTAGTGTAACTTCATCTTCATAAAGCCCGCCGGTAAATTCTAAACAGGAAAGCGAATAGGTTTCACCGCGTCTGATGTAGGACGGGCTCCGCAGCTTGTAGACCTTCCCTTTTTTCATATCGCCATCTTCGAAGATCGCTCCATGTGCATTCATCATGGCTGAGACTACATGTGAAAGAAAAATACTCTTTCCGGAACCGTTTGGGCCGACGAGAACCAACGGCTTGGGAGCCCGGTTACCTTGCACTGGCAGCTCTTTTTCCAAGAGGTCGATGGGTCCAGCGTTCTCAAGTCTTATTTTCAAGAGATACATTTTGGTCTTTCAGTTGTTAGCAAGGTGGTCCCGATAGAGTACCGATATTGGTAGCGGCCTGGTACCCGTTTTCCCAAAACAATGAATAGGCCTAGAAAGCTCTTCTTAGACCTCGCGCCGATTTTGCGGAGTCCGCTTTCTGCATAACGCTTTCCCTCGATCAAAGCGCAGCGAAGGCTTAGTTCCGCCGACCGATAGACAGATCAGCAATGACCGCTTCGGGCTGAAACCATCAGATGTTGGCTGCGGGCCGCTCCTTGCCGCGTATCAAGGAGCGCAAGCCGATTGCGCCTCTGAACTATCTCTTCTGCTTCACCAAGGTCCACTCGACACAGCCGCGAGAATGGCATTTGGTGCATTTGAAGCGATGTGCCATGTCCACGATTTTCATGTGCCCAGGATAGCATCGTCGCAACTTTGTTGCGGCGATATATCCCGCGTGTCGGCAGTTTACACAATGCACGTCCAAGGCGTGCCATTCGCTAAGGCGATCCAGCTTGAGTTGAAGGCGAGCTGCCAATGGCTCCGGCGCGTAACGGTTATCGTAGTCAGCGGACATATTTCAGCCTTGCAGAACAAGGTTGTTCACGCAATGTTCTTCTTATGTCTCGCCGCTCGACACCGCAAAAGAAAATTGATGAACGCGCCTTTTGATCAGGCAACCGCAAGACGGTTGGGGCAAGCTCTTCGATCACGTGTATCACTGGTTGCAAACGAAGGTCGGCGCCGGCGACTTCGCTGTTCATCCTGTCGGCGGGATGAGTGAGGCTGCGACGGGCTTCTATCTCAGGGATGTTGAATGCGCGGAGACATTTTTGCGCGCCTTTCCAAGCCTGAAGCTTGCTGATGGCACGGAATCCATTGTTTACTCAACGCCGGTACGATGGGCGGGATCGGAGCTATTTGGGGTGTGCAATTTATACAGTCTGACGAAGGGGCCTGTAGCCATCATCGAGATCACCAAAGCCATGACAGAGACAACCGGCAACCTGCAACCGCTTCCCGGCATCTTCCCTGACATGATGGCTCCCGTCGTCCGTAACACCCCCGATGGGCGGGAGTTGTCGATGCTGCGCTGGGGAATGCCTTCACCGGCCTTCGCCCTCAAGAACCGCAAGACAGACAGCGGCATCACCAACGTGCGCAACACTGCCTCTCCCCACTGGCGGCGGTGGCTTGACGTTCAGAGCCGCTGCGTTGTGCCTTTCACCAGTTTCTGCGAATACGACGTCCGTGCTGGCATGAACAAAGAGCCGAACTGGTTTGCTCTGGACGAGAGCCGCCCATTGGCCTTCTTCGCGGGCATCTGGACCAACTGGACGTCAGTGCGGAAGCTCAGGGACGGCGAGACGAATGATGATCTCTTCGCCTTCTTGACGACCGATGCAACCGACGTGGTGAAACCAGTACACCCAAAGGCCATGCCAGTGATCCTCAGAACAGAGGAAGAGATTGACCGGTGGCTGACCCTACCAACAGAGGACGCCTTGAAACTGCAACAGCCACTCCCTGACGGAACACTGGAAATCGTTGCCAAGGGAGAGCGGAAGGACGGAGAAGCTATTTAAGTGGTAAAGGGCCGGTTTGTCCGCGACCGGGTAAGAGGGAGTCCAAAACTAAAGGCAGCTTTGGGCTGATGCTTTGGTGTAAGGAATGGGCGCGGCGTTAAGAAACGTGCACGACCATAAGCTGTATACTTTACGAAGTAGCTCCGTTTAGAAGGTGGCGCACCGCATGCCTTCTTCGATGGGCAAATTCGCAACGCGCGTGAGGCTTCTCAAGAAACGCCACGCATGAGCCGGTCGATGTACCCATCCTGGTCGATGACACCACCCTCTGCGTCGGTTCGATCCCGCTCTTCATCTGACAGTGCGGACTGGATCGCATAAATACGCTTCCAGGCAGGGTGCGGCTGTTCCCCTTTGTTATCGGGGACGTAAGGGCTTGCTTCGACGCGTTTGTGCTTGTGGATGTAGCGCGCGCAATTGAGGAAGACGCTTTCAACCTCTACCTCGACTGCAAGTTTTGCGCCTGGCCAACGCCCCAGCACTTCGGCGGTATCTGTCACACGGCCGGTCCCCTGCACGCGAATTCGGTTTGGGGTTTCCAAGTCGATGAAAAGCAGGCCCATCTTCCCGGTGTCCGACAGGTTACCCATGGATTTGAACATGCCGTTGCCATCGAAATGCGGGAAAGCAAGGCGATTGGGACCATCTACCTTGACCAAGCCCGGCGCACCGCCCTTGTAGCTGACCGTAGGCATGCCGGTCCCATCGACCGTGGACAGAAAGAAGAAGTCGCGGCTTTCGATAAACGGTTGGTGTTCCGGGCCGATGGCGTCCGCGACGATCGCGTGAAAGACGGTGTCGGCAAGGGCTTCCCGGCCTTGAGCGCGCTGCAATGCGCGCTGTGCGTCGGTGTAGAAGTCGTTTGGTGTGTCCATCACGCCGGTTCCTCTTCGGTGACCGGCATGGGCATGTCAGGCCCGGCAGAGCGGTCGAGCACGATCCGCGCGACGTCGGGGCGATTGTAATGGCCGGCCGGATCGGCAAAGACCTTGGACGCTTCGATCATGCCCAGGTCTGCCTCAGCGATGGCAAGGCCGTCACTGTATTCGTCGATCGGGTCGGTCAACCGGCGTCCATCAGGGCCGAAGACCGCCGCCGCGCCGCCACCCGCAAAGACCATCTGGGCAGCGTCCGCATTACCCATCGTGATGTCATCAAGCTGATCTTCGGTGATGATCGAACCGGGGGCGAGCACATAGCAGCCGCCCTGCATCGCGTAGCATTGGGATTGAACCAGGTTAGCCTCGGCTGACAGGGCATAGGCTTGGGGGGCACCCTTGAACATTCCAAAGCTCGGCCAGCAGGCCACGTGGATCTGTTCGCCCAACTGGAACATGCCGTGACGGTTGATGGGCTGCATGTTTTCCCAACAGCAGAGCCCGCCGACCTTGCCGAAAGGCGTTTCAATGATCTTCAAGTCGTCGGCAGGGCCTTCGCCCCAAACCGTGCGCTCCATATGGGTGGGCTTGAGCTTGCGTCGCGACATGACCATGTCTCCGCGATCGTCTATCAGCGCCTGGCTGCAATAGATCGAGCCGCCGTCGCGTTCGGCAAAGCCCAGCATCACATAGGTGCCAGCTTTGGCGGCGGCATCTCCGATGGCGCGCATTTCGGGTCCATCGAGCGTGATCGCCGCGGCGCGGTGGCGCATCACGACGTCCATCGCCTGCATCGGCGGCAGCAGCCAGATGGAGAACGGATAGCCTGGAAGCCAGACTTCCCCAAAGGCGATCAGCTTAACGTCCTTGCGCCCCGCCTCTTCGATCAGTGCAATGGTCTTGTCCAGTGTTCCTTTAGCATCGAGCCAGACGGGCGAAGCTTGGACGGCGGCAATCTTGACCATGATATAATCTCCCTGATGGTGGTGACGTCAGGGTGCGCAGCCTTGGGCGCGCGGCAAAGTCCCCAAATGGGGACCCCGGCAAACGCGCTGCGCTAATTGCTGTCCAACCAAGCCCGCGCCATTGCAGTGCGCGTGGACACGCCAAATGTCGCGTGTAGCGCCTTCATGTGTTTGCAAACCGCAGCCTCACCTGTGGCCAACTCCTCAGCAATCTGGCGGTTGGTGAGGCCGTCAGCAACCAGCCGCGCCACGTCGTTCTGTCGAGGTGTCAGTTTAGGGTGCCGACGCGGCAAGCTCACTAGCTCGGTCGAGAGTTGGGTCGCGAGGATGGACAGATCGCACAGGCCAGCGCTGTCAAGCCGCGCGCTATCCGCGTCCGAGGTGGCACCCAAGTAGAGCACACCCGCCAGAGTGCGACCCGCATAGAGGGGTAGGGTGGCAAACCCCGTCAATCCGAAGCGACCGGAAACACGGTGATAAAGCTGACAGTCTTTCCAGCGTGACCCCAGCAGCGTCGCTGTCGACACAGGTCGACCGCTGCGCCGCATCTCTGCCAGGACCGGGTCAATGGGAATGCCCGTTATCTCGTATGCCGGCGTGAATGCGGGAGGCATACCAACGATCACTCCGGACCTGAACGTACCGTCACCGTCAAAGGTGTAGAGGCCGACCGACGAAAGACCGGAGCTTTCCAGCGTCCGGGTTGCGAGCGGGACGAGAGCATCAGCGTCATTCATTCGGGATCCTCAAGCAAAGCCTAAGCGAGCGAGTGCGATCTGAGCAAGCGGGAGGCCGAGAAATGTCTACAAAAGTGCCACTTTGCGTGGAGTATTGCGCCTTTTTACTCGGACAGAAAGCGCCGTAGCAAAGAGAGCTGGGCTATCCCGTTCGGCCGACTTCGACGCCCTACTTTATCTCACTGTCACCTCGGCCGACGTTTCTTGCAGAGTTCACCACAAGAATTATTCTCTTCTATCGTGATGGATGGCGGGTTCGGGTCTCCGCAAGGGTCACTACCGGAAACTTAACTTGTTGGTGGATCAGGCTGAACGGCCTGGCCTGCTTCAATTCCGCCAATCGTATGTCGCTCATCCATGCCAAGTGTTGTTCGCGATGCACGATTTGCGCCCGAAAACTCAGGACAGCGCGGCAAGAATGAACTCACAATGCGCCTCAATCACCGTTTTATCATCCACAAATGAAACGGCTGGCGAAGACGACAAATCCGAGAGGCCATGTATCGCACTCCACGCAAAGAATTGCGCCGCTCCGTCCGGGGGGCGGATGACGTCAAAGACCGCAAGTTCAACCAGACTTTTGCTGAGCCATTCATAGGTTGAGGGCCTCGCTGTCTCTGATGACGATGACAACCCGAAGCGACCAAACATCAACCGCCAAAGCGTTGGATTGTCCTTTGAAAACGCGACGTAGGCGTGGGCCAAAGACAAAAACCGGTCGCGCGCATCGCCACTCGTTTGCGCTTGGCTTGCAAATGGTATCGCAGCCTCAAACCTGGAAGCCAGTTCGTCAAACCCACGTTGCGCCACGTGGCGCATCAGGCTGTTGCGGTCTTTGAAATGGCGGTACGCAGCACCCGGCGAAACACCAAGATCCCGTGACGCCTGCCGAAGCGATAGATCATTCAAAACACCGGCGCGCGCCGCATCCAGCGCGTACTCGACCAGCGCCTCTTTGAGGTTGCCGTGATGATGGCGGGAAAGCGTTTTTGTTTCAACCATACGCGCTTTGTAATCACTGTTTACTTTGATCGCAAGCGGTCGTATGTAATCAATGATTACTTTGGAGAATCAGGATGAACATCGCGACAGATTTTCTGCCCGAAACCGGGATCAGCCAGATCGTTCCGACGACCCTCGGCCGGTTGAATGTCGAAGTGCGCGGGCGGGGAAACCGCATAATCGTGCTGTGGCCGTCCATCTTTGCAGACCACCACATTTACGATGCACTGACCGATGTTTTGGGCGCGAGCTACCGCATGCTTCTGATCGACGGACCTGGACACGGGGCAAGCGCAGGCACGACCAAGGAATTCACAATGAAAGCCTGCGGGAAGGGCATTCTCGATGTCCTTGATCACTTCCAAATTACAAGGGCGATTATTGGGGGCACGTCCTGGGGCGGCCTCGCTGCTGCCGAGGCGGCCTTCACCGCACCCAAACGCGTCGAGGCGCTAGTTCTGATGAACACGCCGATGGAGATTTCCGGGTCGAGACCCGGCCTGTCCGCACGGATGATCGCGTCCGGCGCGCGATGGGCGACGCGCAAGCCTGTGTTTCAAAACGGTGTCGCCAGAAGCTTCTTTTCGGCAGCGACATTGCAAGCCAACCCGGACTATCTTCGCGACTTTCACACAATGCTGACGGCGGCCAATCCGAAAACGCTGGCGACCGCGGTGCGATCCGTCATCCTGCGCGGCGCGCCGCTCAAACCGCGTATGAAGAATTTGCCGATGCCCGTGCTGGTGATCGCAGGGAAACATGATGAAATGTACCCAATCGAAGTGCAGGCGGAGGCCGCCCTATTGGCACCGCACGGCGTTTTCGAAGCCGTTGATGGCAAACATATCTCAGCCGTGGAAAGCCCGCATGCCGTTGCAGCAATCCTCGACCGGTTCGCCAAAACGGAGGTAGTCCAATGACAATTCTGGTTTTGGGCGCAACGGGTCTGCAGGGGGGTGCCGTTGCGCGCGAATTGCTGGCCCGCGGACAAGCGATCCGCATCCTCACGCGCCGCGCCGCTTCACCAAAGGCACAAGCGCTTGCAGACATGGGGGCGGAGGTCGTCGAAGGTGACCTGTCGAAACCCGGGACGTTGAGCCCTGCGTTTGATGGGGTTCGAAGTGTCTTTTCCGTCCAGGATTTCTACGGCCCAGGTGTCGGACTGGTCGGAGAGGTAGAGCAGGGGCGCAATGTCATCGCAGCGGCGAAGGCCGCGGGGGTCGATCACATTGTGCAGTCCGGGATGGGCACCGGGTCCGCGCCCGGCGGTCCGGCGCATTTCATCTCAAAGGCTTTGATCGAACGCGACCTCAAGCGCAGCGGCCTGGACTGGACCATACTGGGCACCGTTTGGTTCATGGACAATCTGCTGAACCCGCAGATGAAGCCGTATATGATGTTTCCGGTGCTGGCCGGGTCGCTGAAACCTACTACCAAGTTTCAAATGCTGGCGATCAACGATCTGGCGTGGGTCGCAGCCGAAGCGCTGACTGATCGGGCGATGTGGGCAGGGTGGAAGATCAACTTGGCCGGGGATGTGATGACAATCCCCCAAATGAAAGCGATCTACCGCGAGACCACTGGGCGAAAACCCAAATCCTTGCGCATCCCGGCGGCGTTCTTTCGGCGTCTGGTGCCCGAATTCGCCGAACAGCTTGCTTGGCACAATAATGTCAATTTTGCGTTTGGCACCGAAGAGTTGAACGCGCTGCGACCAGATGCCACCAATCTCAAGCGCTTTCTGTCGATCCATGGGATCACCAACATGTAGCTGCGTGTACTGAACGTCACCTCAGGCTGCGGCATGTCGCAATGAATCCCTTAGCCACAACCAAAACAGCGCATCGCAAAACCCGAAGAAGCCACGTTTTGCTACCTTGCGCTGCAAAACCGCAAGAAATGCTTGTGCACGTCAAAACGATAAGAATTCGAAAGACTTAGTAATCCAGAAACGTCACCCACACGCGTGACGGAGCAAGGCTTTGGACCCTGGAGACCCCAAACATCAGAGGGCGGAGAAGCCTTGCCGAGGGTAGGGGGGACGGCCGCTTTGAGCCCAAAATGACGGATGCTGCTCACTGCTTGAATGGCCGCTTCCCTTTTGTCGGCTAGTCACCGAGGTACAAGTAGCTACGCAAGCTACTTGTAACAGCAGTTACGTTATTCGCTGTCGAGACGACTCTCTGCCAAGTCGGCCAGCAAACTATGTGGAACGTGTTGTACTGAACCGTGCTCTCGAGGAAAAAGCAGCAAAATAGCTAAGCGAACTGGCTGCTAGGACGGTTTCAAGCGTGGATCTTGAGAAACTTATCGACACCCAGCCTGACCCGTTTTTCTACGTGCTCACGATAGACCGACATATGCGGTTTTAGGCGCATCTCGTAGACTAAGGTTCCGAGCCACAAGCCCAGTAGGTCTTCTGCCATTTCTTGAACGTCGCCGGGCGGCATGAGTTTGTCTGACTGCCAAGATGCAAGAGCCTCGGACAACATTAATTTCGCCCTGCCCGGGCCGGCGGCAAAGAATTTGTCGCCCAGTTCGGGGTTTTTCAACGCTTCGATCGCAATCACGGGTTCAGCGGTCAACAGTCGTCGTTCTGCAATGCCGCTCATCAAGGCCAAGCCAAAAGTAATCAGCGCATCTTTGGGCTCGCTGCCTTCTTCGATGCGGGTTTTCATACCTGCACCGACGTTGTCGGCAATGTTGTCTACAACTGCTTGGAAGATGGCGTCCTTATTACCGAATTTTGCATAAATCGTTGACTTGGCGACGCCTGCTTCTGCTGCGATCTGCTCTATCGAAACGCCATCAACTCCATGGATGAAGAATAGCTTCTTCGCCTCTTCGCGGATCCGTTCGGTTTTCGCTTCATCGACAGGACGACCAGAGCGCGCGGGATTTTTTGTCGCATCTTCTTGATCCATCCATATATATCCTACGTATCCGTATTATAAAACGATACCGTATCTTATTCCGGCAGCTTCATCATGGAGGGTTTCAAGGTGAAAAACAATGAGAAGTCAGTGTTGAGACGCGTTGGCCGCGCCCTCTTCAGTGTTGCTCTGCTTATAGGGATCGCTGCTGCGGCGTTTGCATCAATCGGCCGGATTCAAGACGATGCGGCCTCTGTCCAAGCATCAATCTTGGTAGATGAACGTGCCATTCCCGTCGTCACAACGCTTGCGGAGCTTCAGATCGGGTATGACGTTCCTCGTCAATATACGGGCCGTACGGTTATCTCCCATCAGGCGGAGCTTTCGTTCGAGACTGGGGGAAGGGTGATCTTCTCAGACATCGCGATTGGCGACCGTGTATCCGCTGGTGCTGTTCTTGGTACAGTAGACGCCGCCAGGCTCAATTCAAATCGGGAAGAACTTGAAGCACGTCTTCAAAGGGCCGAGGCAGCTCGCGATCAAGCACTGGGTGATCTTCAGCGAAGCGAGGCGCTTTTGGCGTCTGGCGTAGTCACGCGTGCGCGTTTTGAACAGGATCAGACCGCACTCGAACTTGCAGAGCAGGACATAGGTGCAATCGAGGCACAGATCGCAAGGTTGCTGATCGATTTGCGCGATGCTGAGTTGAGCGCGCCCTTCGACGGAATTGTTACCCAGGTTAACTTCGAGGTCGGCGATGTTGCCGCACCTGGTGTTCCGGTTGTTCAACTGGTCGATCCGGGCAGCGTTGAAGCACATGTTGGTGTCCCAGTCATCGCCGCCATTCAGATAGAAGAGGGGCAAATCCTTCCCCTGACCTGGCGGGGCAACACATACGAAGCGCGTGTTTCCTCGCTTGTGCCGGTCGTCAGTACCCAATCCCAAACCATGCTTCTTGTTCTGGAATGGGAAACATCACGCCAGCCGCTGGAAGGCGAAGCTTTGCGGGTCACGCTGTCCCAAAGCGTGGCGCAAAGTGGCTTCTGGGTTCCTCTGGACGCCTTAGTGTCTGACCTTCGCGGTCTTTTCGCCGTGCAGATTGTGGCAAGCAACGATGGCAGAGCTTTGGAAGTGACGCGGGCACCGGTTCAGGTGCATTACACCGATGGCGCGCGCGCATATGTGTCCGGCGCATTGCAAGACGGCGATCGGGTCGTCACGCGCGGAACAAATCGTGTGGCGCCTGGTCAGGCCGTTGTCCTCGCAGCTGCTGAGGCCAGACAATGATAGCTTTGATTTTCAACCGCCGACTTTTGGCGTTGTCGGTCCTGTTCGTACTGGCGATTGGTGCGGGCGCGATGCTTACCACGCCCCGGGCAGAGGACCCAACAATCCAAAGCCGGAACGCTGCAGTCACCACGCTGTACCCAGGGGCATCGGCGCAGCGCGTCGAAGCCCTGGTCACGCGCATCATCGAAGAAGAGCTCCGCACGCTTGCCGAGATCAACGAGATTTCTTCCACATCGCGAGCAGATGTATCCATCGTGTCGATCACGCTGCTTGATGAAGTGACAGATGTCGCGCCGGTTTGGAGCCGGGTACGAGACAAACTGGCTGACATTAAAGCTGATATGCCCTCCGGCTCACTGCCTCCTGATCTGAACGACGAAGGCGGGTATGCCTATACAGCAGCCTTCGCAGTGCACGCGGGCGACGGGCGTTCAACTGACCGTCTCATCTTGCAGCGCTACGCAGAGGAGCTGGCTGATCAACTTAGGTCGATTCCCGGCACAGATCTTGTGCAAGTTCACGCTTCTGACCCTGAGCTGATAGAGGTTACCGTCAACGATTCCGCGCTCCGTGCTGCGGGTCTTGATATCCAGGCGGTTGCGGCTGCTTTGTCAGCGGCTGATGCGAGAAACGCCGCAGGCTCTGTCGTAAATGATGCGAACTCGCTGACAATCGAGCTTGGCAATACGCTCGACAATCTGGAACGGTTGCGAGCGATCCCTTTGCAAAGCGACGGTGCCTCGTCCATGGTGCTTGGTGACATTGCCGAGTTCCGGCGTACAGTTTCAGATCCGCCGTCTGAACTTGGTCTGTTCAATGGGGAAATGGCTGTCTTCATCGGGACACGCATGCAGCCGGGGCAACGGGTGGATCTTTGGGTTCCGCAAGCTCAGGCTGTCGTCGAACAATTCAGCGAACGCAACGTGGCTGGTGTCACTGTGACAGAGGTGTTCGAGCAAGCCAGTTATACGACAGAACGCCTTAAGACTGTTTTGGTGTCCCTCGGTCAAGGTTTGGCGATTGTTGTCATCGTTCTTCTCTTCACCATGGGTCTGCGCTCAGCTTTATCTGTTGGTCTAGCAATCCCGACCACCGCCTTGATGACGGCGGGCTTGTTCCCCATGGTCGGAATTGACTTTAATCAGATGAGCATCGTGGGTGTTATCGTCGCACTTGGCTTGATGGTCGACAATGCGATCATCATCACCAATGATATTCGTGAACGGCTTTCCGGTGGAGCTCGGTTTCAGCCAGCCATTCACGCGGCGCTCAAGAAACTGTTCTTTCCGCTAGCTGCATCGACCTTCACGACGATGTTAGCGTTCATGCCGATTGTCTTGTTGCCCGGAGGCGCGGGCGAGTTTGTCGGTCCCATGTCAATCGCGGTTATCTGTGCGCTTGGCTCGTCCTTCGTTGTTTCAATGTACATTGTGCCAGCGCTTGCACCGATCCTTTTTCGTGAAGGTGAAAACGCGGGCAAAGGGTGGACGGCTCAGGGCATTTCCGTGGGTCCGCTTGCGCGTGCCTTCCGTGGTTTCATCCGGTTCGTCATCGGTCGACCTGTCATTGGCATCGCTATTTGCCTCGCGCCAGTCATCGTCGGTATCACGTCTCTTCCTACCGTTCCGACGAGCTTCTTCCCGCCTGCAGACCGCGATCAATTTCGAATTGAAATCCGCTTGCCGCAAAGCACGGTCATCACCCGGACCACGGAAGTTGTCGGGGAGATCGAGCAGATCATCCGGCAGACCGAGGGTGTCACGCAAACTCTTACAGTTACGGGCGCGGCAACACCGCAGCTGTACTACAATGTCATTTCGTCTGAGAGCGCGAACCCCGCCTTCGGTAACATTATCATCAATACAACGGGCGCAGCCACAACAGCCGAGCTCATCCCCTATTTCCAAGACACGCTTTCGGAACAATTCCCCGAGGTTGCCCTTGTCGTGCGCCGCTACGAGTTTGGGCCGCCGGTCTCAACACCCGTTGAGATGCGTATCTACGGACCAGAGTTGGAGGTCCTTGCAGAATACGGCCAGCGCGCCGCTGGTATACTAGGGTCAGTGGAAGGTGCAGTTTATGCAAGGGCGTCACTTCACCGCGACAATGTAAAGCTGGAGGTTGATGTCGATGACGAAGCTGCACGGGCAGTGGGCCTCGATGCTGGCAGCATTGCTCGACAAATCAACGCCTCTTTCAATGGCCAGACCGGCGGGTTTGTTCTCGAAGGCCCCGAACAGCTCCCAATCTCTGTGCGCCTTGGAGAAGGGGACCGTGAAAGTGTCGATGATCTTGCAGGCGTGACACTTCTTGCTCCAAGCGGAGCAGAAGTGCCACTTACATCAGTCGCTGATGTGCGCCCAGTACCGGCATGGACAGACATCACCCGGCTGAACGGTGCACGAATTCAATCGGTTTCTAGCTTCGTTGAGTTTGGAATGCTGCCGTCTGTCGTGCAAACGCGGTTTGAGGCTGCACTGGAAGAAGCGGACTTCACGCTTCCCGCTGGATACTCTTTCAGCTTCGAGGGAGCCCAAGGACAGCGATCCGAAGCCGTTGGCCGCCTTTTAAGCCAGGTCTCGGTGCTCCTGATTGCTGCCGTCACCTCGCTCGTGGTGACGTTTAACTCTTTCCGGCGCATGGGCATGGTGTTTTTGGCAGGTTGCCTCGCGCGTGGCATGGGGATGTTGGTCCTGAAGCTGACCGGCAACAATTTTGGCTTCATCGTTATCATCGGGATAATGGGGCTCATTGGTGTCGGCATAAACGGCACAATTGTGATGACAGAAGTTCTCGATGAGGACCCGGATGCCCGTTCCGGCGACCCGGACGCGATGGCTGACATCGTTACTGGCTATACAGCTCGACATATCTGGTCGACTACGCTGACCACAGCCGGAGGTTTCGTCCCGCTTATTCTGCTAGGGGGAGACTTCTGGCCCCCCTTCGCGGAAGTTTTCGCAGGAGGCCTCCTTCTTCTGACCCTTGTGACATTCATCTTCACGCCATGTGCCTACAAGCTTTTGATCGCTCGTTGGAACACGCGGCCCGATGAAGAAAGCAATACCAACAACGCCTTAACGGGCGCGACACCAGCGGAGTAACTGATGATGACCAAGTCTGTTTCCGGCTTTGACCCGAGTTCACCCACCCTAGCGACTTCTCCATGGCTCAATCGCGCGACTTGGGGTTTGCAGATACTGCTTGCCTTGGTCTTCGGGGCTGCTGGTGGCGCAAAGCTTGTTGGTGCCGCACCTATGGTTGACCTGTTTGGCCAGATCGGCCTCGGACAATGGTTCCGTTATTTCACGGGCGTCATCGAGGTTGGCTCGGCACTTCTGCTGTTTAACGCGCGCAGCGCATGGATCGCTGCATCCTTGCTGATCTGTACAATGATTGGTGCCGTGATCGTTCACATCGTCGTGGTTCCCAGTCCACCGATTGGGCCACTGGTCTTGGGCACGTTGTCGGTCGTTGTTTTGTATCGCTGCCGACCCAAGAATGGATGATCCCGCAAGCCGCAACAACCGCTCACAATTCGAACTACCACTCACGAGAACCTCAATCTCAACAGGAGAAGACTATGAAGGACAATGTTAAGCTAACCTCACTTACCGTCGCCATTTTCATCGGTAGCTGTATAGCTGCAACAGCCGAAACCATGAGCTCAGATAGGATCCAAGCCGAGCTTGTCGGACAAGATCTTCAAGGCCGTATGGGGATACTCCGGGCATCCTTGCGCTACAACACTGACGGCACCATCGAGATGCGGGCACCCGTCGGTCGCGGCGCAGGAACGTGGGAGATGACAGCCAATGGGATGTGTGTCGACATCACTTCTGGGCCGCGCCAGGGACAAGAATGCCTGACGTTCACAGACAATGGTGATGGTTCATATTCCGTTTCCAACGGTATGACGCTTGTGCGTCGTTGAAGAAATAGGGGCGGGCGATCTACCCAGGTCCAAGTGCGCTGGCGAGCGACCAATGCCTAGGGTGCTTGGCCCGGGCGCTCAGCCTTATTCTTTTGGGAGGCCTGCTTCGTCTGAGAGCGGATCCACGATACTCGAATAGACAGGAGAGTTTGAATCGTGAAAGGCGAAGCTCAAACATCCGCCAGCGTGTACTCAAAAGCGGCGGCAATCTTCCTTGGCTTCTGGGCAGTTTTGCATGTTGGTGCCGCCGTTTCCACATGGATGACCGCAGCAGCAGTTGATGATCTACTCGCCGCTGGCCGGATCCGGCAAAACGCATGGCATCTGTTTGGAATGGCGATTTTTGTTGGTGTCCTGACGCCCTCGATATGGCGCAACGCAGTTAGTAGCGCCGTCAATGCAACGGTTATCACGACTTTCACGGATATAGGGTTTATCGTTCTCTTGCTCCTTCCTGGAGTCGTACCGATCATTCCGGGGATCTTCGGCCCTTCGGTTTGGGCAATCGCGCTGATCCTAATTATATTGGCTCACAATAAAGGCCTGAAAATATTTGGGATTCAGGACACGTCCAAGTGAAACTAGATCACTTATGCATCAGCAGCGGAAAGCTCGTGTCGGGAGGTGCTCACATATTCTTTACTGCCTTTGCGTCGGATGCTGCGGATTTTAGACAGGCGCCCTTCTAATAAGCGGGTGTAAGCTTGACTAGGGTGGATACACTTGGAGCGGCTGATCTGGGAAACAGGACTAAATTTCCTTAAAGTCGACCTTGGAGCGGACGCAGCGAAAGCTAACTTTGGCCGCACAGCGGTCATCCACTCATGATGAACTCACGCTGCGCCGCCGCAAGTCCGCTTTGAGCCCATAGGAGACCTCACGATAGTTTGCTGCGAGCGCACACAGCGTGAGAGTCTCTGCAGGCGCGAAGTCGCGGGTGTTGCTGCGTGGCGGCAAAATCGGTCATTGATGTTTGATGCGGCAGTAAAGGAACGGCCAATTCAAAGGGTCAAGGCATCGGGGACAAGACAGCCGGTCCATGACTATAGATGTGTGCCAGACTTCGCTCAAAGAAGCAGTCTATCTCCAAAACTTTAAGATACTACGAGTGGGCTATCTGGACGCGCTCATGGGGAAGGTTCTAATGATTGGATTCTTATTGGCAAAAAGCTATCCTCAACAAAGCGGCACGGACCAGCTTCGCGATATTTTTCTGGTTGAACTGATAAAAGACCAATGCAGACATGGCGGATCAACTCTCCTGATTCTGAGCTTCGTTCGTGGCAAAATGGACTGGCTGAAGCCTTCGTTCGTTTGGACGCCGAGAGCTTGGGGGCAAGTGATTTTCGCGGAAAGATCGAACAGGCTTCCCTGTCACATGGTCAAGTGAGCCGCGTGCGAGCAACGTCGCATCGTGTGCTCAGGCGCAAAGAGCATGTGGCGGCACGGCGTAGAGATGTTGTCTTTGTCAATTTGCAAGTCAGTGGCCGCGGGTCGATCAATATGCCCGGGCTTTCTTTTAAAGCGGCGCCAATGGATCTGAGCATAGTTCCAACCTCAGACGTGTATTCAATTGCTCATGAGGCTCCGTTTGAACTGATCTCCATTGCACTCCCTCAAGAATCCATTCCGGAAAATTTGGAACCAGGTCTCAAGCGTCTCTCGCAAAGTGCGGCTGGGCGAGAATTGGCTGGCGTTTTGGCAGGCCTGAGCTCGCTGGCTATGCGATTACCCGATGGCACGGCCACTCTCGAATATCAAATTGAGAGTATGCTTGCGCTGGTGGGCTCGATTGCAAACAAGGAGACGGGTGATGACGCAATGCGCAATGCAATCCTTGCCCACATCGCACGCCGACATTCGCAACATGGTCTGTCTGCTTCGCCACTTGCGGCAGCGTTTGGTCTGTCAGAAAGGCAGCTGCATACGCTCTTTGAGCCAACTGGGCTGACGATCGGCCGTCGGATCGAAATCGCTCGTTTAGAAACCGCGTGCAACCTACTCAAAACAACAAATTTACCTGTTTCTAATGTTGCATTGCGATCAGGATTTCGGGACCCTAGCTACTTTTCCCGCGTTTTTCGACGTAAGTTTGGCGTGAGCCCGAGGGATTGGCGCGTCGGAGAATAGTCCTGTTCTTTTGCGCGATTGTCCGGACGAGACCTGTCATATTTCCTGTGAGAAGCACGCAGGAGGATACCTATGCTCACCACTCGTTTGACGAAACGTTATGGGGTCAAGCACCCTTTTACGCAAGCCGGGATGGCCTTTGCTGGAGAAAAGCCTGAACTGGCGCTCGCCGTGGGCCGCGGTGGTGGGATTGGTGCAATCGGCGTAGGATTTCTGCCGCCCGCCGAGTTGCGCGAGCATATCGCTAAGCTACGGGATGCAGGCCAGCCGTATAACATCAATTTCATCACATGCTTTGGAAACGAAGAGCAGGTCAAGGCGACGGCAGAAGAGAAAGTACCAGTCGCATCTTTCCATTGGGGGTTGCCGCCCGACGATCAAGTAAAAATGCTGAAGGATTCCGGCGCGGACATTTGGGTTCAGGTTGGCAGTGTTGAAGACGGTGAACAGGCTGTCGAGCTGGGCGCTGACCTGATTGTGGCCCAGGGTTGGGAGGCTGGCGGGCATAACTACGGCGGCATGGGTTCTATAGCGTTGATCCCCGCAATGGTTGATGCTGTTGGCGACCGGGCGATGGTTTTGGCCTCCGGCGGTATTGCTGATGGTCGCGGAGTGGCTGCGTCGATAGCCTTAGGCGCGGATGGCGTTTGGGTCGGCACCAGGTTGGTTGCGACGAAAGAGGCTTGGGTGCACCCCGAACACCATAACCGCTTGGTCACGGCCTGTGGTTCAGACACAACCCGCTCAGGTGTCTTTGGACCGGAAATGCCGCATTTTAACCCAATGCGTCTGATGCGCGTGCGCCCCACCGAAGAATTCGAGGGTCGTTTGGAAGATGTGCCAACGGAACGTTCAGAAGAACCCGTGATCGGCCACACAATGTTCATGGGACAACCGCATGAGAAGCGCCGGTTCGACGTTATCTTGCCGACGCCGGATACGACTGGTGACTATGAAGAAATGGCTTGGCTGATGGGTCAGGGCGTGGGCTTGGTCAAAGATATACGCTCCGCCACGGAAATCGTTGAAGAGATGATGTCGGACGCGGCGAAGATCCTAGGTGGGTCTCGTATGGCTACCGCGGCCGAATGACAGCCCTGATCCGTGATGAGAGGGTTGAGGGGGCTTACACTGGCCCCCTTGTGGGCGAAACGCTTGTCGTGAAGGCAAACATCGCCGTGAAGGGCGCGACTTGGGATGGCGCATCGCCAGCGCTGGCAGGCGTGACTGCGGCGTCTCATGCGTCTACGGTCCAGAGGGCACTGGATGCGGGCGCGACTATGGTCGGTCAGGCGAATATGCATGAGCTTGCGTTTGGGATCACGTCGGACAACGCCCATTTCGGTCCGGTAGAGAGCCCCTTTGGCGGCATGGCGGGCGGATCCTCTGGCGGCACTGCAGCGGCAATTGCCGATGGCACCGCCACGATCGGACTTGGCACTGATACCGGCGGCTCCGGTCGCATTCCAGCGGCGTTTTGCGGGTGTGTGGGGTTCCGGCCGAGTGCCGGCCGATATCCGGGCGATGGCGTGCTGAATTTGTCCACGACACTCGATACGGTCAGTGCTGCCGCTTCTTCGATGGAGCGCTTGATCCGCCTCGATGCGGTATTGGCTGGTAAAAGGCCTGCATCCAGCCGTTCTCTTGAAGGGCTGAAGTTGGGGCGGCTCTCGTCTGTCTTCTGGGAACTCGTGAACCCTCAGGTTGGAGCAATCGTCAAAGCCGCTATCGAAAGACTTCTGAGAGGGGGCGCGACCATAAGGGCAGTCGATGCGCCGGACCTCGCGGCAGCGATCCAACAGACAGCCTTGCCACTTGTGATCTCAGAGGCCAAGCGCTGGTGGTCTGATTTCTTGTTGCGCGAGTGCGGGCTGGCGCTTGATGCCTTTGCCGAGAGGATTGCAAGCCCCGACGTGGCTGAGGTGTTCCGAGCCGTCGCAACGGATGCAACGACCGATACGCAATTGGAGGAACTGCGCCACCATGGTTGTGCGCAGGTTAGAGATCTGTTGGCCAATGCAATGGAGGGTCTGGACGCACTGGTTTATCCAACCGTCCCGATTGCTGCACCCGCGCTGCACACGACAGAAATCAGTGTGAATGGCGTGTTACACCCCCTTTTCCCGCTTCTGACGGATCGAGCCTTGGCGGCATCCCTATCGGGGAGCCCTGCGATTTCTTTGCCCATTCAGGGATTTGACAAGCGTCCGTTGGGGCTCGAATTTTTGGTCCGCCCTGGTGAAGATAGCGCGCTATTGGGATTGGCAGCTGCAATGGAGGCACATCTGTGACTGGACGCATCGTTGCACTTGCGCGGTACCCGATCAAGGGCATGTCCGCCGAACCTCTGGACAGCGTGACCCTGCAACCTGGCGAGGGTTTTCCCGGAGATCGGCAATGGGGGTTTGCCCGCCCGGAAAGCGGATTTGATCCGTACGACCCTAAACCACTCCCAAAGGATAAGTTCGTAGTTCTGTTAAAAGAAGCCGGGCTCGCTGCGATAGAGGCACGTTTGGACAAGCAGGCATTGTTTTTGACTCATGCTGGTTCAACCCAGACATTTGATCTGTCGCATCGGGAGGGCCGTGACGGCGCTGCTCAGTTTTTGGAGTCAACTCTTAAGTTGGATAAAACACCTTCGCTTGTGCGGTCAGATCCGCATCGTTTTACCGATGTTTCGGTTGTATCGCCTGAATTGATGAATGCCGTTTCAATCCTATCGCGTGACAGCGTTGGCGCTTTCTCAAAGGACATTGGCCAACCGATCAACGAAAAGCGTTTCCGAATGAACATCGAGGTCGAAGGGTGGACACCTTGGGTGGAATTGAACCATGTGGGCCGTGACATCCGAATTGGTACAGTTCGACTGAAGGTATTGCTGCGAACCCGGCGCTGTGCAGCGACCGAAGTAAACCCGGAAACCGCAGAACGAGACTTGCCTTTACCCAGCTTGCTACGCAAGACCTATGCGCACTTTGATATGGGCGTCTACGCCGAAGTAGTTGAGGGCGGCACAATCAAATTGGGAGACACGATTTCAATTTAGTAGATGCTAACGCTTGGATGCTGAGGTTCCGCGGTCGTGTAACTCCAACCTTCTGCTGCAACTATGAATGGCTGCAAACGGGCATCTGCCAAACCGCTGTAAAACCCTTGCTTCGAATGCGAGCGGATACTGCGCTAGCAAAGAACCGCACGCGCACAGGACCAGTTTGTCCCACGATGTATGAGTTCCCACCTCTTCAGATTTTGCGCTAGCAGCGAATGGCTGGAGTCCGCTCTGCGTCTACAGCGGAAGTTCGATTGGAAAGGGGCAACGGCAGCAAACTCCGCCTCTAACTTGTCCGTTGGATGCGCAGCGAATTCTCGGTATCAGTCGGGTGGAGTTCTCGAAGTATCGAGTGTTACAAAGACCAGATTATGGCAGCGTTACTGGCTTATTTAACATAACCCTGATTATGCTGCGCTTGACAATTGCGGCCTCTTTAGCCATACGTAGTCACGCTTGGAGGTCACATGTCAAAGCAATTCACTCTTCGCGAAGCCAAGTCTCGCTTGTCCGAGATCCTTGATATGGTGGCCGCCGGTGTTCAGGTCGAGATCACACGTCAAGGTGCGAAACAAGGTCGCTTCAAACTGATACCTAGTGATGGCGAGTTCGGGAAGCGCGCACCAGGCGCCCTTAAGGGGCAGCTGACGATTCCGGACAATTTCGACGATGAAGATCCCGACATAGTGGCAGACTTTGAGAGCCGGTCGTAAGTGCGCGTTCTGATTGACACGCAAGCCTTGCTTTGGTGGCTGATCGACTCTGACCAACTCGGTGAGAAAGCGCGTCGCATCTTCCTGTCCGAAGAGCCGATCATTAGCCCGGTTATCATTTGGGAGGTCGCGATCAAGGCCAACCTCGGTAAACTCGACGCTGACGTTTCGAAGGTATGCCAAGCTGTGGCTGAAGCTGGTTTTGAGAAGATCGGCTTCGCAGATAGTCACATGATCGCTCTTTCGAGGCTGGATCATCATCACAGAGACCCGTTCGATCGGATGCTTGTTGCACAAAGCATATCTGAGGACGTGCCGGTACTGACGTCCGATAGCAAGATATCCCTTTATGGCGTCGAAGCTATGGATAGCCGCGCTTAGGGTTCACTATGTTAATTTTCCGATGGTCTCAGATATTCGATGGCTTCAGCTAACTCTCTTTGAGCTTGCAAGTACCCTAGAGCAAGTCGCGTTTGCCCCTCCAATTCTCTCAAGCCTGCATCGATAAAGTCTTCCGCGCGTTCTTTAGAATTCTGCCCACCGATCCGCAGTGTCAGCGTAGCTGCAATCGCATAGTAGTACGCAGGTACCGACTGACCATCAGCAAGAGTTGCTGTGAAAGTCCGATCAAGCTCCCTTATAAGTTCTTCATGTCGCCTTAAGCGCTCAGCCGCATTCCATGCTTCCGCCAAAATAAGATGGGCTTCTGGCGAGAGTACTTCTTGATTCACAATTTCCATAAGTCTCGCGAACGCTTGATCAGCGGCTGCACCTGAAGAACTTGCAGTGATTAGTGACTGAGATATCGCCTCTGTAATGGGTTTGGGGTCTAGGCTAATTGCCTGTTCCGCAATCTCTGTTGCGAGACGATAGTTCTCGATTCTTCTCGCGAATTGAATGGCATTGAAGAGAAAATCGGACGGAAACTCTCCGGTTGCTGCCTTCTGTTTTATGAGTTCAAGTGTTGCTATCGCCTCGGTTCTAAAGTCCTCATCTGTCGCGATGTCCACGTCCGATCTAAGGAGTAGCCTGTTGAGTCTGCCGGGAAGATCAAAATCAGCATTCGCCGCCTGAATGAATTCTTGATATTTTGCACTCGACCTAAAGGTCGAAATCAGCCCCTCCCAGTCGTCTTTAAGAGATTTGCTCGCTGCAACATTTTCCGAGAACTGTTCAAAATCCCTTTCGCTTTCTGGTAAGAACAATACCACCTCTTGTCGAACTTTCTCTCTGACATCCTCGTCTATGTCTGAAATCTTTTGCCAGCCAAAAAGTCCGAGGACCGCTGAGATAGCCGCCCAAAAAAACAACAGATATTTGATCAGCTCGTTCACAGGGGCCAGTTCGGCAACTCTGTTTGTAAGACCGTTTAAATCACTATTGAGCTGTTTAAGCTCCTGTTCGACCTTTTCCATGGAAGCCCCTTTGACGACATCAAATTCTCAGAATTGTCGTGTGCGCAACACCCATATCTTTCGCAATGGCACGCGCACTTTCCCCCTTTGCCAATCGGTCAAGGGCAACCTGCTGTTGATGTGACGTCAACTTCGGTTTTGGCCCAAACTTCACTCCTCGCGCCTTGGCGGCGTCCCTTCCTTCGTTGGCACGGCTAGTAATACGCTCCCTTTCATCTTCAGCCAACGCCGATAGAAACGCTAGAATACCCTTGCCCATGGGCGTCGTCAGATCGAGCCACGGTTTATCAAGCACCTTAACGGTTGCACCCCGATCCGCTACGCGCTGAATAATGGTGATGCCGTCCATCATGGACCGGGTGGCTCGGTCCCATTCGGCGATCACAAGAACGTCGTTGGTTCCGAGCGCGTCGATTGCCTTTTCGAGCTGCGGGCGGCCCTTGACCGTCTTGGCCGTGGCCTTTTCGCGAAAGATGCGCTCTACGCCTACGCCGTTCAGCGCTCCGATTTGGCGGTCGAGGCTCTGGGCTTGGGTCGATACTCTGGCATAGCCGATCAGCATGGCGTCAGTCTATCAGAATGCGCCGAGACTCGCACCTGATTTATGCACCGCGTCCACGGGCTTATTTTCTGCGGGCGGTTGAAATGGTGCGTAAATTATGACAAACGCTCCAACGGGCGGAAAGTGTGAATTCGCCGCTTCGCAGCATGAAAGTGAGCGGACCGCCAAAGCAGACATTGATCTCAGGGATTTCCCGATCGTCCGACTGGGCGAAGATTCTTCAGGGAAGCGGAAGTTCGCTGTAGTTGCGACGGTTGAGCGTCGCGGACGTCGAAGCTGACGTTAAAAGATGGATCAAACACCTTCACTCGCACGCTGCTTGTACGCCCAATTCCTCGATTCTCGAAACGCTGACAGGTGAATACGGCTTGTTTGATTTGAATAGAACACTTGGATGTTGCTATGCTACGTCCAAAAAAACGTATGTTTACAACGGTGAAGAGGAAGCAGAGTCAGATACAAAAGCCGCGCGATTATCCATTGTATCAAGAAGGCTTTGCTTGAGCACTTTGCGTTAAAATCATTATTTTTCAATATGTTGACAGAAAACGTGCGGACTCTCGTTCTTGCTGCCTGGAGCCGTTTTCCAACGCGCCTAAAGCGCAAACGCGCGTTTGGCATCCGAAAAGCCTTTGAATTGCACCTCGGGCAATGGCACGCAACTTGATTGGTCACTCAGCCTCAGCAATGTCTCTTCATCAAACAGGATGCTGCGGTCGACCACTTTCGTGTGCGCTTCGAGGCGCGCAGCGAGGTTCACCGTTTTGCCGATGCAGGTATAGGTCGCACGCTCATCAGTGCCGGTATATCCGGCCACGACCTCGCCTGTGGCGATGCCAAAGCCAAGCCTGAGCGCAGGCTCTTGCAACACCGCGCGTTCGGCGTTCAGGGCCGATGTCATGGCGAGCATGTCTTGCGCGGCCGCTACCGCACTTTGCGCTGAGTTCTCAACCGGCTTTGGCGCACCAAACAGGGCCATCAGACCATCTCCGACCATCAGGCTGACAATACCACCCTGACTGGAAACGGCTTCGAACATCAGGGTGTAGTAGGTGTTGATCAGATCGATCGTTGCCTCAGGAGTCATGGTTTCGGACATCGCCGTGAAATCGCGGATGTCGCAAAACAGGATTGTGGCGTGGAGACGTTGCCCACCGATTGCAAAACCACCTTCGCTCAGGTGTTCGGCGACCTCGACCGTGGCAAAGCGGTCGAGCAGCTTCTTTTGCTCGTCAAAAAGCCGCTTGCGCTCAAGGCTGGCGCCGACCCGGGCGTTGAGTAGCACCTTGTTCACGGGCTTGGGAATGTAGTCGTCAGCCCCCAGCTCGATGCAACGCACGATATTGTCGAGCCCTTCGACGGACGAGGTCACGATGACCGGCAGGTCGCGCAGTTTCGGATTGGCCTTGAGCGCTTCGAGGACCTGAAATCCATCCATTTCCGGCATCTCGATGTCCAAAAGCATGATGTCGAATGGCTGTTCCGCCAACATCTCCATCGCGATGCGCCCGTTTTCGGCCACCACAGCCGTGTGACCCAACTGCTCGACACTGCGCGTCATCAGCAGGCGGTTGACCTTGTTGTCATCCACGATCAGCACGCGGCCGGGGACATCACGCATCAAGCAAAGCCTTCAGTTGCGCCGCAGTGTCGGCATAGATCGCCTCAAGTGCGGAGATGGGCGAGGCGTCGGTGAGGCCGGCCAGTTCCATCTCGCGTGCGGCTTGGGCAAGCGAAGTGGCACCAAATACCTCGGCGTTGGACTTGATGGAGTGCGCGGCGCGGCGGTACGTATCTGCGTCGCCGTCCGACGCGCCCTGCTTTAGCGTTGCGAACATATTCGGGGCGTCGTCCAGAAAGGTCGTCACCAGTTCGCCTGCAAAATCCGCGCCCATGGCTTTCGACAACTCGGTGTAGGTGGCAGCGTCGATAAGGTCCTGGCTCATGTGTCGTTCCTTTGATGTGCGGGCACTGCAAGCAGCGCCTCGATCAAGCGCTCTACGCGGATCGGTTTGGCGATGTAATCATCCATTCCCGCGGCCAGACACATCTCGCGGTCGCCCTGCATGGCGTTGGCCGTCATGGCGACAATGCGCGGGCGGCTTGCGTCGTCGTGGTCCCGATTGATCTGGCGGGAGGCTTCGAGCCCATCCATTTCTGGCATCTGCACATCCATCAGAACCACGTCATAGGTCTGCCGGGCCACGCTTTCGCAGGCCTCGATCCCGTTGCTGGCCAGATCCGTGCGGTAGCCCATCTGTTCCAGCAACCGTGTGGCGAGTTTCTGGTTCACCAGGTTGTCCTCGGCCAGCAGGATGCGCAGGGGGTGGCGTTTGGCCATTTCTGGGTCGGTTTTGGGTTTGGTGTCAGAGGTTGCGGTCACCTTTTGCGCAGCCACAGGGGCAAACAGCGTGACCAGCGTGTCGAAAAGCTGCGATTGGCGCAGCGGCTTGGCGATGGAAGCTGCAAACAGCTCATCGTCCGTGTCCCGCAGACCAAGTGAGCTGAACAGCACTTTGGGCATCTCGGGCTTGCGCTTGGTCAAGGCACGCGCAAGGTCCACGCCGTCCATCTTTGGCATGTGCATGTCAAGGATGGCGAGGTCGAAATGCGCGCCGTCGTCGACCGCTTCCAGCGCCTGGGCAGGCGTGGCGAAGGCCTGTGTCAGCATCCCCCATTTCTGCGTTTGCAGGGACAGGATCTTGAGGTTAGTGGCGTTGTCGTCCACCACCATCAGCCGCTTGCTGCGCAGCTCGGATTGCTCGCCCACAAGGCTGCGGGCCTCGGACTTTGGCAACTCGGCGGGCTTGGCGAGGATCGAGAAGTGGAAGGTCGATCCTTTGCCCGCCCCGTCGCTTGTGGCCCACATCGTGCCGCCCATCAGCTCGGACAATCGCTTGGAAATGGCCAGACCCAGACCGGTACCTCCATATTTGCGGGTGGTCGAACTGTCGGCTTGGCTGAAGGACTGGAACAGACGGCTCATCCCTTCATCTGTCAGCCCAATACCGGTGTCTCGGACGGTGAAGTTCAGCTGCGTGCGGCCCTTCGCGGCAGAGGCGGCGGTGACAGTCAGAACCACTTCGCCTGCATCCGTGAATTTGACCGCGTTGGACAGCAAATTCAGCAGGATCTGCCGCATTCTCGTGAGGTCCGCACTGATCCCGGCAGGCACGCTGTCATCATAGACATAGGCCAGCTCCAGCTGCTTTTCCGCCGCGCGCCCAGCGATCAGATCCAGCGCGGATTCGATGCAGTTGCGCAGATCGAACGGGTGATCCTCGATGTCCATCTGACCGGCCTCGATCTTGGAGAAATCAAGGATTTCATTGATAATGCCCAGCAATGCGTCGCCACTGTCACGAATGGTACGGGCATAATCGTCCTGTTCAGAGTTCAGGTCGGTGTCCATCAGCAATCCGCTCATCCCGATGACGGCGTTCATGGGTGTGCGGATCTCGTGACTCATGGTGGCGAGGAAGGCGGACTTGGCCTCGTTGGCTTTTTCGGCCTCTTCGCGTGCCTCTTGCGCTTCAAGGAATAGCCTTACATTTTCAATCGCAATGACGGCCTGATCACAGAAGGTTTGCGCAATTTCAATGTCTTCTGCATCAAACGCGCGCGTCTCGCGGCGCGAAAAGGCAACAACGCCCAAACAGTGATCACCGCGCAGCAGCGGCATATAAAGTGCGGAATGAATGTCAAACTTCTCGCGCGCCCAATACTCATCAGCAGGCAGATCAATGGCCCAGAAGTCGGGCACATGCACCATTTCCCTGTTTACGATCGCCTGTGCCGGAAAATTGCGCTCGGGATCAATTGGACTGCCGGTTCCCAAATCCTGAATCGGTCCCTCGGAACTCACAGCACCTCTCGGGACAAATTTGTCGTCCTCGCTGATCATCACAGAGCAGATATCGCAATCCAACAATCGCACCGCTGTGCCTGCAATGGCCTCGAACACGGGCCGTAAGTCTGTCTGGGCTTGGCTGATCACTCGCAGAATATCTGCACTGGCCGTTTGCCGCACCAAAGCAGACTGCGTTTCGTTGAACAGGCGCACGTTTTCGATCGCTATGACCGCCTGATCTCCGAACGATTGCGCAAGCGCTATGTCTTCACTTGAATAGCCTTGCTGCTTGCTACGCGCAAAGACGAGAAGACCGAGAAACTTGCCCTTGCTCGTCAGCGGTATGTAAAGCGCGGAGTTCACTCCGAACCCTTCATGGATTGCGCGTTCGTGGGGCGGAAGGTCAATGGTGGTCCAGTCGGGCAGATGCAGGATTTCCTGGCTCTGGATCGCGCGCGAGGGGAAGTTCTGGCTAGGGTCGACGGGTATCTCCTGGGGCCCCAGATCGTCCAGTATGCCGCCCGGTGTGGCGCCTGCCACAGGTGAATAGGTTTTGCCGTCGCTTGTCATGACAAAGGCCAGGTCGCTGGCCAGCAATGATGTAGCGGTGGTGCAAATGGCCTCAAAGACCGGCAGGACGTCCGTCTGAGCCCCACTGATGATCCGCAAGATGTCCGCACTGGCGGTCTGACGCACAAGAGCAGACTGGGTGTCATTAAACAGGCGCGCGTTCTG
>JBCBID010000039.1:0-32315 GCA_038525015.1 Pseudomonadota bacterium | reverse complement strand
GACCTTGGGCATCAGGTGACCTTGCTAAAGCACGTTCGGTCGCTTGCCAGAGAGGGTGTCGGCAGTCTTGTTGTTTTGCACGATCTCAACCTGGCCGCGGCCTATGCCGATCAAGTTGTTCTACTGAAGGACGGCGAGGTGTTTGAAGAAGGTCCACCAGAGACTGTACTGACCTCGGAAACGCTAAGTGCGGTGTATGACACTGAAATCATGGTCGATAGAGCAAAGACAGGACAGCAGATCATCCAGCCAGTGCTCACTGCTTGACGCAGCGAAAGCAAAGCTTCCATTTTGTGTATGTCTCCAAGCGCTCGATGTCAGTCGGGAAGTAGTCCGTTGGGGGTTCTGTGGGGATGAAGCCATTTGCAAGAAACCTGCTGATCGAAACTTCAAAGCCCTCAGAGCGAAATGCGCTGGCAATGTCTGCAACAGAATGGTTAGGGACGCCAACATTCGAGAACTGCGAGATCTTTGGACGCCACTTCGCCCAAAGGGGACTGTCGGCATGGCAACATGTCACCGCATCATAGTGGCCGCCAGTTTTTAGGACCTTACCGACCTGCCGTGCATGAGCTTGAAGGTCTTCGATCAAGTAAATGACCTCATGGCTGAACGCGAGATCAAAGCCGTCCCCTGCATCTTCAATTTGGCTCGAGGCGACATATTGGAGAGGCCGATTACCTTTGGCTGCGTTCGCCAGCGCGACGCGGTCGCGCGCAATATCGATACCAACGCCCGAAGCAAATGGTCGCTGATCGTAGAGCATCCTTAGAAAACCGCCTTGATTGCAGCCAATGTCCAAGACACGCACGGAAGAAAGATCTGGCTGTGGGATGATGTTAATCATTTCCTGCCAAATCCAGACGTGTTCGTCCGTCATGCTATCTTCTTCACTCGGGTCGGTGGACCAGGTGTTGATCAATTCGGTCATGCTAAGAACCGCCTTTTTCCAGTTGTTCGAGGAGCGCTCGAAAATTCCTACGGGCATCCCCGGGATGCCGGACTTTTTTCACAGCTGCGAGGTTGGAATGATCATTCCCAACAACGATAAGGCCGACCATGCCCCAATCGTAGTGGGGCAGGCAGAGATAACCGTAAATTCCGGGAACTGTTAGGGTAACAACGAGCTCTTCATCAACCGCGCCGTTCCACGGTTCCGCTCCGTCTGGGATCATTCCGCGTTTAGAAGCAGTGTTGTGACTTGGGTCTGTGGCAAGAAACTGCACGCTTGCACCCGGCTCGATATGTAAGATTGCCGGCTCGAAAACATTTACGATATTTGCGTCGTTGCAGTCGGCATTGAGCATTAGGACGGTGTGATCCGCGGTAGAGTTGCTCCCAGTATCAGTGCGGGCTAGCAGCGGTGTGGCAGCGGCAAGGGCGCCAATTGATAGTGTGAAGGTACGGCGGTCAAATGTGGGAATAGGCATGGACGACAAGGTCCTCCTTTGGGCCGGTTGTAATGCGAATATCGACACCGTAGGTCTCGGCGATCTCGGACCGGTGCAGGATGTCGCTGGGCGGTCCTTCTGCAAGAACCTCGCCTTGACGCAGCAGAATAAGATGATCTGCAAATCGGGCCGCGAGGTTCAAATCATGTAACGCAACAACCCCAACCGCGTTGCGCTCCGCCACAACATCACGGATTTGCCCTAGCACGCGCAATTGATGGTTCAGGTCTAGCGCTGATGTTGGCTCGTCAAACAGATAGACATCTGACGAACGAATGAGCGCTTGGGCAACGGAGACCATTTGCGCCTGTCCCCCTGATAACTCGCTGATATAGGCCTCAGACAAGTGACCGATCCGCGATCCGTGAAGTGCTTCGGCGACAGCGTTGGTATCTTCGGAAGTAACCCGCCATCCGCTCAGGTTCTTGCGCGCCATCATGACAACGTCGAAAACGGTGAGAGCGGCATTTGCTGCGAAGAACTGCGGCATGAAGCATACACGGGACAGCCGCGCCTTGGCCGAAAGCGTGTTCAGGTCCGTGCCGGACAGCGTTACCAGACCGTCAGCCTTCAATAGGCCTGCTATCGAGCGGAACAGCGTAGACTTCCCGGATGCGTTTGGCCCGATTAGGGCAGTCAGGTGACCCTGCTTCAGCGGTGCAAAACCTGCACCTTTCAAGATCGGGCGAGTACCGTAGGCAAAACTCAAATCGCGAACTTCAAGGGTCATTGCCAATGCCTTTTGCGTTGTCCAAGGATGAGGCTGACGAAGAATGGGATGCCGATAAGCGAAGTGATCATCCCTATGGGATAGACGATCCCCGGCGTAATCGCCTTCGACAGGATCGACGTCCCAGACAAGATCAATGCTCCCGCAAGTGCGGACAACGGCAGGAAGCCACGCTGGTCCTCACCCACGATCATGCGGGCAATATGCGGCGCGACGAGACCGACAAAAGCGATCGCGCCGACGAATGATACGGCAACGGCCGCCAAGAGCGAAACGCCGGCTAAAACTGTCAAACGCAGCGCGTTTACGTTCACGCCCAATGCGGCCGCCTTGTCCTCGCCCATGCGCAGCGCCGTCAGAGCCCACGAACGACTGAGGAAGTAAGGAAGAACAATTGCCAGGATCACAACGCAGATCGCGACCTTGGGCCAGGTGGCACGGGCTAGAGATCCCAACTGCCAGAATATGAGTTGCGCCAACTGCAATTCAGATGCGCCATATTGCAGAAACGCCAGAAGCGCATTGAACGTGAACATCATAGCAATGCCCATCAGGATCATCGTTTCAGGATTTGCACCGCGTAATCGTGTGACCATGAAGAGAAGTAGCGACGCGCCCATAGCGAAGACGAATGCATTCACGGTTACAAAGAGCGCCCCGACACCGGGTAAGACCGACCAGCCTAGAACGATTGCAACCGCAGCGCCAAAGCTGGCAGCCATCGAAAGGCCAAGTGTGAAGGGTTCTGCCAGAGGGTTGTTGAGGATCGTTTGCAGCTCTGCACCCGAGACGCCCAACATGGCCCCGACGACCACCGCCATCATGGCCACCGGCAGTCGGAGATCCCAAATAATAACCTCCTCTTTGGTCGTGGCCACGGACGGGTTCAAGATCACCTGTGCTACGCGCCCAAAGCTTAGATCGGCAGGACCGGTGATCACGTCGAGTACGATAATGATGAAAAGGACCAAAGCGGCGGCCGCGATAAGCGCGACACGCAAGACCGCACGTTTGCGGTATCCGCCGACGATGGTATCGACGCTCGGAGAGTTGGAAATCTCTGTCATAGGAACTGGCCCCCGCCAGGAAACTGGCTGGGGGCACCTGTTTTACTGAGTTGCCTGTTCAGCGCTCAACCAGAACTGGCCGGACGCCTCATAGGGCATGAACTCTGCGTGCAGACGATTGAACGTGTCCTGCGGATCGAGATCGGCAAAGTCATCAGGATAGAGCCACTTTGCGATCTGCTGCACTGCCACGAAGTGATAGGGTGAGTTGTAGAACTGGTGGTAGATCGAGTGGTAGTTGCCTTCTTTCACCGCGCGCAACTCGGAAAAACCGGAACGGGATGCAAGGGCCGCGATCTTCTCTGCATTGACCGCCGGGTCGCCTTCATAACCCAGAAGCGTTGAGGTGACTTCCGGCTTTGCTTCGGCCCAATTTGCGCCAGTCCCGATGACATGATCGGGGTCGGCGTCCAAGACGCCTTCCATCGAGAGCGTCACGGAATAGGCATTGGCCAGCGTCGAGGCAAAGTTCTTGCCGCCTGCAAGCTCTACAAAGCGCCCGTAATTGTAGGGTCCAAATGACCAGCAGCAGAAATCAGGCTGCCAGCCTGCCGCATTTTCAACCACTACGAGAGGGCGGTCTTCGGCGGGGATCGTATCGACCACATTGGTCACACGGCGCATCTCTGCGATGTAGAAGTCAATGAACTTTGCCGCGCCTGCTTCTTCGCCGAGGATACGGCCGAGGATGAGCAGGGATGGGACGGTATTCTCTGTCGCATTCCGGCGGAAGTCGATGAAAACAACCGGAACTCCGGCTTTGTCGAGCTTTTCTATCAGTCCTGTCTCTTCGGCTTTGAAGAGATTCCCGGAGTCCAGCAAGACTAGGTCTGCATCTGCTTCCAACACGCCTTCGATGCTGAAATCACCAGCGTAAGGATTGCCAAAATTGATCATCCTTTCGGCATCTGCCGGAAAGGCGGCTTCGAATTTGCGGAACGCGTCGGGGTCATATTGAACCAGATCGTCTTTCCATCCGACTATATGTTCAAACGGATTGCCACTGCTGATCGCGGCAATCGCATACATCATGCGACCTTCACCAAGAATTATCTTGTCGGGACGCTCATCAAGCGTCACTTGCCGCCCGGCAATGTCGGTTAGTGTAAGGGCTTCGGCCTGTGCGGATGTTGCTGGCGTGAGGAACGTCACGGTGGCTGCAAGCGTAAGGGCAAAGCCGCTGATGAAACGAGTGTTCATAGCGTGCTCTCCTATAAGCTATATTTTCTAAGTACATCGGCTTGCGGATAAAACCAAGTAAAAAACTCGGATATCGGAATGACCTCGTTGCAAGGTGCGCTATAATTTACATAAGATAGATTATGCGTTATGTCAGCCATTCTGACCTATAGGTAGGAACTTCAGCACTTCTCACTCAAGTACGGCCCATTGCGGACTTTCGCTGCAAGCGCTCGATTTCCGCTTGGGTGGAGGTCTGGACTGCGGATGAGAGCGGCCACTGCAACACAGCATTTCAAGGTCTGCTTGGCCTATTTTGCGAGCGATCGACCTTCGGCCTTCAACTTCTTGTTCAAAAGTTGGCGGACCTTGATGCCGGCACCGTCGGCACCAAGCGTCACTTCAAGGAAATCCAGACCTTTCGGGTCCGCGGCGACACTGGCTTGCAGTTTCTCGAGCAGGTGTTTGTCCTCATCGAAGGCGGCCGTCACGCTGGCGCGGGTTTTTTCCGCGACTTCGTTGGTTAGGCTTGGGACGTCGAATGCAGCCATCCAGAAGTAATGTGTCTTACCGCATTGCGCTGGTGTGACGATGTGACAGCCGCGCACGATGAAGTCTGAACGGCGGCCTTCGTCCGGGTTCGGATCATGGACGTTCCAGTCTGAAAACGAAATAGCCAGCGACGGCATGCGCCCCTTTTGAACCCGCTTGATTGGCTTATCCTCGGGCAGTCCCATACCTGCGCAGAACAGCGGCGAAAGCGGTGCAAGATCAAACTCCTGCTCGTAGCAGATTGTCTCGCCTTCCAGGTAGGTGTCGGGCGCCGTGATCCAATCGTCTTGTTTGAACGTGTTCTTGTGCAGGAAGGCGATATGGGTCAGATCGAGCACATTCTCACGGATAAGAACCCAGTTCGCGGCAACCTCGTAATATCCGTTTACGGGCGTCCAGTTCGGATCGATCTGGTAAGCAACCTCCGGGGGGTCGCAATCAATTGCGTCCTGATCGCCCATCCAGATCCAGATGTAGGCCCCGGCCTCTTTCACCGTGAACGCCGGAATTTCCGCTGTCTTTGGCTTCATGTGCTGCGTCGGTGCCTTGGTACAACGACCAGCCGTGTTGAACTCCATGCCATGGTAAGGGCAGATGATCTTGTCGCCAGTCACATGACCTTCGCTCAGCGGGGCCCAGCGGTGCGGGCAGCGATCATAAAGCGCGGCTGGCGTGCCGTCTTCCAGCCGGTAGAGCACGACAGGTGTTTCCAAGAGCCATCGCGCCAAGGGTTTTGTCGTGACCTCATCACGATGGGCGGCAACCCACCACATGTTGCGCGGGTAATTGTCTTCCAACATCCCATTCGGAATGGTCTGACCGTTCGTACGGATCGCATCGTCTTTCATGTCAGGTTTCCTTCCCCAATAGCGCGGCGAACCGCTCAATCTCTTCGGGTTTCATCTGGTAGCTGTGGTCTTCGTCCGGGAAGCGTCCGGATCGAACGTCCTCGGCATAGGCGGTAAAGGCCTCGGTCGCGTCTTGGGCAAGGTTCGCATATCGCTTGGCGAACTTCGGCTTGAAGGTGTCAAAGGCCCCCAGCAGATCATAGCCGTTGAGAAGTTGACATGTGCCAGCGGCCCCGGCGCCGATCGAGAATGTGAAAATGTCGACGGCCTCGTCCACGGCCCTGCCGACCTCATAGGGCATCGCCTCAATCTCCAGCCCGATTGCGCCAGCGGCCTCAATCGCGCGTGCGTCCTCCACAATTGAGATCGCGGCTTCGGCGGTGCGTCCTTGCATTTTGAAGCCGCCCAACTGGTGAACCTTGTGCGGCAACAAGCCGACGTGGCTCATCACGGGGACACCTGCATCGGCGACAGCGCGAATAATGTGCGCCCCTTCGCGACCAAGCTGCAGTTTCAGCGCATCCGCACCGCTTTCTTTCATCATGCGAACGGCATTCGTAACCGCAAGATCTACTGTGGCGTAAGACCCATATGGCATTGAGACCAGACACAGGGTGTTGGGCGCGCCGCGCCGCACGGCTTGGGTATGCATGATCATCTGATCAAGGGTCATCGCCAGCGTGTTTTCGTGCCCGTGCAGCGTCATTCCGAGGCTGTCGCCCACCCCGACGATATCCACGCCCGCGCGTTCCGCCCAGGTTGCGGTCAGTACCTCCCCGACGGCGACCATCACAAGGCGTTCGCCTGCTGCTTTCTTCGCAGCCAGTTCCGGGAGCGTGAGTTTTCTTTTCGTCTCAGACATTTTGGTCCAGAAGCGACTATGGAATCGTCGCATTTGTTGTTCCATTTGGAACAACATGCGCTAAACCTGCCGAACGTGGCAACCCAAACCTGCAAGTTGAAAGAGAACAGGCGCAGCGATGACGACACCAAGTGAGCCAAATCTGGCGGAAATCTTCGATACGATCGAATACCCCGAAGCCTATCGGATCACTTATCTTGCAAACGCCATCGTTTTTCCCGCCTATGCCGAGATCAAACGGGACTTCGGACTTGTCCGTGCCGAGTACATCCTGCTGGCCTGTCTGTCGCACTTTGATGTTTTGACTGCACAAGACGTGGCGCGGATTTCCCGCCGTCCACGCAATACAATCAGCCGCGCAGTCCACCGCATGCTGAACGAAGGGTTCATTGATCGTGCACCCGACCCCGATGACGGGCGTCAATCACGTTTGTGCATAACCGACGCAGGCCGCGAATTGCATGTCCGCATTTCCACCTATCTCGCGCGCAGGCAGGACGAGGTCATGGGCGTCCTGACCACAAAAGAGCGGGCCAGATTGGCACAACTCCTCAAAAAGGCGGCGGTACATACTGCGCAGCTCGAAACCTGAAGGTCTGAACAATGGCTGAGATCGGTCCCAATACCCGTTTGCGCGTTTCGCCATTCTACGAAGCAACCATCCAAGATGGGGTGACTGCCTTTTCACCCTACAACAATATGTTGATGCCTGTGTCTTATGGCGATCCGGACGGCGAGTATACTCGCCTCTTGAACGGGGTATCCCAATGGGATGTCAGCGTTGAACGACAGGTCGAAATCAAGGGGCCGGATGCGGCAACTCTTGTGCAGCTTTTGTCGGTACGGGATCTGTCAGACATCAGGGAAGGTCGCGGCAAGTACATCCCGATGTGCGACCATCGCGGTGTCTTGATCAATGACCCCGTCGTATTGAAGCACGAAGATGGCTCATTCTGGCTTTCGATTGGCGACAACAATATCCTGATGTGGGCGCGCGCCATTGCTGCCGAACGTCGGTTGAATGTTGATATTTGCGAGCCAGACGTTTCGCCTATGGCGGTACAAGGCCCGCGCGCAGAGGATGTGGTTGCCGCCGTATTCGGCGACTGGGTCCGAGCGTTAAAGTACTTCTATTTCGCCCTGGCCGAAGTGAACGGCATTCCTGTGATCGTTCAGCGCTCGGGCTATTCCAAGCAAGGCGGGTTCGAAATTTATCTGTGCGATGGCACACGGGGAACAGAGTTGTGGAATATTGTGAAAGAAGCCGGACAGCCGTGGTCTATTGGCCCTGGTAATCCCAATCCTGTGGAACGGATCGAAAGCGGATTGCTCTCCTATGGCGGCGACACTGATGACCAGACAAACCCCTTCGAAGTCCGGCTGGGAAAATACGTAAATCTCGACCTTGAGGATGACGTCGTGGGCGTCAAAGCCCTCCGGCAGATCAAATCTGAAGGGGTCAAGCGTCAGCAACTGGGAATTGTCCTCGACAATGCCGAAAGACGTTCGGGCCACGCAATTTGGTACGAATTGCTAAACGGGGCCCAGACCGTCGGCAGCATGACGTGTGGCGCATGGTCGCCGCGTGTTCAGTCAATGATCGGATTTGCGCTGATCAGCGCAGAATTCTCCGCGAAAGACACCCTTGAAGTAAGGCGCGGTGCCTACACAGAAAGCGCAACGCTCTGCGACCTTCCATTCTTTTGATGCTCTGAACCGCAGTCTCGAGACATGACAAAAGGTGCGTATTCTTCAGATCACCTCAATACGCGCAAATGTTGGTTTGTAACGCTTTCAAGTCATCTGTGCAGTGTGAAGCACTAATAGCTTTTGGCTTATCCTGCCATCCGAGGCTGCGCGGTATCCTGTGGTACAATGCGTTGGACAACGTCGGGTTGTCGGTTTGGGAGGGCATGGTGGATTGGAGGATCAGTCATGGAAACCACACCAAACCTACCAGCCATTCGCGCACTACGTCCCGCGTGGAACAAAGGCCGCATCGTCGGCCAAAAGCGACCACTGAAGCCCAAGCATGTCTGGGCAATTCGCGTACGACTCGAATTGGCTGAAAACCATCGCGATCTCGCGTTGTTCAATATGGCGATCGACAGCAAACTCCGCGGCTGTGATCTGGTCAAGATGAAGGTCGTCGATGTGATGGCTTCTGGCCAGATCAAGGAGCGGGCGTCGGTTCTGCAGAGCAAGACGCAGAAACCTGTCCGCTTCGAAATCTCGGAAGGTACCCGTGCGTCGGTCGAGAAGTGGATGGAAGACGAACTGATGGTTGCATCCGAATATCTTTGGCCAGGCCGTTTTCACGAGCGGTTGCACATCTCAACACGCCAATATGCGCGGATCGTCCGGGATTGGGTCACATCCATTGGACTTGAGGCAAGCGCGTATGGGACTCATTCGATGCGGCGGACCAAAGTAACTCAGATATACAAGAAGACGGGCAATCTACGCGCCGTTCAGCTCCTTCTCGGCCACACCAAAATGGACAGTACAGTCAGATACCTCGGCGTCGAACTTGAGGATGCCTTAGCCATAGCGGAAGCCATCGAAATCTAGATATTTAGGGTCGCCTTCGCAGGCGGCCCATTCCTGCCGTTCGCTTGCTTGTTAGGATGCTGCGGTCGCAGCCCGCATAGCGGCCATACGCTGCAGAGGCAAAGCTGGACCAAGATCCAACGAACAGATCGCGGACAAAGCGGACTTGTGCAGATGCGGCTATTGCTAACGCAGCATTCATTTGCTCTCGCAGCACGGGCATCGCAGCGATGCAGTGCGTCTCCTCAGAGCGGACATTGAAATCCTGCCTAAACAGGCAACTACGAAATGCTCGTTGGTTGTCAAGCTGAACAACCATCGATACGCAGAAAATGCGACCGTCGCATTCTGACTGCGGAAGGGTTAATTTCAGCTTCTCAGGGCGCTTTTCACACCCATCCCACTAGCCTTACTGCTCCTCATGCAGTTGGGTCATTTTTGACAGGCGACGGACGAGTTCCTTCTCAATGATGTTCGCTTCGTAGGGTTTCATTTTCTTCCACCGGGCACATTCGTCCCGCGTGCGGCCGCAGCCAAGGCACCAGCCACTAGGGCCAGTAAATTCACAAACATCGATGCAGGGGCTCTTACGCTTTTTCATGAATGGCTACTATCGAGTATTTCCGGACGCACTGATTGTCATCTCAGTATCAAAACTGGGCTTTTGCGTTGGGTAGCCAAGCGCTTACGTCCGACTGGCTGACTTCCGACATGGGCTTGTGGATCTTCCAGGTCTCTCGCTCGCCGTCATTCCGATGCACCGTCACAACGGTTTCAACCGGTGGGCAATCCGGCTCATGACACGTGAGTTCTGCTACAGACACAAGATCGTCTTCTAACAACTCGAGGTGCTTACTCACCCAAGCTTTGATCTCTGCGGCACACCCTGACGACCGTTCGCGCGGTGCAAACATGTTCTTCATTTTTCGCTCCCGCCCAATCGTACCCAAAGAATGCGGCCAGACTCCTCGCCGATGAACAGCCACGCGTCCGACGTAATGGCGAGCGCCGCTATAGGAGAGCCGCTGGACCCCTTCACCACAAAGTCCTCTGCGTCTTCAGATGCCCGACCGGCCAAAACCGCCCCGTCGGCAAAACCAGCGAGGAGCGCATCATGGCCGAGCATGCCTGTCACAGCGGTGCAGACTTGCTTACCTCCATAGCAACAGGTTGCGGGCGAGCGGCCCATCGGGCCATCTTTGCCATCAAACGGCCAACAGATGGCTTCGTCGGCCCCAGAAGTCGCCAAGAATGGACCACTGCCCATCCATATGAAGTTTTTCACCTTTGCTGGATACCCGGACATTCGCATGTCTGCCTTATCGCGTAAACGCCAACCGTGCAGTGCGTTTTCGTTCATTGACGTGACGACGCATCTTCCATCGGGACTAAAAGTTACCGCCCCATGGGATCCCTTCCATTTGAGATTGGTCGATTTCCAGCGACGACTGCCGCGTTCCCAAACAGTGGCACCCCCATAGTGACCAACGGCCAAGCGACGTCCTTTTGCATCGAAGGCTAATCCGCCGACTGTGCTTGGGTGTTCGAATGTACACGGTTGCGTCTCGCCTTCGCTCCACACCGTGGCAGTCCTTCCGGAAGAGCAAGCGAACAGTCTTGGCCCTGCCGCCACGCAGTCTACCCAGCGGCTCCCAAAACTCGCCATTTCTTCGACCGTGCCGTCCAATGAGGTTCTCAGAAACCGTCCATCGTCACCGCCAGTAAAGATGGATTTCGTCGCTGGATCAGCTGTGATGCAGAGAATTGCACCGTGATGCGCTTCAACCACCTTGGGCGGGTTGTCTGGTTCGAAGATGAGGATTGTGCCGTCACCCAGTCCAGCCGCGATGGACGAACCCACAACAGCCGCGCCCGTTACAGGCGCTCCTGTCTCCAGGTTCAGACCTTCTCGCTCCAACTGGGTGGGCGCGAAGCCGTCGCGCCTCGGGTTTGTTCGAACGGCTTCGGCTGTCATGCTGCCCGACATGCGTTGAAGCCGTCCTCGAGACCCATGGTATCGAGGTCGCGGCCGATAAAGACGATACGCGACTGGCGCGCCCCGTCGGGCCAGGTGCCCATAGGTGAGCCGTCCATCAGCATATGGACGCCCTGGAACACAAAGCGATCTTCCTCGTCCTTAAAATCAAGGATGCCCTTGGAGCGTAGAATGTCTTGCCCGCGCGTTTGTAGAAGCTGCCCGAACCACGTCTGGAACTTTTCGAGATCGAGCGGAACATCGGATGTTAGCGAAAGACTTTTCACGTCATCATCGTGCTCATGGTCGTGGTCCGATGTGAGAAAGTCCGGTTCGACCTCCAAAACGCGATCGAGGCTAAAAGCGTTCAACCCAATCACTTCGTCCAGATTAGCGCCGCAATGCTCCGTACGGATGATCTTGGCGTAGGGGTTGATCTTACGGATGCGGTCTTCGACGCGGCCCAACCCATCAGCTTCAACAAGATCGGTTTTGTTTAAAAGCACGATGTCCGCAAAAGCGATCTGTTCCTCGGCTTCGTGATGCTCGCCCAACTGGTCGCTGAGATGGACGGCGTCTGCAACGGTCACGATTGCATCAAGCTTCGTGCGGTCGGCCACATCTTGATCGACGAAGAACGTCTGCGCGACCGGCGCTGGATCGGCGAGACCGGTCGTTTCAACGATGATCGCGTCGAACTTGTCCGCACGCTTCATCAAGCCGCCCAGAATGCGGATAAGGTCGCCACGCACGGTGCAGCAGATGCAGCCGTTGTTCATCTCGAACACTTCTTCGTCGGCATCCACGACGAGATCATTGTCGATGCCCTCTTCGCCGAACTCATTGACAATGACGGCGTACTTCTTGCCGTGGCGCTCGGTCAGAATCCGGTTGAGAAGTGTGGTTTTCCCGGCTCCAAGAAAGCCGGTGAGGACTGTGACGGGAACCTGAGCAGATTGTTCCATTGGGTATCCTTTCAATGAGAGGGCGCTGATGTATTGCAGTCACTGCAGCGGCCGTGAAGTTCGAGAACTGAATGATTGGGGGCGAAGCCTGTTCGCTTAGACAAGCCCGCTATACTGTCTGCAAAATCGTCATCGACATGCTCGGTCACAGTTCCGCAGTCGTCGCATATGGCAAAAACCGGCGTCTTTCCGTCATGCCCGCCACAGCAAACAGTCCACGCATTGAGTGACTCGATCCTGTGGACTTTCCCTGCGTCTAGAAGCTTTTCCAGCGCACGATAGACTGTTGTTGACGCTGTCACGCCGTCATCTCGCAGCCCTTCCATAATGTCGTAGGCTGATACCGGACGATCCTGTGCTTGCAGGTAATTGAACACCCGGTCGGCATGGGTGACGCGCTTTGAGCGTTTCTCCACAGAATAGCCTCCTGAAACTACGGCTCTTGACGATACGTAACAAGCGCGGTTACTAAACGCAATGTTACAACGTTACATTTTGGGGGCGTTCTTGCTATGAATGCGGACAAACCGATCCTATCGATTTGCATGACATGCCGCGACGGTCGCGAAGGTGCCTGCGACTCACGTGGTGGATCTCGTTTGGCCCGTCGCGTCGCCGAAAAGCTAGCGCGAGAAAACGATCCACAGATGCAGTTGCGCGGCGTGCAATGCATGAGCCAATGCAAGCGATCCTGCATCGTATCGTTAGCCGCCGAGGGGCGGTTCACCTATGTGTTCGGCGAGCTTGACCCTGACGACGACACCCATGTCGACGCACTTTGCGAACTGGTGGCACTTTACGCGAAAACGCCCGAGGGCTTTCTTGAGCGAAAGGATCGGCCTGCACCACTGCAAGCGAGCATACTGGGTCGGCTGCCGCCGCCCGATAGCCAATCCCCGCTCGTTTCAGACCTAACGCTGGCAGAGACATGAAAGACAACGCTGAGGATATGTCTCTCTCCGGCAGTTCTGACGCCGAACTCACTTGTGGCGCGCGTCTTTCCGTCAAAGGGGCGAGTTGGCATGCACCTAGAAGCCGCAAACAAGTCCTGCATCCAATCAGTTTTGATCTCTTGCCTGGTCAGGTCCTCGGAATTGTTGGTCCCAACGGCGCAGGGAAATCCACGCTACTCCGACTGCTCTACAGGTATCATCGCCCCACAAGCGGCTTGGTAGAGATTGATGGTAGCAATATCTGGAAGGTGACTGCGAGAGACGCAGCTCGCAAAGTTGCAGCAGTCTTGCAAGAGCAGCCCACCGATTTTGCGCTGACAGTTCGCGAGATCGTTGCTCTTGGCCGCACGCCGCACCGGACTGGGTTTGGGGGTACATCAGGTCGAAGGGATGCCAACATTATCGCTAGAGCGCTCGAACAGCTAGACCTTGGTGGTTTCGCGGAGCGTCACCTAGGTACGCTGTCAGGTGGAGAACGTCAGCGTGTGATGGTCGCCCGTGCGCTCGCGCAAGGACCGCGGCTTCTAGTCTTGGATGAACCCACCAACCACCTCGACATTCGGCACCAACTTGAGGTTCTGCAGTTAATCCGAGACCTCCCTGTGACGATTGTCACCTCACTGCACGATCTGAACATGGCTGCAGAAGTTTGCGATCAGGCGCTGCTGCTGGACGATGGCAAAGCAGTCGGTTTTGGCGCGCCGCAAGACGTGTTCTCCGAGGTAGCAATTTCGAACGCTTTCCACGTGACAGCGCGGCGCGAACATCTCGCGCCGAGCAATGCGAAACATATGACATTCCATCTCTAATACAGGACCAACCAGATGAAACACATCGCATTTGGCGCAGCAGCGCTTAGCTTCAGCGCTAGTATGGCCATCGCGGACACCACCGTTCAAAGCTGTAACCGCACAGTGACCTTCGACGCACCGCCAGAACGCGCAGTCTCAAACGACGTAAACCTGACCGAAATGATGCTGGTGCTTGGGCTTGCGGATCGGATGGTTGGCTACACGGGCATCTCCGGCTGGAAAACGCTCGATGAAGAGATGACAGCGGGCGTCGAAGAACTGCCGGAGCTTTCGGCTCTGTACCCATCGAAAGAGGTCATCATTGGCGCCGACGCTGACTTCTTCTTCGCTGGTTGGAACTACGGCATGAAGGTCGGCGGGGAAGTAACGCCCGAAACGCTCGAACCCTTCGGCGTACAGGTGTACGAGCTGACCGAAAGCTGCACTCACATCATGGAAACCGAGAAGGCCAGCATCGACATGATGTATGCTGACCTAATAAACCTTGGCACGATCTTTGGTGTCGAAGACAAAGCTTCCGAACTGGTTGACGGCTACCGAGCCGAACTTGCGGCCTTCACTAATGAGCTGGAAACCGGCGAGCCGCTGCGTGTCTTTGTCTACGACAGCGGCGAAGATACGCCCTTTACCGCCGGCCGTTACGCCATGCCAACTGCGCTGATTGAGGCCGCGGGTGGTGTGAACATTATGGACGACTTCGAGAAAAGCTGGGCGACGGTCACTTGGGAAGAGGTTGTCGAGCGGAATCCAGCGGTCGTGATGATCGTCAACTATGGCGAAGTCACCGCCGAACAAAAGCGCGAATTCATGATGTCGAACCCAGCCTTTGCCGATCTCGACGCGGTAAAAAATGACCGTTTCGTGACGCTGGAATATGTCGAGGCTACACCTGGACCGCGCAACATTCAGGCGATTAAGACGCTCGCCGAAGCCTTCTGGGCTGAATAACCCATGAGCGAAACCACCAGCACAGCACTACCCATGCGCCGCAGTTTCGGCGTATCGACTTATCTGGTAGGTGGGATGGCCCTGCTGTTGGTCTCGCTATCCTTTGCAGTGTCAGTGGGGGCGGTTCCTGTCCCCTTCGGCACCGTCTGGGGCATCTTACTTGACAAGATCAGCCCAGGACTGATCGAACAAACCTGGAGCCAGGGGCGCGAAGCCATCGTGTGGGAGATCCGCTTTCCACGGGCGATCCTTGCTATGATGGTCGGGGCGGGTCTGGCGATGGTCGGCGCAAGCCTGCAGGCCGTCACGCGCAACCCGCTCGCAGATCCGCATCTGTTGGGTATTTCCTCTGGCGGGGCTTTCGGGGCGATCCTAGCACTCCTCCATACTGGCCTCTTCATTGGCCTTCTCACCGTCCCACTGCTAGCTTTCCTAGGGGCACTTGGAGCCACCGCCATTGTGCTCGGCGTTTCGCGTTTTGCGGACGCGATGAGTGCGGATCGGCTTGTGCTGGCGGGCGTCGCCGTATCCTTCATTATCATGGCTTGCGCCAATGTACTGATCTTCCTCGGCGATCCCAAAGCGACCCACGTAGTCGTCTTCTGGATGCTCGGCGGCCTCGGCCTCGCGCAATGGAGCCAGTTGATCTATCCACTGGTCGTGCTTCTCGTCAGCGCCGCCTGGCTTCTCGCACGGTCTACGGAATTGAATGCCATGACCGTGGGCGATGAAACCGCCTCCACCCTCGGTATCCCCGTCGCGCGCTTCCGGCTCGCGGTCTTCGTGGCAGGTGCACTGATCACCGGTGTCATGGTCGCTTTCTCCGGTATCATCGGATTTGTCGGCCTGATGGTCCCCCATGTAGCCCGCATGTTGGTCGGCGGTGACTATCGACGGGTGCTCCCCGCCTCAGCATTCCTCGGGGCGATCTTCCTCCTCTGGGCGGACATCACGGCCCGCACTATTATGGCCCCGGAAGACATGCCAATCGGCATCGTTACCGGCCTCGTCGGTGGAGTCTTCTTTGTTTGGCTTTTGAGCCGACGTCAGGCGTAGCGTGTGGCAAAATTAGGCTGACGCAGACACCAAACACGCAATCACTTGAGACTGAACGTCTGCGCCTTCGACATTGGGACAGCAGTGATATTAGTCAAATTCACCTGTTGCTGGCTGATCCAGAAGTCATGCAATTCAGTGAAAATGGCGCGCTGAACGAGCACGATCAGATGACGTGGTTGCAACGTGCAACAACGCGACAGCCGCAAAGTGCTTTGCCCGGCTGTCTTGCAATTGAACAAAAGAATGACAACCGAGTGATCGGCTATGTCAGTTTGACGCAGGATCTTGGGAGAGTTCAATCGGGCGACGTCGAAATCGGTTTTCGATTATTGAAGAGTGTTTGGGGTCGAGGATACGCAACTGAAGCCGCACATCGATTGATTTGCGCAACACAACTGAGCGGCAGCTTTGAGCGTTTCGTTGGCATTGTCGATCCGGCCAACCGCAGCTCAGTCCAAGTCTTAAAGAAACTTGGGATGTCATTGATTGGGGGCGTCATGCTGGACGGATACACCTACGCTGATCACCTATACGCAATGGATGTGAGTGCCATCTGTGGCTTGCAGAAAGTTACAGCGTCAACCTGAAGCCGAGAAGACTCAGGCTTATTAACGCGATTGTGGCCCCTGAAAACACCTGAATTCCGGGCATGACGAGGCGCAACCCTTGGCTGTTTCCAATTGAAAGAGCGGCAACTTTTCGCGCCGCAACGCTTGAAATGGCAACCAATGATGTCAGGCCTGCGGTGCCGAACCCCATCGTCACAACAGCAAGAGCGCCAGCCATCGCGAGGTCCATTTGCCACGCGATCACGAGCAGGAATATAGCTCCAGTGCACGGTCGGACTGCGATGCTCAAAACCAAACCAAGTGCATCTCGGAGGGATCCAACGCGGGCGACCTGGTCGAGTGTGGGTCCATGAGCTGCACAGTCACAATTCTCTTCGCATGGTACCTGTCCTGCAGAAGTGTTTCTGTCAGCCCATCTTATGCTTGGTTTGTCAAAGCCACCTTCATGCGCGAGAGCATGTTGACGTGCAAATGAGAACCCGCTTGGTGGCAGAGTCGCTTGGCGCTGATGCGATGCTTGAAGCAATCGATCCGGTCGTTGAACGCTTTTGATCCCGCGCCAGATAAGAAGAAGTCCAATGCTCGCGATTGCAAGGTAGCTGATCGGTGCCAGATATTCCTCTGCCATCACCGTCATTTGGCGCGCGGAGACCTCGACGAATAAAAACCCACCAAATACCAACACAATGGCCCAAAGGCTCTGTGCCAGGCTTGAGACAGCGGCCAACCCGACGAGCTTGCGAACTGAAACAGATGTTCCCAGCCCCACGCCGCCGACTAGGTACTTCCCGTGGCCGGGACCCAAGGCATGAACAAACCCATACGCGGCAGTCGCACTCAATAAGGCAGTATACGCGCCAGCTTCGCCAGCTTTGAGAGCGCGGATCGCACCCGCCATTTGGTTCTGAAATCCGCGCTGCGCCTCAATCGCCCAAAGCATAATCCGACTAAGGTCAAGCAAATTGATCGCAAGGAATGCGACAGAGACAGTAATAATCAAAAGAAGAGTTACACGCATTTCAACGCAATCCTGTCTGCGAACAAGGACCCAACATTGGCTATTGATGGTATTTCCTCTCGACCCAGCCGCGCCAGTGTGGCTTGCAACTGCTCGTCATGAGCCGACCGATCATACTTGACGACTTCCGCAAAACAATTGTCGCCGGACCCCAGAAGCTCGGGAAGATCAGTGACCGCGAAGGCATAAAAGTAAGTGGACTCGTAAAAGGCAATGTCAGCCACCAGGCGCGCCAATGGAACCGCCTCCTCCAGTTCCCGCATGAACGTGACCCGCAGTCGGCAGTCCGCCATTTGGGCATCCAGATCGGTCGGCCATTTCAACGCAATGGCCTCGCCGTCTACCGATAAATGTGCAGAGCCATCAAAGTCGCTCGGCCAATCACTGCGATGTCGTATGAGCGCCTTGCGGTCGGTCTCGTCCAACTCGCCTTGGGCGTTCAGCGAGAGGTTGTATGACGAGAAAATATAGAGCGTCTCAAAATCGTCGTAGAGCCATGTCACGCGCAGCGCGACAAGGGTATGGTCTTCGAAGACGAAATCCACGCCACCATCGACAAAGACGTGCGGGTGTCCGGCAGCCGGACTGCCGAATAGCGTCACCATTCCGCAGAGTAGTGGACCACTGAACATGTTGAGCACATGCCGTATCCCCAGATGCGGTATCCACCTAGTTCGCATTGGTTAGCGCAATTTCGGCTTCTTTGGACAGTGGCCTGAGGCAACGGCGCAACCTGGTTTCAGACAGATCGCGCGCGATGATCACGATCCGACTCTTTCGATCAGTCTGATCCCAATCTTTGATGGGTACCGGATTGTCAAAGACATGCTGGACGCCGTGGAAAACAAAAGGAGTTTCAATACCCCTCAGAAAGACAAGGCCTTTCACGCGCAACAAGTTGGGTCCGCGAAGCTTAACCAGGTCGGTTAACCAATCGTCAAAAACGCGATCTTCAAGTGGCTCGTCCAAGACTATCGAAACGCTGCGAATGCGGTTGTCGTGCGGCGAAAAAGTACCTTGGGCCACTGGCTTCGGTGCGAGGCCGGAGATGTTCTGAAGCGGATCCCTTGGCGTAGTCTTGGGCATCTGCAGCCAATTGACGGCCTCAGTTGGTGTTACACCATGGCGCACGCCCAAAAGACCCCACATATGCCTATGAGCGTTATCGCCGCGGACTGCGTGAACGATAGGGGCGGTCGGGTTCAAACCCCGCAGCCGTGTTTCAATAGTCCTGACGGCATCACCTTCGACCAGGTCCGTCTTGCTCAAAATGATCACATCAGCTCCAGCCGCCTGCGAGACGGCCTCGAACTGCGTATCCAGTGTCTTCATCCCGTTGACCGCATCCGCTACGGTCACCACGCCATCAAGTCGCGTGTTTCTGGCCAGATCTCGATCATTCACAAGGGTTTGGACAATGGGCCCCGGATCGGCGAGGCCAGTGGTCTCGATCACAACGCGATCAAATGCCAGTTCGCCACGCACGCGCCTGCTCAGAAGCTGCAACATAGTGCGCGCGAGGTCGCCACGCACTGAGCAACATAAGCAACCCGATGACATCAAGACGACGTCATCACTGCTCTCTGTGATCAGATCGTGGTCGAGGCCTGCCTCGCCAAACTCATTCACGATCACTGCGGCACGCCCCCCAGAACCGTCGGCAAGAACAGCATTGAGCAGCGTCGTTTTCCCGGCGCCGAGAAAGCCGGTCAGAAGTGTCACCGGGACACGTTGGTCATTCATGTCCTGTTCTCCGTTTTGCTGAGACCGTTGGTTGCAATTCTCATTTGGCGTGATGGCCCGACAAATCTGGAAGCGGAACCGCCTTTAACTGCTTCAATGCGCATGGGATGCGTCCTGTCTTATTGATCTTTGGACATCGGCAATTGTTGTTTGTGACAAGCGCGCGACCAAACTGTCTTCGATCTCTTTCATGATCCGTAGGACCCGATTGTCGAGTGCGCGCTCCACCGCGCATACATTGGTCTCTGGTCCTGGATCCGAAGCAATGAGGCTCTCGCCAAGTGCCGCGTACACATCAGCCAATGTGATGTGGCGTGTGTCACGCGCCAATCGCCATCCGCCTGAGTGACCGCGCTCGGAGGTCAACAACCCCGCCGCACGCAGCTTGCCCAAAACCCGCCGGACGACGACCGGATTGGTCCCGGCGTGATCCGCTATGTCAGCAGACGTTTGGGCATTTTCCATGTCGTAGGCCATGTGGCTGAGTGCATGCAACGCAAGGGACAGACGAGAGTTCCGCTTCAAATGACTGCTCCGGTTTTGGCACTAACGATTGTAACTAAGATTGTTACAATAAATTCAGCAGGTGCGCAGCCCAAATTCGGTTGCCTTGCGAATTAGCGCCGAGTTTGTCGACTCTTCTTGCTTCAGTCAGCGAAATTCAAACGGATGAGATGGTTCACATCGACCAAGTCACTGACGCGGTCAGCAGCACGATGAGGCGTTTGCATTGACCTGAGGAGAGGACGGGCAGCCGATTGGAGGTGACGAACGGCAGGACCGTTCGCCAAAGTGGCTCAGATATCGATGCGCTCAGCAATGCTTAGGGCATCTTCGAGTTCAACGCCCAGGTATCGCACGGTGCTATCGACCTTCGTGTGACCAAGCAGCAATTGGACGGCACGGAGATTACCGGTCTTTCGATAGATCTCCGCTGCCTTTGTCCGGCGGAGTGAATGGGTACCATATCCGCTTGGCTCTAGCCCGATTGCCGTAACCCAATCACGCACCAACCGACCATATTGGCGTGTCGAGATGTGTGGCCGGTCATGGAACCGGCTGGGGAACCTAAACTGACAAGCAAACATTTCGGGTGATTTGACCCAGGATAAGACAGTTTCACGTGTGTTTTCGGTGAGTTCAAACTGTACCGGTCGCTTGGTCTTGCTTTGGATGACCGATACGCGTTCCCGGACCCGGTCGTCTTTGACGAGGTCGGAAACGGCTAGTTTGACCAGATCGCAACCACGCAGCTTGCTGTCGATGGCGACGTTGAACAATGCGAGGTCTCGAAGATTGTTCGCGAGTTCCAGACGGGCTCGGATGGCCCAGACTTGCTTCGGTAAAAGCGGCCTCTTCTGGCCAATGATCCGCCCCTTGTTCCAGGCTCTACGTTTCGGAGTGGTTGCGGGAAGTTGGACTCTTGGCATGATATGCCCTCCATTCCGCCCTCCGCGCCCTGTCATCAGCACCGCGCTGATGGCGAAAACATAGCATATCGCGAACGGCCGCTTATCTCGCTGTTGAACAAAGCTTTAGATGTTGCACATGCTGCGGTTTTCGTGCTGCGTGCGCACGCAGCGCGAAAACTGAACTCACAGGTCGGGCTCTTCGCGGCCATCGGAGCGCCCGCAGCATCCTGTGTCTAAGATCAGATCACGTCGATGAGGACGGCCCAAAGAAGCCATTCATAGGTTCAAGCCATGCTGCAGTGCAGCTTTCATCAAAGCGGACTTTAAAGCCGTTCTAGTGCGTCTCGTTATCGCTTCCGCTCCCACTAGGAAAACCTCTGCAGCGACGTGCGTGCCAAACCACATCAGTCAAATTTTTTAGGCCGCTGGAATGGCACCCTTCTTACGAGCCCGCTCGACCAAATCAGCATAGCGCTGCCCGACACCAACTTCGGAGAAATGCCTGCACCAGGCTGATAGGAAAGCCTTCTCGCGCTCAACTTCTTTCTGCTTCGAAAGGATCACAGCAATCCGGTAGGAATAGTACGGCGCGGGTGTCATGCCGGAATGCTCCCATCCATCGAGTCCCTCGTTGACGATCTCCACCTGCTTGGCGAGGTCGTTGTCGTATTGCTTGATGCCGCCAGGGTCCTCGAGAACCGAAGACGATCTGCCGGCCTCCATTTCGGCCAACTTGCGCTGAATCGTAGCCTCGTCGTCCTCGATGAAATCGATCCTGTTCTTTTTCTGCCTCGCAACCGCCTGCTTCGCTGTAAGGGCAGGCATCGCGTTAATCCGCTCGATCAATGAATCGAGCTTCTCGAGTGCGTTCTCGTCCACTCTGGTGACAGGTTTCGATGGCGCTTTCTCAAATCCCTGCTCCCGTCGCTGCTTGGCTGGTGGCCATAGCCCTGCGCAGTTCAATATGACGTCGACCTCCCCGATCCGGGATTTCTTCAGTTCCACGGCAATTGGCATCCCCTCCGGAAAGCTTGCGACCTCAGCCGCCACATCGGCGGGCACATAGCCCAAGAAGACCCGTGATGTCGGCGTTTCGTGCGGACCAAGGATGCCGATGACCTGCATGGCGTTCTTGTCAAACTTGTTGTCAGGCTCGGGATTAAGCAATGCCCCGAAAGGCTCGCCCCGCTCGTCGGCTTGGGTGGCCAGTCGAAGAAACTCTCTTACTTCCTCCTTGCGATTGAAGAGACCTTGGACGTCGAACCATCCGCTTCCAATCTTCCACTGTACCCAGTCGCCCGCGGGCGCATTGTCCTTAAACTCATGAACTTCCCATCCCGTCGAAACCGGAGCCCGCAATCCGCGCTGTTCAGCACGGGATGGCCTATTGGATCTTGCCACTTCGACTGGCGGCCGGGTCTCATCAGGATGCCTGAGCTGTTGGGCTGCCTTACTCTTTTTCTGGGCCCACACTCCGAGAATGACAAGGACAACACCGCCAACGATTCACCAGAACGAAAAACCCACTCTCTTCCTCCATCCGACAAGCGTCCTTCAACGACGATCGGCATAATGACAGCCTAGCGCCGCACTTGATACCACCCGCCACAGCGTTCGGGCTGTTCCGGTGCCAAGGGACTGCATTTTGCACTATCATTGTCGGCTCGAAGCCATTCTCGGCACAATGATGAATTGTCCGGAGTGCAGCTTCAGCACCACCGGTCCATCAGGCAGTCCGGTCCGGCGACAATTGGGGTCCAGCCAAGAGATGAGGGCTCGGTTGGTCAGGATGGCATTTCTACAGTGGCCACCCCCGGAATTGCGGTCTGGGCCATCTCAACCAGGTGCGCGTGGTGCGTGAAGAGGATTGCCTGCCCACCTACCCCTATCTCGGCGCACAGTTGCAATGCGGCCCGGGCCCGTGTGTCGTCGAACGTTTCCATGATGTCGTCGAGTATCATCGGAAGGGGTCCGAGGTCACGCGCAAAGCCGCGATACCCCGCTAGCCGCAAAGCGAAGTAAAGCTGGCCCATAGTCCCCGTCGACATCTTATCGACCGGAACCTTGTCCCCGTCGGTGTCGATGCCGACCAGCTTTTCACCTTCGACTTGGCTCCAAACCTCGACGCCGCGCCACTTCGGCGCGGTCATGGTGACAAAAGCCGCCTCGACATCGCGCAGCATGTCGCTGCGTCGTTCCTCCGCCAGCCGGCGAAGTGCTCCGCGGGCCGCCAGCACACCCAGCCGCGCAACGACCGCGTTTCGACCGCCGCTGCGGAGCGCCTCCAGCAAAGTCGCCTGTTCGGTGACCAGATCGCTACGGTCGGCGGCGTCGAATGCTTCGTGGTACAAACGCTCGGCCTCACGTGCTGCATCGCGCGCCGCGTCGCGGCTGTCTTGCGCGTCTTGCACCTGCTGATCAAGAACAGGTACGCGAGAGGCGTCCGGCATCAGGCCGAGTTCCTCGCCGAAAAGGTCCTCGTCGATGCCAACGATGGCCTGCTGCCTATCCCGATCCGCAGTCAGGTGCTCGGCACGAAGCCGGTCCCGCTCAACGAGCCGTGCTATCCGATCGCTCGGCGCAAGACTGCCGTCTCCCTGACCCTCGAAACGGTCATCTAGCTCCTTCCTTGCGGTCTCAAGATCGGTTTTGTGGCGATGTCGTGCTGCCGTGAGCTTGTCCCTGCGCGACTCGGCGTCGCCACGTTTTTCGTCGGCGCGCGTTGCTGCCGCCACACGTATGCGCGCCTGGTCGATGGTCTGAATGGGTTCCCGCCCGCCCTGATCCTCAGTCGCACCAAGAACCTTCGCCAGCCGTTCGGCCCCCTCTGACAAGGCCGAAATTGCCCGCTGCAGTGCCTCGATTCGCTCATCGAGACGCTGATGATCGGTGTGCAGCCGAAGTAGGTGTCGCAAGTGTGGAAGAGCCGTCCGGAGCCCCTCAAACGAGCGATCCGGTAGCGGCAGAGAGGAAGTCAACCGTTCGAGCTCGAGCTCGGCCCGCTTTAGATCGTCCTTCTTGACCAGCGCGTCGTCGTCCAGTTTGTCGATGGCCTTCTGGTTGTCCCTCCATCTACTCCAGGCCTTGCGATCACTTTCTTCCAGCGTCAGAACCCTTTGCACCCGGGCCGCCATATCGCCCTTGCCTACGCCGAGATCCAAGGCGCGGGCCGCTTCCATCAGTTCGGTGCGCAAGGTTTCCTCGCGGTGGCGGCGGGTATCCAACGCTGCTTGCGCGATCGAGTGATCGGCAGCGGCGTTGGCCGCCGCTGAAAGGGTCTGACGGCGTGTTCCGAAAGCCGCTGAAGTGGTGCCTGCTTCCAGACCGAGCCTTGCTGATAGCCTTGAATGAACCTCTGACAAACTCTCGCGGCGATCGATCAGGTCTGCCAGCCGCGCATCAGCGGTTTCGAAGCGCGCCTTCGCTGTCTTTTCCCGCCTCTGCGCTTCAAGTCGCCGCTGGCGGATCTCCGCCCCCGCCACGAAATGGGCGCGTGCGCTGTCGTCCGCGCGCATCGCCGCCTCGAATTGGTCGGCGGAGGGATCGGACAGGTCGTCGCGGTGGCGTGTCCAAGCCAGGTCGCGCTGGCGGCGGGTTTCCTCAGTCGTTGCGACATCCACCGCTTCGGGCGCGGCCTGCAAAGCCGAGAGATCGGCTGTGGCATCCTCCAATTCTTTCGAGCGTTCCTCGACGTTGCTCTTGGCTGCGGCGATGTCCGAGGACAAGTCCGACCACTCCCGCGCGGCTTTCTCAAGCGTTTCGGGCGCGGGTAGGCCAGCGTCGACCAAGCCAGTCCAGTCCGCAGGTAAGTCGGCGGCAGCCTTGGTGAGGCGCGCGAGGGTTTGTTCCCGCTCTGTTTCGAACGTGGTCAGGTCCGAAACCGGCCTCCAGGCCTCGAATGCGTCGCGCAGGAGCGTCAGATCTTGCGGTTCGCTAGGCGCCTCGCCCTCTCGCGCTCTCGCTGCATCGGCGACGGCCTTCGCCGTGTTCAACGCCTCGCTGGCCATGCGGCACGCCTCGACAGCCTCGGCGATCTCTTCCAACTCCGCCGTGTCGAGGACGAGATCCGCCACCGCAGTGCCGGACACCGAAAGCTGCGCCTGCGCCGTCGACATCTCCATGGCGAGAGCATCCCAGTCTGCAGTGCGACGGTCGAGATCCGCGCGCGCCGTCGTGGCGCGGTCCGTCAACGGGGCGCCATCGACCGTCATCTGATCCAGGCGTTCCAACTCGGCGTTCAGCGCCGGGGCGAGCGCGTCGGCGGGGTTCTCCTCAATGATCTGGTCCAGGCCGGCGACGTCATCGTCTGCCTCGGTGATCCTGGCCTCGAGTGAGGAGACTTTCTCCACCAGTGTCGCAACGCGCTCGGCCGCATCCCGGGGCAGGTCCGGGCCACTCGGGTAGTCCTTCAGGGCCTCGGCGAGTCGTTCCATCTCCTGGGTTCGGTCGAACCACGTACTGGCCGCCGTAGCGGCAAGACGACGTTTCTGCGCGGTGACAAACGCTGTGTTTTCTGCGTCGAACAGTGCGGTCTTCTGGTCACGGTCTTGACGAAGATTTCGTTCCCGTTCCGAGGTCAGCCGATCCGCTCGAAGCTCGCGACCGATTTGTTTCAGGCGGTCGCTCGCCAGTTTCAGCTCCGTGGCACGGCCATGTTTTTTGTGAAATTTGTCGGCGCGCTCCGAAAGCGTGTTCAGCGTCTCCGAAATACCAGTCAGGCCCGAGACGCCAGCATGCAAAAGTTGACCAAGGTCGCCCTTCGCACTGGCAATCCGTTCGCCGCCGTCCCGCAGGCCCCTTTCATCCAGCGAGAACCGCTCCTCGAATTCGTCCCGCGTTAACCCGTGCAACGCGTTAGCGAGGATCGCGTCGGCGACCGGCCGATTGTCCGTGTCCAGCAAGGATTGCGACCGCTTGCTGTTGCGCCTCAGGACAGTTGCCCCGCGGCCGGGCAGGTCAAGGTCTGCCCCCACAAGCAAGTCGCTTCGCTCGAACCGGAATGCGTAGGGATGCGCACCAGCCCGGAAGCCAAAGAAAATGTCTAGTAACGCATGAAACGCGGTCGACTTTCCGGCCTCGTTCGGCCCGTAAACGACGGTGACATCAGGGGTGTCACGCGCGGGCACCGGAAAGACGATCTCAGCGTCTTCGAAATTGCCATAGCGGATCAGATGCAGCGCATTCAGCCTCATTCCACGCGCTCCGCATGAAGCGCAAGCATCACCTCGGCGATGGCGTCTTGGAGCAATGCGTCCAGAGCGTGATCTTCCAGTTCTGCAGCGATTTCATTCGGCAGCGCGGTTCGGACATCATCGAGTTGTTGCAGGGCGGCTTGCCTAAAACCGTCTTCCGCCATTTCCGTGCGCATCAGGCGAACAAGGTCATCTGTCTCGGTGTTGAGCGGGCGAGATGGCGGCACGACCTCGACCTTATCCAAAAAGACCCGATCAATGTCGTCCAGCACTTGTGCGGCGAGCTCCGCGACAAACGCGCCGCTCTGCCTTGCGCTCGTTGCCCTCAGCCGGACGGCTGCATCCTTATTCGGGAGCTGTGCCGATAAGAACCCGTCTCTAAGGGTAGCAAACATATCCTGCTGATCGCCGGAGTCCTGGAGGTCCAATTCCAACTCGGCAAAGCCCAACTGCGCAACGTCGCGCCGCTCGACTGTGGGTGCGCCTTCTCCCATTTCGACAAGCGTAACTGTCCCGCCTTGGCGCTCACCGAAATGGCGCGGTTGCGGAATACCCGGCATGACCGCCAAGACCCGGTCGTCCCACCGCTCGAACGGCGCATGGATGTGACCGAGGCACCAAAGGTCGAAGCCATGCGCCATCAGGTCGGCCGCGGCACAGGGCGCATACGGGTCATGACCGAGAGCCCCATCGAGCGAGGTATGCATAAGGCCGACATTTCGCTTGTCCGGCACCGGTTTCGGGTAGTCGGGGAGGAAGCTCTTTCCGACATGAGCCGCATCGAACGAAAGCCCGTGAAAGGCGGCATCGCCGATTTCGACCGTTGGCATTTTCTTGTGCAAAAGATGGATTTTGGGGCCAAGCTCTCCGTAAGCACTGTGGTCAAGCAAAGCGTCGTGATTACCTCGGACCAAGACCGTTGGCACACCGGCCTCTGCGGCGCGAGATAACTGCGCTACCAGGAAAGCGCGAGATCGGAGATCTGGGTATCCGTTGTCGAAAATGTCTCCCGCCAATACCAGTGCGTCGACCTTCTCGGAGATAGCAAGGTCTATGATCCGTATGAATGTGTCGCGACTAGCTTGCTTCAAACGATCCCCAAGATCAGGGTTTCGCAATGCAATTGACCGGATTGGTGATCCTAAGTGGATGTCAGCTGAAGCAAGAATTCGCATCGTCACCCATTGCTAATTTCGTGAATACAACCAGTTACTAGCTCTACGATCTTTCGCCTTGGAATTCCAGAAACAACGAGCCGCATTAGAACGGTCATTGTCCGGACTACCTAGGCACAGACTGACCCCCTACGCTGCTGGCAAGATTAGGTCGTCCCGCTGGAGGTCCTTTGGGTCAATTACATCGCCTTTGGCGAAGGAATAGAGTTCCTGGATCTCTTTACCGTCCCAAACAAACCGGTAGTGATCACCCTGAATAGCGCGCTCAAGACAATCTCCGTTCAACACGGCATAGCGGTCGCCTACTTGGCGTTCTGGTGAGCTGAAAATCACCCCGTCGACCTCGCGCTCCAAAATCACTTCACCAAGCGCCCAACGTTTGGCCTGGTCCATCGACCTATCGAACCCACGCGCATCCAGAAACCGACCCGATAGGCCCCTCGAGAGAACGCGCATATCCAGGTTGAGCTTGTCTTGATCCGTTTGGGACAGGAAGCGGGTCCTCTTTGCAACGGAGACGGCAAGCGCGGTTTGAATGTCTGCGGAGACCTCTAGGCACGGCGTCTGCGGAGGAAAAAACCAGCTCCCCTCCGGATTGAAGTACGCAAAGGGAGCGTGGTTCCAGTTCTGAAGGCTGGGGCTTTTGTCATCGAGGCCTGATGCCTCGATGATCTGCTCTTTCTGCCTCAAACGGGGATTAGTTAGATCCTCTAAGTCAGTGACGGCATCATGAAAATCTCCCGCGATCCGCTCGTAAAGCCGGATCGGCGGAAACCGCGAGGGAATGAGCAGGAACGTTTTCAGGTTCACCTGCTGTATTGGGGCGTTAGCCGCCGCGTTGTGCATCGAGATACTGCCTTACCTGGTAGATGCTGTAGAACTGTCCATCGAGCATGACGTCCAGCGCTGTTCGGTCTTTGAAGTACTTGTTGGGGCGTCGGATCCAGGCATCGGCTTGGGCATCGTCCGGGATAAGGATCTGCAGCGCCTTGTAGATGCTGATTAGGTGCGAAATCCGCTCCACGGTGTCCTGCGGTAGGTTGCCGCCAGACTTCTTCCACTTGAAAAACGTCGATCTCCCCGGAGACCCCAATAGCTTGATCTGATCATCTGTAGTCAGCTCCCAAAGGTCAGCCAAATTCGAAAATGCCTCCATCGCGGCGGGAATCGAAACCTCTCCCACGACCGCTTCGGCCGCAGGGCTTTCATATGTCATGCATGTCATCCTCCTAAAAATCCAAATTTGGACTTGCGGGCACATTTAGTCTCGATATAGACTGGTTCGTATCGGGACTCAAAAGCCACATTAGTCCAAGTCGAATGACGCTTCAAGAGTCCAAACGGCGCCAGACCGTCTCTGGCATGGCTAACAAAGGGAGACCCCCATGGCTGATATTGTCTGTGAAGCGTCATTCGAACTCGATGTCGATGCGCGCAAAATTTCCGTTGACGACCCCAAAGTGACCGGACGGCAAATCCGCACCGCTGCCGGGCTGAACCCGGCATCGTCCTACGTGTTGATCTTGATCGATGATGCGGGTGCGCAATCCATTGGGCTGGACCGAGACGTGGATCTCACCAGGCTTGGCGACGCTGTGTTCCGCAGTTTCAAGAGCGACCGTGTCTTCAGCATGACCCTGAACGAACGCGGGTTTGCGTGGGGTGCCCCAGAGATCTCCGAGCCTGAGCTCCGTGAATACGGCCAGACCCCCGACGATCATGAGCTCGTCCTGGACTCGCAAGGCGACCGGGTTCTCGAACCGGACGATACGGTCAACCTCAACCGGAAAGGGGTCGAGCGCGTTCTTTCGCGACCGGCCGAAGAACTTGAGATCTGCATCATCGTCAATGCGCGGCCGAAGACCATCAAAGTGCGCCGACTGACCTTCGAGAAGCTGATCGCACTCGCATTTGCCAACCCACAGACGGGGGAGAACATCTGCTTCACTGTCACGTATCGAAACGGACCACGCAACCGCCCCGAAGGATCGCTTGTTGAAGGGGATCGCGTGCGCATCAAGAAAGGCATGGTGTTCAATGTCACCTCAACCGACAAATCCTAATCCCGATCTCAACCGCTTGATCTCTGAAGGTTACGAGATCGAACAAAAACATGGGCACCTCATCATGCATGGGGTGCCGTATGTCACCGACGATCGAGAGGTGCGTCGCGGCAAGCTGATTTCCGAGCTCACGCTGGCCGGAAATCGTACAACGCGGCCCTCGACCCATGTGATGATGTTTGCTGGGGCGCGTCCGTGCGACCGCTTTGGACGTCCACTGCAAAAGATCATCAATTCCGAAAGCCCGAACAGGATCGCCGAGGGGCTTGTGGCCCAGTTCTCCTTCTCCAGCAAACCGTCATGTGGTTACTTTGAAGACTATTACGCAAAGATGAAGACCTATGCCGACATCCTGGAGAGCCAGGCGCAAGCCATCGACAGCCATGTGACAGCGCGAACGTTCCGCGTCATCGCATCAAGTGATCGGGACAGCCCCTTCCACTATGTCGATACCGCCTCAAGCCGCGCCGGCATCACGTTATTGTCCAAAAAGTTGGAAACGGAAGATGTTGCCATCGTCGGTCTGGGGGGCACCGGGTCCTTTGTCCATGATGGTTTGGTGAAATGCCCGATCCAGCGGATCCACACCTTCGACTATGACACCTATCTGCAGCATAATGTGTTTCGGTCTCCTGGCGCGGCTTCCGTCGAGGACCTCCAAGCCTTGCCGAAGAAGGTCCACTACTACGCCGACATGTACGGGAAAATGCACAAAGGGATTTATCCCAATGCGGTGCACGTGACCAAAGACAACGTGGACCTTCTGCGCCCAATGGACTTCGTCTTCCTGTGCATGGATGCCAGCCCCGACAAGAAAGCCATCATTGACGCCCTGACCGCGTTTGGCACCACGTTCATCGATGTGGGCCTCGGTCTGGACCTTGTTGACGGCGGTCTCATTGGCTCTGTACGTATCACGACTAGCCATGCCGGCAACCGCGAGGCCAGCCTTCAACGCATTCCACTTGGCGGTCTCGGCGATGCCAACCTCTACGACCGCAATATCCAAGTGCTTGAGCTTAACGCACTGGGTGCAATGCTTGCCATTCTCAAGTGGAAGAAGCTGCGCGGTTTCTACTGCGATCTCGAGGGCGAAACATCTACGGTCTTCAATGTAGATGGCAACCATCTCCTCAACGAGGCCTTGCCATGCATCCGATCCGTCGCCTAGAGCCCAGTTTCGTCGAGCACCTGCCGGAGTTCCTCGAGCCGGGGAAACTCTACGTCTCCATCGGTTTTGCATCGACGGCACATCTCTGTTGCTGTGGCTGCCAATCCGAGATTGTGGCCCCGCTTTCGCCGACCGATTGGAAACTGACCTATGACGGAGTGAACGTTTCGTTGCACCCGTCGATTGGCAACTGGAGCCTTCCTTGTCGATCTCACTACGTGATCAAGCATGGCAAGGTCCGGTGGGCTGGCGATTGGAGCGAGGAACAGGTTGCGAAGGGAAGACGACAAGATCAAACATCAAAGAAACAGTACTACGGTGAGGAAGTACCTTCAAAATCTCATGAGGCTCTGGACAACTCACACAAGGATCAAACTTCAGACCGCAAGAACGGCATTCTGGGCGGAATTCTAGCTTGGATGCGCTCCCAGAGCTAAACGGCATGAGGGCAATGTCCGCTTCAGAGTGTCATCGGCCAATTCTTTGCAACCGCAGCGAAGGTCCGGAATCCGCCCAGCCTACCAAAGACGAGCCCACTATGCGCGTGTGATTTCGGGAGTGGCCTCCCCTCTCCAAGCAAAGTTCCACGTATCGCCTTGGCGGACGTTCTGAACCAAGTGCGGGCGAAACGCGACGAGGCAACGCCCACCGTCACGGCGTGTCGAGGGGTAGAGCAGCCCGTTGCCGCCTGAACCCAGCACGTCCTGCGCAAGCGTTTGGCCGATCGGATAGGCGATGTGAGGTTCAGGGTTCAGGACCTCCTCCCCTGCCCTGTCCGTCAGATCATGCAGCCGCGTCGTAAAACCAGCGAGCAGTTCGCGATAGGCGGTGAGATTCTCAAAGACCCCCGTCGCTTCCAACTCACGCGTCAGATGCCAGGACACTTCAGCCTGCGCAGTCAGGGCCGCGTCATCACCGTAGCTTGCATACCAGGCGCCTCGTTCCGGACCGTTGAATCTGTTGCCTGTCGCCCGCGTGTAGCAGAACGCGGCGTTGATGTAGGTCCATCCGTACCCGGCCGCCGCGGTCAGCAACTCGGCAGGATCAAGCCCGCCCGGGACTGGAAGTGTCACAGTTCGGCGCGCTGACGTCAGGCCTTCAATCTCTTCAAGGATCGCCAGGTCGTCCTCATCGTCGGCCAAAGGCGCCATCGCTGGCTCGTCGATGTAGGCTGTCGAGATCAGACGGATTGTCGTCGGATCGGTGAAGTCAACTTGGTCAAGGTCTTCGGCTCGGATCACACACCGCCCCGGAGCGCATCGATGTGCTGCCTGACCTTCATCATCGCCGGAATGCCGCCATCGCACATGACCTGAACCGGACTCCTGCCGTTGAATCCGGGACCGGAGTTTGCGGTTTTCGGCCAGCCATAAGTCAGTGGGCCGTTGAACAAGAGCCGGAGTCCTTTGAAGAGACCGATCAGAAGGCTGGCCCGCGTGACTTTGTCCTGATCGAGCACGCCTTTGTAGGTGCCGGCCTTCATCCTGCTCCAGGTCGCGCTCGGGACGTCAAAAAGTGCCGCAGCCTCAGTATTCGACAAGCCCCATGCATCTGCAGCGCGGACGACAGCCTTGACGATTGCCGCAATCTTGTCAGCCTCGGCAACGGGTTGCACGATGCCATCTTCGGGAGCGAACTGAACGGGATCCAACATGGCGTTTCTCCATATGATTTGTTTTATTTAGTCATATGATGCGAATTAGTCAAGGAACCGTTGGTGGTGCGTTCGATGACGTTTCGAACTCTGACCTGCGGTATCAGACAAAATGAAGCGTCGGCACCGAACGGAGAAAGTGCTCCTTCACGGCGCTCTTGGAGTGACAATCGCCGCCATCACCTCAATGCAAGACTACAAGACCGACGCCCCGTTTGACGCGTATCAACACGCCCCGAACGCCCATATGTGTTGGATTCCCGGCAACATGATGCTTAATGCTATCAGCGGAATCGCGCCGATATCATAACATCGCCGCGGCTCGGCTTTGGAGTGACTGGTGGCGGCTGACCTTTTCAAAACGAAG
>JBCBID010000038.1:0-33790 GCA_038525015.1 Pseudomonadota bacterium | reverse complement strand
CTTTAGCGTTTGCCATATCTCGTCTCCGGGTATCTTACAGCGCTTCCGCGCCGGAAATGATTTCAATCAGCTCGTTGGTGATCACGGCCTGACGCGAACGGTTGAACTCGATGGTCAGCTTGTCGATCATCTCGCCCGCGTTGCGGGTCGCGTTGTCCATCGCGCTCATGCGGGCGCCCTGTTCAGATGCACCGTTTTCCAGCAGACCAGAGAAGATCGCCGTGGCCACGCCGCGCGGCAGAAGATCGGCGAGGATCGCCTCTTCGTCCGGCTCGTAATCATAAAGCGTATCGCCCGCCTCGTAGTCCTCGGGGATGGCGAAGGGGATGATTTGTTGCGCCGTCGGGATTTGCGTCACGACGTTCTGGAACTTCGAATAGAAGATCGTGGCGACGTCGAAATCACCCGCATCAAAGCGGCCCAGCACATCCTTCGCGACGTTCTGAGCATCGGCGTAGCTGACGCGCTTTACCTCGGTCATGTCGACGTGGCCGACAAAATCCGCCTCGAAATCTCGCTTGAGTTGGTCGCGGCCCTTCTTGCCAACGGTCAGAATCTTGACCGTCTTGCCAGCGGCTTTCAGTTCCGTGGCCTTGGCGCGCGCCAATTTGGCGATGTTGGTGTTGAAACCACCGCACAGGCCACGTTCGGCCGTCATCACCACCAACAGGTGGGTCTGATCAGAACCGGTGCCAGACAGAAGCTTGGGTGCGCTGTCAGAACCAGCCGCAGCCGACGCCAGCCCCGCCATCACGGCGTTAAACCGCTCTGCATAGGGCCGTGACATCTCGGCCGCTTCCTGCGCCCGCCGCAGTTTCGCGGCGGCCACCATCTGCATGGCTTTGGTGATCTTGCGGGTCGATTTGACCGACTCGATCCTATTTTTAAGGTCCTTCAGAGAAGGCATATGCCGTCCTCCTTACCTTATGCGTAGGTCGACGCGAACTCGTCGAGAACCGCCTTCATCTTGTCGACGTTTTCGCCCGACTTGAACTTGGGGTCTTCATCCGCGATCCACTTAAGGAAGTCGGCCTTCTGGCTGCGCAGGAAGCTTAGCATTCCGCTTTCGAACTTACCCACCTCTTTGACGGGAATATTGTCCAGGTAGCCATTTGTGCCTGCAAAAATGGTGCACACGATTTCTGCGTTGGTCAGTGGCGAATACTGCGGCTGTTTCATCAGTTCCGTCAGGCGCGCACCACGGTTCAGCAGCTGCTGGGTTGCTGCATCTAGGTCGGAACCGAACTGGGCGAAGGCCGCCATTTCACGATACTGAGCCAGCGACAATTTTACCGGGCCAGCAACTGACGACATCGCGTCCGTTTGAGCGGACGACCCCACACGGCTCACCGACAGACCGGTGTTCACGGCGGGGCGGATGCCCTGGTAGAACAGTTCCGTCTCAAGGAAGATCTGGCCGTCGGTGATCGAAATCACGTTGGTTGGGATAAAGGCCGACACGTCGCCGCCCTGGGTTTCGATGATCGGCAGCGCCGTCAGCGAACCCGCACCATTATCTTCGTTCAACTTCGCCGAGCGTTCCAGCAGGCGCGAGTGCAGGTAGAACACGTCGCCAGGATACGCTTCGCGACCCGGCGGGCGACGCAGCAGCAGCGACATCTGACGGTAGGCCACAGCCTGTTTCGACAGGTCATCATAGATGATCAGCGCGTGGCGGCCATTGTCACGGAAGTATTCTGCCATGGCGGTGGCGGCGTAAGGCGCCAGGAACTGCATCGGCGCAGGGTCGGATGCGGTCGCCGCAACGACAACCGAGTAGTCAATCGCGCCGGACTCTTCCAGTTTCTTCACCAGCTGCGCCACGGTCGAACGCTTCTGACCGACGGCAACATAGATGCAGTAGAGCTTCTTGCTCTCATCATCGCCTGCGGCGTCGTTGTAGGATTTCTGGTTCAGGATCGCGTCGAGGGCCACGGCGGTTTTACCCGTCTGGCGGTCCCCGATGATCAGCTCACGCTGGCCGCGCCCAATCGGGATCATCGCGTCAACAGCCTTCAGGCCAGTCGCCATCGGCTCGTGCACCGATTTGCGGGGGATGATGCCGGGGGCCTTCACATCCGCCACCCGACGTTCGGACGCGTTGATCGGGCCCTTGCCATCAACGGGGTTGCCCAAACCATCCACAACGCGGCCCAAAAGTTCGTCACCGGCGGGCACGTCCACGATCGAGTTGGTGCGCTTGACGGTGTCGCCTTCCTTAATGTCGCGGTCGGAACCGAAGATCACGACGCCGACATTGTCGTTTTCCAGGTTCAAGGCCATGCCCTGAATGCCGCCGGGAAACTCGACCATCTCACCGGCTTGCACGTTGTCGAGGCCGTAGACGCGGGCAATCCCGTCGCCTACTGACAAAACGCGGCCCACTTCGGCCACTTCTGCTTCCTGACCAAAGTTCTTGATCTGGTCTTTCAGGATCGCAGAAATCTCTGCTGCTTGGATACCCATTTATCCGACCTCTTTCATTGCATTCTGGAGGGAAGCGAGCTTGGAGCGGATCGACGTGTCGATCATCTTTGAGCCCACTTTAACGATCAAACCGCCGATGAGGCTTTCATCGACGGTGGCATTGATGGTGACGTCCTTGCCCATGCGGGCCTTGAGCGTCTTGGCGAGCTTGTCCGATTGCGCCTTGGTCAGCGCCTTCGCCGATGTGACGTCTGCGGTCAGTTCGCCCTTGTCCTCGGCGATGACCTCACGCAGCGCCTGCACCAATTGCGGCAGCACGAACAGGCGGCGCTTTTCGGCCATGAGCGCGAGCGTGTTGGTCATAAGGTCCGTCAGACCCGCCTGTTTTGAAATGGCGGTGATGGCGGCGGCTTGCTCTTCCCGGCTGTAAACGGGGGAGTGGATCAGGTCATTGAAATCACCGCTATCGGCCATCGCCGCGGTCAGTATTTCAATATCGCCTTCGAGGGTTTTGACGGCATTGCCTTCCTTGGCAAGCTCAAAAACAGCGGTGGCATAGCGAGACGCGATGCCTGTGGAGATCGAAGCTGGTTCGGACACGTCCACCCTTTCGATGTCTTGGCCCCGGTCTGACACCATCACATAAAGTGATCCGGGGACGTTGGTACGCCTTGATTTGCGCCAAAGCGTGAAAATCAGGGGGGATGTAGCAGAGGGTTTCGGACCCCGCAACATATGTTCGTGAACAGGTGCCAGGGTGGTTTTTCAGCGTTTTCAATTGGTTAACAAAACTGCGACCGAATAGCCCGCTGGAATTGCAAGATTTATGTCACAAAACGAGAGCGTTTGGGGGCGATTCCGGCTGCAGGAGTGCGAAACCAAGGCGCGCGTTTGGTGGTGGCCCCTAGACGCGGCCCGCCACCGGTGCTGTCACACCCTGCGGTACCTTTTGGCGCTTCGGCTTGGCGCGGATGACCTTACCCTTGGGCGGGTAGACCAATTTTGACGCCTCAACCATAAAGGCACCGCCCGCCACCATTCCGGGCATCAATCGGCCCACTTTTTCAAACATGGATGATGATTTCATCCACAACCGTTTGCTGGACGGAAACTGATACAGCGCGCCCACATGCCGCTCGGGCAGGAACTGGTGTTTGCGCAATTGCGTTTCAAGCTGGCTGGCCGAGTACGGACGACCAAAGCCAAAGGGCGTGCGGTCGCGGCGGCTCCAGAGGCCCGCGCGGTTCGGAACAATGAACAAAGCTTTGCCCCCCGGACCCAGCACGCGCCACGCCTCTTCCAAAAGATCATAGGCGCGTTCCGATGTCTCAAGCCCGTGCAGCATGACCAGTTTGTCGACATGTCCCGTCTCGACAGGCCATAGCGTCTCTTCGGTCAATACTGAGACATTGTGCATGTCGGCAGGCCACGGCATGACCCCCTGAGGTCCGGGCATAAGCGCGATGACGCGACGGGCTTCTTTAAGGTAGGGACGCAACAGCGGCGCTGCGAAGCCGAAACCGGCAACTGTCTGTCCCTTGGCCTCGGGCCAAAGCTCGATCATCCGGCGCCGCAGAGACGCCTGAGCCGCGCGCCCGAGGGCACTGCGATAATAGAAATTGCGCAGGTCCTGCACATCAAGATGCATGATCGTCTCTTGTCCATTGCAGCCGTTCGGGCCACCTTTCATCTAACAGTAAGCACAAAGAGCCGAATTGCCATGCCCCTCGACATCCGCACAATCCCCTGCCTGTCCGACAACTACGCCTTTCTGGCGCATGACCCTGAAACCGGGGATACGGCACTGGTCGACGCCCCCGAAGCAGCGCCCATTCTCGCGGCACTTGACGACACCGGCTGGCGGCTGACGGATGTGCTGATTACGCACCATCATTACGATCACGTAGACGGACTGTCGGAAATCCTGGCCAAGCACCCGGCCCGCATGATCGGCGCAGCATCGGATGCGGCTCGCCTGCCCGCGCTAGACGTAAAACTGAACGAAGGAGATAGCCTGACCATCGGATCGGAACGCGGGACCGTCATTGATGTCTCGGGGCATACGATTGGCCATATTGCGTTCTACTTTCCCGAGGCGAAGGCCGCGTTCACCGCTGACAGTCTGATGGCGCTTGGCTGTGGTCGGGTGTTTGAAGGAACCAAGCCGCAAATGCACAAGAGCTTGCAGAAATTGGCCGCCCTGCCCGGCGATACGGTGGTTTACTCGGGCCACGAGTACACGAAAGCGAACGGGGCGTTCGCGCTGACCATTGATCCTGACAATTCCGACCTTATATCACGGGTCCGCGAGGTGGCCGACAAACGCGCATCGGACACCCCGACCGTTCCATCGCTTTTGTCCGAAGAACTGGCCACAAACCCGTTTCTGCGCGCCCACGATCCCGCCATTCAGGCCCATCTGGGCATGGAAGGCGCCAACGCCACCGACGTGTTTGCCGAAATCCGCACCCGGAAGGACAACTTCTGAGACGTGGATGTTCACTGACACGCCCATTGTGACATCATCGTAACGTTTCTCACGCAGAATGTGACGGTCTGGGCAAAGAAAAGCCTTGAAGCCGTGCGATCTTCAACCAAACTTAAGTACATGAGGCCATGGTTGGTACGGGGCCTCGACATCCCTTGATGCCCCCACCCGACCCCGAGCGATAAGGAGCACTGCCGTGCCTTCATTCTCGACGACACTCGAAAAAGCCATTCATCAGGCGCTCGCGCTGGCCAACGAACGCCGGCACGAATTTGCGACGCTCGAACACTTGCTGCTCGCGCTGGTCGACGAACCCGATGCCCGCCGTGTGATGCAGGCGTGTTCGGTCGACATCGACGATCTGCGCGGCACGCTTGAAGAGTTCGTGGACGACGATCTGTCAAATCTTGTCACCGATATTGACGGCTCAGAAGCGGTGCCAACCGCCGCATTCCAGCGCGTGATCCAGCGCGCGGCGATCCATGTCCAGTCTTCGGGCCGAACGGAGGTGACAGGCGCCAACGTCCTAGTTGCCATCTTTGCAGAACGCGAGTCGAACGCGGCCTACTTCCTGCAAGAGCAGGACATGACCCGCTACGATGCTGTGAACTTCATCGCCCACGGCGTAGCAAAAGACCCGGCATTTGGCGAAAGCCGCCCTGTCTCTGGCGCGCCGGAGGCTGAGGAAGAAGCCCAAGGCGTTACCGACGGCGACAAAAAAGAAAGCGCCCTTGCCAAGTATTGCGTCGACCTGAATGAGAAGTCGCGCGAAGGCGATATCGATCCGCTGATCGGTCGCTCGGACGAGGTTGAGCGCTGTATCCAAGTGCTGTGTCGCCGCCGTAAGAATAACCCGCTTCTGGTTGGCGACCCCGGAGTAGGCAAGACGGCCATTGCCGAAGGGTTGGCGCGCAAGATCGTGGCAGGCGAAACGCCCGAGGTGCTGTCGAAAACCACCATCTACTCGCTCGATATGGGCGCGCTTTTGGCCGGGACCCGGTATCGCGGCGATTTCGAAGAGCGGTTGAAAGCGGTCGTGACCGAATTGGAGGATCACCCCGACGCGGTTCTGTTTATCGACGAAATACACACAGTGATTGGTGCCGGGGCCACATCCGGTGGCGCGATGGACGCCTCGAACCTGCTGAAACCCGCCTTGCAAGGCGGTAAGTTGCGCACCATGGGATCGACCACGTACAAGGAGTTCCGTCAGCATTTCGAGAAGGATCGCGCGCTGAGCCGCCGGTTCCAAAAGATCGATGTGAACGAGCCATCGGTGGAAGACGCCACAAAAATTCTCAAGGGTCTCAAACCCTATTTCGAGGATCACCATGGCGTGAAATACACCTCGGATGCGATCAAGACGTCGGTGGAATTGGCCAGTCGCTACATTAACGACCGCAAGCTGCCAGATTCCGCTATCGACGTGATTGACGAGGCGGGCGCGGCCCAGCATCTGGTGACCGCTGCCAAGCGACGCAAGACCATCGGCACCAAGGAGATCGAAAATGTCGTGGCCAAGATCGCCCGCATTCCTCCGAAAAACGTGTCCAAGGACGACGCAGAGACCCTCAAGGACCTCGAAGTATCGCTCAAGCGCGTGGTATTTGGTCAGGATCCCGCGATCGAGGCGCTGTCTTCGGCCATCAAATTGGCACGCGCCGGTCTGCGTGAGCCTGAAAAGCCCATCGGAAACTATCTGTTTGCCGGACCAACAGGGGTGGGCAAGACCGAAGTGGGCAAGCAACTGGCGGATACGCTGGGTGTGGAAATGCTGCGCTTCGACATGTCGGAATACATGGAAAAACACGCGGTCAGCCGCCTGATCGGGGCCCCTCCGGGCTATGTCGGGTTCGACCAGGGTGGCATGCTTACCGATGGCGTCGACCAGCACCCACACTGTGTGTTGCTTCTGGACGAGATCGAGAAAGCGCACCCGGATGTCTACAATATCCTGCTGCAGGTCATGGACCACGGCAAGTTGACCGACCACAACGGGCGCACGGTGGATTTCCGCAACGTGATCCTGATCATGACGTCGAATGCAGGTGCGGCCGAGATGTCCAAGGCCGCCATCGGATTTGGCAGAGATCGGCGTGAAGGCGAGGATACGGCAGCCATCGAACGCACGTTCACGCCGGAATTCCGCAACCGTCTGGATGCGGTGATTTCCTTTGCGCCGCTGGGCAAAGACACGATCCTGTCGGTGGTTGAAAAGTTCGTGCTGCAACTCGAAGCGCAGCTCATGGACCGCAATGTGACCATCGAATTGACCAAGCCCGCCGCCGAATGGCTGGCCGACAAGGGCTACGACGACAAGATGGGTGCCCGTCCGCTCGGCCGTGTCATTCAGGAGCACATCAAAAAGCCTCTGGCCGAAGAGTTGCTGTTTGGTAAGCTGATGAAAGGCGGTGTTGTTCGCGTGGGGGTCAAGAACGGCGAATTGGATCTCAAACTCTCCGGCCCCGACAACCCGCGAATTTCGGGCGATAAGCCACCGCTTTTGACCGCGGATTAATGCGTGAGGCGATATGCGTCGCCCTAAGTTTATCCTTCGCCGCACCGGCTGCGGCGAAGGATATTTTACTAGCGGTGCCCATCGACTGTGAGATCGGGACCGCGTGTTTCATCCAGCAATATGTAGATCACGACACCTCGCCAGAGGCGATGGATTTTCGCTGCTCTAACCTAAGCTACGACACCCACCAGGGTACCGATTTTGCGCTCAAATCCATTGGGCAGATGCGCGACGGAGTCGACGTTGTCGCAGCGGCCCCCGGCGTCGTCAAAGGCACGCGTGACGGGATGGAAGACCGGTTGTTTCGCGCGGAAGACAGTGAGCGTATCAACGGACGCGACTGCGGAAACGGCGTTTTGATTGAACATGCGGATGGGTGGAGCACCCAATACTGCCACCTCAAACGCGGCAGTGTGGCCGTGCGCACGGGCGACAGCGTTGATGTGTCCACGATCCTAGGACAGGTCGGGCTGTCGGGGCGTACGCAGTTCCCGCACCTGCATCTGACCGTGCGCAAGGATAACGCGGTGGTAGACCCGTTTGATCCAGACGGCGACATAAGTTGCGATGCACCCAGCACGCACACACTCTGGAGCGATCCCCCGGCCTATCAACCTTGTGGCCTGCTTGATGCAGGCTTTGCTGACCAGGTGCCCGACTTCAACGACATAAAGGCCGGCACAGCAGGGGCCGTTGAGATGCCCACTGACGCCCCGGCGCTCGTGTTGTTCGGCTATGCCTTTGGCGGGCAAGCAGGCGACAGGATGCAACTTCGCATTGATGGCCCCGCAGGGACTGTGATTGACGAAGAGGTCGAAATTGATCGCGCCCAAGCTCAGTTCTTCCGCGCCGTCGGCACACGCCGCAAGGCAGACGCCTGGCCCGTCGGCCAATATACCGGAACGGTTATTTTGACGCGCGGACAGCAAGAGGTCAACCGCATCCAAACCACGACAACCCTCAAATAAGCCGCCCGATAGGCGCCGCCGGCGGGCCCCTACTTTTCTGTAAATTTCAGTTCAATACGCCGGTTTTGCGCCCGCGCTTCTGGCGTATCCGCCGGGTCAATGGGCTGGTACTGACCGAACCCATTTGCCGAGACGCGGTTGGGCGGTATGCCAAGGAAAGCAACCATGTACCTCACAACCGACAGCGCACGCGCTTGGCTAAGCTCCCAATTGTCTGCGAATTCTCCAAAGCCGGACAACGGCACGTTGTCGGTGTGCCCATCCACCTGGATCACCCAGTCGATGCCCGCAGGGATATCATCCGCAACGCCGCGTAAGATATCGGCAATCTTGGCAATCTCGGCCTGACCCGCCGCTGACAATTCCGCCTGCCCCGGAGGAAACAGCACTTCCGAGGAAAACACAAAGCGGTCGCCGACAATGCGCACGCCCTCTTGCGCACCCAGAACGTCGCGCAACTGGCCAAAAAACTCGGACCGGTAACGCTCTAGATCCTGCGCTTGCGCCTCAAGCCTTTTACGCTCCTCTTCTTCAAGCTCTCGTCGGCGCCGCTCCTCAAGTGCTGCGCGCGCCAAGGCGGTGTTGAGGTCGCTACCCAGCGTGCTCAACTGAACATCCTTGGCTGCATCACGCGCCACAGCATCGTCCAGAAGCGCCTGCAACTGACCAAGTTGCGTGCGCAACGCCTCGACCTGCTGGTTCAGCAATTCTGTCTGACGCTGGGCCTCCAACGTAGCCGCTTGCTCGGCGCTCAGCGCATCGCGGGCCGCGGCCAGCAAAGCAGCACGCTCTTGCGTTGCGGTGGTCTGGTTGGTCAATGCCGCCTCGGCCCTGGACTGTTCAGCCAATGCGGCGGCAAGCGCGGCGCGCAACTCTTGCGTATCAACGCTCAGGTTTTGCAGTTCGGTTTCCGCTACCAGCTTGGCGGACAGGGCCGCTGCCAATTGTTCACGCACATCTGTCGCCCCACTGCCTGCCGCTTCGGCATCGGCACGGGCCGCATCGCGCGCGGCAATCGCAGTCGCAAGTTGCGTCCGCAGCGCTGTCAGGTCCGCCGCCTGCGTAGCAACCTGCCCTTCTGAGGCCACCCTGTCGGCGACGGCAGTAGCCAACCTGTCACGCAAGTCTGTCCTCTCCAGATCAAGCGCCGCGAGACGCTCTTCCAGCACGGCCATCTGCGCTTCAACATCCGACAATGTCTGCGCCACCACGGCGCCATCTTCGGCCGCCAGCAATGCCGCCGCCAGGCGAGCTTCAAGGCTTGTTTGCGTTTCTTCAAGCGCCACCTTTTCAGCATCTGAAGCCTCAAGCGCGGCCAGTGCCACTGCCAGGTCCGCCTCAAGCCCCTCAATCCGCTCTTGCGCCGCTGTCGCCGACGCTCCGGTCTCCTGTGCCGCCAAAAGGGCCACGGCCAGACGATCTGTCAGGTCCCGCTCGGCCGCACGGGCCGCCGCCAGCAGCGTCAATGTATCCTCGGCCTCTTGCCGCTGTGCTTCGAGCGCGAGGGTCATGGCCGTCAACTCGGCATCAGCGGCCTCAAGCCGTGCCCGCAGGGTTTCGGCTGCGGCAGCCTCGGCAAGGCGCGCGGCTTCTTCAGCGGTCAACGCCTCTTGCGCTGCATCCAGATCGGCACGTAGGGTCGCGGCCTGATCAGCGGTCTCGGCATTGCGATTTCTCAGATCGGCGATAAGCGCTTGCAGCGCCTCGGTCCGCGCCGCTGCCAGCCGCGCGGTTTCCGCCTGCACATCCACCTCGTCCCGCGCCGCAGCCAAGGCCAGGTTCAGAGCCTCTTGTTCAGACAACAGCCGCGTCTGTTCCGTCTCAAGGCCCGCGACAGTTTCAAGCGCGGTGTCACGGTCCGCAATCAGCGCTGCGACCTGCGCTTCAAAGCTGGTGATCCGCGTCTCGGCGTCAGCCAGCGCCGTCGCTTGCGCATCCCGTTCTGCCGTTAGGGCAGCAATCTGTGCCGCCTGCGCAGACACCTGACTTTGCCTGTCGGTCAAAGTGGTTGTCAACTCAGACACCCGCGCATCCAAATCGGCGGTCCGGCGTTCTTCCAGCCCCAGCGCTTGCGCCAGCGCAGCGACCTCGCCAGCAAGTTGATCCAACTCGCTTTCCTGACCCGAGATCGTCTCACGCAACACAAACTGCACGATCATGAAAATCGTCAACACGAACATCAGCACCAGCAAAAGGCCGGTCATCGCGTCCACAAAGCCCGGCCAAATCGACGCCTGGAACCGTTGCCCTGTGCGTCGTGACAACGCCATGGTCAGCTATCCCCCGTATTTTGACCCTGGACATTCCGCTGTGGTGGCACCCCTCTGCGCGCCTGTCCCTTTGACTGGCTCAACGCCGTGGCCAGCGCCGAGATATCGGTGCGCAGTTCCGCCATCGTTTCCTGACGCCCGGCGCTGATTTCTTCAAGTATCCGCAGCATCTGCACGTCAATCGACCGAAGGCGCATGCGGCTTTCCGCATCGATCCCGTCGCCCGTCCCCTGCCGTTCGATGACCGAGATCAGTCGCTCTTGCCCATTGGCAACGCGCGCCAACGCATCATTGTCGCCGCCCTGCATTTCAAGCCGCGTTGTCATACGGTCCACCGCATCCGCCAGTTTGCCCAGCTTTTCGTCCACCATCGCCCGGCTGACATCGGACTGGGTGAACATGGTCTGCAGGCTTTCCATCTGCTCGGCCAGATGATCGACCACACCCGCCATAGCCCCTTGATCTGTGCTGCCCTCATTGTCCGACAGGCCCACGCGCGTGATCGAACTCAGCCACTCTTCCAACTCGCGATAGAACCGGTTTTGGCCACGCCCCGCAAACAACTCAAGCAGGCCCACGATCAGCGATCCAGCAAGCCCCAGCAGCGATGAGGCGAAAGCAATCCCCATGCCATTCAACTGCGACTCGAGCCCCGTCATGAGCCGATTGAAAACGGCAAACCCACCCTCACCTTCCTGCGGTGCAAGACTGCGGATCGTTTCGACCAGCGCCGGCACGGTGGTGGCCAGGCCATAGAACGTACCCAAAAGACCAAGAAAAATCAAAAGGCTGACGATATAGCGCGTGATCTCACGACCTTCGTCGATCCGCGTCGCAACCGAGTCCAGGATCGACTGTGTCGATGACGAGCTGAGCTGCATCCGTGCCCCACGCGACCGCAGCAAGGATGCCAAAGAGGCCAGCAACTGTGGGGCCTTGGTCTGAGCGTCGGCCCGGTCGCTGGCAAACTCTTCGATCCAGCGCACGGACGAAATCAGCGAAAACACTTGCCAGAAACAGGCAATCACACCGATGACAAAAACCAGCACGATGAACCCGTTCAGATAGGGGTTGGCCTGAAACACCGGCAGAACCCGGGGCAATGCGATGACAGCACCAAAAAGCGACAAGCCCAGCACCACGACCATGGCGAAAATCTGCTGGACCGGCTGCGAAAAATACGGCTGCGCTTCTTGTGTGGCCTGCGCCATGTTTGGCTCCTGACCCCTGCTCTGTTTTGCTTTCGCAGCAACCTATCGGCTTTTGTGCAAAAGCGCCAAGGATTTATGCCAATATCGCTGCAACGCGGCGTGACAACCAATCAAGGTCTGGGTCAGCCACGCCAAGTTCAACCAGATGTTGTGCCGTGTTATAGAGATATTCGCTGTTCGGACCTCGCCCGCCATGCGCATGTGCGATGATCTGCGCCTGCTCTTCAAGCGGCAAACCGCCGCAATACTGTACGTGATCGGGATCAATCACATAGGTCACCGCTTCAACCCGGCGCCCATCGCTCAAATCCACGTGCAACATCTTTTCCAGATACGCAGACGAGATCAGCTCGCGGTCGCGCAGATAGGCCAGCGTGGCCTCTTCGGTGCCCGTCGCAACGCGCAGCGCCACCCCGTCACATGCCGCTCCGTCTGCAGCATCCAGCGCCAGAACTAGCCCCGGCTCCGCCTCGGACCCGCGGTGGTGGATCGACCGCATGCAGAACGACCGCGCCCAGCCCGGCACGCTTCCACGCACGCTTTCGGCCACCTCGAAACCGGGGTTCCAAAGCAGACTGCCATAGCCGAACACCCACATCGCCATTGTTGCTGGTCCTTTTGCTGCGCAGTGCGGTAGACCCCATTTTGCGGACAAGGGAAAGGGGCGCATATGCGCAAAGTGATTTGGATCATTGCAGTTGTCGCCCTGGCGTGGTGCGGCTGGTGGTGGGTCGCCTCGGCAAGCCTGCGGGGTGCGGTCACCACGTGGTTCGATGCACGCGCGGCCGAAGGCTGGCAGGCTGAACTGCGGCGTATCGAAGGCGGGGGGTTCCCCCTGACATTGCACGCCGGACTGCGCGATATGGCCGTGGCCGACCCCGATGCGGGGGTGGCGATCCGAACCAATGCGCTCGACATCAGCGCCCCGGCCTGGTGGCCGGGTGATGTGACCGTGACGCTGGACAACGGCCCGATCCTGCTCGCCTCCCCGCTCGGGCGCTCCATGCTGACGATGCAGAACGGTGTGATGGCGCTGAACCTGCACCCGGGCACTGCGCTTGAGATTGAAGCACTTGGCTGGACGTCAGGGCCCTGGCGGGTCAGCGATGCTCAAGGCGCGCAAGCTGCCGCAAGCGACCTCACCCTCACCATGGTGCAAACCAAGGGCAACCAATATGCGCTGACCGCTGCTGCCACCACCTTCACCCCTGGTGATGCGGCCAGACGTGGCCTACGCTTGCCCGAAGACTTCCCGGAAGCATTCGACAGCCTGCAAATGCGCGCAGACATCACCTTTGATACAGCCTGGGACCGACGTGCACTTGACCAACGCCGCCCGCAACCTCGGGTCATCGACCTGCACCTGGCCGAGGCCATCTGGGGCGATCTGCAATTTAATCTCAGCGCCGATCTGACTGTCGATGAAATCGGTGTCCCTGCGGGGACAATCGCAATTCAGGCGGAAAACTGGCGCACGATGCTGGACCTCGCCCAGAATGTGGGCGTGCTTCCCGCGCAACTGCGCGGCCAGGCAGAAAGCGTCCTGCAAGCGCTGGCCAACGCGTCGGGTAATGCGGACACGCTCGATGTCGAACTCACCTTGCGCGACGGCGCGGTGCGGTTGGGCTTTCTTCCGCTGGCACCAGTGCCCCGGCTGATCCTGCGCTAGGGCCTTGCTGTGCCTTGCCATATAAACTTCGGGGGCTGGGGCAGCGCCCCAGTCGGCGGACTACCGGCAATACGCCCCGCCACGATGGCGCGCGGTATCGAAGTGGAAATGATCCCGGTGAAATCGGTCGGCATTCGGCCCAAGCACCGTCCCGAACGGCCCACAGGCCGCCTTGTGCATCTGCCGCAGCGCACGCCGGTGACGCGACGTCCAATCGTTGAGCACGGTAAGCGATGTACCATCTCTCAACTCAAAACCCGATATGTCGATGGCCCGCCCCTTGCCATGTTCCGAGATGCGCGCACCCGGCTGGTTGTTGCGGGTCCGGCAGGCATAATGCGCAGCCACGCGGTAGCTTGCGAGCCCACCACCTGTGTTGCGCAGCGCTGGCTTTGCCCCACGTTCGGTCCAGCGTTTCAGGGCCTTTGCCGTGGTGCAGTCCATCAATGCCGACTGGCTTAACGTCACACCCGACACCGCGCGCAGGCGCACCGCCTCGGATATGCCGCAGCCATTGATCCGCCCCGGTACAAAACCCACCTCATCGCCCTGAAGGTCAGGATCCCCACACACCTGCCCGCGACGGCGTTCGGCGCGACGCGACATGGCCTTCTGCACAACGGCTTGGGGGCGCAAAGACGGACGTAATGAAACCGCTGTTTCGGGCAGGATCGCCGCAGCCGGCACGGCCGTTGCAACAGTTGGTGTAGCTGGCTGCACAGCCGCGTCGCGCACAACGCTTAGGTTGCGCGCGTCTGTGCCGGCACGGGCCACCGGGCGTTTGGACGTATCGGGGGCCGCCGCTGCGACGCCAGCTGTCAGCATCAAGCTCAGGGCAATCGCCCTCACCGGCTGGCTCCGCGACCAAAGTTTGGCGCATCTGTATCCTGGCCCGCTTCGATGATCCCGCGCCGGATGGCCCGGGTCCGCGTGAAATAATCAAACAGATGATCACCATCGCCTGTGCGAATGGCCCGCTGCAAGGCAAAGAGCTCTTCGGTGAAGCGCCCCAAAATCTCCAGCGTCGCATCCTTGTTGGTCAGAAACACATCGCGCCACATGGTCGGATCACTCGCGGCAATCCGCGTGAAATCCCGAAAGCCCGCTGCCGAGAATTTGATGACCTCGCTGTCGGTCACGCGGCGCAGGTCATCGGCGACCCCCACCATGGTATAAGCGATGAGGTGCGGAATGTGACTGACGACGGCGCACACCCGGTCATGGTGTTGCACATCCATCCTATCCGTCATCGCACCCAAGCCGGCCCAATAGCGTTCGACCTGCAAAACCGCGTCGGGATCCACACCCTCGGGTGTGACAATCAGAGTCCAGCGGTTGTCGTAAAGCTCAGCAAAACCGGCTTCTGGACCGCTATGTTCGGTCCCCGCCATCGGGTGCGTGCCAACGAAATGGACCCCGGCCGGCAGATGCGGCAGCACTGCGTCAAAGACCGCTTGCTTTACCGATCCAACATCGATCACCGTCGCGCCGGGCATCAGCGCACCCTTGATGTCGGCCATGACCGGTTCCATCGCGCCGACCGGCACCGCCAGCACGACCAAATCGGCTCCCTCAACGGCGTCGGCCGCACTGTCGGTCACAACATCGCAAAAACCCAATCTACGTGTGGTCTCGCGGGTTGCCTCGGATCGGGCATAGCCACTGATTGTCGTGGCGGACCCTGCCCGCTTGGTCGCCCACGCCATCGACCCCGCGATCAGCCCCAGGCCAATGAAAGCGATCTTGTTGTAAATGATGCTCACGATGCGGCCCGCCATTCTGTCAAAGCGTCAATCACGCGACCCGTCTGCTCCGCATCTCCTACGGTGATGCGCATGCCTTCTGGAAAGCCGTAGCCCCCCACGCGCCGCACCAGAATACCCTGAGCGTTCAACGCCTTTTCCGCCGCATCAGCTTCGGCCACTGACGCCGCGCGGGCCAATACGAAATTCGTGTCGCTGTCGTCGCAGGCCAGCCCCAATTGCCGTAACGCGCCGGTCAACCGGGCGCGCTGATCGGCATTCAAGGCCACACAATCTCTGACCCATTGCGTGTCGCGCACCGCCGCCTCTGCCGCAGCCAGCGCGACGGTAGACAGGTTAAAGGGCTGCCGGATACGCGTCATAACGTCAATCATGCCCTTGGGGCCATAGCCCCAGCCAACCCGCAAACCGCCCAGGCCGTAAACCTTGGAAAAGGTACGCGTCATCAATACGTTGGGCCGCGTCTCAGCCAATGACACACCGCCATCATAGCCGTCCGCATACTCGGTATAGGCCCCGTCGATCACCAGGATGACACCCGTTGGCAGGCCATCAATCAGGCGTATAAGCTCTGTGTCCGATAGGCGTGTGCCCGTGGGATTGCCCGGATTGGTCAACAACACAATACGCGTCCGTTCGGTGACGGCGCGCAGGATTGCGTCTACATCCACAACGCGGTCGGTCTCGGGCACGCAAATCGGCACCGCCCCGGCCATATTGGCAAGAATGGGGTACATCGAAAACCCGTGCGCGGTATGGATGATCTCGTCGCCAGGTCCCGAAAAAGCCTGCGTCACGAATTGCAGCACCTCGTCGCTGCCCACACCACAAATGACACGGTCGGGGTCCACGCTCCAGACCTCGGCAATAGCTGTGCGTAGCGCGGCGTGGTCGGTCGACGGGTACAGGTGCATCGAGGCTGCGGCCTGCGTCAGCGCCTCGATTGCCGCAGGTGGCGGTCCAAGCGGGTTCTCATTCGAGGATAGTTTCAACACCTGCGCCACACCGGCCAAATGCGACGCGCCGCCCTGATACAGTGCGATGTCCATGATTCCGGGCTGCGGTGTGATGCGCGTCATTGTCCCTCTCCATCCGTCCGAGACGTTTTAGGGGCGCACGGCAAGAGTGGCCAGAGGCAAAAACGCGCGTTTGCCTGCCACCGTTGGCGCCGCCCCAAGGACGCAAGGCCGGACAACCATCGATTGCTTTGGTGCTGCGAAGCGCGTTCGGCATCTGCTCTGTTGCGGCATGCGTCCGCGTGCGCCTTCTTGGTCTGCTACCGCTAGCTTGTTGCGCCGGGCGCAGGCTTCCACTTGAACCCGACCCGGATCACGCCATGGTCGTTGGTGCCGCTGTCCTTGTGGTCGTCGTAGTTCAGGTGATCGTTCTGCACCACCATTTCGTCAAACGCCCATTTGCGGCGGCGCGAGTTGTCATAGAATTCCTGGCTGAACAGGATGTGGTCCAGGCTCTCGCGCTGCCCTTTGTAGACATGGGTGTAATAGACATCGCGGACCGACCGGTATTCTTGCATCGTCTGCGCGGTATACAGTGCATTGTCGCCGCCCCCCGACGACAGGGGCGACAGATAGGTGGGTTGTTCGCTCAGGATATTCAGCGTGTTGCTATCTTTGCCGTCGTTCATATCACCAATGACCACCACGGGCGTGTCAGTCTTCTTGGTCAGTTTGGTGATGATCACCCGCAGTGCTGCCGCTTCGGCCGTACGGCGCACCGTCGAAATGGCATAGCCAAGCGCTGTGATATGGGGGCCGTGCACGTCCCGGTCATACCAGCTGCGCTCGCGCCAGATCTCGGTCGGGCGGCGGGATTTGAAGTGGCAGACAAAGACATGGATCACTGGCGTGCGCTCATCAGGTTGCACTTGGAAATGCAGCACCGGGCGCGAGAACGTGCCAAGATTGACCTCAAGAAAGTCCTGTTGCGGATCGTCACCGCCGGTTCTGAGCGTATATTCCTCCGGGAAATCCACGATCCATTCAGGCTCACCCACCAGCATTTCATTGCGCACGGCGGCGGCGCACACAATCTTGTCGCCGTCGTGATCGGGCGGCACAAGCGGTGTGAACGCATCCGCCATCCCCGCCTCTTTCAGCACCTGGTCCAGCGCGGCAGCGGCCCATAACTCCTGCAAGCCCACAACATCCGCGTCGAGCCTGCCAATGATCGACGCGGTAAAGTCAACCTTGCGCTGATAAATGACCGGGTCCCAGCCATCCGTGTCACCGTAAATCGCATCCCCCGGGGTCTGCAGGTTCAAAAGGTTGAAGCTCGCAAATGAAATGTCGCGGGCGCCCATGGCGGTCTCCAATTCCGTCAATCAATGACACTGAGGCTACCACAGGTTGCAGCGCTGCCATCATGAAAATGTCATGGCGTTGCAGGGGTTTGGGCGGGGCGCCACAGCGGACCGACAGCAGCAGCCAGGATCGCCACGTTGAACATCACATTCGTGATCTGACCCGAAGCGATAGACCCGGCACTGTCCAGTACAAACCAAAGCATCAGCCCGGTCAGCACCGTGCGACGCACGCCCTCGGGCGCTGCATCGTAGACCCACGTCTGCAAACACCAGATCATCGCCCCCCAGCCCAGCAATACACCCCCCAGGATCGCCGCAAGCAAGCGGCTTGAGCCGTCGCCGTGCACCGGCAGCCCGTCGAGCGGCAGGCCCAACAGGTCCAGCGTGAACTGAAGTGGCGCAGCGGTGGTGATCATGCTTCCCAGAAACATCACCGGTGAAAAGGATGCGATGACAATCGCAGTGATCTTGAGCCAGAATTTGTGAAAGTCTTGGGTCATGTGCCCCTCCTATCCAGATAGGACCCGAGTAGAGGGCTAAACCGCATAGGTTCAATTACCTCGCAGGTAATGGATTGGCAGCGCAGGGGACTGTAGGGTCATGAGATGACGGACTTTCCCGGAATTCTGCGCACTTGGCGTAAGGCCCGCCGCCTCAGCCAACTGGAACTCGCAGGCGAGGCGGAGGTATCGGCTCGCCACATCTCGTTTCTTGAGAGCGGGCGTGCGCATCCAAGCCGGAACATGATTGACCGGCTCAGCGATGCGCTGACACTGCCCCTCGATGCCCGCAACCAGATGCTGACCCATGCGGGCTTTGCCGCGCGCTATCCGTCGCGGGCATGGGATACGGCCGAAATGGCCCCGATCCGCGCCGCGGTTGATCACATGCTGACCGTGCACGCCCCCTACCCCGCTCTGGCAGTCGACAGGCTTTGGACCATCCTCGACATGAACCACCCCGCCGCATCTCTGTTCAGCGGCTTGGGCATGGGGTCGGGGGACAGCCTGCTTGATCTTATGATGTCAGACACCCTGCCGCCCTTGGTCGAGAACTGGCCCGACGTGGCCCGCCACGCTTGCCAACGCCTGCGCACTGAAAGCGCGGCCCAGGGTGGGGTGCCTGCGCTTGACCGGGTAGCCAACCATCTGGGCGCAGTCCAGGGCCGCACGCAGATGGCAACCAGTCCGGTGATCCCGACAATTCTGAGGATGGGGAACACGCGCCTGTCGATCTTTGCCACCATCGCGCAATTCGGCACACCCGAAGATGTGGCTTTGGATGATCTCAAAGTCGAATTGTATTTCCCAGCCGACGCCACGACCGACGCAGCCCTGCGCGCGATGGCCAATGGCTGACCCACGCACGCACCAAGACGCAAAAGGCCGCCCCGGAACAGGGCGACCTCGGTCCGTGACAAGGTGGGCAATTCGCCCACCAAACCCTTAGTTCTTGGCGTAAAATTCCACGACGAGGTTCGGCTCCATCATCACCGGGTACGGCACATCACCCAGGGCGGGCGTACGGGTGAAGGTGGCGGTCATTTTCGAGTGGTCGGCATCAATGTAGTCCGGCACATCGCGTTCGGGCAGTTGTGCGGCTTCCAGGACAACGGCCAGTTGCTTCGACCGGTCACGCACTTCGATCACGTCGCCTTCCTTCACACGGTAGGACGAGATGTTGACCTTTTTGCCGTTCACCCGGACATGGCCGTGGTTCACGAACTGGCGCGCGGCGAAAACGGTGGGCACGAACTTTGCGCGATAGACCACAGCGTCCAGCCGGCGTTCCAACAGGCCGATCAGGTTCTCACCGGTGTCGCCCTTGACCCGCTCGGCTTCGGCATAGATGCGGCGAAACTGCTTTTCGGTCAGATCACCGTAATACCCCTTCAGCTTCTGCTTGGCGCGCAATTGGATACCAAAATCCGAAAGCTTGCCCTTGCGACGCTGACCGTGCTGGCCGGGGCCATATTCACGGCGGTTGACTGGGGATTTGGGGCGCCCCCAAATATTCTCGCCCATACGGCGATCAATCTTGTGCTTGGCAGACGTGCGTTTGGTCACGGCTGATCTCCTTCTCTTAATGTTGCTTCCACAACTTGTCCCAAAAGTGCGTGCCACTCTGGGGGTCGTGAACAGCGGAAGGGCGTTGTCCTCTCCCCGGATTTTGCCGGGACGACAGGGAACTTCTTGCGAAGGCCACCAACACCAATGAAGCCGCGCTTATACGCGCCGAATCCTCAGAGTCAACGGGCCATCGCCGCGCATTCCGCATGACGGAAACAGGGCGTGATATGGTCGTTGACCAGCCCTGTCGCCTCCATAAAGGCGTAGACGATGGTGGGGCCCACAAACTTGAACCCGCGCGCGCGCAGGTCGTTCGACATCTGTTCACTCAACTTGGTCTTGGGTGGCACCTCGGCCCGGGTCGCGAAATTGGTCTGCAACGGCCTTCCGTCGACATAACTCCATAAAAATGTATCAAAGCCGACATCCGAATTAACCTCCATGAAGGCGCGTGCATTGGTGATCGTCGCTTCGATCTTGCCCCGGTGCCGGATGATGCCAGGGTTGCCCAGCAGCGTCTGCACGTCCGCCTCGCCCCAGGTGGCCACCACCGCGGGGTCAAACCCGGCAAAGGCCGCCCGAAAGGCTTCACGCTTGCGCAGAATGGTAATCCAGCTCAGCCCCGCCTGGAATCCGTCAAGCACCAGCTTCTCCCAAAGCGCGCGCGGATCATATTCCGGCACCCCCCATTCGGTGTCGTGATAGGCCACATAGTCGGGTGCATTTCCCTCCCATCCACAGCGGTGCAGCACGTCAAATCCCCCAACTTGGTTAAACGCGAAAATTAGAACAAAATACAAACATTAAGAGTGTTTTTACGGCCACCGCGCAAAAGTGCCAACAGATTTTGCACACAAGGGTCGCTGCCAGGCCATGACCAAAAAACGGTTCAAACCCAAACTAACCGACGTGAACAATCCGCTAAGTGTTGCCGTGTCCGCGCGTGACCGAAGCACATTGTCAATGGTTGAACAGGCCGTTCAGCACAAGCAGACATTGCTGGCCTTTCAGCCGGTTGTTATGGCGACCGACCCCACCCGCGTCGGCTTTTATGAGGGTTTGATCAGGGTGATGGATGAAACCGGCCGCATCATCCCGGCCAAGGATTTCATGCCCGTCGTTGAACGCACCGAACTTGGGCGCGACATTGACACGGTCGCCCTGAACATGGGCTTGCGCACCCTGTTTGAACATCCGTCAATCCGGCTGTCAATCAACATGTCGGCCCGGTCCATCGGCTATCAACGCTGGATGCAGACCCTGAACCGCTGGCTGAAAAAGGACCCGTCGGTGGGCGAGCGCCTGATCCTCGAAATCACTGAAGGTTCGGCCATGGATCAGCCCGAACTGGTGGTCGATTTCATGGACCGGCTCAGCGCGCGCGGCATCTGCTTTGCGCTTGACGATTTTGGCGCAGGCTACACGGCCCTGCGCTATTTCAAGGATTTCTTTTTTGATGTTCTCAAGATCGACATGGAATTCTGCCACGGCATTGCAAACGACCCCGACACCCAGGCACTGACCGCAGCTATTGTCCAGATTGGTCACCATTTCGATATGCTTGTCGTGGCCGAGGGCGTGGAACAGCACGACGATGTCGAGATGTTGATACAGATGGGGGTGGACTGCCTGCAGGGCTTCTATTTCGAAGCGCCGCAAATTCGGCCAAGCTGGCTGATGGGCAAGCGTCCTGGCCCGCAACAGGCGGGTATGCGCGCCTAAGACATATTCCGTTGCCGCATGGAAGCGAATCCGGTAGGGCACGCGCAGCGCGGGACCATTCTGAGGCCCGTACCGGCGCAAAGCGCCTTTAAGACGTGCAAAGTCTCGGATTGGTCCTCATGGAAACTGACAGAGGACCCGACTACATGACCAATATCGTCATTGCTTCGGCCGCCCGGACTGCCGTTGGCAGCTTTGGTGGCTCATTCGCCAATACGCCAGCCCACGACCTTGGCGCCACCGTGCTCGAAGCGGTCGTGGAGCGCGCGGGCGTCGACAAATCCGAGGTGTCGGAAACCATCCTTGGCCAGGTCCTGACCGCCGCGCAGGGCCAGAATCCAGCCCGGCAGGCGCATATCAACGCCGGACTACCCAAGGAAAGCGCTGCCTGGAGCATCAACCAGGTCTGTGGGTCAGGTCTGCGCGCGGTTGCGCTAGGCGCCCAACACATCGCCCTTAGTGACGCCGATATCGTCGCTGCGGGTGGCCAGGAAAACATGACGCTCTCACCCCATGCGGCCGCCCTGCGGGCCGGTCACAAGATGGGCGACCTGAAATACATCGACACGATGATCCGCGACGGTTTGTGGGATGCGTTCAACGGATATCACATGGGTCAAACGGCAGAGAATGTTGCCGACCAATGGCAGATCACCCGCGACGCTCAGGATGAATTTGCCGTGGCCAGCCAGAACAAAGCCGAAGCCGCACAAAAGGCCGGTAAGTTCGCCGACGAAATCACCGCATTCACAGTCAAGGGCCGCAAGGGTGACACTGTGGTCGACAGCGATGAATACATCCGCCACGGCGCCACGATGGAAGCCATGGCAAAACTGCGCCCCGCCTTTACCAAGGACGGGTCGGTCACGGCTGCCAATGCGTCCGGCCTGAACGACGGCGCAGCCGGTGCCCTGCTGATGAGCGCCGAGAACGCCGAAAAGCGCGGGATCGAGCCGCTGGCACGCATCGCCAGCTACGCGACAGTTGGCCTTGACCCGTCGATCATGGGCGTGGGCCCGATCTATGCCAGCCGCAAGGCACTGGAAAAAGCCGGATGGAAGGCCGAAGACTTGGACTTGGTCGAGGCCAACGAAGCCTTCGCCGCTCAGGCTTGTGCCGTGAACAAGGATATGGGCTGGAACCCCGAGATTGTGAACGTCAACGGCGGTGCCATCGCCATCGGCCACCCCATCGGTGCGTCGGGTGCACGCATTCTCAACACCCTGCTCTTCGAGATGAAGCGCCGCGATGCGAAAAAGGGGCTCGCCACGCTCTGCATCGGTGGCGGCATGGGCGTCGCCATGTGTCTCGAACGCGATTAAGCGCGCACAGGCCCCGCAGCCTGCGCGACTGATCCAGATCAAGGCGGCGCCATACGGGGCCGCCTACACCCCAACCCACCAAAATCCCGCTCAGACGTGACGGCACAAGGTAATAAAGTTGCGCCGAGACGGTATTTGAGCGAAAGAATATTTGAAAACACCAAAGGAGTTCCCACATGTCCCGTGTAGCCCTCGTCACCGGCGGAAGCCGTGGTATCGGCGAAGCCATTTCCAAAGCCCTCAAAGACGCAGGCTATACCGTCGCCGCCACCTATGCCGGCAATGACGAGGCCGCCGCTAAGTTCACTGACGAAACCGACATCAAGACCTACAAATGGAACGTCGCCGATTACGACGAATCCAAAGCGGGGCTGGAACAGGTCGAATCTGACCTCGGCCCCATCGACATCGTTGTCGCCAACGCGGGCATCACCCGCGACGCCCCCTTCCACAAGATGACGCCAGAACAATGGCACCAGGTCATCGACACGAACCTCACGGGCGTATTCAACACCGTGCACCCCGTCTGGCCCGGCATGCGCGAACGCAAATTTGGTCGTGTCATCGTGATCTCCTCCATCAACGGTCAGAAAGGGCAGTTCGCGCAAGTCAACTATGCCGCCACCAAGGCCGGTGATCTGGGCATCGTGAAATCGCTGGCGCAAGAAGGCGCGCGCGCGGGCATCACCGCCAACGCCATCTGCCCAGGCTATATCGCCACTGAAATGGTCATGGCCGTGCCGGAAAAGGTCCGCGAAAGTATCATCGGCCAAATCCCCGCAGGTCGCCTGGGCGAACCGGAAGAGATCGCGCGCTGCGTCGTGTTCCTGGCCTCCGACGATTCGGGCTTTATCAACGGCTCGACCATCTCAGCCAACGGCGCACAGTTCTTCGTCTAAGCCTTTGAAGACGCTCAGTGGGTGCACGCGCAGTGCAGAAAGGCTGCACGCATGTCCCCCATCCAATCGTGACAAAAAAAGGGCCGGCGCATCACTGCACCGGCCCTTCTTGATCCCGTAAGATGGCGCGCACATCAGCGGGAAGTCTTGCCCCCGAACAGCCAGGTCCAGGCCTCCGCCAACACGGCGCCACGCTCGGCATGCGCCTTTTCCAGACCTTTACGGATGGCGGGGGTTGCAGACGTCTCAAACATGGTCGGTATCCTCTGGATCAACATTTCTGAATTGACCCAAACATGCGCCTTCGCGCATCAACCGACAAACGAGACTTTCCAAGCCTTCACTTAAACTGTACTTAAGTGACCATGCCAGATCGCCTACCGCCTCTTACCGCCCTACGCGCCTTTGATGCCGCCGCCCGCCACATGTCCTTTGCCAAAGCGGCCGAAGAATTGCACGTCACACCCGCAGCCCTCAGCTTCCAGATCAAGTCGCTCGAAGAGCACCTAGGCGTCCAAGTGTTCCGCCGTCTGAATCGCGCCGTGGAACTCACCGAGGCAGGCCGCGCCATGGCGCCTGGCATGGCTGACGGGTTCCAGATGCTTGCCGCTGCCTGGCGCGCCGCTGAGCGCGCTTTGGACAATGAAACGCTGACCGTCACGGCAGGCCCGGCCTTTACCGCCAAATGGCTGGCCCCCCGTCTTTACGACTTTGCCCAAGCACATCCCGAAATCGAATTGCGCTTTTCCGCCTCACTCAAACTTGTCGACCTCAGCCGGGACGCCGTCGACGTTGCAATCCGCTTCGGCCCCGGCACAGACGAAGGTGTGTATTCCCTGCCGCTGGTCGAGGAATGGGTGTGTCCGGTCATGACCCCCGAACTGGCGGCTCAATACCCGACACCCGAAAGCCTGCGGAACGCTACACTGATCTTTGACGACAGTATCGCTTTCCTGAAACCGTCCAGCGACTGGGCCACGTGGTTCCGCATGATGGAGGTCGATTTCGCACCCACCGCAGGCCCGAGGTTCAGCCAGGCGGACCACGCGGTGGACGCGGCCCTTGCAGGTGTCGGCGTTGTGCTGGGCCGCCGGTCTTTGGTCGTCAAAGACCTTGATGATGGCCGCCTTGTCGCACCCTTCCCCACCGCCCTCGACACCGGCGTCCGCTTCCGCTTCCTCTGCTCCGAAGGGGCCGAAACCCGCCCCCAAATCGCCGCCTTCCGCGACTGGATGCTGGCCGAGATCGAAAAAACCGGCCACATCACGCACCAGATGATCCGAAAGCCTGCCGCAGATTTTCAAGCCGAATGACACGCACCACCGCCACTCTGATCGGCTTTGTCGCCGTACTGCTCTGGGGCGTGCTGGCCTTGCTGACCGTCGGCTCCGCCCCGACGCCGCCCTTTCTTTTGAACACGCTGTGCTTTGCTATCGGCGGCACGCTAGGCCTGATCTGGGCCGCGGTCAGCGGGGGCTTGCGCCATCTGCGCATGGTGCCGGGCCATGTCTACCTGATGGGAACACTTGGCCTTTTCGGCTACCACGCGCTCTATTTTTCAGCGCTCCGTCTTGCCCCGGCGGCCGAGGCGAGCCTGATTGCCTATCTCTGGCCCCTGCTGATCGTCCTGTTTTCGGGCCTGCTGCCCGGAGAGATGCTGCGCATGGGCCATATTCTCGGCGCACTTGTCGGGTTTGCAGGCGCCGCCCTGATCGTGACGGGCGGCGCGACAGGATTTGATCATGCGGCACTACCTGGATATCTGCTTGCGCTGCTCTGCGCGCTCACATGGTCAAGTTATTCTGTGCTGTCGCGGCGGTTTGGCTCGGTGCCCACAGCCTCGGTGGCCGTGTTCTGTGTTGGCAGCGCGGCACTGTCCGTGCCGCTACATCTGCTGCTTGAAGACACGTTATGGCCGTCCGGCGCAATAGGATGGACCAGCGCCATTTTGCTTGGCCTCGGCCCCGTCGGCCTTGCCTTCTATGTTTGGGATATCGGGGTAAAACGCGGTGACATACAAATTCTTGGAACGGCGTCTTATGCGGCGCCGCTGTTGTCTACCGTTGTTTTGGTCGTGGCTGGCGTAGCTGCGCCCAGTTGGTCGCTGGCCTTGGCGGCCCTGCTGATCACCGGAGGAGCGCTCCTGGCAGCGCGCGCCAGCCTGAAGCGTTAACTCAACTCGAAAGTCGTGTGATCTCTTCTTTCAGCTTTAGTTTCTGCTTTTTCATCTCGGCCACTTCGATGTGATCGATACCGGGCGATCGTTGGGCCATATCCACCTGATCACTCAGGTTCTGGTGCTTCTTTTTCAACTCTTCGAGATGCGCAGTCACGCTCATGCGGGTCCTCCTTGCTGACAAAGTTGCTTCCACAGCCAAGCACAGCTTCGTGTCTAAGTCACGCCGCAAGCGCAGCATGTGGACAAGTTAGACCTAGGTGCGGTTAACGCGTCGTTAAAGGGCCAGCGCGGCGCCATCTCGCAAAACAGCTTGGATTTCAGGGGTATAGCTCTCTGCATCGCGTTTATGTCGCGTGCCATCGTGCAAAATGATAGGAAAATGCATGCGAAAATCTGCGCGCCCGTTTTTGCGCGCCCGGAAAATCACCAACTCTGCCGGCTTTTCCACCCGCGGGCAAAGCGGCCATATCTCGGGGCTGCCGAGGCATCCTGCCGCACCAGCAAGCAGGTCCGGCACTCGCTCGGTGCGGTGGATCAGGTGCAGATACCCCTTGTGCCGAAGCCGCCGGGCCGCGGCACTAATCCACGCAGCAACCGATGTCTCGGCCCCTCGTCCGCCTTCGCGTCCATGATCTTGTGCGACGGCACCGGCGGTCCGGTCGAAAAAGGGTGGATTGGCCAGAACATGGTCAAAGCTGCGCGCTTTCAGCGCCTGCGGCATGTCGTTCAGATCACCCTCAACGACCTCAAGCCCGTTGCGCTTGGCCAAGGTCGCATAATCCGCCTGCCGCTCCAATCCCACAAGCTCCAAACCCGGCACCCGCGCCCCAAGGCACAAGGCCACCGCACCTGCACCACAGCCCAGATCAAGCACCGCCTGCCCTGCAGTGGCGGGCACCGACGCCGCGAGCAGTACCGGATCGATTCCGGCCCGGTATCCGGCGCGCGGCTGCCATAAATGTACCCGCCCGCCCAGAAATGCATCCCGCGTCAGATCAGCGTCCAAGATCGATGTCATTGTCTGTCATCACCCGCAGCGCGGCATCGTAATCATCGGTCCGCACCATCAAACGCCGCGGAAAGATTCCGATCCCACCTTCCAGGACACTCATATTTACGTCCATCTGAAAGCAAGGTATATCCTCGCCTTCAAGAAGGGCAGAGGCAAAGGCGATGATCGTCGGGTCAGTACTGCGCAAAAGTTCCTTCATATCATGGATGTAGAGGCACACCGACCTACCTGTCGAGGGGTGCAATGGGGAAAGTGATGGACGCGTCCGCAATCGCAAAGCCACACGACCGGCTGGCGGCCTGGCTGGCTGACGATTTGGAAGGGGTGAACACCCTGATCCGCGACCGCATGGCGTCCGAACATGCCCCGCGCATCCCCGAGGTGACCCGCCACCTGGTCGAAGCGGGTGGCAAGCGCCTGCGCCCCATGCTGACCCTCGCCTCCGCCCACCTCTGCGGCTATCCCGGCCCCTATCACGTGCATCTCGCTGCCACCGTCGAGTTTATCCACACCGCCACCCTGCTGCACGATGATGTCGTGGACGAAAGCGGCCAGAGGCGTGGACGCCCGACCGCCAACCTCCTGTGGGATAACAAATCCTCCGTGCTCGTGGGGGATTACCTTTTTGCGCGCTCGTTCCAGTTGATGACCGAAACCGGCAACATCAACGTCCTGCGCATCCTGTCCGACGCCGCCGCCACCATCGCCGAAGGCGAAGTGCTGCAAATGACCGCGGCGCAAGACCTCGCTACCGACGAAGCGATCTACTTGCAGGTGGTGCGCGGTAAAACGGCCGCGCTGTTTTCTGCGGCCATGGAAGTGGGCGGCGTCATCGCGGGCAAAGACGCCGCCACCACCCAAGCGCTCTTTGACTATGGCGACGCGCTTGGCATCGCCTTCCAGATCGTCGACGATCTTCTCGACTACCAAGGGCAATCCAAGGCCACGGGCAAGAATATCGGCGACGACTTCCGCGAACGCAAACTCACACTGCCGGTCATCAAGGCCGTCGCGCAGGCCGACGCCGAGGAACGTGCTTTCTGGTCCCGGACCATCGAAAAGGGCGATCAGACCGACGCCGACCTCGACCATGCCCTGTCACTGCTCGACAAACACGGCACCCTCGACGCCACCAAGGCCGACGCTATGACCTGGGCCGACAAGGCCAAAACAGCGCTCGCCACCCTGCCCGCGCATGACCTGCGCGATATGCTGATCGATCTGGCCGACTACGTGGTCGAACGGATCAACTAAGCGTCGCCGGAACACACCACCAATCCGGTCGCTCCGCCGCAATCGCACTGGCCGCAAACCGGGCCGCCGACCACGTGGGATAAAGCGCAAAACAGGTCGATCCCGATCCCGACATACGCGCCAGTAACACACCCGGCGTCGCCTCCAACCCTTGCAGAACGCGCGCAATGCCCGGCGCAATGGCAACGGCAGGCGCCTCAAGATCGTTGCGTTGGACGCGGAGCCAGTCCAGCCAGGCCCGCATCCCCGCCCCACGCGACGGCAGTGTCGTCATGGCTGCATGGTCCTTGCACTCAAGCCGCGCAAACACCTCAGGCGTCGCCACGTGCAGACCGGGATTGACCAAAACCGCAAAGAATGTGGGATCATCCGCAACCGGCGTCACGACCTCGCCAATCCCGCGCATCCGGGCCGCACGTCCCACGCCGCACACGGGTACGTCAGCCCCAAGCACAAGTGCATCCGCATCCGACCCCAGGGCGCGTAATACAGCCGCCGCATCCGCCGAACCACCACCGATCCCAGCCCCGTGCGGCAGGGCCTTTTCGATCTCGATATGGCCGGTCCACCCGGCAAGCTCTGCCGCCCGCCACGCCAAGTTGCGATTGTCTGTGGGCACGCCATCCGCAAAGGGGCCCGTCACATCAAGCGACAGGGCAGCGCCCGGTGTCAGCGCCAACCGATCCCCCACATCCGCAAAAACAACAAGTGAATCAAGCAGATGATAGCCATCGTCACGTTGGCCAGTCAAATGCAATGTCAGATTGATCTTGGCGGGCGCAAAGGCCTCAATCGTCATTCGCGACCTTAAGCGGCTCAGCCCCTTCTTCGGCCAGCACGGCGTCCAGACCAACCTCAAGTTTGCGGCGCATCCGGTCCGGGTCCGCCTCGCCATCCACCTCGTCAGGGTCGACAAAACTTAGCGCACGCATCCACTGGAACCGCGCCTCGCGTTCACGCCCCACGGCCCAATACACGTCGCCCAGGTGGTCGTTCACCACCGGATCAATCGGCATCAACTCAACCGCACGCTCCATGTGACCGACGGCTTCCTCATACCGGCCCAGGCGGTACAGAACCCAACCCAAGCTATCCACGATGTAGCCGCTGTCGGGGCTGGCCGCGACAGCCTCCTCGATCATCTCCAGCGCTTCATCCAGCTTGATCTGCTTTTCGACCAGCGAATATCCCAGATAATTCAGCACCTGTGGCTGCCCGGGGTTCAACTCCAACGCCCGCCGAAAATCAGCTTCGGCCTTGGGCCACTCCTTGAGCCGCTCATAGGAAATCGCTCGCGCATAGTGAAGGAACCACGCGCCCCGCGCCTCCGTATCGGTCAGCTCAAGCGCGCGGTCATAGGCACTTGCAGCGTCTTCGAACCGGTTCTGCTGGCGCAGCACGTCGCCCAGTGTGGAATGCACCAGCGGCAGGTCGCCAAAGCGTTTCGCCAACTGTTCCAACACCTCAATAGCGGCATCGGGCTTGCCCGATTGGCGCAGGGCCGCGGCACGGCCCAGTTCTGCGGCGTGAAAGGCCGGATGATCCGCAGGCACTTGTTTATAGGCCGCGTTCGCCAAATCGAATTGCTCCAGCGATTCAAGCAGGTCCGCATTCAGCAACAGCGCATCCACATGATCGGGCCGCAAATGCCGCGCGATCCGGCCGTAAAGCAGCGTGTAATCCGCCCCCGCTTCCTGCCGCAGGGCACCGGCCAGTGAATAAAACACCTCTGCCATGCCATCACGCGCCGAAGTGATATGGGTAAAGGCCAAGGTCTCGCCCGCCTGAAGCGCCAGCGTCATCGCGTCCAGTTCAGGGTCAGACACGCTGCCAAAGGCGGATTGGAGCGAGGCAATCGCCTCGTCATTCCGGCCCAGTTGAGACAGCACTTCGGCCCGCGCCATCGCCCCGCGCCTGGTCTGTTGCAACGGGCCCGACCCTTCGTTCTCGAAAATCTCGCCCGCCGCCTCGAATTGGCCAAGCCCCGCAAGCGCCATCGCCTTGTGATACAACGCAAAGCCGCGCACCCCGCGCTGCTCTGATACTGTGTCAAAGGCCGCCATCGCCTCGTCCACGCGGTCGGTGCCCACCAACGCCCAGGCGTTCAGCAACCCGTCTACCAGCGGACCGATCCCGCGCGTTTCGATGTCTCGCTCCAGATAGGTGGCAAACTCCTGCTGCGCGAGAATATCCGCGATGATCACCATATGCGCTGCTTGGCTGCGCGCGCCGCGTTCTTCGACGGATTTCGCAATCGGCAGGGCACGGTCCAGTCGCCCCAACGCCAATTGCGAGACGACCGCATCCTCCATCAGCTCCACATTGCCCGGATCACGCGCCAACGCCGCGGTGTAGTACCGCGCTGCGGCATCAAAATCGCTCAGGATCGCCGCCTGCCGCCCGGCAAGGTAAGACCCCGCCACCGACTGCGCGGACACCATATGAGGGGTTGTCGCCACCATAGCGGTGAGCGCGACACTGGACAAAAGCGATCTGATCACGGGATGCACTGCCTTTCCTCTGTTTTGCCAAAGGCTAGCACGTCTGCGCATTTGTGCAATCCAACCTCGCGCAGGTGTCAGCGAATGGCTGCCATAAAAAACGCCGGGTTTCAGGACCCGGCGCTTGCGTAATCATATACGGCCTGATCGCCGGCCCGCTACATATTCGGGTAATTCGGCCCATCCCCGCCCTGCGGCGTGGTCCAGGTGATGTTTTGTGCCGGGTCCTTGATATCGCAGGTTTTGCAGTGCACGCAGTTCTGGAAGTTGATGACAAAACGCGTGTCCTTGCCCTCTTCCTCCACAAACTCATAGACCCCCGCCGGGCAGTATCGGGCGCTCGGCCCCGCGTATTTCGGCAGGTTCTGCGATACGGGCACGGCTTTGTCCTTCAGGTGCAAATGCGCCGGCTGGCTTTCCTCGTGATTGGTGAAGCTGAAGGATACATTGGTCAATCGGTCAAAGGACAAAGTGCCATCGGGCTTGGGATAGTCGATAGGCTTGTGCTTGCTTGCCTCTTCCGTTGCATCGGCGTCGTTCTTGCCATGGCCAAGCGTTCCAAGCAGCGAAAAGCCCAATGTGTTGGTCCACATGTCCATGCCGCCCAGGCCCAGCGATGCGGTCAGACCGTATTTGGACCACAGCGGCTTCACATTGCGCACCTTCTTCAGGTCCTTGCCAATGGCACCCTCGCGCACCTCGGTTTCGTAGGCGGTCAACTCGTCCCCGGCGCGGTCCGCCTTGATCGCATCAAAAGCTGCCTCTGCGGCCGCCTTGCCCGACAGCATCGCATTGTGGTTGCCCTTGATGCGCGGGACGTTGACCATACCCACCGAACAGCCCAAGAGCGCCACACCGGGCGCCACCATCTTCGGCATCGACTGATAGCCACCTTCGGAAATCGCCCGCGCACCGTATGCCACGCGTTTGCCGCCCTTCAGCAGGTCCGCCACCATCGGGTGGTGCTTGAACCGCTGGAACTCCATGTATGGAAACAGGTGCGGGTTTTTGTAATTCAGGTGGACAACAAAACCCACGTAAACCTGATTGTTCTCAAGGTGATAAATGAACGACCCGCCGCCTGCATTCTTCTCCAGCGGCCACCCCATCGTGTGACTGACAGAACCTTCGCGGTGCTTTTCGGGATCAATCTCCCAAATCTCCTTCATGCCCAGCCCGTATTTCTGCGGCTCCTTGCCGGCAGCCAGGTCATATTTCGCAATCACCTCTTTCGACAGCGATCCACGCACACCTTCGGACAGGAACACGTACTTGCCGTGCAACTCCATCCCCGGCTCTGTGTTCTCGCCATAGGACCCGTCCTCTTCCAGACCGAACACGCCCGCGACGACACCCTTCACTTCGCCACTGTCACCATACACCAACTCCGAACACGCCATGCCGGGGAAAATCTCCACCCCCATGACCTCGGCCTGCTCCGCCATCCAACGGCACACATTGCCCATCGACACGATGTAGTTGCCATGGTTGTTCATCAGCGGCGGCATGACAAAGTTGGGAATACGCACCTGCCCCGCCTCGCCCAGCATGTAAAAACTGTCGTCCTTCACCGGCACATTCAGCGGCGCGCCCTTCTCCTTCCAATCCGGGATCAGCGCATCCAAACCCGAAGGATCCAAAACCGCCCCCGACAGGATATGCGCCCCAACCTCCGATCCCTTCTCAAGAACAACCACGTTCAGATCAGCATCCAACTGCTTCAGACGAATAGCCGCCGACAGCCCCGCAGGACCCGCCCCCACGATTACCACGTCGTATTCCATCGCTTCGCGTTCAATCTCAGCCATTTGGGTCGGCTCCCTCTCACTCCCGGCGCTACCGCGCAAATTGCATCGTCGCTAGCCTACAGATAGGCCTTACGCAATGTGGTGAACTGTCCCCGTGAAAAAAACCATCAGAAATTCACCAAAAGACGGGACGTTATTCAAAGTGACGCAGCGACGCATTACGTCACCCTGGCGCAGGCCACCGCTCCCGTCTTTCAAATTGACACGAAAGTGATCAGGCCGCAGGCGGCGCATCCCCCATCAGGTATCGCGGCCCCTGCCCCTTCTCCGCCGCCGCATCCGCCGGATTGTACAGCGCACAGACCTCCAGGCTCAGACACCCGCAGCCAATGCAACCATCCAACGTGTCGCGCAACTTCTCCAGCCGCGCAATCCGCGCATCCAGCCCCGCCCGAAACTCCGCACTGATCCGCGCCCAATCCCGCTTGGTCGGCGCACGGTGCCGGGGCAACCGGTCCAACTCGGCCCGGATCTGTGCGAGCGTAAAGCCGAATTGCTGCGCCACCATCACAAAACTCAACCGCCGGAGATCAGCGCGCTGAAACCGCCGCTGCCCGCCCGCATTACGCCACGGCGCCACCAGCCCTTCCTCCTCATAATACCGGATCGCCGACACCGCCAATCCCGTCCGCTCCGCAATCTCGCCAATGCTCAACCCCTCCGACACCACCATGAAAAACCCCTTGACCTCAAGTCGACTTGAGGTCGCAGGATGCCCCCATCGACCTGAAAAGGAAAGACCATGACAAAAGGAACTCACCATGGCCGCGATGCTCGAACACACCAATCTCACCGTTTCGGATCCAGATGCGACCGCCGCATGGATGTGCGACCTCTTTGGCTGGCATATCCGGTGGGCCGGAGCCGCGATGGCGGGCGGGCGCACCGTACACGTGGGCAGCGACGCACATTATCTCGCGCTCTACACACCGGGCGCACCGGGCAAGCCAACAGATGACAATTACCAAACCATCGGCGGCCTGAACCACATCGCCGTGACCACCGATAACCTCGACGGGATGGAAAAAGCGGTCCTCGAACACGGCTTCAAAACCGGCAACCACGGCGACTACGAACCAGGCCGCCGCTTCTATTTCCACGACGCTGACAATATCGAATACGAGGTGGTGCAATACGACTGACCCCGTCATGCCCCCCCAAGCTTCGGGCTTCAACCAACGGACTTGCCCCGCGGCGTTTCCAAGACGGTCTTGAGGGCTCCGCCCATTCGGACCTGAAACGCCGCCCCGCGGCGTTTCCAAGACGGTCTTGAGGGCTCCGCCCATTCGGACCTGAAACGCCGCCCCACAGCGTTTCCAAGACGGTCTTGAGGGCTCCGCCCATTCGGACCTGAAACGCCGCCCCACGGCGTTTCCAAGACGGTCTT
>JBCBID010000037.1:0-35711 GCA_038525015.1 Pseudomonadota bacterium | reverse complement strand
AACTGGATGGTATTCTACAACTCAGACCGCCCACATTCCGCACTTGATCGGCAAACACCCGAAGACGCATATTGGGGCAGCTTGGAACAAGCGAAAGCAGCATGAAACCTAAACCCGATACACCTTAGAAACGCTGCAAACCTGTCCGAAAAAGCGGGACCACTTCAGTGCAAGCCCGTCACGGTCTGAACGAACTAGGGCAGAATTAAGGCTGACCGAATAACGCAAACCTATTCGAAATTTACATCCTCCGAAGCGAGAAGTTGATCAAGCACAGTCCGAGCGTTCTCACTCTCTACGATACTTAAATCTGCACCCGAGAGCTCCGCACCTTGTCTCAATTCGCGTCTTAGATTGGTATTGGCGACCTCTGCTGCTGACTCGAACACCGGTACAGAATAATCGTCAAACATCGACCAATTGTCCGATAACCAAGCTGATCGGTTGGCATAGTCTACCTCGCCAACGTCCATAAATGTCTGACTTGCCGCACTGAAGTCACCCATTTGATAAAGTGCTTTGGCGCGCAAACCCACTACCGCAGCAGTCTCCAAATTATAAAGGTTCGCCAAAGCCTCGTGATCGAAACCGAGCTCCAATGCGATTTCTGCCTCAAGCTGTTTCGTGTTGTTGTTCCTGTCAGTAACTGGCTGTACCGATAGAATGCGGCGTGCGTGTGCAGGGAACCCAAGCGCATTTAGCCTGCTCGCTACACTGACCAAAACGTCAGGCTCAACTCGATCTAAAGTCGGCCTAACATCTCCGAAAATATTCTTCAGGAAGGTTGCATCGTCGGCATTCAGCGCCAGCATTTCAACCACCAACGACCGCGTACTTGAGCGAACAGACTGGTTTTCAGGCGACTGTCTCTGATCCTGATCGATTGCCTCAAAAGCACTGGCGAATTGGTTAGACATACCCAACGCAAGCACATGGATATCCCGAAGTTTAGCTCCAATGGGATCATTGCGAAACTGCCCTGCGTAAGCCTCGGCAAGGTCGGCAACCTTTTTCTCAAGTGTCTCTTTGTTGCTCCACTTTGAGTCGATATATTCTATGAGAGCGACAGCGGACTGTTGTGCATTCGAAGTAACTACTCTTTCCAAACGGTTCTCGGCGTCTAAATTGTTTCCCTGATTTAGTTCAATCATAGCCGCTGCGAGATCAACGCTTGGAGTGGATAATTCCATCACCCTATCGAGACTGCGTAAGGCCGTATTTGCACTCGCCTCGTCACCGTTCTCCAAGAGCCGCCTACTAAGGAGTGGCGCAATGTACTGGCGTAAATGTACGGGTAACTCACTTAGAGTTCTCAAAGCTGCTTGTATATTATAATTCTGCGTATCCTCCATTTGCTCGCTAACCATAGCTGCCCACAGTGCAACTTCCGAGTCACATTCAGCCAGTTCTTTAAGCGTCTCTGTTCTACGGCTAAACTCAAATTCGAGAATATCCGCTATTTCCTTTAGCTCAGAATATTTTTGAGCCTTGTCTGTTATGCCTTCAAGGACCTCCCGCGCTTCAGCTCCAAAACCGTAGTACAAATACGTCTGTGCGAGCTCCACTGCTACAGCTTCATTTATAAGGTTAGTTTCAGAATAAAGCAAACTACGAAGATTTGCGATGGAAGGCAAAAATCCTTCCGGTCTGTTTGACCCGATAAACTCTAGATAGTTTGGGTAGCTACATGACGAATTTTCTATTGCAGCTGGCACTTGGAGTTCAGTCGAATTCCTCAAGATATTGTCCGCACTAGAAATGGATATGTTTGCTCTAACGCTGCTATCGGAGGTCGTTACTGGCTGTCGATGTGTTTTGCCGTCAACTTGATTGCTACCAATGCTAGGCAGGGACCGTGCGGCTGAAATAGGTCCTTCACTTGGACTCACTTGTAAAACGCCCCTCGTAGCCGCACCGCTGATGCCTTGCACTAGTTGTTCTTGGGCTGTGCGTAGCGGAATCGTTGTGGATTCGGGCGAAACGTCTTTAACGGGCAAAGAAGGGAAATACCCGACGCGTGAGCCTGCATTTTTGTTCAAATTTTGTGAACTTTCAGCGCCTACCTTACTTTGCTGTAAGTCTGCTGGTCGAGGAGCAAAGCGGAATGAGTCAAGGCCAGTGTTTGCTAAGAAAAAATCTTGGGGCCTGGTGGGAGTAACTTCCGGCAGTCCGAGAGGGACCGGTGACACGTCAATAACAATCATTCGCGAGCCTGCGTTAAAAACCGAGGCTTCGCAACGACATGAGAACCTAACGCTCACGCTATCTTCTTCGCCAACGACCTGCGAAATATAATCGCGGTTAATCCGATCGAAAACGCGCGCTGTATCAAAACCTTCCGTATGCCCTAGCAGCGTCACTTCCATGCCAGAAGGAATGGGCTGGCTACGCCACTCAGTGTTCGGTTGTACATCCAACACGACACGCGCAAATCCTTCGTGCGCTCCTGACCTAATGTTGATCGCTTGGGCCGCGGCAAGCACGGGGGAGAGCAACATTAGCAACATTACCCATATGAACATCACGCTGCCTTCTGTTTGGCAACTTTAAGTGCCTCTTCCAATTCCGAGAAGGACGGTCTGCAGTGAGATGGTGTATTTTGCCGACCCACTTCGATACAGATGTTGGTGGCATGGTTGTGCAGGTTGGCGACCAAGACCTCGCGGATCAGCTGGTAAAAATGGGCATCTTCTTCAACGACGGCGCGCACTTTGGCGGCAAAAGGCCCAACAAGTCCATAGGCAAGGAACACGCCTAGGAACGTACCAACAAGCGCGCCACCGATCAGTTTTCCAAGTATCTCTGGAGGTTGGTCAATAGACGCCATCGTTTTAATGACCCCCAAAACAGCCGCAACGATCCCCAACGCTGGTAGCCCATCGGCGACTGTTTGCAGAGCGTGACTAGAATGCATTGCGTGATGCAAATTTGCTTCCATGCGCTTTTCAAGAACTTCTTCAACCTGATGTGGGTCGTCGTAGTTCATTGAGGCGGACCGCATAGTGTCGCAGATTAGGGCTGTTGCTTCTTTGTCAGCAACAATCTTTGGATACCGCCCAAAGATGTCCGAGTTTTCAGGGTCTTCAATGTGCTCCTCAATGGCCACGGGGTTTTGGCGCGCGAGGCGAATAAGCTCGAATAGCAAACACAAGAGCTCCTTATAGTCTTCATGCGCCCATTTTGGACCTTTAAAGACTTTGCCAAGATCTTTTGCCGTATGCTTTATCTCAGCCATTGAGTTGCTAATTAAAAATGCGCCAATTGCCGCACCAAGGATCATTGTCATTTCGAATGGGAGCGAATGGAGGATGATACCCATCTTGCCACCAGCGGCCAGATATCCACCAAAAACCATCACGAAAATTGTAATAATTCCTATGATGCCAATCATATGACCGCTCCTTCAAAAGACGTCACTGCAGCTTCCCTGAAAGCGGTTAAGAAAACCTCATCTGAAATCAGTTTTTTGGAGCTCGCGCATTTCGACCTGCAAGTATTGCACTGATCGAATAAGCCACCCGAGGATCAAGGCCAGACATCACCTTTGCTGCTGCATCAGGGCGCATCCGCGCCAAGAACCCTGCCGCAAACTCTGGCTCCATCGCACCAAAGAGGGCTGCCGCATCTTTTGGCTTCATGTTTTCGTAAACAGTTGTCAGGCGCGCCACGTCGTCTTCCGCTGCCGTTTCCGCCTGTGCCAACGTGCTGCGCAACTGTACTTCAATTTCCTGAAGGGCATCTATCCTGCGTTGCGCTTCAAATTTCGCGATTTCGATCGCCTTGGCCCGTACATCAAGCGCAATTTCCCGCTCCTCAACGCGCGCTTCTCGCTCCTGCAAAGCATCAAGAAGCGATTGGATATCGCGCTTTGCAGGTTCACTCGTTGGAGGTTCAACGGACTTGCTTGTCATGGGTAACGCAAGCGCGTCGCCCAAATCTCCCTGGGCGACGGCAGCTCCGGCACCCATCGCGATGCGCATTGCGGCGGATCCAAGCAACAACAGTGAGATCATGAGTATAGAGCCACGCCCGACAGCGCGGCCAAGTTTGGGCTTTGACACTATGCACCCCCAGCGCCACGGCGCGTGAATATCGGTTCTGCCGGGGCTTGCGTTTGAACCACAGGTTGCGGTGCAGGCTCAGGAATGTCGTGCATCGACGCCATTTGAAGCTCTAAACGTTTTGATGTCTGTTCCGCGCGTAGGGTCAGATCGCTAAGGGTGTCTGCCGACGACGCGGCCGTACTTTGGGCCGACGCCAACATCTTGGTTAGGTCATCGACCTGCGCAGAGAGGACGGCGACCGCACCACCCACACCTTTTTCGAGGTTATTGAATCGGTTTAGGCGACGGCCAAGTATGAAACAGTAAAACCCTGCCCCAATCGCGCCGGCGGCCAAAAGAATGTCAGCAATTAGTTCCATGATGCACCTTCAGTTCAACACGAATTCCATGATCAAAAGATCATTCACACGACCCGGACCCGCCACGATCTGCACTCGCCGCAACATCTGCGCGCGCAAACGAAGCAGCGCTGAGGGACTTTCGATATCCTTTGTTTCCAACGCGCGGAGGTACCCGTTCAAAACATCCACGATACGCGGCATGAGTGCTTCGACGTCTGGTGCATAGCTAGACGGAACCTCCAGCTGCGCGCGGAATCGCAAATGACTATTCCGCGTACTCCCGGTCAAAGAGATCGTCAGCGGCTCGATCGGTACAAACGCCACATCAGGCAGAGCGGGCACGTCAGCCGTTCCGGGACTCGTGACCTTATCGGTTTTCTCACCAAGTATGATACCTGAAAACGCGGCATAGAACCCGCCGCCACCGCCAAGTAAAACTGCGATAAGTCCCAAGATCAGGGGCATTTTTGAAGATTTTCTTTTCACCTCTGAGGCTTCTGCCGTCGCGTCCGTCATAGTGATCCCGTTCGTTTGCCACATCCGACTTTTGGCACAGATCAACTAACCGATTGTTAAGGCTGATCAGTCATTGCTTGCACATCGTCGGGCAGAACGCGCGACAAGTCGGAGGTGGTTGTGCAGCAATTACTCAATGTCTGGATGGGCTTGGATATCCGGCGGCAGATCACTGTCGTCGTCGCCACGGTGGCGGTTTTTCTTGCGGTTTTAGCAATGTCGCGAATCGCAACGGCACCATCGATGACTCTTCTATATGCGGGCCTGGAAAATGGGGCGGCTGGTGATGTTGTACGGGCGCTGGAACAGCGCGGCGTCCCATTCGAAGTGCGCGGCGGGTCCATTTTTGTCGACAGTCAAAACCGCGACGAATTACGGATGACCCTTGCCAGCGAAGGCCTGCCAGCCAACAGCAGTCGCGGCTACGAACTGCTTGATTCGCTCTCTGGGTTTGGAACGACGTCACAGATGTTCGATGCCGCCTATTGGCGCGCAAAGGAAGGCGAATTGGCACGCACAATTGTGTCGAGCCCGCATGTTAACATGGCGCGGGTACATATTGCGTCGACGGGTTCGAATCCCTTTCAACGGTCGGTGACGCCCACGGCATCCGTTGCGATTACTCCAAATGGCGCGGCGCTGACGGCGCAACAGGCGCGGGCGATCCGTTTTTTGGTGGCGTCCGCCGTTGCCGGTTTGTCGTCAGAAGACGTGGCGGTGATTGATTCGAACGGTGCACTGGTTGGCTCCGCCGATGAAACCGTTCCGACGGCAGCCTCGGACGACAAGGCGGACGCGCTGCGCGAGCGGGTTGAGCGATTGCTCGAGGCGCGCGTTGGCTTTGGGAATGCTATTGTCGAGGTCAGCGTCGATACGGTGAACGAGACTGAAGAAATTCGGGAGCGTCGGTTCGATCCCGAAGCCCGCGTCGTGATAAGCACCGATACCGAGGAAAGAACAAGCAATTCGAACGAAGCGGGGGGCGGTGATGTCACTGTCGCCTCCAACTTGCCGGATGGCGACGCCGCTGGCAACGAAAGTGCGACCTCGCAAAACTCTGAAACCCGTGAACGAATCAACTATGAAGTCTCCGAAACGGAGCGGGCCATTGTGCGTGCCGCTGGCGCAATCAAACGGATAACGGTTGCCGTTTTGGTGAACGACGTCGTCGGGACCACCGCTGAGGATACGCCCGAACCAACGACGCGATCGGACGAAGAGTTGGAGTCGCTGCGCGAACTGGTTGCGTCTGCCGTAGGGTTTGACGAGGCGCGCGGCGACATCATCACGATCAAGTCCATGACGTTGCAGTCGGCCACGCCCATGGGAACAGAGGCACAAACGTCGTTCATGGATGCCGTGAACATCGACGTCATGTCGGCGATTCAGATGGCTGTCTTGGCGATTGTTGCCCTTGTCTTGGGGCTCTTTGTTGTGAAGCCGGTCTTGTCACGCGCCCCTTCGCCAACACCTTTGCCGCCGCCTCCAGACTTCGCGGCAGAGGGCGATGTTTTGACTGCGTCCACTCCCATGGCCAGCCTGGATGGACTTCCCGACATCGCGATGAATTCACCAGAGGGTGACCCTTCCACTCTGCCGGCCCTGAACTTTTCACAAACGCCAGATGGTCAAGCGCCAGCAGCTGACCCGGTGGATCGTTTGCGCCGCATGATTGGCGAGCGCCAAGAGGAAACTGTTGAGATATTGCGCAGTTGGCTCGAAGACGAGCGGGAGAACGTTTGATGAACACCTCCAAACTGTTTCAAGACTTTGGCGCCCCCAAACGCAACCCTAGCAAAGCCGCGACTTTACCCGTTGAAGAGGTCGAAGACGCAAAGCTGCAAGCCTTTGAAAACGGCTACCAAGCAGGTTGGGACGATGCGGTAAAGGCGCAAGCAGAGACCCTGACGCACGTGTCGGCGGATCTTGCCGTCAGCCTACAGTCAGCTTCGTTCGAATATCACGAACTTCGCGCGACGCTGAACGGAATTGTCAAAGACATCATGGAGCAGGTGACCCATACCGTGTTGCCCGAGATGGCACGGCGCAGCATCGGCGCCCACGTCCGCGAACAGATTGGCCAGGTGGCGCAATCAAGTCTCGACATGCCACTGGAAATAGCCGTTTCCGCAGAAAGCGAGGACGCAGTACGCGCCGCACTCGGCGGTGACCCTGAGGCACCCTTCACCCTCACCATCGACCCGCTTCTTTCGCCCAATCAAGTGCTCCTGCGCCTCGGCAAACGAGAGGTGGAGATTAACCTGGACAGGATCTTGTCGGACATCAGGTCCGCCATTTCCGCCTATTTCGAAACGCAACCCGCGGAGGTTTCAGATGGTCGATCTGCCTGATACACAAACCCTGGCATCGGACGCCCACAATCCTTTCACAGCCGTACCTATCGAAATCACCGTCTCCGTTGGCCGCGCCCGGCCCTTGGTACGCGACCTGGTGATGTTGGGCGCAAACGCCGTTTTGACCTTGGACAAACGCGTCGATGACCCTGTCGATCTCTATGTTGGTGACAAGCTCATAGCGCGGGGCACGCTCGAGGAAGCCGCTGATAGTGACGAGGGCCAGTTGGTGGTCAGGCTCACCGAAATCATAGACCTCGGCTCGGGTGTCTAATCCAGTGTACGCGCGCATCCTGCTCATCTCGGCGATTTGCCTGTTCCCAAGTGTCGTCACAGCGCAGGACATTGCGATCTCACTTGGTGACGAAACCTCGCTCAGCGCGCGCACCCTCCAACTGATCGCACTGATCACCGTGCTTAGCCTCGCACCTGGGCTTGCGATCATGGTCACTTGCTTTCCGTTTCTGGTGACCGTCTTGTCCATCCTTCGGCAAGCCATCGGTCTTCAGCAGTCACCACCGAACATGTTGATCATCAGCCTCGCGCTCTTTCTGACGTACTTCGTGATGGAGCCCGTTTTCCAACAAGCGTGGACCGATGGGCTGCAGCCGCTGGTAAACGAAGCGATTGACCCGCAAACCGCGTTTTCTCGCACCCTAGCCCCCTTTCGAGACTTCATGGCCGCCCGCATGGATGGCGATACATTCGCCGCCATGGCAGACCTGCGGCCCGATACGCAGGGTGTCCCATTGACGCCCAATGCACCGCTCTCTGTCCTGATCCCCAGCTTTTTGCTGTCTGAGATTTCTCGTGCATTTCAGATTGGGTTCTTAGTATTCCTACCCTTTCTCATTATCGATCTTGTCGCTGCAGCCGTGCTTATGAGTATGGGTATGATGATGGTGCCGCCAGCGATTGTCTCATTGCCGTTCAAATTAGCATTTTTTGTCGTTGCGGATGGTTGGAGCTTGATCGCTGGTAGTCTGGTTCGAAGTTATTTTTAGCAGTCAGCCAAAATTACTGGACGTACTTCTTTAGGCGCAATGCCAATATGATTCCAGCGTGGTTCGTGTCGTCCGCCAAAGACAATGTGCGTTAGCTCAGCTTCTACCCCCTACCAGAAAAATACCAAAAATTTTGGGAAAAATTAATTTTGTTCCACTACCGATGGGGAACCGCATCAAGAACGACATACAGGTAAATCACGATAAATACATACCGGAAACTAAATGTAAGAGGTTAATAAATCTCTTTTAAATCACTTGGGCAGAGGTGCCACTGACATTGTAATAGCATGACACACAACAAAGTTGAGCAAAATGGCAAAACCCAATAACCCCTTCAAGCTTGAAGCACTGTTCAATCCAACGGTTCTCCTCGCAATTGCCCTGATGGCAATCATCGTCATGATGATTTTGCCAATGCCTGCTTGGGTGCTCGATATTGGCCTGGCTGCTTCATTTGCCCTGGCAATTCTGATTTTCACAATCACGCTTTTTATCGAACGACCCTTGGACTTTTCCGCGTTTCCAACCATCCTACTTGCCTCGTTGATGCTGCGACTGTCGCTCAACGTGTCTTCCACCAAGCTCATTATTGGACAAGGCCACACCGGCACCCAAGCTGCCGGCGACGTGATCCAAGGGTTTGCACAGTTCATCATGGGCGGCAGTGTCTTTCTTGGACTGGTCGTTTTCTGCGTTCTGCTCATCGTTAACTTCATGGTGATCACCAAAGGTGCCACGCGCATGGCAGAGGTTGGCGCCCGATTTGCGTTGGACGGCATGCCTGGCAAGCAGTTGGCGATCGACAGCGACATGTCAGCAGGTGCCATCGACCACACCGAAGCAAAGGCCCGGCGCGAACTAGAGCAGGCGGAAACCACGTTCTTTGGGTCGCTCGACGGGGCTTCAAAATTCGTGAAAGGGGATGCAGTTGCGGGCCTGTTGATTACGCTCCTAAATTTGGTTGCGGGCCTGGTCATGGGTATCGTTGTTCATGGCATGGCCCTGGGCGATGCCTTTGAAACATATGCTATTTTGACGGTCGGAGATGGTTTGGTATCTCAAATCCCCGCGGTCGTAATCTCCATCGCCTCTGCGCTTTTGCTCGCGCGCGGCGGCGCCAAAGGGGCGACAAACCTTGCCGTGTTTGACCAACTGGGCAAACACCCTGCCGCCCTAGCAACCGTCGCCGTCCTCATGGCGATGCTCGCGCTTGTTCCTGGCCTTCCCTTTGCGCCTTTCATGTTTGGTGCCATCGGCTTGGGCATTGCGACCTATGTGATGAAACGAAAGGTGGTGGCGGCCGCACAAACACCAAGCGGCACCGTGGAGCCTCAGGAGATGCCGGCGGAAAAGTCGCTGGGCGATGTGCTTGAGATCGACGACATCCACGTTGAGTTCGCACCCGATCTGGTCAACCTCGTCCTTGATCCCGGCACTGGTCTGGACGCCCGCATCGCGAATATGCGCACCCACGTGGCTTCGGTCTTTGGTGTGATACTGCCGGAAATCCGACTGACGGATAATCCCGGCCTCGACACAGGTACATACGTTTTGCGCATCCAAGGGGTGGAGCAGGCCCGGGGGCATCTGCGCGCAACGGGTGTCCTCGCGTTAACGCCAGATGATGCGAGCAGCCTGCCCGACGGCCACGATACGACCGAGCCGGTCTACGGCGCACCTGCACGCTGGATTGGGCGCCAACACCAAGAAAGCGCCGCAGTGTCGGGCGTAACGCTTGTGACACCAACCGAAATACTGGCCACCCATTTGCTGGAGGTCGTCAAACGCAACTTCAGCCGCTTGTTAACGCTGAAGTCTCTGCGCCGCCTGTTGAGTGAGTTGACCAATATCTCTGACCCCGCGCGCGCCGATGCAAACCGCAGGATGCTCGACGAGCTTATACCCGACAAGGTTCCCATCGACGTGTTGCACAGCGTGCTGCGGCTCTTGCTGGATGAGCAAGTCTCGATCCGCAACCTGCCCTTGATCCTGGAAGCCATCGCAGAGGCGCGTGGTGTGAACGCGCAGGCCGAAGCAATTTGCGAGCATGTGCGCCAACGCCTCGGCTTTCAGCTGGTGTCCGAGATGCGTCGCACGGACGGCAGCCTGCCGCTTGTCCAACTGGCCCCCGAATGGGAAGATGCGTTCGCGAACTACCAAATTGACGCAGATCGCGGGCTGGACGTGGCACTGCCCCCAGACCTTTTCAACCGGCTGGCAGACAACGTTTCCAAGAAGTTGCAAGATGTTGGCGAACAGGGCGTGTACCCGGCTGTCGTCACCAATTCCCGCAGACGGCGCTTTGTCAAAACCTTGATGCGGGCGAAAGGCATATCCAATCCGGTCCTGTCCTTCGAAGAAATCGGCATCGATGCCCGCCCTGCTCTTGTTGGGGTCATCGCGGCATGAACACCGCCGCAGAGCTGATCGCTGTTGCACAAACGCAATTGTGGCTTGGCTTTGTGGTTTTCCTGCGTGTGGCAGCGGTATCAGCGTTGCTGCCCGGCTTTGGTGAACAGTCGGTGCCGATGCGCATAAAACTGACGATTGCGTTGGCGTTTACCGTTATCGTCGCGCCCGCGCTCACGTCACAACCTCCCGCCTTTTCCGTCAGCACGCTTGCAACGCTGGTCCTGACCGAAACCTTGGCAGGCGCTCTCCTAGGCCTCGGCATCCGCCTATTCATCCTGGCCTTGCAAACCGCGGGCGCGATTGCGGCCCAAGCAACCTCTCTGTCACAAATTCTCGGCGGCGCAGCGATCGAGCCGCTGCCTGCCATGGGCTATGTCCTGACCGTTGGTGCAATCGCATTGGCCGTCATGGCAGGGCTGCATGTCAAAGCAGCCCAACTTTTGATCCACTCTTACATATTGCTGCCGATAGGTCTGTTTTCGGCCGGCGCGGCGATTGCGGACTGGGGATTGGCCCAAGTGGCCTACGCGTTCGAGTTGGCCTTCGTCCTTGCCGCGCCTTTTGTGCTGATGTCCGTCCTCTACAACCTCGCGCTTGGCGTCATCAACAAAGCGATGCCGCAATTGATGGTGGCGTTTGTCGGCGCGCCGGTCATCACAATGGGCGGCTTGTTCATCCTGTTCCTGGCGGCACCGACGATGCTGTCGGTATGGCTGTCCGCTTTGGACCAGTTCATGGCCAACCCGTTTGGTGACAGACCATGAGTGGAGGAGAGGACGACAGCGACAAGTCATTTGACCCAACGCCCCAGAAACTGCTGGATGCGCGCAAAAAGGGCGAGATTGCGAAGTCTACTGACCTTCAAACCGCGGCCAGTTATGCGGGGCTGACGCTTGCCTTGCTGGCCCTCGGCGCGCAGGTCGTCGTTCAATTCGGCACGCACATGCAAGTGCTGCTAGATCAGTCAGCCGAATTGGCAGACATGATGTTTTCCGGCTCGCCAGCCGGGGTGATGGGCGGGACCCTGTGGAACGCAGGCGTTTCATTGCTACCGATCTTTGTCGTGCCCGCCTTGGCTGTCTTAGCTGCCATTTTGGCCCAAAAGGCATTTGTCGTTGCCCCCAGCAAGCTGCAACCCAAGATGTCGCGCATTTCGTTTCTACAAAATGCCAAGCAAAAATTTGGGCGCGCCGGGCTGTTCGAATTTGCCAAGAGCTTTGCCAAGCTCCTTCTCTATTCCGCCTGCCTCGCACTGTTTTTGGACGCACGCCTGCCCGAAATGGTGTCAGTCATCCATAGCGCGCCGGGCGTGGTCGTCATGCTGCTGGCCGAGCTGTGCATTGCATTTCTGCTTGTCGTGGTTCTTATTTCGGCGGTCTTGGGCGCCATTGACGCGGTCTGGCAACACCAGGAACACATCCGCAAAAATCGGATGTCGCGCAAAGAGATCATGGATGAGACGAAGAACGCGGAAGGTGATCCCCACCTGAAGCAAGAACGCCGCGCGCGGGCCCAGGCGATTGCAACACAGCAGATGATGGCGGACGTTCCCAAGGCAGACGTCGTGATCGTAAATCCCACGCATTATGCGGTCGCTCTGAAATGGGAGCGCGCAAAGGGATCTGCCCCGGTTTGTGTCGCCAAAGGTGTGGACGCCATCGCGGCAACGATCCGGGAACGCGCGATGGAATGCGCTGTCCCCATTCACAGCGATCCGCCCGCCGCGCGCGCGCTGCATGCGACGACCGAGATTGGGCAAGAGATCTTGCCTGATCATTATCAGGCCGTCGCAGCCGCAATTCGTTTTGCAGATCAAATGCGCGCCAAGGCAAAGCAAAAGGTGTAACGCATGAAGACGGCACAGATCCAAGCCCTGACAGAGCTAAAGTACCGGCAAAGCGAAATCGCCCTGGCCGACCTGCGTGCGCGGGAAGAAAAACTGCGGTCAGAGTTGGCGCGCCTACGCGCGATGACGCTGGAGACGCAGTCACAACCCCCGGAGCATGCGGAAATCCGTGCCATCGGCGCCGATATCATTTGGCTCAAATGGGTCGGACAAGCGCAAAGGCAGTTAAACATCGAACTGGCCCAAGTTCTCGCTCAAAAAGAGGGGCTTTTGAGGCAGCATCGACAAGCCCATGGCAAAAAGCTGGTGGCAGATGAACTTGCACGCGCAGAAGCCACGTCACTTCGAAAAAAGAAGCAAGATGCCATGCTGCTGCGCTCTATTGAGCAATCACTGAATGGGCGAACCGATCAGTAGTCCTGACGCGCAATTTCCACGATCAGCACGTCCGAAATAATGTCGCCCATGTCCCTTTGCGCCACTTCTCTGAGCGCATTGCGCAGCGGCGTCAGGTTGTTGGCATCGGTAAACGTACCATCGAACCCCCCAACATTGGCGTGATCAAACAGAACCTGTAGGAACGAGTCCCGGATCTTCGGCTCATGGGCATAAATGGTGTCCTTTTGCCCCGCAGTCACTTCGAGACTGAGGGACAAAACCACGAGCGCCTGAACGTGTTCGTTGTAAACGATTGGAACAACAAACTGGTTGTTCATTTTCAGGTACTCGCGATCCCCCAAGGGCAATTTTTCAGCGGCTGGTACCGCCGTCACTTCCATCTGCTCAGCATCATTCGGCGTAGGGGCAGGTCGCAGATACAGACCTGCTGCGACACCTGCGCTTGTCCCCAAAAACAGAAGTATGACTGGTACAAGTTTCTTAATCATTGTCGCCTCCTAAAAGGGCAAAACGGCATCCAGAACTTGCTGACCGAGGCGGGGCTGTTGCACATCCGTAATCTGGCCACGGCCACCGTAAGACACACGGGCCGAAGCGATCTTGTCATACGTGATCTCATTTTGACGCGAGATGTCTTCGGGTCGCACATAGCCAGACACCAAAAGCTCGCGCATCTCAAAATTCACACGCAATTCCTGCGAACCGGAGATAGACAAAACACCGTTGGGTAAAACGTCCACGACCGTTGCCGCCACCCGCAACGTCAGCTTTTCGTTACGTTTCACGGACCCATCGCCGCTGGAGCTGCTGTTCGAATTGATCGAAACCAGTTCCGAACTGCTGGCCCCTGCTGGCAGCTTTTCATCCAGCCGTTGAGACAGGCCGCCAAGATGTGGAATTCCCAGCGTTTCAGAACCCGTTCTTGACCTGTCCGTCTCATTCGAGATCTCTGCGCGTTCGTCGATTTCAATCACGACGGTCATGATGTCGCCGCGACGGACCGCGCGTCGATCCCCAAGCAGCGAGCTCCGCTGCCCGCTCCATAGCGACGCTTGGTCGAGCGCGGTTTCTTCGGTGACGACAGCGGGCAGCGCGGTGCGTAGCATCGCCGAGTGTTCGCGGGTTTCGTATGGGTTTGAGAACGACGGCGCTTTGCCCAAGTGATCTCCGCGACCGCAGGCGGACAGGGCCAAAATCGCGATACATACCGGCACATTCTGAACAAATGACATTACTGAACCACCTTTATTGAACCATCATCTTGAACATAGCCAAACAGCGTTGCGCGCGAGCTGAGGTTCATGATCCGCACCCGGTCTCCGATGCCACCGCGCTCCAGCGCGCGCCCTTCGGTGGCTATCGTCAACGTCCCTGCGCGAAAATACAGAGGCACGATTTGATTTCGGTTGATCACCGCGGGAGGTCCAACCGCCTCGAATGGTATGGGCCTGCCCGCGTACAGGGCAACGCGCGCCTCTTGACCCGCGACGTCGGAGATGCGGTCGAACATGCCGGTCTGTGTGCCGCCTCGGATCGTTAAATCGGCGACCGTGATTAACATGCCAGGCCGAAGCGTCCGCGTGGGCATCACGATATCCGCCGCAGCGGATGTCATCGTCAGCAAAAGAACAAGGAGACTTCGCATCAACGCACCTGCGTCATGGCGCTCATCATCTGATCAGCGGCAGAGATCACCTTCGAATTCATCTCGTACCCGCGCTGAGCCGAGATCAGATCGGTGATTTCCCGCACCGCGTCGACGGAACTGTCCTCCAGAAATCCCTGGCGCAGCGTGCCTAACCCATCTTGACCGGCGGTGCTGACGACGGGCGGGCCGGACGCTTCGGTTTCGACAAACAAATTGCTGCCCAAAGCCTCCAACCCTTTGGCGTTGGTAAACCCCGTCAGATTGAATTGACCGATAAATTGCCCCGCCGCCGCGTCCGCAAAATAGGCGTAGACCTCACCATCGGCGTTGATCGAAATACTGCGCGCATCGGTTGGAATGACAATCTCTGGCGCGACCGGATAGCCATCCGACGTGACGATCAACCCATCGCCGGTGCGTTTTAGACCCCCATCGCGGGTATACGCCGCTTGTCCAGAGGGCAGAGTGACCTCGAAAAACCCATTGCCGTCGATGGCAATATCAAGATCGCCACCGGTTGCCGCCAAGGACCCCTGCGCAAGATGCACCGATACCGCGGCAGGTCGGACACCCAGGCCAAGCTGCACCCCGGTCGGCAAAACCGTCCCATCGGATGCATTAATCGCACCCGGTCGGGAGGCCTGTTGGTAGTGCAAATCGGCAAATTCCGCGCGGCGTGCGTTATAGCCGGTGGTGCTCATATTCGCGAGGTTGTTCGAGATGGTCTCGACCCGCATCTGTTGCGCCAGCATTCCTGTCGCTGCGATCTTCAAGGCACGCATTGGTGTCTCCTTAGTTGGATTTCAGCATCGCATCCATGGCGCGGCGCACACGTTCATCTTCGGAGTCAAGAAAGCTTTGACCCATCTCGTAGGCGCGTTGGATTTCGATCATCCGGGCCAGCTGACCAATAGGGTCAACGTTCGACGCCTCGACGAACCCCTGCAAAATGCGCGCGTTCTCGGCCACTTCGAACCCGTCTTCGGGCACGAACATCACGCCGTTTTCGCGAGTCATTTCTGTGCCCTCAATTGGTCGCACCAGTGCGATCTGGCCTATCGGATTGCCATCGGCGCTGATCGTGCCATCCGGGGACACCGCGATACTGCGGGCATCCGGCGGAACAAAAACTGGTGCCGCGCCAGGGTCGAGCACGCGCAAGCCGTCATTGGTGACCAGGTCCCCTTCGGCATTGGGCGTAAAGCTGCCCGCCCGGGTCAAACGCTCGCCCTCGAGCGTTTCGATGAGAAAAAATCCATCCCCTTCGATTGCAAAGTCGAAGGTGCCGCCGGTCTGTGACAATGCGCCCTGCTCATAGGACGTCTTGCGCACGTTGCCCTGGCCCATGGACAATGACGCGCCACCTTCGATCCCCCGGACATATTCCGAAAAAACCACGCCCTCTTGGCGAAACCCACTGGTTGCGCTGTTGGCGATGTTGTTCGCCACCACCTGCATTTCGCGCATCAAACCAGACTGGCGCGTCAGCGTGATATAGCCTGTGCTGTCCAAATCAGCCTCCTATGATCAAAGGGACCAGACGGTCGTGAAGAAACGACACAAGCATCTGGGTCATAAAGCTCATCGACATCCAGAACACGACGATGATGGCCCCAAGTTTGGGCACAAAGGTCAGCGTCATCTCTTGGATCGAGGTCAAAGCCTGGACCAAACCGATCGAGACACCGGCAACCAAAGCGACGGTGAGAATGGGCAGGGATACCAATACCGCAACCCACAGCCCCTGCCGCATCGTGTCGAAAAAGATGACCTCATCGAGCATCTTAAACCGGCATCCTGAGGATCTCTTGGTACGCCTCGACCACCTTGTTGCGCACGGTCACTGCGGTTTCGACGGCAAGTTCGGTTTGCGCAAGCGCTTGGACCAAAGCGTGCGGGTCCGCGTCGCCCACCATGGCTTGCTTTGCCGTGGCTTCGCCGTGCGCGAGCGTTTCGGCAAAGTCCATTGCCACGCGGCCAAACATGCTGCCGCCCGACGCTTCGCTGGGCTGGGTTGCGGGACGCAGGGCATTATAACTCTGCGCGGCGGAAAGCGCTGCTGTATCCATTCTGGATCTCCTTGGTAAAGCGCCGTTTAACGGCGCAGCAGTTGCATCAGCCCGGACGACATCTGTCGGGCTTGCTCGAACATTTTAAGGTTGGCCTCATAGCTGCGTTGCGCTTCCCGCGCGTCGGCAAGCTCGATCAGCAAATCAACATTCGACCCCTCATAGTGACCGCTGTCGTCCGCCAATGGGTGAGACGGGTCATAGACCTGTTCCAACGGTCGGTCATCCAAGGACAGTCGACCGACCTCCACTCGGGCAACGCCGTTGCTTGCATCAAATTCTGTGCGAAACGGGATAGTCTTGCGTCGATATCCAGGTGTGTCGGCGTTCGATATGTTCTCTGACAGGTGGCGCAGCCGTGACGATTGCGCCTGCAGCCCACTTGTCGAAATGGCTAAAGCTTTGGAAAACTCATTCATCTTGGACCTCCTTTATTGCCGACCAAGGCTGGATCGCAGGATGTTCAGCGCCGATTTATAGATCGCCAACGACCGGTCATGTTGTCGCTTGGCCTCGGTTGCGCGCATCATCTCCGTTTCAATTGAAACGGAATTTCCATCTGGTGCCGCGAAAGAATTGTCTTCCTCCAAGATCGTTTCCAAACCCGACCCCGCGCGACCGTGCAAGTGACCCGGGCGCGTTGCATTTTGCAAACTTGGCCCAGTCGACGACGGCGCATAAAGCTCTTGAAACGAGGGCAGATCGCGGCCGACATATCCAGGCGTATCCGCGTTCGCGACATTCTGCGCGATCACCGCCTGCCTTTGGCCTGCGTGGACGGCCATGGCATGCGCTGTTTCGAACACAACCAGGTTTTGGAACATCGGGGCTTCTCCCTCGGGTGATTTCAATCAAGGCTTAACTGTGATTCCTTTAAAAACGGTTTGCAAACATCTGGAGGATCCGATGCAGCACGCCGCGCGTTTAAAGTCTCTGAAATCCCAATTGACAGCATTGGACCCGGTGCGCGGTGTGGGACGCATCACCGCCGTTCGAAATGGCGTTCTAAGCGTCGCTGGACTGGACCAGACCGCGCGCATCGGGGATCGTGCGGCGATCACGTTGCAAAGCCACAAAACGCTGAGCGGAGAAGTGGTACAATTGACGCCCGGCGGCCTGATCTTGTTGCCCGATCAATCGGTTGACGGGGTGGCGTTGGGTGACCGTGTTACTTTGGATCGCAATACCGGCATTGCGCCGGACATCCATTGGCTTGGGCGCATTGTCGACCCCGATGGCCACCCGTTGGACGGTGACCGTTTGACGCCAGGCCTTGTGCGTCGCCCATTGCAAAGACCGCCCCCGCCAGCGGCCGCACGCCGCCCCCTTGGTAAACGGCTGCGGACCGGCCACGTCGTTTTCGACACAATGCTGCCCATCGTGCGTGGTCAGCGGATCGGCCTCTTTGCCGGCTCAGGCGTTGGGAAATCCAGCCTCATGGGTGCATTTGCGCAGACGATGGAAGCGGATGTGGTTGTAATCGCCATGATCGGCGAACGCGGTCGCGAAGTGCGCCATTTTGTCGACGAGGTGCTGGGACCGGACGGGCGCGCACGCTCGGTCGTCATCGCTGCAACATCCGATCAGTCCCCATTGGTGCGGCGACGGTGCGCGTGGACGGCAATGGCGGTGGCAGAGCATTTCCGCGATCTCGGTATGTCAGTGCTCTTGCTGGCCGATTCGATCACACGTTTCGCCGAGGCGCATAGAGAGGTCGCCGTTGCAGCCGGCGAAGCGCCCGTTTTGCGAGGTTTCCCACCATCGACCTCGCATCTGATCATGTCACTGTGCGAGCGCGCCGGGCCTGGCGTCGAAGATCTGGGCGACATCACCGCAATTTTCAGCGTCTTGGTCGCGGGTTCTGACATGGACGAACCCATCGCCGATATTTTGCGCGGTGTTCTGGATGGCCACGTCGTTTTGTCACGCGACATTGCCGAGCGAGGCAGATTCCCAGCGGTGGACGTGTTGCGATCCGTGTCCCGCAGCCTTCCCGCGGCTGCGACCGACGACGAAAACGCGGTGATAAATGAGACGCGAAAGCACCTTGGCGTTTATGCACAAAACCAGATGATGATTTCGGCAGGTCTATATGCCAATGGCACCAACCCAGAGATCGACAGCGCGATTCAAGTCTGGGGATCACTGGACGAAGCCATGGGCCTGACGCACCCCAACGATTGTGCCTTCAGCTTCGATCAGCTGAAACTTGTGCTCCGCCGTGCAGGGCGTAACGGCAGGGCGAACGCGGCCGCAAACCAAGTGCGGGCCTGACAAGAAAACTTTTCGGTTGTGCGGCGGATGAACCAAAGTCACCGTAGCGGCACATATGGCCGCCTCGATTAAACTTAAATCACATCGAACAAGGGCGCATTAACTGCTTAACAGCGTCAGGGCGATCGCAGCGCCCGACGTCCCGGCATTCCCCAAATCCAGCTGCGAACGGGCGAGGTAAGTCGTGATCAGTTGGTCCAGTTTCTCTGGCTCGGCCAGTTCCGCCGGATCCGATACACCTAAAACACGTGAGGCACGATCCTGGAACACGTCGAGCTGTTGGTCAATGTCCACCTGCCCAAAAGCATCCGGCAAACCGAAAGCCGTTTCAAACAAGGATCGAAGTGGCGGCTGCCCCATGATGCTGAACCATTTCTGCGCGTCCGAACCATCGCCGCCAACCACATCTTCCAATGTGCGCTGCGCATAAAGCGCAATGCGCATGGTTTCGTCCTGATCGCCAGCCGCAACTTCGAAGCTGTTGGCCTGATACTTGGCGATGATTTCATCTGCAAAACCAGCTTTTATTGTGCCCAGTGTCTCACCGGGGCCCAGACCAAAGGCCTTGGAAAACTCGGTATAGCGGCTGTCTGTGAAACGATTGGCCAAGGCATCGCTTGCCGTTGTCCCTTCACTCAACATCTTTTGGATAAAAAACGTGTTGTTGATGTCGTCCTGCAGGCCGAAAGCACCCAGCGCAACCGTCAGCAATTGACGGTCCGAAACCAGTTCTTCGGCAGTTGTCACGCTTCCGATTTTCTCGGCAAAATGATCTGTGTCCCGCTTCAGCACAACCGAGCTGTTGAAGGTTTCAAGCTGACGGTCATAGGTCTGCTGTAGAAACTGCCACCCCGTTAGCCCGGATGATGGAAGGACCGGCTGAAACATGGATCACCCCCCAGCGGCCAGCAGCCGCTCTTCTCTTGGCAAGAGCATCCGCAGGGCTTTGAGGCATCGATAGTGATCGTCGCCAACTAATGCGTGCGAGGCAATATCCAGATGTCTGCGGCTGTCGGGGTCAATGAAGACCTGGCTCAACTCTTCGATGCTGCGCAGAAGATTGCGACGCGCAATATCCGGTGCGGTGTCCCCGGACAGAACGAGTTGAACCGCATAGCACACGCGCCGCACAGGCGTCTTGGCATCTTCAGGATGAATGGCGTCCCGCAGTCGCAAAAGGTGCGCCCCCGGGGTCATAATCGCAAGACGGCTACGTCGGTCGCCATTCTCAATAACGGCACCATTGATCAAGATCCGCTCTTTCGGGCTCAGCTTGAGGATTAGGCCACTCATGTCCCGGCACCTTCTGTCTTAAGGCCGCGCAGCAACGCCATGTTGACTTCAAGCAGCGGCAGCACAGACGCCTTTTTGCGCAGCACCTTGCGCGTGTGCTGATTGGTAAACTCGCACAGGAAGGCGATGCGCGCCTTCAACTCCTTTGGCAGCGGGTTGTCGTCATTCGCAATGTCAACGACCAGCGCCGTCCATAACTTTTGGTTCATGTGCAGCGCTTCGGCAAAGGCCGGGAAGTTCGCCTTACTTTCCACGGCCGCGTTGCGCAGGCGCTGCGTCACCCGGGCGATCACGTCATATTCTGCGCGCCGATCACTCCGCGTCGCCGTTGCATGTTGGGCATAGCCGCGCACGGCTTGGGATGTCGCGTTCACGCTGTCACCTGCTTATGAAAGGAAAGTTTGGTGTGGCAAGGCGCCTGTCATAGGCGCCTTGCCAACTGGATTTACCGGAACAGCGACAGGATGGTCTGCGGCGCCTGGTTCGCAATCGACAGCGATTGCACACCCAGCTGCTGCTGGGTTTGCAGCGCCTGCAAACGGGCCGACACTTCTTCCATGTCGGCATCGACCAGCGAGCCAATGCCCGATGTCAGAGAATCGGTCAGCTGGCTGATAAAGTCCGCCTGCGTCTCCACACGGTTTTGGACAGAACCAAAGGACGCGGAGGCATCAATCGACTGCTGGATCAAACCGTCAATCGCCGTCAGCGCCCCTGTGGCGTCTTGGGTCACGTCCAGCGTGGCCAAGGCACCAAGCCCACCCGACGAGGCGCTTGTTCCAGCAACACCACCTTGGGTGATCTGAGCGCTGAAGTTAATGGCAGCGCCAGAAGCATTGCTGATCTGAATCTCGTTGCGATTCACGTCACCGGCGGCATTGGTGGTGGTGTTGATCTCTGCCGAATAGTCGCCAGAGCCGGTTGCGGCCCCAAAGAAGGCATTGATCTGGCTGGCCAGCTGACCTGCCACATCGGTCGTCGAATCCGATTCGGCAGCCACATAGCTGAAGGTACGCGAACCAGTGGTCGTGCCACCGCCAACAACGTTGATTTCAAGGTCGCTGAGGTAGATCTGGTAGGTCGATCCGGCCTGCACTTCGTTGACAGAGAAGGTCGCAGTGTTGCCGTCCGCCAAAACTGTCGGCGCATTGGAAGTTTCGTCCGTCAAATCGTCGTTTTCGAAGTAGGCGTTAACCGCGGTACCCGTGGTGTCTGCGCCGCCGCCAACGGTCGCTGCGTTCAGAACGGTAAACGCCGCATCTGAGGTCGCCTGATCAGCGCCACCATCTGCCGTGCCCAAGACTTGCGTTGCCGTCGCATCGGTGACGGACAGGTTCTGGCGCTCGACGGAGATCGAGCTTGATGTCACATTGCCTTCGGTGTCGCGGTCAAGCGAGGACAGAATATTCATGTCCACGGTGCTCGACCCATCGATCAGGTTCTGACCATTGAACTGCGCCGCGCCGACGACCGCGCCAATTTGCTCTTCCAACGCGTCAATGTCCGCCTGGATCGCCTCGCGGTCGACGTTTTCTTCTTGGGCAGCAACGATACGCCCTTTCATCTCGGTCAGCAGATCAGTGATCGTTTCCGAAGCGTTGCGCGCAACAGCGACTGTGCTCTCGCCCAAAGACAGGCTTTCGGAGACGGCTTTGAAGCCCGCGACATCCGATTCCATTACCTTCGAAATGGCCCAGACCGCAGAGTTGTCTTTTGCGGACGACACCGACTTGCCGGTTGAAATCTCGTTTTGAGTCATCGACAGATCTTTGTTGATGCTCTTCAAGGTCTGCAGCGCAACCATTGCGCTGTTGTTCGTAAGAATGCTCGACATGTGCATTTCCTTTTGTGGCGGCGCTTTGCGCCTAGGTTACGCCCCGCCCCTCATGGGACAGACCAAATGCCATTCTGACAAATACACACTGCGGCCTCGCAGAGATGTGCCACCCATGTTTTGGATGCAGGCACCTTGTGACCCAGGCAGTCCTAATGGAGTCCTAAATTCCTGCCGTTGTCCTGCGTCGCATTTTAGTCAAACCTGCTAGGCGCGCTTTTCGACCGACCCCGTTATGTGGACCTCGACGGTTTGCTTGCGACCAAATGCATCATACGTGTCCAGAGACTGGCGCACGCGCCGGATCGTCGCCAATCGGCGTGAGACGGACCGGATCCCATCCAGCGCCGCATTCAGCAGGGCCTGATTGCGCTCAACCTTCTGATTTAATGGAATGAACTGCGCCTCTGCCTGCACGTCCAGATCGACGAGTTTGGCAATCAACTCTTCCTTGCGCGCGTGCAACCGGGCCACATCATCCAGATTGCCCGCCAGCAACGCAGCGCGTTCGTCATCCAGCACGTCATCCAGCGCATCAATCGCATCCTGGGCCGCGTTACTCATGAACTTCACGCGCCTTCAACGCATCAAACAACGCCTCGGCCAGACCAATACCGCCCGCCTTCACCATCGCCTGCGCCTGCGCATCCACCAGAAATGACGAAAACTGATCCTCGCCCGCGCCGCCGCCGAAACTGTCATGCGACTCGCCTAGTCCCGCGGATTTCAACATTTCTGCCAAGAACGTCGCCTCCAGCTTCTGCGCCGCGGCCCGCAACTCTGTATCCCGATTGGCCGGGTGAGGCGCCTGTACCGTATCGATCTGCCCAATCTGCATGCCGGTTTCCTTTCAATTAGAGGTATTTTGGCGATCATGCCGGATCATCAGTAAAGAACCGGTAACCATCGCTGGGCCATGTTGCGGATATCGAGGAAGAAATCCCGGAGCTGCAAATGAACCTGTCACCCTTGTCCACCATCAAGGACAGCACCGGCGCCCCACAGGTGACGACTGCGTCTTTGACGACGGGCGCAGGTGGGTTTGCACGTATCCTATCTGCTTTGGCGCCAAATGCCGAAGGTGAGGGGACTGGTGCCGTTTTGGGCAATGGACGGCAGTCGGAGACAGCGCAAAATGCGCCTGACCCACAAACCGACATGGGTGAAAGTGATGAGAGGGATGCAGTGTCGCAGGACGCAGTTGAATCCGAAGCGCAACAGGTAGATCGCCACGCTGGTTTGGATGATAAGCAGCTAATTGAAAGCCACTCAACGCGTCCGACCACATCATTTGAAGCGCGGCTTCATAATAACGCAAAGTCTGCGATGGGTGAGGCGGCTGAAGGGGAGCCAGCCCGAATGCATGACGCAAGAGTGGTTGTAAGTCCGGGCAGCAGCAATGCCGACGAGAATCACGCGATTTACAACTCAGTCAACTCTTCGACCGAAACAAATGCACCGGCCGCAGCGTCCTCAAAGCCGCGCGCGCACATGCATATCCATCCAGCGGAATATGCGCTGTGGAACACTGCGCCCGATACCTTGGAGCCGTCGATCAAATCTATTGGGACTGCCATAGGCTTCATTCCAAGCGCGCCAACGCAAGATCACACCGCACTCGCCGCCAAGCGAACGCATGATGAAAATGTCCCAAGCCACGGTTTCAGCCTCGTTCGTCAGCATGCCGAAGCAACTATGCCCGCAGAAAAGGCTAGCCTCGATCAGCTCGGAAAAACTGATCAAATCGACAGCGCCAAAGCAGCACCTGTGAACGGGTCAGCGCCAGTCAGTGTAAGCCAGATCCTTAGTCCAAGCGGCTCGCAAACAGGGCCTATAAGCCCAGAAACAGCTAGGTCCGGCACGGGAACGCCGTTGCAAGTCGTTGAGAATGCCAAAGGCACGCAAAGCGACCCAATTTTTCGATTGACCGGCGTCGAAGCAGCGCCGCAGGTGACGCGAGCGCCCACGGAAGCGAGTATGCAAGACAGCGCTAAACCAGCGGCACTCACTGTCGCTGATCCGTCAAAGGTGCCGATGACGGACAAGGCTCTAGTTCAAATGGAAGGCGGGGCGAGACAGCCTGAAGGCGCGCCGGCGGTAAAAGCAATCGTAGTAGCCAAGAATTTGAAAGTCGCGCCACACAGCAATGCGCAACACCCGCAGACTGGTGAACGTGTCGTACCGAGCGGCTTGGCGGGGACCACCCCGGAAACAAGCGCCGCAACCCCACCACCAACACCAACCGGTCGCCTTACCGTGGGCGCGCCCATCGAGACGCCCCGCCATACCGACTTACCTGCCACGCAAGCCACAGCACCCGCCGGAGCTGTCGCGTCGAAGCCAGCTAAGCAGACCGTAAACGGTGCACATATGGCGACGCCCACGCCTGGGTCGGATGGAACACTATCGAAAGCGAGTGATCACCGCAGGGATGCCCAACCCATTCCCGCTGATGCGACGCATCCACACGTCACGAAAGCACCGGCATCTGCCCAAGCGCCTCCGGTCGTGAACGCCGCGTCAGGGAACATAATCTCGGCAATCTTGGCCGAGGACTCAGATTCTCTCCGGCAACAGTTGGCGCCTTCGGACAGCGCTGGCATAGAAGTCTCGTGGGACCTCCGCCCGGCGCAGACAACCACAGTTACGACCAACTTTGCCCAACCCACAGCGCATCGCGCGGACATTCCCGCGCACGTGACGCAGCAGATCGCGGACGCGATGCGGCACAACCCTGACAAACCCGTCGAGATCAAGTTGAACCCCGTTGAACTGGGCCGGGTGCGGATGGTGCTGACGCCGTCCGAGGCGGGCGTGACCGTCAGCATCCTCGCAGACCGCAGCGATACGCTCGATCTGATGCGCCGCAACATCGACGACCTCGGGCGCAGTTTGGCCGATATGGGGTACGAGGATATCTCATTCTCCTTCGGCCAAGACACGTCGCAACACGATGCGGACTCCGACCCGGACGCACAGCCCGACCGCACGGAGACCACAACCATTCTCGAAGACACTGCGCCGCAGGCACACACCCTTCGGCCCCAAAACCCGCACCACCCGGTGGACGGAATAGACATAAGGCTTTGATACAGATGGACATCCTGCCCACCGCCAGCGGCACGACCGCGCAAACAACCAGCTCCGCCGCGAGCAACAGCGTGCTCAGCTCGGATTTCGAGGTTTTTCTGCAAATGCTGACCGCGCAAGCCGAATACCAGGACCCGCTGGAACCGATGGATTCGTCGGAATACGCGGCACAGCTTGCCCAGTTCTCGATGGTCGAACAGCAGGTCACGACGAACGACTTGATGGAGCAGTTGCTGTCCGCGCTCAGCAGCAACGACATGTCGGGCGCCGCGGATTGGATTGGGTTGGAAGCGCTGGTGCAAGGCCCTGCCAATTTCGTCGGCGATCCGATCACCATCGCACCAAATCCCCCCGTGGCCGCCGACGAGGTCACACTGGTCGTGACGGATAGCGACGGGACCGAAGTGCAACGACTGTCCATGCCACTCAGCGCCGATGCGTATGTTTGGGACGGCAAGGACGAGACCGGGCAGACGTTGGCGGACGGGGAATATACGCTGACAATCGAGAGCAAAGCGAATGGCGAAGTGTTGGTGTCAGAACCCGCCTTGACCTATTCGCGCGTGACAGAAGCGCGCTTGGACAATGGCGCGACCCTGTTGGTCCTGGAAAGCGGCTATCTGATCTACGCTGACAGCATTATCGGGCTGCGCGAGCCTTCATAGGTGGATTCACAAACGAAAGGCAAATTCCGTATCGCAGCAGAATATTGCATCAAGAATTAAGGATAAGACGTCATTGTTATCGCAAAGATCTGGACGACCGTCGTAAGATGGCTGGATGCTAAAGCGTCAACTCCTGAGATTACCGTTTAGTTGGGCCGCGCGCCACCGACGATCTACTGCGTTCTCTCATGGAATTAGTTTGATTGAAAGGAATTGCCTGAACTGAATGGGTATTGTTCCGTGACGGCGCAAGGCATGTACGAAAAGCGCTGCGCTATTTATGGCAAGATGGTCGTTCATCCAGATCTAAAGGAAGTTACGATAGATCTGCTAAATGCTGGCTGGTAACCTGAACAGATCGCAGACCCGATGCGCCTAGATTGCCATCCCATCCGCGTAAGCCACGAAACGATCTACCGGTTCGCCAATTAAACAGACTTCTTGGACGAGCAGTTCTATCGTAATCTGCCCGTTGCATCGCTGTCGCCGCAGGCTCTGTGGCCAAGCCCACGAAGAACTAGGTGGCCTTCTTTGAAATCCCCCTCTGCCCCCTAAAGAGCCAGTTATCCCGTCGAAGTCGATCATTCTCCTAAGCGGGGCTCAAATCCTATTTCGAAACCACGTCAGTATCGTGATGCGCGGCGATATATTTTTTGCGCTTCGAGATGCAAACACGGAGATCGTCAGCCATCTGTTTACGCATAAGCCCCCTTATCAGCGCGATCCGCACCGCGCCTTAGGGAAATTCGTCGGTTCCTTTCAGTCCCATAGTCAGCGTGTTTTGTTGCAGTAAATGCTGTCAAAGGAGCGACATCAAACCGCGACAGATCCTCAAAGGACAAATCCGTTTTCATTGTGCGAAGTCGCCAGGAAAGCATCCACAAATGTGCGCGTATCATAACGATTTCCGACCGTCAGAAGAACGGGCATCGTCAAGATTTCAATCGCGCGCGTAAACCGCGCATAGCCAGCCGAATCGACCGAATGGGTCAGGTCAGCGTTCCTAACGGCAAAGACGGCACCGCTGTGTTCTGCAATGATAGACCGGACCACGGCCCGCGCAGCCGCGTCTTAACCGTACAGCAACCCACCGCCGATGATATGGGTGTCCGTGAGGTCGACGAATTTCACTCTGCGGCCAGTGGTTTGGCCCAATCCTCCCAAGAGGTGCCGGAACTGAACACGGGTCCATCCCAAGTAAAGGGGATGTCATGGATGATGGTGCCGGTGTCGCTGACCAGGATCACCGCGTAGGACGGGGCCATCGGGGCACCGTGCAGCAGGTCCTCCTCGGTCAGGTCGGGCAAGGATTGATTGCCGGTGGAGCGGACCGCAGCGAAGGGAATGCCAAACCACGTCCCATGTACCGGCGCATGAACATGACCGAAGTGGATGTAGTCGATGCGGTCGCGATATGTGCCCAACAGGTCCGCCAGCGGGCCGCGGTCTTCGGCGACAAGGGCGATCTTGTCTTCGGCAGGAAGCCCGAGCGGCATGGCATTGTGGTGCATGAACAGACGGGCGCGGGTGCAGTCTTTCAACTCAGTTTCAAGCCAATCGCGCCGCGCCGCGCAGAAATGGCCTGCATGGGTGCGCGGGGCTGTTGTGTCGAGGTAGATCAGGCGGGTGTCGTCCACTGTTTCCGCGTGGTTGATGAAACCTGACGGGTCTTTGGGATGGTCCGGGAAAGCAGATAGAAAGCTTGCGCGGTCATCGTGGTTTCCAATCAACAGGCGCACCGGACTAGGTAGATCGGTCAACGCATCGACAAGGGCCGCATAGGCCGCCGGTTCGCCCCAGTGGGTCAAATCGCCGGTGATGATAATCCGCGCGGCATCGCCGTGATGGGCGCGCACATGGTCGAGGGCTTGGGCAAAACGTCTGTGTGGATCTAGGCCGCCCATCCGTTCACCGGGAACCGTCAGGTGAATGTCGGAGATATGGACAAGTTTCATCTGCCCGACCTTTCTCATTTAAGTGCCCGGCCGCCCCGCTTGGGGGCGGCCGGAATTCGTTTAGCCGTTCGGCAGCAGGTCAGAGATCTCTTCGACCAGTTCTTCCTGCAGCTCTTTCATGTCGGTGGCGTCACCGGTGACGATGCGTTCGATCCCGTCATAGATGACCTGCGTGATTGCAAGGCCGTTGTCGCCGGGGTAGGCCAGCCAGTCGCGCAGCAGCGGAAGCTGGTCCACAGCCGTCTGCTTGTTCGGGTTCTGCTCGTAGAAATCGGCGAGGATGATCTCGTTCGCCGCCTTGTTCGGGGGCATGTATCCGGTGGTCTTGGCCACTTCGGCAGCGCCCTCACCCGAGGTGATGAATTTCAACCATGTCCAGGCCGCGTCGCGCACAGCAGGATCGTCCGAGGTCGAGGTCAGCATCGCCGCGTTACCGCCCGCAGGCAGACCCATTGGCGTGCCGTCCAGACCCGGGAAAGGGCCGGTCACCAGCTCGAAGTCACCTTGGCTGCGCTCAACCGCGCCCAGGGCAGAGGTGGACCAGAACATCATGCCGATATCGCCGGCCGAGAACGAGGACAGCGCCGCCTTCCATTCGAGGTTTTGCATTTCGCACTCGGTGAAGATCTCTTGCATCTGCTCCAACGCCACAAGCGCCTCGGGGCTGTCCATGGTCACACGACCGTTTTCGACAATCGCGCTGTCCTGGCTCCACAAAAGGGCCTGCATGAACCAGTTGCCGGTGATGTTCCAACCCCAAAAGATCGGGTTGTCGATGCCGTTGGCCTTCATGGTCTTGCAGGCTGCAATCACCTCGTCCCATGTGGTGGGAAGTTCGGTGATGCCGCCTTCGCGCAGGATGTCCATGTTGTAATAGCCGACCGGCAGCGAGATCGAGAAGGGCAGACCATGGACTTCGTCGTCGAATGTCGACAGCGAGAGCATCGCTTGATGGTAGCCATCTTTTTCGAAATCTGCTTCTGCCGCGATAAAGGGCTCCAGCGACTGGGCGATGCCCTTTTCCACCAGCGGTTGCTGACGGTTCAGGCCCTGCATGCTTACGTCCGGCAGGTTACCGGCAACGGCCTCGCGCAGGACGGTGTTGGTGGCATCCTCATAGGACTCGTAGGTCGCGCGGAATTTCACTTCGATATTTGGATGCGCCTCTTTGAAAGCAGGCATCATCGCCTCATAGGTGACATCAAAGAGGTGGCTGTAGGGATAGGCAAACTCGATTGTCACCTTGTCTTCGGCGTAAGCGGCGGTGGCGAACAGGGCCAAAGCCATTGCAGTTGCGGTATGTTTCATTAGGTATACTCCAGTTGTTGGGGCTGACGGTTTGGCGATTGGCAGACCCCGGTGATTGTCCCCTCGCGGGGTTATGGGTAGGACGGGCCTTGGCCTGTCCTACTTCATCCCTGACAATGTGATCCCCTCGATAAAGCGGCGTTGGGCCAGCAAAAACGCGACGATCAGCGGTGTGACGATAACGGTGGCTGTGGCCATCATCGGGCCAAAGAACGATCCGTCCCCATCGCCCTTGAACTCGCGCAGCCCCAGCGGTGGCGTAAACAGATCGCGGTTCCCGGTCACGACGATGCGGGGCCAGAAGTAGTCGTTCCAATGCGCGACCACGGAAAAGATCGCGAACGCCAGAAGCGCCGGGATCGCGGTCGGCAGCATGACCCGCCAGACGATGGCAAATTCCGCCATCCCGTCCATCCGCGCCGCGTCGATCAGGTCGTCCGGCACGGTCATAAAGAACTGGCGCATCAGGAATATCCCGAAAACCGAGATCGTCCAGGGCACGACAAGGGCAGCATAGGTGTTGGTCAGCCCCAGCTTGGCCAGCCCGATGTAAAGCGGCAGCGCAATGGCGTGGACAGGGATCAACAGGCAAAACAAGACCAGCGCAAAAACCGCTTCTCGACCCCAGAACTTGAGCTTGGCAAGGGCGTATGCCGCCGGCAGGGCCACGACGACCTGGATGAGAAAGATCGAAACGGTGACGATGACGCCATTGAGAAGATACAGGACAAGCGGCGCTTCGGTGAAGGCTTTGGAATAGTTGAACACAACCGGGCGCATGGAACAGGTCGCCTCGGTCTCGGCCAGCAGGGCCGCCTGAATGCCGGCGTCGTCTTCGCCCGGAAAGCGATTTCGCGCCGCGTCAATGTCAGCGCGACCAGGTTGGCGCAGGGCGACACAGCGCGGGTCGATCATCATCTCCTGGCGGCCAAAGAACCCGCCTTCACCCCGGTCGATTTCGCCGGGACTTTTGAATGAATAGCTGACCATCATATAGAACGGCGCCAGCACGATAATCGTGCCAAGGATCAGCAGCATATGTTTCCACCAATCGCGCGTCATCAATAGTGCACCTTGCGCTCGACCAGCCAGCGCTGGATGAGGGTCAGGAACATGACGAACACCAGAAACAGCATGGTGATGGCCGACCCAATCCCGATCAGATTTTGCTGAATGCCTTTCTCGAAGATCGCGAACATCATCACATAGGCGGACTTGTTCGGCCCACCGCCCTGCGGCCAGAAGGCCTCGATCGTGTCAAAGACCTGAAAGGCGCGGATGCAGGAAATGGTCACGACAAAGACCGTGGTCGGCCCGAGGGCGGGCCACGTGACCAGTCGGAACCGCTCCCAAGCGGAGCGGGCCCCATCCATTTCGGCCGCGTGGTAGAGTTCGCGGTGCACCGATGTCAGACCGGCCAGAAACAGCACCATGTTGAAGCCAAACCCCTGCCAAATGCCGATGAAACAAACCACCCAGATCGCGTAATCGCGATCCCCCAGCCACAGCGGGAACCCCTCGGCGCAGCCATTGGCAAAGAAGGGCAGCGCCTCGAACCACGTGCCGCAAGCCATCTCGAGCGTGCGGTTCACCATGCCAATCGTCGGGTGCAGCATGAATTCCCAGGCGATGGCCATTGCCAACAAGGTCGCCATCACCGGCAGGAAATAAATGGTCTTGTAGATGTCGCCAAGCCGCCCGAGCGAATGGACGAGCAACGCTGCCCCAAGGCCAAGACCCACTGAAATGGGCACCACGGTGACCACGTACTTGAACGTCGCGACAAACATCTTTTCGTAAGTCGAACGGGTGAACAGGCGCTCGTAGTTTTGTACGCCGACCCAATCAAAGCCGGGATTACCCAATGAATAGTTGGTGAAAGACAGGACACCCGCCACCACGATCGGCACCAGCAGGATCAACCCCATCAGCGTTAACGCAGGTGTGACCAACCCCCAGCCCGCGCGCGCCTGCCGGTTGTCCGGTCTGGCCTTTGCGACGCTTGCTATGCTGGGATCCACGACCGCCATGTCAGGCCACCTCAGGCGCGCGGTTGGCGGCAACTTCGACACGGCGCAACCGCGTTCCATCGGCGTCGAACATCATGGCCGCGCTCAGATCGAATGTCAGACCGACCTGCGTGCCCAGCACCAGACTTTGCCGCTGCGCCGGCATAGCCCGCAGCGTCACCCGCGACCCATCGCTGTCCAGGGCAACTTGGGCAAACACCTCCGCCCCGAGGTTTTCGAAATGCACAACCCGTCCGATCAGACGCGGCGCCGATTGGGTCAATCGCAGGGCTTCGGGACGTAGACCCATTTGCATGATCTGCGGGCTGTCTACAGAGAAACGAGAGGACAAGACCTGACCAAAAACGGTCAGCTCCGCGCCGTTTCGCTCCACAGGCAGGATATTGATCTTGGGCGAGCCGATGAATTCGGCCACGCGAATGTCGTCAGGGTCCTCATAGATCACATCAGGTGCCGCGCATTGCAGGATTTCACCGCCCATCATCACCGCGATCCGGTCGGACATGGTCATGGCCTCGACCTGATCATGCGTCACGTAAATGAACGTGGCCTTCAGGCTGCGGTGCAGCTCGGCAATCTCAGAGCGGGTCTGCACACGCAGCTTGGCATCAAGGTTTGACAGCGGCTCATCCAACAAGAATGCGGCGGGGTCGCGCACCAAGGCACGGCCCAGTGCAACGCGCTGGCGCTGCCCACCAGACAATTGTCCGGGCTTGCGATCCAGAAGCGTTGCAATTTCCAGCATCGTGGCTGCATGCCGGACCGCTTTCGCGATATCCTGTTTTTGTGTCTGCGCGCCGGGCATCAAACCGCCCAATACCGGGAGCCGCTGCAACGCTGTCATTTGGCGCATTTGCAAGGGCACGGCGATGTTTTCGGCCACGGTCAAATGCGGGTAAAGCGCGTAGGATTGAAAGACCATCGACAGATTGCGATCCGCCGCACGTACCTGTGTCACGTCCGTACCGCCGATTGTCACGGTCCCGCTGGTCGGCGCTTCCAGCCCGGCGATGATGCGCAACAGGGTCGATTTCCCGCAGCCCGACGGCCCCACCAATGAAATGAACTCTCCGTCTTTCACATCAAGGGTCACCCCTTTCAAAACGGGGGTCTCGCCAAAGTCCTTGGTGACTGATGCGATGTGCAGACCTGACATGTGATTCCCTTTCGGTACAGCGAAAGGGTAGGCGGCCAGCACAACTGTTTTGTGTCGTCATATTAGTGAAACCGATAGGTTCTATGCGGGAGGGCAAAAGGACAGGTCATGCGCCCCAACCACCATCAGTTCGAAGCCTTTGCATATGTCGTCCGTGAGGGGAGCTTTTCTGCCGCTGCCACACGGCTGGGCGTCACCCAGTCCACGATCACGCAACATATTGCGAACCTTGAAAAGGGTGTCGGAACTCTGCTCTTGCTGCGCGGTCGGGACGGGGTGGAACTGACCCCGACCGGGCAGGACTTTTACGATCTTGCCGACCGCCTGGTCGCCCTCAGCGCAGAGGTCACCGAGCGGTTGGAAGGCTTCAATGCCATGAAAGAGGGCCGCCTGAAGATCATCGGAAATGCGCCGCAACCCGCGCTAAAGATCATTGCGAGGTTTCAGCGTCGATTTCCCGATATCCGTGTCGATTTCGGGCTCTACGATTGGACCACAGCCAAATCGATGATCAGCAACCGCCTAGTCGATGTCGGGCTGATCACGGATGCGCCCGAGCATGAGCATTGGGACAGGATCCACATCGAAAGCGCGCGCTACGTCGTCTATTGCCGCCGCGATCATCCCTTTGCAAAGCGGGCCAGGATTTCAATGGCCGAGCTTGAACAGGAAACCGTCATCGTGCCCGAGAAAGGCTCGCTCACACGCCGCTTGCTGGACCAAGCCTGCGGCCGCCACGCCATATCGCTGAACCGCGTCGCCACAATGACGACCTTCCCCTTGATGTGCGAAGCGGTGCTACAGGGGATTGGCGTTGCGCTCTTTTTGCAAAACAGCAGCCTCATCAAGGACAATCTCTGCGAAATCGACATCGACGAAATGCCCGAAGCCCGCAACACGTCCCTTGTCGCCACCAAAGACCGTACGCGCCTAAAGCTCGTTTCGGAATTCATCAACGCCGCCATCGAATAAGAAACTCCAGAGCATTCGGTTTCGACTTGTGTGCAAAAACGGCCGTTATTTGTCGTGCAGCATTGAAAGCGTTGGGCTCAATGCCGCTATGTGATCGGTCGAAGCATTTTGCCAACCAGATGCCGCTACACCTAAGACGCGCCGCCCAAAGCCGCGGACGCTGCCATGCACCGTTGGTGCACAATCGGGCAACCAACGAACTGGTATTATGCAGATCTAAGCAGTCATCGGTGCGTCAAGAGCAAGCGACTTCCTTCAACTTTTTTCGTCGGCGAAGTGAAGAGCGTAATGGAAGTGGCCGCCGCTGCGACAACAAATGGTCTAGACGCGAATTCTGCGGTCAAGATTTAGGCGTTCACTGTGTCAGGTTTGCTGAAATAGGGACCGGATTCTAACGCCAGCTATGCGAGTTCCACAAAATGTCAGGACCACGCGAAGAGGTCAGGGGCCAGGACAAGGTGGCGGTCGAGGAAGTTGTCCATATGGACGACAACCCCGTCGTCACGACACAGGACCACCGCAAGTTGCCCGGGCCCCTCTCGACGCGGGACCGGGCTCACATAATGCCCACGCTCCTCCGGCACAGGCCCCGACCGCGCGATGGACATCGGCTCGATACTGTAGTGCGCGCCTGCAAACGTACAGAATGGAACGCCGCAATAGCTGCCGGATGTGGTCATGTGGACGTGGCCGGAGATCACCTGTCGCACATGGGTGTGGCTGAGGACCGCGTCGGCAAACGCCTCGTTGTTTTCCAGGATGATAAAATCGGTCTGCACGTCAAAGGGCGCGATGTTGTGGTGCAAAACGATGACCACCGGCGTATCGGGCACCTCTGCAAGGCGCGCTTTGAGCCAATCGATCTGCCGCGCCTCCAGTCGGCCCGCGCCGCGCAGTTCGGGATCAGATGTGTCGAGCACTATCACCCGGTGACCGTCCTCGTCGATCACATGATCGATGCAGTCGGTGTCCGCGTTGGCGTGACCGGCGCCCATGACGTCCAGAAACGTCGGGCGGTGGTCGTGATTGCCAAGCGTCAGGTAGACCGGCGGTGTCAGCGGCGCGATGGCCGTTTTGAACCGCGCATAGGCCGCGGCCTCTCCGTGATCGGCAAGATCCCCTGCAAAGATAACGAAATTCGCGTCCCCGTGGACGTCATTCACATAGTCCACCGCCTGTTTCAGTCGGTCCAGCGTATCGAGCCCATGGCTCAATTGGCCTTCGGGAACCACGTGAATGTCAGCAAGAACAACGAATTTCAGCATTAGCCTTTTACTCCGGTCATGGTGATGCCGCGGATGAACAACCTGCGGGCCAGTAGGAACGCAATCACCATCGGTGCCGTGACCACGGTGGCGGAGGCATAAGTGCGCCCGTAATCCGTGTCGAAGGCCGATTGATACTGCATCATCGACAGCGTCGCCGTCATCTTGTCCTGGCTTTGCACAACGATCAGCGGCCAGTAGAGGTCATTCCAGTGCGCGACAAAGCTGAACACGCTGAAGGCCGCGATGGCCGGAACAGCCGAAGGCAGGATCAGCCGCAGGATGATCTCGATCTCGGAAAATCCGTCGACCCGCGCGGCCTGGATGATGCTGTCGGGAAAACCGCGAAAGAACTGGCGAAACAGGAAGATCGCAAAGACCGAGACGATGAACGGGAACATCATCGCGAAATAGGTATCCAGCAGACCGACCCGCACCAGCCCGATGTAAAGCGGGATGGAGGTCACGTTGATCGGGATGGTGATCGCCGCGATGACCGTGCCGAACAGGATGGTGGAGCCGCGAAATTTAAGCTTGGCTAGGGCGTAGGCGGCCGGGATCGCCGTGAGGAGTTGAATGACCAGGATGCCGACGCAGACGATCATGCTGTTCATCAGGAAGATCAGGTACGGCTGTTCGAAGATCACGGCATAGTAATTCTCGAACCCCTTGAAGGTCTTGGGGATGATCGAGAAATCCGCGTCATAGACTTCGTCGGTGGGCTTCATGCTGGATGAGATCATCCAGATGAACGGAAACACCATGACCCATGCGCCAAGGAACAGCAGAACGCTTGTGACCACACGGCCCAGGGATTTGGGTTTGAACCTGTCCAGCCAAAGTGCGGTGGGGGATTGGGATATGTCTGCCATGGCTCAGTAATGCACGTTGCGGTCAGAAAAGAGGGCCTGGACCAGCGCGAACAGGAAGATGATCCCGAGGAAGAACAGCGACAACGCTGCCGAATAGCCCATGTTGAAATATTCGAACCCTTCGAGGAACGCGAGATAGAGGAACACCTCCGACGCGCGGTCCGGCCCGCCTTGGGTCAGGATCGCGACCGTATCGAACAGCTTGAACGCCGTGATCGAACTGGTCACGGCCACGAACATCGCCGTGGGCCCCAGCATCGGCCACGTCACGCGAAAGAACTTGTCGAGCGGATGGTCGGCCCCATCAAGCGCTGCGGCCTCATAGAGGTTCTTGGGTATCG
>JBCBID010000036.1:0-36908 GCA_038525015.1 Pseudomonadota bacterium | reverse complement strand
CGAAGAGAAACGGGCCGAAGCGGGCCTGCCTCCGGATTTCTACTGGCCCCTCGCCGTCGCAGACTGAGACGTATGGTCTCGATGCGCGGTTTTCCGCCCATGCTGACGCAATTCAGCATCGCTCCGCTGCAGAACGCCACGACACACTTTACGCCCCGCGCGCGTAACTTTATGCACAGGCCCCAAGGCGTCGTGTGAGGGGACTGAACGCCGCGATTGGGATGGGACAAGGAACGAGCGTTTTGCGGACACGCCTGGCGATCAAGTGGCACGGTCTTCTGGAGAAGTACTTCCCCGAACGACGCGTCTTCCTGAAATCGGACACCGACACCCGGTTCATCCGTCTCCGACCCGGCACCCAACTCATCGCCTTCACCGGCTCGTCGTTCCTCGTCGCCTGGGCGATCATCGCCACCGCCATCCTGCTGATGGACAGCATCGGATCGGGCAATTTCCGCGAACAGGCCAAGCGCGACCAGCGCACCTACCAGGCCCGCCTCAACGACCTCGCAGGCCAGCGCGACGCCCGCGCCGAAGAGGCGCTCGCCGCCCAGGGCCGCTTCAACGCCGCCCTCGAACAGATCTCGGTCATGCAGTCCGAACTGCTGGAATCTGAAACCCACCGCCGCGAACTCGAAACCGGGATCGAAGTGATCCAGGCCACCCTGCGCGGCACCATGAAGGACCGCGAAGCGGCCCGCACCCAACTCGCAGCCCTCGAAGACAAGCTTCAAAACGGAGGCGCAGGAACAGCGCTCGCCGCAAGTGCTGGGGGTACGCCCATAGATTTCGTGGCACAGGCCCTGGCCAGAACCGCCGCCGAGCGTGACAAGATCGAGCAGGACGCCCAGGACGCTCTGCTCGCTGCCGACGAAATGGCAACCGAAATCGCGCTGATGAAAGAACAGAACGACCAGATCTTCCGCCAGTTGGAAGAAGCGATGACCGTCTCCGTCGAACCGCTGGACAAGATGTTCCGCGCCGCCGGCATGCCCACCGACCGCATCATCGAACAGGTGCGCCGCGGCTATTCCGGTCAGGGTGGTCCCCTCACCCCGCTCAGCTTTTCCACCCGCGGGCAAGAACCCAGCCCAGACACCCGCCGCGCCAACCGCATCCTCAACCAGATGGACACGCTTAACCTCTACCGGATCGCCGCACAGAAAGCGCCGTTTGCCACCCCGGTCAAAGATGCCTTCCGTTTCACATCGGGCTTTGGCTTTCGCCGCGACCCCAAAACGGGCGGGCGCCGCATGCACAAGGGCGTCGATTTCGCCGCCTCCGTGGGCACACCGCTCTATGCCACAGCCGACGGTATTGTGACCCATGCGGGCTGGCAATCGGGCTATGGCCGACTTGTCAAAATTCAACATGAATTTGGGATTGAAACCCGTTACGCCCACCTCTCGCGACTTCGCGTGAAAGTTGGCCAAAAGGTCTCGCGCGGGGATCGGATCGGTGATATGGGGGCTTCCGGACGGGTAACCGGCGTGCATCTGCACTACGAAGTCCGCGTCGGCGGTAAAGCCGTCAACCCGATGATCTATATCAAGGCAGCCAACGATGTTTTCTAAGAGCAAAATCAACGACCCCGCGCCCGGTAGCGATGCGGCCAAACCCGCGGCATCGGCCGCCCCTGCCCCCGCAGCGCCCAAACAGCAAAGCGAATTCAAGGCCAGCGCCCCCAAAGCGAAACCACCCGCCTCGATTCTGTCGGCAGACCTGCACGTCACAGGCAACATGAAGACCACCGGCGACATTCAGGTCGAAGGCACGGTCGAAGGCGACATTCGCGCCCACCTGCTGACCATCGGCGAAAGCGCCACGATCAAGGGCGAAGTGGTCGCCGACGATGTTGTGATCAACGGCCGCATCGTGGGCCGTGTGCGCGGCCTCAAGGTGCGCCTCACCTCAACCGCCCGCGTCGAAGGTGACATCATTCACAAGACGATCGCCATCGAATCCGGCGCCCATTTCGAAGGGTCGGTGCAACGGCAAGACGATCCGCTAAACTCGGGCAGTGCCAAGCCCAAGGCACAAGCCGCCCCCGCCGCCCAAAACGGTTAGGGCCCGCGAAAACATGTCAGACACACGGGCGCCACAGACCTCTGCGGCGCCCGTTTTTCATGCAGGTTTCTGCGCCGAACGCAGCCGCCCCTATATCCTTGTCGCAGCCATCCTCGCCTCCGCGCTCGGCTTCATCGACGGCACCGTGGTCGCCATTGCGCTGCCCGCCATGCGCGACAGCCTTGGCGCCGATCTGGTACAAGCGCAGTGGATCCACAACGCCTACATGCTCACCCTGTCGGCCCTCATTCTCGTGGGCGGGGCTATCGGCGATCGCTTTGGGCTGGGGCGGGTGTTTGGCATCGGCATCGCGCTCTTTGTGGCGGCCTCGATCTTCTGTGCCGTCGCGCCGACCCCTCTTTTTATGATCATCGCGCGCACGGTTCAGGGCATCGGCGCCGCCATCATGGTGCCCGGCTCCCTCGCCCTGATCGCCCGCGCCTATCCCAGGGAAAGCCGCGGGCGCGCCATCGGCATCTGGGCCGCGGCCTCCGCGCTCACGACCGCCGCCGGTCCCATCATCGGGGGGCTGGCCCTCACCGTCGGTGGCCCCGAGATGTGGCGCTGGATCTTCGCCATCAACCTGCCACTCGGGGGCCTGGCCCTCTTTCTGCTCTACCGGCACCTGGGCGACGATCCGGCCAGCGAAGGCACGCGCGTCGATAGTCCGGGCGCGGTCACGGCCACGCTTGCCCTGCTCGCCATCGCATGGGGCCTCACCTCTCTTGATCACGGCGGCGATGCGACCCTGTGGCTTGCGGGGGGATCTGCGATGCTGCTGGTCTTCCTCTGGACCCAAAGCCGCAGCGACTATCCGATGATGCCGCTGTCTCTCTTTGCATCGCGCCCCTTTTCCGCCGCCAATGCGCTCAGCTTCACGCTCTATTCCGCCTTGTCCATGATGTTCTTTTTCATGCCCATGACGTTTATTGCGGGCTGGGGCCTCAGCGAAATCGAAGCCTCAGCCGCCTTTGCCCCGATGTCGGTCTTCATCTCGGTGCTGTCTGCACGCGCCGGGCGACTGGCCGACCGCATTGGCCCCGCCCCCTTGCTGTTTGGCGGCTCGCTGGTCGTGGCCTTGGGCTATGCCTCGATGGCAATCCTCGCGCCTTATCAGAATTTCTGGGGTCATATCCTGCCTGCCATGTGTCTTGTGGGGCTGGGCATGTCCGCCGTCGTGGCGCCGCTTTCCACTGCCGTGATGGGGGCCGTCGATGAAACGCAATCCGGCACAGCCTCCGGTATCAACAACGCCGTGACACGCATGGCGGGCCTGATCTCGGTCGCCGCCGTCGGAGGGATCGTGTCTTCGCTCTATACGGGCGCAGGCGGCACCGCGAGCTTCGGCGTCGAAAGCGATGCGCCAGGCCATGGTGCCGCGATGACCGCGGCCTTTGTCGGTCTTGCCTGGATCGCAACGGCTTTGTCCTTGATCAGCGCAGCCCTGGGCTGGCTCGCCCGCAGCACACCGCGGGACTGAACAAGTGCCGGCTGGCGCCGGAAGCGCTCGCGGTGTGGTCGTTTCGCGGTGCGATGTCCTCTGCGATGGCGCCGTTGGTGGTTGAAAAGTGCCCTCTGCCCCAAAGTCGGCAGCCTCAAGACCGCTTGCGGATAGGCGAGCACTCCCGCAGCCTCAGGTAGAATGAACGCTGTCTTGTCTTGCGCATCGGGTCTCACATCATGTGCATGGGCAGAGCCAAAACCGACCCACGAACATGATCGCGCGGCAGCGCCCGGCGCAAGACGTCCTTCCGTTCTTGCTGCAGATCGGATGGCATCTGCGGCGCACCCGAAGCTACAGATCGCCTCTGGTCACCTCGAAACGTTACTTTGTCGACCAAGCGAGGTGTTAGAATACGCGATGCCGGCCAGTCTCATCTTCGATGAGTGTGGGTTCTATTCCGACTGCATCGGTTAACAGGGTTAAAGTACGTCATCTTCGCTCCAGTTGCATCAATTCACTCCTGAAGGCTCCGGTTGGTGTCCTGTAGCCCAGACATTTACGGCGTGTGGTGTTTAGGCGGTCGCAAACCGCTTCTTCTGCGCTGAAGCCATATGGCTGTAAGGCAGAGGGTGAGCGCCAACGCTTGGACCTCAACGCATCCCCCTGCAACACGCGCGGGAACGTCAATACAGTTCACCAAAGCTGACAAGCGGCCTGACGATGCATGCAGGGCAGGTCACATCCCGGCCCTGCGCACCGAATGCAAGGGTGCGCGATATCAAACATCGGTTCCGATATCTCAACGGCATGCGGCAACCAAATCTTAACCTTCGTTAAGCCGCCGGTAAGATAAAGATCGCGTGGCAATATACTGTTTTTTAATGTAAAAAGGGCGCGAATTTCTCGCACCCTTTCATTTTGTCCCCGCGGGGACAGATTTTTCACTCAGTCACAACCACCTTCGTCATCACATCCGGTTGGCCTGTGATCGCCCCCGATCGCGGATGACCTCGCTTGATCTGATCCAGCACATCAAGCCCGTCGGTCACCCGCCCCACAACGGTGTATTGCCCATCCAGAAACGGGCCCGGAGCGAACATGATAAAGAACTGGCTGTTGGCGCTGTCGGGGCTTTGGGATCGCGCCATACCGACGACACCGCGCTCAAAGGAGATGTCCGAAAACTCCGCCGCAAGGTCTGGCTGATCCGACCCTCCGCGCCCCGCCGCCCGCGCATCGTAGTCGGCGGTGGTGTCTCCGAACTGCACGTCGCCCGTCTGCGCCATGAACCCCTCAATCACCCGGTGAAAGGCGACGCCGTCATACTCCCCGCCTTCTGCAAGGGCGGTGATGCGCGCCACATGTTGCGGGGCTATGTCTTCCAGCAGGTCGATGGCGATGGTGCCGTTTGCCTCTCCCTTTACCTCGATCTCAAGGCCCGCAGAAAAGGCTGTCCCCGCGGGGACAAGGAGCGCTGCAGCCAAAAGGTTACGCCACATCGGCGGCCACCTTGACGCTGATCATGCGGTCGGGTTCGGCGGGGGGTTCGCCGCGGGTGATGGCGTCGACATGCTCCATGCCCTCAACGACCTGTCCGTAAACGGTATATTGACCATTCAGGAAATCGTTGTCCTTGAAGTTGATGAAGAACTGCGAATTCGCACTGTCCGGGTTGGCCGAGCGCGCAGCGCCCAAGGACCCACGGGCGTGGGGGATCTTGGAAAACTCAGCCGGCAGATCGGGTTTGTCAGACCCGCCGGTCCCGGCCATGCGGATGTTAAAGCCATCCTCCATATCGCCGTGCTGGACGTCGCCCGTCTGGGCCATGAACCCGTCGATCACCCGGTGAAAGGCGACATTGTCGTACTCCCCCGCGCGGGCAAGGTCCTTCATCCGCTCGACATGTTTGGGCGCCACATCCGGCAGCAACTGAATGGTGACGGTTCCGCCCTTCAACTCTATCAGGATCGTGTTTTCGGGGTCTTTGATCTCGGCCATGGGTGCCTCTTTCCTTTTCGGTTCGCACCTACCTAAGCCGGTGGACACGGAGGGACAAGTCACACGGTTGACCCAAGGCGAGTTTGCCGCGATGCAAGGAACGGCATAACGGTAAAGGACTGCGCGAGATGAGCTGGAAATCGCTGGATGACATGGACCTTACGGGCAAGCGTGTTCTGACGCGCGTGGACATCAACGTGCCCATGGAAGACGGCAAGGTCACCGACGCCACGCGGATCGAACGGATCGTACCGACCATTGCCGACATCCGCGCCAAGGGCGGCAGCCCGGTACTTCTGGCACATTTCGGCAGGCCCAAGGGACAGCCCAACCCGGAGATGTCGCTAAGGCATCTTGTGGGTGATCTGGAAACCGCCTTTGGCTGCGATGTCACCTTTGTGGAGCGTCCGAGCCGCGACTGGATTGATCAACAGCCCGCAGATGTGGTCATTCTGGTCGAGAACACACGCTTTACCCCCATGGAAGAAGCCAATGACCCGCAGATGGCGCAGTTTCTGGCGACGCTGGGCGATGTCTATTGCAACGACGCGTTTTCGGCGGCGCACCGAGCGCATGCCTCGACCACCGGGGTGGCGCATCTGCTGCCCAATTGCGCGGGCCGGTTGATGCAGGCGGAACTAGAAGCGCTGGAGGCGGCACTGTCCAACCCCAAGCGCCCGGTGGGCGCGGTGGTGGGCGGGGCCAAGGTATCGACCAAGCTGGACCTGCTGCAAAACCTTGTCAAAAAGATCGATGTGCTGATCATTGGCGGCGGCATGGCAAACACGTTCATCGCCGCGCAAGGCGCCAACATGGGCGCGTCGCTGCAAGAGGCGGACCTGCACGACACCGCGCGCGACATTCTAGCCGCCGCGAAAGAGGCCGGGTGCGAGGTGATCCTGCCCAATGATGGGCGTGTGGCGACCGAGTTCAAGGCGGGCGCCGATCACCAGGTGATCGCGCTGGGGCAGGCCACTGCACTGGCGAGCGACCAGATGGTTCTGGATGCGGGTGACGGGTCGGCAGCGACAATCGCACGCGCGTTTGACGATTTGGAAACCTTGATTTGGAACGGTCCGCTGGGCGCCTTTGAAATCCCGCCATTCGACACGGCAACGGTAGCGACGGCCAAGGCAGCGGCGGCCCTGACCAAGGCGGGTAAGCTGGTCACTGTTGCGGGCGGCGGGGATACGGTGGCGGCGCTGAACCAAGCGGGCGTGGCCGATGATTTCACCTATATCTCGACCGCGGGCGGCGCGTTTCTGGAATGGATGGAAGGCAAGGACTTGCCGGGTGTGGCGGCGCTGGCATCCTAATCGCGCCTCACCGTTGGCGTCGGGCCGCCCTGCCCCCATATGTGTCCGTATTGCACATCAGACGCGGGGATCATTGACATGGCTTGGACACTTATCACAGGCGCTTCCGAAGGCTTGGGCGTGGAGTTCGCCCGGATCGCGGCCAAGGAAAACCGAAACGTGATCCTGGCCGCCCGCTCAAAGGACAAGCTGGAAACGGTCGCCGAAGAGGTCCGCAGCCACGGGGTCGAGGCGGTGGTCATCCCGGCGGACCTGTCGAATATGGATGAGGTGGATCGGCTGTGGTCAGAGGCCACAGAGGGGCGCGAGATTGACGTGCTCGTCAACAATGCGGGGCTTGGCTATAACGGCCCGTTCGAGGCCGGACAGGGCTGGGAGCGTGAATTGGCGTCGATCAATGTGAACATGCTGGCCCTGACGCGGCTGATGAAACTGGCGATCCCGCATATGCAGGGATTGAAAAAAGCACGCATCCTGAACGTAGCATCGGTGGCGGGCTTTACCCCGGGTCCGAACATGGCTGTCTATCACGCCACCAAAGCCTATGTCCTGTCACTGTCCGAGGCGGTGGCCGAGGAGTTGCGTGGCACCGCTGTCACCGTCACGGCTTTGTGCCCTGGTGCGACGGCCACAAACTTCTTTGAGGATGCGGACATGGAGGGGGTGCGCCTGTTGAAACTGTCCAACCCGATGAGGGCCAAGGACGTGGCCGAAGAAGGGTGGCTGCAATCCCGGATTGGCAAGCGCATTGTCGTGCCGGGGCTCATGAACAAGGTCTTTGCCGTTTTGCCCCGCGTCAGTCCGCGCGGTATGACCACGCGAATTGCAGCGCAAATCATGGGAAAACACTAGCGCCTTAAAATAAAGGGATTCACAGCGCCCGCGCCTTGTGTCATATTGCCTGAAACCGCCCCAAAGAGGCGGGACCAAAGGCAGTAATCCATGACCCGTACAGCGCGCCCGGCCCTGGGCACATTCGTTTTCTTTTCCGTCGCCTTTGCGCTGGCGATCTATTTCACTTTTGCTGCGGTGCAGGGGGATTTCGGGTTGTTTCGGCGCGCGGAAATTCAGGCCGAAGCGCGCGATCTGAGGCGTCAATTGGACGAGGTGCAGGCCCAGGTATCTGAGATGGAGAACCTGACCAAGCGGTTGTCGGACGATTATCTGGACCTTGATTTGCTCGATGAACAGGCGCGCAGCGTGCTGGGCATGTTGCGCAGCGACGAGATCGTCATTCGTTGAACACCCCGTAAAACAACGATTTTGCGCGCAAGTTGCCCTTGCGGCAGATTGGCACTCGCACTTGGGAACCGAATCCTGTATCGGATAGTTTAACGCTAAACTATTTCGTTTGGGAGGTTGCCCTATGGCTGCGCGCAAAGCCGCTAAGAAACCGAATGTGTCGGCAGAGGAGCTGCAAGGTTACTACCGCGACATGCTGTTGATCCGCCGTTTTGAAGAAAAAGCGGGCCAGCTTTATGGCATGGGTCTGATTGGGGGCTTTTGTCACCTGTACATCGGGCAGGAAGCTGTGGTTGTCGGTTTGGAGGCAGCCGCCGAAGAGGGCGACAAGCGCATCACATCCTATCGCGATCACGGGCATATGTTGGCCTGTGGCATGGACCCGAACGGCGTGATGGCCGAATTGACGGGCCGCGAGGGGGGCTATTCCAAGGGCAAGGGCGGCTCGATGCACATGTTCTCGAAAGAGAAGCATTTTTATGGCGGGCACGGGATTGTCGCGGCGCAAGTGCCGCTTGGCGCTGGTCTGGCTTTTGCCGACAAGTACAAGGAAAATGGGCGCGTAACATTCACCTATTTCGGGGATGGGGCGGCGAACCAGGGCCAGGTCTATGAAGCGTATAACATGGCTGAGCTGTGGGACTTGCCGGTGATTTTTGTAATTGAGAACAACCAGTACGCGATGGGGACGTCAACCAAGCGGTCAACCAAGTCGCCCAGCTATTGGGAGCGTGGGGCGGCGTATGGCATCCCCGGTGAAGAGGTGGATGGGATGGATGTGCTGGCCGTGAAGGCGGCGGGTCAGAAAGCGGTGGAGCACTGCCGGGCTGGCAAGGGGCCGTATATTCTGGAGATCAAGACCTATCGCTATCGCGGGCATTCGATGTCGGATCCGGCCAAGTACCGGACCCGCGAGGAAGTGCAAAAGATGCGCGATGAGCGTGACCCGATAGAAGCGGTCCGTTCGATGCTGCTGACCGGCAACCACGCCTCCGAAGAGGATCTCAAGGCCATCGACAAGGAGATCAAGGAGATCGTGAACGCGTCAGCCGAGTTCGCAAAGGAGAGCCCGGAGCCGCATCTGGACGAGCTTTGGACCGATATCTACGCCGACGTGGCACCGCAGAACGCGTAAGGGGAGCAAGACACATGGCAACCGAAATCCTGATGCCCGCCCTGTCCCCCACGATGGAGGAAGGCACGCTGGCGAAGTGGCTGGTCAAGGAAGGCGATACGGTGTCGTCCGGTGACATCATGGCCGAGATCGAGACCGACAAGGCGACAATGGAGTTTGAAGCAGTCGATGAAGGCGTCGTCGGCAAGATCCTGATTGAGGAAGGCACCGAGGGTGTGAAGGTGAACACCCCCATCGCCGTATTGATCGAAGAAGGCGAAAGCGCCGATGACATTGAGGCGTCCAGCACCCCTGCCCCCGCCGCGTTGAACGGAGAAGAAGGCAAGGCTGCATCTCCTGCCACCGCATCCACGCCGGACCCTGCTCCGGCGGCGCCCAAGGTGGACGACAGCCCAGACTGGCCCGAAGGCACTGCTATGAAAGAGCAGACAGTCCGCGAAGCACTGCGCGACGGCATGGCCGAAGAAATGCGCCGCGACGACACGGTGTTCCTGATGGGCGAGGAAGTCGCCGAGTATCAAGGCGCCTATAAGGTGTCCCAGGGCCTGCTCGACGAGTTTGGTGCCAAGCGTGTGATCGACACGCCCATCACTGAGCACGGCTTTGCCGGGATCGGCGTTGGTGCCGCCTTTGGCGGTCTGCGTCCAATCGTGGAGTTCATGACTTTCAACTTCGCGATGCAGGCAATTGATCAAATCATCAATTCAGCCGCCAAAACGCTCTACATGTCCGGCGGCCAAATGGGCGCCCCCATGGTCTTCCGCGGCCCCAACGGTGCCGCTGCCCGCGTGGGTGCCCAGCACAGCCAGGACTACGCCGCGTGGTACATGCAGGTGCCGGGCCTCAAAGTGGTCATGCCCTACTCGGCCTCGGACGCCAAAGGGTTGATGAAAACCGCCATCCGCGATCCCAATCCGGTGATCTTCCTGGAGAACGAAATTCTCTATGGCCGCACCTTCGAAGTGCCAGACATAGACGAATTTACCGTGCCCTTCGGCAAAGCCCGTATCTGGCGTGAGGGTGAAGATGTGACCATCGTGTCCTTCGGCATCGGCATGCAATACGCGCTGGAAGCGGCTGAGAAACTGGCCGAAGACGGCATCAGCGCTGAAGTCATCGACCTGCGGACCCTGCGCCCGATGGATACAGGCACCATTATCAACTCAGTGATGAAAACGAACCGCTGCGTGACGGTCGAAGAAGGTTGGCCGCAAGGCTCTGTTGGCAGCTACATTAGCTCGGTTATCATGCAGCAAGCGTTCGACTACCTCGACGCGCCGGTCATTAACTGTACGGGCAAGGATGTACCAATGCCCTACGCTGCTAACCTTGAAAAGCACGCGCTGATCACCACCGACGAGGTGGTTGAGGCAGTAAAGCAAGTCACCTACCGCTAAGGAGCTGCAGACATGCCGACAGAAATTCTGATGCCCGCGCTGTCTCCGACGATGGAGGAGGGGACGCTTGCGAAGTGGCTAGTCAAAGAGGGTGATACAGTATCGTCTGGCGACCTGCTGGCTGAGATCGAAACCGACAAAGCGACAATGGAGTTTGAGGCGGTCGACGAAGGGACCGTGGGTAAGATCCTTGTCGCAGAAGGGGCCGAGGGAGTGAAGGTTAACACTCCCATTGCGGTGCTGCTCGAAGACGGCGAAGGTGCAGACGATATCGATGAGATTTCGACGCCAAAAGCAAAGGCCAGCAGCAATGCAGCACCCGCTGAAGCATCTGATGCCATGGCACCGGCCAAGGGGCATGGCCGCGGCGAAACCGATGCGACCAGGGCACCAGCAGCCCCGAAGGCAAGCGATGGCAACCGCATCTTCGCGTCACCTTTGGCCCGCCGTATCGCCGCGCAAAAAGGATTGGACTTGAACGCGCTCAAAGGATCAGGTCCCCACGGTCGTATCGTCAAGGCCGACGTGGAGCGCGCAGAGACAACGACAACAAAAGCAGAAGCAGAAGCACCCGCGACGGAAGCCGCAACCGCCCCGGTCGGACCATCTGTCGATGCCATCAGCAAGATGTACGAGGGCCGCGCCTACGAGGAAGTCAAGCTGGACGGGATGCGCAAAACCATCGCTGCACGCCTGACCGAAGCCAAGCAAACTGTCCCGCATTTCTATTTGCGGCGCGATATCAAGTTGGATGCTTTGATGGAATTCCGCGGGACCCTCAACGGTCAGTTGGCTGACCGAGGAATCAAGCTTTCCGTCAATGATTTCATAATCAAGGCCTGTGCTCTCGCTTTGCAGCAGGTGCCAGGCGCAAATGCAGTTTGGGCAGGGGACAAGGTGCTGAAACTCAAGCCCTCAGACGTCGCGGTAGCGGTGGCGATCGAGGGTGGTCTGTTCACTCCCGTGCTTCTGGATGCGCACCAAAAGTCGCTCTCCGCGTTGTCTAATGAAATGAAGGATCTTGCGAACCGCGCGCGTGATCGCAAACTTGCGCCGCATGAATACCAGGGCGGCAGTTTTGCGATTTCAAACCTTGGAATGTTTGGCATCGACAACTTCGATGCGGTCATCAATCCACCCCATGGCGCAATCTTGGCCGTTGGCGCGGGTGTAAAGAAACCCACCGTCGGCAAAGATGGGGAGCTCGAAATCTCAACAGTTATGTCCGTGACACTGTCAGTAGATCACCGGGTCATTGACGGCGCTCTGGGTGCACAGCTCTTGCAGGCCATCGTCCAAAACCTCGAAAGCCCACTGACAATGCTGGCTTAAACGACAACAAAAAAGGGCCGGAGCATCTCTCCGGCTCTTTTTCATAAGTGACCGCTAGTGTGCGCTATTGGTCCTTGCCCAACATGTGGTTCATCGAAACCGATGGCTGGTCGCAGCCCGCCTCCCCAACGATCCGTGCGGGAATACCGGCCACGGTCTTGCACGGGGGCACCTCCTCCAACACCACCGACCCTGCGGCGATCCGGCTGCAATTGCCAACCTTTATATTGCCAAGCACTTTGGCCCCAGCACCAATCAGGACCCCATCGCCGATCTTTGGGTGGCGGTCCTCTTCTTCCTTGCCCGTTCCACCCAGTGTAACCGAATGCAACATGGAAACATTGTCTCCTACAACCGCCGTTTCCCCGATGACGATAGAGTGGGCATGGTCAATCATGATGCCCTTGCCAATCCGAGCGGCCGGATGAATATCGACCCCAAAGATCTCCGACACCCGCATCTGAAAGAAATAGGCAAGGTCCCTATGGCCTTCTGTCCATAGGAAATGCCCCACTCGATAGGCTTGCATCGCCTGATAGCCTTTGAAGTACAGGATCGGCTGCAACAGTCTGTGGCAGGCGGGATCACGTTCGTAAACTGCAACCAAATCAGCGCGGGCAGCTTCGACAAGTCCGGGCGACTTTAGGTAAGCCTCTTCAACGATTTCACGCACGACAACCATCGACATCTCATTTGATGCAAGCTTCGCTGCGACTCGATAGGACAGAGCCTTCTCCACCGATTTATGGTGCAGGATACAAGCATGCACAAACCCACCGACTAACGGCTCATCAGACACTGCCTGTCTGGCCTCTTCGGTAATCTGATCCCAAACTGGATCAATTGAAGCAATATTGGTGCGTAGCTCGGTCATGAGAAGCGTCCTTTCAGGCTCTCCTTACCTTACATAAGACGCTTTCTCCAAACGCAAACCTGTGATGGGCACCATCGCGAAACAAGATTGGTGCGCAATTTGCAGGGGAACCCACTTAGCCATGGACCCAGGTTGCTGATCCGAACGGACCCGAACCAAACTGCGCAGAGTTTTGAGCCACCGCGATGTCAAAGTTACCTGAAATCCCGTCCGAAGTTTGCATTGCTGTGCCATAGGTCCACGACGGCGTAGTCACCGTGGTTTCACGAATGACTTGGCCGAATTGCAGGACCCGCACAGTGTAACTCTCCGTCTCCTCGCCCACCGGAACTTCAGGCAATTCCCAATCATCTCCATCAAGTCGGGTCCGACGTATCCAACGGGCAGCGATCCCACTTTGAGTATTTTCCAACCGCACATGCGCCGGCGCGTAAGGCCTAAGCCCATTGCCGTTAAATGCGTGCGAGACCTCGGTATAGGATGGGTCATCATACCCACGCTTTGCTGGACCGATCCGATAAGTCTGTAACACGCGTCTCAAGGCACGCGCCAATTCAATCTGGGCGGGAACACCGTTCATCAGAACAAACCAAGACCCTGGCGGCCAAGCATCGGGGATAAAGGCGTCAGTACCAGCCTGCCCCCTAAGACGGTTGGACAACAGATAATGATCCGGGCTGATCAGTTCGGCATCCTGAAATTGCATCAACTCCCAATTGTCGGGAGTGCCATCGCCAATCGCTACCAAATTCCCACCACTCAACAGCGCGCCTCGAGATATCGATTGCAACGACCCATGGATCATTTTGACTTCAAGCGGTTGGCCGCGATCAACCACACCAGCTGCAGCACGCAACAAAGGCGCATTAAGGAATCCGATACTAGATCGCGCTGCCACCACTGAGTTGAGCACAAAGTCCGCTTCTGTTGAGGACTGATAGACCGCCACGCTACCCGGCCAAGGTGTCCCGGAAACAGCTAGATGAGGCGCATGTTCTACCTCATCTCCGCGGATCATAGGCAAATCCATGAATACCGATGTGAGTGGTACGGGCGGAACAAACTCACGGACCCCGGCTAGCTCATCCGAGAGTTCGGATGGCGTATACACTTCTGGCTCAATCCGCACTGCTTCCAGCAATTGCATCTGACCGTGTTCGACCCGGTCAACACGATATAGCCCAGCGCCCTCTGATTGATCCGCCGCAACCTCAACAATATCGCCCGCGCCGACGCCAATCAAAGACGGTGGAAGCGCAAACTTCACGGCCTCACGTGCCACCCGCGCCTCCGCAAGCCAGCGCTCCGCGACCTGACGCCCCTCGGGCCGCGTCAGAGCCATAGCAATTTCGCTCGTTGAAACCGCGTGTGTTGCGTCATCTGCAAGAATTGCTTCTTCCGAGAGCACGTCGAAATTGCCATCGGTCTGAACAAATCGGACACGCACGCGACCAGCAAGCTCAGCTTCGGACTCGCGGGTTTGATCCAAACGCCCATCAAGATCAGGGTGAATCGCGATAGCGTCTGCGGGCAGCGCAACAGCATCCCGCCTAGACCGCGACACAAATTGCAGAACGCCATCACGTTCGACAGCATCAAAGGCAAACCTCAACATCAGCGGTTGCAAGGCCCCCCTGCCATCTGTGACATCATCCACAACAAAGCCGCGAACATACCCAAAAAGCTTTGACGTATCGTAGTGCTGAAGCCCGGACCGTTCGCAAATTTCACCCACGACCGACGCCAGCGTACGCGAGGATGTACGACCATTGATCCAATGACCGCGCGGATAGTTTTCTCCATCCGACCAGGTTTCAAGCGCGTTCGGAAAAAACGGAAACGGCCGCGCGTCCCAAGCCCAGACAAACGCCCGGGACATGTCCAACATCGGACCGTCATATTCAGCGGATATCGGGTTGTTCTCTGGGTCTCGCCAAAACGAATGCATCGCGCGAAGATACTGTTTTTGGATCAGATCATCACGCGCTCCAGTTGAATACTTGGGTAAACTGCTTTCAGACGATTTCTGATCCAGGAACTTGTTAGGCTGATTGGTTCCTTTATCGATTGCGGCGCATCCCAACTCCGTAAACCAAATTGGTTTTGACCGTGGCAGCCATGCCGTCGGCGTCGACGCGCGGACACCGCTCACGCGTTCATGATGCGCATTGCTCCACCAGTTGCGGATGTCTTTGTAGCGATAGACCCATGCTTCATTATGTGCCCCGTCGGTAATCGGCGTGCGGATCTGAGCCGCCTCCGCTTCTTCAGAGCCATAGTACCAATCAAAGCCCTCTCCGCCCTCAATATTGGCGCGCAGGTAATCCAAGTTGTAGATGCTCTGCCAATCCGCATCAGCATGTGCCTCGCCCTCACGCCAGTCTGACAGCGGCATATAGTTGTCGATCCCAACGAAATCGATGTTGTCATCCGCCCACAACGGATCAAGGTGAAAATACCGGTCTCCAGAGGCATCCTGTGGCTGATACCCAAAATACTCTGTCCAATCCGCTGCATAGCTTATCTTGGTATCAGGCCCGAGGATTTGACGCACCTCGGCAGCCAGCGCCCGCAACTTCTCGACCGCCACAAACTGATTTCCCGCCCCGCGTATCTGGGTCAGGCCGCGCAGTTCCGATCCGATACAGAACGCCTCAACGCCCCCTGCCAATTTGCAAAGCGCCGCATAATGAAGAATGAAACGTGACAGGCTCCACTCGCTCGGGCCGGAATACTGGACCTTCTTTCCGACACTGAAGTCCGCGGCGGTGGCTGTGCCAAAAAATGCATCAACCTCGGCGTTTGCGACCACGGTGCCATCGGGCGACCCCTCGACACCGGGTGCGCGTGACAAGGTGATCCGCCCGCGCCAGGGCAAATTTGGCTGGAAGTTGTTAGGATTATAGGGATCCGGAAGCGTGTTACCGTCCAGCTGATCCATAAGGATAAATGGATAGAACATGACCTTTTTGCCAGAGGCATTTAACGTCTTGATGGCTTGGACAACCGACGCGTCAGCGGGTGTGCCACCATAAATCGGTCTGTCGTCAATCCGTTCGATCTCCGGCGCTGCCTGTCGATCTACACCCGCCACAACCCAAGGCATATTTTCACCTTCAATGTCGCGGCGCTCAACCTTGGGCTGGACCTTACAAGACCCGCAGCGCAGGTCATTTCCGAACCACGAGACGATCAGCGATGCGGCTTCGCAATTCGGCAGCTCAGACGACAGCGCATCCAAAGACACTACCATATCGGGCTGACCTGCGGGCGTGTTGATGTTCGCGCTCCATCGCCCGCGATTGCGGTCGACGTAATTCACTGGCGTGGTCGCCAGCGCATACTCGCCCGTGCCAGGCATCAGGGCGACCGCGTTTACAGCGCGCGCAATCTCTTCATCAGCGCCTGCCTCGCCGGGCTGCTCCGGTCGGACCACCTCAAATGAAAACTGTGGTACGCGATTGCCAAACGGACCTAACTCAAGATCCTCGATCACCACATACGCCGTTCCGCGATAGGCTGGCACAAGTCCCTGCCCCTCGACCGCCTCCATCAGTGGATCGGGCAACTGATCATCGGACCCAGTATAGACCCGCATGTTCAGATCATTAACCGCCACCTCCTCACCATCTGCCCATACGCGCCCAATGCGGGTCACTTCCCCCTCGCACACCGCAAGGGCCAGGCTGACCGAATAGCTATACTCACGCACAGTTGGCGCCGGAGCAGGCTTGGCCCCCTTGCCGCCGCCACCACCACCGCTCACAGTCACCTTTTCGCGAAAGTCAGACGACCAGATCACCTGCCCGCCCAAACGCATCCGACCATATGTTTGTGAAATCGGAGCACCCTCACCCGAGTTTGAAAGGCGAAACCGATCAACTTTGCCATGTTCGACAACATCCGATCCCTGCCCCATCACACGCTGGTCGATCACCCGCCCCAACGTCGCACCAATCGCCCGCCCGATTGCAACCGATGACAGGCCCAGAACGCTCCCACCGATAGAGCCACCGATAGCCGCCCCTGCGGCCGAAAGAACTACAGTCGCCATCAGCCGACCTCCACATCTGGGAATTGAAACCGAGCCACAACACGGCGCGCCCAAGGAGCACTCAGAGGGCTCTCAACGACGCCGTGGCCGCTATAGGCGTGCACAAAAGACGGGAAATCCCCCGCGACCACCTGAACACCTAGATGCTTTGCGACAGACCCCGCGCGCATGCGAAATAAGATGATGTCCCCAACAGCAGCATCCGACGCGCTCTTATCGATCAAATGGCGCAACGCCGCACCCCACAACAACTCCTCACCGCGAGGTTCCGACCAGTCCATGCTATAAGCAGGCGGGCGCTCTGGTTCGTTTCCCACAACTGCGCGCCACACCCCCCGCACCAAACCCAGACAATCCGTGCCAGCACCACACACCGCCATCTGATGCACATAAGGTGTACCGATCCAGCGCCGCGCCTCGGCCACGATCAAAGCCTCCCGTTCGCTCATCGCAAGCTCCCTCCGGTATTGGCACCGCTGGACGTGGGATACGCCATCATCCAGTCATCGCTTGGCAGGTCTGGAAAGCCCTGGAAATTCAGAAGATTGTTGAATTTCAAACGGCAGGTATCGAACCGCTTGTCGCAGCCGACGGTCAACCGCAGGTCATCACCTGACTGGATCGGTGCGCGCACAGGCTCCCACAACTCAATACGACGCACGCCCCCGTCGAACACGTCGCGCTTGACCACGCCCCAAAGCCCCGCAGCGGCCCCCGACAAAACGTCAAGCCGGCCTCGGACAAACCATTCAGGTTCAAAACCGTTCAGGTTATCCCACTCAAAAACACGTCCATCCACGATCCGATCCGCGGGCCCTTCATACCGATATCCAGGTTGGTCCAAGTCAAACCGACACGCGCCATCGCCAAGCACCGCCGTACAGGGCTTTTGGTAAATGCGGCCCAGCGGCCGGTTCAAGGCCTCGGTCAGACCGCGCAACTCGGCATGAAACGCCCCCCCCGAACGGCGCAATTCGCCGATCGTGCCACGGAACTGCAACCAACGCACCTCCGGATCGGTCCAGTTCACCAACCAGGCACGCACCTCGGCATTGTCAAAACGCCCTGCTTCGATCTCGTCCTCGCGCACCGACGCATCGCTTAGCGCTCCCAACGCCTCGGTATTGTCCACGCTCAAACCCGTGCTTTGCGCTAAGGCCGCCGCCGAAAGTCCCGTGTCGGCCTTGAAGGTAAGCCCCTCAAAGCTCAATGGCGTATCATGATCCGTAAACCCAAAGGTCGTGCCGTCGGTCCGCAGGATCGCCCAAGCGCGGCACAGGGTCGTCACACCCGTTGCTGCGTGCTCCAAAAACGCCTCGCTCTGCCCGCTCATCACACACGCACCTCAACAATCGGCACGTTAGGAACGGTACCCGCCTTAAAGCTCGCAACCGAGGTCTGGATCTGATCCGTATCGAACCGCACCGGCACGTCGAATTCGAACCCTGCCGTGATCTCCTCGTTCTGTTCGGGCGGATGGTGGAAAGTGATCTGGCCCGTGGCCGGATCAACTTGATAGTCCACGCCTTCTTGCATCTCGTCACGCCCCAACCCGACACGCACAGTGCCCAAAACTGGCTTTGCGATGGGGCGCGCATACGAAAATTCACCCGACCGATAGGTTTTGAGCAGCGGAAAAGTCGCGATCACACCGTCCCCCTTGGCAATGGTCTGATCCAGAAAATCAGGCGGCGCACTTGCGGGACCCGACTTGAAATCCGCCCAGTCCTTCCAGCGAAACCCATACATCTGACCCATGCGTGCCTCGAAAAATGCGATCAGCGTTTCAACATCATCCAGCGACCGCATCCCCAGGCCCGCATCATAGCGGCGCCGCGAATGGGCCCACGGTGTGTTGCGCTCCTCGAACCCATTGGCCAGGGTCACAACATCTGTCCGGCGCTCCGGTCCCCCGACCGAGCCAAAGCTCAGCGATGCCGGAAATCGAACCTCGTGAAAGTTCATGGTGTTGGCTCCCCTCTTGTCTTCAACGATTGCGCTGCGCGCGGCTCAGCGCGCGATTCATCTGTGCGGCAATCTGGTTCTGCGACCGCGCAAAGCCCTGCACGTCCGGCGTTGTGATGTTCATCACCACTGTCGGCCCGCTTTGGCCGCCACCGCCGCGCACACCCAACTTGCCATCAGGTCCGCGAGCCAGCGGCATGATGGCTTCTGGGCCTGCTTCGCCCATCACACCCATGCCGCCCCGCATACCAAACGGCGTTGCCCCGCTCACAACACCTCCCGAGGCAAACGGCATCACCCGCCCTTGACTGAATGGCGCACCATCGGCAAACGGCAGGATGTTCTCAAACAGACTGCCCGCCCCCGACGCCAAGAGACCACCCACATGATCCGTCACCGGTTTGATGGCCGCATTATACGTCGCGTTGATCATCGAGTTGGCGACCGTATCCAGCGCATCCGACAGGCTCAGCCCATCAAACACCAACCCGTCAAAGGCCTTGCGCAAGCCCCGCGACAACCCCTTTTCCAGCGTCGCCACATCCTTGTTCGTCGCCGCCAGGCTTTCGCGCATCCGGCGTAACTCACTGTCGAACCCGGTCACCATGGCGGACGTGGAATCCAACGTCACCCGCAACCCGTCGGTACTGTCTTCAAGACCCTCGATCTCATCTCGGTACTCGGTCATTCCAACTCCCCTTCCGACCTTTCATCCGGCCAGGCCGCCATCAACGCATCCAGCCCCGCGCTCAAAAGCGGCGCGGCCTGACCCGATGTACCCAGCATCATCTGCAATTCGGCAGGGGTCAGTGCCCAGAACGCCTCTGGCGTCAGGCGCAGCCCCTGCATCCCGACCCGCATCAAAGCGGGCCAGTCCAATGTCGTTGTCATGCCTCTGGCACCACAAACGCGCGGGCAATCAGTTCTGCCGCGGCCCGCGCAGCGCCCATTGGCCCACCGGCAATCTCGGCATGATCCAAGGCAGCAGGATCAACCGACGCACCGCCACCAACCAGCCCGGCCTTCAGCACGGCCAAAACGTCACTGCTCGAGAACCGACCCTGCTCAAACCGCTCTACCAACGCCACCAACGACGGCTCGGCCAAAGCGGCTTCCAGCCCCGCCAGCGCACCCAGGGTCAACCGCATCACATGTGGCGTGCCCTCGATCACCAGCGTGACCTCTCCCCTCCACGGATTGGTCATTAGGACACCAGCGCCGTAAATGTCAGCGCGCCAGCGGATGCCAAGGACACCTCATATGTCGCCTCGCCATTGTGACTGCCGGAATATTCCAGCGATGTGACCTGAAACGGCCCCTCTACAATCCCAAAATCTGGGATGATCACCTGAAAATCCGGCGTCTCCCCGTCAAAGAAGATCTGGCGCGCGCGCTCGTCCGTGCCCTCGTCCTTGAACACACCCGCTCCAGTGATGTTGGCCGATCGCACTCCGGCCCCGGACAGCAACTCGCGCCACCCGCCCTGGCTCTCCAGGCTGGTCACGTCGACGCTCTCGGCATTAAAGCTGACGCGCGTGGCCCGCAGACCCGCAATCGTTTCGAACTGCCCGTCCGAGGTCATGTCGACCTTCAACAGCAGGTCCTTTCCGTTCTGAGCACCCATGGGTTTTCTCCGTTTGAATTAAAGGAATTAGTTGTCTTCGGTGCGCGCCCGAAACGTCAGATCAATGCGTCGGCCCGTACCCTTTTCGATCTTCTGGGCCCGCGCCCGTTCAAACCGAAGGGACACAAGGCGCCCGCGATCCAGCGGCAAATCCGCATCATGCAAGACGTCGCAGACCGCGCCTGCCGTCTCCTTGGCGGCAAAAAAACCAGGTGCCTCGGTCACAACGGACACGACAAAGCGATGCATCGCACCATCGCCCGTCTTGTCGTCCGCCACGCGCACGCTTTCAGGCCCCAAACTGATGTAAAGGCTCGGTAGCGCGCCACTCGGCAGCGCGTCAAAAACGGCACTGCCAACGGCCTCTACCACTGCCGTGTCGGACGCAATCGCGCTAAAAACAGCGCTCTGCAAAGCCGCAGAAACAGCATAGCTCATATCGCGACCTCCTCATCCGCAAGGCAGATCAGATACCGACCGTTCGGATCGTGTTCTGCCACCCAGCGAATGTGAAACAGGCGGTTTCCATCGCGAAATCGCTGCTCGGGGATCGGTCGCTCGGGATGGCCTACGGGGGCGGCCCGCACAATCACCTCGTAAGGCACCGCCGAAACCGGCGCACCGGTTGTCACCGTCTCGCGCCCCGTGCGCGCTCTTAGCGACGCCCAGACGACGCCAAGGGCGGTCCAGCTTTCGACAAACCCCCCCGCCCCATCGGACAGGCGCGCAGGGCTTTCCAGGGTCAAGCGCCGGTTCAGGCGCGGCAGGGTCATTTCGCGCTCCCGCCCAACCGGATCGGGCGATAGCGCTCGATCAGGCTGGTCACCCCAAAGGGCATACACCCCTCGCTCAGCGTCGTTTCATGCCGGAACTCATAATAATGCGCGGCCAGCAACAGCACCGCCTGCTGCAAGTCGGCAGGTATATCCGCCCACCCCACGCCATGGCCCGCGGAAAACGCAATGATCATGCTTCCCGCCTGCGGAATGCTGGGCAACATGTGCCCAACCGACCGCAGCCGCGGGCGATGTACATCCCGCTCAGCCCAGAACTGATCCGCAGCAATCTCGGTCTCATTGCCCGACGCGTCCACAACGCTCACGCTGCTAATTGCCAGAAGCGGGGCAACCGGAATGGCAACCGCATTGCCACCCGACACCTCCGTCACCGTCAGAGCAAAGTCGCGTTCAAACAGCACCTTGCCCGTGCGTGCCTCAACCGCGGTCACAGCCGCCCGCAGGAAACTGATCAGCACCGCATCCTGCAGGCTGTCATCACCAAACCCGCTGCCCAGACGCAAATGCGCCTTGAATGCCGCGACCGGCAGCGCGGCGTCAGGCACCGTGGTCTCTTCGTTCAACATCATGGAACATCTCCAGGAAAATTCTGCCCCTCGACCCCAAAAGGCCCGGGCGCGCGCCAGTCCGCGTTGCTCGGACGGAGGGGAGCAGCTAGACAACACGGCGCACGTCAGCGCGCACCCGGAACCGGGGGCAGTTGCCCACCCCCGGCCATCCGCTCTCAGCCCTTAGGCGACAGCGAATTTCAGCAGCTTGATCGCGGCAAAGTCGCTCACGTCACCGCCCACGCGCTTGGTGGCATAGAACAGGACGTGCGGCTTGGCGCTAAAGGGATCGCGCAGCACACGCAGGTCGGGGCGTTCGGCCACGGTGTAACCCGCATCAAAGTCACCAAACGCAATCGCGTCCGCGCCCGTGCCCGCATCCGGCATGTCCTCGGCGATCAGCACCGGATAGCCCATCAGCGTCGCCGGCTGACTGGCAGCCAGACCGTCGGACCACAAGAAACGACCATCATTGTCCTTCAGCTTGCGGACAAGACCTGCAGTTTTCGAGTTCATCACAAAGGTCGCATTGGCCCGGTACTCGGCACCCAGCGCATAAACCACGTCAATGATCGCCTCGCCAGTCACGTCACCGTCCACACCTGTGGGCACATAGCCAAGGTTGCCCCAGGCCCAAACGTCATTGTCGACCGATGTGTGGGTCAAAAAGCCCTTGGGCTTGTCGATGCCGTCACCATTGACGAACGCGGCCGCTTCGGCACGGGCGAACTTGTCCGCAATACGACCGGCCAGCCAGCCCTCAATGTCGAACGCGCTGTCATCCAGCAGACGTTGCGACGCTTTCGGCAGCGCTGACAACTCGTGCAGCGGAATAGTGATCCGATCAATCGACGGTGTGTCCGTCTCGACCAGGTTGCCGCTCTCGGTCGCCCAACCGGTGCCCACATCGGTATGGTCCACCAGCACATCATAAGATGTCGCCTCGACGTTCACGACGGACGCAATCGATCGGATGGACGCCGTCGCGTTCAGAACCGATTTCACCGTTTCCGACGTGGCCGGATCGACAAGATAACCGCCATCCGAATTCACCGCCGTGGACAGCGATTTGCCCTCTAGTTCCAGGCCCCGCAGGCCCTCATCCTCACCCGACCGCAGATAGGCATTGAACGCCTTCTGGTGGGGGGCTTCCATCTCAACGGCACCAGCCAGAGGGGTGCGCGCAGCCGTCATGTTTTTCCGATCCAGCATGGTCAGTCGCTCTTCCGTTTGTTGAAGTTTGGTTTGAATGTCGGCCTTGAAGCCTTTCAGTTCATTGACGAAACCACTCATGGCTTCGGCAACATCCTGGGCGGGGGACAAACCTTCCCCGCCCCCAGCCTTGTCTGAGGTCTTGCTCATCCGCATGTCCTTGATGGTTGGTATGTAACGGCGCGGCGCGTCAGCGCGTTGCCAACTCCGCGCGCGCAGCCCGCAAGGCCGCCGCCATATCACGCAAATGCGCGTCCGTGTCCGAAGGCACATCCTCGGACTTGGCCGCCACCCGCGCACTGGGCAGCATCGGGAACGTCACCAGCGACACTTCCCAAAGCTCCAGTTCCGTAAGGACCCGCTGGCCCTTGTCATTCTTCGTGGCCTTCACGGTCCGGTACCCGATGGACAGCCCATCAATGGCGCCCGCCCCGATCAGTTCCGCCGCCTCGCGACCCTTCGCAATGGATGGCAACAGCCGCCCCTTGACCCACAGCCCCTTGGCGTCCTCGCGCACCTCGTCCCACACGCCGATAGGATGCGCCGGATCATGCTGCCACAACATCTTCACACTGCGCCCATCAGCGGCAATAGCCTTCAGTGACGCCGTATAGGCCCCCTTCGACACCACATCGCCACCCTGATCACATGCACCAAACAGGCTCGCATAGCCCTCGATCACCGTGCCGTCCTGCACCTCGACACCTTCGCCAAAGCGCGCAAATTTCGTCTCCAGACCGGTCTCTGCCTGCATCTGCCTACTCCTTCTCAATGCGGGATCGCCGCCATGATCGATTGAAACCCGGTCGCCAGCACCGCCGCCACAACGCCGTACACCGTCAGCCACAGCCGCTTCTCCAGCCGTTCCATCAGCACCTCCAACCGATCCAACCGGCTCGAAATGTTGTTCAGATGCACCTCAGTCAGCCGCTCATGCGCCTCCAGCTTCAGCCCCGGCCCACAGGCGAACTTCTCCCACAGCTTGGCGTCATCCATCCGATGCGTCCTCGGCCACCACCGGCAGCCCCAGCAAACGCCGCTTCTCCGCCACGCTCAGGAAATCCGCCGCCGCGACCCGCGCCCATTGCGCATCCCGTTCCGTGGCCAAAGCAGGGACCTGGTCCAAGTCAGGGGCCAGCACCACATCCTCGCCCGTATGCGCCCCCAACCACTCGGCGAGGGCCGCAGCCACCCGCGTCGCCAACGGCAACACGGTCAATCGGTAAAACGCCCGGTTCGCCTCCTGATAATTGGCATAAGTCGCATCGCCCTGGATCCCCAGCAGCATCGGCGGCACGCCAAAGGCCAGCGCGATCTCCCGCGCCGCCGCCTCCTTGGTTTTCTGAAACTCCATGTCCGACGGCGAAAAGCCCATCGGCTTCCAATCCAGTCCACCTTCCAACAACATGGGCCGCCCCGCGTTCCGCGCCCCTGAATGGTTGGTCTCAATTTCACTCACCAACCGCTCATACTGATCGCCCGACAATTGTGACTGCCCATCGGCCCCGCGATACACAATCGCGCCCGAGGGTCGCGCCGCATTGTCCAAAAGCGATTTCGACCACCGCGACGCCGCCGTATGGACATCCAACGCCATCGCCGCCGCCTGCATGGGCGAAAACCCGTAATGGTCGTCCTGCGGATGAAAGCTCTTGATATGGCAAATCGGGCTCACCGCGCCGGTCGCATCAAAGCGATGCTTGGCCCCACCGACAGCGTATTCATACGCCACGGGCCAACCATCTGACCCCGGCACAACCGACATCCGGTCCGACCGCAACACATGCAACTCCAGCGGCGCACCGCTCTCGCCCGCCACCGCCTCAACATAGGCGTTGCCAGACAGCAAAAGCTGCGCATAAAGCGCCTCCAAAAGCTCGGCGCGCCCCTGCCCGGGATTGGGCCGCTTGATCAGCGACAGAATGGGATGCGCCTCAAACCGCTGCTCCACATCCTGCAACACCAGCGGCAACGCCGCCGCCGCCTCGGCAATCAACTTGACGGACCGGAACCCAACCGGGTTCCCCGAAAACCCCGCCCGCGTCAGCGACACCGCATCACGCGGCGACCAGGCCACGCGCCCCCCCGTCTGCCAGGCCACAACCTTCCCCGTCGCACTCGCCTTCTGCTCTGGTACATCCGCCACAGCCCGGTTCCGAAAGAAATCAAACACGAAGGGTCTCCTCTTGATCCCAAGGGGCCGCCCGGCCCACGATCCATTGAACGTCATCCAAAGAAAAAGGCGGTCCCAAACAGAACCGCCTCACCGAACAAGGCACTGCCCTGCTCTTTCATCTTGCCAGGAAAACTCTCCCCGAAGGGTCGCTCTTATTTCAGCCGCACCGCCGGAACCTGACTGATCCAGAACTTCACTTTGCCAGATAAACCGCGCCCCATTGCCCGGCAGGCGGCTTTGCCGCCGTAAGGGAAGGGCCGCTCACAACCCACGCACCCCCGGTCGCCGATACGCATTGGCCGGCTCAATCATCAACTCATGCAAGGCCCAGACCAACGCATCGACCCGATCCGGCGACCCCGCGCCCTCATAGCCTGCGCGCGTCATCCGCGTCATCTGATCCTCCAGCGGTCCCAGACCCAAGGCATGGCTCACCCGGTCCTGCTCATAAAGCGCCGCCACCGGCTCCGCGCGCGCGACCTTGCCCTTGGACGCATGAACCGTCTTCAACGACACCAATGGGTCCACGGCCCGGATCACTTCCGTGACCAACTGGCCCCCCTGGTTCACCTCGGCCACCAGCCGGTCCGCGCTATACATATCCATTGCTGCAATGGCGGCCTTGGCCCACCCGGCGGGTCCAAGCCCCTGCACGGTGCAATCGGCAATCACATGCGCCCGCCACTCTTGCGGTGGCCCGTCCATCGACACGCCCGCAACGATGATCCCACAGGCATCCGACGCACCGCCCGCGCTGACGGCAGGGTCCAACCCCACCACAACCCGGTCCAGCTTCGGCGTTGTCTTGCGCCGCACCGCATCCAGCATCGCCGTGGTCCAGAACGCACCCTCCACATCCGTCAGCAGAACACCTTCCAATTCCTGCCGCCCCAGCCGCGTCCCGGCATAGCGGCGGTTCACCTCGGTCAGGAACGACTTCGCCAGATTGGCCGCATTGGCCTCGGTCGGCGCGTGCGTCACCACGGTTGTCGGCTCGGCCAGAAGATCCTTCAATACGTCCACATTGCGCGGTGTCGTCGTCACACAGCAGCGCGGATCATCGCCCAGCCGCAAGGCAAATTGCAGCATGTCCCAGGTCTCCTGCCCACGCTTCCACTTGGCCAATTCATCAACCCAGGCACAATCAAATTGCGGCCCCCGCAACCCTTCCGGGTCATGCGCCGTGTGGATGGTGGCAATTGCCCCATTGGGCCATTCCAGCCGCTTGCGGCCCGCATGAAATGTCGGGCGCCTGTCGGTCGGAGTGACGGGTAGTATCCCGCTTTGCCCGAAAATCATCACTTCGCGGACTTGCTCGATGGTCTCACCCACCAGCGCCACACGCTTGGCCTTGCCGGGATCCAGCGGCATGGGCCCCTCGACCATCGACCGGACCCATTCCGCGCCCGCACGGGTCTTACCCGCACCGCGCCCGCCCATGATGACCCAGCTCCGCCAATCCCCGTCCGGCGGCAACTGATGCTCCATCGCCCAAAACTCGAACAAAAAAGGGAGGGCACCCAAGGCGCCCTCCTTCTCCAACTCATTCAGAAACCGATCCTGCAGCTTGGCAGTCGCGGAGGCGACCAAGCGCGCACCGAACTTCAAGCTTGGCAAAGTCGAGGTTAAGAGCGTATCCGTTCTGGACGATGCCATCCCGGGCTTGTCGCATTTCGTCAAGCTTGTTCTCCATACCTTGCAGGTTCACGATCAGCCTGTTCAAATCAACAAGCTTCCCATTCACCACGGTTCCTTTGATGTCCTCCCCGGCTTCAGCCTCTTCTGTGAAGGCTTTGAAGTGCTTGCGCATTTTCGTCAGAGTGTCCTGCATTGACGAGAAAAGCTCCTCGTTGCGGGACTCCCTGGCCTCCGGGGTAGTTATTGTCATATGAAATGACCTCTCATGCGTTGGATTGATCTCCGCACGAGCGAAACGAAAAAGCGACCACCGGGTCACCCCGGGGCCGCTTGCCCACTTCTTCTAGCTTGACACAAGTTATACGTGTGGCCGTTCGCAGAGTCAAGCGAATTCAACTTGAGCTGCGCCCGCTAACCGTACGGTATGATTAACAAAATCTTACCTGGATGGTTAAAATGTGGTTAACGCAACCGACAACCCATTGAGAACATGGAACAACGTCTGTTTGTCCCCGCGGGGACAACTCTCTGCGCCGCACTTCCGGGCGTAGGCCGGGCTTCAGCCCGGCACCCCTCGGCACGCCGCCCGCCCCCTACCCACCATCATTCTGATTGGCCCGTTCCGCTTCAATCTCACGCCACCGGGCCACATTCCGGTTGTGCTCATCCAACGTCTCGGCAAAGGCGTGCCCGCCGGTCCCATCGGCAACAAAGAACACATAAGGCGTCTCTTCCGGCTGTGCCGCCGCCATCAGGCTCGCGCGCCCCGGGTTCGCAATCGGGGTCGGCGGCAGCCCTTCTATGACATAGGTGTTCCAGGGCGTCGTCGCCCGCAACTCCGACCGCCGCAGGCCCCGACCCAACACACCTTGCCCCCGCGTGATACCGTAAATCACCGTCGGGTCCGTTTGCAGCCGCATCCCCCGGTTCAGCCGGTTCACAAAGACCGAAGCGACCTGCCCCCGCTCTTCGGCCACGCCAGTCTCCTTTTCGATGATCGACGCCAGCGTCAGCAACTCTTCCGGGCTCTCTAGCGGCAGTTCCGGATCACGCGCCTCCCAGGCCGCTGACACCCACAATTCCTGTTGTTCCGCCATCTGCGCCAGCACCGCAGCCCGATCATCCCCGCTGCGCACTTCATAGCTGTCAGGTGCCAGCGCTCCCTCGGGCGGTATCTCCGCCACCTCACCGTCCAGCACGTCCATGTTGCGCAACGCATCCACCACCTGCCAGCTTGTCACGCCCTCGGCCAGCGCGATGCGGTAGCGCGTGTCCTGCGCCTCCCGCACTTCCGCATATTCAGACGGTGTCTCTTCCACACCCGGCTGAAACTCGGCCACTTCCACAAAACGATTGGTGCCAGGATCAAGCTCGCGCACCTGCGCGCTCAACCGGTTCACCCCGATGCGGTAGACCACTTCGGTCCCACAGGTGCTGGCACCCCCGCGGGTGACAACATCGACGATCTCTTCCATCGACGCGCCGGGTTCGACCAGAAAGCTTCCGGCCTTCAGCTCAGATGTCTTGTTCTGATAATCCGCGCCCGTCCGAAAGATCCAACCATGGCTCACCGCCCCCTGTTCTTCCAGATCGGCGCTCACCCGGCGAAAATTCGACCCGCGATCCACCTGCAAGCAGATGGCATCCGCCAGCGGTCCCGGCCCTTCATACTGGCCGCGGCCCCACAGGATCACACCACCCAGCACGAACAGGGCCACGATCATGAATGTCAGCGCGTTCGAGGCGATGGCCCGCCACATCAGCTGACCTTTCCAAAGATAACGCTCGCATTGGTGCCGCCAAAGCCAAAGCTGTTGGACAAGGCATAATCGACCTTGCGTTCCCGCTTGGCATTCGGGGCCAGATCAACGGGCGTGTCCACCGCAGGAGTGTCCAGGTTGATCGTCGGCGGACAGACCTGATCGCGAATGGCCAGGATCGAGAAAATCGCCTCAATCGCGCCCGCAGCCCCCAGCAGGTGACCGGTCGCGGATTTGGTCGACGACATGGTGACGTTGCCCGCATGATCACCCAGCAAGCGCTCAACCGCGCCCAGCTCAATCGTGTCGGCCATGGTCGATGTGCCATGCGCATTGATATAGTCGATGTCCGATGGCTCCAGCCCTGCATTGCGCAACGCGGCCTTCATCGACCGCTCTCCGCCTTCGCCGTCCTCGGACGGGGCCGTGATGTGATAGGCATCGCCCGACAAGCCATAGCCCTTCACCTCGGCATAAATCTTCGCGCCTCGCGCGACAGCGTGCTCATACTCTTCAAGCACCACAATGCCCGCGCCCTCACCCATAACAAACCCATCGCGGTCCGCGTCATAGGGGCGGCTTGCCTTCTGCGGATCATCGGCGCGTTTGGTGGACAGCGCCTTGCACGCGTTGAACCCGGCAATCCCGATCTTGCAGATCGCAGCCTCGGCCCCACCCGCAATCATCACATCGGCATCGCCATGCTGGATCAGACGCGAGGCATCGCCGATAGCGTGCGCCCCGGTGGAACAGGCCGTCACAACCGAATGGTTCGGTCCCTTAAAGCCATACTTGATGCTCACCTGACCCGAAATCAGGTTGATCAGCGCACCCGGCACAAAGAACGGCGACACACGGCGCGGCCCCTTCTCTTCCATCATCACTGCGGTGTTGGCGATAGAGTTCAGCCCCCCGATACCAGAGCCGATCAGCACGCCCGTGCGCTCCAGGCTCTCGGTATCCTCGGGCTGCCATCCGGCATCTTCAACGGCTTGCTGGGCCGCGGCCAAACCGAACATGATAAAGGTGTCGACCTTGCGCTGTTCTTTCGGCTCCATATAGGTGTCGGCATGGAACGTCCCATCCGAGCCGTCCCCGCGGGGCACTTCGCAGGCGTATGTCGTGGTCAGACCCTCGGGGTCAAATTGCGTGATGGGACCCGCGCCCGACTGCCCCTCCAGAATACGGCTCCAGCTTGCCTCGACCCCGTCGGCCAATGGCGTCACCAGTCCCAAGCCTGTCACGACAACTCTGCGCATCTGCTCATGCCCCTTCTCATGTCTGGCCCGCCTCTTACCCCGCGCGCCAACCCCTGTTCAAGCCCTGACCACGCGCTGGTCTTTCGCTTCGGAGCCGCCTTTGCTGCGTCGGAGAGGACTGATGAGCGGATACGGGCCAAGTCCAATCGCCGAGGGGCCCCGCATTGCGGGGAGACGGCTATTTGACTTGGGGCGGAGCAGGTCATCAGTCATATCCAGAGCATCAAAGGCGGATCGGGGGCGAAAGACCGTTTCGCTTTGGTGAGCCTGAAGCACCAAATCAATAATGGAATGCGCCGCAAGGCGCTCATCTGGATCACGCCTGCGGCGGAGACTTGCGCAGCTTCAGCTGGATCGGGCCTGCCTCATCCTCGGTCACACGCATGTCTACGTATCCCAACTGGTCGGCGATCCGAACCGACCCGCTATGTGCCGGATCAATCATGCAGACCAAAGGCCCCGTCACGACCCGATCAAACCAGTCATGCGCCGCTTGTGCCGCTTCGATCCCCAGACCACGGCCCTGAGCCTCGGGTGCCAGAACCCAACCCGCTTCGGGCACAGAGTCAAAGTCGTCTCCCAGCCCCCGTGCACCATAGAAAAACCCAACCTGACCGACCAACTGCTTGGTGCTGTGATCCTCAATCCCCCACTGGCCGAATCCCGTGACCTGCCAGTGACCCGCAATGTTCAGAAAGGACTTCCACGACGCATCCCGCGCCCGCGGGCTGCCCCCGACATAATGCGTGATTTCCGGCATCGCCCAAATTTCGGCAAAGCGATCAAACTCGCCGGGCCGCATCGCGCGCAGGGTCACGCGCGCCGTGTTGATCGTCGGCACATGTCTGGCCATATCTGTTGTCCTGCCCGAACATTTTCATGTTTTTTCAAATCTTGTCCCCGCAGGGACAGCAAAGGCAAGCATTCTTCGCACGGGCACAAAAAAACGGCGCCCTTTCGCATGAAAGAACGCCGATTTGTCAGACGTTTGCCCGAAAAACTTACGATGCCTTTGAGATGAAGCCCACGGCGTCGCCAAAGGTTTGGATGGTTTCGGCCGCATCATCGGGGATTTCAATGCCGAACTCTTCTTCAAACGCCATCACCAGTTCCACGGTGTCCAGGCTGTCAGCGCCCAGGTCGTCGATGAAAGACGCGTTTTCGGTGACTTTATCCTCGTCCACACCCAAGTGTTCCACAACGATCTTTTTCACGCGATCGGCGATGTCGCTCATATGACTGTCCTCATTCTGCCGGGGCAAATATGCGCGCCCCCAAGTGGTGTCCCCGTGGATGCGGGGCTCTGGTCTTGCCCCCTTGGGGCGGTGAGACAACGAGCCAAAAGGGTGGTCCATTGCCGGAATCTGCGCCGCCTATAGCATATCCCGTTAAGATGGCAAGACGGCGTGTGTTAGCGCTTACAACATGGCCATGCCGCCATTGACGTGCAAGGTCGTCCCGGTCACGTAGGCGGCTTCAGGGCTGGCAAGATAGAGCGTTGCGGCGGCGATTTCGTGCGCCTCGCCCATGCGACCGGCAGGAATTTGCCCCATGATTCCAGTCTTTTGGTCATCGGTCAGCTTGTCGGTCATCGCCGTGGCGATAAAGCCCGGAGCCACCGCATTCACCGTGATCCCGCGGCTCGCAACCTCATAGGCCAGGCTTTTCGACATGCCCACCATGCCCGCCTTTGACGCCGCATAATTGGCCTGTCCGGGATTGCCGGTTGCCCCCACCACGGAACTGATATTCACGATCCGACCCCAGCGCGCCTTCATCATGCCGCGCATCACGCCCTTGCACAATTTGAACGTAGCCGTGAGGTTGACGTCGATCACGGACTGCCATTCGTCGTCCGACATCCGCATAAAGATGTTGTCGCGCGTGATCCCGGCATTGTTGACCAGGATATCAACCGCGCCCATCGCCTCGGTCGCCTGTTTTGGCAGGGCGTCCACGGCATCAAAGTCGCTGAGGTTGCAGGGCAGCACGTGGGCACGCTCGCCAAGCTCGCCGGCCAGCGTCTCAAGCGGGTCGGTACGCGTGCCGCTCAGGCCCACAATGGCCCCAGCGTCGTGCAGCGCGCGCGCAATCTCGGCCCCGATACCACCCGATGCGCCGGTGATGAGCGCCGATTTTCCTGTCAGATCAAACATATGAACCTCATTCTTCGTCTTCTGAGGCGACATCCATATAGACGTCGCAGATATTGAGTGACGCGTCCTTGGCCACGAAACGATAGACCTCGCGCGCCCATCCCGTCCGGCGCAACCCGCGCTCTTCGACAGCAGCCGTCAGCGCCTGATAGACCCGTGGCAGCCCGTCGAACGCCCCGGCGTGGCGCATATGCAGCGCCCGCGCTTCGGCCACATCGAACATCTCGAACCCCGGCAGTGGCTTTGGCACGGCAACGCCTATGCGGATCTCCAGATCATCGCCCGTCATCCGGTAAAGCGCGGTTTGCGGACCCGCATAAAAGATGCCCGCCCGCCCCAAAAGCGCGTCCATCCGGCCAAACACATCCGGGACCAGTTGAAATCGGCGCGCAAACGGCACCGTGTCGGTCACACCGCCCAGGCTTTGGACCGGCAGGATGACCAGATCAGCCACCCAGCGCCGCCTGTACGTCGTCAGGTGTGCCGACGGCACGGGTGACAAGCGACTTGTCAATGCGCCGGATCATGCCCGACAGCGCCTTGCCCGCGCCAATCTCCCACATCTCGGTCACGCCTTCGCCTGCCATAAACAGCACGCTTTCGCGCCAACGCACCGATCCGGTCACTTGATCCACCAGATAATTGCGCAAAACCGTGCCCGACGTGCAGGCATGGGCGCAGACATTCGGCACCACCGGCACAGCCGGGGTCTCAATATCAACGTGGCTCAGCGCCTCGGCCATCACCCCTGCAGCGGGCTCCATCAGGCGACAGTGAAACGGCGCTGACACGGGCAGCATCACCGCACGCCGCGCCCCACGGGTCTTGGCGATCTCCACCGCCCGTTCAACGGCACCTGTGTGCCCCGACACAACCACCTGAGCCGGGTCGTTGTCATTGGCCGCCTCGCAAACCTCGCCCTGTGCGGCGTCCCTGGCCACCTCCGTGGCGCTTTCGAAATCAAGACCCAGCAGTGCTGCCATCGCCCCCACACCCACAGGCACGGCGTCCTGCATCGCCTGCCCCCGCGTCCGCAACAGCCGTGCGGTGTCCGCGACGCTCAGCGCACCCGCCGCACACAGGGCCGAATACTCGCCCAGCGAATGCCCCGCCACAAAGCTGGCTCTGTCGATGGTGACCCCTTCGGCCTCAAGCGCGCGCATGGCGGCGATGGACGTGGCCATCAGCGCAGGCTGCGCATTGCGCGTCAGCGTCAGCGTGTCTTGATGCCCCTCCCAGATCAGGTTTGACAGTTTTTCGCCCAGCGCCTCGTCAACCTCATCGAACACGGCCTTGGCGCTGGGATAGGCGTCGGCCAGTGCCTTGCCCATGCCCACGGTCTGGGCGCCCTGCCCCGGAAATACGAATGCCACGCTCATCGCCTGCCCCCTTTGGTCTTTTCAAATGCGGGTGTAATGGCCCTGTCCCGACCAGACAAGAGAGGCTCGCACGACATCTGTGCAAGAATTGGTGGTTGTCTGAAAGACCACACGCATAACATTAGGGACAAAGGTGTTAGACCCACACACAAAGCCCGGAGACCGCACATGGCCCTCGCCAACACCGCTGACCGTTATGGCAGCCTGTCCAAGACCTTTCACTGGCTGACCGCCCTCTTGATCCTCACGCTCATGCCCCTGGGCATCGTGGCCAATGACATGGCCTATCAGATCAGGACCGGGGCCGAGACGGCGGATGCGTTCATCACCCGCACTGCATGGCTCTTTTCGCTGCACAAGACGCTTGGGGTCGCGGTGTTCTTTGTTGCGCTGTTGCGCATCCTGTGGGCGCTCAGCCAGCCCAAGCCGGGCCTGCTGCACCCCGACCGCAAGCTGGAAAGCCTGGCAGCCGAAACGGTGCACTGGCTGCTCTACGGCTCGCTGGTTCTGGTGCCGCTTTCGGGCTGGATCCACCACGCCGCGGCCAGCGGGTTTGCCCCGATCTGGTGGCCCTTGGGTCAAAATCTGCCGCTTGTGCCCAAATCCGAAGCGGTGGCAGGGGCCATGGCGGGCGCGCACTGGGTGCTGACCAAGGTGCTTGGGCTCGCGGTGCTGCTTCACATAGCCGGCGCGCTAAAACACCACGTCATCGACAAGGACGCAACGCTGCGCCGGATGTGGTTTGGCCGCACCGACGTGCCTGCAACCGACCCGAAACACAAACACGCCGCTCCCGTGACCGCAGCCCTAGCCCTATGGGCTCTGGCCCTATCCGGCGGCGCAGCCCTCGGCGTCTACGCACCGCACACCGATGCTGTGGCCGCCGCCGAACTCGAAGAGGTACAATCGGACTGGCAGGTGCAAGAGGGCACGTTGGGCATCATGGTCACGCAACTGGGGTCCGAGGTCACGGGCCAGTTCGCCGACTGGACCGCCGCAATCAGCTTTGACGAAAGCATCGAGAACGGCGTCGCGGGCACGGTCGAGGTCACAGTGTCCATCGGCTCACTCACCCTCGGCTCGGTCACCGACCAGGCCATGGGGCCCGATTTCTTCAACGCAACCGACTTCCCCACGGCGACCTATGTGGCTGACATCGTGCCCATCACCGATGGCTACGAAGCGCAAGGCACCCTGACGATCAAGGGCCAGTCCATGCCCGTCACGCTGCCCTTTGGCCTCTCCATCGACGGCGATACCGCGTCGATGACCGGCGGGCTGACGCTGGACCGGCGCAGCTTCAACATCGGCGAAACCATGGCCGACGAAAGTTCGCTGAACTTCGCGGTGGACGTCAACGTGTCGCTCATCGCGACACGGAACCCGGAAGAGTAACTCCCTACCCGTTTCTTCTGACCTGAAATACGACCGCCGGAGGCACAGACCAGGAGGGCCTGAAAAGGTCCTCCTGAATAAAATCACGTCGCGCGCATGCGCGGCCCTTCACCAGCGGCCACGGGGCGGCCGCCCCCTTCCGAAAACACCACCACAAAAAAAAGGCCGCGCAGGGCAGCGCGGCCTTCTTGGATTTCGCAAAGCAGACGTCAGCTGCTTTCTGCTTTCTGCGCTTCGATCGAAATCTGCACCTCCACCTCGTCGCTCACCGCAGGAGCAAAGGCGCCCAGGTCGAAATCGGACCGCAGAATCGTCGTTGTGGCGTTAAAGCCCGCCCAGTCCTTTTGGTTCAGTGGGTTCGCTCCCGCCTGGTTCAGCGTGGCATCAAGCACAACCGATTTGGTGACGTCGTTCATGGTCAGATCGCCAGTGATTTTCGCGGTGTTGTCGCCCGTCACCTCAATCGCGGTTGAGGTGAACGAAATCAGGTCCTCATCTGTCGCACCAAAAAAATCGTCCGAGAAGAAATGCGCCTCGCGCTGTTCCCAACCGGTGAACATCGACTTGGTGGGCATCGACACGGTCACGCTGGAATTGGCGGGGTTGTCCTGATCAAACATGATCTCGCCCTCAAAGCCCGAGAACATGCCCCACGTGGTCGAGAAGCCAAGGTGATTGTAGGAAAACAGGACCTGGCTGTGGCTGGAATCAAGGGTATAGCGCTCGGCGGCGGTGGCGACGCTGGCCGAAGTGGCCAGAACGGCGGCGAGGAAAAGGGGTTTCATGGGACATGCTCCACAAGAGTTTCAGTATGCGGAGAAGATGTCGCAGTTTGCCCAAGAGGCAACTGCACATCGGTCAACATGTCGTGCGCGTGGCTGAACACCGCGCATCAGCGCGGTTTGCGGCGTCCGTCGCGGTTCAGAGTTTGCCTGCGTCGCTGAGCGCGCCACACAAGCTGGATCGCACCTTGGGGTTCGACAGCGACACATCGGCCAGGATCTCGCCGCGCGCATCGGTCAGGCGCAGGGCCTCGCCCGCGATCTCCGCCTGGCCCAGGTCGCGCATGGGGGTGCGCTCTTTGATGGTGCGGCGGCGCCCGCGCCCTTCTACCTTGCGCACCTCGCGCCGCACCGTGTCGATCTCGATCGCCAAGGCGCGCGCGGGGTCGCGGTCGCGCACAAGGATCAGCCCGGCAAGGCTTAGAAACATCGACAGGCCCAGTTTCAGCACCAGCGCCTCACTGCCCGATTGGGTCGTGGGGCCCATCATCACCGCCAGTGCAAACAGCACCAGCACCACGCCCAGCACCTGACGTACCACCCAGACCCCGTCGACATCGCGCGCCATCAATGGTCTGCGCGGGCCGGGTTGTGTATCTGTCATCATATCAAAGGTTGCGGTCATTGTGGTGATCCCTGCTTGTCGTTCCCACATTCTTTCCCGTCAAAGTTGACCAAATTGCGGCCCGTCCAAGGAAAGGCAGTGATCGTGCACCGACATCTGTCTTGGGCACCGTTTCGGCTCTTGCACCATGGGCTGGACCGTGTATACGGGCGCATCCCTGCAAACCTGTTTTGCCGCGCAGTCTCTCGTGACCGATCCGCAGGGCGAAAGTGACCGGTCTATGAAATGCGCCTTGATAGAAGTGGAGACGTCCATGCCTCTTTATGAGCATGTGATGATTGCCCGTCAGGACCTGTCGAACACGCAGGCCGAGGGGCTCATCGAACATTTTGGCACCGTTCTGGCCGACAATGGCGGTCAACTCGTGGACAACGAGTATTGGGGTGTCAAAACCATGGCCTACAAGATCAACAAGAACCGCAAGGGCCACTACGCCTATATGCGCACCGATGCACCGGCCCCCGCCGTGCAGGAGATGGAGCGCCTGATGCGCCTGCATGACGATGTCATGCGTGTGCTGACGATCAAGGTGGACGAACACGCCGAAGGGCCCTCGATCCAGATGCAGAAACGTGACGAACGCGACAGCCGTCGCGAGCGCCGCTAAGCAAAGGGAGCTAAGTCATGGCTGCAAAACCATTTTTCCGCCGTCGCAAAGTGTGCCCCTTCTCGGGCGAGAACGCACCCAAGATCGACTACAAGGACACGCGCCTGCTGCAACGCTATATCTCTG
>JBCBID010000035.1:0-38013 GCA_038525015.1 Pseudomonadota bacterium | reverse complement strand
CGACAACCTCGCCACGCATCGGAACAAGGTGGCCGCGCAGGCCTTGCGCGACCACGGCTGCTGGTTCCTTTACCTGCCACCATACTCACCCGACCTGAACCCCATCGAGCAGGCATACTCGAAGCTGAAAGCCCACCTCCGACGGATTGGAGCCAGAACCTTCACCGAGGTCTTCAACGCCATCGGATCAATTTGCGATCTCTACGATCCAGAAGAGTGCTGGAACTACTTCAAGGCTGCCGGATATGCTTCAGGTTAAATCCGAAACGCTCTAGCACGAACTTGGCACCGCCCTATCCACGCAGTTGACCAGCCGTCATGGCACAACGACAAGGCGCACACCGGGTCAGGCAAGGCGATCTTCGGTCTCGGGGTCGAACAGCACGGCCTTGTCCATGTTAAAGGCAAAGGTGATCCGCTGACCGGGGGCTGCATCGGCATCGGCACGCATCCGCGCCACACAATCCGTGCCGCCGAACGTGGTGGTCACAAAGGTGTCGGACCCCGCGGGTTCGGTCACCGTCACGTCGTTCGCGACGTGTGCCACCTGCGCCGCCCGCGCATCTGCCCCGTCCACATCCGTCAGCGCCTCCGGGCGCAGCCCAAGGATGGCGCTTTTGCCCGTCATCTCCTGCAACGCGTCCCCGCCCTGGGCGACAGGCAGTGAAATGGCAGCACCCGCACTGTCGGTCGTATCGGCATAGACCGCATTGCCATCGACCCGCAACGTGACAGGGATCAGGTTCATTGATGGTGACCCCATGAACGTCGCCACAAAGAGGTTTGCCGGGTTGTCATAAATCTCTTTTGGCGTGCCCAGTTGCTGCACATAGCCACCATTCATCACGGCGATGCGGGTGGACAGGGTCATCGCCTCGATCTGATCATGCGTGACATAGACAATCGTTGTGCCCAGCTTCTGGTGCAGCTTCTTGATCTCGGTCCGCATATCGACGCGCAACTTGGCGTCAAGGTTCGACAACGGTTCGTCAAACAGGAATACATCCGGGTCGCGCACCAGGGCGCGGCCCATGGCAACCCGCTGGCGCTGACCCCCGGACAATTGGCCGGGCTTGCGCGACAGCAATGGTTCGATCTGCAACAGCTTCGCCACATCGGCCATCGCCTTGTCACGCTCGGGCTTTGGCACCCCATGCATCTCAAGGCCAAAGGTGATGTTCTGCCCCACCGTCATATTGGGATAAAGCGCGTAAGACTGGAACACCATCGCGATGTTGCGCTTGGATGGGTGCACTCCATTCATCGAATTGCCCTTGATCGAAATCTCACCCGAGGTGATGTCTTCAAGCCCTGCGATCATGTTCAGCAATGTGGATTTGCCACAACCAGACGGGCCGACAAGAACCAGGAACTCGCCTTCTTCAACCGCGATATCGACCTTGTGCAGCACTTCGACCGCGCCATAGGACTTTGTGGCATTGCTGATGTCTAGAAAACCCATCGGTCGGTCCCCGTATTTAAGTGCGGAGCCAGGGGCCAGCCCCCGGACCCCCGACGTTCATTTGGCAAGAGGAAGATCAACATCACCCCTTGACGCTCCCGGCCATCAGGCCCCGGACAAAGTAACGGCCCGCGACGATGTAAACGAGAAGAGTAGGCACAGCAGCATAGATGGCACCTGCGAAATGCACATTGTATTCCTTCACCCCGGTTGAGCTTTGCACCAGGTTGTTGAGCGCCACGGTCATCGGCTGACTGTCAAAATCCGCAAAGGATGCACCAAACAGGAAGTCGTTCCAGATATTGGTAAACTGCCAGATAAAGCTAACCGCGATGATTGGCCCGGACGAGGGCAGCAGAATGCGCCAGAAAATACGGAAAAACCCCGCCCCGTCGATTTGTGCCGCGCGGATCAACTCGGTTGGGAACGCGGCATAGTAGTTGCGGAAGTAAAGCGTGGTGAACCCGATCCCATAAACAAAGTGCACAAGGATCAAACCGCCGGTCGATCCGGCCAAACCAAAAATGCCCAGCATCCGCGCCATGGGGATGAGAACGATCTGAAACGGGATAAAGCAAGAAAAGAGCAGCAGGCCAAAGACGATATTGTGCCCACGAAACTGCCACTTGGTCAGTACATACCCGTTGAGCGCCCCAAAGAAGGTGGACAGCATCACCGCCGGGATCGCCATGATCAGCGAGTTATAGAAATAGGGCCGCAGCCCCGTCGCCTCGACCCCGACTTGCGCTTCGGACCAGGCCTTGCGCCATGGCTCCAGCGTGAACTCGGATGGCAACGCCATCATGTTCCCGCCCGTGATCTCATCCAGCGGCTTCACTGAATTGAGCAGCATGATCCCAAAGGGCAGAAGGTAGAATAGGGCAAAAAGCAAAAGCACCAGATAGAGAAAGGTGCGTGTGACCCGGCTGGTGCGGACGGCGCTATCGGCGGTTGCGATGGCCATCACTTCTTCTCCTTCAATTCGGCGTACAGATACGGCACCATGATGGCCGCGATGGTGATCAGCATGATCACCGCCGACGACGCGCCAATGCCCATCTGGTTGCGGGTGAAGGTATAGGAATACATGAATGTTGCAGGCAGTTCCGTGGCCCGCCCCGGTCCCCCACCGGTCAGTGCGATGACAAGGTCATAGGACTTGATGGCAAGGTGGCTGAGGATCACAAAAGCCGACAGGAAGGCGGGTCGCAGCTGCGGAATGATGATCCTGCGATAAAGCTGCCAGTTCGACGCGCCATCCATTTGCGCCGCCTTCAGTATCTCGTTGTCGATGCCGCGCAGACCAGCCAGGAACATCGCCATGGCAAAGCCGGAAGACTGCCAGACAGCGGCCAGAACCACGGTATAGATCGCGTAATCGCGGTTCTTGATCCAATCAAAACTGAACGACGTCCAGCCCCACAGGTGCATGGTGTTTTCCAGCCCGATACCCGGATCCAGAAACCACTTCCAGGCCGTACCCGTCACGATGAAACTCAGCGCCATGGGATAAAGATAAATGGTGCGCAGCACGCCCTCGCTGCGGATCTTCTGATCCAGAAAAATCGCCAACATCAGCCCGATCAGGCTGGAAATAACGATGTAGAGCCCGGCAAAGATCGCAAGGTTCGTGACCGCAATGTTCCAGTGGCTCAGCCGGAACAGTTTTTCATAATTCTCAAATCCCACCCAGCCGAACGAGGGCAGGATACGGCTGTCGGTGAACGACAGATAGACGGTGAACAGGATGAACCCGTAGACAAAAAGCAGCACCATCGCAAAGGATGGGGCAAGAACCAGTTTCGGAATCCAGTTTTGCAGGCGGGTGCGAAGATCCACCTCGGTCGTGTTGGCCATGGGTCTGGGATCCTTGAAAGCGCATGTCAGGATGGGGCAGGGCGCACAGGGCGCCCCACCCCAAAAGCCGGATCACTTCGCGATGGAGACCGCGTCGACCAGTTCCTGCACCGCGGTTTCGGCGTCGTATTCACCGTTGAAATGCGCGGTGATCACGTCGTACATCGCGTTCTTGACCGATGCTGGGTTGGCGTGGCCATGCGCCATCGAGCCGAACAGGTTACCCGACGCCGATGCGGCGGCCAGGTCCTTCATGCCCTGTTTGCCACAGGCGTCAAAGTCTGCATCGCTCACATCCGTCCGGGCAGGTACAGATCCCTTGACCACGTTGAACGCCGACTGGAACGATGGTGACAGGATCGCCGAGGCCAGCGCGGCTTGCTCCGCCGACACCTCGCCGCCCTGATCGAACATCGCGAACTGGTCCGCGTTGAACGTCACCTGCTCGGCCGTGCCGGGGAAGCGGAAGCACAGGAAATCTTCGCCCGGTGTCTTGCCCGCGCTCAGAAATTCCCCCTTGGCCCAGTCGCCCATCATCTGGAAACCGGCCTCGCCGTTGATGACCATCGCGGTCGCAAGGTTCCAGTCCCGACCTGAAAAGTTCTCGTCTACATGCGCACGGATGAACTCCATACGCTCGAATGCGGTTTGCATTTCGGCACTGCCAAGCGCGCCTTCGTCCAGATCGATGAATGCGGCCTTGTAGCCGTCCGGCCCGAGCGCACCCATCGCAACCGCATCAAAGACAGTTGCGTCCTGCCAGGCCTGACCACCATGCGCGATCGGGGTCACACCTGCAGCTTCCAGTTTTTCAACCGCTGCTGTGAATTCTTCCCATGTCGCGGGGACAGCGATGCCATTGGCCTCCAGAACCGATTTGTTGGCCCAGACCCAGTTGGTCGAATGTACGTTCACGGGGGCCGACACCCATTGGCCGTCCACCTTGGCAAAGGCTTGCAGGGCTTCGGGCACAACCGCGTCCCAACCTTGTTCGGCCGCAACCGTGTTCAGATCCGCAAGCGCACCCTGATCGGCCCAATCCAGGATGTCAAAGCCCAGCATCTGCACGGCAGTTGGCGCGTTGCCTGCGGTCACACGGGCGCGCAGCACCGTCATGGCCGCCTCGCCGCCGCCACCGGCTACGGGCATATCCTGCCAGCCGATGCCCTGACCTTCCAGATCGCCTTTCAGGACGTTCAACGCCGCCGCTTCACCGCCCGATGTCCACCAGTGCAGAACTTCAACGTCTTCTGCCACTGCCATCGTGCCGCTCAGCGCGGTTGCCGCCAGCATCATCGTCACTTTAGATTTGAAAAAAGCCATGGTTTCCTCCCGTTATTGGCTTCCTAAGTTCGGGGTCGTTGCCCCGTTGGCTTGGTTGTCAGCACACACCCTTGTAGAGCGCTAACATTTTATCAAGAACTTCATTCGGATCGCGCTTCCACCAGTTGTTCGCAGAAAACACCTCGACCTCGCACGCACCTGAATACCCGCTGGCCTCCACGGCGGCGCGGATGGCGCGCAAATGCGCCACACCGTCCCCCATCATGCCGCGATCAAGTAGCATGTCACGCGTATTTTCGAGCCAATCACATAAATGATACCCAAGCACCCGACCCTGCCCGTGAGCGGCCAGCGTGTCGGCCAGTGTCGTATCCCACCACACATGATACACATCGATGGCCACACCCACATTGGGCTGCCCCGTCATGTCCGCCACACGCAGCGCATCGGCTGCCGTCATCAACACCGTCCGATTGCCCCCGAACATCGGGTTCAACGGCTCCAGCGCCAGCGACACGCCGTATTGCGCGGCATAATCGGCCAGCCACGCGGTGCGCTCCGCCAATATCTTCTGGCTTTCCAAAACGCCCTTTGTCCCCGGCTCCGTGCCACCCGTCACGATGGTCAATACCCGGGTCCCCAGGGCGGCTGCCATGTCAACGGATGCGCGGGCGTCGTCCTGCCATGGCTCAAGCACGCCCGGACCCACAAGGAACGGCGTCCGGCACAGACCCACAACCTCCATCCCCGCCGCGCGCACCCGCTCACCAATCTGCGCCGCATCGTCGCCGATCTCGCGGCGCCAGAACACGATGCCTGCCATGCCCCGCACCGCACAGGCCTCGATCACCTGCTCTGACGACCACCCAGCCCCGTATCCGGGCAAGTTGTGGCCCAACGTCGCCGTGTTCAGCGCGCAGGTCGAATGATCATGTGTAAAATCACGCAACGCCGTAAACCGCCAACATCCGCTTCATCCGCCCCACGGCCATGTCCGGGTCGGCCAGCAAACCGCACTGATCCGCAAGTTTGAATACATCCGTGAAATAGGGCAGGGGCCGCATCGCCTGCGCCCCGTTCAGCATCACAAAGTGATCCTGATGCCCGTTCAGCCAAGCCAGAAAAACCACACCCGTCTTGTAATATTGTGTGGGGGCCCGAAAGATCAGCCGCGCCAGCGGCACGGTCGGGTCCAGGGTCGCGCGAAAGCCCGCCACATCGCCGTCGCCCAATTGCCCAATGGCCTTCCCCACGGCCACGGCCAGCGGGTCGAAAATACCCAAAAGCGCGTGGGAATAGCCCCGATCATCCCCGGCGATCAGTTCAGGGTAGTTGAAATCGTCGCCCGTATACATCTTGACCGATGCAGGCAGACGCCGCCGCATCTCGATCTCCTTGTCCTTGTCAAGAAGCGAGATTTTGATGCCATCCACCTTCGCCGCGTTTTCTGCGATCACGCTCAGCGCCGTCTCAAGTCCCTGCTCGAAGCTTTCCGCCCCCCAATACCCGGCAAGCGCGGGATCAAACATCTCCCCCAGCCAGTGCAGGATGACGGGTTGATCACAGGCCGACAGCACATCGCGGTAGACGGTGACGTAATCGTCGGGTGACGTGGCGACCCGCACCAGCGCCCGCGACGCCATCAAAATCAAGCGGCCTCCAACGGCCTGAATGGCCTCGGCCTGCTCAAGATAGGCACGGCGCACCTCATCCACACTGCGCGCGTCCGCAGGATCAAGGTGATCCGTCCCACACCCGTTAAAGACAAGCGCGCCCGGCACCTCGGCCTTGGTCCGGGTGATCAACTCAAGCGCCCCGGGCCAGTCCAGGCCCATACCGCGCTGTGCGGTGTCCATCGCCTCCGCGATGCCCAGGCCCAGATCGGTCAAATGTCGGCGGAACGCCATGGTGGCATCCCAGTCCACCGCGGCCTTGCCCGACGGGTCAGTGGCGGTGAACGGGTCCGCGACGACATGCGCGGCGGAAAACACCACACGCGCCGGATCCGGCCCCAGCGGCGTCGCGGGGATGGGTGAGCCTGTCAGGGTGTAGTCGGACAAACGGCCTGATGGATCGGGAAGAGCAATGTTCATGTCAATCCTTCAGAACCGGGGCACAAGCATACCAGCGTCGGCGGCAATCACCTGCCCCGTCGTGTAGGGCAGCCCCCCGGTGGCAAGGCTGGCGATGATCTGGCCTATTTCCTCGGGCTGGCCAACGCGTGGCAGCAGGGTCAACCCATCCCTGGCGCGCGCTTCGTATTGGGCAATCACCGGGGCGGTCATATCGGTCGCAATCAGGCCCGGGCGCACGTCGTAAACGGCGATATTCTCCGGCCCCAATCGCACCGCCCAGGTCTGGGTGGCCATGGCCGCTGCGGCCTTTGACGCGCAATATTCAGCACGCGGCACCGCAACCGCCGTCGCATTGGATGAGGTGACGTTGACAATCGAATGAAACAGGTCCGCATCCCGGTCTCGCGCCAAAAGACGCTTGGCAAAAGCCTGTGTCAGGAAAAAAACCGCCTTGCTGTTCACGTCAAGGCACCGATCCCAGCTGTCTTCCTGCACCTCCAGCGGATCACCCCGCCGCATCACGCCCACACCGGCGTTGTTTACAAGCGTCGTCAGCGGGCCAAGCGCATCCTCGATCATCGCAAGCCTATCGTCATGTGCCTTCAGGTCGGTCACATCAAACGGGGCCGCCAGCGTCTCGGCGCCCGCTGCCTTCACCGTCTCAACCGCGCTGGCCAATTCGGCATCATCCGCAGGGCCGTTCACTGCCACGGCAAAACCCTCTCGGGCCAGCGCCACCGCCGCACCCAATCCGATCCCGCGGCTTGACCCGGTGACCAGCGCGACCGGGCGGCTCATGCAGCGGCCCCATGTTTGATCAGCTCGCGTGCTATGATCATGCGCTGGATCTGGTTGGTCCCTTCATAGATCTGGGTGATCTTGGCATCACGATACAGCCGTTCCACCTCGAACCCGCGGATATAGCCCGACCCACCAAAGACCTGCACCGCATCCGCCGACCGCGCCACCGCCATGTCGCCAGCAAAGCACTTGGCCATCGAACAGGCCTTGGTCGCATTCTCCCCCCGGTCGATCTTGGCAGCCGCTGAATGAACAAGCAGCCGCGCCGCCTCGATGTCCTTGGCCATGTCGGCCAGAAGCCATTGAACCCCCTGGAATTCGGCGATGTGTTGTTTGAACTGCTTGCGCTGCTGGGCATAATCCAGCGCCGCCTCAAGCCCCGCTTGGCCAATACCCACCGCCAGGGCCGCAATACCCACGCGGCCCTTGTCCAGCACGGACATCATCATGTGAAACCCACGTCCCTCCACGCCTAAAAGCGCATCCGCAGGCAGGCGGACATCCTTGAAATTCAGCGCACCCACCTGGCTTGCGCGCTGGCCCATCTTGTGTTCCTTCGGGCCGCGCTCAACCCCTTCACTGTGCAAATCCACAATGAAAATCGACATGCCCCGGTTACCGGCTTCCCGATCTGTGCGCGCCAGAACAAAGGCTATGTTGGCCACGGGTGCATTGTGGATCCAGATCTTGCTACCGTTCAGCACCCAGCCCGTGCCATCGCGCACTGCTTCAGTGCGAATGCCGGACACATCCGTTCCTGCCTCCGCCTCGGTAATGCAATAGGCAACCAGCGTCTTGGCCTGCATGACATCGGCCAGATACCGCGCGCGCTGCGCCTCCGTGCCATGCCGCACCAACAGGGTCGCGATCAACTCAATCAGCCCGCACTGATCCGCCACGGACGCATATCCCCGGCTCAATTCCTCCATCACCAACGCGTAGGTCAGCGTGTCAAAGCCGGGGCCACCCATCGCCTCGGGCACACCGATCCCGAACAGGCCAAGCGCGCCCATTTCGGTATAGAGGTCGCGTGGAAAGTGCTCTTCACGGTCCAGCGCCTCTGCCAAGGGCCGGATCGTCTGGGTCGCAAAATCGCGCGCCATATCGCGGACCTGGATTTGAATATCAGACAGAAGCATCTGTGATTCCGTTGTAACTGTTTGGTTACTTTAGGCGTCTAAATCGCAGATCGTCAACTGGTCCCGGTCAGGAAAAACACTTGCCAGGACCACCGGATTACGGAATAAGTAACTGAATAGTTACATAGGGAGAGAGGCTATGACCCCGGACAAAAAGAACAAATTCGGCCGTGTCGACCTTGAGGTCACGGCGTTCGGATTCGGCACAGCCCCCATTGGCAACATCTTCCGCGAGATTGACGAACAGACCTCCGACGCGATGATCCAGACCGCCTGGGACCGTGGCATTCGCTATTACGACACCGCGCCAATGTACGGTCACGGCCTAGCAGAACTGCGCACCGGCCAGTCCCTGCGTTGGAAAAACCGGGATGATCTTGTGCTGTCCTCCAAGGTCGGGCGGCGGCTTGTGCCCGCCAAACGCTCCAGCATCGACTTCGCCCCCTGGACCAATGCCGCACCTTTCGCGCTGGAGTTCGACTACACCTATGACGGCACCATGCGCGCGTTCGAAGACAGCCTTCAGCGCATGGCGCTCGAACGCATGGACATCTGCTTTATCCACGACATCGACGTGTTCACACGCGGTGACGAACAGCCCGAGGTGTTCAAGCAGGCCATGGATGGCTGTTGGAAAGCACTCGAATCCCTGCGTGATCAGGGCGTCGTCAAGGCCATTGGCGTCGGCGTGAACGAGTGGGAGGTCTGCCACGAGGCCCTCAAACAACGCGACGTGGACTGCTTCCTTCTGGCCGGCCGCTACACGCTCCTGGAACAGGACTCGCTAAACGAATTCCTGCCGCTCTGCGAAGAACGCGGGGCGGCGGTGGTCGTGGGCGGCGGTTTCAATTCGGGCATCCTCGCCACTGGCGCTATCGAAGGGGCAAAGTATAACTACGCCCCGGCCCCCGACCACATCATGGAAAAGGTGCGCCAGATCGAAGCGGTCTGCGCCGACTATAACGTGCCACTGCCCGCCGCGGCGCTGCAATTCGTGGTCGCACACCCGGCAGTACCCTCTTTCATCGCGGGCACCCGCACCGTCGACCAACTCACCAAAAACCTCGACTGGTTCAGCCACACCATCCCCGCGGAGTTCTGGTCTGACCTGAAGTCAAAGGGCCTGTTGCGGGATGACGCGCCAACCCCGGCATGAGCCGCGCGCTCCCACCGGGCCTGTTTGGCGCCAACGCACTGACAGCGGGTGATTGTGTAGTTTGCGGCGCGCTCACCGTCACCGGCGATATGATCGACACCTTCGCCGACTTGACCGGGGATCGCTTTGAAATCCACATGTCCACCAGCGCGGCGCAGGCGCACGGGTTTGCGGCCCGCGTGGCACATGGCCTCCTGATCCTGTCTCTGATCGACGGGCTCAAGAACCAGGCCGCCGCCCAGATCAAAGCGCGCGCATCAATGGGCTGGGACTGGACCTTTCGCGCGCCCGTGTTTCTGGGCGATGCCATCTCGGCCCGGTATCAGATCGCAAACGTCGCCCCGGCCAAGGCAGAAGACCAAGCCATCCTCACGCTCGACTTCATGGTCACAAATCAGCGCGACCAGATCGTGCAGCGGGGCACAAACCGCCTGCTGGCCTACCGCTGACGCAAATTCACTCTACGCGCTGCCCTCGGCAGAGATCAGCCGCAACACCGTGTCGATGTTGAAATTCAGCCGGGATTTCAAAGCCTCCGGCTCCAGAAAGTCTCGTTGAAACAGAATGCCGCCGGTGTGCCGGTTGGTCAGGTAATAATACCCGATGGCTGCAATGGTGATGTTCAAATGCACCGGGTCCACGCCTGCGCGAAAGTCGCCGCTTTCCACACCACGATCCAGAATGCGCTGCACCATATCGACAAATTCACGCTGTCTGGGTTTCAGGCGCTCGGCCCCTTCCAGATGTTTGCCCTTGTGCAGGTTGGCACTGTTGACCAGCGTGATGAACTCCGGGTTGGCCAGATAGTAATCCCAGGTGAACCGCACCAGCGTCTCCATGGCATCACGGGGCGGCAGCGCATCCAGATCAAGCGCGCGTTCGGCATCCCGAATGTCCAGATACGCCTCCTCCAGAACCGCACAGAACAGCGCCTCTTTACCACCAAAATAGTGGTAAATCATGCGCTTGTTGGCCCCCGCACGCTCGGCGATCTCGTCCACCCGCGCCCCCGCCAGACCAAGCTTTGCAAATTCGCTCTTGGCGGCGGCCAATATGCGCCCGCGCGTTGCATCCGCGTCCCGTTTGCGCACTTGCCGGTCTGCCGTTGCGCTCTGTGCCGCCATGGAACCCTCAACAAACATCGGACGATCCTGCGTCGCCACGCTGCCCTTATACCGCGCTTGACAGAAAAGGGAAATCATAAGTAACTAACTGGTGCGTTACTTGCGCGAATCGAGTGAGCTAGCGGCCTGACATCTCAGGACAGCGGCAAAGATTCGAAAAAGGTCGGGGATCACCGGCCGGATCACAGGGCAAATAGGGAGGAGCCCCACATGTCATTCATCAAGAAATTCATTGAACAAGAGACGATATCGCGTCGTAACTTCTTGCTCGCATCCGCTTATGGGATGTCCGGCGCCGCTGCGATGCGCATGTTCGGCCCGTCGCCCGCCATGGCGGCCACCTACAGCGACCCGACCGTCGCATGGTCTTACCGCAACCGCACCAACCCCTACTGGAACGAAATCGTGTCCGGGGGCGAGGCGTTCATCGAAAGCCTGGGCAAGGACAAGTCGGCGCTGACCCACCTGATCAACGAAGGTTCGTCCGAAAAGTCGCTTGCCGACGTCAAGGCACTTCTGGCCAAGACCAACGGCGAACTGGCCCTGGCCATCGACACAAACGACGCGCCCAACGCGCGCCCGGTGGTCGAAAGCTGTGTCGATGCAGGCGCCTATGTCTCGACGCTCTGGAACAAGACGGACGACCTGCACCCTTGGGACTTTGGCGACAACTATGTCAGCCACATGAGCTGGTCCGACGAAGGCCCGGCCGAGCAAACCGCCCGCATCCTGCTGGAGGCCATCGGCGGCAAGGGCGGTGTCGTACACCTTGGCGGCATCGCGTCGAACAACCCGGCCATTGAACGCCTGAACGGGCTGAAAAACGCGCTCAAGGATTACCCGGACGTCGAACTGCTCGATGCCCAGCCCGCAGATTGGGACACGCAGAAAGCCAATCAGGTCATGTCCGGTTTCATCACCCGCTACGGTGACGAAATCTCGGGTGTGCATTGCGCGAACGACACGATTGCCTACGGTGTGCTCGAAGCCCTGCGTGCCGAAGGCATGGACATCCCGATCGTGTCCTATGACGGCAACCCGCAGGCCGTGGGCCTCGTCGCCGAAGGCAAGATTCTCGCCACCGTCTTCACCAACCCGCATTGGGGTGGCGGCATCACGGCTGCGCTTGCCTATTACGCAGCCACCGGGCACTTCAAACCGTCGGATGAGCCGAACGAGCATCGCGAATTCAACGGCCCGACCATCTTCATCACACCCGAAGACGCGGTCGCCTTCAAAGCGAACTATCTCGACGACGTGCCGACCTATGACTGGAAGGACTTCTGGGGCCCATCCAACGGACCCATCGTCTACAAGTAACCCCAGTCAGTGCAGGGCGGCCCCAACACCGCTCTGCACACAAGATACGGTTTCTCCCAGGTGTGGTGCCCTTGGCTGTGCTCACGTGCGGCCACCTAGGGCGCCACGCTTGGAGACCGCCATCGGAGCATCGGCCCCATGTCCACGTCCACCGCAGCACTTTCAGATGGATCGCGCCGCATCAGCCGCGAGGCATTGGTCAAGTGGGCGCCCCTGCTTGTGCTCGTGGTCCTCGTATTGCTGTTCCCCTTCTTCGAGTGGCTCGAAGATATCCGCGAGGGCAAAGATCACATCTACCTGCTCGACAGCCGCTTTCTGTCGATCCGCAATTTCGCCCGCATTGCGATATCGGCCTCTCCGGCCTTGATGGTCGCCATCGGGGTCACCTTCATCATCCTCATGGGCTCTATCGATCTGTCGATGGAAGGCACCGTATCCGTCTGCGCCGTCATGTTCGCCTTCATGTTCATCGGCATGGGCGGCACCTTGGCAGGTTGGGCCTTCTTGGCCATCCCCGCCGCACTGGTGATCGGTGCCATCATGGGCTTCATCAACGGGCTGGTGCACGTCAAACTCAAGATCCCGTCCTTCATGGCCTCCCTCGCCATGGGCTTCGTGGGCACTGGCTTTGCCCTCCTGCTCACCGGCGGTGACCGCATCCGTGTCGAGGACGAAGCGTTCCGCTCCCTGCTCACCGTGCGGTGGTTCAACTTCCCGATCATGTGCTACGTCGCCCTCCTGGGGCTGCTCATTGCGTGGTTTATCCAGTCCCGCACAACGCTGGGCCGCAATTTCTATGCCGTCGGCGGGGGCGAGGAACTGGCCAAGGCCAGCGGCCTCAACGTCAACCGTGTCCGTATCATGGGCTTCACGCTGGCGGGCGTCTTCTTTGCCATGGGCGCGCTGCTGGCCGTGGGCCGCATCGGCATCGCCGAAACCGCGACGGGCAATGGGTTCATGTTCGTCTCCATCACCGCTGTCGTGGTGGGCGGCACCGCCCTCTGGGGTGGCATCGGCGGCGTCTGGAACACCCTCATCGGGGTGCTGATCGTGAACGTCATCAACAACGGCATGGTGGTGATCGGCCTGCCCAACTGGGTGCAGGACGGCACACTCGGCCTCCTCGTCATCGCCGCGGTTGTCCTGTCAACAGACCGCCGCTCGGTCAGCTTTGTGAAATAGGGGCGGGGCCATGTACGAATTGCAACAGATCGACAAACACTTCCCCGGCGTGCACGCGCTCAAGGCGATTGATTTCAAGATCGGCCGCGGCGAGATCGTGGGCCTCGTCGGCGAAAACGGCGCCGGCAAATCCACGCTGATGAAGGTGATCTACGGCGCCTACCAACCCGATGGCGGCACCGTCACCATCGACGGCACCGCCGTCCGCTTCCAAAACCCGCGACAGGCGATGGATCACGGCATCGGCATGGTGTTTCAGGAACAATCCCTGATCACCAACCTCACCGTGGCCGAAAACATCTTCCTCGGGTTCGAACAGCAATTCGTCAAATGGGGCGTGATCGACTGGAAGGCGATGACCGCCGCCGCCAAGGCGCAACTCGCCAAGGTCAAGCTCGACATCGACCCGTCCACCACCACCGCAAAACTCTCCTTCGCCCAGCGCCAGCTGGTCGAGCTTGCCAAGGTGCTGACACTCGAAGAACGCGTGGACGGTGACCTCGTCATCCTGCTCGATGAACCCACCTCGGTCCTCGCCCGCGAAGAGGTCGAACTCCTCTTCCAACTTGTCCGCGATCTGACGTCACGCGCCTCTTTCATCTTCGTCAGCCACCGCATGGACGAGGTGCTGGAACTCAGCGACCGCATCTATGTGATGAAGGACGGTGAAGTGGTCGACGTCGTGGCCCAGCACGACGCCCAGGTCGATGCGATCCAGCGCAAGATGGTGGGCCGCGACATCGACAAGGAATATTACCGCGAACAGAAACAGCAGGACTATGCCCGCACCAACCCTCTGGTGTCGTTCAAGAATGTCAGCCATGCGGGCAGTTTCGAAAACATCTCCTTCGACCTGCATCCGGGCGAAGTGCTCTGCCTTGTCGGCACCGAAGGGTCGGGGCGCGAGGCGATCCTGCGCACCGTCTTCGGCCTCGACACGCCCACCTCCGGCACCGTCTGGATCAAGGGCGAGACGATTACCAGTTTCACCGCCCAATCCGGCGTCGCGCGCGGCATCGGTTACGTCCCCCGCGAACGCAAGATCGAAGGCATCGTGAACGGGATGAGCGTCTATGAGAACATGACAATCAGCCAGATGGGCAACTATGCCTCGGGCGGTGTCCTCAGGATCGGCGAAGAAAAGGCGCTCGCCCGCGATTGGATCGACAAGCTGGGGATCAAGACCCCCAATGAACACAAGGATTGTGCCGGCCTCTCGGGCGGCAACCAGCAAAAGGTGGTGCTCGCCAAGTGGCGATCCGGCGGGTCCGACATCATCCTGCTCGACCACCCGACACGGGGCCTCGATATCGGGGCCAAGGAAGACGTCTACGAAATGGTCCGCGCCATGTGCGCAGATGGTGTGGGCATCATCCTCGTCGCCGACACGCTCGAAGAGGCGATTGGCCTCTCACATTCCATCATCGTCCTCAAGGACGGCCAATTTCAACAACGGTTCGAGGGCATGCCGGGGTCGAAACCCACGCTCTTCGACCTCGTCCACCACATGATCTGAGGCTTGACCATGAATCTCGAAGCACTCAAGCCGCATTTCCCCTGGATCACCCTGTTGGTGCTGGTGATCCTTGTTGGCCTTCTCAACCCGTCCTTCTTTGATCCCGCCGCGCTGATCCTGTTGATCGCAGACATCGTACCACTGTTCATCATGGCGCTGGGCATGACCTTTGCGATCTACATTGGTGGCATCGACCTCAGCGTGCAGCAGCTTGCCAATGTGGTGACGGTCATCGCAACCGTCTACCTCGCCAATTTCGGGATCGGCGTGGCGCTGATTGCGATTGGCGTTGGGTTTGTCTTCGGGGCCATCTCCGGCTATGTCACCACGCGGCTCTTTGTGCCGTCCTTCGTGTCCACGCTGGCGATGGGTTTTGTCGCCCTGTCGATGGCAAAATGGCTGTCTGATCAGCGCGCGCTTTCCATGGACGCAACCCTGCGCAACAACAGCTTTGGCTGGATGTTCGACACCACCGCCGGGTTCCCGAATGAGCTGATCATCGCCCTGATCCTGTTGGCGCTTGCATGGTTCCTGCAAACCCGCACCACCTTTGGCCGCGCGCTCAAGGCAGTGGGGGCCGGGGAACTGGCCGCCGTCGCCTCGGGCTTGAATGTCGACCGGGTCAAAATCATCGCCTTTGCGATTTCCGGGTCCTTCGCTGCGATCGCGGGGCTCATGTTCTCGGTCAAGCTGTCGGGTGGGGATGCAAACCTTGCCAACGGGTTCCTTCTGCTTGCCATCGTGGCGGTGCTGGTCGGCGGCACCCCACTTACCGGTGGCGTGGGCGGCGTGGTCAACACCGCCATCGGGACGCTCATCGTCATGGTGATCCGCGCCGCCATGGTCTACCTAGAGGTGGATGCCACGCAGCAACAGATGGTGTTCGGCATCGTCCTTATTGCCGCCATCGCGCTCACCATCGACCGCTCGAAACTGCGAGGGATCGTAAAGTGACACAGATGCGCGCCGCCGTCTTGGTCAGACCCGGCCATTTCGACCTGCGCGACGTGCCGCGCCCTGACCCTACCCCGACCGAGGCGTTGATCCGCATCACCCGTACCGGCATCTGCGGCACTGACCTGCACATCTTCCACGGCAATTATGCCGCTGATGCGCTGCCCATGATCCCCGGCCACGAATTTACCGGCCATATCGCGGCGCTCGGGTCTCAGGTTTCTGGCCTCAGCGAAGGTCAAAAGGTTGTCGTCGACATGAACATCGGCTGCACGCGCTGCTATTATTGCCGCCGCAACGAAGTGCTGAATTGCCCCGACATGCGCCAGATAGGGATCACCATGGACGGTGCCTTTGCCGACTATATCTCGGTCCCGGCCCGCCTTGTGATCCCTGCGCCGGATCATGTGCCCGCCAACGTGCTGGCGCTGACCGAACCCTTGGCCTGCGTCGTGCGCGCCGCGCGCAAATCCCGGGTCACGTTCGGTCAATCGGCCTTGGTCATCGGGGCAGGACCCATCGGCAACCTGCACGTTCAGCTGTTGCGCACCATTGGCGCGGCTCCCATCATCGTCACGGACCTCAGCGCAGACCGGGTGCGAATGGCAATGGAGTGCGGCGCTGACATTGGCATCAGCGATCCCGCGCAGTTGGAACAGGCGGTGCGCGACGCCACGGACGGGCGCGGCACCGACATCGTGATCGAAAGCGTTGGCAACGAAGCCCTCTATCAGCAAGCGCTGTGCCTGATGCGCAAGGGTGGCCACCTCGCTGCCTTTGGCCTGACAGGGCCGGACACGGCGCTGCCCCTCGATATCCTGACCACCATCTTGCAGGAAAACAGCGTCAAAGGGTCCGTGGCTGGCGTCGGTGAAGACATGCATGACGCCCTGACATTGCTCACCCACGGACGGATCCGTACGGACCCGTTCACAGGCGCTGACTTCGCACTCGATGACATCCAGGCGGCCTTTGACAGCTACGCCGCACGTCCAGACGACCTCAAGACCCAGATCGTGATGACTTAACGGAGGATCCCATGACAACCGAGGCTTATACATCCACACCAAACGGCAAAATCCCCAACAGCCGCTTTCCTCTGCTTGTCCATCGTGGCGCTGTGCCCGGCGGCGGCGCCGAAGCGGTCAAGGAACGGTTCCGCAGCAATGGCTGGTCCAACAACTGGGACTATCCCGGCGTCTACGAATACGCCCATTTCCACTCTACCACCCACGAGTGCCTGGGCTGTGCGCGGGGCTGGATGGAGTTCTCTCTGTCCGTCGGCGAAGGCGGCTGGACCACAGTGCGGATCGAAGCAGGTGATGTCATCGTCATGCCCGCAGGTGTGAGCCATGAAATGACCGGCCAGTCCGACGATATCCACATGTGCGGCGGCTATCCCGACGGACGCGACTGGGACGACATTCAAGAAGAGTTCCTCAGCGACGAAGACTACAAACGCGCCTGTAAACGCATCATGATGCTGCCCATCCCCGCCAAGGACCCCGCTACGGGGCAGGCCATGCCCGAATGGCACGCTGCACCCTCATCCGTCGATGGTGGCTGGAACGACTGGCGCCACGCCCTCGACCGTCGCGCCTGACCCGGTGATGCTTGACGTAACCAATTGGTTACTTATAGTGGCGTCAGTCTGTATCTGACCGCTGCCAAAAGGATCTGTGCCATGGACAAGGCTGCCACCCTGCTCGCTCCGCCCTCTGCCCCGCGCGACTTTGGGTTCTTCGTGGATGGCAGAGTTGTCCCCGCGGGGACACGCGAGGTGTTCGAGCGGCTGTCACCCGGCCATGGCGTGCCCGTCACCCGTATGCCCAAATGCACGGGCGATGATCTGGACGCCGCTGTCGCCTCTGCCCGCCGTGCCTTTGACGATCGCAATTGGTCCGCTGCCACCGGCGCAGACCGCGCCGCGATCCTCTTGCGCACGGCCGACATCCTGCGCAGCCGCATCGACGACATCGCCTATTGGGAAACGCTCGAAAACGGCAAACCCATCGCCCAGGCCCGCGCCGAAATCGGCGGGTGCGTCGGTATGTTCGAACTGGCGGCAGGGCTCGCGCGCTCTGTCCACGGCGACAGCTTCAACAACACCGGCGACGGCGCCTTTGGCGTCGTCACACGCGAACCTGTCGGCGTCGTGGGCCTCATCACCCCCTGGAACTTTCCGTTCCTCATCCTCTGCGAACGGGTGCCCTACATCCTTGCGGGCGGCAACACCATCGTCGCCAAACCCTCCGAAATGACCTCGGCCACCACCCTCATGCTCGCCGACATCCTGAGCGAAGCAGGCCTGCCCGCTGGTGTCTTCAACGTGGTCACAGGCTCCGGGCGTACCGTGGGCCAGAAACTGCTCGAACATATGGACGTCGACATGCTGTCCTTTACCGGCTCCACCGCCGTGGGCCGCGCCGTGGTCGAAGCCTCCGGGCGGACCAACTTCAAAAAACTGGGCCTCGAACTGGGCGGCAAAAACCCGCAGATCGTCTTTGCCGATGCGGACCTCGAAGATGCTGCTGACGGCGTCGCCTTTGGCATCGCGTTCAACACCGGCCAATGCTGCGTATCGGGTTCGCGCCTGATCGTGGAACGCTCCGTCGCCGAAAAGTTCGGCCAAATGGTCGCCGACAAACTGGCCAAGGCAAAAATCGGCGACCCGCTCGACGAAGCCACCCAAATCGGCGCCATCACCACCGACGCGCAAAACAACACCATCATGGGCTATATCGCCAAGGGGCAAGAGGAAGGCGCCACGCTGCTCTCTGGCGGCACCGCGCCGGACCTTGGCCAGGGGCACTACATCGAACCCACCGTTTTCACCGATGTCACCCCCGACATGGCCATCGCGCGCGAGGAGATTTTCGGCCCGGTCCTTACCATCCTGCCCTTCGACACCATGGACGAGGCGATCCAAACGGCCAACGACACCGAATACGGCCTTGCCGCCAGCGTCTGGTCCAAGACTATCGACAAGGCGCTTACCGTATCCCGGCAAGTGAACGCGGGCCGCTTCTGGGTCAACACCACGCTCGCGGGCGGCCCCGAAATGCCCATCGGTGGGTTCAAACAATCCGGCTGGGGGCGCGAGGCCGGCATGTATGGCGTCGAAGAATACATGCAGATCAAATCGGTCTTCATCGAATTTGGCAAACGCGACCACTGGATCAAATGACATGACGGAAACGGGGTACGATTATGTGATCGTCGGTGGCGGCTCCGCGGGCTGTGTCATGGCCAACCGCCTGACCGAGGATCCAACCGCTCGCGTCCTTCTGCTCGAAGCGGGGGGCAAGGACCGGCACCCGCTCATTCACATGCCCGTCGGCTTTGCCAAGATGACGACAGGCCCCCACACTTGGGGGTTCAAAACCGCCCCGCAGAAACACGCCAACAACCGCGAAATACCCTATGCCCAGGCCCGCGTGATCGGCGGCGGCTCGTCCATCAACGCCGAGGTGTTCACCCGTGGCGCACCCGAAGACTATGACCGCTGGGCGACCGACGAAGGCTGTGAGGGCTGGGCCTTCAAGGACATCCAGCAGTATTTTCTCAAATCTGAAGGCAACGGGCGTCTGGCCGACGAATGGCATGGCACGGACGGCCCGCTTGGCGTGTCCGACCTGCCAGACCCGCAACCCATGACGCGCGCCTTTGTGCAGTCCTGCCAGCAGGCGGGCATCCCCTATAGCCACGATTTCAACGGAGAACGGCAAGCCGGGTGCGGTGTCTACCAGACCACAACAAGAAACTACCGCCGGTGTTCGGTGGCTGTGGGTTACCTCAAACCGGTCCTGAAGCGCAAAAACCTGACCGTTGAAACCGGCTGCATGGTCAAGCGGATCACCTTTGACGGCACCCGTGCCACCGGCGTCGAATATTTCAATGGCAAGGAACGGCGCACCGCCCGTGCAGACAGCGAAGTGCTCGTGACCTCGGGGGCCATCGGCACGCCCAAGATCATGATGCTGTCCGGCATCGGCCCCGCCGCACATCTGCGCGACCACGGCATCGATGTGGTTCACGATCTGCCGGGGGTGGGCGAAAATCTGAATGACCATTTCGGCGTCGACATCGTGGGCGAACTGACGGGGCATTACAGCCTCGACAAGTACAACAAACCACACTGGGCCGTATGGGCGGGGATGCAGTACATTATGTTCCGCTCCGGCCCCATCACCTCGAACGTGGTCGAAGGCGGTGCGTTCTGGCATTCCGGCGACATTGGCGGCCTGCCCGATTTGCAGTTTCACTTCCTGGCGGGGGCAGGGGCCGAAGCCGGGGTGCCCAGCGTCCGCCCAGGTGCGTCGGGCATCACGCTCAATTCCTATACCGTCCGGCCCAAAAGCCGGGGCACCGTCCGCCTGCGGTCAAACGACCCCGCTGACATGCCCATTGTCGACCCGAACTTCCTCGCTGAACCGGACGATCTGAAAACCAGTGTCGAGGGCGTGAAGCTCAGCCGCGATATCTTCTCTCAGCCCGCGCTGCAAAAGCATCTGCGCGCTATCCGTTACCCCGATGACAGCGTGAAGACGCAAAAGGACTTCGAAGACTATACGCGCCAGTACGGACGCACCTCTTACCACCCGACCTGCACCTGTAAGATGGGCACCGACGACATGGCCGTGGTGGACCCGAACTTGCGCGTTCATGGGCTCGACGGCATCCGCATCTGCGACAGTTCCGTCATGCCCAGCCTGATCGGATCAAACACCAACGCGCCTACGATCATGATCGCGGAAAAAGCAAGCGATCTGGTCCGAGGAAACCGCTAAACCGGTGCATAAATTGACCGAATGTTTACCAAGCTTAACGGCTGGACGATCCTTAACGCGCCGTAAACGCATTTTGCTGGTCAGCCGGAACTGAAAATGTGCAGTTTCCGGCTGAAAATACGCAATACGCACGACAAGGGCTAAAATAGGCGGGTTTTGAAGCTGAACCGCAAGGCTCAAAATATGCAGTTTTGCCCTCAGAATGCGCAATTTATGCCTATGGGCAGCAGCGCACGCCCCGTTTACCCGGGCGCACGCGTCCTTAAGGTCTTGGTGATCAGTCCCAGTCAGGCGCCCACGGCACAAGGTCCGATCCCACGATCCTGTAACCGGTATGCGTCAGCGCCTCGATCCGCGCCATATCGACGTGGGACAGTGTAAAATCCATGATGTCAAAATTCGCCCGGATGTTCTCGGGCTTGGTCGACATCGTGTTGATGCTCACCCCTTTCTGAACGATCCAACGCAGCACAACCTGCGCCGCCGACTTCCCATAACCCTTTCCAATTTCAGCAAATTCCGGGTGCTTGAACACCTCACCCCGCGCAACGGACGAATAGGAAGACAACGAAATTCCCAGCTTGTTCGCCCCGGCCAGCAGAGTGTCCTGATTGAGAAGCGGATGAAACTCTACCTGGTTCGTGACAATCGGCGCATCCACGACCGTGACCGCCTTTTCCATCATGGCGATCGTATAATTCGATACGCCAATATTCCGTGTAAGCCCTTGATCTTTCGCCCTTTGTAGCAATTCCAGTGATGGCGCAACCTCGCCGTCGATGGGCGGCCAATGCAGCAAAAGCACGTCGACATAATCCAGCTTCAGAGCCTTCAGCGACCGTTCAACAGAGGCCATAAACGCATCGTCGGAAAAGTTGTCAGGATGCACCTTGGTTGTGATGCACATCTCGTCCCGCTTCAATCCCGTCGCAGCCACGGCTTCTCCGGTTTCTGCTTCGTTTTCATACATTTGCGCGGTGTCAAAGGCGCGATAGCCTGCCTCGGCCGCCGCCAGAATGGCGTTGCGGGCGACGTCGCCGGTCAAGGGAAATGTTCCAAAGGCGCGCTGATGTGTCTTTTCGAAATAGATGTTCATTTTATGCCTCCCTGAGTCGTTCAAATTAGTAACTCATTAGTTACTTAAGGCCAAGCCTGTCTGTGTGATTGTTTGATTTTGTTGATAAATTCTTGGCTTGATCGAACGTCCTGCACTTGGCATAGTCAATTAACTGTCTGGTTACTTGCCGGATGCACACAGCAAAGGAACCCGTCCCGTGACCAAGCAGATCGCTGCCGCAGACGCCGTCGCTCTGATCCCCGATGGGGCGATGGTCGCAGTGAACTCCTCAAGCGGTCTATGTTGTCCCGATGCTGTGTTACAGGCCTTGGGCGAACGCTTTGATAACACTGGACATCCTCGGGATTTAACCACGATCCACCCCATTGCCGCAGGGGACTTTTTCGGCACCAAAGGGGTTGATCACATCGCCAAACCTGGTTGCCTGAAACGCATCATCGGCGGCAGCTACCCCTCCGGCCCAACCAAGGCCGATCCGCCCCTGATCTGGCAGATGATCACCGGCAATCAGATCGAAGCCTATAATCTGCCATCCGGCATTATCTTTGACATGCTGCGCGAGGGCGCAGGTCAACGCCCCGGCGTGTTGACCAAAGTGGGCATGGACACCTTCGTCGATCCCGACATTGAAGGCGGCGCGATGAATGATCTGGCGCGCGCCAAGCCCATTGTGACCCGCGCGCAGTTTGATGGCGAAGAGTGGCTATATTTCAAAGCTTTACGTCCAGATGTCGCGATTATTAGGGCGACCACCTCAGACCAGCGCGGCAACCTTAGCTTCGAATCCGAAGGCGCCTATCTGGGTGCTATGGAGATGGCATTGGCTGCGCGCAACTGCGGGGGCACCGTCATCGCTCAGGTTCGCCGAGTGGCGGCAAACGGCTCCATCCGGCCCCACGATGTGCGTGTGCCCGGCATCCTGGTCGATCACGTTTTCGAAGAACCCGAGATGCTGCAAACCACAGCAACGCCTTATGATCCGGCCATCTCGGGCGAGCTTATCCGCCCGCTCGACAGCTTCCAACTGCCTGAATTCAATGTGCAAAAGGTCATCGCGCGCCGTGTGGCCCAAGAGTTGCAGGATGGTTGGGCCGTCAATGTGGGCTTTGGCGCGTCGGCCAACGTACCCCGTATCTTCCTCGAAGAAGGGCTACACGGCGCGGTCACCTGGGTGATCGAACAGGGTGCCGTTGGCGGCGTCCCATTACTCGACTTCAAATTCGGCTGCTCCGCCAACGCCGAAGCGTTTGTGGCGTCACCTCATCAGTTCGCGTACTTCCAGGCCGGCGGGTTTGATGCTTCGCTGTTGTCGTTTCTGGAGATAGACGCATATGGCTCGGTCAACGTCTCGCGCCTCGCCGCTACGCCACACCGCACCGCTGGAGCCGGCGGGTTCGTTGACATCACCTGCCGCGCCAAACGTATCATTTTTTCGGGCACCTTTAATGCGGGCGCAAAGATGCGCATCGAAAACCGACAACTGGTCATCGACAGAGAAGGGCACACTGCTAAGATTGTGCCAAGCGTCGACCAGATATCGTTCTCCGGCAAGCGCGCCGTGGCGCAAGGGCAGGAGGCCACTTATGTCACCGAGCGCTGCGTGCTCAAGCTGACGTCCAGCGGCTTGATGGTGACCGAAATCGCGCCCGGAATTGACTTGCAACGCGATGTGATTGATCAGGCTCAAACCCCACTATTGGTGTCCGATACGCTTGAAACCATGGACGTCAGCCTATTCCATCCGAAACCGTTTGGGCTGTCCGTATGACGGTCGATCTGAAGATTGACGCTGGTGTGGCGCAGCTGGTCCTGAACCGGCCCGAAAAGCTGAATGCGCTGGACACCCAGATGGTCGACGCATTAGGCAACTGCTGTCGCGAGATTGAGCGGAGCGCGGCGCGGGTGGTCATACTCTCCGGTGCAGGCAAGGCATTTTGCGCGGGCGGAGACATCGACGCCTGGTCTGGTGAGGATGCCGCTGCGTTCGGCCGGCATTGGGTTCGGGACGGACATGCCGTGTTCGACATGCTGACTCGCTTGCGCCAACCTGTCATCGCTCTGCTGGACGGACATGCACTTGGCGGCGGTCTTGAACTTGCGGTTTGTGCCGATCTGCGGATCGCAGAGGCACATGTCAAAATCGGCCAGCCTGAAACTGGTCTGGGCATCATACCCGGGTGGTCCGGCACCCAACGCGTCGCGCGTCGTTTTGGTGCACAGACTGTGCGGCGCATGGCACTGTTTGGCGAAGTTTTCGACGCTGCCGCAGCACTTGATCTGGGACTGATTGACAAGGTTGTAGAGACGGGGTCGGGCATGGCGGCTGCGACAGAGATGGCGCAAGCCGTGCTCTCGCGCGGACCGAGGGCCACGGAACTCGCCAAGATGATGATCAACGCCATCGACGGCGAGGATCGGGAACGTATTGTCGAGTCATTGGCAGGCGCGCTTGCGGCGGGATCGGATGATCTGGTCGAGGGGATTGCCGCCTTCCGCGAGAAACGCGCACCGCATTTCGGAAAGAACAACACATGATACGTCACCTGGTGGCTCTGCGATTTCCACCGGGCACGCGCGCGGAGACCACGCAAGAATTGATGGATGACCTTGCGAGCCTTTCTGGACATATCGACGGCATTCTTGATTTTCAGGTGCGTGCCAATGTGAGCGTGGAAAACGAGTTGGTCCGCGATTTCCGGCATCTGTTCTGGTTTGATTTCAGGGATACCACTGTGCGCGATACCTATCTTGAGGATCCGGTGCACCAGTCGATAGGCGCGCGCATTGTCGCGGCGCTGGATAGAGGCCCCGACGATTTGTTCGTGATGGACTTTGAGGTCTAACCGCAGGTCCGGGCGGGTTTAAGGCAGCTCTATCCTAGGCGTCGCCAAATTCTAAGCTCTAAATGTAAGTTAACCTTGATGTGGCGCCGCATTAGCGCTCACTTCCTGAAGGCAACACTTTCCAAAGGGGGCATGGGGCATGACAATTCGCCTGTTGCGTACGTTCGTTGCCGTTGCGGATAACAAGACGTTCAGCGCTGCGGCAGAGGCTGTTCATGTAACCCATGCTGCTGTCAGTCAACAGATGCGCACCCTTGAGATGGACCTGGGCCTGACACTGTTTGACCGAACAAGCCGGACACCGGAACTGACACCCGTTGGGCAAGAGGTTGTGGCCCGTGCGCGGAAGCTTCTGGTGGATTACGACACTCTTGTTCCGTCGGTTCTAGCCGATGGCGGGTTGAGTGGCGTTTTGAAGTTTGGTGCGCTTGGGACCACCTTGACAGGTTTGACGCCCAAGGCTGTCGCGGTCTTCAAGGGCCGATTTCCCAACGTCGGTTTGCACATACGCCCGGCCCTTACAGGTGCGTCGCTGACTGAAATTGAACGAGGCAACCTGGATGTAGCGCTGATTACCAAACCGCACCTTATGCCCGCAGGTATTGCGTTTCGTGCGTTGGCCGAAGAGCAGATGCAGCTGATTGCCGCGCAGGAAGAGACGGAAGACGATTCGCTGACCCTGCTGCGATGCAGACCCTACATCCGGTTCAATAGAAATGCGGTGCTTGGCACCCTGATCGACAACTGGATAATATCCAAACGCATTCGAGTCTCAGAGGCCATGGAACTCGACAGTCCAGAGGCAATTGCGAGCATGGTCCATGCAAACCTTGGTGTATCCATTGTACCCGACCTGACCGTGAAACCCCTCGAGGGTGCGCCCGTCAAACGCCTATCACTAGGACCAGACGGACCGACCCGCGTGCTTGGCCTCGCGTATCCGGAAGATCAGATCAAGACGCGCGCGGTTGACGAATTGTATGATGCTTTTGCCAGCGTGATCGCAACCGCCCGCGCCGCGCGGGCGTAGGGGCTTTGATGACGCTCGATACGGTTCTGTTTCTGGTGCTTGGAGCCGCGGCAGGCGGGTTCATCAATGGCCTGTCAGGGACCGGCACGGCTCTTTTTGCGCTTGGTTTCTATCTGGTCGTTCTGCCCCCTGAAACGGCTGTTGCCATCGTAGCCCTCATGTCGGTCCTGGTGGGCGTACAGGGGCTGTGGATCGTGCGGGCGACCATTTTTGATCGAAAGGACCGGTTGCTGCGGTTTATTGTGCCGGGGTTGATAGGTGTTCCATTAGGGCTGGCCCTGCTCAACATCATCGATGGTCGCACACTACGGATCGGGATCGCATCGTTTTTAATCCTGTACGGTGGGTACTTTGGCTTTCGCGCGGTGCTGCCATCCTTCGCGCGGCGCACCCCCATAATTGACGGACTCGTCGGATTTATGGGCGGCACGTTGGGGGGCGCGGCGGGGGTGTCGGGTGCGTTGCCATCCATGTGGCTGTCCATCCGACCATGGTCAAAATCCGAGACACGGGCAGTGCTCCAGCCGTTTAACATGGTCATGCTCAGCACGACGGTTACGCTGCTTTTCTTCAAGGGGGCTTACACTGACACCGCTTTGACAGCACTCGCCGTCACGATCCCTTGTGCTCTGATGGCAGCGCAGGTGGGTATCTTCGTTTTTCGCAGATTAAGCGACACTGGCTTTCGCCGCCTGTTGATCTTGCTGACCCTGGCGATGGGAGTGGGCGTGTTGGCAAGCGAATTGGTCTAGGTTCAATTCAGCCGAAAAGCGTTCCGAACAACAAATTTGCGCCCAGCACCGAAAACGCACCCAGGAAGTACTTTTTGAAATGATCGGGGTCTGACCAGAGCCGTAACCGCTCACCCACCGCAAACCCTACAAGCGTTGGGATCAGCAACAAGGCCGACATTACCAGATCGGGCCCCGAACTGTGCCCAACGGCGATGAACATGACAAAGACTGAAACACTTCCCGACGCGATCAAAAATCCAAGCGCTTGAACAAAAGCGTCCCGATCGAGCCTGAGACCGGTCAGGTACATGGCCAAAGGCGGAGCCCACGCTGCCGTCAATCCTCCGACCAACCCGGCCACCATAGCGCTGATCCCTTCAAACAAGCGCACCCGGTGTGCGGGGATCGGCGGCACCATGTCGCGCCAACTGAAAAAGCAGAACGCCAGCACGAAAGCCCCAAGGACCGCGCGCAGAAATCTGTCGGGTGCGGATTGGCTCAGCCAGACTGTTGCGGCCACGATAAGTGTCAAAATAAGTGCGTAACGCCAATGCTGTTTGACGCATCCCGCCATGTCCGGTCCACGCCAGAACTGCCAGACATTGCTTAGCAGCATCGGGATCACGATCAATGTGACTGCGGCCCTTGCGTCAATCAGGAGGGTTAGCAAAGCCAGGGCGACAGTGGGCATCCCCAATCCGATAAATCCCTTGACCGTCCCGGCCAACAACAGAACGGCGCTCGCAAACGCAATCAGGGATAGGTCGGGCATCTACGCTTCAGATTACTTCGTCCGTGCGGTCATCGCTTTCGCCATACCGCTTGAGAACCGCAGGTCTGGTGCCTTCGTAAACGCGTGCGACATTCTGGGCGATCTTGGCATTTTCGCGCTCGAACAGGCAGTCGCCATTCATATCCGAGGCCACGATGAACGGCCCCATACGGTTGCACTTGATAACCCACATGGCCTGAGCCAGGCCCAACTCTTCATTCCAGTGAACTGCTTCGACGTTCTCGACCCCGCGACCCAGAAGCGCGCCCGTGCCATAGCCGACTGTGGACAGGTACACGGCCCCATTGGGAACAAAATACTCTTTGTAATCTCTGGAACTCATGCCGCCCTTGCCGACGATCAGTTTGGCGCCAGTTTTGGCCATCCATTCAGGCAACCACTTGGCAAACCGAAACGAGGCTGTGGCCGTGACCGCTCCCATATCAAAACTGCCGTCGGGGTTGATGCGGGCGGCAGGCGAACAGTGGAAGTTGGCGGCCGACCGGCTGGGCAATTCCATCGGGATGTTTGCCTTGTCCTCAAGCGCGCGCATATAGACGCCCTCGCGCGCGGTATACATCAGACCATCAAGATAGACGATATCGCCAAGCTGCAACGCGGCAATATCGTCGTCCGTCGGCGTCGTGGATAAGCGGACTTCGCGAATGGGTGACATCAGGTCTGGTCCTTCATGCTACGCCAAACGCGGCAGGCTGTGCTTAGTGTTTGGCCGGTGTTAGCTCTCATCCATGCCATAAACGGGCGGGTCATCTTGAACTCCTCGCCGAGGCGAGACTTGAAGTAACGCCGCACGTTTTGTGTGTTGCGATATCCTTGGTCTATGGGGGTATCGTCATCCAGCGCCGCGCTGTGCCAATCAAGGTTTGACATCACTCAGCCGCCTCTCGCTGCGGTTCCCACTCTACCGTTTCGCGGCGTTGATAGTCGGTGAACCAATCCGGATCCGTACGGTGTTCAACCCGACCATCGGCATGGATGCGGGCCACAGCACGTCGCGAGGACAGACAGAAAGCATGCACCGACATGGGCATGCCGCCCGTGTGGCAGTACCCAACCTCTATGTTGCAGTCGATCACCATATTCTTGCCTACAAAGCCCATGGCCCCCATGCCGATGGAGTTGCCAAGCTCTTTGAACTCGTCCTCCATCTCGGCAATCCGCGGATCGGAGTTCCGGCTGCCCACGGTGCGCAGGATCGAGGCGCGCTTGCCTAGCACCATGCAGGTGTCTTTGGACCCGCCCAGACCGATGCCGATGATGGCAGGTTGACAGGCAAGGCCGCGTTTGCCAAACGCCATGAGGCTGTCGAGGTAGAACCGTTTAATCCCTTGGATACCATCTGACGGGAACAGCATGCGGTAGTCTGTGCCAAAGAGGCCGCCCTTGTGCACCGTGATGAGGTCGATCCACTCGCCCTCCGGTTCAAACCCATATTCGATCTCGGGCGCGCCGATGCCCACATTGTTGTCATGGTCGGTGCGCCAGAGCGGGTGCACGCGATTGGGGCGCAAAGGCACGCCGTTGGTTGCAGCGGCGGTGGCGCGCCGCAGCGCGGTCTCAAGCGCGACCATGCCACCCTCGACTCTGGCCTCGTTCCCCATCTTGACGAACCAGCGCGGTACGCCGGTGTCCCCGCACATGGCGCGGCGGTCCTCTTTGGCCGCCTCGTAATTGTCGAGCATGGCCTTAAGGACGAAAGAGGACAGATCGCCATCCTCGGTTGCGGCTGCGTGCTTGAGGCCGTCGAGGTAATCCTGCGGGATCTCAATGGCCGCCTTGTCCATGAGGATTTCGGCTGTGGATTGGATGAGGGAGATGGGGATCATTCTTTTTTCTCCATTAGCCAATTGCTAAATCTCTCCGACAAAACTGGAGCAATCCGGTCATAGTTTTCCCAATTATCTTCAACGCTGTAAGCACCGAATGTCTCTACGTCGAAGCCGTCCCTGTCAGTGGTTTCGAATGTCTCGAAATAGTCGGCTAGATATTCGCCATCATTTATTAGGTCGAAATATGCTTCTGCAAACTGTTGCCCCATGATGCTCAGGTCTTGATCAAGCAATTGACCGTCCATGGTGTCGAAGACGTGTCGACCAGGTGTTTTCAGCTTCGATTTAGGTGAACGGATATCCTCCTCGAACTGACTTCGGTGTTCTTCGCTACAAAGATCGTTGGCGACGATCCAAGCAAAAAACATGCTTATATGTGGTGCGCCCGCCGATGCAGGTGAATGCTTGGGAAAATTATCCGCATTGTAGTGCCAACTTGCGTCATCATATTTTTTCATTGCGCGGCCACCAATGTCTCTGGTTCGCCCTCGGGCAGTATCGTTTCGCCGGGGCGAACAATTGTGAACTGCACGGGTTCGCGGGTGAGTTGGACACCCTCGCTGTCCAACGTGGCCACTGTGAACTCGCTGTCTTCCATCGCGCCGGGCATCGGGAAATCTTCGCGGTAGTGCGCGCCGCGTGAGTTTTCACGGGTGATCCCAGCCTTTGTGATAACCTCGGACATGTCGCAGAGGGAGCGGAGGTTGAGCCAGTCGTGCCAGGTGAGGTTGAAGGCGAGGGTACTGGCGTCTACGCCCACGTTCATCAGTGCGTCTGACACTTGGGCGATGCCCTCCAGCCCGCGTTTCATTCCAGCTGCGGTCCGCATCACGCCGACCTCCTCCCACATGATGTCTTGCAACTCTTTGCGCAGCGGCAGGATCAGGTCCGGCTTGCGGGTCAGGGGATAGGTGGCGCGTTCAAATTCGGCGGCTAGCAAACCCTCATCCGGGTCGCGTAGCGTCATGTGCGCAACGTCGCGGCCCATCGTGTCGCCGGCGATGCCGCCATACACGGTCGAGTTGGCAACCCCGTTGCCACCAAGCCGGTTGGAACCATGTGCACCGCCTGCATCCTCGCCAGCGACATAAAGGCCCTCCATCGCTGTCCGTGTGTCCACATCGACCACGACGCCGCCCATAAAGTAATGCGCGGTCGGGACCACCTCGACCTTGCCCGCGGCCAGATCAAAGCCACTGTCGGCGCAGCGCCTGACCATGCCTTTGAACTTCTCAGCCACCCAGTCGGGACCAAGATGGGACATGGAGATGAACACGCCCTCTTGATCCGGATTGTTGTTCTTGCGCATCTCGGCATAGATGCCGCGGCTGACGACGTCTCGCGTTGCGCGCTCGCCCTTGTCGTCATAATCGAACATAAAGCGTTGGCCTGCATGGTTGATCAGTTGTCCGCCCGCGCCGCGTAGTCCCTCTTCAAGCACGGTGCCTGTCATGCGTGTGTGGTCACCCGCCAAAAGGCCGGTGGGATGAAACTGCACCATCTCCATATCGCGCAGGCCGAGCCCAGCCCGCAGCGCCATTGCAAGACCATCCATCGTCTTGTCGCCCGAGGGCGTGTGGTATTTGTACATGGTCGGGCCTCCGCCCGTGGCCATCAGCACCGTCTTGGCCCGCACCAACCGGAAGCCACCGGTGCGCATGTCGATCATCAGGACGCCCGCCAAGGCACTGCGATCTTTCGTCGGGATCAGGCCCACGGCGCGGTGCTCCTGCAGCTTTTCAACACCGCTGGCAAGCACCTTCTCCATCAGCCGGTTGATGATCTCGATCCCGGTCAGGTCGCCCTTATGCACGGTGCGGTCAGCGGTCTGTCCGGCAAAGGCCTTTTGGTGCAGCGAACCGTCCGCGTTTCGATCGAAGAAGCAGCCGACCTCGTTCTCCAATTCGCGGATCCGCACCACTGCCTGTTCGCAAAGCCGCCACGCCATGTCTTGATTTGGCAACCACTTGCCGCCATTGATCGTGTCCATGAAGTGTCGCTCGACCGTGTCGCCACCGCCAAGGGCTACGTTGTAACCACCTTGCACCATCCGTGTGCAGCCGCATTTGCCGATCAACCCTTTGACCGCAATGGTAATCTTGGTCCGGGCCGGTGCGGTTTGCTGGGCATGTAACGCGGCGAACAGACCTGCGCCTCCGGTCCCCAGGATCAGGATGTCTGTGTCGTGGCGTTCGATATCCGAGAGGTTCATGTTACACCGCCTGAATCAGAAATAGGGTTGCGATCAGGAAAGACACGGCAGTGGCACCTGCCGCCAGGGTTTTTTGCGGCGGCGTCCAGGGCAGCCACTCCAGCGCCATCAGTCGCAGACCGCCAAACATATGAATGGCCAAGAGGAACACGAGGCCAAATTCGGCCAGCTTGACCACTGCAACGTCGGTAAAGGCCAAAAAACCATCAAGTCGGGCAGGGTTCTTCAGCGCCAGCGACAAGATCCAGAAATGGAATGGTAAAAAAAGTGCCAGGCCAAGCCCCGACAGCCGATGCACAACGTAGGCCAGCCACAACGGATGCGCCCGCGAGGTGATACCGCGCGTCCTGCTCATGCGAACGTCACAGCCCAGACGGCGCGTGAGCCAAGCGCAAACAAACCTGCACCAACGATCCACATGGCAAGATCAAGCGCGGTGCCCTTTACGCCACCCCACTCATACGCAATAACCCGCAGCCCGATGGCACCATGCACTGACACCGCCACTACAAAAAGCCCGTAAAACAGGAACCAAGCGACAGACCCTTGCGTGCGGCCCAGAATCTCGGCAGCGCTCAAACCTCCGCGGATTGCATAGATCATCACGGCAAGATGACCCAGAACGAGGGGCGCCATCAACAGGGCTGTGATGCGTTGCAGCATATACAGACGCAATGACACCATCACCTGCTTCTCCGAAAAAAGGATCTGGCCGTTTCCCGCTTCAATCCGGCAATGGCGGACATCGGATCAAGATCGTTAGGGCAATAGGCGCTGCACGAACCCATGGAATGGCAGTTGTGGCAACCACCCCTGCCCGAAATCGCATCAAGGATCGCAATACGCCCCTCATCTTTGGCGTCGTTCAGTAAGGTCCACGCACGTTGCAAGGCGGCGGGGCCAAGATAGTCAGGGTTGTTCGTGACCGTGTCACACGCCGCGTAACAAACGGAACAATTGATACACTCAATCCCTGCATTCGCCTCAACCCGCGCAGCGCTACCCTCATCAACTGGCGTGATAGGATCATAACGGGTGAGCGTCCCGTGATGCACACCTTCCGCCGCAACCCATTTGTCAAAGAACGGGTCCATGTCCACGACCAGATCCTTGACCACAGGCAGGTTGCGCAAAGGACCAATGGTTACAGCATCGTCTTTCAGAACTTTCGACATATGGGTGCGACAGGTCCAGCGCGGAACGCCGTTGACCATCATTGCACAACTGCCGCACATCCCCACCCGGCAGGCAAACCTGTAACTGAGTGTCGGGTCGGCGTTCTGCTGGACCCACGACACGACATCAAGCACCGTCTGGTTTTCATACGCGGGCACGTCAAACACGGGCCGAGAGCCCTGGCCGCGTTCAATGGTCACTTTCAGCGTTCGCGATGACATATTTTGATGGTATTCCCCGAATTGCATGCTTCTTGAGAGAGTATAACTGACAGACGTGCTTAATGAATGCGATAATCCGCCAACATTTTCATTAGCAGTGCTTACACAAATATCGGCCCGGGTGTTGCTATGACCAAACGATCTGATCCCAACCTGAACCAGATCCTGAAAGCGCGTTATGGCGATGCGCCAGATGCGGAGGTGGACGGAAACGCCGCGCTTATGTCGATGGCAACACGCGGGTCCTGTCGTCAGTTCCGGGCAGACCCTATTCCAGACGGGCTTCTGCAAACGCTATGCGCTATCGCGCTGGCCTCGCCGACCAAAAGCGACCTACAGCAGCGGGACATCGTGATACTCAAATCAGCTGACCAACGCGCGCAAGTTGCGCAACTCGTGTCGGGGCAAAGTTGGGTGGCGGAAGCGCCTATGCTCTTGGTGTTTTGCGGCAACAACAGGCGGCAGCGGCTACTACACGAATGGCACGATGTGCCTTTTGCCAACGATCATATGGATGCGGTTGTAAATGCAACCGCGGATGCAGCCATCGCCCTAGGTGCTTTTGTTTGCGCTGCGGAAGCGGTGGGGTTGGGGTGCTGTCCGATCAGTGCTGTGAGAAACAAGGCGCAGGCTGTGTCGGACCTGCTGGAGCTTCCATCTCACGTCTTTCCCTTTGCAGGACTTGCGGTGGGCTATCCCAGTGCCGACCCGCAGATATCCAAGCGTCTTCCATTGAGTGTGACCTGCCATGTTGATCGGTATCAAGAAGCAAGGTTGCGTCAGGCGATAGGCGACTATGATACGGAGCGCATGGCCGCTCAGCCTTATGGGCAGCAACGATTTGTCGAGACGTTTGGACAAGCTGAAACGTATGGCTGGTCCACCGACAAGGTGAGGCAATACAGCGCGCCGGAGCGCGCCGACTTTGGCGCTTACATGCGCCGCCGCGGGTTCTCTTTCGATTAGGTCCGCGCGCTTAGACGGCCATGCCGAGTTTATGGGGTGACCCATTGATTCAATATGCAAGCCAAGACCGTCACCGCATGGTCACGATTGGCTCTAAGTGCGCTGCCGCGACATGTTTACTCAGACCAGACTGCCATTTTTCGGTCAATTGTCTTGCGCGACACGCCCAAGCGTCTGGCCGCCTCAGCCCGGTTACCACCGCACAGGTCCAAAATGCGCAGGATGTGGCGCTGCACTACCAGGTCGAGATTTTCGATAGCCTGTGCCCCGGTGACACTGCCGCCTCCTGAAAACTCTTCGGGTAAGGCACCTAAGATCACCGATCTTTCGATGAGGTTTCGCAGTTCGCGCACGTTGCCAGGCCAGTCATAGCGGCGCAGTTTCAGCAAAGTCTCCTCGTCCAGTTCGAGCGATGGCATTGCCAGCGAGGCCGCAAACTGAGCCATGAAACTTGCGGCCAATTCGACGATGTCTTCCATGCGATCCTTAAGCGGGGGCATATGGATTTTGACCACGTGTATCCGATGATAAAGATCGGCGCGGAAACGGCCGACGGCTACCGCTGCCTCGAGATCATCATTGGTCGCAAAGACAAAGCGCACGTTCAACGGTATCTCGCGCTCGGCTCCAACCGGTCGGACCTTTTTGTCTTCCAGAATACGCAGCAACGCGGCCTGTACCGTTTCAGGCATCTGCGCAATTTCGTCCAGCAGCAGAGTGCCGCCGTCCGCAAGAAGCAAAAGCCCCGGTTTCAGGCGGTCTTCGGCCTCAACCACGCCAAAAAGCTCTTCTGCAAACCGTTCGGGTTGGATCGTCGCGCAGTTGACCGGGACAAAGGGCGCATCGTCGCGGTCAGACAGATCATGAAGGCCGCGCGCGGCCAACTCTTTGCCGGTTCCGCTGGCGCCTGTGAACAAGACCGGTGTTGTCAGGGGCGCCAAACGGGCGAGCATCGCACGTACATCCTCCATGGGCTGCGAATTGCCCAGGAGTTTCCCGTGCCCATTACCTGACGACAGCTCGCGCCGTAGCAGGGTATTGTCCCGTTGCAGGTATTTGCGGTCCAGCGTGCGGGCGACGGCGCTTAGGATCTGGTTTGCGCGGAACGGCTTCAGGACAAAGTCACTGACACCAGCGCGCAGCGCGGCGATTGCGGTTTCTAGATCGGCATAGGCCGTAATCAGGATCGCATCAGCAAAGAAACCCTTGCGTTTTTGCTCATTTAACCAATCCAGCCCTGTCCCCCCTGGCATAAGGTTGTCGATGATCACGAGATCGTATTGTACGTCGTCCAGCGCCTTTGTTGCCTGTGCGGGCGAGCCTACAGCTTCGACCCGCTTGACCCGCGTCTCCAGCGTCTTGGTTAGGAAGTGGCGCATACCCTGTTCGTCGTCGATCACAAGGATCGATGCGCCAGCCAGAGACTTGCCATAGATATCCGGGGTGGAGCGGGGCGCGTTCATCTGATCAGTCCAACCTCACCGCGTCGCCTGAATTCACCTCTCCTGATGAAAAGCCTATCTCTTGTAGCACAAAGTACGCCCCGACTGAGATCACGATCAGCGCAGCAAATCCCATCATCATGGATTTCATGTTCACTCCTCCTTGGTGGCCGTGCGCAGGAACGCGATCAGATCGGCGCGATCCTGAGCCGCAGCAATCACCTGCATTGGCATTTTCGATCCGGGAATATAGTGATCCGGTCCCTCGTCAAAGAGCGCGTCGATGGTAGCGTCGTCCCAGATAATGTTCGATCCGTCCAGCGTTGGCGAGTAGCGATAGCCCGGCACGGCTCCGGCCCTGCGTCCGAAGACGCCATGCAATGTCGGGCCTGCCTTGCGCGATGGCTCATCCTCAAGACTGTGACAGATTGAGCATTTGCGCATGAATTGCCGCTCGCCATTGCTCATCGTATCCGCATCTCGGAGAAAGCTGCGCCTTGCCTCACCGGCCGGATCGTAACTGTCCAGAAATGCCACTGGCCAGGCATAGATCACTTCGTCTATCCCGCCCGCATGGATCACCTTGCCATCGGTCGAAAAGGCCAGCGCCCAGACCGGGCCCTGTCTCATCGCGCGGAAGTCTCGGGTGATCTGCCAGGCATTGGTGTCGATTATCATAATGTAACCTTGCCCGTCCCCGACAGCGAGTTGACCGGTCGCGGCGTGATAGTCCATTGACAGGATTGGGCGACGGTCGAGTGTAAAATCTGCGACTTCGTTGCCTGTCTCAAGGTCGATCACGCGTGTTGCACCGTCGAGCGCTCCGTAGGCGAGCCAGTTATCCGTGACGACGATCCGGTTGATCCCAAAGCCCTGATTGGCAATCACACGTGATCCGTCACCCTCCCAAATGCGCACGGTGCCATCCGAGGATGCGGAATAAAGCGTGCCCTTGCTGGAATAGGCGATGTCGGTGACGTTGGAGCGGTGGTCGAGCAGGTCACCGCCGATCTTTACCGAAGTGGCATCACCGCTTATGCCAGCCGGATCAAGAAAGTTCATAAGTCTGATCGAACCGTCCCAGCTGCTGACAGCAATCTGTTTTCCGTCGGGTGCAATGGCGATGGCGCTGACCTTGCCCTTCATCTTGGTGAGTTCATATGCCTCTGTCGTGTTTGAGTCCCAGATCAGCACGCGAAAATCATCACCCCCCGAAAACACAATAGGCGCAGCTTCATAGGACAGTGTCGTCACCGCTGCGTCATGGCCTTCGCGCCACTCCGGACCGGGCCACAGACCAACCGAGTTGTCGAAGCTTGCGCTGGCAAGCTGCCCGGCGGGCGAAACATCGAGCGCCATGATCGGCCCGCCATGGCCTTTATAGGTTGCGAACTCCTGCGCCCCGACCGGTAGGGCAAGGCACAGAAAAAGGCTACTCAGCAGGCGTTGCATCTTTGGGTGCCGCTTTGCCCTTTGACTCCAGGTCTTCCAGCCATAGGGAATGGTGCTGGCGCGCCCAGGCTTCGTCGACCTCGCCCGTACCCATGGCGTCATAGGCGCCTTCCATGCCAACCGACCCGATATAGATGTGGGCAATGATGATCGCCATCAGCACAAAGCTAACGATGGCGTGCCATGCCTGGGCGTGCTGCATTTCTTCATGTGGCGCAAGTGCATCTGGCAGCGGTCCGTAAAGCGGCAACTCGGTGATACCCACGCTGCGCATCAGGTCGAACGTCTTCATGAACATTGGCAGTTCAAACGGGAACAGGAGCGACAAGCCAGATAACGAGATTGAACCGCCGAGTAGGACCACAGACCAGAAGATGATCTTCTGACCGCCATTGAATTTCTTGGCGGGCGGGTGTTTGGACCCGATAATGCCACCGGCCTGTGCAAACCACGTAAGGTCGGTTCGGTTTGGAATATTGTGCCAAATCCACATAACGAATATTGCTGCCAAGGCCACGATGAACGCCCAGGCGACGTTGTTGTGAATATACTTTGAAGCCATCAACAGCGTCGCGTTGAAGTCCTTGGAGATATAGGGCGCGATGAACATGCGCCCGAACAAGGTTAGCAAGCCCGTGATGCCCAAAAGGATGAACGACCCAGCAAGCAGCCAGTGCGCGGCGCGTTCAAATGACTTGAAGCGGGTGACTGTGCGCCCCGTCCTTTCGTAGTCTAGTTTCACACGTCCGCGCAGAACGAAGAACACAAGCAGAAGCGCGATGGTCCCCAGCAGCAAATAGCCGCCATACTTGGCGAGTGGTCCCTGACGGAACTCAAGCCAGGCCATCCCACCATCCTGCATCAACACGGTCGCGACCTCGCCCCCGGATGACACGGTGATATCCGCCGATCCGTAACGCAAAGCGCGCCAGAGGTCGGGGTCGGATGCGCCACCCAGCGTGCCTAACTGTCCCGACAATTCCTGCGCGGTGCCAGCTGCATCGCCCGTTCGAGGCGCAACCTCTTCGCCACGTTGACGTGCAAGGATATCCTCCAGCGTTTGCGCGCCGCCGGTAGCGGATCGGTCCGGGGTCGGTGCAGCCTCTTGCGCGAAAGCGGGGAATGCCAGGAAAAGGGCGGTGATCAATGTCAGAAGCGCGTGCATCATCATCCTCCGTCAGTGGGATGCCCGTTTAAGTTTGATGAAAACGGGCAATATGTCTTTTGAGTGTCTGGTCACGGGTTCGATATCACCCCGTGCCGGAACAAAAGGCGCCGCACTTCGGCGGCGCCTTTCCTTTTTCTACGGCTGATTAGCCGTCCTGGCGTCCGTAGGCAGACCCCCAGCCCCAAGCGCCGGAGCCGAAGCCGCGGGCCACGACGCGTTCGCGGTAGATCGCCGACACCACGTCGCCATCCCCGGCAAGGAGCGCCTTGGTCGAACACATCTCGGCGCAAATGGGCAGCTTGCCTTCCGCGATCCGATTGCGCCCATACTTGGCGAACTCGGCGGTCGAGTGGGTCTCTTCGGGGCCACCGGCGCAGAAGGTACATTTGTCCATCTTGCCGCGGCTGCC
>JBCBID010000034.1:0-38771 GCA_038525015.1 Pseudomonadota bacterium | reverse complement strand
CTGATCATCCCGGTCTTCCTGCCCATCGTGCTGAAATTGCCCATCGAAGAGATTGGCCTGTTCGGAGAACTGAACCCCCGCCATGTGGCGATCTGGTTCGGGGTGGTGTTCTGTATGAACATGCAGGTCAGCTTCCTGTCGCCACCCTTTGGGCCCGCGGCGTTCTATCTGAAATCCGTGGCGCCACCGCACATTCAGTTGACGGATATCTTCAAGGGGTTCCTGCCCTTTATCGGTATCCAGCTGTGCGCGCTGTCGGTACTGCTGATCTGGCCGCCGATTGTCTCTATTCTGCTCTAGGATGTTATCATGCTGACCCGTGCGCAGGTCGATCAATTCAATCGTCAGGGTTACCTGGTGCTGGAGGATGTCATTCCAGCCTCTGTCATCGCGGCGGTGCGGCGCGAATATGGCGACCTGTTGGATCGGCTGTATGCCGGATGGCAGGCCGAGGGCCGCGTCCCCGCGGGGCCAGACCTGGATTTCTGGGGCAAGCTGCGTGCGTCCTATGCTGCGGGGTGCGACTGGTTTCAGCCGATGGATATCAGCCTGCCGGGAGGCGAGATCACGGCGGATTGTCCAATGCATTTCGGGCCTGCGATCTTTGATCTGGTAGTGGAGAAGCGGCTGCTGGACGCGGTCGAGGCCCTCATCGGATCAGAGATCACCTCGAACCCCATTCAGCATGTGCGCATCAAGCCGCCCGCGCCCGAGTTGCCCGAGAATGAGGTGCGGGCGCATATCACATCGACCGACTGGCATCAGGACCGGGGCGTTGGCCATCAAGAGGCGGACAGGACGGACATGGTCACGGCCTGGGTCGCGGTGACCGATGCCACGGTTGAGAACGGGTGTTTGCAGGTCGTGCCGGGGATCGAGGGCGGGCTGTTGCCGCATTGCCCGCAGGTGCAGACGGCGATTGCGCCGGGACAGTTGGATGTCTCGAAGGCGGTGCCGCTGCCGGTCAGGTCGGGCGGCGTGGTGCTGTTTCATCCGCTGGTGCCTCATGCCTCTTTGCCCAACCTGTCTGAGGGATTTCGCTGGTCCTTTGATCTGCGGTTCAACGTGACGGGCCAGCCCACGGGGCGTGATCATTTTCCGCGTTTCGTGGCGCGGAGCAGGGCGACCCCCGAGACGGAATTGCGCGATTGGCGGGTCTGGCGCGCCATGTGGTTTGCGGCACGGGACAGGTTGGCGGTCAAAGACCACATCCCAATCCACAGATGGTCGGCAGACAGCCCGGTCTGTGCGTGATGGATACCATTCGTCTTGATCCAAGCGACACCGTAGTCACCGCAACCCGCGCACTTGAGGCTGGCGTGGTCGTCGACGGGGTGGCGACGGCTGCCCTGATCCCCTCTGGCCACAAGATCGCGGTGCAGGCGATGGCCAAGGGGACCCCCATCCGAAAATATGCACAGATCATCGGCTATGCGGCAAAAGACATTGCGCCGGGCGATCACGTGCATACCCACAACGTGGAGTTTCGGGGCACAGATGTGGCCTATGACTTCGCCACCAATCTGCGGCCTGTCCCCGCGGGGACACCGGACACGTTCATGGGCTACCGCCGCGAAAACGGGCAGGTGGGGACGCGAAACTACATCGCGATTGTGACATCGGTGAACTGCTCGGCCACGGCGGCGCGCATGATCGCGGCGCATTTCACACCCGAGCGTCTGGCGGACTATCCTAATGTCGATGGGGTTGTGGCCTATGTCCACGGCACAGGCTGCGGCATGGCCGACAGCGGCGACGGGTTCGAGGCGTTGCAGCGGGTCATGTGGGGCTATGCGCGGCATCCCAACCACGCGGGCGTGCTGATGGTGGGCCTGGGCTGCGAGATGAACCAGATTGACTGGCTCTTGGAGGCGTACGGCTTGGCGCAGGGGCCGCTGTTTCAGGCGATGAACATTCAGTCCGTTGCAGGGCTGCGCAAGACGGTCGAGAAGGGAATTGAAAAGGTTGCGGCCATGCTGCCGCGCGCCAACCAAGCTGTGCGGGAACCGTGCCCGGCCTCGGAGTTGAAGGTTGCGCTGCAATGCGGTGGGTCGGATGCGTGGTCTGGTATCACAGCGAATCCGGCGCTGGGATACGCCACCGATCTGCTGGTCGCGCAGGGCGGTACGGGTGTGCTGGCCGAGACGCCCGAGATTTACGGGGCCGAACATCTGCTGACAGCACGCGCGATTGATCAAGCGACGGGGGAGCGGCTGGTTGATCTGATCCGGTGGTGGGAGGACTACACCGCCCGCAACCGCGGCTCGATGGACAACAATCCGAGCCCCGGCAACAAGGCGGGCGGGCTGACGACCATTTTGGAGAAATCCCTGGGTGCTGCGGCGAAGGGTGGGACGACACCGCTGACCGGCGTTTACAAATACGCCGATATCGTCCGGGCGCGCGGGTTCACGTTTATGGATACGCCCGGCTATGACCCGGCAAGCGTCACGGGGCAAATCGCGGGGGGATGCAACCTTGTGTGCTTTACCACCGGTCGGGGATCGGCCTTTGGGTCGAAACCTGCGCCGACGATCAAGGTGGCGACCAATACGGAAATGTATGGCCGCATGATCGAAGACATGGACGTGAACGCGGGCGCAATGCTGAGCGACGGTGTCAGCCTCGAGGATAAGGGACGCGAAATCTACGAGCTGTTCCTGCGCGTCGCGTCGGGAGAGATGCCGAAGTCCGAGGCGCAAGGCCTTGGCGACTATGAATTTGTACCATGGCAGATCGGGGCGGTGATGTGATGGAGTGCCTGACCGCAGGCCAAAAGGCATGGTATGAAGAACACGGCTATCTGCTGGTCGAGAACCGGATACCCGAGGCTTGGCTGACCCGGATCCGCGATGAGATTGCGCGGTTTGAAGATGAAGCTGCGGCCATGACGGAAAGCAATGATCGTCTGGATCTTGAGGACAGCCACACACCTGACAACCCGCGCCTGCGGCGGATCAAGCTGCCCCATACGATATCGGATGTCGTTCGCGAACTGATGTATTCGGATCATGTTCTGGCACCCGCGCGGGATTTGGTTGGGCCGAACCTGCGGCTGCACACCACAAAGTTGAACATGAAATCCGCAGGCTATGGAGCGGCGGTGGAATGGCATCAGGATTATGCGTTTTATCCACATACCAATGACGACATTTTGGCGATTGGTATTTGCATTGATGATATGGCCGACGAAAACGGGCCGCTGATGGTGTTCCCCGGGTCGCATAAGGGGCCGGTTTATGATCACCATGTGGAGGGTGTCTTTGCCGGGGCGATATTGCCGACGGAGCATGGGTTGGACGTGGCCGATGCGGTGGCGCTGACAGGTCCGGCGGGGTCGATCAGCATTCATCACGGGCGGATTGTGCATGGGTCAGCGCTGAACACGAGTGACCGGGCGCGGCGCATTCTGTTTTACGAGATGATGGCGGCGGATGCGTTTCCGATCATGGGGTCGATGACCCGTTGGGAGGGGATCAAGGACTATGACACGCGGATGCTGTGCGGTGAGCCGACCCTGACACCGCGGCTGAAGGATATCCCGATCCGCATACCGCAGCCGCAACCGGATGTGCCGATTTCCATTTACGAAATTCAGAAGGGGCTAAAGACGCGCGCCTTCGACACGATTGACAAGTCGCGCACCGCTGGTGCGCCTAACAAACCGCGCACCGCTGGTGCGACCCCTGCCAAGGAGAGATGACATGAGCAAGCCCGCAATCGGATTCATTGGTCTGGGCCTGATGGGGGGCGCCATGGTTGGGCGCTTGCAGGATCAGGGCTATGACCTGACTGTTATTGCAAACCGGACACGTACGTATGTTGACCTCGCAATAAAGCGCGGAGCGGTCGAGGTGACGACGGCCAAGGCTGTGGCCGAAGCGAGCGATATTGTGATGCTGTGCATGGACACCTCGGACAATGTCGAAGCCCGGATGCGGGGCGATGAAGGTGTCATTGCCGGGTTGAGACCGGACGCGGTGGTGATTGATTTCGGCACGTCGCTGCCCGCGTCGACCAAGGCGTTGGGGGCGGAGGTTGAGGCGGCGGGTGCCACGCTGCTGGACTGTCCGATAGGGCGGACGCCGATGCATGCCAAGGATGGGTTGTTGAACCTGATGGGATCGGGGGACAAAGCGGCCTTTGACAAGGTCAAGCCGGTGCTGGACGATCTGGGTGAGAATGTCTTTCACCTTGGGCCCCTTGGCACCGGACATACGATCAAGCTGATCAACAATTTCTATGCGCAGGCCTGTGCCAATGCGATGGCTGAAAGCTATGCGATTGCGGATGTGATGGGGGTCGACCGGCGGGGGCTTTATGACGTGATGTCGGCGGGGCCGCTCAAGTCGGGGATGATGGATTTCGTCACCGCCTATGCGCTTCAAGGCGATGATCAGCAGCTTGCCTTTTCCATCAAGAATGCGGCCAAGGACGTTGGATACTATGCGCAGATGTGCGCGGAGGTGGGCGTGCAGTCGATGATGTCGGGCAGCACGCTGGACAGTTTGCGCGGGTCCATAGATGCGGGGCGCGGCGAAGACATGGTGCCCTTGCAGGTCGACTTCTTTGCGGATCGGTTCAAGGGCTAGCGGTGGCCATCGCGGCCCATCCCACCGAGGACCGCGCAGCGTTGGGCATTGCCATGACGCTGGGGGCCTATGCGTTTTTCACGCTGATCGACACGTCGGTGAAGTGGCTGCTGCTGGCAGGCATGCCTGCGTTTCAACTGGCGTTCATGCGTTACTTTCCGCACTTCCTGATCTCGACCGCGATGCTGCTGCGCAAGGGGGTCAGCTGGTCGAACTTTCAATCGGCCCATATGGGGCTGGTGCTGTTGCGGGGCTTTCTGCTTGCGTCGGCCACGTTGTTTAACTTTATCACGCTGAACTACCTGCCGTTGACGGTGGTGGGGTCGATCATGTTCTCGGCCCCGATCATCGTGTGTTTCCTAAGCTGGCCGCTGCTGGGTGAACGGGTGGGGCCGTGGCGCTGGTTTGCGATCATTCTGGGCTTCACGGGTGTGCTGGTGGTGATCCGGCCCTTTGACGCGACATTTCATGCGATTGCGTTCCTGAATGTCTATAACGCGTTTTCGCTGGCCCTGTATTCGATCATCACGCGCAAGATTTCAGGCGTGGTGGCCGCCGAGACAATGCAATTCTGGATGAGCGCGTTGGGGGCGGTGGCGCTGGCACCCTTGGCGTTTGTCGCCTGGACAACGCCCGAGACGCCGCTGCAATGGGCCCTGATGATTGGACTTGGCGTGTGGGGATGGGCGGGCCACGAGATATTCTCGCGGGCGCATGCCTATGCGCCGGCTAATACGCTGATGCCTTATACCTATAGCTTCCTGCTGTACCTGGCGGTGGCCAGCCATCTGGTGTTTGGGGATGTGCCGGATGGTTACACGCTTTTGGGGGCATCGATCATCGTGATGTCGGGCTTGATCATCTGGCGGCGCACGGCGCGGGAGAGTGCATCATGAAGGTTGCGGCGATTGGCGAGGCGATGATTGAACTGTCGATGGATGGCGCGACCGCGGCGGTCCGGGTGGCGGGTGATACGTTGAACACTGCCATTTACCTAAAGCGCTGTGCGCCTGTGGTTCAGGTCGACTATATCACACGCTTGGGCACGGATGCGTTTTCAGAGCGTATTCTGGCAGCCATCATGGCCGAGGACGTGGGCACTCGGGGCATTGAGCGCGATCCGAATGGCACACCGGGGCTTTATGCGATCACCACCGACGCGGATGGCGAGCGCAGCTTTACCTACTGGCGCGATGCCTCTGCCGCGCGGCTGGTATTTGTCACACCTCGGGGCCCCGACTTTGAGGTGTTGCAGCGCTATGACGTGATCTATCTGTCGGCGATCACCTTGGCGATCATGCCTGTGTCGACCCGGACAGCGTTGATGCGGTGGTTGCAGGGCTTTCGCCGCAGGGGCGGGCGCGTTGCGTTTGACAGCAATTACCGGCCAGGTTTGTGGGGCGATCGGGGGGCCGCGCGCACTGCGATGCAGGCGATGTGGGCGATGTGCGATATTGCCTTGCCCTCTGTCGATGACGAGATGCTTTTGACCGATGAGACTGAGGACGAGGTGGCCCGGCGGTTTTTGGCGTTGCGCCGGACTGGGGCCCTGAAGCGCGGGCCGGCGGGGCCGCTCTGCCTTGAGACGGGGACATCATCCCGCTATCCGGGCGTGTCCAAGGTGGTCGATACGACAGCGGCAGGGGACAGTTTCAACGGGGCCTATCTGGCGTCGGTTCTGACGGGCGATCCGCAGGACGAGGCCCTGCGCCGAGGACATGAACTGGCAGGGCAGGTGATCGGGCACCGGGGTGCGATCCTGCCGCGCTAGGCACCGATGAGGGCGCGCAGGGCGCGGTCCGGGTTGCTACTTTTGCTCGCTGCCACGAGGTCGGAGGCGCGTGGGTCATCCAGGGCGCGGCCCGCGGCCACTTCGGCGCGGACGAAGGCGATCCAGGCGTCAAGTGCCTGGCTGAGGGCGGGGCTGTCAGTGCCCTGACGATCCTTTAGCGTGGCGAGGATGCGGATGGGGATCTTTTGGCTGCCGTCCATTGCGATCTGTCGCAACCGGTGGCGCAGGTTGGGGTTCTCAAAGCGCACAATCAGTGCGTCGGCATAGGTTTGGGCTTGCGCCTGCATACGAGGGGGTAGGGTCGCCGCCGCCTCTGACATCAGTGCGGTTGCGCGCGACCGCAAGTCAGGATCAGCCACCGCCTCGTGTACGTATGTGTGCCCTTTTGCGATCCCGGCATAGGCCAAAAGCGAATGCGCGCCGTTCAACATGCGCAGCTTGCGCATTTCGTGGGGGGCGACATCATCGACCCATTGCGCGCCAGGCCAGGCGGGCTTGGCTGCGGCAAACCTGTCTTCGATCACCCATTCGGTAAACGCTTCGGTCGGGACTGCCATAGGGTCGCCTGTTTCGGTGCGCAGGTCATCGGTGGTGGCTGGCGTGATGCGGTCCACCATGCAAGAGGGAAAGCTGACATGCGAGTGCAAAGACAGATGCGCTGCCGTCGCAAACCGGCGCACGGCACGGTCGAGTTTGACCCCGTTATCCGGCAGGTTGTCGCAGCACAGCACGGTGACCGGAGCTGTGCGTTGCGCCAGGCCGCGGGCCAGTGTCCCGACGACGGTTGTGCCGCGGCCTTCGAGGTCGGCCTGTATCTCGGGCGCGCTGAGGTTGAGATGGCCGCTGGCGGTGAGGTGATAGGCTTTTTCGGTGACGGTCAGGGTGATGACGTCGAATTGTGCATCGGCGACAGCGTTGATGATTGCGCGCGGGTTTTCGGCGGCAACGCGTATGTCCGACAGGCAGGTGATGGGTCTGATCTTGGTGCTATCCCGGTCCTTGATCACGAGCGGATAGGTGTAGTCTTGCGCTGCCAAACCGTTGCGTATGTTTGAGGATCGAAAGCTGACACCCGTGATTGACCAGCCGGGGCTGTCCTGGGTGTACGCCGCGGCATGCGCGCGAAAGAAGTTTCCGACGCCAAGGTGAAGGATGCGGGGCATGTGTCAGTCCAGCCGGTAGGTCTTGCGCGCCAGATCGGTGGCAAGCAATGTTGCCAGGTCCTGGGCCGTGCCAAGGGCGAAATAGCCGCGATCCACCTGGGCCGACAAGTGCACGGCCACCGCGCGCCGCCACAGATCATGGCGTGCGGGGATCGAAAGAAAGGCGCGTGTGTCGTCATTGAAACCGGCAAGGTTCTGATAGCCCGCCGTTTCCACCACCTGATCCAGATAGCGGGCGATACCGGCGGCGCTGTCATGGAACCACCAGGGCGGCCCGATGCGCAGGCAGGGCCAATGCCCGGCCATGGGTGCAAGTTCGCGCGCATAGGTCGTTTCGTCGAGGGTGAACAGGATCAGCGTCAGGCGCGGATCATTGCCAACGCGGTTGAGCAGCGGCTCAAGCCCGCGAACCCAATCGACGGCGATGGGTATGTCTGCGCCCTTGTCCGGGCCAAACGTGCTGAATATGGCCGCGTTGGTGTTGCGCCTGCTGCCCGCGTGCAATTGCATCACGAGGCCATCGTCAAGCGACATCTGGGCCATTTCGATCAGCATGTGGCCGTGAAAGGCGTCTGCCTGGCGCATGTCTCCTGACAGAAGCGTCGCAAAGCTGTGGGCGGGGTCGTCCAGCCAAACCGTCTGTGGCACTTCGATGGCGTGGTCGGTCGCGGTGGCCCCAAGCGCCTTGAAGGCCGCCCGGCGGGTGCGCAGGGCGGACAGGAGGCCGGGATAGGTGGTTGTGTCTTCGCCCGTGATGGCGCCGAGTGCTGCGATATTGTCGCGCCAGTCCAGCGCCCTTGGATTTAGCAGCGCGTCGGGCCGGAACGTGGGTACCACTCGGCCATCCCAGCCGCTGTCAGCAATCGTTTGATGATATGCGAGCGGATCAAGGGCGCTGTCTGTGGTTGCCAGGACATCGATGCCAAACCGGTCGAAGAGCGCGCGCGGGCGGTTGGCCGGGTCGGCAAGCCATGTGTCGATATTGTCATAGACCGCGTCCGCTGTGGCGGGCCCAAGCGGCAGGTCACAGGCCAATGTCTCGCGTAGGACATAGTCGATCCAAAGCTGGCTGGGCGTGCCCAGAAACAGGTGCCAATGCGCGGCAAAAAGGCGGAAGATCGCACGTGGATCGCGGGCGTCGGGAGATATCCCGACACCCAACTTGTCTAGGGGCACGCCCTGCGAATAGAGCATGCGAAACACATAGTGGTCGGGGATCACCAACAGCTCAGCCGGGTCGGCAAAGGCTTGGTTGCTGGCAAACCAGGCGGGATCGCAGTGCCCATGGGGCGATACGATGGGTGCCCCACGCACATGATCGTAAATCGCTGTTGCTTTGCCTGTGAGTGTGAATGCCATTCCCGGCCTTTCCTTTTTCCGGCAGACTAGCACGAATGGCCCTTGGCGCATGTCCAAAATGCAGCCACTCTGCGTGTCGGGAGGGGTGGAATGAATGTCTTGATGATCGGGGCCGGGATGGTTGCGCAGACCCACGTGTTGGCACTGCGGGACAATCGAGCCGGCGCGCGCCTGATGGGCGTGCTGGGGCGCGACGGCGACCGGTTGAGCAGCTTTTGTGAGGCGGCAGCGCAGACGCTTGGCTACGAAGTCGAGGCATTCACCGACCTTGAGGTTGCGACCCGCGCTGGGCCCGATATGGCGCTTTTGATCACGCCGCCGGACGCGCGCGCAGGCTTTGCAGCGGCGCTGGCGGCGGCGGGTGTACCGACCTTGATGGAAAAGCCGGTTGAGCGCACGCTGGAGGCCGCTCGCGCGGTGGTAGATGTCTATGCGCGGGCAAAGGTGCCGCTGGCCCTTTGCTTTCAACATCGCACCCGCGCGGCTGCGCAAGATGTAAAGCAGCGGCTGGCCTCGGGCGCGTTGGGTGAGATCGTGCATGTCGAGGTGCGGGTGCCGTGGTGGCGGGATCAGGGCTATTACGATGCACCGGGGCGGGGCAGCTATGCCCGCGATGGTGGCGGCGTGATGATCAATCAGGCGATCCATACGGTTGATCTGGCGTTGTGGTTGGCAGGGCCTGTGGTGCGGGTGCAGGCGATCATGCGGACAAGCCCGCTGCACCGGATGGAGGCGGAGGATATCGCAGGTGCCCTGCTTGATTTCAGATCGGGGGCTTCAGGGATTTTGAGCGCCACGACAGCAGCTTATCCGGGTGGTGCAGAGAGCATTTCGCTGATCACGACCAAGGCGCATGTGCACCTGGCGGGCGACAGTTTGCGCATCAATTGGTTATCGGGTCAAAACGAGACACGTGCCCCAGAAGGCGATGCCGCGACAGGTGGTGGTGCAGATCCGATGGCCTTTACCCATGGGTGGCATCAGGCGCTGCTGGAGGATTTTGTAGTCTGTGTGGCCGAAGGGCGCATGCCAATTGCGCCGCCCGTGGAAGCGTTGCGCGTGCATGCCGTCATCGACGCGATGGAGCGTGCAGCCCGAACGGGGGAACATGCGGAGGTGGCCGCATGACGCTCGCCTTTGTGGCCTTGGGGCTGGACCATCGCCATATTTACGGCATGACGCAGAACATGTTGGCGCTGGGCGCGCGGTGTCTTGGGTATTGGACCGAGGGCACACCGCAGCCACTTGCGGGATATGCGAAGCGATTTCCCGACCTGCACCGCTTTGACACGCTGGACCAAGCGCTGGCCGTAGGTGCCGATCTGGCACTGGTGTCGAGCATTCCGGCAGACCGCGCGGCGCTGGCGATCAGAGCGATGCAGGCCGGGCATGATGTGATGACGGACAAGCCGGGCTGCACGACGCTGGACCAACTTGCTGCACTCAAGGCCTGCGTGGCCGAAACCGGGCGCATCTGGTCCATCAACTTTTCGGAACGGTTTGAGGTGCCTTGCGTCACTCTGGCTGATCAACTGGTGCAGGAGGGTGCGATTGGGCGGGTTGTGCACACGACGGGACTTGGGCCGCATCGCTTGAACCATCCCACCCGCCCAGACTGGTTTTTTGACCGCAACAAATACGGTGGCGTATTGGTAGACATCGCCTCGCATCAGATTGACCAGTTTTTGTATTTCACGGGGTCACGAGAGGCGCAGGTGACTATGGCGCATGTGGCCAATCATGCCAATGAGCGCGATCGCGGCTTGCAGGATTTTGGAGAGATTGCGCTGCGATCTGATCACGCCTCTGGGTATATTCGGGTGGATTGGTACACGCCAGATGCCTTGCCGACCTGGGGCGATGGGCGTCTGACCTTGTTGGGTACCAAGGGCTATATCGAGCTTCGCAAATATGTGGATGTCGGCGGGCGTGAGGGCACCGACCATCTGGTGTTGGTGAACGGCGAGCGCTGCGAGATGCTGGATGCGCGGGAGGCAGGCCTGCCATACTTCGCGCGGCTGGCCCATGATATCGCGCACCGGACGAACACCGCAATGTCGCAGGCACATTGTTTCAAGGTGATGGAGCTCGCACTGCACGCTCAGGCGGTGGCCGAGGGTACGGCAACATGATCCGCGTTGCCATCCTTGGCGGGGGGATCGGGGCGCAGCATTTGGCGGCTTACACGCAGCTTGCGGAGTTCGATGTCACCCATTTGGTCGATCAAGATGTGGATCGATGCAAAGCGCTGTGCGGGGGTAAGATCACACCGTTAAGCAGCATTGAAGAGGCGCTTTCGGCAGATGTGGATGTTATTGATATTTGCCTGCCACCGCATCTGCATGCGTCCGTCGCGGTCGCGGCACTTGACGCTGGAAAGCACCTGATTTGCGAAAAACCGCTGGCGACATCTCTGGTTCAGGTCGATCAGATCTCGGCCGCTGCTAGAGCAGCTAAGAAGTCGGTTTTCCCTGTGTTTCAGTACCGTTTTGGGCCGGCTTTTGATCGGCTGCGCGCGCTTCGGGCGGCGGGGCTGGTTGGTGCCCCGCGTGCGGCATCGCTGGAAACCCATTGGAACCGTGGAGCGGACTATTATGCCATTCCGTGGCGCGGGACGTGGGCGGGCGAGCAGGGGGGTGCCGCGCTGGGGCATGCGATCCATGCGCACGACTTGCTGACGACGTTCATGGCACCTGTGGCGGCGGTCACAGCACGGCTGGGAACACTTGTGAACCCGATTGAGACCGAAGATACGGCAGCAATCCTGATCGAGTTGCGCGGCGGCGCACTTGCCACAAGCAGCATAACGCTTGGGGCCGCGCGGGATGAGACGCGGTTGCGACTGGTCTACGAGACTCTGACGGCAACATCACATACGTTACCGTATTCTCCTGCTGAGGGAGATTGGCAGTTTGTGGCGCGTGACCCGGCGCATCAGGCCAAGGTTGATGCGATCTGTGCGGCCACGAAGATCAGCGCGCCTGGGTTCACTGGATTTTTGGCAGAGGTTGCGAAGGCGCTTGGTGGTCAATCACATAATGCGGTGTCATTGGCGGATGGGGCCGCGTCGATTGCGCTGGTCACTGCGATCTATGCATCGCATCGTGATGGCACGCGGGTGACGTTGCCCCTTGGCCCCGAGCATTCCATGCGCGCGGGGTGGCAACCATGATCGAATGTTGGCGGTGGTTTGGGCCGGATGATCCCACGATGCTAGACGACTTGCCGCAGGTCGGCGCAACCGGTGTGGTCACGGCTTTGCATCAGTTCGCGCCGGGCGTTGAATGGCCGTTGCAAGCCGTCGCGGAGCGAAAGGCCATGATTGATGCGGCTGGATTGACATGGCAGGTGGTTGAGAGCCTCCCTGTGTCCGAAGCGATCAAGACGCAGGGGCCGGAGATGTCAGCCCATCTTGCGGCCTACAAGGCGAGCCTTCGGACGCTGGCAGAGGTTGGCGTGCGCGCGATCTGCTACAACTTCATGCCCATCCTGGATTGGACGCGGACGCAAACGCGCCAAGAGCAGGCCCATGGCGGGAGTGCGATGTTCTTCGATCTGGTTGATTTCGCAGCTTTTGACCTGTTTATCCTGAAGCGAAGCGAGGCAGCGATTGATTATCCGGCAGCGGTTCGGGAGGCGGCGCGTCAGGCTTTTGATCAGATGAGCGACGCCGAGATGCAGCGCCTGACCCGCACCGTAATAGCGGGTCTGCCGGGTGCCAATGATGGCTGGCATCTGGACGATGTGCAGGCGCGCCTCGCCACCTATGACGGTATAGACGCAGATCGGTTGCGCAGACATCTGATTGATTTCCTGTCCGAGGTTACGCCACTGGCAGAGGATCTTGGCCTGCGGCTGTGTTGCCATCCCGACGATCCGCCCTTTTCGTTGCTGGGCCTTCCGCGTGTGATGTCATCGACCGAAGATTATGAGCACGTGCTGGGCGTAGTAGATACGCAGGCGAATGGTGCAACGCTATGTACGGGGTCCTTGGGTGTGGCGCCCGGGTTTGATGCGCCCGGCTTTGTGCGCCGATTGGGTCCCCGCATTCACTTTGCACACCTGCGCAATACCACACGGGTGTCGTCACCCGATCCCGAGCGTCCCAGTTTTCTTGAGGCGGCGCATTTGGAGGGCGATACGGATATGGTTGCGACGATCAAGGCCCTGATGGCCGAAGAAACGCGCCGCCGCGCCGCGGGCCGCGACGATTGTTCTATCCCGATGCGACCCGACCATGGCCAAGAATTGCTGATGGACCGCGCGCGCGACAGCCTGCCCGGCTATCCGTTGATTGGGCGGATGCGCGGGCTTGCGGAGCTGCGCGGCATCATGGCAGCAATCAGGGCGCTGCACGCATGAGCCGGATCGGGGTTGCGGGGGTCGGGCTGATCGGCAGGCAGCATCTGGATGCGATTGAGCGCGCGCAGGGTGCGACGGTCTCTGCGGTTTATGACCCGGCCTATGAGGGCGACGGACCTTGGGACGGCGTTGCCGACATTTCTGCGCTTGCGGCCTGTTCGGATGGGGTTGTGCTGGCCGTGCCAAACCATCTGCACGCTCCGCTTGCGCTGTCATTGATCGCCGCGGAGTGCCCGGTGCTGATTGAAAAGCCACTTGCGTCGACCGCTGCCGACGGCATTGAAGTTGTGACGAGGGCCGATCAGGCAGGCGTGCCGATCCTTGTCGGGCATCATCGGCGCTATAACCCACTGGTGTCGCGTGCGCACCAGATCATTGCCGAGGGAACACTTGGCACGCTCACAGCGGTGCATGGCACCTGCTGGCTGCCGAAGCCCGACAGCTATTATGCGCAGGCGTGGCGGCAAGGCAGCGGCGCCGGTCCGCTCTTCATCAACCTGATCCACGACATTGACGTATTGATGTATCTGTGCGGCCCGATCACCCATGTGCAGGCGATGCAAAGCAATGCCGTGCGCGGGGCCGAGGCCGAGGAAGTGACCGTTGCAACGCTGCGGTTCGCCTGTGGCGCGTTGGGCACTTTGAACCTGTCGGATGTAACACTTGGACCGTGGAGTTGGGAGCTGACCGCCGGTGAAAACCCGGCCTATCCCAAGACGGATCAATCCAGCTATCTGATTGGCGGCACCAAGGGTGCGATCTCACTTCCGAACTTGAGCGTATGGTCACAGGAGGATGGGCCGGACTGGTGGGCGCCGATACATCAAGCCAGGGTGCCACTGTCCCTTTCAGATCCTTTGAAAGCCCAGATCGAGCATTTTGCCCAGGTTATTCAGGGTCAGGCGTCGCCACTGGTAAGCGGTGCGGACGGGTTGCGCGCGGTGCGTGTGATTGAAGCGATCAAGGCGGCGGCGCTGTCGGGTAGGATGGTCGAGATCAGCTGAAAATTCCCTCGCGTCGGCCCCAGGCTGTGGTAGCGTCTTGCTGCGCAGCATCCGTTGCGTCGCGCTAGGGCAGGGGGTGTCTTCTGGACCTGCCCGGCATCCGCGTCCGATGTGAAACCCCATCCTGAAAATCTGAAACGGAGGACATGCTGATGACGTCAGTTGGTGTGATCGGAGTGGGGGATATGGGCAGCGGGCTGGCCAGGAACCTGATTGCAAATGGCTTTGAGACGTGGGGCATTGACCTGTTGCCGCCCCGGCAACAGGCCTTTGTCGATATGGGCGGGCGTGGTGCTGCCGACACCGCAGAGGTTGGGCGCAATGCGCAGGCCGTGTTCGTCATGGTGATGAAAGGGGCCGAGGCGCATGAGGTTATTCTGGGTGCGGATGGTTTGGTCGAAACGATGGCCCCCGGCGGGATCATCCTGCTGACCGCCACGGTGAAACCTTCCGAGGCGCGTGCCATCGGCGCTGGTCTGGAGGGCACTGGTTTGCATCTGATCGACAGCCCGGTATCGGGTGGATTTCCCGGCGCACAGGCGGGCACGCTGACCCTGATGGCGGCAGGCACCACCGAGGCACTGGCGCAGGCGCGTCCGGTGATGGAGGCGGTATCGGCCAACATCCACCGTGTCGGAGACAGACCCGGTGACGGGCAAACCGTCAAAGCATGCCTGCAATCGCTGATCGGAGCGCAATTTTCGGCCACGTTCGAGGCGGCAGCGCTTGCCGCGAAAGCCGGTGTGCCAGGGCAGGTGATCTTGGATGTCTTCTCGACCTCATCCGCGGGATGCGGGGTTGTGAACAACGCGCTGGAAAAGATTATTGATAGACAGTTTGAGGGCACCGGCAGTCACATCAACACGATGCACAAGGACCTGACCATCTCGATGGCATTGGCTGAGGAGTTGGGTGTTCCGCTCCATACGGCAGCGTCGGCAATGCAGGTCTTTCACGCGGGGCGTACCCGGTATCCCGAAGGAGACAACTGGACCTGCACCCAAGTGCTCGAAGAGATCGTGGGCGCGGAATTGCACCGTGATATGGCCAAGGTGACGCGATGAAGCTGGGTGTTATCTGTGACGGCATCAGCCGCGATCTGGCCCATGCCGTTGACGTCATGGACGAATTTGACCTGACCTATGCCGAGTTGCAGTTTGTGGGCGATGCGGAAGTGGGGGATCATACGGCACAGGAGATCAGAGAGATAGATATGCTCTTGCGCGACCGCGGCAAACCGGTGTCATGCCTCAGCCGTCACATTTTTGCAGGCACCACCAGTGCCAATCGTCCCGGCGATGCGCTGCATACTCAGCATATGGATGCGCTCAGGCGAGTGATCGACATGGCGCATGTCGTGGGCAGCCCCCTGGTGCGCATCATGACCCAGAAAAAGGAGCAGATCCTGTGGGGACGTAATGGCGCGGAGACATGGAACGTCGCCCACGGCGCATGGGACACGATGGCGCCCATGATCGCCCCGGCGGTTGAGTTGGCGCGGGCTGAGGGGGTGATCCTGGTGGTTGAGACGGGCAATGGCACCATGGTCAATTCCAACTATACCGCCCGCAGATTGATCGACGAACTGGATGCCAAGGATGCGCTGAAGGTGCTTTGGGACCCGGCCAACGCGTGTTGGTGCCACGAATTGGCCTTTCCCGATGGGTATGACGCGGTGCAGGGTGGCTATCTGGGCCACATCCACATCAAGGACGTGCAGGTTGACACGCCCCGCGCCACGCTTGAGGTGCGCGAGATGGGGCACGGGCAGCTTGGCCCGCTGTTCCAGCCCATAGCTGACGCGTTGCGCACGGATGAATATGACGGGGTGATCAGTTTTGAATCCGTTTATCATCCGGGCAATGGCGACTTTGAGGCGGGGTTTCGTGCTTGCATCGACAGGTTCAAGGCGATCTTCGGTCCGTGATCACTTGGCACTCACACGCCTGCGCGCCCGTGTTGCGCTGTGTCGCCGCGCCCGATAGGCAGGGTGGCGCAACTAGAAAAGGCGCATGATATGACCCAAGCCCCTTTGCTGACCCTGGACCAGATGCGCGTGGCTGTGATCGGGCTGGGCTATGTCGGGCTGCCGCTGGCCGTGGAGTTCGGCAAGCAGCGCCCAACGATCGGTTTTGATCTGAATGTCGAGCGCGTCACGGCATTGCGGAGAGGCATCGACAGCACGGGCGAGGTAGATGACCTGGGCGCTGCGACGCATCTCGATTATACGTCGGACCTGACGGACATTGCTGACTGCAATGTTTTCATCGTGGCCGTCCCGACCCCCATCGACAGCCATCGCCAACCCAATCTCGCGCCTCTTCTTGCTGCGTCGCGGACAGTGGGTGAAGTGATCAAGCGGGGCGACATTGTGATCTTTGAAAGCACCGTCTACCCCGGTGCGACCGAGGAAGACTGCCTGCCGCTGGTTGAGGAGGTCTCGGGGCTTAGCCTCAACACCGATTTTTATGCGGGTTACAGCCCCGAGCGGATCAATCCCGGCGACAAGGACCGCCCGCTGCCCAAGATCACCAAGGTGACCTCCGGCTCGACCCCTGAAGCCGGGCAGGCAATCGACGCGCTTTACCGTAGCATCATCACGGCGGGTACGCATCTGGCCCCTACCATTCGCGTGGCCGAGGCGGCGAAAGTCATCGAAAATACGCAGCGGGATGTGAACATCGCCCTTATCAACGAACTGTCGATTGTGTTTTCCCATCTGGGTATCGACACATCTGCAGTGCTGGATGCTGCTGCGACCAAATGGAACTTTATCCGATATACCCCGGGCCTGGTCGGTGGGCACTGCATCGGGGTCGACCCCTACTACCTGATCGACAAGTCAATCTCGGCCGGGCACATCCCTGACATCATCCGCATGGCGCGCGAGATCAATGATGGTATGGCGCAGCATGCGGTGTCGCTGCTGGTCAAGGCGATGATCCGAGCGCAAGCACGGGTGCATGGCGGGCGGGTGCTGATCATCGGGATCACGTTCAAGCAGAATTGCGCTGACATTCGGAACACCAAAGTGGTGGATATGCTGGGTGAGGTCGCCAGCTATGGGCTGCGCGCCGATATCCACGACCCATGGGCGGACGCAGATGAGGTAAGAGCGGAATATGGTATCGCTTTGTCAGACTTGCCCGCGGAGGCGCAGTATGATGCGGTGATCCTTGCCGTGCCACATGATGACATTGTGGCCCAGGGTCCGGCCAGGCTGCGCGCGCTGCTGAGCGAGAACGGAGTTCTGTTTGACATGAAGGCCGTATTTGATGCCGTCGACAGCGATCTGAGGCTTTAGCCGACAATCGCTGACCCAGCCAGCATCGCAGCACGTTCGCCCGTGGCGATGGCCCCTTCGATCAGCCCGCCATTTGTCTGTGATACTTCGGCCCCAGCAAAGAACAGGCGCCCCCCGACGGAATGCGACAACGCAGGTGCGCCATAGGGTGGGTGGCCCTGGGGTGGCGTCCGGTCCGCCTGGGTCGCGGTGAACGGGTCGGCCGCCCAATCCATCACATCAATCCTGGTGGGCGCCCCTGCCTTGGGTCCGAACAGTCGTATCAACTGGGCCAGGCATGCGTCGCGCAGCGCGGCACTATCCTGTCGCCGCTCAAAGGGTGTGCCAACGAACCCAAACAGGCCAAAGACCCCGGCCTCGGGATCGGACTGGTCCGCAATTTCGAAAAGCGGCCCGACATGGCTGATGGCGCCCCCCGACAGACCCGCCCTACGCCAGAAAGGCTGATCATACACGGCGACCACCTTGGCATGGGCCGCCATCCAGGTGGGCCAACGGGTCAGATCGCGCGCCACCTGCGGCGTCCAGCCGGGTGTCACCCGCCACGCCGCTGCGATGGGTCCCGGCACAGCACAGATGACAACATCGGCGGCCCAGCTCTGATCTTGCGTTGTCACTGCCGGACGGCCGGTTAAGTCAATGGCTTCAACGGTTTGCCCTAGTCTGATGGCCCCGTCCGGCAGCGCGTTTGCCAAGCGATGCGCAAGCGCCTGCACCCCTCCGCGAAGGCGCGCGGCATCGCCATAGCGTTTGGGAAAGACGCCACGTTGTGTCTGAGACGCGGTTTCATAAAGAAAATCGCCGTCTTCAAACTGGGGGAGCGTTTGCAACCCCGTTTCGCGGAGCAAAGCCACCACGCGCGGCTGATAGGTGGGCCATATCCAGGCCGGGCCAAGATCAATGCCGCCCCCTTCTACGGACAAGCTCAAGGCCCGCCCGCCAACGCGTGCGCGTGCTTCCAGAACTGTGACCTTGTGACCCTCCTGATACAGGCGCAAGGCTGCCGTCAAGCCTGCTAGCCCCGCGCCCAGGGTCAGCGCGTGGCTCACCCGCCAATCATCTGAAGCAAATGTCCGGTCTTGACCCAAAGGCGCGCGCCGTGCGGACCGGCGACCAAGGGTGACGCACCATCCGGGGGCAGACGCAGCCAATCACGCGCGCCCATGGATGTCCCGGCCTGTTTGAGTGATCCTTCCAACACCAGCACCTCTGCCCCGGCAGGGGCTTCCAGCATATGCGCGGCGCCTGCCTCCCAGACCTCAAGCGCCACATGTTCATGGGCGTCCTCAAAGAGGGTTGCCGTCCTGACGCCCGCGCGCCCCGGGTCAGGTGTGGTGTCGACTGTGTTCATGTCGATGCGAACGTGCTGACGATCCTCGGGATCGAATTGCCAGAGCTTAACAAAGATCGTGGCACCGGGCTTTGAACTTGGGGTGTGTCGCGAGGTAGGCGGATTGCGGACATACGTGCCGACCGGGAAGTCTCCGACCTCATCCTGAAACACACCTTCGAGCACGATGTATTCCTCGCCCCCGTCATGGGTGTGCGGGGCAAACGCGCTGCCCGGCGCAAAACGCACGATGGTTGTGGCGCGGGCCACCTCATCCCCGATACGATCAAGCATCTTGCGCTGGACCCCCGCTGATGGTGAGGCACGCCAGGGGTTGTCGGCGTTCAGCACCCGCACGGTTTGAGTGAAATCGGCGTTCAGTTCCATGTTGATGCGCCTTGTAATTCGCTGTCTACCATAAGGTAGGTAATTTGATTGAATATGGCAAGATTAGACGCTAAGTGTCAACAAATGAAGCTTCTATATATCTAAAATAGACATACTAGATGAGCCGATCAAAAGGTAGGCAATTGGACACGAAAGCGCAGCTGCTTACTGAGGCCGAGACCTTTGCCCGCCAGCGCGGCTTTGACGGGTTCAGCTTTGCGGACCTCGCGGACAACGCTGGTATCCGCAAGGCGTCTGTGCATTACCATTTTCCGGCCAAAGCCGATCTGTCGCTGGCTCTGATTGATCACTACCGCGAGGTGTTTATGGACCGGCTGCACCAGATCACGGCTACTGAAACCACGGCGAGCGCGCGACTGTTGCAGTTTGTCGACCTGTATCGGCAGGCCTCGGAAGGGGGGCGCAGCCTGTGCCTGTGTGTGGCGCTGTCTGTGACGCAGAGCGCTTTACCGACTGACAGCACTGCAGCATTGGCTGCCTTCCACCGCGATGTGATCGGCTGGTTGGAGTCTGTCTTTCGATTGGGCGGGCGCGATGGCAGCATCCGCCAGATTTCGGACCCGCGAGCCGAGGCACAGGCCACGATGGCACAGGTCGAAGGCGCGCAAATCATGGCGCGCGCGGCGGGTCACCCCGCGCGGTTCGAGGCCGGGATTGCCACGCTTGTCGGCAGAACAGTGTAGAGCGACAGAATTGAATAAAATTTGATATGCTTTGGCATGTGTTCTGTGTCAGCTTGAGCTGACAGACGACAGCGGAACGACCCAATGCACAAAGAAGTAGTGGCGCAGCTTTCCACGCTGCCCGACCGAAACCCCACATACGCGATTGTCGGGGAGGTCGACCTTGTCGTCGTTCGCTTTGATGATGAGGTGTCTGTATTTTATGGCCGCTGCCTGCACCGCGGCGCGCTTATGTCAGACGGGTTCGTGCGTGGCAAAAACCTAATATGCGGGGTGCATGATTGGGATTACCGTCTGGACAGTGGGGTCAGCGAATACGCCAACAATGAGGCCCTGCCTAAGTTCGAAAGTTGGGTCGAGGGTGACGATATCTGCGTCAACGCAGATGAGATCAACGCGTGGGGCCATGCCAATCCGCAGCCCTTCAACCGGGATGCCTATCTGGGGCTATATGCTGACACATCGCATGGCACCGCCGAAGAACCCTATACCGGTCTGATCCAGGGATACGCCCGTGATGGATTGTCCAAAACCGGCCACCACGGGGTGGTCGATGCGATGGGTGTGCCCCGCATAGACCTGCCAAATTGGGACGACATCCAGCTTATCACCGCGCAGTTGCACAAGCCGCCCCTGCTGGATGACGACCCGGTTGGTACGGATGTGGTGATTGGGCCCAATGCCCAGAAACCCCTGCGGCTCGACATCCCGCTGTTTGTGTCAGACATGTCTTATGGCGCGCTGAGTGAACCGGCCAAGCTTGCGCTTGCACGCGGCGCAGAACTGGCGGGCACCGGCATCTGCTCGGGCGAGGGCGGGATGCTGCCCGAAGAACAACAGGCCAACTCCAAATACTTCTACGAACTTGCCTCGGCCCGTTTTGGCTTTTCTTGGGACAAGGTTCAGAAGTGCCAGGCGTTCCATTTCAAGGGCGGACAAGGGGCCAAGACCGGCACAGGCGGTCACCTGCCCGGCAACAAGGTCAAAGGCAAGATCGCCGAAGTCCGCGGGCTGGACGAAGGGCAAGACGCGATCTCTCCAGCCCGCTTTCCCGACTGGACCGATCCCGCGCAGATCAAGGAATTCGCGGACGAAGTGAGGGACAAGACCGGCGGCATCCCGATTGGGTACAAACTGTCGGCCCAGCATATCGAAAAAGACATCGACGCCGCCCTGAGCGTTGGGGTTGATTACGTTATTCTGGACGGGCGCGGCGGCGGGACCGGCGCTGCCCCGATCATCTTCCGCGACAACATTTCGGTGCCGACCATCCCTGCGCTGGCGCGTGCACGTGCGCATTTGGACCGGCTGGAACGGCATGACGTGTCGCTGGTCATCACTGGCGGGCTGCGTAAACCTGCGGATTTCATCAAGGCGCTGGCCCTGGGCGCAGATGCCATTGCGCTGTCCAATTCGGCGATGCAGGCCATCGGTTGCATCGCTATGCGCGCCTGCCACACCAACAATTGCCCCGTTGGCATCGCCAGCCAGAAACCGCATCTGGTCAGCCGCCTTGTCGTCGAAAAATCCGCCCGGCAACTGGCCAATTTCTTCGAGGCCAGCACCGAGCTGATGCAGGTCATGGCCCGTGCCTGCGGTCACGATCACCTGTCCAAGTTCAACGCGGATGACCTGACCACCTGGAAGAAAGACATGTCCGACATCTCGGGCGTCCCGTTTGGAGGAGTAGCATGACCGAAACACTCGACTGGATTTCCGTAGGACAGACTGGCGACCTGCCCGAAGGCCGGGTCAAGACTGTCACCGCCCGCACAGTGTCGATTTGCCTGTCTCACTTTGACGGACAATGGGCTGCGATGGACAACCACTGCCCGCACCAGCGCGGGCCCTTGGGCGAAGGGTCAATTGAAAGGGGCGAGGGTGGCAAATGCTGGATCCGCTGCCCTTGGCACGGCTGGGATTTCGATCCTTTGACTGGCGCGCCTCCAGGCGGGCATGAGGATACCGGTCAGAAAATCTATCCCCTCAAGGTCGAGAATGACGAGATATTTGTCGGCCTTGAGCCCGCGCCTCCGCATGAACGGACAGTGAGCGACCAGATGGCGGAAAGCATGGTCAACTGGGGCCTCAAACACGTGTTTGGCATGGTGGGCCACTCGAACCTCGGCCTGGCCGATGCCATCCGCATGCGGGTTGAAGCGGGCGAGATGAAATATGTGGGCATCCGGCATGAAGGGGCCGCCGCCTTTGCCGCCTCGGCCTATGGCAAGCTGACGGGGCATCCTGCCGCCTGCCTGACCATTGCCGGGCCGGGTGCCACCAACCTGCTGACAGGTCTTTGGGACGCCAAGGTTGATCGTGCGCCCGTCCTGGCTTTGACCGGCCAAGTGCAAACGCAGGTCTTTGGCCCCGGCGCGTTTCAGGACATCGACCTTGCCTCTGCCTTTGATGCGGTGAGCAAATTTAGCCAGACGGTGCTGAGCACTTCCAAACATTCGGAGCTGGTGTCGCTGGCGATGAAAAACGCGGTGGTGCAGCAAGATGTGGCGCACCTTATCTTTCCCGATGACATGCAGACGAACCCATCTGACGCACCGGCCTCTAAGCCGGACGGGCGCATGGGGCGTGTCGCGATCAAGCCAACCGAAGACGATGTCTGGGATGCGCTGAAACTGCTTAACAACGCCAAACGCCCGATTTTGGTGATTGGCTTTGGCGCCTGGGAGCATATGGAGGCCATCACCGCGGTTGCCGAAACGCTGGGCGCGCCAGTGCTGACCACGTTCAAGGGCAAGGGACTGCTGCCCGACAGCCATCCAAACGCCGCCGGTGTTCTGGGCCGTTCAGGCACGCCTATCGCGTCGTGGTTCATGAACGAAGCGGACCTGATCCTGACGCTCGGCACCTCGTTCTCGAACCACACAGGGATCGAGCCGTCCAAACCCATTATTCAGGTCGACTATGAACGGATGCAGCTTGGCAAGTTCCATCCCGTCGACTTGCCCATCTGGTCCGAGATCGGGGCATTTTGTGCAGCGGTGACGCCTGGCCTCAAGAAACCCGCAGATGCCGACGACCAGATCAGCGAGCTCGCTGATCGCTGGGATATCTGGCGCAGCGAAAAACGCAGCCGTATGGAAGAAGAGACCGCCAAGGGCATACATGCCTTTGCCATTTTCGACGCACTTAGCCGCGTGGCCCCCGACGATGCGATCATCGCCGTTGATGTGGGTAACAACACCTATTCCTTTGGGCGCTACTTTGAGACCAAGGGGCAGCGCGTGCTGATGTCCGGCTATCTCGGTTCCATCGGGTTTGGTTTTCCGGCTGCCATGGGGGCGTGGGCCGCGACACAGGATTTCGAGTGGCTCAAGGGCCGCAAGATCATCTCGATCTCCGGCGATGGTGGCTTTGGCCAATATGCGATGGAGCTGACCACGGCTGTCAAATACGGGATGGATATCACTCACGTGCTGCTTCACAATGGCGAGCTGGGCAAGATCACCAAGGAACAGAAGTCCGGCGAATGGCCAGTTTGGGAGACCTCTCTGCATAACCCGTCCTTTGCGGCCTTTGCCAAGATCTGCGGCGCGCACGGGGAAAAGGTTGTGTCGTCCGACGCCGTCGAAGCGGCGCTTCAAAAGGCACTGGATGTTGCGGGGCCGGCCCTGGTCGAAATTATGACGGACGCGGAACTGGTTTGATGGGTGGGGCGCCCCAGCGGGTGCGCCTTACGATTTAACCCGCGCACAATCGTCAGGCGGAGGTGTTCTCCGCCCACGTTAACCTGTCATCGACAAAGTGCACCTCGCGCTGCGTTGACCGCGGTTTCGGTGAGCCGCCAGCGCACAGGTGGCACATCGCCGATTTGCTTTCTTTTCGCGGCGTTAAACCGCCTTGCATGGGCTTAACACAAATCCGTCGATAACCGTTGGGCGTACGCTACCCCGTACGGCCCTCAAACGCTTTCACCGCAATGCCTTCCGCCTCCAATGTCCGCCGGACCGAGGCTGCGATTTCTACGGCTTCGGGCGTATCCCCATGACAGCAGATCGTGTCGATGGGGGTTTCAATTCGCTTTCCGCTGTCGGTGATAATGGCCTGTGCCTTGACCATTTCGACCATCCTTTTTCCTGCAATTTCAGGATCATGGATGATGGCCCCAGGCGTGCGACGGTCCACCAGCGTGGCATCGTCGTTATAGGCTCGGTCGGCGAAAATCTCGCATGCGAACTTGGCCCCGATCGAGCGAACCGCACGTTCCTGTGCGGTGGCGGCCAGCACCATAATGATCGCGTCAGGATGTGCCGACAGCGCCGCCTCATAGCATCCGCGCGCCATTTCCTCATTCTCGGATGTCATGTTGCCAAGCGCGCCGTGCAGTTTGATATGCCGCACCTCGGCCCCGAGCGCATTCGCCATACCAAGCGTTGCGCCCACCTGACAGCGGATCGAATTTTGCAGTGATGTCAGCGGCATATCGATCCGTCGGCGCCCAAAGCCCTGAATGTCGCCAAAGCCTGGATGCGATCCGATGCCAACGCCTTTTTCGAGCGCGATACCCATGGTCACGGCCATCACGTCCGGGTCCCCCGCATGGGCCCCGCAGGCAATATTGGCTGACGTCACTGTTTCTAGCAGGGCGGCATCATCGCCCATCTTCCAAGGGCCAAAGCTCTCGCCCATATCCGCGTTCAGATCGACCTGCATGGCTTTATCCTTCGTCCAATGGGGTGTCTGTCGCAGATACGACACCTCCAACCATCTGATAACTCAAGAGATCTTGCATCATCGCAGGGTCCCGCACCAGCGGTGAGACTGCTTTGGGCAAAGCAGCCCACGCCGCCCGCGCGCGCGCCTCGATTGCGGCCCCTTCGTCCAGACCAACGAATTTGAACTGCACGGATGCACCCGCTGGCGCCTGCGCGACACGCGGCAAATCACAGGGCAGCACTGTCCCGATCCGTGGATATCCCCCCGTTGTCTGGCTCTCTGCCATCAAGACGAAAGGCGTGCCATCGCCCGTGATTTGAATGTCGCCCGGCACAATCACCTCGCTCACTATGCCAAGCGCCTTGGCCGTCGAGAACCCCTCACCGTCGCTGTCCATTCGAATGCCCTGACGGTTGGCGCGTGGATCGCGACGAAAGGTCGTCGCTTCGAATCTCTTTCGCGTTTCTTCTGCAAAATCGTTGGTTTGCATGCTGGGCACGATCTGGACTACTCCGCCATCAAACCGGGCATCTCGCGGCAATGTCAGTCCAACATCTCCGCCACGGTCGTTCCCGATGGCCAAGCTGTCCCCCACCGCGACAAGGGTTCCCAGCCCACAGGATTGATGCGTCGCGCGTGATCCGAGCATTACCGGTGTATCAAAGCCGCCGCCCACATGAAGATACCCGTAGGTGCCTGCGCGTGTCGGTCCGATGGTCAGCAGGGCCCCCTGGGGCACTAGATGGCTTGCGTTCCAACTGGCTGTTGCCCCATCGATCTGCGCTGTCATTTCTGCACCGGTGAGGGCAATGCGCACATCTTCCAAGGCTTCGAATGTACCGCCAGTGCCTACCATCTCCAGTACACCCAAATCGGGCGTTTGGCGCAGCAGAGCGGCCCCTTCATGAACGGCGAGCCGATCTGCGGCCCCGCCCCGCGTCAGCCCCTTGGCCAGATAGCCGCTGCGGCCCAGGTCCTGGATGGCAACGCCCGGACCCACCTGATGCACACGCATTGCGTTCACCCCAGAACCTCACGCGTCGCCCCGCCCGAGCCATCGGTCACAGTGGCTTCGATCCGGGCAAGCTCTGAGGTCGCGATGTCTGTAAACTGCACCTCATCACCGGGCGCGAGCGGGAAGGGCGTGTCCCCGCGGGGACGGAAACAGGCAAAAGCGGACTGCCCCACATGGCGCCATCCCGTCGGTGTGTCTTTGGCAAAAAGGCAGATCTGGCGCACAGCGGTCACAAGCGCACCTGTGGGTACATTTGGAGTGAGACCTCGCTGTCGCGGGATATTCCAGGCATCGCCCAGCGTGCCCAGATAGGGCTGGCCAGGCGCAAACCCCAATGTCAGAACGCGCAACCGGGTCGAGGTAAGGGCCCGCAGCGCCTCTTCGTTGGTCAAGTCGGCCGCCTCGGCCGTTTCCGAGAATTGCGGCGCACGTTCCCCGCCGAATGTCGCGGGAATGGTCCAAAGCGCGCGTCCTTCGGGTAAAGCCGCGGACAGCCAGTCACGGGTGTCAAGAACTGCGCCAAGCTTGTCGGCGAAAACTTCAAACCGATGTTCCGACAGGTTCACCCGAAAAAACGCGGACACCAGCGTGCTGCTGCTCTCTATGACTTCTGGCCAGTCATGCGCATCGACCTCGCTCCGAAAGGCGATGGCCGCGCGGTTGGCGGCATCCGTGGCAGTGTCGCTGAACGTGACCAGAACCCCATCCAGTCCGACGGAACGTATCTTGGGCGCGTATGCGGCGGCTTGTGTCATCCGCCTCAGGGTAGAGGCTTTGTTTGCAGGCGCAACGCTAAAGCGCGGTGCGCAACCAGCCATCCTCAAACGCGATCTGGGAGACCCCGGCCAGTTTGATGATCCGGTCTAGCTCTGCTTCGAATGCGGCTTGACGCCCTTTGCCCCAACGCACCTTGCGCTCCGGCCATAGGGCCCGGACGCGCAGCACATCCTCGGCGCGGTGCGCTTTCATATCGACACGGCCCACCACCCGTGCACCTTCGAGCAGGGGGAAGACATAGTAGCCATATGTGCGCTTGGGTTCGGGCACAAAAATCTCGATCCGATACGCGAACCCGAACAGCCGTTCGGCCCGCTTGCGGTCACGCAAGGCCGGATCGAAGGGGCTGAGCACGCGCAGGCGGTTGGTTGGGTCAACGCGCAATGCAGGATCATCGGGCAGGGTGGGCCAGGCATAGGCAAAGCGTTCAGTCCCATCGGTACCTGTGATGGCAACCTGTATCAAACGCCCCGCTTTCAGAGCCTGGGTGCACCAATCCTTGGCCTCGGCTGTGCTGATGTGATCCCAAAACGCCGCCAACTCCCCATGTGTGGCAAAGCCCAGACGGTCCAACGCTGCACGGCAACACCAGTCAATTGTCTCCTCGATATCCGGTGCGTTGCCGATAGTACGGGCGTCCAGGACCCGTTCGGTGAGGTCATAGTATTTCTGGAACCCCTTGCGCCGGACCACCTGCAACGCACCGCTGCGCCATAGGTATTCCAGGGCGGTTTTGGATGGATGCCAGTCCCACCAGCCACCAGACCCGCGTTTTTCGTCCTCTCCGACATCGCCCGAGCAACATGGGCCGTGATCTCGAATACGGTCGAGCACGGGTTGAAACTTGGCCTCGAAGCCATCGCGACGCCACTCGCCCCATCTTTCGCGTAGCCGGGCTGCGTCGCGTTCCCGTCGCAAATGCCAATAGGGGTAAAAGGCCGCGGGAATGACCGCAGCGTCATGTGTCCAGTGTTCGAACAGCACGCGGTCGCGTTCATAGAGATTTCGTAAGTTTTTGGGCCGGTACCTTGGTCTGCGCGAAAACAGGATCAGATCATGCGCCCGGGCGACCGTGTTGATGCTGTCCAATTGGACAAAGCCAAGTCGCGTAATCAAATCTGAAAGTGGTTGCCCGTGCGCTGGCCCCGATGGATGCCCGGCAAGCGCGTGCCGAACCAGAAACACGCGGCGCGCTTGCTGGTTCGTCAGCGTAAACGGCGTCACGTCCGCAAGGCACGCCGCAACGTGTCGCCATAGGAAATCGTTGGCGTCAGCGTCATATGTTTCGGCGCAGGATCGGCATCGGGCGCATTCCGATCTCGGATGATTTCTGCCGCTGCTCGCCCGATTTCCAATCGACACGCATCGGTGGTTGCCAACTGACGCGGCAAACCCTGAAGTAGTTCCACACCGTTGAACCCGGCAAGGCCGATATCGCCGGGCACGTCCACCCCTTCGTCCAGCAGATACAGCAGCCCACCCGCCCCGATCATATCATTGGAGTAGTACAGAAAATCGAGCTCCGGGTTGGCGTCGAGCATGGTCTTTGTCATCTCGCGCCCTTTGGCCAGCGCCGAGCCGCCCTCATAAAAGTCTCGGGCTTCGATTTCTATGCCAGCTTTGGCCAGGCCCTCGGTCAGACCCTCGAACCGTTTGCGGGCGCGGTGGTCGCGGGGCATCGATGTGCCCATGAAGCCAATGCGTGAATAGCCCTGCTTGAGGATCGCCTTGGCCATGTCAAGGCCCGCCTGCCGATGTGATATCCCAACCATGTTGTCCACTGGGGTGCCGTCGGTGTCCATGATCTCGACCACCGGAATGCCCGCATTTTTCAGCATGGCCTGAGCGGCATCCGAGTGTTCAAGACCCGCAATGATCACACCAGAAGGCCGCCAGGACAGCATCTCATAAAGCACGCGCTCTTCCTTGTCGCGCATATAGTCGGTCACCCCAAAGACGGGTTGCAAAGGCGTGTCTTCCAGCACCTGATTGATGCCCGTCAGCACTTCGGGAAAGACCATGTTGCTAAGCGAGGGCACGATCACCGCGACGAGGTTCACGTGCTGCGACGCAAGCGATCCCGCGATCTGGTTGGGTACGTATCCCAGGGTCTGCGCCGCTTCGAGCACTTTTTTGCGTGTGGCTTCAGACACATCGCCCCGGTTACGCAAGACGCGACTGACGGTCATTTCGGACACGCCGGATGCAGCAGAGACGTCACGCAACGTGAGCGGGCGGGCGGGGCGATCAGTCAACGAAGGTCCTTTCACTTGTTCACCCGAGTTACCGTCAAAACCGTTCGGGATTCAAGCATTTGGGCAAGGTGAACCCTGTCGAAACGGGTGACAAGGCAAGTTCAAAACGCTAGTCGGTGTTCAGACGGCCCCGTGGCTCAACTGGATAGAGCAGCCCCCTCCTAAGGGGCAGGTTGCAGGTTCGAATCCTGCCGGGGTCGCCACTAGTAGGGCAGACCGACATAACCAAGTGCCATTGCAGCCTGCGCCTCGTGGCTGTCACCAAGAAGTGCCAGTTCGGCCAGTTGCATCTTCTTGTCGAATTGGGTTTGGCCGGGAAAATGGTGCATCAGCGTCGAGAACCACCAGCTGAAGCGTTGTGTCTTCCACACCCGCGCGAGCGCACGCTCCGAGTACCGATCAATGCCCGCTGTCTCGCCTTGGTCATAGAATTGGCGCAGGCCTTGGTTCAAATAATGCACGTCGGAAGCGGCGGTATTCAGCCCTTTGGCACCGGTGGGTGGCACGATATGAGCGGCGTCACCACAGAGAAATAGACGCCCCCACTGCATTGGCTCACAGACAAAACTGCGCAGCGGTGCGATCGATTTTTCGATGCTGGGGCCCGTAATCAACGCTTCGGCGGCTTGCGGGGGTATGCGGCGACGTAACTCCTCCCAAAAGGCATCATCCGTCCAATGCGCAGGATCATCCGATGTTTCGCACTGGATGTAATACCGGCTTAGGTTCGCATTACGCATCGAACAGAGTGCAAACCCTCTGTCTGAATTCGCATAAATCAGTTCATCGTTCACAGGTGGGGTTTTTGAGAGAACCCCGAGCCAGCCGAAAGGATAGACTTTTTCGTATTCGCGACGCGCGTTTGCCGGAATAGTCTTACGGCTGACACCGTGAAACCCGTCGCAACCTGCGACGAAGTCGCATTTGATGTGGTGACCCTTGCCGTGTTGGTGGAAGGTGACGAATGGCGCATCCGTGTTCACATCGTGGATCTCAACATCCTCGACCTGAAAATAAGTTTCTCCGTCAACGGCATCGCGTGCATCATAAAGGTCGCGGGTCAGTTCGGTCTGCCCATAGACCAAAACTGTAGCATCCGTATGGGTCGCAAAATCCACGCGAAACATGTCACTATTATAAGCAATCAAAGTGCCGTCATGCACAAAGCCCTCGGCTTTCATCCGCGCGTCGGCACCTGCTTGTCCCATCAACTCGACCAGCCCACGTTCGAGCACGCCCGCGCGTATGCGGCCAAGGACATGCGACCGCGTTTGACGCTCTAGCACGACCGTCTCGACGCCGGCTTTGTACAAAAGCTGACCAAGCAACAGTCCAGACGGCCCGCCGCCGATGATGACGACCTGAGTACGCATGACATCCCCTCTCGGAATTTGTCATACGACATAACTAATTAGGGCAAAGGTCAAGCGCAGGGAGGCTCCTGAACCATCAGCATGTGTAGTCTTGAGAACACGCGCTTCACATCAGCTGCCACTTGTCCCGCACATATCGCCCGAACAGCCAGCACCGATACAAGTTTTCGTTCTTTGGCTTTGCCTGGGGGCGGTTCATCATACGCCGCGAGTACAATAGGTCGCCTATTTTGTGCATTGGGTTTGCAGTGATGCATTGGCGTGCCGCAGTGGGAGTGCCCGTTGCGCGGATTGACCCGCACGTGAGCGCGGCAGGCCGGGGTTTGCGCAATCGTCTGCGAGGGATGGAAGTGTCTAGAGCCCGGCCCGCGCAATTTCGGTAGCGAGGGCAAGCACAGCTTGGGCGCGGGCATTCGCCACGGTGGGTGCCGAGTTATCTGCCAGTGTCGTGGATAAATCAAACAAATGCGCGTGATCGCGCCCTAGCCCATCAAGATCCACGACGAAATACTGGCCCGACAGTCGCAAAGCGTTTCCGCTGACAATCAAGTCCTCGACCCTGACTTCGACACGTGCTTGTGCAAGACTATCAAATGGCCAAGGCTCTGACGCGACCCGCGCGCCTGTCAATTCAGACAGATGGCGCGCCAGCGATAATGTTATTGACCGGGTCGGGTCATCTGCCCAAAGCGTATCCGACAAGACCAGGACACTATCGTCACTGGATGATATCTCTTCTCGTGCTGCATACGCTGGCAGAGAGATGTCTGCGACTTCGATGCTGGCGAACGGTGTAGCGATCCGTTCCTGGGCGACGACTTTTGGCGATGCTATGAACTGGTCAGGGCTGCCGCAGCCAAAGAGGACGCTCAAGGTCAAAAAAGCAAGGATATGTCTCATGTCTTAGCGTCCAAGCAGAAGCGAATTGGGGTTGCGCTGGATTGTTCTTGCAAGGTCAGACAGTGCTTTAGCCGCGCGCTCTATCTCGCGCAATGCCCCCAAGGTTTCTCGAGAGAAGGCTGAGCCCTCCTGAAAGCCTCCCAAGGTGGTTTGGGCCTGTGTCAGCGTCGCGTTCAAGCGTGTCACCAGTTGGGGAAGGTCTGCGGCGGCATTTTCGATTGCCTGTGCCGCATCACTTGCAGATGACAGGGTGGCATTGGCGCTTGCAATCAGCCCACCTGCTCGCAGTTCGGCGAGCGCCGCCTCGGCCTCCTTTAGGGCACCGGCGAGCGCAGCGGGCAGGTCAGCTTCACTTGCGTCGCCAAAAAGCCGGCGTGCGGTGTTCAGCACGGCTTCGACTTCGGACGCGAGAGTATCCAATCGCACATCTTCGACATTCGTGGCGATGCGATCAAGGCTTTCAACCACTTGGGGCACACCCGCCACAGCGTTTTCGACCGCTGTCGCTGCATCGCTGGTGTCGATCAGCGCTGTGCTGATCAGATCGGCTGTGTTGGCTTCGGTCAGGGCATTGAGAACGGCAGTCAGTTCATCAAAGGCCTGCGTGACCGAGCCGGGAACCGCGCGCATTTGGTCAGAGGCTAGCAGTGTCTGTGCCTCGCGCGCAAAATCAGTGGCTTGTCCGACAAGACCCTCTAGGGGCAGGGCGCTGGCGGTGTCGACAAAATCAGAGATGCGTGCGGTAAGGTCGGGTATTGCTAAAAGGGCGGTGTCGGCCTGAGCGGCTGCGTTGCCGATCTGATCCACCGCTGCGAGCAACCTGTCGACCGCTTGTGCGTCGCGCAGGTCCGACAGCAGGTCGCGCAAGTCACCACTGGCGTCTTGAAGGTCGCTTATGACCCCCCGCATATCCTCTGGCAGGGCTTGAACTTCATCTGATCCAATTACGCCGCGCGCATCACTGAGCAGCCCAAGTATCTCCCCGGGTGTGTCTCGGATTTCCTGACTGGCGACCAAAATCGTAGCATTGTCGAGAAAGCGGATTGTACTGTCTATCACTTCTTCGATTGGCAAGGCATTGACACGCTCGAAGACACCCTCGGCTGTGACAGCCACATCCGTGACGTCGCCTGCGATCACCGGAAAGACCGGGAAAGGATCACCGGTAAGGTCAAGCGCGGCGGCAGGCGCGTCGGGATCGGTGATAAGCTCAATTTTTAGTCCGCCCGCCAAGATAGAGGCCGTTGCCAGTCGTGCACGCAATCCTTCCTCGACGCGTGCCGCCATAAAATCAATTGCCTCGGATCGGTTTAGTCCGGTGTCAAGTCCAAAGCGGGCCGTGTTGATTTCGACTGTCGACATCAAGCGCACGCGTGCGTCGCCAAATCTCTCTGGATCAACGATGCCCGAGACGTTTGCGACCTTGCCGATGCGCACGCCGCGCCATTCAACATCGGCATCTGCCGTGAGCCCGCTTACGTTTTCGTTAAAGATCATTGTAAAGCGCACCCGTGCCCCGTCGCTGCCTTCGAAGACTGAGTTTCGAGCGGTGGCTTCGTCAGGGTAGACCTCATAGACCAGCCCTTCGCGCACGGGTTCTCCACCCGAAATAAGGGTCCCAAACGTGATCCCGCCTGAAATCAGCGAGGCGACAGACGAAAAGTCGAGGGAGGCACCTGACGCACCGACTGACAGGCTAAACCCCGACGTGTCCCAGAAGCGGGTCGCCGTCGTCACTAGCCTGTCGTGGGGTTCGTATATGATCGCCTCAGCGGTCACCCATTGACCATTCACCGATATCATCGTCGCGCCAAGCTGGCCCACTTCGATGCCCTTGAATAGGATTGGAGTGCCTTCGGATAACCCAGCGGCGCGAGTCGAACGCAGCTCGATCAGCGTGCCGTTCTGATATGTGGTGACCAAAGGTGCACGGTCATTCGCCGTATGTGTGGTGATCAAGCCACTTGGCGTCGTGTCCCACGTCCCCTCAATATAGACGCCCGACAGCACCGTCTCCAAGCCGGTCACACCGCTCGTCGTGACCTCTGGGCGCACGATCCAAAAACTTGCAGTCTCGTCAACAAAGGGTGCCACGCTGTTGTCCAGCCGCACGTCGACGATGACTTGCGATAAATCCGTATTGAAGCGGACCTCTTCCACCAAGCCCACCGGAACATTCCTAAATCTAAGTTCCGTCTCATTGGGTAGAATACCCGCTGAGTCGTCAAAAACGATCTGAATCACCGGGCCTTGGTCATTATAGGCCTGTAACGCGACCCAAATTGCAGTCGCGATCGCTGCAATAGGGACCAACCAGACCCAATGCATTGTCGCCAAAAGGCCCCGGCGGCGCGGAGGCGTCTGCGGAATATCAGGAATGTCTGAACTCACGCGGAGGCCTTAGATACAGGAGCGTCGATCCGGTCCCAAATCAGCCGCGGGTCAAAGCTTTGTGCCGAGAGCATCGTAAAAATAACTGAAAGTGCGAACGTCAATGCAGCGATTCCGGGTGTGATCGAAGCAGCCACGCTTAGCTGCACAAGCGAACACAAAATCGCCACCACAAACACGTCGATCATTGACCAGCGGCCTATATACTCGATCAGCTCATACAAGATGTATTGTCGCCTTGGGGGCCATTTCGCGCCTCTTTTCACGGCGAGGGCAAGGTAGGCGATGGCAAAGAACTTGCCCAGGGGGATCACAACCGAAGCAAAAAGTATGATGAAAGCAACGCCGAGAGACCCATGTGCCGCAATTTCGATTGCTCCCGCGATGATCGTATCTTGTGAGGATTGAAACAAAGTACGTGTGTGCAGCATCGGGTACAGATTAGCCGGTATGTAGGCCAACACCCCCGCAATCCACCATGCCCACACCTTTTGCAAGCTGTAGGGATCTCGGGACCTCAACTTCGACCCGCAGGTTTTACACCGGATTTGGTCCGCCGGCCACACCCGTCCGCATTCCTGGCATGCGATCAGGCCCTTTTTCTTTGCAGTCGCCGTCATCGATCAAGCGCTTTCCACACCGACCAGCGACACATCAGAAGGTTTTGAAACGCCATCAGCAGGACCACCGCCACAAACATCCAAAAGGCAGCCTCCAACTCGACCCGCGCCAGATCAGTCAGCTTGACCAAGGAAACAGCGCAGCCCACCAAAAAAATTTCGGCCATTGACCAAGGCCTGAGCATCGCGTTCAGCAGAAAGGCACGTTTGGCACCCGGCCACGCACGCTTATCGAAAACCAGCGGAACAAGCGTGTAGAGCGTTAGCACCAATCGTGTCATCGGGAGCGCAACAATGAGCCCAAGAACAGCAAGCGACAACACGAAGAGGGGGCCATCAAAGAAAGCAAGCGCGGCGTCAATGATGGTAACCGAGTTGCTGAAACCCAAGCGCTTGATCTCGATAAAGGGCAAGAACAAGGCCGCCAGAACAAGAACCGCCGATGCCAAAGCGGAGGCTATGATAAAGAGGCCGGCATCTTTGCGACGTGCAAACAAAGTTGTGTGGCAGCGCTTACAGCGGGCTTGATCACCTTTTTTGACCTCGCCGACGCGATAGAGGGCGTCACATTTTGGACAGGCGATAAGCGTTTCAAGATCATGTGGAGGGTCAGACTTCATAACGCTAACATACTCTCACCGCACACAGCGGCAACAAGTTAGCTGTTTTTCTGAATGCGAACGACAACCGCGCCCAACCCGGCTGACAGCAGCAGCATACGGACGGCGAGGTTGCGATCAGCCGTGTCGCGATAGTTTCGCATAGTAAAGCCTTTGAATAACAAACTTTGTCGAGTGCTGCGGCCACGGGCTAGATTGGTCAAACGACGCTCGGTGGTCGTACATGATAAACGTACTGTCTTGAGTGTATCCATCTCGCGGACGCGGAACAGATTGTTGAGTTCAGAGAATGTGGGGGCCTTATCAACCAAGGCCCCCATGCTGGAATTAGCTGTTGCCTTCGGGCAAAATTACTTGGTCGATCACGTGGATCACACCGTTTGATGTTTCGATATCGGCGGATACAACGGTCGCTTCTTCAATTTGCACACCATTATCGAGATCGATTGTCACAGCCTCACCCTGAACAGTGGTGGCTTCCATGTCGTCCTGAAGGTCGGTCGACATCACTTTGCCCGGCACGACATGATACGTCAGGATTGCGATCAGTTGGTCCTTGTTCTCGGGCAGTAGCAGATTCTCGACCGTTCCTTCGGGCAGGGCGGCAAAGGCTTCATCGGTGGGGGCGAAGACGGTGAACGGGCCATCGCCTTTCAGCGTGTCGACCAGATCAGCCGCTTGCACGGCTGCGACGAGTGTTTCGAACGAACCTGCGCTGACAGCAGTGTCAACGATGTCTTTTTTTGCCGAACCAGCAATAGCTGTTGTAGCGACAGCGGCGATGGCAACGGTAGCCAGAAGTGTCTTGCGGATCATGTCGGTGTCTCCCTTAGAGATGTTGTGATGACCAGTCATTGGCATCGCACGGTAGACGCGCAGCACCACCGTTTGGATCACGTGGAAATTTTTCCCACATCACCTTGACTTCCCGCAATACGTGCCTAAGCCAAGGCGCTTTTCAGCTTCCACTCACGACTTTGTTAAGTCTGGCAAAAATCCGCTACCGCTTGCGCGCGCTTTCAGGGGTTTGCAGAGTATGCGCGAAGACACGAAGGAGTGTGTGCTGTGGGTTTTGCAATGTCCGTGCTTGAGGTAATGGTCCTTGGGTTTTTCTTTGTCATTGGGCTTGCCGTTGCTGTAGCGCTGGTAATGTTTGTCATCGACCGGGCACAAACCCACGATGCGATCCGGCGTAACTATCCAGTCATTGGCCGTTTCCGGCATTTGTTTTCCACTCTGGGTGAGTTTTTCCGTCAGTATTTCTTTGCTATGGACCGCGAAGAGTTGCCGTTCAATCGGGCGCAGCGCGAGTGGATCAAGCGTGCGGGCGAAGGTGTCAGCAACACGGTTGCCTTTGGTTCGACCCGTAACCTGAACGTGGTGGGCACGCCAATTTTTGTGAATGCTGCGTTTCCTCCGTTAGAAGATCAGTTTGCACGCACCGCTCCGATGGTGATTGGAGAAGGTGCGCGGATGCCGTTCACGGCGCGGTCGTTCTTCAATATCTCGGGCATGAGCTATGGCGCGATTTCGAAGCCGGCCGTCCGGGCCCTAAGCCGGGGTGCGAAGGAGGCGGGCATTTGGCTGAACACGGGCGAGGGCGGGATCAGCCCCTATCATCTCGAGGGCGGCTGCGACATCGTTTTCCAGATCGGCACGGCCAAGTTCGGTGTCCGGGACGCGGAGGGCAACCTGAGCGACGACAAGCTGCGCGAGGTCGCCAGCCACAAGCAGGTGCGAATGTTCGAAGTCAAGCTGGCGCAGGGGGCCAAACCTGGCAAGGGCGGCATTCTGCCGGGCGCAAAGGTCAACGCGGAGATCGCCAAGATCCGGGGGCTTCGGGTCGGACAGGCGGGGATTTCGCCCAACCGCCATGCCGAGGTCGATGACTGGGATGACCTGCTGGACCTAATCGGGCACATCCGTGACATCACCGGAAAGCCGGTGGGCATCAAGACTGTGGTGGGGGCCGAGGGGCCCATTTCAGACCTGTTTGCCGCCATTAATGCACGTGGGGCGGAGTGTGCACCCGACTTCATTACGGTGGATGGCGGCGAAGGCGGCACGGGGGCCGCACCCATGCCTCTGATTGATCTGGTGGGCATGTCCATCAGAGAGGCGTTGGTGTCCGTTGTCGATTTGCGCGATCAGGCGGGCCTGAAGGACCGCATCCGAATCGTCGCCAGCGGCAAGTTGGTGAATCCCGGCGACGTGGCCTGGGCGCTGGCGGCGGGGGCCGATTTCATCACCACCGCGCGCGGCTTTATGTTCAGCCTGGGCTGCATCCAGGCGCTCAAATGCAACAAGAACACCTGCCCCACCGGCATCACCACCCATGACAAGCGGTTTCAGAAGGGCCTTGTGGTTAAGGATAAGGAGAAGCGCGTGACGCTGTATGCCCGTGATCTGATCCAGGAAGTCGAGATCATTGCCCACTCGGTCGGGGTGGCCGAGCCGCGCATGATGCGCCGTCGGCACGTGCGCATCGTGCAGGATGATGGCAGGTCGCGGCCGCTCAACGAAATCACACCGAGTTACAACCCGGTGACAAGGCCGTGATAGGATATCATTTTCGCAATCATGCGGAACCATCTATGTCACATGATGCTTGGAAACCGCAGGAGACACATGAATGGCTCATCGTTGGGAAAACACCCTCACCCGTGCTGACGCGACGCCCTATGCGGCGTTTATGAACCGTCGGCAAATCATGGCGGGGGCGATGGGCCTTGGGCTGGCGGGCGCTGCGGGTATGGCGCGCGCGCAGGACGCCGAAGCGCTTGAGCCGAATTCGTGGGAAGACATCACGCAGTACAATAACTTTTATGAGTTCGGCACCGGCAAGAGCGATCCGGCGCGCAACGCCCACACGCTAACCACCGAGCCGTGGACCGTGATGATTGACGGTCTGGTCGACAATCCGGGCGACTATTCCATGTCGCAGATCATGGAGGCCATGACGATCGAGGAACGTATCTATCGTTTCCGCTGTGTCGAGGCGTGGTCGATGGTGATCCCATGGAACGGGTTCGAGCTGGCCGATCTGCTGGCGCTGGCCGGTGTCCAGCCCGAGGGTAAGTATGTGGCCTTTGAAACCGCGCTCCGCCCTGACGAGATGCCGGGGGTCCGTTTTCCGGTTCTTGACTGGCCGTATGTCGAGGGTCTGCGCATGGACGAGGCGATGCATCCGCTCACGATGATGGCTACCGGTATCTACGGCAAGACCATCCCCAACCAGAACGGCGCGCCAATGCGCCTGGTCGTGCCATGGAAGTACGGGTTCAAATCGATCAAGTCGATTGTACGCATCACCGTGACCGGAGACGAGCCGCCCACCAGCTGGAACAAGGCGAATGCGCGCGAATACGGATTCTATAGTAATGTGAACCCAGAGGTAGATCACCCGCGCTGGAGCCAGGCCAGCGAGCGTGTTGTCGGGGGTGGGCTGTTTGCCAAGCGCCAGCCCACGCTGATGTTCAACGGCTACGAAGAAGACGTGGCCAGCCTGTACGACGGCATGGATCTGCGCGCAAACTTCTGATGCTGGTGGATCGGATCAACCAGGCGGCCCGAAAGGTCCCCACATGGACAATATATATATTGTCCATGATTCCGGTCCCCGTGCTACTTTATATGGCACAGACCGGGGGCCTTGGGCGCGAGCCGGTCAAGGCCCTGGAACACGAGCTGGGTGAGATCGCGCTGCAGCTTGTGATCGTCGGTTTGTGCATCTCGCCCCTGCGCAAGTTTGCGGGGGTGAACCTGATCAAGTTTCGCCGCGCCATTGGCATCGTCGCCTTTGTCTATGTGTTACTTCATCTGCTGGTCTGGGCTGTGCTGGATGTGCAGTCACTTGACCGTGTTGTCGCCGACATCATCAAACGTCCGTACATTACTATTGGTATGGCGGCCTTTGTCCTGATGATCCCGCTGGCATTTACATCCAATAATATGTCCGTGCGCTGGCTGGGGGCTGCCTGGCGCAGGTTGCACCTGCTGACCTATCCCATCGCAATCCTGTCCTCTGTCCACTTCATTTGGCTGAGCAAGGGGTTTCAGCTGGAGCCTTTGGTGTATTTGACGGTCATTCTGGGCCTTTTGGCGCTGCGTGTCCCTGCGCTGGTCAAGAAAGTGGCAGCCTGAGGGGCG
>JBCBID010000033.1:0-39723 GCA_038525015.1 Pseudomonadota bacterium | reverse complement strand
CAAAATCCCCCGCCATTGCCAAAGGGGCACAAGATGAAAAAACCCAAATGGGTTGTCGCAAAAGAGCAGGCGAAAAAAGCGGATGCTGCTGCCACGGTGTGGCTCTTTGGCCTCCACGCCGTGCGCGACGCGCTCTTGAACCCGCGCCGCAAAAAACTGCGGTTGATGGTGACACTGAATGCCGTGAACAAACTTGCGGACGCCATTGATGCAGCCGACGTCGCCCCCGAGGTGATCGATCCGCGCAAGTTCAAGCCCCCGATTGACCCAGGCTCCGTGCATCAGGGCGCAGCGCTTGAAGTCAAACCGCTCGATTGGGGCAGCCTTTCCGACGTTGCCATCGGGGCTGATGCGCCCCGTCTGATCCTGCTTGATCGGGTGACCGATCCGCACAATGTGGGTGCAATCCTGCGCTCGGCCGAGGTGCTCGGCGCCTCTGCCGTGATCGGCACCCGGCATCACGCCGCCCCCGAAACGGGCGCGCTGGCCAAGACAGCCTCGGGTGCGCTGGAGCGCCAACCCTACGTGCGCGTTCGGAACCTGGCCGACGCGATCGTCGAATTGCAGAGCATGGGATACACCGTGCTGGGCATGGATGGTGAGGCGGATCAGACCATCGAAGCCGCACTTGAAGGGCGCAAGGACCGCGCCGTGGCCCTTGTGCTTGGGGCCGAAGGGCCTGGTCTGCGTCAGAAAACCCGCGAAACCTGTGACGCCTTGGTGAAAATTGACGCGGCAAGCGGCTTTGGATCGCTCAACGTCTCAAATGCGGCCGCAATCGCCCTATATGCATCCAAGGATCACGGATAGGAGGCGATCATCGCCCACCCGACGAAAATCGCCACCTGCTGCTATTGCGGCACCCGCGCGGCTCTTGTGCTTAGCGGTCGGGACCGGCACGAATTGGCTTGTTCCAGTTGTGGCGCGCCGCTGCACGACCTCAAGATGCTGCCGAAAAAGAAATCGGGCGACCGCGAACTGGTGCGTCCCTCGGCCATCCGCCACCCGCAAAAGCAAAAACCCGCCAAGAAGAAATACAAGAAACGCAAGCCGCGGTGGAAGGACATGTTCGAAGACGCCTTTGATATTATTGAGGATATCTTTGACTAGGGCAGGGGCTATTGCCGCCTGTACCTGTTTGCCCGCTTAAGGCTTCGTTCACAGATTTGAGAGAAGGTCTTTTGCAACGAAGAGACGATCATATCTTTGTAAAAGAACCGCAGGTCTGGAACTCCTGCAGGTTAATTCACTGTCCCTCGTTCCGCACCTTTTGCGCCCCTTTCGCTTTGCGATCGGGGCGTTTTTTTGTCTAGCTGTTGGTCATGAGAGACATTTACACCGATACGCATCTCAAAAAGGTCCTGGACACCACCAAGACGATTGCAGTGGTGGGCGTGTCCAAAAACCCCGTACGGCCCAGCTACTACGTGGCGCGCTATCTTGGGTTGAAAGGCTATACGGTGATCCCGGTGAACCCGATATATGCTGGCGAAATCCTGTTCGGACAGACCATTGCCGCGGATTTTACGGACATCGACACACCCGTTGATATGGTCGACATCTTTCGGCGTTCTGACGCCGTGCCGCCCATCGTGGAGGCCGCCATGGACCAATTCTCAACCCTCAGGACCATCTGGATGCAGATCGGCGTCGAGCACGCCGAAGCGGCGCAAAAAGCGAAAGCGGCAGGCTTGACCGTGATCCAGAACCGTTGTCCCAAGATTGAATATCAGCGCCTGTTCGGGGAACTCAGAATGGGCGGGTTCAACACCGGGATCATTTCGTCCAAACTATAGCGCGCCGCTCTTCACACGTGACCCTATTCCACCCGTGTCCACATCTGCGACTGACAGATCGGCCCCAGACACCCCGACACTTTCATACGGCTGCCTTGCAATGCCATCCGTGCATCATAGGTTCGATCATGCGCCGGCACATAAGCCTGGCCTTCATAGATGTCGGTGCCTTGCGGGGTCATACCCCAGAACACCCGCGTGCCGATTGTTGGAGCATCGACCTCCTCACCGTTTGGTCCGAAAACATCAACGATTGTGCCGCAATAACCCGACCCACACCGCTCCGCACTTACATGCGCCGTTTGGCCCTTGCGATCAGGTTCCGTTGCCCAAAGGCCTTCCGGGTTCGCCAGTGCGACCGCCGAGAAGCCAACGGTCGAGATCATACAAAAACAAGCGAATTTTAGTGTCTTGCAATAGGTCATACCGCTTCAACGCTGCTTTACGCTGTTCGGTTTCATCGCATTTGCGTGAGGCGCGTTAAAGAACACAGGGCTCGAAAAGCAGCGCAGGCCCCGCATCGCCACGGGGCCTGCGCAAACTCGTTTTGGACGGGATCAGTTCACGCGGGTCCAACTGCCGCCATCGCGGCACACGCCCAACACGCAGCCCGACACAGACAGCGTATTTCCGTTCAACTGCATCCTTGAATTATAGGTCCTATCGCGATCCGGGGCATAGACCTTGCCGCCACGGTAGTCGCCACCGCCCTTGGCTTCCATGTCCCAAATGATCTGGCGCCCCGTGTTTGGTGTATCCAGGACCGCGCCGCTCGCATCGAAAGATTTGATCAGCGTGCCGCAAATCTTGCTGCCGCAATTGGTCACCTGGATATGACCATAGTTTCCATTGTCATCAGCCGCCGTGCGCCAGGTGCCGTGCACTGGATCAGCCATAGCCGCGCCCGCGCCCGCAACGGCCAGACATGCGGCTGCAATCAGATGTTTCATCAGTGTCTCCTCCGTAATGTATGGAACTCTGAGCCATCACACCGCGCCAAAGCAAGAATGACCTTGGGTCGCGTTGCGAATCTCACAAGACCGTGCGACCACGCGACCGGACAGCGAAAGGCCCCAGACCATGATCCTCTACCCCGCCATTGACCTCAAAGACGGGCAAGCCGTGCGGCTCGTGCGCGGGGAGATGGATCGCGCCACAGTCTTTAACGATGATCCCGCGGCTCAGGCCCGTGCCTTTGTCGCGGCCGGATGTGAATGGCTGCATCTCGTGGATCTGAACGGCGCTTTTGCAGGTGCGCCAGTGAACGCCGCCCCGGTTGAGGCGATCCTCAACGCCTGCCAAGTCCCCGTCCAGTTGGGCGGCGGCATCCGTGATATGGCCACAATTGAAATGTGGCTTACCAAAGGTCTCCAACGCGTCATTCTGGGCACGGTTGCGGTGGAAAATCCCGATCTTGTGCGCCAAGCGGCAAAGGCCTTTCCCGGGCAGGTCGCTGTGGGTATCGACGCGCGCGGCGGCATGGTTGCGACCAAGGGTTGGGCCACCGAAACGGGTGTGGACGCCACCGACCTGGCTAGGTCGTTCGAGGATGCAGGCGTGGCCGCGATCATCTACACCGACATCAACCGCGACGGGGCCATGGGCGGGCCGAACATTCTAGCGACACAGGCGTTGGCCCAGACGGTCAGCATTCCCGTCATTGCCTCAGGGGGCGTATCGTCCATCGATGACCTGAAGGCGCTCAAGGCCACAGGCACGATCTCGGGTGCGATCTCGGGCCGTGCGCTCTACGACGCGGCTATTGATCTCAAATCCGCTCTACAGGCGCTGGAATGACGCGGCGCCGACCACGTTACACCATCCTGATTATTCTTTTGTTGATCTGCGCGCTGCCGATCCTCAGCGTAATGATCTCAAGCGCGCTGGCCCAAGCCTATGGATGCACCCTGCACGAAGGGTTTTCAAATCCTTGCATCATCTGGGGCGAGGATCGGGGCGAGACCCTCGGAGGCATGTTTGTGATGGGATGGTTCATGCTGATCACGGTCCCCGCGGGGGCCGTGGTCCTTTTGGTTCTGGCGATCCAGATCGGGATAGACCTGATCGCCTGGCGTCGCCGCCGCTAGACGCTATTGCGCGGCCTCGTCGGTGAACTTGCCCAACGCGCCAGTCATCGTTTTGACATATGCCGCATCCTCGGCCACCCCACCCAGTTTGCCCAGCATTGCAGCCGGTTCTTCATAGGCAATCGTCACCTGGCCGGTCTCGTCTTCGAAGACCGCAATTTTCATGGGAAGAAACAAGGCCGATGTCCGATCATCTAGCATCGCCTGTGTGCCCAGCTTCGGATTGCCAAAGATCAAAAGCTGCGACGCCCCGATGTCTTCTCCCACGCCTTCGGCACCCGCACCGTGATCCACACGGGCAAAGATGGTCAGACCGGCCCCTTCAAGCGCGGTCTGCAGCTTGTCCATCGTTTCCACAACGCCACCCGCGGCCTCTTTCCGGATGATCCCATTGTCACCTGCCATCGCAGCCCCCGCCACAAAAACGCTCATCACCAGAGCCATTAAAAACCGCATTGCGTGTCTCCCGTTGATCAATGCTGATAACGTGCCACAGGCACGACCATACGCCATGCACCTTTCCGTGATGGGCAAAAATCCCCTTCATGCTGTAGGCTAACCCCTTGATCAGGTCGCAAGCTTGGGGCAGAGCCCCCTTTCCCCGACCCATAAACCGCGTTACCAGACGCGCATGCTGAAAACCCGCATTATCCCCTGTCTTGATGTCGCCGATGGCCGCGTGGTCAAGGGCGTGAACTTTGTCGATCTGGTAGATGCAGGTGATCCGGTCGCCGCGGCGCGCGCCTATGATGCCGCGGGTGCGGATGAGCTGTGCTTTCTCGACATTCACGCAACTCACGAGAACCGCGGCACCATGTTCGATCTGGTGCGCCGCACCGCAGAACAGTGTTTTATCCCGCTTACTGTGGGGGGCGGTGTCCGGACGGTTGCGGATGTGCGCGCGCTTCTGCTGGCCGGCGCCGACAAGGTGTCTTTCAATTCGGCCGCTGTGGCCGATCCCAATGTGCTGGCCCAAGCCGCTGACCAGTTCGGCAGCCAGTGTATCGTCTGCGCCATCGACGCCAAGACGGTCAGCCCCGGAAAATGGGATATCTTCACCCATGGGGGACGCAAACCCACGGGCATAGATGCGGTCGAGTTTGCACGCGCCGCTGCAGCCAAGGGGGCAGGGGAGATCCTGCTCACCTCTATGGACCGCGACGGCACACGCGCCGGCTTCAACCTGCCGCTCACACGCGCGATCTCGGATGCGGTGTCTATCCCGGTGATCGCATCCGGCGGTGTCGGCACTTTGGATCACCTGGTGGATGGCGTGACCGAGGGTGGTGCCAGCGCTGTGCTTGCAGCGTCCATTTTCCACTTTGGCGACTTTACCATAGCGCAGGCCAAGGCGCATATGGCGGCGGCCGGTATCCCGATGAGGCTAACATGACGCTTGAAGACCTTTTTGCCACCATCGAAGCCCGCAAAGGCGCGGACCCGGACAGTTCGTGGACGGCAAAATTGTTCGCAAAAGGTCCCGAAAAATGTGCAGAGAAGTTCGGGGAAGAGGCAGTCGAAGCCATTATCGAAGCGGTCAAGAACGACAAGCCGGGCCTGACATCAGAGGCGGCGGATGTCTTGTACCATCTGCTGGTGATGCTGGCGTCACGGGATGTCGCGCTCAGCGATGTGATGGCAGAATTGGACCGCCGCCAAGGCATCTCCGGCCTTACTGAAAAGGCCGAGCGACGCCGCTCTCCTGGTACTTGACGCCCCGTAGTGCAGTCGCCACCCCGCGCGGATAAGACCCGGCTGACGAAGTCTGGTCCGATCAAAGCTGTCACAGCTCAGTTGCCATGTCCCAGAACAGACAAGTGCTTTACTGCCTTCAGCTTATGTTTTCTTCGGGCTGAAAATACTCTCGGGGTATGACGCATCTCGGACATCTTTCGACAGAGGATGTTAGCGGTGAAAGGGCATATCCCCCGTTCCAATATGAGTCGTGTCGCGGCACGCATGCTTTGGATCACCGCGCGCGGCGCCAACCTAAGTCTTATCGTGGGCTGGGCGTGTGCGGATGCTGCACAACGGGTGGCACGTTCTTGGGCGTCACTCTTCATGAAAACAAGCTAAACACAGGCGTCCAACTCACACCGACCCGCCATACCGGCTGTCAGGGTGCCCAGGTCAGAAAATTACGGATCATGCGCAGGCCCACATCCTGACTTTTCTCGGGGTGGAACTGCATGCCCAGCATCGTATCGCGCCCCACCACAGCCGTGACCTCTCCGCCATAATCCACATGCGCCAGTCGCAGCGCAGGATCTGCTGCCCGGAAGTGGTACGAGTGCACGAAGTACGCATGGTCCCCCGTCGAAATACCTTCAAAAACAGGATGCTGTGCGTCGAGTTTCAAGTCGTTCCACCCCATGTGCGGCACCTTTAGTGCGGGATCATCAGGCGTGATTTTGACAACCTCTCCATCCACCCAGCCCAGCCCGGGCGTGTCAGAGTATTCGCGCCCCCAGCCTGCCATCAACTGCATCCCCACGCAGATGCCCAGAAAGGGTTTACCCCTGATTTCAACGGCCTCCACCAGTGCATCGAACACGCCCGAGCAGCGCAACGCCGCTGCGCATGCGGGAAAGGCGCCATCGCCGGGCAAAACGATCCGATCCGCTTTCGCCACCACCTCAGCATCGGACGTCACCATAATCGTCCCAGCATTAGCCTCTAAGGCCATGCGTTCAAACGCTTTTTGCGCTGAATGAAGATTGCCGCTTTCGTAATCTATCAGAACCGTCAGGCTCATAGGCTGCCCTTTGTGGACGGGATCGTATCTGAGGTGCGAGGATCAACCTCCAAAGCGATGCGCAACGCGCGTGCAACCGCCTTGAATGCCGCTTCGGCGATGTGGTGGCTGTTAAGCCCGTGCAGCATGTCAACATGCAGGGTGACACCGCCATGGGTGCTGAACGCCTGAAAAAACTCGCGCACCAATTCGGTATCGAACGTGCCGATCTTGGGTGTCGGCAAATCTACGTTCCACACCAGAAAAGGCCGACCCGAAAGGTCCAGCGCGGCGCGTACCAGGGCGTCGTCCATCGGCAAAAGGCATGACCCGTAGCGCTGAATACCTTTTTTGTTTCCGACAGCTTCACTCAAGGCCTGACCCAACGCGATGCCTACATCCTCGACTGTATGGTGGTCATCAATATGCAGATCCCCCTCGCAGCGCACATTCATGTCCATCAGAGCGTGGCGTGCCAATTGGTCCAGCATGTGGTCAAAGAACCCGACGCCGGTTTGGTTGTCATATTGACCGGTTCCATCCAGGTTCAACGACACCGAGATGTCGGTCTCTGCCGTGGTGCGGGTAAGGGTGCTGCTGCGCATCACGCGCCTCCTGCGAAAAGCGTTTCGCGCCCTCTATAGGCGGGCGGGTCAATCCCGCCAAGGGGCGGCGGGGAACGCTTGCCCCCACCTGTGCAGACGTGCCACTAACGACCAGAGATGACCGCAGCAAAAGGCCCCCCGCGACATGACCACTTGTGTCTTTATCCAGATCCGCTGCCACCCCGGTTCCACCTACAAGGTCGCGGAAGAGATCGCGCTGCGCGAAATCCATTCTGAACTGTACTCGACCTCGGGCGATTATGATCTGATGATGAAGGTCTATATCCCCACAGGCCACGACGTGGGCAAATACATCAATGACGAGTTGTTGGACATCGAAGGGATCGAAAGGTCGTTGACCACCATGACCTTCAAAGTGTTTTAGCGCTCTCCAACATAGCAGACCGCGGCGCGTTGTTCGGCCCGGTACTTCTTGGGTGGCAACCCCACCAACTTTTTGAAAACAGTAGAAAAATGCGCCTGGGTTCCGAATCCACACATCAACGCAACCTGGACCAGCGGTGTGTCGGTCGACAGCAGAATGCTACGAGCATGTTCGATCCGCCGGTGGGTCACATAGCCGTGTGGCGACATGCTTGTGGCGGCGCGGAACACGCGCGCGAAATGGTGCTGTGACAAACACGCCACCCTCGCCAGGTCCGGCATCGAGATGGTGTCGCCAAGATGCGCATCGATGTAGTCGATGACACGTTTCAGCCGCTGGGGTTCCAATGGTTTGGTCGGCGCAACAGCAATGCGATCGCGCGCGCGGGCTTCGCCATGGCTCACAAGGCGCCCCATCAAGGTCAGCAGCATACCGTCAATCTGAAGTGCGGCACCTTTCTGGTCCTTCAGGCTGGTCTGCCAAATCTGTTCGATCAGGTGGTCGAGCGTGGGATCGACCAATTGTGTATTCAGGATCGGGTCCAACGGCGACTTATCGCTGTCGCGCGCCTCATTGGGCAGCAGTTTTTTTGTGAATGTGGCCGGAACCGCCAATAAAGAAATATCGTGATCGCCGTCGCTTTCCCAGTCTGCAACGGCATGCGCGGGAGCGACATAGAAGCTACCGGGCACCGTCGACAGGGCTTTGGCGCCCTCACCGCAATCCACGGTGTTATGCCGCATCTTGCTGCGTGTCAGCGACCGCAGCACCATCTGCGGTACCGAAGGATCGGTTGTGGCGTGCGTCCCCTGGCGCACCTTGATCATCGAAAACTGGGGTGTCCCGATCTGGCGTGATTTTTGCGGAAAGTTCGCATAAAGCCTCTCGTAATGAGCGCCATAGCTGCGGTCCAGATCAGTGTTGAGCAACGTAGAAACAGAGTGCACAGTCAGCAGATCCTCTTGGATGTCAGTTGGCGCGCGCACCGCGCCATCGTCAGTTGAGGAGAAGTATGTCAACTAAGGTTGACAGTTTCTTTCTGATTCTTGCACCTTGTAAAATCGCTCTAGAAAGCCTGAACCTGCTCTGCGTGGTAACCACCGCCGCGCAGCCCGTCCAACCGGTGGGCCCCGCCATGCAAGAGGTGAGTGGCGGCAAAAGCAATGTCGTCGGTTGCGATCCGGTCAAACAGGGCAGAGCGGGTTTGTGCCGCCTGGTCGGCATCGTCGTCCAACACATAGCGGATGTCGGGCTGTGCAAACTGCAGCGGCCCCGAAATCAGAACATCGCCCAGAAGCAGCAGGCTTTGATTACCCGCCGACACGTGCACAATCTGGTGCCCGGGTGTATGGCCTGGTGCAGCCTCAAGCCATACCCCTGATCCGATGTCGCCATTCGGGCGATGGACGGCGATGCGATAGGCCATTTTTTCCATCAACCCACCGATCAGATTGGCCAGTGGGCGCTGTGCGGGCGCAACAAGTTGGGCCCGTTCGGGCGCGGCCCAATAGCGCCATTCAACCTCGCAAAGGTGCAGCATGGCGTTTGGGTATTGGGCCATATCGCCGCGCATCAAGCCGCCGATATGATCGGCATGCATATGCGTAATGATGATGTCTGTGATATCGTCGGGGAGGATGCCCGCATGGGCCAGCGCTTGTGGCAGGTTGCCGGTATCAGGATACTTGCCTTTGAGCGTGTCGCCCGAGCCGGTGTCGACCAACATGCGGCGATTGCCTGTTTCGACCAGCCAGGCGTGGGCCCCGACATATTGTGGTAAAGTCTGAGTTGCCTCTGGCTGCGGGGAGAATGCAGCCAGAGGCAGTTCAAAGTGACCGTCGGACAGAGCGGTCACAGAGATGTCGCCGATTAGAAGGCGCTTGGGACTCGCTGCTTTGACGCCTTGGGGGACAAGAGTGGCCAAGGCCGTCGCGCCAAGTCCGAAGCCAAAGCTTCGGCGGGACACCAGGGGCGACGTATAAGGGTCAGGCAGCATGAATACCTTCCGGACATCTTCGGTGGTTATCCAAGCCTCGGGGGGACGCTGTGAGGTTGGTAACTGTCAATCAAGCTAGACAATTAACCTTTGGTCAATCTTTCACAATCCTGCGTGAGTTTTCTTAAAACGCGCGACGGCTTGTAAACACACAAAAAAAAGACCGCCCAATGGGCGGCATTTTTTCACTCCTTTTCAGGAGAATGTTGGAGCGGGCGAGGCGATTCGAACGCCCGACCCTAACCTTGGCAAGGTTATGCTCTACCCCTGAGCTACGCCCGCTTCCTTGGGTGAGATGGGGGATACTTATACCGATGCTGCCCTGCAAGTGGAAAATGGATCACCGCCCAAAAAATTTGAGCGGCTGCGACGGAAAGCACGATCCGCATCGTTGAACGAATATGAGCTATGACTCGCCCGTCATCCCCTCGTGTTCAGCGCCTTTTTTGCGGGTGGCAGGGGGGATGCGCTATTTCTGGAGCGGTCACATGCGCTTAGCATTAAAAAGAGGCCAGTGAGATGACATCGACCAAATGGACATTGCTTATGCCACTTACTCTGTCTGCTATCAAATCATTCGTCTTGATCTGCGCGATTGCGCTTGGGTGTTTGGCATCGGCCCATACCGAAGCCAGCCATAAGAAAGCGCATCTGCCATCGGTTCAAATCAAGCTCGGATCATGATCCGCTGAACGCCTTGGCCCCGCATCCCTAGCAGCGCTGGATCAGATCCCAACGGTTGCCAAACGGATCGCGGAACACCGCGACAGTGCCATAGGGTTCCTGGCGCGGGGTTTCCTCGAACGCGACACCCTTGCCGCGCAGGCGCGCGTGATCGGCATCAAAGTCATCAGTATGCAGGAAAAGCCACACCCGGCCACCCCCCTGCGCCCCAATCGCTGCGATCTGGTCAGGCGTGTCGGCGCGCGCCAGAATGATCGATGTCTGTGCGCCAGGGGGTTGCACCTCGACCCATCGTTTGCGCCCCTGATCCTCATCCACCACCAGATCAAATCCCAGCGTGTCGCAGAAGAACGCGATACCGATGTCGTAATCAGGAACCAAGATGCTGAAAGACATGATGTGCATCCGCGCACCTTATCTGCGTGCAACCAGCCAATGCAAACGGGCAGGCCGGGCATATGTCACATCTCGACCAAAACAGGAGAACACAGATGTCTATTCGTGAACATGTTCAAGCGGTGATTGACGGCACGCTGAAAGGCGAAATCCTTGAAACCTTCGACGCGTACTATGCCGAAGATGTGGTGATGAGCGAAAATGGCGTCGAGGATCGGGTGGGCAAAGCCGCGAACCGCGCCTTTGAGGAACAGTTCGTTGCAAATGTCACCTTCCACGGCGCCAAAGTCGGGCGCGTGGCGGTGGATGGCGATCAGGCCGCTGTTGAGTGGGAATTTGATATGCAGCCCAATGGCGGTGAACGCTTTATCCAACGCCAGGTCGCCTTTCAGACATGGAAAGACGGCAAGGTCGTGCGCGAGGTATTCTACTACAACAAGGGTTAGGGGCGGCGCACTGCGTAGGCCAGGATCACGATCAGAGCCGCCAGCGCAGCCAGTACGCCAAAACCGAAGCGCAACGAGGTGGTGTGGGCGATGAATCCGATGATCGGCGGCCCAAGCAAAAGCCCTCCGTAGCCCAGTGTGGCCACGCTGGCGATGGCCGTGCCGGGCGGGAGGTGCGGATCCCTCGCCGCGCGTGAAAAGGCCAGTGGCATAATCACGGCATAGCCCACGCCCATCAGCGCAAAGCCGAGCAGTGCGCTGCCGTAACTGGCAAAGACTACGGCATACAGCGTGCCAATGGTCGCAAAAACCCCTGCGATCCGGGCGGTCACCACTGCACCCAGCTTATACGTGACCTGATCGCCCAGCAGCCGGGTCACCACCATCGCAATAGAGAACACGGTATAACCGAGTGCCGCACGGGCTGCGTCCACCTGAGCGATATCGACCAGAAACAATGCGCTCCAATCGACCATCGCGCCTTCGCCCATGGACGAACAGAAGGCGATTAGCCCGACCGCAATCAGAGGGCCGCGGGGGAAAGGAAAAAGCGGGGTCTGGTCTACATCGCCTTGTTTTTGCGATGTCCACGGGATGCGTGCAAAGACGAGCGTGACCGTCAGGACAATCAGTGATCCAACAATGAAATGTGGCGCAATGCCAATCTCGAACCGCTCGGCTGCGTAGCCAGAGGCGGCGCCCAGCCCCGCGCCCAAGCTGAACATGGCGTGAAATGACGACATGACGGGCCGTGCGATATGCGCTTCGGCTTCGCCTGCCCATGTGTTCATTGCGACATCCATGGCCCCGTGTGTTGCCCCGAAAAAGAAGAGCGCAAGGGCCAGAAACGCGACGGTGGGGGCGAGACCAACGAGACAAAGCGTGACAGCATACGCCACCGCAATTGCCAGTGTCACAGATGACGCGCCAAAACGGTCAGCATAGCGCCCGGCCAGCGGAAACGCGGCGATGGCCCCGCCGGCCAACAACAGCAGCAGCAATCCCAACGCTGCCTCGTCCAGACTGTGCAGACGGGCGGCGGCGGGAATGCGCGATGCCCACATGCCATAAAGCGCTCCGTTTAGAACAAACATCGCCGAGACGGCCAGCCAGGTGGCCCGGTTTGAAGGAGGTGTTGTCATGCGGGCACCCTTTCCCGGCCACTTGATCTTGGCAAGAGCGATTGGCACGCTTGTTGCAGAGCGCAAAGACCCAGGCGCGAAAGCGGTCTACTTCGATCCGGTCTTGGTCGACAGGAAGTAGGTCAGGGCCGCGATAACCAATGCGCAGGCCACGCCATAGCCCAGAAGATCAGTTTCTCCGTCCCAGCCCACCACCTGGCCCAGAAACAGCACGCCCACCACCACGATGACCACGGCGATAAGTTTGTTTTTGAGGTCATCAAGTGTTTTGATCGTAAGCCAACCGGGCACGCTGACATCTGAACTGATGAACAGTTCATAAAGCCCCAGCGCGATGATGTAGAACACCGTGCCCAGCAGGAACAGATCAACAATTTCGATGAACTCCAGCGCCAGTGCCTTGGCCCCCTTGCGTGAAACTTCGGCGCTTTCGATCGTGGCCCATATCAGTTGCCCGGTCTCCAACAGGCCGTAAACCAGCAGGGTGGTGGCAGCAAGCAGCGAGCCGAGGACAGCGAGGACAATGAGAAAGCGGCTGGCGCCGAGGGTTTTGCTAAGCATGGACGTGTTCTTGCGCGGAAAGGCGTGGGTCAACAAGAGGGGTGTGCTGGTTTTGTGATCCGCCTGTGGTGTGCAAGGAACGGTTTGACAAGGGCACGGGCGTGATCAGGCTCGATCTGCCAACAACACGCGATTTCCCAAGCTGCTGCTGCGTGTCGTTCTGTTGGGGTGCCAAGACCAAGTGCCGCGCGATCAAAGCCGGGATGATCAAGGCGCGCTTCGTCCCAATCGATGATGGTGATCCGGTTACCCGACTGGATCAGGTTCGACGGATTGAGATCGCCGTGCGTGATGCAGGGTAGGACCTCTGGCAAAGCTCTCCAGGCAGATCGCAGCGCACAAACAAGTGGCAGCGGCATGCGTCCCAACTCCACATCGCCGCCGCGCCAGGCGCGCAACAGCATCTTGGCGCCTGCAAAGCCGTGCCGCTGGCGCAGAGACCTCGGAAGCCCATTCACACGGGCCCATGCCACGCGCAGGCGCTTCGGGTCACATGGCGTCCCTGCTATAAAGGGCTCGCAAGTCCATCCGTCGACAGAGAAGTTCCCCTGATTACTGCGCATCGGGCGCGCCGCGGAAAGACCCAGTGTTTCAAGCTCATCAAAGACGGGCAGCAGCCACGAGATTGCCGCTTCTGATCGTCGTGTGGTCTTGAGCACGTGATCGCCCACCCGCAGAACTGTGTTGCGGTGCCCGCCGGGCAAGGGGGTAGAGGTGCCCGAAAGGCTCCAAGCGGAGAGCGGTGGCGTCACTCCAATTCGACCAGAAGGTCCTTGGCGTCGATCTGGCCGCCTGCCGCCACGTGCACCGCCTTGACCACCGCGTCGCGTTCGGCGTGGATACCTGTTTCCATTTTCATCGCTTCGATGGTCAGGAGCAGGTCGCCCTCGCACACCTCTTGCCCCGCCGCGATGCCGACGCTGGCGACGACACCAGGCATGGGGGCGCCGACGTGGGCAGTATTGCCGTCTTCGGCCTTGGGTCGAGACACGGTTTGCGATTTTACCAGACGGTTTGGCACGCGGATCGTGCGCGGCTGGCCGTTCAGTTCAAAGAACACGCGCACTTCGCCGTCTTCGTTGGTCTCACCCACCGCTTGCAGCCGGATTTCGAGTGTCTTGCCGGGGTCAATCTCGGCCGTGATCTGGTCGCCGGGTGTCATCCCATAAAAGAAGGTTTTCGTGGGCAGTGCCCGGACGGGCCCGTAGGTACGGTGGCGGCCCATGTAGTCCAGAAAGACCTTGGGATACATAAGGTAGCCCGACAGGTCCTCGTCATCAACGGCCTTGCCCTCCAGCTGCTTTGACACATCAGCGCGCGTGTCTTCCAGGTTGACGGGCGGCACATCGGCGCCCGGACGGGCGGTGCTGGGGGCCTCGCCCTTGAGGATCTTTTGCTGAATCTGCTGCGGGAAGCCACCCGGAGGCTGGCCGAGATTGCCGCGCATCATGTCCACAACGCTGTCGGGGAATGCGACGTCTTTGTCGGGGTCTTCAACCTCATCACGGGTCAAACCCTGGCTGACCATCATCAGGGCCATGTCGCCCACGACCTTCGAGGACGGTGTCACCTTCACGATGTCGCCGAACATCTGGTTCACGTCGGCGTAGGTGCGCGCGACCTCGGGCCAGCGTTCTTCCAGCCCCATCGACCGCGCTTGCGCCTTGAGGTTGGTGAACTGGCCGCCCGGCATTTCGTGCAGATAAACCTCGGAGGAGGGGGCCTGCATACCGCTTTCAAAGGCGGCGTAGTGGGCGCGGACGGCGTCCCAGTAGTCGGAGATATCGCGCACGGCGTTGATGTCGAGACCGGTATCGCGGTCGGTGTGTTGCAGCGCCTCGACCACGGTGCCGAGTGTGGCCTGCGATGTGTTGCCCGACAGTGCGTCCATGGCGCAATCGACCGCGTCCACGCCCGCCTCTGACGCCGCAAGGATCGTGGCCACGGCCGACCCCGCGGTGTCGTGGGTGTGGAAGTGGATGGGCAGACCCACCTCTTGCTTGAGCGCACGTATCAGTTGCGTGGCGGCGGCGGGTTTCAAAAGGCCCGCCATATCCTTGAGACCCAGCACATGTGCGCCCGCGTCTTTTAGCTGGTTGCCCATGTCCACGTAATATTTCAGGTCATACTTGGCCCTATCGGGGTCCATGATGTCGCCCGTGTAGCACACCGTGCCTTCGCAGATTTTGTTCTGTTCCTGCACCGCGTCCATGGCGACGCGCATGTTTTCGACCCAGTTCAGGCTGTCGAACACGCGGAAGACGTCCACGCCGCTGGTGGCGGCCACGCGCACGAACTCCTGCACCACGTTGTCGGGGTAGTTGGTGTAGCCCACGCCGTTGGCCCCGCGCAGCAGCATCTGCGTCATCAGGTTGGGCATCCGCTCGCGCAGGTCGCGCAGGCGCTGCCACGGACATTCCTGCAAAAAGCGGTAGGCGACGTCGAAGGTGGCACCGCCCCAGCATTCCATCGAGAAAAGCTGCGGCAGGTTGGCGGCGTAAGCCGGAGCCACCTTGATCATGTCATAGCTGCGCATACGGGTGGCAAGCAGGGACTGGTGCCCGTCGCGCATGGTGGTGTCGGTGATCAGCAGTTGCTGTTGCTGCTTCATCCAGTCGGCGACCGCTTGCGGCCCTTTTTGTTCCAAGAGGTTGCGGGTGCCCATCTGGTGCGAAGGGTCAGCCTGGAGGGTCGGCGGCTTGGGGTTCTTGATGTCGGCGCGCGGTTTTGGGCGGTCCTTGACCTCAGGATGGCCGTTCACGGTGATGTCGGCGATGTAGGTCAGCACCTTGGTGCCGCGGTCGCGGCGGCGGGGGAACTGGAACAGCTCGGGCGTCTCGTCAATGAACTTGGTCGTGTATTCATTCGACAGGAAGGTCGGGTGCTTCAGCAGGTTTTCGACAAAGGCGATGTTGGTCGACACACCCCGGATGCGGAATTCGCGCAGGGCGCGGTCCATGCGAGCAATCGCGATCTCGGGCGTGGGGCCCTTGGCCGTCACCTTGGTCAGCAGGCTGTCGTAGTAACGGGTGATGACGCCACCCGCATAGGCCGTGCCGCCGTCCAGACGTATGCCAAGGCCGGTGGCCGAGCGATAGGCGGTGATGCGGCCATAATCGGGGATGAAGTTGTTCTGCGGATCCTCGGTTGTCACGCGGGTCTGGAGCGCGTGGCCCATCAGCTTGATGTCGTCCTGCGCGGCCATGCCGGTGGCGTCCGCGATGGTCTTGCCTTCGGCGATCAGGATCTGGGCACGCACGATGTCGATCCCGGTGACTTCTTCGGTCACGGTGTGTTCGACCTGCACACGAGGGTTCACCTCGATGAAGTAGAACTTGGACGTTTCCATATCCATCAGGAACTCGACCGTGCCCGCGCATTCGTAGTGCACATGTTTGCAGATTTTGTAGCCAAGGTCGCAGATTTCAGCGCGCTGGGCGTCGGTCAGGTAGGGGGCGGGCGCGCGTTCCACGACCTTCTGGTTGCGGCGCTGGACGGAACAGTCTCGTTCGAAGAGGTGGTACATGCCGCCATGCTTGTCGCCGAGGATCTGCACCTCGACATGGCGGGCGCGGGTGATCATCTTTTCCAGATACCCTTCGCCGTTGCCAAAGGCGGCTTCAGCCTCGCGCCGGCCTTCGAGCACTTTCTCCTCGACCTCATCCTCGCCCATGATCGGGCGCATGCCGCGGCCACCGCCGCCCCAAGAGGCTTTGAGCATCAAGGGATAGCCGACCTCCTTCGCCTCTTTCTTGATGGCTGCCATGTCATCGCCGAGAACTTCCGTGGCGGGGATCACAGGGACACCCGCCTCGATCGCGACGCGGCGCGCGCTGGCCTTGTCGCCAAGGGCGCGCATGGTTTCGGATTTGGGGCCGATAAAGGTGATCCCGTTTTTCTCGCACGCATCCACGAAGTCGGGGTTTTCGGACAAGAGGCCATAGCCGGGATGAATCGCGTCCGCGCCGCTTTCGCGGGCGACACGAATTATCTCTTCGATGCTCAGATAGGCAGCGACGGGCCCCAGGCCTTCGCCAATGCGATAGGCTTCATCGGCCTTGAAGCGATGCAGGCCCAGCTTGTCTTCCTCGGCAAAGACGGCGACCGTCTTTTTGCCCATCTCGTTGGCGGCCCGCATGATGCGGATGGCGATCTCACCCCGGTTTGCGATGAGGATTTTCTGGAAATCGGGCATGGAAGCTCCCCCCCGGGGCCGTATTTTGCAGTCGCAGCATCTTTTATGACGTTTGCGTGACGCAAACAATACGTGGTTGTGGGTAGTGCCGCGCGTTCAGACGTTACGGCGGAGGCCCAGACCAAGGTGCATCAGGCCTTTGCGCACCGGCGTGATCTGATGCAGTGCGTTCAGCCCAAGCGCACGCGCGTCGCGTGCAAGGGGCGAGGTGGCCTGACTGGCGCGGTTTAGCAGATCAATGCCGGTCACGCGCATCCGAATGTCATTGAACCGTGCCGTATGGTAGGCGCCCAGCATCTTCATATCCCCCAGCCCCTCTGGCCGCGCTTGCGCCAGATCAAGCAGGGTGCTGGTGTCGGCAAGCGACATGTTCAACCCTTGTGCCCCGATGGGTGGTACGACGTGCGCGGCTTCGGCGATCAGCGCAATGCGCGTGCCAGTCAGACGGTCGGCCGTCTGGCTGATGATGGGCCAGATTGAGCGGCGCGATACGAGTGTCAGCGGCCCCAGCATATGGCAACTACGCTCGGTCATCTCTGCCTCGAACCGTTCGGCGTCCAACGCCATGCGGGCGACGGATTTGGGTCCTTCATCCATCCAGACCACGGCAGAGCAGGGCATCCCATTGTGATCAGGCAGAGGCACCAACGTGAACGGGCCACCGGTACGATGCACTTCGGTCGACACATTGTCATGCGGGACAGGGTGCGTGACGGCAAAGGCAAGTGCCTTTTGGCCGTAGCGTCTGGTGGTCACACCGATGCCCGCCGCCTGACGCATGGGAGAGGCGCGCCCGTCTGCGGCAATCACCAGTTTTGCGGTCACGGCTGCGCCGTCGGTCAGCCCCACACGTGCCTGTGCGGTACGGCCCAAAAAGCGTGTCGCGCCAACGCCCGGGCGGAAATCGACGGTGGCCAGCGCATCGAGCCGGGCGACGAGTTCGCGACGCAACAGCCAATTGGGGAAATTCCAGCCAAAGGGTTGGTCCGACACGTCAGAAGCGCGAAAGGACTTAACCTCGCGCGCGGCGCCTGTGTCTGAGGCGGCATCCGCGATCCGCATAACCACCAGCGCTGCGCCGTGTGGGGCAAGTGCTTCCCAGACGCCAGCACGGTCAAGAAGCGCACGGGCGGGCTGCAACATGGCGGTGGTGCGCATATCCGCGCCTTCGGCGTCACGCTGTGTCACGGGTGGGGTGGGATCGACACAGATCACGTGAAACCCGGCGCTCCCAAAGGCCGCCGCAGCGGTCAATCCGGCGATGCCGCCGCCGGATATCAGAATATCACAGGATTGGGTCATATATCAGCCTCCGATACCTGCAACCTATGCGCTCAGCGGGCGAGGCAAAGGCGGCATCCTGTCCTACCCGGTCAGGCGTGACAGAAACTGCGACAAGTCGTGAGTGTGGTGGTGGATATGCGCCTCCCTGCTGCGGGTGGGGGCCACGTGCACGGTGCGCATCCCCATCGCGTGGGGCACCAGCAGGTTGCGTGCCTCGTCCTCGAACATCGCACTTTCCTGCGGCGCCAGACCATCGCGCCCAAACACGCGGTCAAAGGCCGCCTGTTCAGGTTTGGGCTGAAAATCCGCGTGCTCGACGCCATAGATCGCATCGAAAAGGCCCAACAGGCCGCGTGCGCCAAGCACCCGTTCAGCATAGGGTGCGCAGCCATTGGTGTAGACGATCTTGCGCCCCGGCAGCGTGCGGATACGCGCCGCCAGATCGGCGTCGGGGGTCAGCGCGTCAAAGGAGATGTCGTGCACGTCTTCAAGAAACGGCAACGGATCAAGCGCATGTTCCCGCATCAGGCCCGCCAGCGTCGTGCCGTGGGACTGCCAATACTTCACCCGCAGCCGGTCGGCTTCGGTGCGGGTGACGTTCAGCGCGTTCATCACATAGGCCGTCATGCGCGCTTCGATTTGGTCAAAAAGACGCACGGCAGGCGGGTAAAGCGTGTTGTCGAGGTCGAAGACCCAGGTGCGCACATGGGCGAAATCAGCAACTGGCATGGCAGGGTGGATAGGCGCAGCGCCGGTCATGCGCAAGCACTTGGGCTTGCGTCAGGACGCATCCCGGCACTACGGTGTGGAAATTCAATGACTTGCGAGGCTGCGATGCGTGCCCCCCGCCCGACCAATACCGACGCCTATTCCATGATCCTCGAAGCGATCGACATCGGGACCTATCGGCCCGGTGATCGACTGGTTGAGAGTGAGTTGGCCGAGCGCTTTGGCGTGTCCCGCACCCCTGTGCGTGAGGCGTTGCAGCGGCTTGAAACCCAATCGCTTTTGTCACGGGACGGGCGCAGCCTGATCGTCGCATCACTGGATCATAACCAGATGTCTGAACTCTATGTCGTGCGGCGCGAGCTTGAGGGGTTGGCCGCGTCATTGGCCGCCCAGCACGCGACATCCGAAGAGGTGCGTATTCTGCGCGAGATGGTCGAGGCGGACAACGAGTTGATCAACGATCCACCCGCGCTGGCCCGCGCGAACCGGCGGTTTCATACGCAAATTCATCTGGCATCTCATAACCGCTATCTGGTGCAGCAGCTTGATCTGGTGCATCGGACCATGGCGCTTATGGCGACTACGTCGCTGGCCGCGCAGGGGCGCACGCGGATCGCCCAAGATGAACATGACCGTATCGTGCGTGCGATCGAGGCCAAAGACGAGGCCGAGGCCGGCCTGGCATTGCGGGACCATATCTCGGTCGCGTTCATGACCCGTTTGAAGCAGGACGCCGAGACGCGCCGAGACGAAGCCTAGCTGTCAGTCAGGGGTGGGACGATATCGCCGCTTGCGGTGCCGTGCTGGGTCTTGTCCCAATAGAATGGGGCGCGTGCAAGTTCGTAAAGCGCCTTGTAACTCGCAAGCGCACCAAGCGAGAAATAGAGCGGAAGCGTCAGCGCCCAGGGCAGCAGACGCCGGTGATTCCTGTCAGAGACGGCCAGCATGGCGATCCCGATATTCATGGCTTCAGCCATCAGGAAAAACGCCGCAAGCGGCCACAGGATCGCATCACCCATCGTGTTGAGCACCGGGTGCGACACGCCAAAGAGTGGCAGCATGAAGCTCCAAAGGAGCGGCAGGGCCGCGAATTGTGACACGGTGGACAGGAACATCGCCTGCACCCCCAGAAACCGCCACCAACCCAGATCGCGCAACAGCGCGAACGGGTCGCGCATGTGCACGCAATAGGTGATAAGATAGCCCTTCAGCCAGCGCGATCGCTGCTTGACCCAGGGCCAGGCGCTGCAATTTGCCTCTTCGTAGGTGACGGTGGGAATAAGGTCGGTGCGGTAGCCGTGACGGGCCAAGCGCAGCCCCAGATCAGCATCCTCGGTCACATTATGCGCGTCCCAGGCGCCCAGCTCTTCGAGCACGGACCGCCGGAAAAACAAGGTCGTCCCCCCCAATGGCAGGACAAGGCCCAGCCGCGCCACCCCTGGCAGTACCAGACGCCACCAGCTTGCGTATTCGATTGTAAAGCACCGGGCGAGCCAGTTGTGGCGGGCGTTGTAGTAGTCAAGAATGCCTTGCAGGCAGGCCACATCGGGACCTGCGCTGGCAAAGTGCGAGACAACCTTTTCGATCTGGTCGGCTTCGGGGGCATCTTCGGCGTCCCAAACCCCGATGATTTCGCCCTTACAAAAGTCGAGAGCGTAGTTGAGTGCGCGCGGCTTTGTGGTGATCGTACCGTCATCGGGCACCTCGATCACCCGCATCCAGCAGGGCAGCGGCGTTCGGGCAAGGGTGGCGCGGGTGATGCTGTCCTTGGCCTCCAGCACGAGGACGACGTCCAGCAACGCCTTGGGGTAAGACAGGCGCGACAGGCGTGTGATCAGCGCCTCTGCGATGCGTTCTTCGTTGAGCAAGGGCACCATGACCGACACGCGCGGCCATCGGCCCGTATGGGGCAACGCGATGGGTTCGGGCCGGGCAGGGGCGCGGTGCAACAGCTGTGCGCTGACCGCCGCCAGCTTGAGGCCGCTCGACAGGACCAGGGTAAGCACGCCCCATCCGACTGCAAGTGTCACGAGCCAGGCGGGAAAGACCAGACAGGCGACAAGGCCAGCGCAAAGCAAGGCGATGGTCACGGGCGCGGGCCAGCCCGACACCGGTGCCCATGTCCGGCAACTGAGCGCCTCGGGCACCTTGTGGCTGGCCTCTTGCGCCAGCTCGGCCCCATAAAGCGCGCTGATCTGGTCGTGGATTTGCCCGATGGGGGCGACCACCGGCAAGACCGACCACGGATCACGCCCCAACGCGGCGCGCAGGTCGTCGAGCCTGTCGGGACGGGTGGTTGCGACCAGCAGGGTGCTGCCAATCCAGCGCCAGGGCACCGCCCCGAAGCTTTGACACAGATGTGCGGGCATCGCCCCGGCCATTTGCGGAGCGGGTGGGTCAGTGACCAGATCGACCCGATCCGCATCATGCTGTAACGCAAGCGCGTCCAGGACATCGGTTTCCTTGACGTGCCCCTCGGCAACCAGAATTTCGCCCAGCGGGGCGTCAAGCTTGTGTTGTAGGGAGAGCGCCTCGAGCAACGTGGACTGACTGATCAGGCCCGCGTTGACCAGCTGCCGGCCCACCGGAACCGGGGGGCGCCGGCGTTGCAAAACCGGCTGCGGCGAAGACAGGCGTAGAAGAGGATCGCTCATTCAAGGTCCAGGGCAGGGTCCGGGCCAAAGTCCAGACATCAGGGCCCCTCACCAATGGCGATCCATGGTTAACAATCTGTTAAAGTGAGGATAATCCGAAGTGTATTCAATTTAAGCGAGAATTCATGGCGTTGGCAAATCGCTCAAACAAATAGTAGCTGTCCTGTGGTCCGGGGCTGGCTTCGGGATGGTATTGCACCGAATAGACCGGCTTGCCCTCAACGCGGATGCCGCAATTAGAACCATCAAAAAGTGAAGTATGTGTTTCCACAACGCCCGGTGGTAGCGTCTGGGCGTCAACGGCAAAGCCGTGGTTCATCGACGTGATCTCGACCTTGCCGGTCTCCAGGTCCTTGACCGGGTGGTTGGCACCGTGATGCCCGTGGTTCATCTTGACTGTCTTGGCCCCTAGCGCGAGCGCAAGCATTTGATGGCCCAGGCAAATCCCGAAGACGGGTAGATCATAGTCCAGCACGTCCCTGATCATCGGGACGGCATACTTGCCTGTAGCCGCAGGGTCGCCCGGGCCGTTGGACAGGAACACCCCATCAGGATCGTGCGCCATAACCTCGTCCGCGGTGGCGGTGGCGGGCAGCACGGTGACATCGCAACCCGCGCTGGCCAGGCAACGCAGAATGTTGCGTTTGGCGCCGTAGTCGATTGCAACCACCTTGTATTTCGGATCGGTCTGGGGCGTGTAGCCTGCGGGCCAGGCCCACCGCTTTTCATTCCAGCGATAGGATTGTGCGCATGTGACGTCCTTGGCCAAGTCCATACCTTCGAGCCCGGCGAAGGCGCGGGCGGAGGCGATCAGCGCTTCGATGTCAAATGTGCCATCCGGGTTGTGCGCAAGGGCCACATGTGGTGCCCCGGCGTGCCGAATGGCGCGGGTCAGGCGGCGGGTATCGACCCCCCCAATGGCGATGCGCCCACGGGCGGCAAGCCAGCTTGAGAGGTCCTGTGCCGCGCGCCAATTGGATGGGTCGGTGGGCATCCATTTGACCACCATGCCGGAGGCTACAGGGTCACCGGTTTCGTCATCTTCAGGGTTCACGCCGACATTGCCGATATGGGGGAAGGTGAAGGTCACCACCTGGCCTGCATAGGACGGGTCGGTCATGATTTCCTGATAGCCTGTCATGGCGGTGTTGAAACACAGTTCGGCCTGGGTCTCGCCGGTGGCGCCAAACCCTTGACCGTAAAACAAAGTTCCGTCGGCAAGAGCGAGACAGGCGGTGGGTTTGGCAGGGGTCATGGCAGCGGTTTCCAGTGCAAGGCGCAACAGCAGGGAGCAGGCAAATTGCGCGGAAACTAATGTGGCTGCGCGGTACGGTCAAGCCTATTAAGTAATTTACTTTATTAAGCAATATCAGTCAGTTGCAAGGCACTCATTCTCTTGCCACAACTATACGTATGACCTATTTTGAGCGTTCAACATGTGCCATGGGGATGGACATCACAATGGATTTGCGCACCAAGATTTCGGCCGCGCTGAAGCAGGCCATGAAAGACAAGGATGCCGACCGGTTGTCGACATTGCGGCTGATCAATGCCGCGATCAAGGACAAGGATATCGACGCGCGGGCCGCGGGTCAGGACGATGGGGTGGGCGAGGGCGAAGTCCTTGCGATCCTTGGGAAAATGGTCAAGCAGCGCAAAGAGAGCGCCAAGACCTATGAAGAAGGCGGACGGCTTGATCTGGCTGAGCGGGAGATGACGGAAATCACTGTTATTGAAGAGTTTTTGCCGCAGAAGCTGGACGATGAAGCCTCGGCCAAGGCGGTGGACGACGCCATTGCCGAAGTGGGGGCTGACAGCATCCGCGATATGGGCAAGGTCATGGGTGTTCTGAAGTCGAAATATACCGGTCAAATGGACTTTGGTGCTGTTGGGCCGATGGTCAAAGACCGGCTGTGTGCTGCGTCCTGATCGGGGCCGCACGCTGCGTTAAGGCGGGTTAATTCCCGCCTTTTTTGCGCGTGCTTGACCAGCCTGTTGTCGCAAACTGCATATTTTCGGACCGAAACCGCGTATTTTGAGACCGGTGACAGGGGCTGATTTTCGCGCATCTTTGACCCGTTTTCGCCAAACCGCGCGTTTTGGCACGCAAAGTGCACAATTTGACCAAGAGGTCAAAATTTGACCGGTAAGAATAGTTAACGGCGCAGGGCCCGCAGCAATTCATCATAGAGCGCGATGCGTTCTTCTTCGCTGAGAAAGGCGCCGATCTCGACCTCGCGGCCCTTGCCCTTGAGGGTGACGTAGTGGGGCACGGGGCCTTCTTCTTCGTATTTGGTCACCTGCGTCCAGTACCGGTTGCAATCCCATTCCTGGACCTGGCCATTGGCGTCGGTGCGGCTGAGGTGAGTGTCGTCATTGTCGAGGGTCAGCACCTCGACGATCTGGCGCGCGCGGCGGTTGCGGCGCAAAGCGAAATACATCGCCCAGACCGCGCCAAGCACGAAGGGCAGCATGCCCCACAGCACCACCGATCCAAGGAGGGGCAGGGCGGGGATCAGGATCAGGGTGAAGGTTGCAAGGACAAAGGCCGCCATGCCCTGCTGCGGCAGGGAATTGTGTGGCCAGAGGTGCAGTTCCTGCACCTGAGCATCGGGTTTTGATGTCCAGCGGTAGGGCATGTGGAAATAATACCCGTCGCGCGCCTGAAGTCGAAGGGCAGGTTGTCGCGGGGCGGGCCATCGGCGCCGCCCCGCGCTGCTCGGTGTCTAGAGGTCGGTATAGGTGGTTGAGGATGAGGGTTCGGGCCGCAAGGGGCGTTCGCCCGTGTTGCCCGCAGCCAGATCCTCGCGATAGATTTTCAGCAGGCCGCGGGTGCCGTCGGGATGCGAGGCGATGTCCTGGAAGGTGCGGTTGCCACCCGCTTCGGCGCGGAAATAGGCCGAGGTCAGGATGTGCTGCTGGAACGACGTCAACTGGCCGGTGCCGTCGTAGCCCATATAGCGCTGGTAATCGGCAATTGCGTTACGGGTTTTCGAGCCGACCTGGCCGTCGATAGGCCCGGCATTGAAGCCGAAATAGTTCAGCGAGGACTGGATTTCGCGCCCTTCGGGTGTGGCCGGGATCGCGGGGCGATAGGTTTTCTTGGCCGGTGCACGATAGGCGCGGGGCTGGGTGGCATAGCTGCGCGGTTGCGTGGCGTAGGTGCGCGGCACAACGGCGCGCTGACGGGCAGCCTGGCGGGCTTTGTTCTTGCGCACTTCGTTGTTGATGATGGCCCCGCCGATGCCGCCGATGATGGCACCTGCGATAAAGTCACCGCGGTCGGCCACGGCACGGCTGGCGGGCACCAGCGCAAGTGCGGCTGCGAGGGCGGCAGAAATGAGGGTCTTTGACAGCATGAGATGCTCCTTTCGTCGTATCGCCTGGTTGCGGGATGTTCGGGCAGCACGGGTCCCAGGCCGCTATGAGATGGGCATATGGGTCGGGGCCGGTGTGGTGGAAGATGGTTTGTGCGTCCCGCGCGTGCGTGGGCGGCGGGTCGCGCGTTTGCCGCGCGCGGGTGCGCGGGGAATGGCCGGATAAGGGCGGCTGATATTGCATAACAAGGCGAGATTGGGGGCGAACGTGGTGGTTTTCCGTTCTGGCGGGGGCACGCCGACCTAGGCCCCCGGCGTATTTCCAGCCCGAAGAAGGCGGCCGTGCAGTTCGGTGGTACACCGCAGAAAAAAGGGCCCCGGTCGCCACCGGAGCCCCTTTTGGCTTTTCTGTCAGACCGCGCTTAGTGCGAGGGCTGTTTGTCCCAGTCTTCCTGCTTGGGCAGGATTTCGAACGTGTGTTCCGGCGGTGGGCTGGGCAGGGTCCATTCCAGCGTGTCCGCATATTCGTTCCAGGGGTTGTTTTCCGTCACAACCGCGCCGCGGCGCAGCGCATAGGCCATGATCCCGAAGAAGAACAGGAACGAGGCGAAGGACAGGAACGCGCCCCAGGACGACCACTGGTTCCAGTAGGCGAACTGTTCGGGGTAGTCGATGTAGCGGCGTGGCATGCCCTGACGGCCCAGGAAGTGCTGGGGGAAGAAGGTCAGGTTGGCGCCGATGAACATGGTCCAAAAGTGCAGTTTGCCCGCCCATTCGGGATACATGCGGCCCGTCATCTTGGGGAAGTAGAAGTAGATACCCGCGAAGATGGCGAACACGGCCCCGAGGCTCATCACGTAGTGGAAGTGCGCCACGACGTAGTAAGTGTCGTGGTAATAGCGGTCCACGGCGGCCTGGGACAGAACGATGCCTGTCACCCCACCCACGGTGAAGAGGAACAGGAAGCCGAAGGCCCAGAGCATTGGTGTCTTGAACTCGACCGAGCCGCCCCACATGGTGGCGATCCACGAGAACACCTTGACCCCTGTGGGCACGGCGATGACCATCGTTGCCAGCATGAAATAGGCCTGCTGGTTGAGCGACATCCCGACCGTGTACATGTGGTGCGCCCACACTACAAAGCCCAGTGCGCCAATCGCGATGATGGCCCAGACCATCGGCAGGTAGCCGAAGATGGGCTTGCGGCTGAACGTGGCAATCACGTGGCTGATGATGCCAAAGCCCGGCAGGATGATGATGTAGACCTCTGGGTGGCCGAAGAACCACAGGATGTGCTGGTAAAGCACGGGGTCGCCGCCACCGGCAGGATCAAAGAAGGTGAAGCCGAAATTGCGGTCCATCAGCAGCATGGTGATTGCGCCCGCCAGAACCGGCAGGGACAGCAGGATCAGCCACGAGGTGACAAAGATCGACCAGGAGAACAGCGGCACCTTGAAGAGGGTCATGCCCGGCGCGCGCATGTTCAGGAAGGTGGTGATCATGTTGATCGCCCCCAGGATCGAAGACGCGCCCGAGACGTGGACCGCGAAGATCGCGAGGTCCATCGACATGCCCTGTTCATTGGTCGAGAGCGGCGGGTAGAGCACCCAGCCCACACCGGATCCAAGCTGGCCATTGCCGCCCGGTGCGAGGACCGAGCAGACGGCGAGCGTGGTGCCCGCAACGTAGAGCCAGAACGACAGGTTGTTCATGCGCGGGAACGCCATGTCCGGCGCGCCGATCTGCAAGGGCATGAAATAGTTGCCAAATCCGCCGAAGAGCGCGGGGATCACCACGAAGAACATCATCAGGATACCGTGGCCGGTGATCAGCACGTTCCAGAGGTGGCCGTTGGGGGTACATTCGCCCGCGGCTGCCGCTGTGAGGCGTGCGCCTTCCATGCACATATACTGCACGCCGGGGTCCATCAGCTCCATCCGCATGTAGACGGTGAAGGCGACCGAGATGAAGCCGACGATGGCCGACGTGATCAGATAAAGGATCCCGATGTCTTTGTGATTGGTGGACATGAACCAACGGGTGAAGAACCCGCGTTCGTCTTCGTGCTCGTGCCCGTGAATGGCTGCGTCTGCCATGCGGTGCCTCCTGGCTGTTTGCTTGCGACACGCATGGGGTTCCCTGTCCACGCGTGGATTCCTGAGTGGTTCTAAAGATTTGACCCGCCCGCATCAATGGAAGATGCAGCCAAAGGCCGGGATGAATTGTCGCGTGTGAAACATTCTGCACCCGCGCCGGACGGCCCGGATCGCACGCAACACTGTTTCTGTGCAGGCCACAATCGCCCCAAAGCCGCCCCAGAACGTGTTAAAATTGAGACAATGACCCAAAAATGCCGCACAAACGTGGTGTTCAGAACTTGTTTCATCCCTCGTTCAGCCCAATTCTGCCGCCATAACGTACCTTTAACGCGCGGCACAGCGCGACAGTACGAGTGCAGGATATGGCCACCAACGACAACACCAACCCCGGGACCGAGGGCGACCAGTCCCTGTCGGGCACGAGCGGCGCGGACACGCTGACCGGCGCGTTTGGCGACGATACGATCACGGGTGGCGGCGGCGCAGATGTCTTGAGCGGCGATGGCCCGGTCGAGGGCGCGTGGCATTTCGAGACCTTCGACCGCAATTTTTCATCCGCTGACGGTCAGGCCTTTGATATCGAAAGCGGGACCCGCACCGGGTCGGGCTATGTCACTGATTTCAACGAAGGTGGTCTGACCAACACGGTGCGCGGGACCACCGGAAATCCCTCGGATTTTGGTGTCATCTACACCAGCACACTGAATGTGACGTCGGGCGGCACCTATCGTCTGACCACGACATCCGATGACGGATCGACGATCCAGATTTTCGATTCCAGCGGCAACCCGCTGCAGTTCAACAACCAGACCGGCGGCACGCTGGACTATCTGAACAACGACTTTCACCAGCCCTCCACCGCCCGGTTCGGCGATGTCACGCTGGACCCCAATGAAACCTACACGATCCAGATCAGGTATTGGGAAAATGCCGGCGGCGACAGCCTGAGCGCGACGATCAGCGGCCCCGACACGGGCAATGTGAGTGAAGACCTGCTGACATCCCCGATGATCGGGCTGCCCCCGGGGCCAGAGTTTTCGGTCACCGGCACACCCGCAGGTGTTGAAGGCGACGATGTGATTGAGGGTGGGGCCGGTGACGACACGATCAGCGGGGACGGCGGCAATGACAGCCTGTCCGGCGGAGCTGACGACGATCTGATCACGGGCGGCACCGGCGATGATACGATCACCGGGGATGCCGGGACGGACACGATCTTGGGCGGGGACGGCGATGACGTGATCTCGGGCGGGTCGTCGGCAGCCACAGGCGGCGCACCCACGGCCCCAACCCCGCTGGGCCGCTGGGATTTTGACGATGCGGGCGACCCGCTGGACGATGAGTCCGCGCTCGACAATGACGCAGTGCTGCGCAACGGGGCCACGTTTGACGCGGCCACCGGGTCGATCAGCCTGGACGGGTCCGACGACTTTATCGAGATCCCGCATGACCCGACCTATGACCTGACATCGGCGACGCTGCTGACGTCGTTCAACCTTGACACCTTGCCGCTGTCGGGGCGCTATGGATTGCTGTCGCGGGACAGTTCCGGGTTTGACGGTGGTGGCCACCTGACCACCTGGATCAATGCCGATGGCAGCGTCGATCTGCGCTGGCAAAGCAGCACAACAAGCTTTGATCTGTCCACGGCGTCGGGCCTGATCACGGCGGGGGTCGATCACGACATCCAGATCGTGATGGACAGCGACGCCCAGACCATCCAGCTTTTTGTCGATGGCGCGCTGGGTGGCGAGATCACCGGCGTCCCTGTCACGCTTGTGGGCAATTCGGAACCCTGGGTGCTGGGTGCCAGCCAATGGACGTCGGGCGATGGTGTGGCCGACACCACGGTCGATCACCTCGACGGTTCGATCTCGCTTTTTGAGATTTACGATGGCGCGGTCACACCCACCGAGTTGGCGGCGGCCGATGATGAAGGCGACGTCATCGATGGTGGTGCCGGAGACGATGTGATTGCCGGGGATGCCGGTGACGACGCGCTGAGCGGGGACACGGGCGACGACACGATTGCGGGCGGTGAGGGTGCGGACACGCTCGAAGGCGGGGCGGGCTCTGACAGCCTTGAGGGCGGTGCCGGCAATGACAGCATTGTCGGAGATGCCGGATCGGAACGCGCGACCCTTTACGAGGACGACTTTGAAAGCGGGGCGACGGGCTGGACCAACAACAGCACCGAGACGGACCCGGCCCTTGGCACATCGCTGGGCCGGTTCGGCAGCGCGGATGGCAACGTCGCAACCGAGCGCAGCTTTGATCTGGGCAGCGAGGCCGAACAGGTCGAGATCCAGTTTGATGCCCTGCTGCTGGACAGTTGGGACGGCGAAGACTTCATCATCACGCTGAATGGCGAAGAGGTGCGGTTCAGCCATCTGGCGGGCGACACTTCCTCGCCTGCAAGCCAGACCTTTACCGGTGCTGATGGTGCCACCTATACGCTGGACTTTACCAACACGGCCACGGGCGAGTTGGGCTATACCGGGCCTGGATCGGTGTCGAATTCCCAGGACACGATCATGAATGTCGTGATCACGGTCGACACGCCGCCCGCCACGCTGACCATCGGCTTTGGCAGCGACCTGAATGCCAGCATCGCGAACGAAAGCTTTGCGATCGACAATTTCCTGATCGAAACCATCACGCCGTCAGATGACACGCTGATTGGCGGGACGGGCGACGACACGCTGACGGGCGGGGCGGGCGACGACATCTTTGTCTTTGCCCCCGGGGACGATGATGACGTCATCACCGACTTCAACGCGGGCAACAGCGGTGACATTGACGATGGCGATCAGACCAACAACGATTTCATCGATCTGAGCGCCTATTACACCAACATCTTCGAATTGCGCGACGACCTTGCGGATGATGGGGTGCTGAACCAATCCGTGGGCGACTTCACCGACAATACGGGCCTTGGCGGGTCGATCACGATGACGGGCGTGTCGGGCGGCGACCTGACCTTTGACAATACCAATGTGGCCTGCTTCACCGCAGGCACGCTGATCGACACGGTGGACGGCCCCGTGCCGGTCGAGGGTTTGCGCCGCGGCGTGCGGTTGCGGACCTGGGACAATGGCGACCGGCCCGTGCGTGCGGTGCTGCGCCGACGGGTGGCAGCGTCCGGTGCCCTGGCCCCGGTGCATATCGACGCCGGAGCGCTGGGCAATACGCGTGACCTGATCGTGTCCCCGGCGCACCGGATGCTGATTGCTGACTGGCGTGCGCAAATGCTCTTTGGCGTTGATGAGGTGCTGGTCAGCGCGGTCAATCTGGCGCGCGGCGACATGATCTATCGTGCGCCGGTGGACGAGGTGACCTATTACCACATCCTGATGGACCGCCACGAGGTGATCTATGCCGAAGGCGCGCCCACCGAAAGCTTCCACCTGACCCGCGAGGCGGCTGAGGCCGCAGAATACGGCGACGCGGAAGAGGGCGCAGTGGCCGGCGAAATCGCGCGGCTGTTCCCCGAGCTTCTGATCTGCGCCAGCCGCTCGGTCCGGCCTGTCATGAAAGGCTACCAGGCCAAGGCGCTCGCGGGCATGCTCGCCTAAGTCTTTCTTCTGGCTAAAAATACTCCGGGGGTTTGGGGGCTGGCCCCCAATCAATAATGGTGTCGCGCGTCTGCGCGGCCTTTGGATCACGCCGGGTCTGGGAACACGGTCTCGAAGGTCTGGCGCAGCGCCACGTCCACATCCGCCATCGACACCGGCAGGCCCAGATCGACCAGCGATGTCACCCCGTGATCCGAAATCCCGCAGGGCACAATCCCGTCGAAATGGGTCAGGTCCGGCTCAACATTCAGGCTGAGCCCGTGAAAGCTGACCCATTTGCGCAGGCGGATGCCGATGGCGGCGATCTTGTCCTCGGCCACCTGGCCATCGGGGCCCCGGGGCTTGTCCGGCCGTTCAACCCAGACCCCCACGCGCCCCTCGCGGATCAAACCACGGATGTTGAACATGTCCAGCGTGGCGATCACCCAGGCCTCAAGGTCTTGGACAAAGGCGCGCACATCATGGCCCCGTTGCCCGACATTCAGCAGCGTATACGCCACGCGCTGGCCGGGCCCGTGATAGGTATATTGCCCGCCGCGCCGCGTCTGGTGCACTGGAAAGCGGTCGGGATCGGTGAGATCAGCAGGCCGGGCGGAGGTTCCGGCGGTGTAAAGCGGCGGGTGCTCGACCAGCCAGATGCATTCGTCTGCCTCACCCGCCGCGATGGCGGTGGCGCGGGCCTCCATCCAGGCTTCGGCGGCACGGTAATCTGTCAGCCCGTGGGTCGTGATCCACTCGACCATGCGATCAGGTGGCCCCGCCTTCGGTCACTTTGCGCAGGACCTTGCCGTAAGTCTCGGCGCCTTGGGCGCCCGTGATCAGATATTTGCCGTCAAAAACCATCGACGGCACGCCCGTGATGCCGTGCGAGGTCCAGAAGGCCTGTTTCTCGCGCACGCTGCCTGTCAGCGCGCCGGAGGTCAGCACCTCAAGGGCCGCGGCGCGGTCAAGGCCCACCTCTTCGGCCACCTCCAGCAGCACATCGCGATCCGACACGTCGCGCCGGTCGGTGAAATGCGCCCGAAACAGCGCAAGCTTCAGTGGGTGTTGCAGACCTTGGGTCAGGGCGAAGTCCAAAAGTTGGTGCGCCTCGAAGCTGTTGACGATGCGGCTGTCGTCCGAAAAGGCGAAATCAATGCCCAGATCCTGCCCGATGGCGGTCAATTGGGCCCGGTTGCGGGCCGATTGCGCGGGGCTTGCCCCGTATTTCTGCGCGATATGCTCGGCCAGGTTCTGGCCTTCGGGCGGCATGTCGGGGTTCAACTCGAACGGGTGCCAGCGCACCCGCGCCCCCATGCCTGTCAGGCCAAGTGCTTGTTCCAGTTGGCGAAATCCAACAATGCACCACGGGCACATCACGTCCGAGACGATGTCGATATCGATCACATGTGCTGAGGCGTCGGCCATGACGTTGCGTGTCCCTGTGGCGCGGGGTGTGCCCTTACATCACCCTCATGCGCCCAAGTTTCAAGTTTTTGCGCGCCGAAACGGCAAGGTAGGGAATTTGTGACTCCCCAAATGCGCTGAATGCGGTAGCATGGCGCCATATTCCTGGAGGGTTTTTCATGTTCACCAAGTCCATTGCCGTTTCCTGTATCGCCCTGTCGATGGCGATTGTCCCCGCCACACGGGTGACCGCTGACGCAGGAGACTTTGTTGCAGGCGCCATTATCGGCGGTATTGTCGGCCACGCCGCAACCAAGCAGAACCAGCGCAAAAAGGCGACGCAACGCACCTATACCAGAAAGACGTACCGCCCAAGCATTCCGTCCACGCAAGCGGGGCGCGAAATTCAGGCCTCGCTGAACTATTTCGGGTTCAACGCAGGCACGGTTGATGGCCAGTTGGGGCGGCGGTCGCGCAGCGCGATTTCGTCTTATCAGGCCTATCTGGGCTATCCGGCCACGGGGCAACTGACACCGTTCGAACAGAACCTTTTGATCACGTCCTATAACCGTGCGCAGGCCGGTGGCTATGCGGTGAACCAGCAGGTCGCGGCCAATCCCGACGGCACGCGCGGGCTTTTGAAGACCTACCGCGCCGAGATGGCGGGGCAACCCACCAACCCGGCCTTCCCGCAACAGGCCCCGGCCACCACCATCGTCGTGGCGCCGCAACCTGTCGCGCCCACCCTGGGCACCACCACCACTACCACCGTCGTGGCGGCCGCGCCCGAGGCGCAGGCGCCCGTACCGGCCGTGCCCCAGGTGGCTGCCGAAGAGGAACCGGGTCTGCCGAATTTCCTGGGCGGTGGCGCCACCGCATCGCTTGCGTCGCACTGCAACACGGTGTCGCTCTTGACCAACACCAATGGCGGGTTCACGACCGCCGCGGCGATGACCGACCCCAATGTGGCGCTGAACGAACAGTTCTGCCTCGCGCGCACCTATGCGATCGCCAAGAGCGAGGACATGATCGCGAAGATCCAGGGCTTTACGCCGGACCAGATCGCGAGCCAATGCGAACAATTTGGCCCGGCGATGCAGCCGCATGTCGCGGCGCTGGCGCTGAAGTCGCAGCCTGAAGTCGTGCAGGACGTGGCCAGTTTCATCCTGACCACGGGCATGTCGCCCTCACAGCTGAAGGGCACTGCCCAGATCTGCATGGGCGTCGGCTATCGCACTGACAACATGGATGTGGCGCTTGGCTCGGCGATGCTGCTGTTTGCGATGGGCGACCATGTCTATGGCGAGATGATGGGCCACCACCTGGCGCAGGGCTTTGGCACTACCAAGCGGGTCGACACGGCCCGTGTCTGGTATGCCGAAGGGCTGAAGGCCGTGGATGCGGGCGCACCTGCCGTCTTTGCCCCCGGTCAGCCCGAGCGGGTCGAGTTGCTGCGCCAGGCGTCGTTGCAACTGGGCACGTCGAATTCCAGCCTGTCGGCCCCGGCGCAACCTACGGTACAACCGGCGGCGTTGCCGACCTTTGGGGTGTCCAGCAACTGACCATATCGGACCTTGGATCCGATCCAGAACCGGGGCCCTTCGCGGCCCCGGTTTTTCTTTGAGTTTTCGGTCTTGGCAAGGCCCGCGTTCGCCGCTAAACCCCGGCTACCAAGTCAAGGCGTGCGGCCGTGGCGGAATTGGTAGACGCGCAGCGTTGAGGTCGCTGTGAGGTAACACTCGTGCGAGTTCGAGTCTCGCCGGCCGCACCATTGTATTTCTTCCCAAACGCCCCGTTCACACCTCGGCACACCCTCCTTGCGGCGCCAGGCCCCTCTCGTGCATCGGCTGCGCCGATACACTGCCGGGGCGACGCGCGCCGACTTCAGCGGCACGCTGGTTCGAGTCTCGCCGGCCGCACCATTGTTTTTTTCCCAAACACCGCGTTCAGACCTCGGCACATACTCACTGCGTTGCCAGGCCCCTCTCGTGCATCGGCTGTGCCGATACCCTGCCGGGGCGACGCGCGCCGCTTTTTAGCGGCACGCTGGTCTCCCGCATTTGGCAGATTGAGACCCGTTTGATGTGGCGTCGTTTTCGCGCGGCTTGGCGATGCGCGACCTGCGAGATTGCTTTGAGGAGTGCAAAACTGCCGCTGCGGGTGCTTGCCAGGCGCGTGTCGCTGGTCGATGCGAGGAGGGCGCAAACCTACGTTGAGAGAGGATTGCCGGGGGCATGCGCAAGATGCGCAGCGCGGGCGTTTTGGGTTTGACCAATCAGTATTTGTTGGGCGTCTGGATTTGTCTTGGCGCATATCGCCAGGGGATTTTCCACTTAGAGCTTTATTTTGATCTGAAAATACTTGTTATCAATGACTTCAGGTGCGAAGGTGATGTGGTTCTGGTCTGGCGCTCAACGCACAGGCGTTGACATAATGCCGGTGTCTGTGGCGTCACGATGGTCGGGCTCTCGCGCGGTGCCTTGGCTGGGACACCTATATTATCCGATGTCACAAGGCGGCGTTCTGAGCACGGACAGTGGGGGCCACGTGATTGACCATCGTTGTCAATTCGCGGATGTCGACAGGTTTGCGCAGAACCATCCGCGCGTTGCCCGACATCTCAAACAGCTCTCCTTTGGGAAAAAGACCGCTGCCGGTTACAAAGATCACCTGGGCTTTTGGGGCCGCGTATCCCGCATAATTGGCAACATCCGTCGACAGGCCGCCGGCGACCATCAGGTCGAGCAGGAGAACATCAGGGGTGCAGCGCCGCAGTGTGTCCATCGCCTGTTCATTGCTTGATGCGATATGCACGTCGTGCCCGGCATCTTCGAGGGCTTCGGAAAAGGTGAATTGCAAGCCGGGGTCATCTTCGAGAACCAAAACTAACGCCATGACACCTCCGCTTTGCTGCGGTCCAGCCTTATCCGTCAGAGACTAAAAAATGTCTTAACATATCGAGCCTGTCGTAAAGACCATCGACAGTCCTCAGAGAAAGAGAGGATGTTTAAGGCGCGGGGCGTGTTTGCGGAAAGCGCAGGCGAAATTCTGCGCCGCTCGACCCGTCGGACCGGGCCGAGATGTCCCAGCCGTGTCGCCGGCACACCTCGGCACAGGTCGACAGCCCAATGCCCGTGCCGTCAATTGATGTGTGAAGGCGGCGGAAGGGCAGGAAGATCGCGTCGCTCTGTCTCGGGTCGAAGCCGCGCCCGTTGTCGGCGATGGTCAGCACCGTTGCATGTGGCCCGTCGGCGATGAGTGTCGCGGTGATTTCGGGCACCCTGTCGGGGTGGCGGTATTTGATGGCGTTGCTGAACAGGTTTGTAAGCAGCATGCGCAGCAGCGTCGGCTCTGCCATGAGCGTGCAGGTGTCGCCATTGATCTCGACGTTCAGGTCAGCGTCTGTCCGGCCGATTTGCAGGTCCCTGCGCACCTCATGCAGCAAACTGCGCAGATCAAGCGGCTCTGCCGCCACTTCGGCAGATACGCTGCGCGCATGTTCCAGAAAGTCGCTGGTCAAGGTGTCCATCTGGGTCACCGCCCGCAGCATGAATGTCAGGTAATCGCGCCCCTTTTCGGGCAGGTCGGCGCCGAATTTCTGTTGCAGCAATTGCACCAGCCCCGACAGGGTGCCAAGTGGCGTGCGCAAGTCGTGAGAGGCCTGGTGGGCAAAGGCCTCCATCGCGATGAGCGAGGCGTGCAGATCGACATATTGCGCTTCGACGCGGGCCAGTTCCTCGCGCGCCTCGATCCGGCGCTGGTTCATCTGGCCCAACGCCTCTGCCGTGGCCTTGAGGTGATCCTGGGTGAGCAGATAGAGCCGTTCGCCGCGTGTGGGGGACCGCAGCAAGGCGATGCGGAACGCTGTGGGTCGGGTAAAGCCGGGCCGGACAGCAGAGATCATCGGCAAGTCAACTGAACTGCGGGCCGCACCGTCGCGCAGGGCCCGCGCCATTTCTTCTTCGGTCAGGTGGGTCAGCGCGGCCAGGGGTCTGCCGCGGATGTCGGGCGTGGCAGCGCCGTAGAGCCGTTCGGCCCGACGGTTGCACATCAGCACCCGCCCGTCCTGATCCAGCAGGAACGTCGCATAGGGCGAGGCCACGAAAGACGCGCTGAGCACGCTTGCATCCACGTCCGCGCCGTCGGCGATCATCTCAAGGGTGGGGTCCATATCCCGGGCACGGGCAGCGGGCGCAGGGTGGGCTTTAGACATCATGTTCATCGCAAAGCGCCGTCAGCTAGGGGCAGGTCGCCGCGATACTGCCGCCAGACGGTGAACGGCAGGTTAATATTGCGTCTTACGTCAGGCAGAGTCGCGGTGCGCGTCGACTTCTGCCTGCTCTAGAACGCGCAAACTGCCGAACACATGGGTCACGCGCCCGTCATCCCCGTGTCGCGCCTTGCCCAGACAGGCGCACATGAGGGGCACGTTGTCGCCCACCTGCAGCGTCAGATCACGCTTGAACGGGGTGCCATTTTCCAGCACCGCCTGAAAATCGCGGCCCACGGCCTGACGGTCGTGATCGGCCACGCATGTCAGCAGGCTTTCGACAGAGGGCGTGTGCCGCGCCTGATCAAAGCCAAGGATGTCGAACATCTGTGTGCTCCACAGCCCGGAATTGTTCTCGATATCAAAAGAGAAAAAGCCGATGCCCAGATCGTCCTGCACGGCTTCGAGGCTGGACAGGCGAATGTCGCGGGCGCGCCCTTCGGCGGCATCCCACATAACCCCGACCAACTGGACCGGATCGTCTTCGGAATCGCGGATCAGCGTCACGCTGCCATTGACCGGTACGATGTGGCCGCCTTCGCCAAAGACACGCAACTGGTAGCTGCTGGTTTCTCCGTCCTCAAGCAACGCCTCGATCATCTCGCGGTGGCTGTCGCGGTCGTTGGGATGGATCATGTTGAACGTGTCCTGCCATGTCGGCATGGTTCCTGACACTGCGCGGCCGTGAATGGCGAACATTTCCGCGGACCACACCAGTTCCTGCGTGTCGAGATTGTAGGACCAATGCGCGATCTTGCTGATCTCGCTCATCATATCAACAACCAGGCTGACCGGGTCGCTGTTGTTCTGCGTGATCGTGATCGACAGCCCGATCAGCTTGCGATGTTGATCGTGCACGGGCGACATCAGCATCGTGTAATACTTGCCTTCCGACAGGACGGGCACGCGGCGCGGCTCTTGCACCCGAAGCACCGTATTGGCGACCGGGGCAAGCGCGGGAAAACCCGCGGGCAGGGTGCATTGGCTGAGGTGCACGCCTGTGGGCGGGATGTCGGTCAGGCCAAAGAACGCCATCGCAACACGCGACATGCGGCGCACCATCAGCGCCTGATCGGCCAGCGCCACGGCATAGGGGGATGACGACATCGTTGCCTCCAACTCGGACGCCAGCGCCTGCCGTTCGGCCGAACTGATCTGCAATTCCTCGTTGACGGTCAGCAATTCCTCGTTGGTGGACTGCAATTCCTCGTTCGAGGTTTCAAGCTCTTCGTTCGTGGCCTGAAACTCCTCATTGGTCGATTGCAACTCTTCGTTCGAGGATTGCAGTTCCTCGTTGGCGGTCTGCAGCTCTTCGATGGTCTGTTGCAGGGCCTCTTGCGTCGACTTGATCTCAAGCTCGATCTTTTCGACATAGGCGCGGTGATCAAGGTCGGTGATGTCCTCCAGAGCGCTCTCTGTGACCTCTTCGAACTTTGCATTCACCGCAACCAGACACTGCGTTTCCCCGCCTTTTTGGCTGATGAAGGGAAAGACCTGCAACTGCACCTGATTGCCCACATGCAATGACACATTGTGCCACCGGCCGGTCCGGCGTTCGTTGGTGCGGATGGCCACGGCCATCAGGCTCATCGCCTCGGTGCGGAGAGGATCAATCAGCATCCGCAGATTGAGCGAGGTCGACGCGCCTGCGCGGATTTCCATGAACGGGCTGAGATCACCCAGCACCTCGATGATGTTCCCGTTCTGGGTACAGATCATGCCGTTGGGCGCGACCGAACGCGCCAGCGACAGGTCGCGCGCGTCTTTGCCATCGGGCTTGGCCTGTGCGTTGCTGCGCGCCGCATAGCTGCGTATCCCGCCGCGATAGCCACGTGCCGACGGGTCAATCGACAATTCGCCCGACACGCCGCGCCGCTTGACATAGACCTTGTCGGCCCCCTGCCGCCCCTCAAAGAAGACACCCATCTCGCCCACGGTTTCGGATGTGCCCACAAACAGCAGCCCACCGGCGGCCATCGCATAGTGCAATCGGCTTAGGACACGTTCCTGGAGTGCCTGGTTAAAATAGATCAGCAGGTTGCGAATGCTGACCAAGTCAACATTGATGAAGGGCGGGTCCTGAAACACGTTGTGATGTGAAAACAGCGTGATAGCCCGCAGCTCGGGCCGGACTGTGATTTCGGTATTGCCGACGTTGAAATAGGATGTCAGCAACCCGTCCGGGATGTCGGAGGCCGCGGCGATCGGATAGACGCCCTTGCGGGCCACATCAATGGCGTTCTGGTCGATATCTGTTGCAAAGATCTGCACATTGCGGCGCGCCAGCATGTCGATCCCGCCCAGTATCTCGGCCACGATGATGGCAATGGAATAGGCCTCTTCCCCCGTGGCGCAGCCAACCACCCAGACCCGGATTGCCCCGTCATCATGGCCGGCAAGCTTGTTTTCGACCTCGCGCTTGAGCTTTTCGAACTGGTCGGGGTCGCGAAAGAACCGGGTGACTGAAATCAAGAGGTCGCGGTGCAGCGCGTCGACTTCGGGCATATTGGCGCGGCAATAGTCGACATAGTCGTCGTAGTTTTGAATGTTCAGGGCCGTCATGCGCCGGGCGATGCGCCGGTTCAGCGTGTTTTCCTTGTAGTCGGCAAAATCGACCTGGGTGCGCGCCAGCAGGATGCCGAACAACTCGCCCAGCGGGTTCGGGGCGTCCTGGAGCGCGCGCAGGCTGTCGAGGTTGCGTGGTTGCGCGAGGATTTTCTCAAGATGGGTGCCGATCTGCTCTGGTGACAGGGTCAGGTCGATGCACCCGGTTTCAATCGCCGAGGTGGGCATTCCGTCATATTTGGCGCTGGCAGGGTCCTGCGCGATGGTGATGCCACCCGCCTCGCGAATGGCCTGCACGCCATAGCTGCCATCAGAGCCGGTGCCCGAGAGCACGATGCCCATGCAATGCTCGCCTTGCTCGGCCACCAGGCTTTTGAACAGACGGTCGGCCGACGGCTTGGGCGATGCCGCATGGCCCGACGGATTGCGCAGGCGCAACACGCCGTTTTCCAGCACCACATCCGTGTTGGGCGGCGTGACATAGATATAGCCGCGTTCCGGGTGCGTCTCGGGCTCCAACTCGCGCACCGGTAGGCTTGTCTCGCGCGAGATGAGGGTGGACAGCACGCTTTTGTGGGTAGGCGACATGTGTTGTGCGATCACGTAGAACGCGTTGGCATCCTGCGGCAGGTTCTGCGCCAGCAACGACACGGCTTCGAGCCCGCCCGCGGACGCGGCAACACCGATGACGCGCATGGCCGTGGACGTGCCGGACGCGTCGGTTGAGGGTTCGCTTTGGTCGGGCTGGTCAGGCGTCTCCGCTCTCATCAGATCCTCTGGGTCTTGGGGTCGCGCCGCTTGACGCGCCCGTGTGGAA
>JBCBID010000032.1:0-43170 GCA_038525015.1 Pseudomonadota bacterium | reverse complement strand
TTCCAAGCTTTGCCATCTTACTTCACCTCGATGCCCATGGAGCGGGCGGAGCCCAGGATGATCTGCATCGCGCCGTCGATGTCGTTGGCGTTCAGATCCTTCATCTTCGCTTCGGCAATTTCGCGCACCTGCGCGGCCGTCACTGTCCCCACGGTTTCACGGCTGGGGTTGTTGGCGCCAGATTTCACCTTGGCCGCTTTCTTCAGATAGTAAGACGCAGGCGGCGTCTTGATATCCATGGCGAAGGATTTGTCCTGGTAGTAGGTGATCACGGTCGGGCATGGCGCACCGGGCTCCATGTCTGCGGTCTTGGCGTTGAACGCCTTGCAGAATTCCATGATGTTGATGCCGCGCTGACCCAGGGCCGGACCAACCGGCGGGGAGGGGTTTGCTTGACCGGCGGGCACCTGCAATTTCATGGTGCCAGCAAGTTTCTTGGCCATGTGCCAATCTCCTGTTCAAACAGCTTTGGGACGCGTCCCGCAGCCTGATGTTGACGTGGTCGTGGTCTGGCGGTCGCGACCGCCGCGCCTCCCACGGGGATGCTGCAAAAGCAACAGGAGCGCCGATTACAGCGCTCCTGCCAATAACACAAGGGGGAATGTCCCCGCGGGGACGGGGCGTCAGCCTTCTTCTAGGATGACGTCGAACCGGACGCGGCTGCCTGGCAGGCCCGCCGCGTTCAGGGGGCGCGAGGGGGCGGCGATGATGATCTCTTCGGCAGCGACACCGCGACCTACCAGCATGGCCATGAGCGCCTTGGCGCGCAGCAACCCGGTCGACACGCCCTCGCCGGCCTGAACGTCACCCGCGTGATGGCCGATGACGCGAAGCCGAGCGTGCGGGCATTCCATCGCCAAGGTCGCCAGACCCATCGCAGTATCAAGATCGCCCGCCCCCAAAGACACGGACCGCGGAGAATAGAAAAGGATAGTATTATCAACGGCTTGCTGAAGCTCAGCGACACAAGACGCATTCGCCCACGGGTTCTGTTTCACCGTCGCCGGAGCGCGGACGGCAACGCGTGTCACCTCTTCGACAATCGAAAATTCGACGCGCCGATCATAATACGAACTGGGCTGATCCCCCACGATACCCGAGGGCTGGCGATCACCCAAACCTTCGGCGAAGAACATGGTGGTGTCGATGCCCGACGCGCCGATCCGCTTGATCACTTCCTGGGCGCGCGCCTCGCTGAGGCGCAGGTTGGCCGTAGGATCGCCAGACGGATCCGAATGGCCTTCGACGCGTATCTGCACGCCGGGGCAGGTTTCGGCGATCATACCCAAGAGGCGGCCCTGTTCGATACCGCCCTGATCCGCGGTCAAGCCGCCGCTTGGGAAGTAGACACGGGCCTGTGCCGCCATCGTTTTGAGGTCTTCAAGGCATTGCTGCTGCCCCCCAGCGCCAAAGGTGCTGGCGTCAAAGACCGGCGCCGCAGGTGGTGTAGCCAACGCCGCAGTGCGCGTAGATGTGACCGCCGCAGCCGGTGCAGGCTGCGGCGCGGGGATGGCGGCGACGGTCGCCGCTGGTTGCGTGAGTGGTGCGGTCACGGATGTAAGCGACGTCTCTGGAGCCGCCTGACGGGTCACGACCTCTTCCGCTTCGGTCATGTCCACCGGCTGAACCATTGGCGTGGGTGCGGGCGCGGGGTCGGAGATTGGGGCCGAGGCGGTCGCGCGATCCTCCCCACTGAAAGTGGTGTCGTTATCACCACCGCCCAATTCCAAAAAACCGGATGCTGCAAATACAATCGCTGCAGATGGAACCAGCCATGGAAGGCTGTCCCTCAAATACTTTAATGCCATTAGAATATCCCCCAGATACGCTGCTCGGCTTGTGGTGCACATCTACATCGTGTGCCGATGTCTATCAGTAGGCGACAATCCGCCGCGTTCGTCAACAGGTGCCAAAAAGGTTTCTGTGGATAAGTTGGACCGGGCCCAGTTTATTTTTAAGCGGTGGCAAAGGTCAGGAAGGAGCTGAATGTGACCGACGCTGGGTCTTGCATAAACAGCCGCGAAGCACCGATTGCCCAATTGGCCGTGGCAAGCGTGGCGCGTTTCTGCCCTTGGGCAAACTTTCGCACCGCCGTACCACGCTACGCCAGAACTGACATAGACTGCGCCTTTAGGGGCGTTGGTTCGATATGCTGTTGTCCGCAAACAAAACTGGCTTCAACAGACTGATCAAAACGCCCCATCTTAGCACACACCCTTGATCATCTTACACGGCCCAACGGTCAGAAGCGGTTCAGCACATCATGAAGCGTGAGAGCTGGCCCGATTTGCTTTGCCTAGCGGCAAACTACGACGCCATTTGCTTAGAAAAGCGGCGCATATTTCCAGTTGTCCGCATCGGGCGTGACTTCGTCGAGGTCATAGTCAGAGCTTTGAAGGCGTTTGGCAATTTCCAAACCATCCTCTGCGGCCTGATCTATAAAGCGTCGACCAAGCTCGACATCTTGCGAGATGCCATGACCGCGCATCAGGTTGAGCCCGTGATTGAAACGGCCTACGGGGTCACCTGCTTCCGCGGCGCGGCGATCCCACTCGGCAGCTTCGTCTGGATTGTACTCGCCGCCCAGGCCATTGTTTTCCATCTGACTGACCCAGGTCATTGCCTTTGTGTACCCAGCCTCGGCACAGCGTTTGGCCAGACTTTTAGCCAATTCATGATTGTCGTATTTGGTTGCGTTGACACCAAGAGAACAGGTCACGGAGTCAATGACTCCCATCTCGATCTTACGCTGAAGCATTTCCCGACCGGTATCGTGTGGGTTGAGGACGCCGAAATCGTTTTCTGACGTTTTCGGCGGTTCAGCATTGGCAACGCCTGCCAACAAAACGGTCGCCAAGCACAATCCTAACGCGCGCATTTTCATGTCCTCCATTCAACGATCGTATCAGAACAATCGAAACGGGTCATCGAAACTTAAGTCGCACATGCACGCGCCCAGGGTTTCGGCAAACTGTCACGCCAATTTCAACCAGGTGGATGTCGTTCACCTGGCAGACACACAATCGACGGGACCAGTTTATACGGGCTCATGTGTTTTGAGATCGGTCGCTGCCGCAACGGGTTTCCACGACATCAAGCGGTGCGATACTGCTGCTGAGAAAGTCGTAAACCCGCTGGGCATTCAGGGGTTTGGCCAGAAGCTTCAGGTTCAACTGCTTGCATAGCGCGCGCAGCTCGGCGCTTTTGTTGGCAGAGATGATCGCAGCAGGAACCTCACCATACAGGCGCAGGATTTGTTCATATAGCGCAATGCCATTCATCCCGTCGCCCAACTGGAAGTCCAACAAAAATGCATCTGGGACCAGGTCAATTTCAGAGATTGTGGCCAGTGCCTCTTCGGCGGTTTCCGCAACAAGCACTTCGCCCCTGCTGCTTTCGATCAGGTGCGCAATGGCCTGTGCAACGCTGCGGTTGTTTTCGACCAGCATGACCAAAACGCCATGTAAATCCGTTTCAGCTTTGGGCGCAGCGGCCATATGAGCTCTGGACAAGCTTTGGCTTGGCGCGGAGATGGGCACCATCAAACTGAAACAGCTGCCTGCGCCGGGCTTTGACCACAGATCAAGCGGGTGAGCCAGGCTTTTGCAAGCGCGCTCGACTATGGCCAGCCCCAGTCCCAGCCCGGAATCGACAGAGCTTTGGCCCAGTTGCTTGAACTCCTGAAAAATGACTTGCTGATCCTGTTCCGCGATGCCTTGACCTGTATCCCACACCTCGATCCGGGCATAGTTTCCCACCCGGCGGACCCCTGCGAGAACGCGACCGTCATTGGTGTAGCGGATTGCATTGCTGAGCAGGTTTTGGACGATCCGGCGCAGATATCCAGGATCACTGACCACTGTAAGTCCACTGGGAACGAGCGTCAGGTCCAAACCCTTGGCCCGCGCATATGGCGCCAATTCATCACGCAGCGGATCAAATATGTCGGCCAACGACACCGGCTGGACATCGAACACCGCCTTGCCCGCATCGAGTTTCGAAATGGCTGACAACGCTTCGATGATCTGTTCGACGCCCTGTAGCGCAGTCTCAGTTTTGGCAACGACGCGCTGAATGTCGGGATTGGCTGATAGGTCGGCGATTGATGATACAAAAAGCTTCGCTGCGGACAGGGGTTGCATGAGATCATGGCTGGCCGCTGCGACAAACCGGGATTTTGATGCGTTGGCGCGCTCGGCTTCCGAGAGCGCCTCCTCCAGTTCAGCGGTGCGCTCCTCGACCCAGGCTTCCAGCTTTTCGTTCATTTCAGCCAGTGCGCGTGTCGCGGCCCGCTCCGACGTGACATCCGTGAGGCTGATCACAAAACCACGGTCCGGCATCTCTTGGGCAAACACGCTGTAGATTTGGTCACCCTTGCGCGTCACCTCAAAGGCGATGGAATTGCGGGGTTGGGTGCGCCGGGTCCAATCAATCAGTCTTTCTGCGGAAAAACGGGGGTCGAACGTCAACTCTTCGCGAAAGTGGCCCATCAAATCGTCGAAGGTGAGAGTGCGACGGCGCCAACTGGGTGCCACGTCCAAAAGCCGGTTCATGCGTTTGTTCCAGCCCACCAGCGTCTTGCTCGCATCAAAAATACAGACCCCCTGATTCAGGTGGTCAAGTGTGGCTTGCAGCTTGCGCGCCTCCTCATGGCGCATCTTGTCGCGTTCTTCCCGCTCCATGCGGATGATGTCTGTGACATCGGTTTGCAAGATCACCGTGCCATTGCGGGACGTGCGATGTTCAGAGGCTTGCAACCAGCGGTCCCAGATCAGGCTGACATTGAACACCACATGTTCTTCACGGTGGCGTTCAAGGCGCAAATGCGCCCAGTCTTCTGGTGTTTTGCCGTCTGGCAGCGCCAGAAAACGGCTTTTCGAGATCAACGTCACGTAGTCCCGAAAACTGAGCCCTTCGTGCAGCATCGCCTCGACGTCCTGCAGATCACGGCAGAAACGGCTGTTGTATAGAACCAGCCGGTCCTCTTCATCAAAAAGCGCGAAACCTTCGTTGATCGTCTCGATCGCTTCGGTCAGGTTCGACCGTGCTGTTTCAGTCTCGCGGTTGGCCTGTTCGAGGCGTGCATTCGAGTCCTGCAACAAATCGAGGGTGCGTTCCAGATCGCGTGTACGTTCGCGCACTTCGGATTCGAGCAGCGCCGCGCGCTCGAATTGCTGATAGGCAAATCCCGATTGTTCCGACTTTTGTTCGACCCGGCGCATAAGCGCCTGCGATATCTGCAGCAGCTTTTCGTTCTGCCGCTCCAGAGTGTCCTGCGGGTTAATCAGCGACACGCGACCCAGCCTTTGTGCCTTCTGGCGGGTGATAAAACGCGACCCCGCTCATGGTGTGATTGACATGCAATGGACCGATCTGTTCGCCATAGGTGGAGAACCCGGTGACCTTGTGCGCGCTCAATACCTTTGAAATCTGGCGTGTTTGTTGCGATTGCTCTGCTTCGATCCGGCGCAGGATGCAATCGCACCCAATAATATTGGCCGGACTGCCCGTCGCACCAAGCCCCGCCAGTTCCCGTTCGAGGTGCGCCGACAGGTTCTCTTGGGAGGCCACGGTCAGCACCATGCCTTCGTCGATTGCCGAGAAAAACACCAACTCGCCATTCTCGTTGACCTGCTGAATGGCGCGGACATGGTGGGTGTTGCCAATCCTAACGACCACCGGGTGCGACGCAAAGGTAAAGCGGTCAAGCTGGTTGGGATCTTTGCCGACAAGCCGCGCATATTCACGCGCCGCTGGTTCCGCGTTGATCGCCTTGACGATGCGGCGTGCCGGGTCGGCTTCGGTGACAACCATTTGCGTGGTGCCGGGGATCAAATGGTCCAGGCTGAAGACACGCGTTTCATATCGGCTGCGCGCCAGGGTCAGTACGGCCGCGTTGCGCGCAACTTTGCCGTTGAGCGCAACATAGGTTCGGGCAAAGCGCGTCCCGTCTCCGGCTGAGCCTCCGAAAATCGGGACATCACGTAGTGCGGGTGCGATGGTCGCGGCAAGTGTGTCTTCGCTGAGCGACAAACCATCGACAACCAGAAACGCGAAATTGTTGTCGAAATCCGGCGTCGCATCATGCAGCGACATGCGTTCCAACGTGATCCGGTCAATGGTCGTTTGGATGTCCAGCGCACTCACATCGTCGATCATCACCGAAGTTGTGGCAAACCCCTCTGCAGGGAAAGCAACCGCAACGATCAGGCCGTCTTCATATCCGGTTGTCCCAATCTCTCCGGCGGTGGTGCAGGCAACTACGTCCACGTCAGGAAACAGCGCCTCCGCCTCAGATACGACGCCATGAAAATCGACGGCCGGTGTGACAAAGAGCGCAATCAGCACAAACGGTCCATCACCCAGTTCGAGCTTTAGATGCTTAACAGGTGACGTCGTTGAAGCGCGCACTTCTGACGTACGAAGAATGTCGTACGGGTCTGCCACGGCACGTCCTTCAAGCCGTTCGGCTTTGGACTGCAATGTCATATGATCTCTCCCTACCGTCACGATAGGGTCGTCAGTCCGCGCTTGGCAAGACCTTTGAATATTTGGCTTCCTGCGCAACCAAAACCGCTTGGGTCCGGCTTTGTACGCCCAGTTTGCGCATTATGGCGGTCACATGCGCCTTTACCGTTGTCTCGGCGATGGTCAGGTCAAAGGCGATTTGCTTGTTCAATTTGCCCTCGCAAATCAAATCAAGGATGCGCGCTTGCTGGTTGGTCAGCGACAGCAGACGTCCCAAGTGGTCTTTTTTCCCGTCCGTTACATTGCCTTCGACAAATCCGGCAGGTTTGTAAATTTCCCCTGACGAAATGGTTTGAATCGCTTCAAGAAACACCGACCGGTGCGAATGTTTCGGTACGAAGCCGCGCGCGCCCGCAACAATCGAATTAGAAATGATCGAGTTGTCTGTCATGGACGACACGATGATGATCGGTGTCGCGTCGGTTGTGCGCTTAAGCCGCATCAAACCGTCAAGCCCGTCCACATCCGGCAGGTTCAAATCCAGCAAAATGAGAGCGGGTGCAGTGTCTTCGTCCAAGCGCTCAAGCGCGCGTTTCAGGCTGTCAGCCGTCACAACCCGTTCAAAATGCGCTACCGAGCGCAACGTCAATTCCAAAGCGTCACAAAATAGCGGGTGATCATCGATGATCAGTGCCCAGCCTTGTGGTACGTGCGATTTGGAAGGGTCAGCCAAGGGCGAGGTAAGGATCGACATAATGCTAGCTTATCCCACTTTCTGGTGATTGGTCACTTGGCAAAAGGTCTAACACCGAAACGAATACGCCCCCGCAATTGCGGGGGCGTCGTATCATGTTCAAGGATCAGTCTGCGGAGGCCAATTGTTTTGGCAACCGGAAGGTCCAGAGCGTGCCGCCCTGGTTCAAATAATTGACCTTCTTCGCGACTTCGCCGCCCCAAAGCGGAACCGCACCACCCCAGCCGGAGATCACGGTCACATATTGCTCGCCATCCTGTTCCCAGGTGATCGGCTGACCGACGATGCCCGAGCCGGTCTGGAACGACCACAACTCTTCGCCCGTTTCATCGTCAAAGGCGATAAATCTGCCTTCTGGCGTGCCGGTGAAGACAAGGCCACCGGCCGTGGTCATCACGCCACCCCAAAGCGGGGCGTCGTTCTTGAACTCCCATTTGATGTCGCCGGTGTCGGGATCAATCGCCTTTAGGCTGCCGATGTGGTCGTCGTAGTTGGGCTTGATGGTAAAGCCCGAGCCGAGATAAGCAGCGCCTTTCTTGTAGGTGATCGGCTCGTTCCAGATGTCCATGCCCCACTCGTTTGAAGGCACGTAGAAGTTGCCGGTCCGCTGACTGAATGCCATTGGCATCCAGTTCTTGCCCCCCAGGAACGAGGGCGAAGCAAAGACGACTTCACCCTTTTTGCCGTCCGCTGCTTCGGCGGGATCACCGGGACGGTTGGCTTCGTTGAAGATCGGGCGACCGTTTTCATCGATGCCTTCGGCCCACGAGATGTCCTTGACGAAAGGCACGGCAGACACGAACGCGCCATCCTCACGGTTCAGGACGTAGAAGAAGCCATTGCGGTCGGCGGTGGCATAGCGCTTGTTGCCGTCGCGGTCGGTGTAGGCGACGACCTCGTTGACGCCGTCATAGTCCCAGCCTTCGCGCGGGGTGGTCTGGAAGTGCCACTTGATCTCGCCTGTTGCGGGGTCGATGCCGATGCGCGACGCGGCATAGAGGTTATCGCCGGTGCCGTCGTTCTTCTGACCGGCATCCCGCAGCCACGAATTCCAGGGCGCAGGGTTGCCCGCACCAAAGACCAGCGTGTCGGTGTCGATGTCATAGGAGCCGCCGAGCCAAGTGGCACCGCCACCCGTTTTCCACATGTCGCCCGGCCAGGTCGCGTTCAGCGTGCCGGTCATGGTGCTTTCTTCGCCGTTCAGCATGCCCATGTGACCTTCGATCACTGGGCGATACCAGACGGTTTCGCCGGTTTCAGCGTCGCGGGCTTCAACCGCGCCGACGATACCGAACTCACCACCAGAGTTGCCCGTGATGACCAGGCCATTCACGATCAGCGGCGCTGCGGTATAGCTGTAGCCCGCCTTGTAATCCTCGATCTTCTTATTCCAGACAGTGTCGCCCGTTTTGGCGTTCAGCGCCACAATGCGGGCGTCCAGCGTGCCGAAATAGATGTTGTCGCCATAAATGGCAGCACCGCGGTTGACCACATCGCAGCAGGGCAAGATGCCTTCTGGGAGGCGTGCATCGTATTGCCACAGCTCTTGGCCGGTTTTGACGTCGATTGCGTACATCCGGCTGTAAGAGCCGGTGATGTACATTACACCATCATGAACGATGGGCTGCGTTTCCTGGCCGCGCTGTTTTTCGCCGCCGAGGGAAAACGCCCATGCCGGGACAAGGTTTTTGACGTTGTCCTTGTTCAACGTATCAAGCGGTGAATACCGCTGAAGATGGCGGCCCATGCCGTTGGTCAGCACGTCACCGGTCGACGCCGTATCGTTGGCCAGCATCTCTTCGGTGACACCTTCTGCCATCGCAGAGGTCGCCGTCAGGAGACCTGCAACGGTCAACGCAATAAATCTGTTCATTTGTTTTCCTCCCAAAACCCAGTGGTGGGCGTTGATGCCAAGGTGTGCCATGCGCAGGGCACAGCCTTCGCCACACGAGGATTATTTGCGTAAACGGGGCGGCAAGGTATTGGCCAATGGTCGTACACTCCCCGAAATCAACCCGGAACGTCTGCGACTTTGGTATCGCAGCGCATCAGGTGTTCCGCACATATCCTGCGTCTTGGGGAGGATCCGGGATGAAATCCGTCTTAGTCACAGCATGTGTGGTCTTGGCGACCGCTGCCTTCGCAGATGAACGAGCCGTGTATCTTGAGACCAACGAAGGCATGCGCATCCAGATCGCGAAGATCGCGCTGGATACCGACGGCAGCTATTCCATTGCCATGGCCGCAGAGCCTTTTGCCGACCACTTCCTGTCGATGCGCCCATTTCGCTGCATCGAAGGGCCATCAAAGCACTGGTGTCATGTGCCGTATCCGTATGACATTCTGCGCAATATTGGCGCCGACTTGATCGATCTTGAATATGACTTCCTGTTCATCTGGAAGGGCGCAACCGAATACGGAATCAACATGTGGAACGGTGTCTATTACAAGCTGGATGACGTCGATGAACAGCTTGTCGGCACGCTGCACGAAATGGATATGGGTGTCCTGTCGGCGCCGCCAGAGAGTGGCAACCTGCGCCCCGTCCGCGCCGAGGACCTGCACGAAAGCGATCCCGACAGCCACTGGCTGCCGCGGTTGGTGATCGAGTAACCGTGCGGCTTTGGTCGTATTCCCGACCGAGGCGATACTGCTAGGCTGGTGACGATTTCGGGAGGATCAACAGATGATGTTCAAAGCTCTGGTTGCGGCCGCGCTCGCAGCCCTTATGGCCGCAACGGGGCTCGCTGAGACACCGACATTGCGCGCCTCTGTCCTGAAATTCGGCACGGTGAATTGGGAACTGGACACGATCAAGCACCATGGCTTTGACACGGCGCATGGATTTGATCTGATCGTGCAAGGTGTGGCAGCCGGGTCCGCAGCCAAAATCGCGTTTCAAGGTGGCGAAACCGATGTGATCGTCTCGGATTGGCTGTGGGTTGCGCGGCAACGGGCCTCCGGCAAGGACTATGTGTTTTTGCCGTATTCCAAAGCCGTGGGCGCGGTGATGGTCGCTGGTGACAGCCCTGTCCAGACGCTCGCAGAGCTGGCGGGCCAGAAAGTTGGTATCGCTGGCGGGCCTTTGGACAAGAGCTGGCTGATCTTGCAGGCCTATGCGGCTGAAAAACATGGTCTGGATTTGGAGGCTGAGACGCAGCAAGTCTTTGGTGCGCCTCCGCTGATCTTCAAGTCTGCCCTTTCCGGCGAAGTCGATGCCGCTATCAACTTCTGGCACTTCCTTGCCAAAATGGAGGCGTCGGGCATGCGCAAGCTGGTGGATGTCGCGGACGCCGCGACCGCTCTGGGTCTCGATCCCAACACTCCGCTCCTGGGCTATGTGGTCAAGGGCGAGACGCTGCGCGACACACCCGAATTGGTGCGTGGGCTTGCCGCCGCGTCGCGCGATGCCAAGCACATGTTAGCCACGGACGACGCCGAATGGGACCGCCTGCGCGACCGGATGAACGCCAAGACAGACGCGCAGTTCGAAGCGCTCAAGGCTGGGTTCCGGGCCGGGATTCCCGATGCTGGCCCGGTCGACGAAGAGGCCGCGGCACGCATGCTGGCGCTCATGGTAGCATTGGGCGGCACCGACCTGTTGGGCGAGGCCCGTAGCCTGCCGCCGGGCACATTTCTACAGCCGGGTGGCTGACCGAGGCGTGCCCATCCTTGATCTCGACCTAAAGACGCTCACGCATCAAGGTACGCCTGTGCTGCAAAATGTCGTGGTGCAGCTTGACCCGGGCGAAACGCTTGCGCTGGTTGGACCTTCGGGCGTTGGCAAGTCATCCCTTTTGCGCGTGATTGCCGGGATCGATACACGCCACGATGCACGATGCACGGTGCACGGAACCTGCGCGATGGTGTTTCAGGAACCGACGCTGCTGCCGTGGCGCACCCTTTTTGACAACATCCGCGTCACAACCGGCGCTGGCCACAGCGCGATTGCTGCTGCGCTTGACGATGTCGGCTTGCTTGCGCGGGCCGAAGATTACCCAAGCCAGCTTTCACTGGGCCAACAGCGACGCCTTGCACTGGCGCGTGCATTTGCAGTCCAACCAGACCTATTGCTGCTGGATGAGCCTTTTGTATCCCTTGATCCCGCTTTGGTTGACGAGATGATGACCCTGTTCGCAACGCTACGCGCGCAACATAACGTCGCCACCATTCTGGTGACTCATATCGCTGAAGAAGCACAAAAACTGGCTGATCGGATTGTGACGTTGGGCGGTTCTCCCGGCACAATCCTTAGTGATGTTCAGAACGCGGGTGCGTATTTCCAATCGTCAGCATCGGGTGTGACCTCGTCCAGGTCATAGTCCGCATTCTGCAGGCGTTGCGCAATTTCAAGCCCTTCGCGCGCGGCTTCGTCCACCAGTTGGCGTCCTCGGGCGTCATCCTTACCGACCCCATGACCACGCATCAGGGCGATCCCATAATTGAACTTGCCCACGGGATCACCGGCCTCGGCGGCGCGACGATCCCATTCCGCGGCAGCATCGGGATTGTATTCGGCACCCAACCCATTGTTGTCGAGTTGGCTCATCCAGGTCATCGCCCCAGTGTAGCCGTCATTGGCGCAGTTTTCGAGCAAGGTCCGTGCCGATCCATGATCGCCCGATTTTGTGAGCGCATAGCCCATGGAGCAAAGCACCATTCCCGTCTCGCCCCGCTCAGCGCGTTCGACAAAATGCTGCCATGTCATTTCATCAGGATTGAGCTGCCCAAATTCATCAGCCACGGCAGGCGACATGGCAAAGGCGAAAGCGGCAACGATACAGACGTTTTTCATTGGGGCATTCTAGCCTAATTTCGCCGAAATAACCACAAGACCAAAGTGCCCTATCCCCGCCGCGCAATTCGTCCACGCGCAGGATCGTATCCGATCAAGGCCACCACGCCGAAAACTACTGTCGCGAGGACCGTCCAAAGCAACGCCATGCCGTTCCAATCGGCATAGAGTGCAAAGCGGATCAGCTCGACGGCATGCGTAAACGGGTTCACCGCGCAAATGTCATGCAGCAGTTCCGAGCTTTCTGCCATCTTCCAAAGCGGATAAAGAGCGGACGACAGAAAGAACATCGGGAAGATGACAAAGTTCATCACGCCCGCGAAATTCTCTAACTGCTTGATAAAACTAGACAGCAACAGGCCCAAGGACCCCAACATCAGCCCAGCGATGATCAGCGCTGGCAACACGGTCACGTACCCCCAGCCTGGCATCCGCACATCAAAAAGCGCGGCAATGGCTAGGAAAGCATACACTTGCAGGACAGAGATCATCGTTGACCCCAAGAGCTTGCAAAAGAGCAGCCAGCCACGTGGCAGCGGGGCCGTCAGCAGCAGCTTTATGGATCCCATCTCGCGGTCATAGACCAGGCTGAGTGATGATTGCATGCCGTTAAACAGCAAGATCATGCCGCAGAGACCCGGTACGATATAGGTCTCGTACGTGATGTAGGTTTGGTAAGGCGGAATGATACTCAGCCCCAGAGCGGCGCGGAACCCGGCAGCAAAGACCAAAAGCCAGACCAACGGGCGCACGAGGGCTGCAACGAAGCGTTCCCGTTGGTGGACGAATCGCAGCCCCTCTCGCAGGACGATCGCGCTAAGCGATGTGAGGTAAGCGTTCACGCCTCCGCTCCGGTCATGTGCAGGAAACGATCCTTGAGGCTTTGGTCGCCCGCAATATCACGCGCCGTTCCCGTCGCCAGCACACGGGCACGGTGCAGGATGATCAACGCGTCATCAGGCTGCACTTCGTCAGTCAGATGTGTGGCCCAAAGTATGGTTTTGCCCCGCGCCGCAAGCATATGCGCGTCATCTGTGATGGACGCGCGCGCGGCAGCATCCAGGCCTACAGTGGGTTCATCCAAAAGCAGCACGCTTGGATCATGCAGCAACGCCCGCGCGATCTCGGTTCGGCGCCGGTGCCCGCCGTTCAGGGCGCGGGCCTTCTCTCCGGCCCGCTCGCGCATGTTGAGCTGATCAAGGGTGGCATCGATGCGTGTGCGGGCCAACCGCCCGGACAAGCCGTGCAGCGCCGCAAAATAGCGCAGGTTTTGCTGGACAGTCAGATCCAGATCAAGGGTCGTTTGCTGAAACACGATGCCCAATGCAGCCAGCGCCGCATGCGGGTTGCTGCGCAGGTCGTGGCCCGCAATGACAATACGCCCTTCAGGGGCCACGAACAATCGGGTCAACAGGTTGAACAGCGTCGATTTGCCCGCGCCGTTGGGTCCCAAAAGCGCGCAGAACGCACCAGCCGGGACGTCGAAGGACACATCCTTCAACGCCGTCTTGTGACCGTAAGAATAGGTGAGGCCAGTGGCCTCAAGCCCTGTCATTTAATGGTGATGTCCAATCGTTGCGTTTCGCCCGATGTGCCCGGGATCTTGATGTAGTATGCGCCGGGCTTGATGGCGACGAAACCAATTTCCATCTCTCCCGCCTCGTCAAACTCGATACTGTCGAGACCAAGGGGGCGGATTTCAAGACCTTCTACAACAATCTCGTCGATCCAGATGGCGCGGAAAAACTCGGGGCCGACGAGGGCCAATTCCTGGCTGCCGTCACCTTGGATTTCAAACTCGTAATAGGTGCCGGATCTAAGCTCCCACGGACCTTCCGGTGCGATTGGTTCGCCTGCGGACAGGATAATCGGTGGCAGATCTTCCTTGTTGCTACCGCCCAGCAGCCCTGCGGCACCAAAGCCTGTGTCATCATCGTCATCGGCCAGTGCAAGTGTGGGTGCTGTCAGCACCATCGCGGCGATCAATGCCAGAGTTTTCATTTGGGTCCCTCCCGGATGTGTTTTGATTAAGACGTTGTAAGTCAGGATGCCTTACGAGGCAGAGGGCCGGTACGCGGCACCCCAAGGAAAGCGGCCCACCTTGATGGATTTAATGGCCTCGCGCTTTTCCACATCGATCACCGTCACATCGCCGGACACACCGTTGGTGGTGAACAAAAGCGAACGATCTTCATTAAAGTCCATATGCCAAACCCGGCGACCCACAAGGATGTAATCCTCTACCTCGTAGGTTTCGGCATTGACCACGGCGACGTGGTTCGATGGCCCAAGGGCCACAAAGGCGTGGGTGTCACCTGCGGTGAACTCGAACCCGACGGGCTGGACCCGGTCGGGATGCACGCCCTGCACCTCAAAGCTCATCTTGGCCTTTTCGGTTTGGGTGGCCGTGTCGAACACCGTCAACGTGCCGCCAATCTCGGAACTCACCCACATCTCCGCCCCGTCCTTGATGAACTCGGCATGGCGCGGGCGGCTGTCGACCAGCGTATTGGCAAACAGTTCCTGTGTTTCCGTATCGATCCAATGCGCCATGTTGGTCGTCTCGGATGTCGTGATGGCGATCTTGCCATCCGGGCTGACCGCCATGCCCTCCGGTTCCACGCCGACGTCGATCTGCGCGATGACTTTCCGTGTCTCGACATCAACCACGGTCGTGATCGCATCATCTTCGTTGGCGATATAAAGGTGCCGGTCGTCAGGATGCAGCACAAACTGTTCGGGGTCATCGCCCGACGGCAACTCGTGCAGGATTTCGCCTGTATTGGGGTCCATCACTTGCACGGCGTTGCTGTCCGAGGCACAGATATACACGCGACTATAATCCTTGGAAAACAGAATGCCCCGGGGCCGTTCGCCGGTCTCGTAGGTTTTGATGACCTCGAGCGTTTCGGTCGAGATGACGGAAATCGTGTCGTCCTTTTCATTGGTCACCCAAATCTCGCCCGCCATCGCGGTCGAGGCCAGAAGAGAGAACATTGCGGTCAGTCGGATCATTGGAACGCCTCACATGTACTTTCGGGACGGTCGAGCCCCAAGCTGTCTAGTTCGTTAGTCTGATGCAGAAATCCTTCGAGCGGCGCTTGAGCCACCAGCGCACGCGGGTGTGCGATGGCGATGGGCTGGCGCAGCTGGCCGTTCCAAGCACGATATGTCAGGGGACGCCCCTTGAAACCCGCCAGTTCAAACTGGTCAGACATGATATAGCTGCGCAACGTCTCAGGATCATTGGCGTTCGTTCGGGTCATCGCTTCGCCCAATGTGCGAACAGCCGCCCACGCGGCGTAGTCCTGCGCTGTCATTTCGCGCATGTGTTCATCTTCGAAACGTGAATGCAGCTGTGCCGCACCCCACTGTTCGATCACCGGCGACCAGCCAACGGACGACAGCCCTTCGGACCCAACTACCGGGCGCGCCTCCCACGTGTTATAAAGCACGTAGCGGCCAAAATCGTGCACCTCGTCCGCGATGATCAACGCGTCATAATCGCCAAAGTCCTGCGTAAACAGCGGCACTTCCTGTGACGCGTTTCGCCGCATGTCAGCGTCGAAGGCCCATTGCTTTTCCCCCTCGAGCGATAATCCAAACTTGGTCAGCGACCGGCGCATCGCTTCGGCATAGCTGATGTCGGCGGGATGCGTGCCTGTGATCATGACCAGGTCATCCCACCGCTTTTTCACCAGCATCTGCGCCAATGCGTCTGTGCGCATCGCGTCCGAGGCGAGCGTATGCAGCAGGTTGCCACGGCAATCTGCGTTCCTCAGGCTCAGGTCACCAGACGATGTATTGAACAGTATGGCCCCTTGCGCCTCAGGCAAATCTGCGATGGCCACGATGTCCTGCGCCGCAGCGTCAATCACCAAAAAAGGCGAGGCGGCAAGCAAGTCTCTAGCAGCGTCGGTTGGGTCGTCGCCTTCGAACACTTCGGCGACAGTCAACGTGTAGGACTGACCTAGAAACTTGCCCGTGGTCAGGTTGTCGGCGAGCCCCGTTTGCGCACCGGCGATGCCATTGTCCTCAGGGATCGGATCCAAATTCGACAAGGTCGGCGGAAGAGGTTGCTCCACCCGTAAGTAGCCAATATCCAATGTAATTTCTGCGCACAAAGGTGCCGCAAGCACCCCCGCAAACAGCGCGCCCAAGCCAAGCTGCTTCACACGTTTTCCTCCCGTTGCCATCACGCTAACGCACCTCAAACTTGGCTGTGTATGGGACCATGGTCTTACATCCTTTGGCGCACAACCAAAGTCCAATACCGCTGCCCCGATTGTTGGCTTAGGACAGAAGGCAATGAGGAACACACATGTCAGGGAGGCATGCGATGAAACGCGCATCCAAAAATAGAATTTTGCTCGCGGGTATGCTCAGCGCTGCTGCAACACTTGTGGTCGCCCACGGCGATGTCGCGCCCCAGGCTGTTGACACCACTGGTCTTCCCGAAATCGAAGGCGATTGGCTGACCGAAAACCCTTACCGCGCCGACAAGGTTGGCGAAGAAACCTGGCTGCGTGCCGTCGAAATCGGTGCGTCCGGGTACAACCAGAATTGCGCGCGATGCCACGGGTTGGAGGTTGTGTCCGGTGGCCTTGCGCCGGACCTGCGGTTTCTTGAGGCCGAAGAGTACGGTGACGAATGGTATGTCGAACGCTTTGTCGAGGGCTACACGCAGAACGGTATTACCAAGATGCCCGCCTTTGGCGATCTCTTGGGTCAAGAGGCCGCGTGGGCCATCCGCACATATATCGAAGCCCGTCCCGATGACGTTGCAATGGAAGAGGTTGCGGAAGAGCTGAAATCGATCCGCGACGAGCTTGCAGGCTATGTTGATGATGCCAGTGGCGCGGATGCCGACGCGCTGAAGGGTCGGCTGAACGAGATTGCCGGTGACATCCCGACTCTGTCAGGCGCTCCGGTGGCCGACAGCGTCGCTTACCGGGCGGCCAACCTGATTGACGGGACGCCGGACGCTTACAAGTCGGCCTCCGAAGCCTTGACGATTGGTCTGTCTGCCGCAAACTGACGGCATGACATTTCGACGAACGATCTTCTCCCTGGTGGTTGTGGGTCTGTCCTTTGGGCAGGCCCACGCTGCTGATCCGTGCGCCGATCATGTGCCCCAGCCCAAGCCGCAGAACGTGGGGCGCGATATCGTCGGCAAGGAACTGGACCAGATCCAGGACCAGGGCCACATGCTCTTCGCCGTCTACGAGGACTACCCGCCCTATTCCTGGAAAGAGAATGGCGAACCGATGGGCGTGGACATCGAGATTGCCCGTATCATCGCCGAAGACCTCGGGGTTGAGGCACGGTTCAATTTCGTCGCTGCGGGCGAGAACCTCGATGCCGACCTGCGCAACAACATCTGGCGTGGTGCGTTGATCGGCGGGCGCATCGCCAACGTGATGATGCGCATCCCCTACGACAGCGCTTTCAAGTGCCGTGTGGAGCAGGTGGTGTTCACTGGCCAATATGCGGGCGAGAGCATCGCAATCGCCTATGACAAGGCAACCTATCCCGAAGAAAAGCCGGTCCCGGCGTACTTCCGTTTCGACACCGTGGGGGTCGAGAACGATTCGATCTCAGACTTTTACCTTTCCGGTTTTGTGGGCGGACAATTGCAACCGAACATCCGCCGTTTCACCACAACGGCCGACGCCATGAAGGCACTGAACACGGGCGATGTAAAAGCAGTCATGGGTCCCTTGGGCGAATTGGAGCACGGGCTAAGCGACACCAGCGACGTGCATCAACCCCCGCTTGCGGGCTTTGCCATCAGCCAGTGGACCCTCGGCGTGGCGGTCAATTTCCGCTACCGTCCGCTGTCGTACTCCGTAGACGATGCGATCAATTACGCGCTGCAAGACGGGAGGATTCCCGCGATTTATGAGAAATACGGCCTGACCCACCAAACCCCTGAAAGATAAGCACGACTTTGGTCGTACACACTTGGTCGAATGGTGTCGTGCCCCCCTGCGCCATAGGCTTTTGCATAGCTAGGGGGGAGTTAATCCATGAATCTCAGCGACTCACGTTTGATCGACGCCGACCGGGAAACGGTCTGGGCCGCGATCCTCGATCCCGAAGTCCTCAGGGCCTGTGTGCCCGGCTGCCAAGAGATGGAGGGCACGCCCGAGGAAGGTTTCACCGCGACAGTTGTGCAAAAGGTTGGGCCGGTGAAGGCGACGTTCAAAGGGGCCGTGACCCTGTCGGACATGCAGCCGCCCGACAGCGTGAACATCGCGGGCGAGGGCAAGGGCGGTGCCGCTGGTTTTGCCAAGGGCGGTGCCCAGGTGCGGCTTGAGGCACAGGGCGACCAGACGGTCCTGCACTACGATGTCGAAGCGAAAGTGGGCGGCAAACTTGCCCAGCTTGGAAGCCGTATCATCGACGGCTTTGCCAAGAAGATGGCCGACCAGTTTTTCAACAATTTCCAAGACCATGTGGGCGCGCCTGCGCCAGCGGAAGAAACAGCGCCAGCGACGTCCGAAGACGCGCCCAAGAAGGGCTGGCTCAAGCGCCTCGTCAGCTAGGCGTACACCAGCACCTCAGACATTCCAAGGGAGAAACGAATGACCAAGGTAACCATGACGGTGAACGGCAAGTCCGTTTCCGGCGACGTGGAAGGGCGCACATTGCTGTCGTCCTTTCTGCGTGATGACCAAGGCCTGACAGGAACGCATGTGGGCTGCGATACGTCGCAATGCGGGGCCTGCGTCGTCCATGTGGACGGTGAAGCCGTCAAAGCCTGTACGATGCTGGCCGCTGAAGCCGACGGCGCGACGGTCGACACCATCGAAGGGCAAGCAAACGCCGACGGGTCACTGAACGTGATCCAGCAGGCATTTCAGGACCACCACGGCCTGCAATGCGGCTTCTGCACGCCGGGCATGGTGATGTCGGCAGCAGCGCTGTTGAAAGAGAACCCAACGCCGACCGAAACCGAGGTGCGCGAATACCTCGAGGGCAACATCTGCCGTTGCACCGGGTACCACAACATCGTCAAGGCGATCATGGCGGCGTCTGGTCAGGACGTGACTGCCATCGCTGCTGAGTGACGCGAAAGGTGCGCCCAAAGCGCGCGCCCTACGCAACCCGTAGGGTGCGCACTTACTGCGCATCGAACCTCAAGGGAGGAATTTGAATGCCCAAAGATACAGGGATTGGCGCTGCCACAGTGCGCCGCGAAGATGTCCGCTTCCTGACCGGAACCGGCGAATACACAGACGACATCACGCTGGCCAAACAGACCTATGCGGTCTTTGCCCGCTCGACCGTCGCCCACGGCACGATCAAGTCCATCGACACCTCAGCCGCCGAGGCGATGCCCGGCGTGCTGGCCGTGTTCACGGGTGAAGACTTCGCTGAAGTGGGCGGCAACCCCGCTGGCTGGCTGATCAACTCGCGCGATGGTGAGCCGATGAAAGAACCTAAGCGCCCCGTGCTGGCGCACGGCAAGGTGCGCCATGTGGGTGACGCCTACGCCGCCGTGATCGCGGAAACGGTGCAACAGGCGCGCGACGCGGTTGAAGCCATCGAGGCGGATATCGAAGAACTCGACGCCATCGTCGACATGAACGCGGCGCTCACCGGCTCGAACTTCGTCCATGATGAAATCGGCACGAACCAGTGCTTTGACTGGGGCTGGATCGAGGACAACCGCGAGGCGACGGACAATGCGATCAAGAACGCGCATCACGTCACGACGCTGGAACTGGTGAACAACCGCCTCGTCCCCAACGCGATGGAGCCGCGCGCGTCCATAGGCAGCTACAAGGCAAGCACGGGTGAATATACCCTGCACACAACATCGCAGAACCCGCACCTGACGCGGCTCTTGATCTCGGCCTTTGTGCTCGGCATTCCCGAGAATATGCTGACGGTTATCGCACCTGACGTGGGCGGCGGGTTCGGCTCCAAGATCTATCACTACGGGGAAGAGGCGCTGGTTCTGGCTGCGGCCAAGAAGATCGGCCGCCCGGTCAAATGGACCGCCGACCGAACCGAGTCGTTCCTGACCGACGCCCATGGCCGTGACCACGTGACCAAGATCGAACTGGCGCTGGACGCGGACGGCAAATTTCTCGCCTTCCGCACCGACACCAAGGCGAATGTGGGCGCGTATCTGTCGAACTTCTCGACCGCGACGCCGACCTTCCTACACGGCACGCTGATGGCCGGGAACTACACGGTGCCGCTGGTCTACGTGAACGTGAAGGCTGTGTTCACCAACACGGCACCTGTCGATGCCTATCGCGGTGCCGGACGACCCGAGGCGACCTATTCCATCGAGCGAGTCATCGACAAGGCCGCGCGCGAACTGGGCATGGATCCAATCGAACTGCGTCGCAAGAACTTCGTGAAGCCGGATCAGTATCCCTTCGCCTCCGCTGCGGGGTTGGAATACGACGCAGGCAATTACGACGCGCTGATGGACAAGATGGAAGAGATCGCGGATGTCGCGGGCTTTGCCGCACGCCGGGCCGAAAGCGAAAAGAACGGCAAGCTGCGGGGCTTTGGCGTCAACGCCTATATCGAAGCCTGCGGCATCGCGCCATCGAACCTTGTCGGTGTGTTGGGCTCGCGCGTCGGTCTCTATGATGCGGCCACGGTGCGGGTGAACGCCACCGGCAACCTGAGCGTCATGGTCGGTGCGCACAGCCACGGACAAGGGCACGAGACGGCCTTTCCTCAGGTGGTGGCCGAGATGCTGGGCGTTGACCCTGCCGTCATCGACATCGTGCATGGCGACACGTCCAAGATCCCATTCGGGATGGGCACCTACGGCTCGCGTTCGCTCGCGGTCTGCGGTTCTGCAGTGGTCCGGGCGACGGAAAAGATCATCAACAAGGCCAAGAAAATCGCGGGCCATATGTTGGAGGCGTCCGAACACGATATTACGCTGGCTGACGGCGTGTTCTCGGTCTCGGGCACAGATAAATCTGTCACCTTTGGAGAGGTCGCACTCAAAGCCTACATCCCACATGAATACCCGCTCGAAGACATTGAGCCGGGTCTGGAGGAAACGGCATTCTACGATCCTGCGAACTTTACCTACCCGTCGGGCGCCTATGCCTGCGAGGTCGAGGTGGACCCCGAGACTGGTAAGGTAACCGTCGACCGGATGACCGCCGTAGATGACTTCGGTAACGTCATCAACCCGATGATCGTGACCGGTCAGGTGCATGGGGGTCTGGCGCAGGGTATTGGTCAGGCACTGGTCGAAAACACCACCTATGACGAAAACGGCCAGCTGCTGAGCGCGTCTTACATGGACTACACAATGCCGCGCGCCGACGACATGCCGATGTTCTCGGTGGATCACAGCCAGGGCACGCCCTGCACCCACAACCCGCTTGGGGTCAAGGGCTGCGGCGAGGCCGGGGCCATCGGATCGCCGCCCACCGTGGTGAACGCCGTCATCGACGCGCTGCAGTCGGGGGGCAAGAATGTCACCCATATCGACATGCCCGTGTCGCCCGCCCGCGTTTGGGAAGCGATGCAGTAACTGGCACTTGAGGGACTGGGGCTCTGCCCCAGTCCCCGGGATTTTTTTGAAACAGAGAAGTGGGACCTTCCGCCCTGTTTCGGATGAAAGGACCAAGAGATGTATAACTTTGATGTTGAAACGCCGGGTACGGTTGCCGAAGCCGCAGCGGCCATGGGAACCGAAGACGCACAGGCGTTGGGTGGGGGACAGACCCTGATCCCAACGCTGAAGCAGCGCCTGGCCAGCCCATCCAAGCTGGTGTCGCTGAAAGGCGTGGCCGAGATGCAGGGGATCACCAAGGACGCGGGCACCCTGCGCGTCGGTGGCGCCACGACCCATGCCACCGTGGCGGCCGATGGCAGTTACCCTGCGCTGTCGGCGCTTGCGTCGCATATCGGTGACCCGGCGGTACGCAACCGTGGCACCATTGGCGGCAGCCTGGCCAACAATGACCCTGCGGCCTGCTATCCTGCTGCGGCGCTGGCCTCGGGTGCCACCATCGTGACCAATACGCGCGAGATTGCGGCAGACGACTATTTCCAGGGCATGTTCGACACCGCCCTGAACGAGGGTGAGATCATTACCGCCGTCAGCTTCCCGATCCCGCAGGCCGCGAACTACCAAAAGTTTGTCCAACCCGCCTCGCGCTTTGCGTTGGTGGGTGTGTTCGTCGCCAAATACGCGAACGGCGTGCGCGTGGCCGTCACGGGTGCCTCGAACGAGGGCGTGTTCCGCTGGGGCGAGGCTGAAGCGGCGTTGAGCAGCGATTTTTCCGCATCGGCCCTCGATGGTCTAAGCGTCTCACCGGACAACATGATCACCGACCTGCACGGCTCGGCGGTCTATCGCGCGCATCTGGTCAAGGTGATGACCGGCCGCGCAGTAACCGCTGCAAGCTGATCTGGACCGATTTAGAGCGGAAGGGCGGGATGATACCCGCCCTTTTTTCGTCTTCGCTGCTAAAGCGTGATCAGGTCGCCACCCGCATCAATCAGGGTAATCCGGTGTATGCCCGGCGCGCCGCGCACTCGTTCTGCCAATGCCAGATCGCCCAGCGCCAAGCCGGTCGACAAGGCGTCGGCCATGGTCGCTGTTTCTGCCTCAACCGACACGGTTGACCATTTCGGGGTTTGAGAGGCATGAACGATGTGGCCCTGCGGTCCCAGCGGTGTTGCCAGGGGGCTTGACGTGGCGATGGCCGTATCCTCGATTGTCCGCAGTGCAAGCTGCCCATGGATGGGATCAGCGAGCGCCAACCGCCAAGGGCCACCTGACCCGCGATGTTCCCCGATATTGACTAAGGTCTGGCCAAAACCACGCGCGCGCAGCAAGTCCGACACCAAGTCAGTTGCGAACCCCTGTCCGATGCCGTTGAAGGTCAGCGCCTGACCGACCCCAAGCCGCACCCGGTCGCCGTGTATCGTCACCCGATCCCAACCAACGTGGCGCCGGGCGGCGGTGACGTCTCCGCCCGTTGCCAGTGCCTGCCAAATCGGCTGTACGGTTGGATCAAACAGACCGTCGGTCATGCGGTACGCCATGTCCGCGCCCCGCATCAGACTGTGGAAACGTGGCGGCACGGCCCGGTCCCCCGACGCATTCAACAACGACAGGTCTGATCCTGGATTATAGAGCGAGAACAACGCTTCGACGTCCGCGATCACGTCTCGGGCCTGCTGCAAGGCCGGTCTGACCACATCATCCGGCCCCTGCAATTCAATCGACGCCTCCGCGCCAAAAGCGTGCCCTGTCCAGCGGGCGGCCCGCGCATGTGCCGGGGCCGCAGCAAAACATCCGGCGATGGCAAGAAAACGACGACGGTGCATCATTCTGCCGCCACTTGCAATTTACGCCCCTTGGCGGCCAGGATCAGCGGTACACATTGTCGATCATCGTCGTGAATGGTCACGCAATCCAGACACTGGAAGCACTCGGAGTACTGGATTTCGCCCGTCTTTTTGATCGCACCATAGCTGCACTTGACCTTGCACAGCTGGCAGGGCGACCCACACTCGGCCCGCCGGTCAATCCAGTCACGGCCACGTACAAGACCACCCATCGCCATTACAGCACCCAGCGGGCACAGATACCGGCAAAACCCCTTGAACAACACGGTCGACAAGACCAGCAGACCAACAGCGTATGCGACATAGTACCATTCGCGTACAAAGAACGTGGTGATGGCGGTTTTGAACGGCTCGACCTCTATGGCCTTGTCCAAAGAGGCTGGTGCAGTGACCATCAAAGACACCAGCACAGCAAGTACGACGTATTTCAGGTTCTTCAGTTGCGCGTCCCAAAACACACTCGGCTCAATCTGCGGGATACGCAGCCATCTTCCAAGATGATCCGCAAACTCCTGCAGCGCGCCAAAGGGACAGAGCCAGCCGCAAAACAAACCCCGGCCCCACAGTACAAAGCCAACAATGGTCACGGCCCATACCGCGAGAGAAAACGGATCGTACAGAAGGAACATGTAGCTTCCCCCGTCCAGAGCTGTTCGCGCAACAGCCAATGGTGTCGCAATGGAAAGCTGCCCTTGCCCCCACCAACCAATGAAACCGACGACAAAGGCAAGGATGCCAAGGCGCACAGGAGTAAACCACCGATACGAAGCCAGTCGCCGCGTTCCCAAAAGCAGCAACGCGACAAGCCCGACCAGAAAAACACCCAGCACGATCAAATCCACCGCCCGATTACGCAGTGCATCCACCCAAGGCGGTGCAGGTTTCACAACCTCCGGCCGGGCATAGAACCGGTCGGGGGTCACATGCGGGATGTCCAGCGTCACCGACCCGATCTCGGGCTGGAATGATCCGTGTGCGCGCAAGGCCTTGACCTTCAGCACCCAGTCCAAGGTGGGATCAAACCCCAACCGCCGGTCCGTGCGTAGGATCAATGCGGCCCCATCATAAGCGGCATTGTGCAATTCATTCGGCAGCGCATCGCTCAGTTCCACATAGATGTCGCTGTCACGGAAAGCGATTGGAAAACCGCCCTGCTCGGCGCTGATCAAGTTTGGCGCGGTGTTGCGCACGAAATCCTCTGTGACCAATCCATGCCGCGCCGTCTCGATCACCAGTACAGGCTCATCCGTATCCGCAATTTCCATGAACCCTTGCAGTTCCTCATAACTGCTTTTGCTCAGCACCGCTTGGGCAATGGATGGTGCGCCAATATCGACAATCCATAGGTCGAGATACGCGCCGTCGGGGTCGTCTTTGGCCTCGGGATCGTCATCCTCCCAAAGCGTGCCATCAAAGGCGATGTCCATTTCGGCATTTGTCACGACCTTGCGCGTGACAATCCCCTGAGCGACAAGATCATCCCACGTCAAATCTTCGCTGTGGTCCGGGTTTGGATAGGCCGGCGGACCGCTTGATATACCGCCCATCTTTTCCCGCGCAACCTGAAGGGCCGCGGCAAGGATGCTTTCGTGTGCGATACGCACCGATGCCGTCCCCTTTGTTACACCGTCGAGATAAACAAGTGCAGAGCCTTCACTTGCCGCGCCATAGGGCGATCCAACCACCAGCGTGTCAGAAATCGAATGCCCCCGATACTGCTTGAAAAAGTCGTAAAACAGCTTCTCGGGCAGTCCAGACACAAAGATCGGTTCGTTGTGCGAGATCAGCTGCACGTCCAGGAACCGACCATCCAGATCAAGCACGACAAGCAGATTGATGGCAGCACCCGAAAAGCCAGGTAGCGGCGCCATCGGCTCTGTCTCGAACACATAACCCGCCTCGGCACCGCCAGAGTTCAGAAGCTGCCAAACCCCTTGATCGTTGATCTGCTCGCCCAGCGACATGGGCGGCACGATGTAGGGGGCCAATTCCTCCCGCGACAGCGGTTCCGCCACGGACGCGACGAGCGACATACACCACAGTATGGCACCCAGCAAAACCACGCTGATGCATTTGACCCTTTTCATGAGGCACAGCCTATGCCCGTGTGCCGTCGCACCCTATGCGACTAAGGTATGACCACAGGCCAAGATCGCTTTGGCAGCGATCACAAATATGACAGTCTTTGTTTATGAAAACCTCTCGATCTGACCCAGTTCCCGTTGTCTTGTCCCTGCTTGGTCTTGTGGCGGTCTGGTGGGGCGCGGCAAAGATGGGCGGCGACCCAAGCGTCTTGCCATCGCCGCCGCAGGTTTGGCGCATTTTTGCAGGTGAAATGGCCGCGGGGGAGATGCAGGTGCACTTTACCGCCACTCTTTTGCGCGTTGTGGCTGCGTTTTCGCTGGCCATGGGGTTTGGCTGTGCGATCGGTCTGGTCATGGGCTTGAGCGCGCGGCTCAACCGATGGTTTTCCGCATGGCTTGTGGTGTTGCTGAACGTGCCTGCGTTGGTGGTCATCGTGCTTTGCTACTTGTGGATCGGCTTGAACGAAGTGGCGGCAATCACGGCAGTGGCGCTCAACAAGACCGCGATGGTGGCGGTGGCGATCCGCGAAGGGGTGCATGCGCTGGACCCCAAACTGCGGGACATGGCGCAGGTTTTTGAGATGCGGCCCATCGCGCGGTTGCGCCATATCATCTTGCCACAGCTCTGGCCTTATATTGCAACATCCACGCGCAATGGCCTGGCCATCATTTGGAAAATTGTTCTTGTCGTTGAGTTTTTGGGCCGGAGCAATGGCATCGGGTTTCAGATCCACCTCTACTTTCAGCTTTTCGAAACAGGGTACGTTTTGGCCTACGCACTCAGCTTTGTCGCTTTCATGCTGATGGTTGAGTTCACATTGCTGCACGCGATGGACGCCCGCGCCACGCGGTGGCGAAACAGCGCGGCCTAGAACAAAAGCCGACAGCCCAGCGTTCGGTTCATCGCAGCGACCAATTCATCCACCGTCTCGGCGCTGACATACTCGCCGCCCGTCTGGGTGGCGAGGCATTGGGCAACACTGACGGAGTTCGTGTAATCCGTCTCGCCCTCGCTCTGCCATCCGAAATGCTCACCGCGCACTTTGTAGCCAATGACATGCACGGTCGTCCCGGTGCCCGACAACTCTGCGGCAAGAGCACATGTTTTGCCGCCGCAGGTTTCCTTGCCATCGGTCACCAAAACCACCGTACCCGGCGTTTGGGGTGCGCCAAGTGTCTTGGCTGCAAGTGCGACGGCGTCAGTCAAGGCGGTACGGCCCTCCGGTTGCAGCCCCTCAACGGCGGCGACAACGGCGCTTGCCGCATCGGGGCGGGGGCCAAACCGAAGGTCGATGCCTGAACATTCGCCCGCCCCGCCCGCGCCGCCCGGCCCATAAATGATCAACCCGATACGCCGGAACGGCGCCACTTGCGGCATGACGATCCGCAAAGCGCGACGGGCTTCGAAAATGCGCGGCTCGTCAAGCTGATTGAAGCCCGTTTCCGCCATTGAACCCGAGCCATCGAACACAATCATTGCGTCATCGGTGCAATTCGCTTTTGCGACGGTCGCACCCAAGACGGCTATGATACCCAACGAAGCGGAAACGGCGCGCCTCATGACATCCTCCTACCGCCGATACACAAAGTCGGGGGCGGTCACTTGCTGCACCTCTTGGGTCAAAAGCGCATCTAACGCCGCTCGGCCCGGTGATTTGCGACACACCGGATCAGGGGCTGCGGCGTCACCCAAAACCGCCATCGCCTGACAGCGACAGCCACCGAAATCGACATCGCGCCGTGTGCATGACTGGCACAGGGCGGGCATCCAATCGGTTCCGCGATAGGCGTTGAAGGCAGCACTGGTGTACCAGATCTCAGCCAGCGCGTGTTCCGGCACCTTGTCGAACTGCAAATGCGGGATCGTCTCGGCAGCGTGACAGGGCAACACCGTGCCATCCGGGGTCACGTTCAACCCGGTAGACCCCCATCCGTTCATACACGCCTTTGGGAAATCGGAATAATAATCCGGGGGCACAAAGTCGATGACCAGTCGCCCTTTGAGCGTCTCGATCGCGCGTGCGACAGTCGCTTTTGCCTGATCCACCTGGGCGCGGCTGGGCTGCAGGGCCGCGCGGTTGACCAGCGCCCACCCCTGAAACTGCACACACGCCACTTCGATCCGACGCGCGCCCAAACGGCGCGCCATGTCGATGGTCTGAGGCAGGTCGTCGAGGTTCTCGCGGTGCATCACGGCATTCAGGGTCAGAGGAAAGCCAATGTCCGCGATGATCTCTGCGACGTGCATCTTGCGGTCAAAACCGCCCGTATACCCCCCGATCCGGTCAGCCATCTCCGCCGTCACGCCCTGCAAGGACAGTTGAACGTGGTCAAGGCCCGCATCGTCCAAGGCGCGCAGGCGCTTTTCGGTCAAGCCGATGCCGGACGTGATGAGGTTGGTGTAAAGGCCAGCGTCGCGTGCCGCGATGACCAACTCCTCCAGATCACGCCGTGACGCGGGCTCACCCCCTGACAGGTGCAGTTGCAAAACACCCAGGTCCGCCGCCTGCCGGAACACATCTGCCCACGACTCGGTACTCAGCTCAGCGTCCCTCGCCAGCAGGTCCGTCGGGTTCGAGCAATACGGACAGGCCAGCGGACAACGATGCGTCAGCTCGGCCAGCATCGCCATGGGCGGATCAACGCGGACGGACATGCACCATCCCCCGGTCCCTCAGATCTTCGATAAACGCTGTGACATCCGGCGCGATGACATCAAGTGGTGCGTCGTAGACCTGGGCCAAATCCACGGCGATCTCGGCCACGCTCGCCACGCCATCAAGACGCCCGATCACCGCCTTGCCCACCTGGTCCAGAACCAGAACCCGTTCCGGACCCAGGATCACGTCCGCCTTGCGGACCGCATCAAATTGCGTGCGGACACCGCGCGGCAGAAAAGGCACATCATCCGACGTCACGCCACCACCCCGTCACCCGGTTGCCACGCACCGGGCGGAATACGCCCCGGTGTCACATAGGCCGACCACAACGCGTCAAGCTGCGCCCAAAGCACTTCGGTCTTGAAGGTCAGCGCGCGCACGGCCGCATCCTGATCGGCCTTGGTCACCGCATGCTCTATCACCCAAGCCAGACCAAAGGCCACATCGTTGGGCGCTTCGTTCAACCGGTTTTGGAAATAGGACAGCGTATCAGCATTGGCGAATTCATAATGCGCGAGCAGCCCCGCAATCCGGTTTTTGTGAATGGCCGGGGCGAAAAGCTCGGTGAGCGATGAGGCCACCGCTGGAAGCAGCGGTTCATCGCGCACAAAACGCACATAGGCATCCACCGCAAAACGGGTGGCCGGCAAAATCCCGACCTCGGAAACGAGGTAATCCGGGTCGAGCCCCACACCTTCAGCCAACTTCAGCCACCGGGCAATCCCGCCCTCGCCCGGCGCAGACCCATCGTGGTCCTCGATCCGCGACCGCCACGCCCGGCGCAAAGCAGGATCGGCGACGCGCGACATGAACGCCGCGTCCTTCATGGGGATGCGGGTCTGGTAATAGTAGCGATTGATGACCCAGGCTCGCACCTGATCCGGGGTACAACCCCCGGAGTGCAACAGATGATGAAACGGGTGCTTGTCGTGATATTGCGCCTCACCCACGGCCCGCAGACGCGCCTCAAAGTCGCCTCTCGTGTCCGGGCTTTGCGTCAAAGCGTGATCTCCATTCCGTCAAAGGCGATATCCCAGCCGCGTGCCCGCACCTCGGCCCTCTCGGTGCTGTCTGGCTGCAGGATTGGATTGGTGTTGTTGATGTGGATGAACATCTTTCGCGCGCTCAGCCCTGACAACAGCGCCAAACTGCCCAAGGGCCCGTTCAGCGGCACATGCCCCATACGCGCGCCGGTCTTTTCGCCGGTGCCCGTGCGCTGCATGTCGTCGTTGTTCCATACGGTTCCATCAAACAGCAACAGATCAATGCCGTTCAGCCGGTCGATCAGCCAATCCGGGATCGCCGCACAACCGGGCACATAGGCGGCGCGTGATCGGCCATCGTCCAACATTAGGCCGACGGTCTGCTCACCGACTTCTTCAAGGTTCACTGTCTCGCCTTCCAAGAACAAAGCCACTTTGCCCGGCACCGCAAAGGGCGTGATGGTCAAACCGGGCACAGGATCAAAAGGCACATCAAGCGTGATTGGGTTCTGCGTCACCAGCCCAGGATCAAGCACGCCAAACACCGTATTTGTTGCCAGGATGTCCAAACAGGCCGTGGTCGCGTGCACCTCAAACCCGGTTTTTTCCCGCAATGTCAGCAATCCGGCGACGTGGTCAATGTCACCGTTCGTCAGCACAACCGACGCGATGGGCGAGCCGCGCAAGCCTGTCGGGTGCATCTGCGGACAGGCGTCGACCTGCAGTCGGATGTCGGGCGAGGCGTTTAACACAGCCCAAGTGCGTCCATCTGCCGATACTGCCACGGACGATTGCGTCATCCGTGGGATCACGCCAGCGCGGGCATCGGCACAATTGCGACAGCCACAATTCCACTGGGGCAGCCCACCACCGGCGGCTGCCCCAAGAACGATCAGTCTCATGTACCGGTAGGTGGTTTAGATCACGTCGCGCTCGCCGCCGCGGTCGTCATCTTCACCGGGGCCGTACATATTGATTTCCATGCCGCACTTCACTTCGCGGGCCTTGGGTTTTGTCCATGCCATTGCACAATCCTCCTCTTTGCCTAGCCACCGTAGCCCGCCGGACCAACGGCCCATATGCGACTTTAGGCCTAAAGCGCTCAGAAGGGTTTTCTGTCCGGTGTTTTGTCCGTTGTTAGTTTGTAAATCGTGACACATCGCGGCGACACCAAATCGACTTTTGCATTGGCGGCAGAGTGCCTAAATCGTTCTACAATGGTCTGAACTATCAGCCCAAGTTGACTAGATGCGAAACATATACCCTTACTCGGAGGGAACTGATCGACGCAGGTATAACGACTACAACGACGCTGAACCGCAGCAAAGGATAGCAGCTTTCGCCTTGTTGCTGCAGCCAGCAGCGAGTGTCTTCCGTTCTCCGTTGGGATTTTTCGCGACGGCAGCTAAGCGCAAAAAACCGGTCGATGTTTGCGAACTGACAACAGCTTCGTCCCAGGTCTTTCCAGTTCGGGCACCGCGTATCGAACAACCCCTACGTCGTACGTTACTTTTCTGTTCTTCATAACACCCAGATATGCTCGTTCGGTCCGGTTAGGCCTAGTACATTTGCGAAGATGCCTGACTGGCCAGAAGTGCAAGAACGTGTCTTAACTTGTGGTCTCAGACTGAGTTATCTGACTGGAAACCCGCCAGATGAAATACAGACCAACCGCCGTCACTGCCGCCATAAAAATCAATAGCGGTGCAATTCCGACTTGGTCGATCAATGAGAGCGCGCCGCCTGCGATTGCCAGAAAGACAATGGCTTCCAAACTGGCGAAGGTAGCCATCTCAGTCGCCTGGCGGCCGGGCCGACAGAGTGGCATCAGCAGGCTACGGTTAGCCGTAAATGTTGCGAAGACGGCAAAGTTTGCCCACAGGACCCCCGCAACCACGACCGGAGCAGAAAGGCCCTCACGCAGGAGGACAGCCATAACCATGGCCACAACAAAGTTGCCAAATCCCAGTGCACCCATAACGCGGACGGCACCAATGCGTGGGATCGCCGCCCGAGCGGCGAGCGCACCGAGAACGCCGAAACCGCTGCCAAATACGATCCCGATCAATCCGCCCTCTGATACGGAAAACCCGGCGTCGATCAGCAAAATTGACTTGGCAGCGTAGGGCAGAAGTGCAGCCATGCTGAGCAAGATCGATGCGCCGAAAAGCGCGCGTGGGCCTGATCTGCCGAAGATTGAGAATTGCGCCAGGGCGCTCGGTGGTGGGCCAGGGTCAATCCGGTCGCCGAAGTCGAGCGCTGTGACCGCGATGAAAAGCAGGGTGATCGATACGGCAAAGAGTGCACTGATGACCACAAGCCAGCCAAAGTCAGCGAGCAGATACAGCACGACGGCACCAAGAAGGAGGCCGGCTGCAGCTGACGCCGCTGCCTTGATCGTCGCGCCCGTAGTATACTGCCTAGCAGAGAGACCTTCGACCATGAGCCCGCCCAAGGCCACGGTCTGCGTTCCAAGCGCAATCATGAGCGCCGCAACGCCTAGGACGATCAAACTTCCTGACGTTGCGGGATCAAGAAATGCCATCGCTGCAAGGACGAGGCAGGTCATGCATTGGCTACCGATGATCCAGGGTCGAAAACGCGGGCCAGCGCTGGGTCGGACACGATCAACCATAGGCGCCCATACAAATCGCAGCGTGTAGGGGATCGCCGCGACGTAGAGCAGGCCAACCAGTCCTGACGGTGCGCCAGCGTCACGCAGGAAAAGGCCTACGCCCTGTGCCGCGAACTGAGCGACAAAACCGCACGCAAAGTACATAATGGCAAGGGTTACAAACAGCCCCTGTTCGTGCCTCTTCTTATCCTCGACATTCAGCCTTACCTCTGCCACTGCGCTACCACCGGGTGGTCACATCGAGACCGACTGTTATCGGTTCGGTGACGTCTGCGAATGTGCCGCCGCCGACAAGACGGGTCACGCCTGTTTCGTCAAAGAGGTTGGTGACGTAGCCCCGCACCTCGAAGTTATGGAACTCGGCTGTCGCGCCGATGTCGACGATCCAATAGTCACCAATCTCATCAACTTCGTTGAAGTCGTTGAAATGCGACCCCCTATACGTGGCCCGACCATCGATGCTCCAGACGTCGTTGATTGCGAACACAGCACCGAGGCTGAGGGTGACGTCAGGATCCTGACCAAAGCTGTTCCCCTCCAAAGCTGGATTAAAGGCAGACGCTTCGGTGATCTCGGTTTCGAGGAAACCAAGGGCACCATTCAAGTTGAGCCTTTCGGTCGCCTGCCAGTCGGCGTCGAATTCAACGCCGTAGCTGCGGCCTTCATTCTGGTTGATAACCTGAAGGGATGCGCGATTGCCGGGCACCAGTTCGGCATACAGTTGCGGGTCGTCGTGCCAGTTGTGGAAGGCGGTTACGCCATATCGGAACCCTAGCTCAGGTAGTGTCTGGCGAAAGGTCACTTCGGCGGTCGTCACGCGCTCGCTGTCATAGGTGAAGGGTTGTCCGGTGAAGATGTTTACCGATGAACCGCCGGGATTGTACCCGGTCCGGACAGATCCACTGAGCACTGTGTCATCGTCGAAGTAATATGCGAGACCAAGGGCCGGCAAGAACTCGGTTTCTTCGATTTCGAAATCCTGTGTGCCGGAAACAACGCCAAAGGGTGTCGCAACGGTGCTGGACTGGTCGAAGCGGCCGTCAAAGTCGAGGACACGGGCACCACCAAAGACTGTCAATTGGTCCGTGATGCCGTAGCGCAGGTCCGCAAATGCCGACATGGAATCTGTTTCCGAGTCACTGCTGAAAGCGAGTAACCCCTGCAAATCAGTGCGTTGGTCCCGCTGCTCGAAGGTCAGGCCGATGATGCCAGCCAATTGCCCGGCAAGGACACGATCTGAGGGGCCAAACTCATACAGTAATTCCTGTGTCAAAATCCGCTCAGACACGTCGAAAGGAAAAGGATATGTTTGCTCGGGGATGCTTACATACTCATCGTCAACGAATGAGAGCACGCCGCGCAGGGTCCCGCCACCAAGCTCAAGACCCGCGTCCAGGGATAGAACATTTGTCTCGGTATCGAATGTGCGCGCAGGAATGCCGAGCGGTCCGGCTAAAGCTCCGTCGAGGATCCGGTCTTCCAATGGACGGCCTGTCACGAGTGGCGTCTGTACGGAGTTGCGCGTCTGGGGTGTTTGCCCCTGCTGATGTTCCGCCAGAAAGTCGAGGGTAAGCAGACCCGCTGCCGTTTCAAATTCTCCAAGCAGCTTTCCGCGAACGCGAATGTTGTCATATTCGAGAATTGGAGCCGCTGGCTCGTTTAACACGGTGCGAGGGTCCTCTCCGTCAGCAAGTTCGAAGGTCAAGCGACCCGCGACGTTATCTGACAGAGGGCCGGATATCATACCATTCAGCACGTATTCCGGTCCGTTGAAGTCATCCACGGCAACACCGAATTGGAGCGCTGCTTCTGGGTCGAAAGTTGGATCGTTGGTTTCGACAATAATCGCACCGGCGATTGCTGAACGACCTCTGAGCAATGATTGCGGGCCGCGCAACACTTCGATCTGGCGTGTATCCCAAAGCGACGAACCTGACGAGTTAGGAAGGACCACCGGTCGCGTTACACCGTCAATAACAAAAGCAAGACGCGGCAATGCGCTGGTCAAGCTTGCTGAAACTGTGCCACCGGGTCCGCCACCTTGAATCCCACGGATGGATGGTACCTCGCTTCGTCCTTCTACGAAGACGTTTGGCGTCGTAACGATCACATCGTTGATATGGGCCGGTCCTGGAGCGTCTTCTATCCTATCTTCTTCGATGATGGACACGCCGACAAAGGTATCCTCCAGGGTCCGCTCCGTCCGCTCACCTTCCAAGACAAGTGTACCAAGATCAAACGGCGTAGTATCCTGAGCCTGGGCGATGCCCAAAGTGCTGAAACCCGCTGCGATAGCGGAGATGGTCTTTTTCATAGTCTGGCGCTCTATACATGAGTAATTTTGTCAGATTATGCAAAGACTGGGCAAAAGCTCCATCGTAGGCGCATCGCACTTCAGCGCAAAAACCTTGCCGATTAGATCAAGCCCTCTCCGACAGATCTCGGAAAAGGTGGCTGGGCGCATATCCGAAACGTGCCGTGAATGCGCGAGACATCGTTTCGCCAGACGCGTAGCCGAGCGTGGATGCGACGGAGGAAACCGATTTGCCGGAACTGAGCAGATCCCGGGCGTATTCCAGACGGGCCTCGCGGGCAAACCGGCCAGGCGACACCCCGAACTTCGCAACGAATGCGCGCTTCAAAGTCGCCTCGCTGACCGCGAACTCTTCGGCAAGCTTGCACAATGTCCGAGCAGGATGTGGGTCACTGCGAATAGACGCAGCAATCCGATCCGCCAATGTACCGTATGCTGAAATAGATGTGGGTGCCTCTATCGCCCCAAGGCTGATTGCAAGACAGTCAAGAGCCGCTCCATAGCCACGTAGCTTCGCTCCTGCGGCAGCCAAATCCAGATGCAAGAGTCGCTCGGCTGCGACCCAGAGCGCTGCGGGTGCAGAGAAGTGGATCAGATCGCCATTGGCAAGAAGCGACAAGGCGCGCTCAGAGATCGCCTCGTCTACTGCGGCGAGACGCTCTAATTCAGTCTGGGTAAAAGCGAGCGCCACAGTGCGAAAAGCCGCCTGATCGGGTGCGATCACCAGCCACTTGGTGGGCACTGCGCAGCCCGCAAGCTCAGCGCGTCCGGCCGAAAGCGTGCCTTGCCTTCCTGCCGCGCCCACCTCTTTTGACCGCGATATGCCATCAAGTCGGATCTCCATTACAAGACCAGGCACACCTCTGATTTCGCCCCGGTAAGCTTTTTGCCCACTTAACTCCGCGCGCATCAAGCGCACACCTTCGCTAAGCAGGCTGCTCTCCACGCGCCCCCGTCCGAGTGTCGGCGGCGGTGCATCGAGTGCGACGCGCACGCCGCCGTCTATCCGCTGGACGTCTTCGCTCCGTAGTGGCGCGCGGCTATGTGGCCCCAAGGTCATCGGTCAGGCCATGAAGCCAGGATGCGCATGACGCCAATAAGCGACAGCAAGTTGTTCACCCTTTTTCAATCCGCATGAACTTTTGAAGAGCTTTCGTGCAGCCTGCGCGCCGTCAAACTCGCCTGCGAACCATGCCTGCTGCGGCGTAGTTCTTTTCGCTAATCTGGCTAGCAGGGGAAGGGCTTCGGCTTCGAATATGTCTGGCGCCAGACGATGGATACGCAAATTCGTCTTGGGCAGATAAGCAGAAAGTTCGCAGTCTTCAGGCGCGGAGAGGACCACGTCCCCTTCAGCCTCGTCCGGCAGCGTTCCAAGAATACGTGCTGCAGAAGAAAGACCGGTCATATCAGCGGCGAGCAAATATCGCTCAGCTTCCGGCAAGCCTTGCATGCCAGCAGGACCCATCGCGCCGATCTCGTCACCTGGTGTGGCACTTTGCGCCCAAAGAGAGATGAGGCCATCGCCGTGACGCACCATGTCAAGGTCGACCTCTTCGACCTCTGGCCGGGCTGCTATGATCGTCATGTATCTGGCATGCAATGCGTCAGAGCCGGTCGGCCAAATCGGTGCTCCGTTGGGCCCCATTCGCGGCCAAATCGGCGCGCGCCCACTTATCGAAGGAAGCATCAGCTTAAGGTGCAAACCATCGCGCACAACATCAGCCAAGCCAGGCATGTGCATGGTGACACGCTGCATTCCCGAAAAGAGTTCGCGTGATGACCGCACCCTGAGGACACGAAAGTTCGGCGGCACGTCTCCAGCGATTGCTGCCTCACCCGACCAGCGCATGGCCAGGGCGGCTTTTGGGTCAACTTCACCTACATGCTTGGCTACCTCTTCCTTGAAAAAGACGAGCGCGCCTTCATTCGGGGCTCGAATTGACACAGAAAGTCCGCCGTCAGCCACTCTGAACGCCACCCGAAAACCGGTTTGCTCAACAACGTGACTGCCATCGGTCTCCTTGCGAAAGTCGATGTCGTGATCTTCGGAAAGGTGCTGCACGAATTCGCCAAGCATCTCAGCGGCATGCGACGTTGGCACAAGTGTGTCGGTTTCAGCGGACATAGGACATTCCATCGGCATGAGATTTCTGGGGTTGGCTGCCGGTTGTCAGAACTGGTCTCGCTGCTCTGTTGATAGCAGATCGCGCGCCGGGTTCAAACTTGCGACCCGAGAACACACGGATGCGAGAACCGAACAAGCTCGGCTCGCGCTGGAAGAGCCGAATTTCAAGAGATAGGACTGTTGCACTAACCGATCTTGTCATCGAGTTTAGGCATTTGAGTTTGAAGGAAGGCGCCATTTCGTTGTTTCGCCCACCACAAAGGTTAATGCTGGTCTGGACATCGGCGATGATGTCGAAATGCTCTTCCGCATTGATGATCAAAACCACGCAGAGTTGCCTGGCCCATTGCAGGCGGCTTTGAACTCAAACGCCTCAGTTTCATCACGATGGGACCAGCTTACAGCTGGAAAAAACGGATATTTGCCAACCATATCTGCTTGGCAAAGATTGGCTCAACTGAACAGTGTTGTGTCGATAAGGCGATTGCTGCGACAAAGAAGGGGATCAAGCTGCGCGACCTGTAAAAACTGAAGAGATAGGTTCGACCCGCTTCACCATAAGCCGCCATCGTAGCAGTCGCAGCCAAACGGCGCTTCACTATTCAAGCGTTTGGATCAAGTTCATTTCGTAGTTTCGTATCCAGGCTTTGGGATCATTGCCTTCCATCAGGGTCACACTTCTCTTTGCAGCCATTGATGGGCCAGGTCGGTCGAGCCGCTGCATGTATATGGCTCCTGCGTTGCAAGCGATTTTGGCGACTACGATGGTCTGTCAGTACAGTGGTGTGTCTGGCCTGTTTGCGCAGCAAGTGCCACTGGCCGTCCCTCTCGGGACATCGCTACGCGATACCCTGCCGGGCAGTGGATGAGTTACGCAAGTAAGGTTCTGATCGTGAATACGACCGCTAAGGGCCGCGACGTTCATCGAAGCGTCCTTACTGTTGGTTGACTTCGTCTCGCATCACCACACCAGGCGTCTTGCGGGGCAGGATCAAGCGATCGGCCGCCAGTACTCTTCTTGTTTTTTCGGCAAGTCCCTTGTGCTGCCCTCCCCCCGCCTCAATCCCCCTCCATGATGAAGGGGGCGGCGATGATTTTGAGCTCAGTGTCTCTGCTCTGCCCGTGGGAGCGGGGGGGTGAAAGACAGGGCATAGCGGCTTCGTCCCGCGAAGCGCGCGCTCAAACCAAAAAAGGGCGCACCGAAGTGCGCCCTTGGCATTTGCAAAACCGACGAAGATCAGATTTGCTTGGTCACCTGCGTGTATTCCAGTTCAACCGGCGTTTCGCGGCCAAAGATAGACACTGTCACCTTGAGGCGCTGGTTGTCGTCGTCGACCTCCTCGACCATCCCGTCGAAATCCTCGAACGGGCCGTCGTTGACCTTGACCTTCTCGCCGATCTCGAAGCTGATCATCAGCTTGGGCGCGTCTTCGCCCTCTTGCACGCGGTTGAGGATCTGGTTCACCTCTGCGTCACGCATGGGCATGGGGCGCCCTTGTGGGCCGAGGAACCCGGTGACGCGGTTGATCGAGTTGATAAGGTGATAGCCCTGGTCGGACATTTCCATGTGCACCAGCACGTAGCCCGGCATAAAGCGGCGTTCAGTGGTCACCTTTTTGCCGCGCCGAACCTCGATCACCTCTTCGGTAGGAACCAGCACTTCGTCAATCTGATCCTCAAGTCCGTTTTCCTCGACCGAGGTTCGGATCTGTTCGGCAATCTTCTTTTCGAAGTTCGAAAGAACGCTGACCGAATACCACCGTTTTGCCATGACTGTTCGGGCCCCTCGCCTGATGTGTTTCGTCGCCATGCGGCATGTTATCCGCCGCCCTGAATAAAAATCGGCGCGGGGCTCGAATCGCCGCGCGCCTTTTTCAGATCAGGCTTGGGGGATAAACCGCACCATTTCAAAGTGCAAGAGGCGCGGGCGTCAGCCGAAGGTGGTGAGTACTGTTTCAAGGCCCCAGCGGATGATGATGTCGACCAGGGCAAAGAACACGGCCGTGAGGGCGGCAAGAATAAAGACCATCACTGTGGTCAGGAACACCTCGCGCCGGGTGGGCCACACCACTTTTGAGACTTCCGAGCGGACCTGCTGGATGAACTGAAGTGGGTTGGTGGTTGCCATAGGTCATATCCCTTACTGCGGATGGAGCGGATATAACGACAGTCCAGACTGCATTCAAGGCGGGACTCCGCACATTGGCCGGGGCACGCGAAGGTATTGATTAACCTTCGCGTGCCATCCGGTTCAGCCGGTCCTCCACCACTTGCTGGTGGGCGAACTCGGCCTGCTGCATCCCTTGAAAATCGGGCATGTAAAGACCATCGACCATCCCGTCGGGAAAAAGGTCGAGGATACTGTCCCAGCGCCAGGCGAAACGGTCGAGTGCGTGACGCAAACTGGCGGCACGCGCGCTATCGCGGGCATCAATCCGGTCAAGCCATAGTTGCACCCCACGCCAGATCCGCTCGCTGCCCAGTATCAAGAACACGCCAGTGATCAGCAACAGCACGAAGATCGCACCCAACAGAAACCAATGCGGGCGCAGAGCAAATAGCAGGGCCGCGCTGGCAATGGCCAGGTGGCGCGGCGTGGGCTGGAAGCGGCGCATTTGGCCAGGGGCGCGCAAGAGGTTGGAGGCAAAGCGGGCCCGGGGTCTGGACTTTTGGGGGATGTCGCTGGCTGCGCTTAATTCGGGCAGATCGTCGGTCCCGCGACGGCGTGGAGCGGGTGGCGGCGTGCGCTCGACAAAAGGGCTTGTGGGCGCGCTTTCCACTTTGGGTGCGGCCTTGGTCTGCGCAGGCCCGACATTCGTAGGTTTTTTGGGTGTTTCGATCTCTTCGGTCAGGACCGAACGGATGACTGACATAGTCTCTTCATCACTTGCCTGGTGAGACCGACCCGGGATCAACGTGTACTTCATCAGCAGCTTCCCTGCCCCATACCATCTGGGGCTCCATTTAACACAGCCCAAGGAAACCGGGCATTTTCTTACACTTCCGCACTGCGCGGATCGGGCAAAGTTACGGTGGGAATAGGGGCTGTAGGTGTCAGATTTGTGGCAAAAAGAGGGCACTTTGCGGGACGGCGACACAATCCTCTGGGCTTGCAAGAACTGTTTCCACTTTTGCTGCGCGTGAACGCCAAGTTTCACTCAAACTTCACAGTTTCGGCGCATTTCGGTGAATCGCTGCCGCGCTTGTGAGTCGAGGCCAGCCACAACGCTGCCCCCGGCTCACATAAGCTTTAGTGGTGCTGATCCGAGAATGGCTTGTTCGGCCGTGGGTAGATCGGCAGATGCGGCACCAATACGTAATCAGGTTGATCGATCACATACATGAAGGCCTTGGCGATATCGTCAGGACGCAGGGCGTCGGGCTTTGCGCTGTCGAAAAACGGTGTGTCGGTCATGCCCGGATGCAGACAGGTTACACGCCCGCCCGCATCGCCCAGCTCGGCGCCGAGATTGTCCGCATAGCCCCGCACAAACCACTTCGTAGCGGAATAGACAGACCCCCAGACCGTGCCCTGGGATGCGAGCGAACCGACCAGCACCATGTGCCCCTTAGAGGCGCGCAGATGGGGCAGCGTATATTTAGCCGTGAGCGTCACGCCCAGACAGTTCACCGCGATCATCTGCTCGAAACTGGCCGGGTCCCCGGCTTCGGTGCCGCGGTCCGACGCCCCAAGACCCGCATTGGCCATCACCACATCAAGCCGCCCGAAACGGGACACGGCATCGGCGACCATCTGGTCCTGCTGCGCGGCCTTGGTGACGTCACAGGTGAGCGCGATGGCGTTGTCAGTGCCAAATTCGTCGACCAGTTTGGCCAGCTTATCGGCGCTGCGCGCGGCCAGCGCCACCTTGTGACCCGCTCGCACCGCGTAGCGCGCGCAGATTTCGCCAATGCCGGATGATGCACCGGTGATCAAAATGACCTTGGACATGTTCATTTCCTCAGACATTCTTCAGGCCGCGTCCCGGATATCGGCCACCGCGTCCAATACAAGATCAGCCGTTTTCTGAGCCGACGCCGGGTTCTGGCCGGTGATGAGATTGCCGTCACGGATAGCAAACGGTTCGAAGTCCGGTGCGGCTTCGTGCTTGGCGCCATGCTGCTTGAGCCTGGTTTCAAGCAGGAACGGCACCGCGTCCTGCAGCCCTACGGCGTGTTCTTCGCTGTCGGTGAAGGCCGCAAGGCGGCGACCCTGAACAAAGGGCAATCCGTCGCTGCCCAGTACGCCGACCAGCCCAGCCGGACCGTGACAAACAGCAGCGACAATTTTGCCCGCGCGATCAAAGGCTTCGATCACGGCTGCAAGTTCGGCGTTGTCGGGATAGTCGAACATAGTGCCGTGCCCCCCGGGCAGAAACACTGCATCGAAGCCACCGGCGTCGATGTCCGTGAAGCGAAGTGTATTGGCGACCTTATCTTTCAGGCCTGCATCTTTGAGATAGCGTTCGACCGAGGCGTCGTTTTCACCATCCGGTGCAACGCTGCGATCATCAACCGGAATGGCCCCACCGGCGATAGAGGTCAGGGTCACCTCGGCCCCAGCATCGCTAAAGGCGTAGTAGGGCGTTGTCAGCTCTTCGAGCCAGACGCCCGTGGCGTCGCCATTGTGCATCTTGGCGGCAGAGGTGGCGATCATAAGAATTTTTGCGTCGGTCATGGTGTCTCTCCTTGCGTTATCTGGTTGACGCTTGAGATACCCGCTTCGTTCCATAATGAAACCAAAGTGGATTTACCTATTCCCATAAATTTATTTATATGACGTATGAGCCTTCAAAGCCTGCGCTCTTTTGTCGAAGTTTATCGGTCCGGGTCCATCAGCGATGCGGCGCGCGCACTTGGGTTAACCCAACCCGCCGTGTCGCAACATGTGGCAGCGCTGGAGGTGCAGACCGGGCGGCAGCTCTTTATGCGGCAGGCGCGGGGTATGGCCCCCACCGCAATGGCGGACGATCTGGCGCAGCAGATCGGCGATGGTCTGGACCGGGCAGAGGCAGCGTTGGCCGCAATGAAGGCGCGGTCCACCAACCTGTCTGGCACAGTGCATATTGCAGGCCCGGCAGAGTTGATGGCGGAGCGCGTAGCACCACACCTATCGGTGCTGTGGCAGGCGGGATTGCAAATCAGAATGCAGTTCGGGGGGCGCAATGCGCTTTACAAGATGTTGCTAGAGGGGCGGGCAGACCTCGCCTTTACAGCCTCAACGCCAACCGATCCGCAATTGGATGGTGTCGAGATCGGAACCGAACAGCTGTTGCTGGTGGCGGCCCCGCACCATGCCAAACGCCTTCAGCAGGCCCATGATCTGGCTGCTACGCTGCGGGCGCTGGATCATGTAGCCTATGACAGTGACCGTCCGCTGATCCGCGACTGGTGCATGGCGAATAAGATTGATCTGGCAGAGACCGTGCCTGCCCTAACCGCGCCCGATCTGCGCGCCCTGCGCACGTGCGCCGAGGCGGGCGCGGGGTGGTCGATTGTTCCGGACTACCTATGTGCACCTTGTGTGCGCTCGGGCACTTTATGTGCGGTGGAGGCGCCCGTGCGGACGCCTGAAAACCGGTTCTACCTGGCGTGGGTCAAAAGCGCGCTGCGGCATCCGCGCGTGGCCTTTGCCCGCCAAACGCTGCTGGCGGCATTGAAACCGGATGGATCGGTTTAGCGGCTTGTGAAGGACTTGGCAGGGGCAGCAGGGTTCGAACCCGCGACCTACGGTTTTGGAGACCGTCGCTCTACCAGCTGAGCTATACCCCTGCGGTGCAGGCGGGATATGCGATGGATGGGTCAAGATCAAGACCCATTGCATGGCGGGGCGAGTCGCAAAGGTGATCGGGATTTTTCAGATGCAGCAGGAACCGCCAATGGGGGTTGGTCGTTGAGCGGTTAACGACAAGATGCAACAGAGAAAGGACCAAGAGATGGCCATGAATAGCCTTCAAGATGTGTACCACGATCAGCTGCAAGACCTGTACAGCGCCTGCAAGCAGTCGCTTGACGCCACCAAGAAACTGGCGGACGCGTCTCATAACCAAGATCTGAAGGATGCGCTGGAAGCGGGTGCCAAAGGGATCGAGGACGGAATGTCATCGGTCAAGAAGATCTGCGAAGATCACGACCTTGATCCGAATGGCGAACATTGCAAGGGCATGGAAGGCTTGGTCAAGGAAGCTCATGCGCATGGTTTGGATGAAGAATTTGGCAACGGCGATACGCATGATGCGATGATCATCACACAGTATCAACGCATGGTCCATTATGCGATTGCTGGTTACGGTTGCCTGGCAGCTTTCGCCAAACGCCTGGGGGTCCGCGACGATGCAGCAGTGCTCGAAAAGCTGTTGGATGACACCTATGATGGAGATCGTCGTATGACCGATATTGCAACCGGTGGTGTGAACAAGGCAGCCGCCGCGTAAACACGAGCTGGTTGAAATACGAAAGGCCGCTCCGTTTGGAGCGGCCTTTTTTTGTCGGAAGACTGCCGCGCTAAGAATGGTGCGGTGTTACACCCGTGGTGCTGCGACTCTGCTCCGGTGACCTTTGCCGCGCAAACGCACTGTCACAGGTGCCGTCCACCCATCGCGACGGGCGCGACTTACTCCGTAATCTTGCTCACCACGCCAGCACCGACGGTGCGGCCACCTTCGCGGATCGCAAACCGCAGGCCGTTTTCCATCGCGATGGGCGCGATCAGTTCCACGCCAAACGACACGTTGTCGCCCGGCATCACCATCTCCGTGCCCTCAGCCAGTTGCACCGTGCCGGTCACATCCGTCGTCCGGAAGTAGAATTGCGGGCGGTAGTTGGCGAAGAACGGCGTGTGACGCCCACCCTCTTCCTTGGTCAGGATGTACGCTTCGGCCTCGAACTTGGTGTGCGGCGTCACCGACGACGGCTTGCACAGCACCTGGCCAAGGAAGAGGGTGGGCGTCACACGCCGTTCTTCGCCAACTACCGCCCGCAATTCTACTTCCGGACGACG
>JBCBID010000031.1:0-46660 GCA_038525015.1 Pseudomonadota bacterium | reverse complement strand
CCTCAATGATCTTGTAGGGCAGGTCTTTACCCTGTTTGTGCTGACCGTCGCTGCCGCCGAGGCAGCCATCGGCCTCGCCATTCTGGTCTGTTTCTTCCGCAACCGCGGCACCATCGCCGTCGAAGACGTCAACGTGATGAAGGGCTAAGAGCACATGGAAACCATCATCCTCTTTGCCCCTCTGATTGGCGCGCTGCTGTGCGGGTTTGGCTGGCGCATGTTTGGCGAGGCTGCGGCCTGCTGGATTGCCACGGGCCTGCTGTTTCTGAGCGCCATTCTGTCGTGGATTGTGTTCCTGAGTTTTGACGGCACAACCGAGCAAATCCAGATCCTGCGCTTTATCGAAAGCGGGTCGCTCAGCACCGATTGGTCCATCCGCCTTGATCGTCTGACGGCGATCATGCTGATCGTGATCACCACGGTGTCGAGCCTCGTCCACCTCTACTCCTTTGGCTACATGGACCACGACCCGCAGTGGAAAGAGGACGAAAGCTACAAGCCGCGCTTCTTTGCGTACCTGTCTTTCTTCACCTTCGCGATGCTGATGCTGGTGACGGCGGATAACCTTGTGCAGATGTTCTTTGGCTGGGAAGGCGTGGGCGTCGCATCTTATCTGCTGATCGGGTTTTACTACCGCAAGCCGTCCGCCAATGCCGCCGCGATCAAGGCGTTTGTGGTGAACCGGGTGGGCGACTTCGGCTTTGCCTTGGGCATCTTCGCGCTGTTCTTCCTCACAGACTCGATCAAGTTCGACGATATCTTTGCCGCTGCACCTGAGCTAGCGCAGACGCAGTTGACCTTCCTATGGTCCGAATGGAACGCGGCGAACCTTGTGGCCTTCCTGCTGTTCATCGGGGCTATGGGTAAATCGGCGCAGTTGATCCTGCACACCTGGCTGCCCGACGCGATGGAAGGGCCGACGCCGGTGTCGGCGCTGATCCACGCCGCGACCATGGTGACCGCCGGCGTGTTCCTTGTTTGCCGGATGTCGCCGCTGATGGAATTCGCGCCCGAGGCGATGGCCTTTGTCACCGCATTGGGGGCACTGACGGCGTTCTTTGCCGCGACCGTTGGGTTGGTGCAAACCGACATCAAACGCGTGATCGCATATTCAACCTGTTCGCAGCTTGGTTATATGTTCGTGGCGGCCGGTGTCGGTGTCTATTCCGTGGCGATGTTCCACCTGTTCACGCACGCCTTCTTCAAGGCGATGCTTTTCCTTGGCGCGGGGTCGGTGATCCACGCCATGCACCATGAACAAGACATGATGAACTATGGCGGCCTGCGGAAGAAAATCCCCTACACCTTCTGGGCCATGATGATCGGCACGCTGGCCATCACCGGTGTGGGCATTCCGCTCACTGGCTGGATCGGCTTTGCCGGGTTCGCATCGAAGGATGCGGTGATCGAAAGCGCCTTTGTCGAAAGCACCTTTGCCTTCTGGGCGCTGGTGATCGCGGCACTGTTCACATCCTTCTATTCCTGGCGGCTGATGTTCCTGACCTTCTACGGCACACCGCGCGGCGACAAGCATACGCATGATCATGCACATGAGAGCCCGATGGTGATGCTGATCCCGCTGGGTGTGCTGAGTCTGGGGGCGATCTTTGCCGGGGCGATCTGGTATTCGTCCTTCTTCGGCAAGCCGAACGAGGTGATCAAGTTCTTTGGCGGGGAATACGCGGCACCGTCGGAAGAGATTAAGAACGCCGTGGCCGAGCGCAGCCCGAAAGCGTCGGAACTGAAATACGTGATGGAGAGCGCGCCGGGTGAGGCGGGGATTTATATCGCGCCCGAGAACACCGTGCTGCACGAAGCGCATTACGTGCCGACTTGGGTGAAACTGTCGCCCTTCGTGTCGATGCTGCTGGGCTTCATCGTGGCCTTCTGGTTCTACATCAAGAACCCGTCGCTGCCTGGCCAGTTGGCCGAGAACCAGCGCCCTCTATACCTGTTCCTAAAGAACAAGTGGTACTTTGACGAGCTTTACGACTTTATCTTTGTCCGGCCTGCCATGTGGATTGGCAAGAAGCTGTGGCAGAAGGGCGACGGCAACGTCATCGACGGGACCATCAATGGTGTGTCGATGGGGATTGTGCCGTTCTTTACCCGCCTCGCAGGGCGGGCGCAGTCCGGCTACATCTTTACCTATGCCTTTGCGATGGTGATCGGGATCGCGGTTTTGATCACTTGGATGACCCTGAGCGGGGGCGCCAACTGATGCCACTAATCGGGCTTGTCTCACTCGGCATGATGTTCGCGGGAATGATGTATATGCGCGACGACCGCCCCGACGTGCGGCGTTTTGCCAAAGGCAGCGTTGTAGCGGGGGCTATCGGGGCCTGCCTTGTCGGCATGGCGGCGTTTGGCCCGACTGTGGGCCTGGGCCTGTTCGCGGCCTTTGTCGCGCTTTCATTTCTTACGCAGTTCTGGAACTGAGCCATGGACAATATCCTTTCCATCACCACTTTCCTGCCTGCCATCGCGGCGCTGATCCTGGCCGTGTTCCTGCGGGGCGAAGATGAGGCAGCGCAGCGCAATGCCAAGTGGGCGGCGATGGCCGCGACCGTGATCACGTTCATTGCGTCGCTGTTCATCCTGTTCGAGTTCGATCGCAACGACACCGGCTTCCAGTTTGTGGAAGAGGGGACGTGGATCATGGGCCTGACCTACAAGATGGGGGTCGATGGCATCTCAGTCCTGTTCGTAATGCTGACCACCTTCATGATGCCGCTGGTCATTGCGGCGTCTTGGTCGGTGACGGACAGGGTCAAGGAATACATGATTGCCTTCCTGCTGTTGGAGACGCTCATGCTGGGCGTGTTCATGGCGCTGGATCTGGTCCTGTTCTACCTTTTCTTTGAGGCTGGGCTGATCCCGATGTTCCTGATCATTGGCATCTGGGGCGGGGCGAACCGCATCTATGCGAGCTTCAAGTTCTTCCTCTACACCTTCCTCGGGTCAGTGCTGATGCTGGTGGCGATGGTGGCGATGTATTCGGATGCGGGCACCACCGATATCGAGATGCTGTTAAACCACCAGTTCGGGACAGAGACGTTCAGCCTGCTTGGCATTCAGATCGTGGGTGGGATGCAGACGCTGCTGTTCCTCGCGTTCTTTGCCAGCTTTGCGGTGAAGATGCCGATGTGGCCGGTGCACACATGGTTGCCGGACGCGCACGTGCAGGCCCCCACGGCCGGGTCCGTCGTGCTGGCGGCGATCCTGCTGAAGCTGGGTGGTTACGGGTTTATCCGTTTCTCGTTTTCCATGTTCCCCGTGGGGTCAGAGGTGATGGCACCGCTGGTGCTGTGGATGTCGGCGATTGCGATTGTCTACACCTCGCTGGTGGCGCTGGTGCAGGAGGATATGAAAAAGCTGATCGCCTATTCGTCCGTGGCCCATATGGGTTTTGTGACCATGGGGATCTTTGCCGCGAACCAGCAGGGGCTGGATGGTGCGATCTTCCAGATGCTTTCGCACGGCTTTATTTCAGGTGCGCTATTTCTCTGCGTGGGAGTCATCTATGACCGGATGCACACGCGCGAGATTGATGCCTATGGCGGACTGGTGAACAAGATGCCGGCTTATGCGCTGATCTTCATGCTGTTCACCATGGCCAATGTGGGGCTGCCCGGCACGTCCGGGTTTGTGGGTGAATTCCTGACGCTGATGGCGGTGTTTCAGGTCAACACCTGGGTTGCAGCGGTGGCGACGACCGGTGTGATCTTCTCTGCCGCTTATGCGCTGTGGCTCTATCGCCGGGTTGTCATGGGCGATCTGATCAAGGAAAGCCTGAAGTCGATCACGGATATGAGCCGCCGGGAAAAGGCGATCTTTGCGCCGCTTGTGGTGATGACCCTGCTGCTAGGTGTTTACCCGGCCCTAATCCTCGACATCATCGGGCCGTCGGTGGCGGCACTGGTAAGCAATTACGATACGGCGCTCGCTGCGGCTGAGGCTGCGACGCAAGTGGCGTCGAATGGGAACTGAGAATATGTCTGCTGATCTGACCATCATCCTGCCCGAGATCCTGCTGGCGGTCTTTGCCATGCTGGGCCTGATCGGTGCGGTCTATACGTCCAAGGACGATCTGGCCTCGCCGCTTCTGTGGGCAACCTCTGCCGTGTTCCTTGCTGTCGCGGCCTGGATTGGGTTCACGGGCGAAGGCACCAACGTGGCCTTTGGTGGCATGTTCATTGATGATGGGTTTTCGCGTTTTGCCAAGGTCATGATCCTTGTGTCCGCCGCAGCGGTGCTGCTGATGAGTGAAGGGTACATGTCGCAGCGCGGGTTGCTGCGGTTCGAATACCCGATGCTGGTAGTATTGGCCGCAGTCGGCATGATGACCATGGTGTCGGCGGGCGATCTGATGGCGCTCTATATGGGCCTCGAACTGCAATCGCTGGCGCTCTATGTCGTGGCATCCCTGCGGCGAGACAGCGTAAAGTCGACCGAAGCGGGACTGAAATACTTCGTGCTTGGTGCGTTGTCGTCGGGCCTTCTGCTCTATGGCGCGTCGCTGGTCTATGGTTACGCAGGCACCACGCTGTTCTCGGGCATCGTGCAGGTCGCGGAAGCGGGCGTGTCGCTGGGTTTGCTCTTTGGCCTTGTCTTCCTAATGGCAGGCTTTGCCTTCAAGGTGTCGGCTGTACCGTTCCATATGTGGACGCCGGACGTCTACGAAGGATCGCCCACGCCAGTCACCGCTTTCTTTGCCACCGCGCCTAAGGTTGCGGCGATGGCGCTATTTGCCCGCGTGATGCACGACGCGTTCGGCGGGGCCGTCGCCGACTGGCAGCAGATCATGGCGCTGCTGTCGGTGCTGTCGATGTTCCTGGGGGCCTTCGCGGCCATCGGGCAGACCAACATCAAGCGCCTGATGGCGTTCTCGTCCATCGCCCACATGGGCTATGCATTGATGGGGCTGGCCGCAGGGACTGCTCTGGGTGTGCAGGCGATGCTCGTTTACATGGCGATCTACGTGACTATGAACGTCGGCACCTTCGCATTTATCCTGATGATGGAGAAAGACGGCCAGCCGGTGGTCGAAATTGGCGCACTCAAGATGTATTCCAAGCGCGAACCGGGAAAGGCGCTTGCGATGTTGGTGCTACTGTTCAGCCTTGCTGGCGTGCCGCCGATGCTAGGGTTCTTTGGCAAGCTTTACGTGCTGCGCGCGGCCTATGAGGCCGGACTGGCTTGGCTTGCCATTGCCGGTGTGATCGCATCGGTGATCGGGGCCTACTACTATCTGCGCATCGTGTTCTACATGTACTTTGGCGACGTGGACGAGGAACGCCTGAACGGTGGTAAGTCGCCGATCCTGTGGGCGATGCTTATGGGATCAGCGGCCGTTATGGTTCTGGGCATTGTCAACATGTTTGGTGTCGAAGGCGCGGCTGCAACCGCCGCACTGACATTGGTGAATTAGGCGCTTATTGGCATACCGGCCCTTCGGGGAGGATTTTTTGGAAACAGAGAAGTTATGAACGCGTGGCCCCCCCGCTACGGGAGGCGCCTTCTGGCGTCTGTGGATTCGACACTGAGCGAGGCGGCACGACTGGCGCCGGACCTGACCGGGCCTGAGTGGATTCTGGCGCGTGAGCAAACGGCGGCGCGCGGGCGGCGGGGCCGGGCTTGGTCCATGGCATCGGGCAATTTTGCCGCGACGCTGGTCATGCCGGTAGACGAGGCACCGGCGCAGGCCGCCTTGCGGTCTTTTGTGATGTCACTGGCGTTATACGACGCGTTTGTATCGGTCACTGGCAGAGTCGACGTCTTTGTATTGAAGTGGCCCAACGACGTATTGCTGCGCGGTGCCAAGGTTGCCGGTATTCTGCTGGAGAGTGTTGGCGCGCGTGCCCGCCTGACCCATGTGGCGATTGGTGTGGGTGTGAACCTTGCTGAGGCACCGGATTTGGCCGAGTTAGAGGGAGGTGCGGTGCCACCTGTCGCCTTAAAGAACGTGCTTGGGACGGATGTGTCGCCGGTGGCATTTCTGGATGCGTTGGCCCAAAGCTATGCACGCCATGAAGAGCAGTTTCGTACTTATGGTTTCGCCCCGATCCGCACGGCATGGTTGGCGCAGGCGGCCAAACTGGGCGAGGTAATCACCGCCCGCACGACGCGCGACACCCATGTCGGCACTTTCGTGGACGTGGACGCGGACGGGCAACTTGTTTTAGAGACGGCAGGAGGTCGGGTAACGATCCCGGCTGGTGACGTATATTTCTGAAGGGGCAGCGCATGCTTCTGGCCATCGATTGTGGCAACACCAACACCGTGTTTTCCATCTGGGACGGTGAAGCGTTCATTGGCACTTGGCGCACCTCGACAGAGTGGCAGCGGACTGCAGATCAGTATTACGTCTGGTTGTCGACATTGATGAAGTTTCAGGGGATTGATGTTGAAGTCACCGACATCATCATCTCGTCCACCGTGCCGCGTGTGGTGTTCAACCTGCGTGTCTTTGCCGATCGCTACTACAACACACGGCCCATTGTGGTGGGCAAGCCCGACTGTCTGCTGCCTGTGGATGTACGGGTGGATGAGGGTACGCAAGTGGGCCCCGACCGGTTGGTCAACACGGTAGCAGGGCATGACCTGTTTGGCGGTGACTTGATCATGGTCGACTTTGGCACGGCTACAACCTTTGATGTTGTGGACAGTGATGGTGCTTATGTTGGTGGTGTGATTGCGCCCGGTGTGAACCTGAGCCTTGAGGCGCTGCACAATGCCGCAGCAGCCCTGCCGCACGTGGACATCACCAAACCGCAGGCTGTTGTGGGCACCAACACGGTGGCCTGTATGCAGTCCGGTGTCTTTTGGGGTTACGTGGGCCTTGTCCGTGAGATATGTGCCCGAATTAAAGCGGAGCGCGCCCGCGACATGCGCGTGATCTCGACCGGGGGGCTGGCCCCCTTTTTTCAACAGACTGAAAAGCTGTTTGACGATTATCAAGATGATTTGACGATGCATGGCCTGACGGTCATCCATCGCTTTAACAAGGAAAATAACTGAAGCAATGAGCAGTGAAAGATTGATCTACCTGCCTCTTGGGGGGGCGGGTGAAATTGGCATGAATGCCTATGTGTATGGGTATGGTGCGTCGGATCGGGAGCGCCTAATCGTCGTGGATCTGGGCGTTACGTTTCCGGACATGGACGGTACACCCGGTGTCGACCTGATCCTGCCGGACATCACGTGGCTGGCCGAGCGCAAAGACCGCATTGAGGGCGTTTTCATCACCCACGCGCACGAAGACCATGTGGGCGCTGTCGCCCATAGCTATGAGCAACTGGGGGCGCCTGTCTTCGCGCGGCCCTTTACGGCGAATATCGCGCGGCGCAAGATGGATGAGCATGGGCACCCTGAAGACGCCGTAGAGGTTGTGGCCGCGTGGCCTGATCAGGTACAGTTGGGACCGTTCAGGGTGGGCTTTTTGCCCATGTCTCATTCAATACCAGAGAGCGCGGCGCTGATTATCGACAGCCCTGAGGGGCGCGTGATCCATTCGGGCGACTTCAAGCTAGACCCGACACCGGTGGTGGGTGAGCCGTTTGACCCCGACCTTTGGGCCGAGGTGAGCAAAGACGGGGTGAAGGCGCTGGTCTGCGACTCCACCAATATATTCTCGGCACATCCCGGGCGGTCGGAGGAGACTGTAGGCCCCGAGATCGAGAAGCTGGTGCGCGGGCACACCTCTGGCTTGGTGGTTGCCACGACCTTTGCGTCGAACGTCGCGCGGGTGAAAACACTTGCCGAGGCGGGGGAGCGCGCAGGGCGGTCCATAGTGCTGCTGGGCCGGGCCATGCGGCGGATGATCGAGGTCGCGATTGAAACGGGTGTGCTGACAGAGTTCCCGTCCGTTGTCAGCCCCGAGGACGCCAAGAACATTCTGCGCGAAAACCTGATGCTGCTGGTGACAGGGTCGCAAGGGGAACGTCGGGCCGCATCGGCGCAATTGGCCAATGGCAAATACATGGGCTTGGAATTGACCGAAGGTGACCTGTTCCTTTTCTCCTCAAAGACCATCCCGGGCAATGAGCGTGGCGTGATCCGTATCATGAACCAGCTCTCCGAAAAGGGTGTGGATGTCGTTGATGACTCATCAGGTTTGTATCACGTGTCAGGTCATGCGAACCGTCCTGACCTGGAACGATTGCAGGACATCGTGAACCCTCAGATCGTGGTGCCCATGCATGGTGAGCATCGGCATCTGCGCGAACATGTGAAGCTGACTGAGGGCAAGGGGCGTATGGGTGTGCTTGCCGTCAATGGGATGATGATTGACCTGAGCGGCAACGCACCCACAGTGGCCGAGTATATTGAAACCGGTCGGACCTATCTGGACGGGTCAGTCAAGATCGGAGCGCTGGATGGTGTTATCAGGGATCGCATCCGTATGGCGCTGAACGGCCACGTGACCGTGACGCTGATCCTTGATGAAGAAGATGAGCCACTGGGTGAGCCATGGTGTGAGGTGATGGGGTTGGCCGAGACCGGTCGCAGCAAGGCCGCGTTGGTCGAGGTGCTTGAAGAGGATCTTAGCCAGTTCCTGGGCCGGGCCGATGCCAAGACCCTGCGCGACGATGACGGCCTTACTGACGCGCTGCGCCGGATTGTGCGTAAGTCAACGCAAGATGAGCTCGGCAAGAAGCCCGAAGTCACTGTGGTGATCAGCCGAATGCACTAACGCGCGGATGTCGGTGGTGTACCACAAAAGCGCGCCCTACGAGGCCATACGTTCTTCGAAACTCATGCCAATAAAACTGGGCGTGTGATCGCCCAGTCCCACCACCTTGTTGCCACCGCGATCATCGCGGGACCGGCGGCCGCGATCCGAAGAGGACCGGCCGCGCGGCTTTGCTGCTGGTTCTTCGCGTGGTGCATTGGTGTTCTCTTCAATCGTGGCCTCGACTGAAGCCGCTTTCGGCTCTGGCTTGGAACGGGTTGACCGACTGCGTGCGGGCTTTGGCGTTTCTTCCGTCTCTGTATTGTCGGCCTCGGCCGGCTTGGACGACTTCAGCGGATTATCGAGGCGCGGGATCTCTTTCTGGATCAGCTTTTCGACCGCATCGAATTGTTTTTCATCGCGAGGGATGCAGATGGTGATCGCTTTGCCTTCGCGTCCCGCGCGGCCTGTTCGACCGATGCGGTGCACGTAATCTTCGGGGTGGCCGGGGACGTCGAAGTTAAACACGTGGCTGACAGACGGAACGTCCAGACCGCGGGCAGCAACATCGGAGGCCACAAGAATACGCAACTCACCATTGCGGAAGCCATCAAGCGTGCGCGTTCTCTGCGACTGGTCCAGATCGCCGTGGATCGGGGCCGCATCATATTTGTACTTTTTCAAAGACTTGGCGACAATATCAACGTCCGTCTTGCGGTTGCAGAAGATGATCGCGTTGGTCAGCTTCTCGCCCTCGGCATCAATCAGACCACGCAACACCTTACGCTTTTCAGACGCTTCACGGTCGCGGCGCGAGCCCTTGAACATGACCACGCCCTGTTCAATCGTCTCAGACGCAGTGGCCTGCCGGGCAACTTCGATGCGTTCGGGGTTTGACAGGAAGGTGTTGGTGATCCGCTCAATCTCGGGCGCCATGGTGGCGGAGAAGAACAGCGTTTGACGGGTAAAAGGCGTCAGGCCAAAGATGCGTTCAATATCGGGGATAAAGCCCATGTCGAGCATGCGGTCGGCTTCGTCCACAACCATGACTTTCACATCATTCAGGATCAGCTTGCCACGCTCGAAATGATCCAGAAGGCGCCCGGGCGTCGCAATCAGAACATCGACGCCTTTGTCGATCAGGATATCTTGTTCTTTGAAGCTGACACCACCAATCAGCAGCGCCTTGGTCAGTTTCACGTGCTTGGCGTAGGTGTCGAAATTTTCGGCCACTTGGGCAGCCAGTTCGCGTGTTGGGCACAGCACGAGGCTGCGCGGCATGCGCGCACGCGCCCGGCCACGAGCCAGTTGTGTGATCAGGGGCAGGGTGAAGCTGGCAGTTTTGCCGGTTCCGGTCTGGGCGATGCCAAGCACGTCGCGCCCTTCGAGCGCAGCCGGGATCGCGCCAGCTTGAATGGGGGTGGGTGTTTCATAGCCCGCTTCGGCGATGGCCTTGAGGACCTTTGGATTCAGATTCAGATCAGAAAATTTTGTCATGTATGTCCGTAGGTTGCGGACACTGACTTGGCCCGCGGCGTCTGATGATGTCGGCCCGAATGGCCCGGTGGGGGCACCGTGCCCCGACATGCTGCGCGTGCATAGCAAAGGCGCTGCGTCGCGTCAAACGGCGGCGTCGGGGAAGTGCTTCTTGACCGCTGCGTCTAGGTTCAGATCGACCAAGCGTAGCAAGCCATGTGCTTTTAGACGGCCTCTTAACTCTGGGCTGTCTCCGATGACCTCATCGTAGAAGGAGCGAAGACCCGCCTCGCCACAATCCGAGGTCAATGATTGAAAAAGAGCGTGAAGGTTCATCCCGCCATTGCCTTTATCCGCCGCCGCTTTGAGTTCTTGGCGATACGAACCTTTGTCCAGTCGATAATCATAAGCCGTGCGCCATGTGTCCCAGGACGTTGCATGGCAATGTGCCAGATCGACCCTTGCAAGATCCTGACCGGGCAACGGCTTGTCCTCCTGAAATGCGTGATGAATCTTGACGGTGAGGCCCCTAAGCCCGGTCCTTACAAACACCTTACCCAAGACATGGCTGACAAAGCCGCCGCGCAAATAGACCCCGAAGGTGGGATAAATTTGCCTAGCGATCATGGTTCGCTGCGGACCCGCTGGAATATACGCTTTGAACGCACCACCTTTTCCCCCCAAACGCTCCATCGGACGAACGCGGGCCAGTATGCTGGTGGCGGGAAGCGCAGACAATGCGTCCGAGATAGGCAGGTGGGGCACCAAGAACTCATCGGCATCCATATGGATCAGCCAGTCCACTTCGGTCCGTCGGTTATAGGCATGCGTGGCGTTAGCCGTTTGACGTACCTGGTGTTTGACGGGCCGCCTGCCACAAAGCTTGTCCCAATGCGTCTTATCGCAGATCTGCACGCGCACTTTGGCGTGCGCCTTAAGTGATGCAAACGCCGCGCGGTTGTCATCATCAAGATAGATGTAAAGGCGATGCGCGCCCAATTCGATATGGTGAGCCGTAAAGCGCAGGATGTCTGCGGGCGATGCCTTGATCGTTGCGGACAGCCCCCACTTCATTGAACAGGGTCCGGCTTGAATGCTGTTGCGTGTCCCAAAAGTTCAGTGATCGAGAACATGCACCGACCTTGATGCAAAGGTCGGCATGAAACCAGAGCAAAAAAAGAGGCGCGCATTTCAGATGCGCGCCTCCGATCTTTTGTTAGGTCAAATCGCTTGGTCTCAGCTTTTCTTTCTGCGGCGCAGAGCACCCAAACCGGCCAAGCCACCCAGAATAAGCAGCCCAGACGCGGGCAGTGGCACAACGCCAGGATCAGGGTCGCCGATGCCGCCACCACCGGTCGTGGTGGTCGATTGCAGCGAATTGAAGAACAATGCGCTGTCGAAAATGGTGTCCGATGTGTCAGCAATCGCGATGTCAATTGTGTTCACCGCGCCACCACCGTTGGCAAGGCCAGTAACGGTAAACACATCTGTCAGACCGTTCCATTCGATCCCATACGTACCGCTTCCGACGGAGTTGTCGTTAAAGAAGTCGTTGGGGTCGCCGGACTGGTTCGACACCAGGTCGCCATTTGGGAAGAAAGCAAAGTTCACACCATTGACGAAAATCCCCATAATGTCGGTAACGCTTTGCGTCGGGAATTCGTCTGTCGCGAACAAGAACTCGGCTGTGACCGCGTTCGCGTCCACGTCATCCAAGATGAAGTCAAACGACAGCACATTGCTGTCATTCTGGGTGGTGCTCAGCCCATTGTTGCTAGCTAGATCGACAAGCGGCTGGAAGGAGCCAGTGCCTGTCGCGTCGGACGCGCTATTTGTGGTGTTCGTTGTCGTATCGAACGTGCCGAGCCCGGACGTCAGGAAAACACCATCGCTTGTGACCAAATCAGGCTCACCGGGTGTGTTGGATGTCAAATTGAAATCCAGATATGTACCCTGCTGGGTTGCCCCACCAATCAGCGCCTCTGAACCGGCCTGAATAGTAATGCCGCTGTTGGTCGCCAATGTTGCCGCGGCCAAAGTCGCTGCATCTGTTTCTATCGTGGTGGTTAACGCCATCACTTGGAACGGAAGTACCATCGCCGCCGTTGAGGCGAGCAGACAAAGTTTCATGATTATCTCCAACTACAATCAGTTTTGCACAATCAACACGTGCCTTTTTAGGTTAACACATTTGCGCTTGCGTCACGAAGCTCAATTTGCGCTTCACTTTGAAAAGGCCGCTTATTTCCCTTTTTTGCTTTGAATTAAGGGGCAGTGATCTGGAAACAATATGGTTAATTTTTGCAATATTGTTAACCAATTCCACCAGGGGTAGAGCTTCGCGCATGCTTGGAAACGTTGGCAGCACAACCATTGTTTTTGTGAAACTGATTCGGTTCGCGGCTGTCGAGGCATATTGGCTGATTGTCGCGGAATGCCCGAAAGGTGCAGCAAAGTGCTGGGTTGGGCGAACTTTTGCTTAGTCCGTGGCCTTGTAAGCCTGCATGCGCGCAAAGATTGTTCCGCGGTCGGTCATCAACATGTGCAACATGCGCGCCGCCAGCGGGCGCATTGTGGGTTCGGCTTCGGCGAGCGACCAAAGACGTGCCAGCAGGTTCTTGTCAACGTCGCCGCGCTCAATGGAATAAGGCGACATGCCAAGACCAAGGGGGGGACGCCGAAGGTGGCGCACAAACTTCACCTTTGCGTCGCACGGCGTCCCGGTCGAGCGTCGTTCGCTGTCGTGGAGCTTGATCATGTCAAACACGGTTGACAGCCCCATGCCAAGCGCGCGCTGATTTCCGGTTTCGCCACAATCGGCGAAGGTGGTGGTGGCCGAAATGAGCCACCGCACCGAGAGTGTATTGGCCAGCGCCTCTCCCTCCTCGCGCCACATGCGGTGGAACAACGGTATAGCGCCCGGTGGCGGGTCGGCACGCCGCGAGATCGCAATCAGAAGCGCGTGCAGATGTAGAATCTGCGGTGCACCTTCGAATTCCTTTTGTAGCTCCAGATGTTTGCGTCGGATGTCGTAGCGGGGAGTGTCGGAGTATTTTAACGGAGTATGGGGGACGGTTTCAGCCCACAAAGGCTTTAAATCCAGGCTGTGAACGGGGACCAGATCAGCGGCATTATCAAAGGGCCGGCGACGCTTTTCCAGAAACTTCATCAGCGTTGCATAGCCGCCGAAATAAACCTGATCGTCTTCGATCTTCACGGGATCAGACCATCATTTCCTTGGTCGCACTTAGCGTCACCTCAGGATAGTCACGTGCCACACGGTCGATATCCCATTGCAGTCGGGTCAAATAGACAATGTCGCCATCGTGATCATGGCTGATATGTTGCTTATTGCTTTCTGTAAATTTATCAACAGCTTGCTTATCGCCGCCCACCCAGCGGGCCGAGGTGAATTGCGATTGTTCGAACCGCACGGGCAGCCCGTATTCCAACTCAATCCGGCTGGAGAGGACTTCGAATTGCAAGGCGCCCACGACGCCCACGATAAAGCCCGATCCAATGGCCGGTTTGAACACTTTTGCGGCGCCTTCCTCTGCAAATTGCATCAACGCCTTTTCCAAGTGCTTTGCTTTCAGCGGATCGCCCGCGCGAACGCCTTGCAAAAGTTCGGGCGCAAAGCTGGGGATCCCCGTAACACGCAAGGCTTCACCTTCAGTTAACGTGTCGCCAATGCGCAATTGTCCATGGTTCGGGATGCCGATAATATCTCCGGCCCAGGCCTCTTCCGCGAGTTCGCGGTCAGAGGCGAGGAACATGACCGGATTGGTGATGGCCATGGGTTTCTTGGACCGTACATGCGTCAGTTTCATGCCGCGTTTGAAGTGGCCTGACGCCATGCGAAGGAAGGCGACGCGGTCGCGGTGTTTTGGATCCATATTGGCTTGAACTTTGAAGACAAAGCCGGAGACCTTTGATTCTTCGGGTGAAATCTGGCGCGGTTCGGCAGATTGGACCTGTGGTTCGGGGCCGTAGTTCGCGATACCGTCCATCAATTCCTTGACGCCGAAGGAGTTGATGGCAGAGCCGAACCAGATGGGGGTGAGCGTGCCTTGAAGCATCGCTTCGGCATCCAATGGCGGGAGCAATTCGCGAGCCATTTCCAGCTCTTCCTTGAGCTGGTTCAGTTGTTGTTCTGGCACATGTTCGACCAGCCTAGGGTCGTCCAAGCCTTGGATTTCAATGCTTTCTGCGACCTTGTTTCGGTCGGCGCGGTCCATCAGTTCGAGACGGTCGCGCAGTATGTCGTAGCAGCCGATGAAATCGCGCCCCATGCCGATGGGCCAGGACGCGGGGGTGACGTCGATGGCCAGGTTTTCCTGGATCTCGTCAATGATCTCAAAGACGTCGCGGCTTTCACGGTCCATCTTGTTGCAAAATGTGAGGATCGGCAGGTCGCGCAGGCGGCAGACCTCGAACAGTTTTTGGGTCTGGCTTTCGACCCCTTTTGCCCCGTCGATCACCATGATGGCCGCATCCACCGCCGTGAGGGTACGATAGGTGTCTTCGGAGAAGTCGGAGTGGCCAGGAGTATCCACAAGATTGAAGCGGAACATATTGTTTTTACTTGTGAAATCAAAGGACATGGCAGAGGCGGAGACAGAGATACCGCGGTCTTTCTCCATCGCCATGAAATCCGAGCGCGTGCGCCGCGCCTCGCCCTTGGCACGCACCTGTCCGGCCATCTGAATGGCACCGCCAAACAGAAGGAATTTTTCAGTCAACGTCGTCTTGCCCGCATCAGGATGCGAGATGATCGCAAAGGTCCGGCGGCGGGCGATTTCAGGGGGCAAAGCGGGTCGATTGTCTAGCATGAGCGCCGTATATCGGCGGCGACAAAAGGGGGCAAGCACTGGGGTATTGCCTACTGTACAGCACGCGTAACCCCCCCCAATACACGACGGTCTCAAACGTCGTTAACCTTTTGGTGACAATCTGCCGCGTGCAATGTGACAATTGGGAGGTGCAAGGATGCACGTTGGTCAGCGCAGGGCGCGAACGAACGTGATGGCGGCGCGGGACCGGCTTCGGGGAGAGTTCAGACGCAAGCATATCGACGCGTCGATCCCCATTGAATGGAATGGTCGGGGTAGGTTGGAGTGGTAGAGCCCTACAAGGCGCGGGTGGCCATTCGGTTGGATGCCGATGTGGTGAAATGATTCCGCAAGCTGGGCCCGAATTGCTCGCACCGCATAAATGAGGTGCTGCGCATCTATTGGCCTACGCTGATGGGCGGGCAGGTCAACGCCTATATGGGGATGATCCGATGCCGATTATGCAGCTGGAGTTAAATGCAATCAACCGGCGGTTGGAAGAGCAGGTGAAGGAGAAAAGGATCACAGGAGCCCTGCTGACAAAAAGTGGCAAGGGGTGGGCGTAGCGTTTGATCATCGCACCACAAAAAGGGAGAGACCCATGTCATTGCAAGATATCGCCAACACTCTGGTAGAAGGCTGCCGCAGCGGCGCGCCCGAGAACAATCTGGATGACCTGTATGCGGCCGATGCGGTTTCGGTGGAGTCGGTTGACAATGGGATGGGGCGCGAGGCGCACGGTTTGGAGGCCATCAAGGGTAAGCACGCCTGGTGGGATGCCAATTTCGAGGTGTTAGGCGGCAACATCTCGGATCCGATGCCGCATGGGGATGATCGGTTCGCCGTCATTTTCGAGATGAAGGCCAAGAGCAAGGAGACCGGCGAGGTGAGCGAGATGAAGGAGGTCGGCATTTATCACGTGGCCGACGGAAAGATCACCCGGGAAGAATTTTTCTATGGCATGTGAGGAAGGCGGATGGCTGAGGCATTTGAAAAGATGCTGTCCGGCGGCCATCCCAATTCCCTTGGCCGCACGGTTGAGGTGGTAGAAGCTGTTCTGGCGGATCCCGCGCGCTCAAACGAATTGTTTGACTGCTACCGCAGCACAGATGAGCTCGTGCGATTGCGCACATCAAACGCCCTGAAGCGTGTCGAAGCGGTGCGACATGATCTGATCGTGCACTTCATCGACGCTTTGATTTATGAAATCGGCCTGCTCGATCAGCCATCGGCCCAATGGACGCTGGCACAGTTGTTTTCCCGCTTGCAGCAGGATATGTCGCCTTCACAAAGGGCCGGAGCGCAGGCGGTCATGACGCGTAATCTTGCCGTTCATGACGATTGGATTGTGCTGAAGGCAACCATGCAGACGCTGACGGATTGGGCGCGCGATGATCCGGAGCTTGCGACTTGGCTGCAACCGCACCTGGAGCGGCTGGCTGATGATCCCCGTAAATCGGTGAGACGCCAGGCGGAGAAGAGCCGCGCAGCTTTGGTCTAGCGCGTTGAGGCGCGCCTAAGAAGGTCGGCGGCATCCGGGCGGTTCAGGAGCGCCTCTGTTACATCAAGGCCTGACAGACCAGTGTTCACATGCTTTGTTAGGCGTGCTGACACCTCGTTGGGCACAACGGGCCTTGTGCGGGTGTCGATCAGCATCGACTCCGCAGCGATCCCTTCGGCATAAATGATCTGGTGCGCGTCAAAGAGCAGTTCGAAATAGTCGACAAAGCCGCCATCCTGCACTGTCACGCTGTCGCCGTTGACCAGATGGCGCGCCTTGACCAGCAGTTCGGAACGGCCTGCACCAAGCCGGTCCTTGCGCTGGTAGATAAACAAACGGTGGTCGGGAGACACGATTAGGTCACGTTCGTTGTTGAGCGTCCCGGCGCAGATACAGATCGGGGCGAAGTTGCCGGTGGCACGTACCGTGGATTGGCCGATCCAGCGCAGTGCTTGCACGCCATCATTGCGGGTGAGCACCCTGTCGCCGATTTGCAAATCTTCAATCGGTTTTTGCGCACCCGAGGCGAGCGTAATGTGAGTGCCTCGTGTGAAGCGGGCGCAGGCGAGTTGGGCGAATTTTGTGCGCGCCTCGGCTCGGTCGAGGCCAACCAGTGCGTAAGGTGTACGCTTAGCGAGCGCGGCGAGCGGCAGCAGATACACCTGCGCGATGTGGCCCGCCGCATCAACTTCGACCAGAACGATTGCGTCTGTGGTTTGCCCGTCGGGCGACATGAGCGTCAGAGCGCAGTCCAGATGGATGACGGCGCCGGCTGTGCTGCAATCGCCACCGTCCGCAACAGTCAGATACTCGGTATCCTGGGTGTGCAGAGCAAGCCGCAGGGGCTGCGCGGCGGGTGCGAGCGTATAGACATCATCAAGCATCAGGTCGTCGGCGCAGGTGAGCGGGTCGCCCAGGTTTGCCCCTTCGCTCACCACGAAGCAGTCCGCCCGATAGACAGGCATACTGTGTCCAGGGGGATGGGACGCGTCGTTCATTGGGCTGCTCATTTGTTTGGTAACAGCTTAGCGTAGAATTGTGGCACGCGTCGGTCAACGGTTCGGCCTTTTGCTGGCGCATTGGTGATCAGGCCGTTACCAGTGGGGCAACACGACATCAGGGAGAGTGATCATGGATCTGGGAATAGCGGGCAGGCGGGCGGTTGTGTGCGCATCGTCAAAGGGCTTGGGGCTGGGCTGCGCCGAGGCTTTGGCGGAGGCGGGCGTGCATCTGGTGATGAATGCTCGCGGTGCTGACGCTCTGGAGGCGTCTGCCGCGGCCATTCGCGCATCCCATCGGGTTGAGGTGATAACCGTTGCCGCCGACGTGACGACGGCCGAGGGGCAGGGCGCACTGATCGAGGCGGCGGGCGACGCGGATATCCTTGTGAACAACGCAGGTGGTCCACCCCCCGGCCTGTGGCAAGACTGGGACCGCGAGGATTTTATCAAGGCGTTGGATGCCAACATGCTGGCCCCGATTGCCCTGATCAAGGCGCTGGTGCCCGACATGATGGACCGGCGCTGGGGTCGGGTGGTGAACATCACATCCCAATCAGTCAAGGCGCCCATCCCGGTGCTGGGCCTGTCGAATTCGGCACGGGCCGGATTAACGGGATATGTGGCGGGCACGTCGCGTCAGGTAGCCAACAAGGGCGTGACGATCAACAACCTCTTGCCGGGCATTCACGCCACGGACAGGGCCGATGCGTTGGATGGCGGGGTGGTCAAAGCCAAGGGGATCACGCTTGACGAAGCCCGGGCCGAACGCGCGGCCACAATTCCGGCGGGGCGCTATGGCACACGGGAGGAGTTTGGCGCGGCCTGCGCGTTCCTGTGCTCGCAACATGCGGGGTTCATTGTTGGACAGAATCTGCTGCTTGATGGTGGTGCCACGGTCGCCACGATCTAGTCTGCGGCTAAGTAGGCAAAGGCGGACGGTGGCAAGGACAGCTTTTTGCCTGTAAAAGCTGTACCTCCCCCCCCAAGGCGGGCATCTAGGTGCGCACAAGAGAAAGGGAGTGAGCAGATGGCGAAAGCAAAGCCCACGTTTTCGCTGAAGGACCAGTTGTTCAACGCGGACAGCCTGGGCGATCTGGCAAATGAGTTTGCGGCGGGCATTCCGCGCTTTGACCGGGGCGCTTTTCACAAGGCGGCGCTGTCCGGGGTCGCCGAACGGTCCTTGATGGAGTGTCTGGATTGGTTTGCCGATTGCCTGGAGCCACATTTGGCGCCAGATTTTCCAACGATGGCGGATCAGTTGGAGGCTGCGATGCCGCCGCGGTTGGACCCGACCTTGCGCGATGATGATTTTGGCCGCTTCATTCATGCGGTGCCGGGGTTGTTGGCCGTGCGGCATGGGTTGGAGGACCATCGGGACCGGGCGCTAGATTTGCTTTATGAAACGACGCAGCGGTTTTCGATGGAGTTTTACATTCGCGCCTTTCTGAACCGCTGGCCCGAGCAGACTTTGGCGCGGTTGAAACGGTGGGCCCAAGACGACAATTATCACGTTAGGCGCTTGGTGAGCGAGGGGACGCGGCCCAAGCTGCCCTGGGCACGAAAGGTGGCGTTGACGCCGGAGCAGACCCTGCCGCTGTTGGATCGGTTGCAAGGGGATGGGACGCGTTTTGTAACACGTTCGGTGGCCAACCATCTGAATGACGTTGCGAAGTCCGATCCGGATAAGGTGTTGGATCGGTTGGCCGCGTGGGAGGCTAACGGCACACAAGCTGCCAAGGAGCGCGCGTGGATGCAGCGTCACGCCTTGCGCACGCTGATCAAGGACGGTCATCCCGGTGCGATGGCGATGCTGGGTTATCGCAATGATGTGCCGATTAAGGTGACACTGGATGTTGCGACGCCAAAGATCGCCTTGGGGGACGGTTTGGAATTTGCCGTGACACTGGCATCAGATGACACGCATCCGGTACTCGTCGATTACCGCATTCGCTTTGCTCGCCCGAACGGGCGACTGGGGGAGAAGGTGTTCAAGTTGAAGGTCGCGGACCTGCAGGCGGGCAAGCCACTGGTGCTGAAAAAGCTGCACAAGCTCAAGGCCAATGCGACCACGTTTGAACTGCATCCCGGTCAGCACGGGCTGGTGATCCAGGTGAACGGAAGAGACCGGGCCGAGGCATCATTTGAGATCGTGACCGCGTAGGTGGGCGCTGGCTACATCAAGATGAAGTAACCGGGTGCTCAGTTTGGGTCGATCAGATGCACTTTTCACTGCGCAGTTTGCCACCCGCCGACTCAGTCCCTTTTTTCGGCTTCGGGTTCACGAAGACAAGGATCTTGTCCTTGACCCACCCTGCGCCCGATCTTTGGCGTGACGGAAAGCTGTCGTTTTCCCGAGTGAAGTAGGCGCATCCCCGCATGGCGAGCCACCTCGGCGATTTCACTTGGCAAGCCGCCCGCTTTCCGTCCCACTTCGATCACGCGAGGGTTGCTCCGAGACAAGGAGTTCACGCATTGGAACCGAGGGGTCACGAACGCGTCAGCGCTGTAGAACGGCAGGGCTGACCCTGCTAGGTGCCGAAAAAATCTGACGGAAAGACCCAGCCATGAGCTCAATTGCCCTGATCGCCTTGTTTGTTGTTTTGATTGGGGCGAGCGTGTTGGCAGCGCCACGTCATGTATCGATTGAGGGCTTTTATTCTGGTCATTTGGGAGGGCGTGCGCCGGGCTTGTGGGTGCTGGTGCTGAGCCAGGTTACCACTTGGATCTTTGCCCGTTCGCTGATGAATGCCGCCATTCTGGGCTACTTTTACGGCATCGCGGGAACGCTGGCCTATGCCACGTATTACGTTAGTTTTCTGACCGGCGGGTTCATTGTCGCGCGGTTGCGCGCCCGAGGCGCCGGGTCAGTCCAGGATTGGCTGGAGGACCACTTCGGGATTGCCGGGACCAGGGCTTACAACCTAGTGATTGCGTTGCGCCTGTTGTCGGAGGTCTTCGCCAATCTTCTGGTGGTTGGTTTGATTGCAGGGGCCGTGATCGAGGGCAGTGGGACCATTGCGATTCTGGTCGTAGCCACCGTTGGATTGGCCTATTCCGCATGGGGTGGGTTGAGTGCGGCCTTGCGCACGGACGTGGTGCAAATGGTGTCGTTCCTGGCCGTCTTTGGCGTCGCATTTCTGTATCTGGTGTTGAGTGCTGGTTTTTCATTGGGCGCGGTTCTGACGGCCCCGGGGACTGCGGGGGCGTGGAATGGGTGGGTGTTGCTGGCTGTGGCTGCGTTGCAAGTCTTTTCTTACCCCGCACATGATCCCGTGATGATGGACCGGGGGTTCATAGCGGATGAAGACACGACGCGCCGGTCGTTCCTCCATGCCTTCTGGCTGTCGCTGCTGTGCATCATCGGCTTTGGCTTTTTCGGCATTCAGGCCAGCCTTGTGGGCGCGGACTACGAGAACGAGTTGATCGGCACCTGGGGGATGATGTTTCCGATGTGGGTCTTTGTCCTGCTGATGCTTTCGCTTCTTGTCTCGGCTCTGTCGACGCTGGATTCAGCGTTGTCTTCTGCGGCGCGGCTGGTGGTCGAGGAACTGGCGCTGGCCCCGCGGACATTGATGGGGGGACGGGTTGTGATGCTTGTCTTTATGGTGTTGGGCACGGCACTAACGCTGTGGGGCAATGCCACGCTGTTTGATGCGGTTGCAGTAAGCGGTACGGCGTCTATGTTCCTCGCGCCCGTTTTGATCGTCGGGCTGGTAATGGGGCGCTGGGTGCCGACTTGGGCCTATCTGGTTGCTTTCGGCGCGGCGATACTTGGCGCGCTGGCCTATTTCGGGCGTGCGTGGCCTGTTTTTGCGGCTGTGCTGCCCCAAGGACATAAGTACGAACAGCTTTTGATCATCTGCGTCTGCGTTCTCGTTCTCGGTTTTGCGGCAGTGCTTGCGGGCGCGCGCCGGGCCTGATACCTCCCGACTGTTTTGATCGGGAATGGGTGCGTGACGGCTCCTCGTCTGGAAATTCGCAGTCTGGTGCGCAGCTTTGGCGGGCGACGCGTGGTGGATGGCGTGAGCCTGACCATCGCCCCGGGGCAGGTTACGTGCTTGCTGGGCCCATCGGGTTGCGGCAAGTCCACAACCTTGCGCATGATCGCCGGCGTCGAGATGCAGGACAGCGGCGAGATCTTCGTGGATGGCAGGCTGATTTGCGATACCAAGTTTCGTGTCCCGCCCGAGCGGCGCGAGATTGGGCTCATGTTCCAAGACTTTGCCCTGTTTCCGCACCTGAGCGTTGAGGGCAATGTGGCATATGGCTTGTCCGGGTCACGCCAGGAAAAGCGCACGCGGGTCGAAGAGATGCTGGCACGGGTGCGTATGGAACGGTTCATTGATATGTTTCCGCATCAATTGTCGGGGGGAGAGCAGCAGCGGATTGCACTGGCGCGGGCGCTTGCCCCACGCCCGCGCATCATGCTGATGGACGAACCGTTTTCCGGTCTCGACAACCGGTTGCGGGACGGCATCCGGGATGAAACGCTCGCGATCCTCAAGGAAGAGGATACCGGGGTATTGCTGGTGACGCATGAACCGGAGGAAGCCATGCGCATGGCCGACGAAATCGCGCTGATGCGAGACGGGCAGATCGTGCAGCAAGGCGCCCCCTACAATGTCTACACGCGGCCCGTTGATCGGGCGTCGGTCGCGTTTTTCAGCGATGCAAACCAGTTGAGATCAGTCGTGGAGGGTGCGCTTGCGATCACCCCTTTTGGCCGATTTCTGGCACCGGGCATTCAGGACGGCACACAGGTGGATATCGTCTTTCGCCCGCAGCACGTAAAGATTGATTTTGATCGCGCGGGGGTGGGCCCCGGACCAACGGCTGCCGAAGGTAGGGCGGCACGCGCCCATGTTGTGCGCGCCCGCTTTATGGGCAACGAGAGCCTTGTCGAATTCCGTTTGGATGACGGCGTCGCCCTAATCAAGGCGACTGTTCCGGGCGTGTTTCTTCCTCGGCCCGACACGGTGATGTGGCTGCGCGTGCGCCGCGACAAGTGTTATGTCTTTCCAAGCGCGGAGGCCACGGAATGAACCGACCGATGATCGTGGAGTTCGGCCTTGGCACGTCCCTACGCCGCGGCAGCTACACAGAGGCGGCGGCCCGTGCCGTGCGTGCCGCTCTGTGGCGCAATTCTATCAATCTCGCGGAATATATGGGCGTGGCCAAAGACGATATGCGCATTGAGGTGCATATCGGCTGTGCCAGGCCCGACCTAGTGGACACGTCCGTATTGGCAGAGGTCTTTCCGTACGGTCAGGTATCCTTTGTCATTGGGCATGGGGGCCTGGACGTGGCGCGCCCCGAAGGAAAGGGCAATCCAACGGTGATGGCGCAGGCGGCGTTGATTGTGTCGGTGGAGGTGCAGGGTGGCTGAGCAGCGCTTGATTATCGAAATGGCGCAGGGCATGGACCTGCACGGGCAAGACGACACCAAGGCCGCCCGGCGCGCAGTGGAACAAGCATTGCAGGGGGCGTCTTTGCCGATTTTTGGGACGCTGGGCTTGGATCGGGACGCCATGCGCATTGTGGTGCATGTCGCCGTGCCACGTCCTGGGGCGATTGATGTGGATGAGATTGCAGGGCTGTTGCCCTATGGGACAGTTGAAGTTGTGGCCGAGCAAGGCGGGTTAGATGTGCCTGTGGCCGGTGATGTGGCTGTAATGGCGGTCGCGGCCATCGAAGTGTTTTTACCAGTGAACTGACGGGATGCACTCTTTGCTGCGCAAATTCGCCCACCCGCCAGCCCGACGGAAGGTGCTTCGAGCTCACCAAAACCATGGTGTCAGACTGGGTCTCGCATGATCTTGAGCGTGACGGGGGCTGATCTGCCGCTCAAGCAGAAATACGGTTTCCACGTGCAGGGACCCTCCGCATTTACGCTTGCCCGTCAGCCCAGCCCCGACTCTTGGCGATCAAGCGAGGGCGGCTCCGAAACCATGCAGGTCGTGAATGCACAGACAAACGCGACCGGTGGCAAGAACTGCTTTTGTATTCAAAAATAGACGGCCACGCAGTAGAGCATTAGGCGAACCGCTTCACAGATTGGGGTCGTAATCGCTGAGCCGTTTACCGGGTTCGTCAACGAACATTTCTGGTAGGGCTTCGGCGTTTTGGATCAAGTCCACGCGGAAGACGCGGAAATCATCGCGCAATTCACACCATGCCGTGAGGGTCCAGACGCGCCCCCAATATTCCATATGCAGAGGCCGGATCGTACGGGTTGTGATGCGGTCGCCTTTGGAGTGGTAGGTGAGGTGCAGTTTTTGTTTGGCCCGGATCGCGGCACGCAAGGTGGGCATCTGCGAGAAGCCGCGTACTGCATCGGCAAAGGGGTAGACCGCGAATTTCCACTTGTCGGCCTCTGCCACGGTGCGCTCGGGAAGTACTGCATCGATCTTGTCGGCGAGCGCGCGGGCAGCGAACTTGAGTGTGTCGTCGGCGGCTTCGGCCACAATGGCCATGCCAAGGTTGAGCGCCTCAAGTTCTTCTGTGGTCAGCGTGAGGGGCGGCAGGCTGATTGCTTCGGTGATCATGTAGCCCACGCCGCGCTCACCTCGTACGGGCACGCCGGACGCCACTAGCGTGTCCATGTCGCGGTAGATCGTGCGCACCGACACCTCGCAAGCATCTGCGATGTCCTGCGCTTTGTGCAGCTTGCCATCGCGCAGGATCTGAATGATGTCAAAGAGCCGGTCGGTGCGGCGCATGCTACTCCTGTTGCAGCCCAATCCGAGCGTGCCGCATGTTCATGCCCTTGGGGTCAATCATGGCCATGAAAGGTTGCGCTTCGGGCTGTTCAAACATTTGGGCGGCGGCGGTTTTGGCTGCCTCAAGTGAGGTCCATGTGATGTGATCGGTCCAAAGGCCGGCGTCATCTGCAGACAGCGTGCGCTTGACCATGGCGCCGGTGCGGCGCAGGAACGGGCCCATGTCATCTGCGGCGGCAATGAAGGCGGCTGGGTCCGTGCCTTCGACCAATCGAAAGGTCACAATCTCGGCCACAGGGCCGGGGGTCGGTGAGCCCTCGCCGGCTGCCGCATGGGCGAGGGTGACGGCGAAGAGAGTGGGTATCGTAATGCGCATCAATGTCTCCTGTGGTTCGAGCGGTGGTGCGCCAAGTATGGTGAGGTTCAACTGACATTAGCCTGTCAGTTGTATATAAACCACAGCAATTTTCGTCAAAAATTCTCTGCGTCGTGAACGTGGAGTGGCCCCTGCGCCTTTTCGCAGCCGCGGCAAAATCATAAAACAAGGGCCGACAAGCAGGCGTATTCTGCGCCTGACCAGATGGGAGAGATACCATGGGAATTGGAAATATCGGACTTCCGGGCCTGCTGCTGATCGCCGTTGTGGTGCTGGTGCTGTTTGGCCGCGGCAAAATTTCGAGCCTGATGGGCGAAGTTGGCAAAGGCATCACCAGTTTCAAAAAGGGCGTGAACGAAGGCAAAGAAGAGTTGGAAGCGGCCAGCGCGGAGGAGGCCAAGGACATCACGCCCCAGCCCACCGATATGGGGACGCATCCCAAAACGGACCTCGACGTCGAAAAAGACAAGGTCTAATCCATGTTTGACCTCGGGCTGGCCGAGCTGTTGATCATCGGGATCGTTGCGTTGATCGTCATTGGCCCCAAGGACCTGCCGATGGTGTTTCGCAATGTGGGCCGCTTTGTGGGCAAGGCCCGCGGCATGGCGCGTGAGTTTTCGACCGCGATGAACCAGGCTGCGGACGAGGCGGGTGTCAAAGACATCCAGAATACAATCAAAACGGCAACCAATCCGGTGGGCAGCGCCATGGACGGTGTACGTGACGCGGCCCGGGATGTGACGTCATCCCTGAAGGACGTTGATCCAAACAGTGAGACCGGAAAGCTGGCCGCCGAGCGCGCAGAGAACGCACGAAAAATCCAGGCTGCAACAGCGCGGGCACAAGCTGAACGCAAGGCCAAGGAGGCGGCTGATGCGCTCGCTAGAGCCGAAGAGCTGGAAGCGCAGGCCCCTGCCGAGGCCCCGAAAGAGAGCTAGATGAGCCAGTCCGAGAACCTAGACGACAGCACGGCACCGCTGATTGAGCACTTGGCGGAGCTACGCACGCGGCTGATCCGGTCGGTGATCGCGTTTATCGTCGCCATCACGGTGTTCTTCATTCCTGTTCAGGGCGAGTTCATCGCAGTGCATGTGCTGAACTTTCTGATGGAGCCGATTGTTGAGACGCTGCGCGATCTGGGCGATCCTTCACCGACGTTACAATACACCAGCCCGCAGGAATATCTGTTTACCTTGTTCCGCATTTCGATGGTGTTTGGCTTTGCCCTGGCGTTTCCTGTGATCGGGTTCCAAATGTGGCGCTTTGTGGCGCCGGGTCTGTACCGGCAGGAAAAGAACGCGTTTTTGCCGTTTCTCATCGCCTCACCGGTGATGTTCCTGCTCGGAGCGAGCTTTGCACAATTCGTTGTCACGCCTTTGGCGATGGCGTTTTTCCTTGGTTTTGCAGATGTGTCTTCGGTGTTGGCGATTGTCTTTGGCAATCCAGAAACATTGCCCGATGGTGCCATCATTACACCCGAGGCCGCGAGTGATGGGCCAACCATCACCTTTTTCGGCAAGGTCAACGAGAGCCTCGACATCACGCTGAAATTTATCATGGCTTTTGGTCTGTGCTTTCAATTGCCAGTGCTTCTGACGTTGATGGGCAAAGCGGGGCTGGTGAGTTCCGAAGGGCTTGGCAATGTCCGCAAGTACGCGATGGTCGGCATTCTGGTTCTGGCGGCCGTTGTCACACCACCCGATGTGATCACCCAACTTATCCTGTTTACCGTCGTGTATGGTCTCTATGAAGTGTCGATCTGGCTGGTGGCGCGCGTCGAGAAGAAGCGCGAGGCCAAATTGCGCGCAGAGGGGTACTATGACGACGAAGATGACCTTGGCGATCTGCCCGAGGATGACGTTAAGTCATGATAGACGATCCCATGGATCGCATTGCGGCGGCGCTTGAACGGATGTCGCCAGCGCCGCTGGACGCTCCTGACTTCGCCGCAGCGGCGGCCTTTGTCTGGCAGACGGGCCCGGACAGGTTGGAGCCGATCCACAAGGTCAGCCGCATCCCGTTGGAGTTATTGCTGGGTCTGGACCGCGCACGCAAGACGCTGTTGGCGAACACGCGGCAATTCGCGGAGGGGTTCCCTGCGAACAATGCGCTGCTTTGGGGTGCAAGGGGGATGGGAAAGTCGAGCCTTATCAAAGCGATACATGGCGCACTTCAGATTGAACATGAGCAACTCAAGATCGTCGAATTGCACCGTGAGGATTTGCCGTCGGTCGGCCGGTTGCTGAGTATTCTTCGGCAAGCCCCCGACGCGCGGTTTATCCTTTTCTGCGATGATCTGAGCTTTAGTCACGATGACCAACACTACAAATCGCTCAAGGCCGTGCTGGACGGTGGGATTGAGGGACGGCCCGAAAATGTCATTCTTTATGCGACGTCGAACCGGCGACATTTGATGCCGCGCGACATGATCGAGAATGAGCGGGGAAGTGCTATCAACCCGTCAGAGGCTGTCGAGGAGAAGGTCAGCCTGTCGGATCGATTTGGGTTGTGGTTGGGATTTCACGCCTGTGATCAAGATCAGTATCTGGCGATGATCCGCGCATATTGCGCAGCCTATGGGGTAGAGATTGATGATGACACGCTGTGGGCCGAAGCCATTGAGTGGCAGGCCACACGCGGCGCGCGGTCGGGCCGCGTGGCGTGGCAGTATTTCTGCGATCTGGCCGGGCGTCGTGGCGTCGCGATTTAAGTCACCAACACGCCCGCTTCGTACCCCCTGAGGCAGGGTATGCACATAGGCCCATAAGTTGCGAGATTGGGAAACAGGGCTTCGATCTCGGCGCGCGCATCGTGGCTGACGGCCCCCATTGCGATGGCACCGGGATAAAGGGTCTCGCTCCAGATACCATGCGATTTCACCACATGGTGTGCATCCAGCAGGATGTGATGGTAGGTCACCATGCCACCGCATCGGCGATATACGCCGTCCAAACACAACAAATCTTTCGCGCGGACCAGGACCTGTTCCGTGCCAAACAGAAATTCGGCGCGCCAATCCTTGAGCAGGATCGCATGTTGCGGCGACACAACCAGATCGCGATCGTTAGCCAGCGTGCCGGCGGTGATGACAATAGGGGCCAGATCCCCCTCGGCTTCCACCGCGGTTGATCCGGTCCATAGAATAGGCTGCGGACCAGACTGCGCGGTGATCACCAATGCGCCGGTGTCCAGGGTTTCAATGGCTCTCGGACCATGTGGCGTATCAATCAGACTGCCAGTGGCAAAGCACACGATCTGTGCGCCCAGATCGCCGTGGGGTACGAATGCACCGTTTTCGACAATCGCACCGATGGTGAGATCCGTATCAGGCGGAGGCAGCCCATCGGGGAAAACCAGGAAATACCCATCTTCGTCGTCGGCGCCTGCGTCGGTGCCGTCGTTCAGGTCATTGTCGTTGTTCAAATCGACGTCAATGACTGCGATGCGCCATGTGTCAGTGCCGTCGGTGACTTCAAATGTGTAGTCCCAGATGATCTGGCGCAGCGTGCCGTCGATATTCACGGTTTGCGGAAACGCGCCATCAAAGCGTTCTTGCGGCTGTACTGTTTCATTGGCAGCACTATCACCGTTAAAGACGGTGGCACCGTCGTTTTCGTTCACGACGAAATAAGTGCTGTCACCAGTCCAGCGCCACGTTCCGGTTGGCGCGAAAGCATAGTTGTTGGGTGCCCCATCAACCGTGGTCTGGGTGCCGCGCAACGCATCGTTATAGGCATAAAAGACCGGCATGCTCGTGCACCAATCCAATTTTATTTTGGATTGTTGCTAATCCAGAAACAGGGCAATTTCAGGGCAGAGGCCCAGATTTTATAAGATATTTCGAAAGATCTGCGACAATTCCGCCACATTTCCGGCAGGTTGGGTCGCGTGGGCGCTGTGGCGTTATTCGAAGAACGGGTTGGGATTGACGCTATCAAAGCCGTCACGCACCTCAAAATGAACATAAGCCGTGTCGGAGGTGTCGCGCAGCTTGGCTATGGGCTGGCCCCGGCTTACCGTGTCGCCCTTGGCCACGCTGACATCGGCGACGTTGGCATAAACGGTTAGCAAGTTATCGGGATGGCGCACCACAATGATGGGCACGCCTTCGGCGCTTTCTGTGATCGCGGCTACCGTACCGTTTGCCGCTGCACCCACTGGCGTGCCTGGGGCCGCCTGAATGTCGATGCCTTCGTTTCGGCCCTTCGCATAGTCACGGATAATGCTGCCCTGGACCGGCAGCGCCATTTCACCGCTGGGTGTCGCGGCGGTGGTTTGACCAACATTGGCCACGGGCGGGTCCGACGCTGAGGGTTGCGGCAGCGGTGTCGCCGTATCGTCGTCGGGCAAAGGCTGTGCGGCACTTGGGGGCAGGGGGGTTGGCGAGCCAGTGCCGGGCGCTGTTGTCTCTGTGTCAGCGGTACGGCTGGGGGCCGCGACCCGTGCGACCGGGATCAGCAGGAACTGCCCTTCGCGAACTGCGAAATCGGCGCCCAGCCCGTTCCATTCAGCGAGCGACTTGACCGGAACTTGATAGAGACGCGCGATGGTAAAGGCCGTCTCCCCGCGTTCAACTCTATGCCGGATCGGCTCTTGGCCGGTTTGGGGCAGCGGCGTGCGCGGCGCTTCGGCAACCGGGGTCGGGGCTGCGTTGTCAATGGCATTGCCCGCGAGCGTGGTTACATCAACGGTCGATGGCTGGATGGGACCGGTGCCGATGGCGCCAGTTGCTGGCGAGGGTTCGGCGACACGCCGGGGTAAGGCGATGATCTCGCCGGTGCGCAGCGGCACGTCGGGTGCCACACCGTTAAATTGTGACAACTCTTGAGCGGGCAGACCGACCCGGGCAGCGACATCCGCTAGCGTGTCCCCACGTTCAGCGACCGCAACCTGGTAATTGGGATAGGAGATCACGCCGCGATTGTCTGCTATGGGCCTGTCAGCGGTGGCGTTCTGGGCTGCCTGAGCGGTGCTAAAACCACCCCCCAACCCGCGCAGGTCAAAATCCAGCGGTTCATCGCAAGCAGCCAGCACCAAAAGGGCACAGGTTGCCATCAGAAGCCGGGCGCGGTTGCGCGTTTGTGTCGGGATCATCTGCGTCGTCCTCTGCCGGACCTCTCGTGGATGGAGGCCTTGTCGGTTGTGCGCTCCATACACCAAAATCAGTCTTTGCCCAAGCCCTCGAGCAAAGGCACGAAGCGGACATCGCGCAATTCATCATAGTCGAGGCCCGTCGCCGTCTTGCGTACACGGATCAGGCTTTGCACGGCGTCGGACTGACCCACGGGCAGGACCATAGTGCCGCCCTCCTTGAGTTGTCCCAGCAAGGGGCCGGGCGGGTCTTCGGCTGCGGCGGTGACGATGATGCGGTCAAACGGGGCCTGATCGGCCAGCCCGTGCGACCCGTCAGCGGTGATGGCTGTAATAGTGTGCAGGTCCAACTCTTCGAAGATGTCGCGCGCCTCGCGCACCAGACGGCGGTGGCGGTCGATGGTATAGACCCGGCGCGCCAGCTTGGCCAAGATTGCGGCTTGATAGCCAGACCCAGTACCGATCTCGAGCACCTTGTCCCGCGGGGTTACCTGCAAAGCCTGGGTCATCAACCCCACGACCGAAGGCTGGCTGATCGTCTGTCCGCAGGCGATAGGCAAGGGCATATCTTCGTATGCGCGCTCGGCAAAGAGACCGCGCACAAAGGGGCCGCGGTCGATCTCCTCCATCGCCTGAAGCACGCGTTTGTCCGTCACGCCCTTGGAGCGCAGCGCATAGAGGAACTGCATCTTGCGTGTGGCGAGATCAGTGTCGTTATCGCTCATGTGGCGATAGACCCCATCTGGTCCAGCATATCGTGGGCGGTGAGATCGGCGCGCATCGGCGTGACCGAGATATAGCCATCGAGGTTTACGGCAGCATCGGTGTCGGGGGCCGTCGGCACTTGCTGATTGCCGCCTTTGATCCAGAGAAAGTTGCGCCCACTGGGGGAGGTTGTTTGTTCGGTATGAAAGCCGACGCCGGGGCGCAGACCCTGCGGTACAAGGCGCGTCCCTTTGACAGACGCGGCGGCGACGGGGGGAACATTGACGTTGTAGAACAGTTGATAACCGGGCTGCACCTCGGGTGTGGCGGCGACAATCCGCTCGATCAGGTCCTTGCAATAGGCGGCCGATGCTTCGAACGGATCGTCAAGCGCACGGTTATCCGGCCCGAAATACTGTGACACAGCGATAGACAGCACACCTTGCAAGGCCCCTTCGATAGCGGCCCCCAGCGTACCGGAGTAAAGCGCGTTTTCGGCCGAGTTATTGCCGCGGTTCACGCCCGACAAGAGCAGGTCGGGTGGTCCGTCGAGTATCTGGTGCAGGCCCGCCAACACGCAATCGGCGGGTGATCCTTCCACGGTGAAGCGGTGCGGTCCAATCTGTTGAAACATAAAGGGGCGGGCGTAATTGATACAATGGCCGACGCCCGACTGTTCGAAAGCGGGGGCCACCGTCGTTACGTGGCCGTCCGGGCCTGCGACCTCTGCTGCAATCTGTTCCAGCACCGTTAGACCGGGGGCGGAGATACCGTCGTCATTGGTGATGAGAATGCGCATGTGTTGCCCCTTTGACCCTTACTATGGGCCTGTGCGATCCGGGGCAACTGTGGGAGCCTCCGGCGGGGATTTTTTTGAAACAGAGAACGAGGACCGTCACGCAAAGGCCGCAGTGCGGCATTTGAGGTCCGAATGGCGGAGCCCTGGGACCGAACGCAAAAGGCCCCATTGTGCGGTCGGCGTCACAGGCGGCGTGCGATGTAACCGTGAGAGACGCGGCTGGGGGGGCCTTTGGTGAAGGAATGTAGGGCGATGTCGACAAAGCCCGCGCGGCTCAGCAGGGTTTGCGCCTGTTCCGGCGTATAGGCTGCATTTCCCCAGCGCCAGCGCACAAGCGCGGTACACCAATGGGGGCGTGACATGGCCAGCACCAGTAGGTCGCCCGATACCATTTGGCTTCGCAGCCAGCGCAGCGCAGCCTCTGGGTCGTCCAGATGTTCAATGACATGGGCGCACAGCACCACGTCCTGTGCGGGCAGGTCCTCTAGCGCGGCACCCACACCCACGACCAAGGCCCGCGCATTGGGCAACCGGTCGGTGGCAGCCTCTAACATCGCGGGGGAAATGTCCGTGAGTGTCAGTGTGGCGGGTGAACCTTGCGCATTGATCCAAGCCTGGGCGAACGCCCCTGTCCCGGTCCCCACATCCAGCACGCGCGGGTGGGTGGTGCGCGGCGCAGCTTTCATTAATTGGGCGTATGCGTCCGGAAACCCCAGCTTTGAAATCCCGTCCTGCCATCCCGTGGCTGCGGCATCGTAGATGGCTTGCAAAGGCCCCTGACGGGCGGCGGGACGCGGGCGATTGAAACGGGTCAGGCGGGACAGCATGTGAGCATTGGGCCACGCGCGGCCGCTGGGTTCAACCGCTGATTTCACGCAGGATACGCATGGCCTCTGCGCCCGGATCGGCAAGGGCGCCCCGATCTTCGCCGGGATGAAAGCGGGCGCGTGTCGCCGTGGGCATCGGGGCCGGTGTCGCGATATGAACCTGCGGGCCGGTCTTGGCCGTTTCGGCCTGCCAGCTGCGCGCCAATGCGATCTGTGCGGCCTTGGTCGCGCCATAAGCACCATAGAACGGATGGCCCGCCACCGGGTCGTCGAAGAATATGGCCCGCCCCGCCTCGCCCAGCAATGGCGCAACATAGGTGATCAGCATGGATGTGGCCGTGACGTTGCCAGCGATGGATTTGGCCATATCCTTGGTGTTGATCATGCTCGCGGGTGCAAGTGGTGCCGCATGTACCGCACAATGCACCCACATATCGAGGCTGCCCCACCTGTCAAAAATGCTGCGGCACAGGGTCTGCATCGCGGCGTCGTTGCCGATGTCCATGGGCGCAAGCGTAGCCGAGCCACCCCTTGCCTGGATTTGGTCGTCCAGTTCTTCCAACGCACCTGTGGTCTTGGCCACAGCGATGATGTGATGGGTCGGAGCTAGAGCCAGTGCTATCGCGGCGCCAAGGCCGCGCGACGCTCCGGTGATCAGGGCGGTTTGTGTCATGCTCTGCTCTTGCCCGCTGGGTCGGGTCAGGTCAAGCAACAGACCTTGCCGGATCGGGCAGCGCCAGTGTGCGTTGGCCGAGCCCACCGTTCAAAACAACCCGGTCCTCTCCAATGGCGACGACAGTGCCCTGACGCAGTGTGTCGCCCAACCGCACAAGCCGGGTTTGCCCACCAGCGGTGCGCAACAGGGCACGGCGATTTTCTTCCGTTCCGGCCACGCCCAACAGCTGAAGCTGGCGCAGCGGGAGCACCCCATGTTGCGTTGCCAGATTGGCAGCAATTTCGTTGGTTTCTTTGGTCATTCGATCAGCACCCCCTTGTCCGAGACGGGCGCCTAACATTGCCTTTGGGCAGGATGAACGGTGGCGTGTGTCGATGCGCAAGCCTTTGCCCATTGACGTTTGGGCAGGCGGCAATCGCGTGCTGATCAGTGGCCGCGTTTCGCGCGATGGTAGGTGAGCGTCAGATGCGCAAGCGTCCAGATTGCATCTTCGTCAAACGCTTCACCCATGGCAAAGCCAAGTGTCCGCCGCCCATCATTGTGAAACTGACCCGGGTATCGCGCATCCATCTGAACGGCCAGATCGGTCTTGCAATCGACAAATGCCAGCATGCGATCCGGTGCAGAGGGCGACCAGTCCACACGCAGTGTCGAGCCGATGCGTGTGCGCTTTGGCCGCCATGCAGGTTGGCCCCATTTCAGACTTTCATCGAGTGGGCCAATGTCGGCATGGGCCGTCACATCGTGCACGATACCGCGTACGCTCAAAAAATGCGTCTGTGCCGTTTCGGACCAAGCGGCGATGCGGGTCAAAATGTCGGTTGGAGTGTTGCACATAGCGCTAAACTGACCGAACGCGGTGTCAGTTTTTGGCAGCAGATGTCACTCCGCCGCCTTCATCTCGAACCCTTTTTCGATCATGTCGGCAGGTTCGACCGGGTATTCACCCGAAAAGCAGGCGTCGCAATATTGCGGGGTGGTGGTGTCGCGGCCCTTTGATTCACCCACAGCGCGGTACAGACCATCCAGCGAGATGAACTTTAGGCTATCGACGCCCAAATGCTCGGTCATCTCTTCCTCACTCATCGTCGCGGCCAGCAGCTTCTCACGCTGGGGGGTATCGACGCCGTAGAAACAGGGCCAAGCGGTGGGCGGCGAGGCGATGCGGAAATGGACCTCTGCCGCACCAGCATCCAAGATCATCTCCTTGATCTTGCGCGAGGTGGTGCCGCGCACCACGCTGTCATCGACCAGGATCACGCGCTTGCCTCTAATCAGGGCCCGGTTCACGTTCAGTTTCAGACGCACGCCCATGTTGCGGATTTGCTCGGTCGGCTCAATGAATGTCCGGCCCATGTACTGGTTACGGATGATCCCCATCGCATAGGGAATGCCCGATTCTAGCGCATAGCCGATGGCCGCCGGCGTGCCGCTGTCGGGAACGGGGCAGACCAGATCGGCCTCAACCGGCGCTTCCTTGGCCAACTCCCGCCCGATGTTTTCGCGGGTTTCATAGACGGACCGGCCGCCCAGAATGCTGTCAGGACGGCTGAAATAAACGTGCTCGAAGATGCAGAACCGGGGTTTTTGCGGACGAAAAGGAAAGCGGCTGTCGATGCCCTTATCCGTGATCACCACCATCTCGCCCGGCTCGATCTCGCGCACGAATTCGGCGCCGATGATGTCGAGCGCACATGTCTCTGAACTCAGCACGTATCCTGTATCGAGTTTGCCGAGAACCAGTGGGCGTACGCCAAGTGCATCGCGCACACCGATCAGCTTGGTCCGGGTCATGGCAACAACCGAAAACGCCCCTTCGACCCGGCGCAACGCATCTTCCATCCGTTCCGGGATGCTGCGTTGAAGGGAACGCGCCATCAGGTGGATGATGCATTCGCTGTCGGACGAAGACTGGAAAATCGAGCCGCGTTCGATCAACTCACGCCGCAGGGCGTCAGCGTTGGTGATGTTGCCGTTATGCGCAATGGCCGCGCCCCCCATGGCAAACTCACCAAAGAAGGGCTGCACGTCGCGGATCGCAGTTTGCCCCTTGGACCCGGCTGTCGAATATCGCACGTGGCCGATCGAGAGTGATCCCGGCAGCGTTTCCATCACTTTTTGCGAGGTGAAATTGTCGCGGACATAGCCAAAGCGCCGGGCCGAGTTGAACCCCTGTTCGGGATGGTAGGATACGATGCCACCCGCTTCTTGTCCCCGGTGTTGCAGTGCGTGCAGGCCAAGGGCCACGAAATTCGCCGCATCCATGGTCCCAAGGACACCGAAAATCCCACATTCTTCCCGAAGCTTGTCGTCGTCAAAGGGGTGTGCGGGTGGCATCTGCGCGGGCGCGGCGTGGTCGGACAAGGGGCAGCTCCGAATCCGTGGATGAGATATGGGCGCGGTGTACCAAGCCCGGCTGCCACTGTCACGAAAGGATCACGAAGCAGCGCGGATTACGCTGCGACTGTGTCCGGGTTTCCAATCTTGCCTGTGGATGCAGCAAGCATGGCGCGTGCATCACCATAGTTCAGGCGGGGAAAGAAGCTGTCTCCGCTGGTGGGAGCGGCATGGATCAACAGGCCGGTCTGGGCAAAGATCATCTCTTCATTCGCAAAGTGCAGCTGGGCAAGATCAGGGCCGTGGAACAGCGTGGGCCGCACACCGCGCCAGCCGCTCAACGCTTTGACAGGGATCGACACGACAGGGGCATCAATCCAGCCCGCGGGCGTGTGCAGCGCAACGTGGGCGTCGGCGGGCAACGCAATATCAGAACAGGTGGACAGGACGCCGCCGGGAATGTGAACCAGCGGGGCCGCGGTGCTGGGTTTGGTGATCGCTGTGATTTCAGCAAAGCCGCCGTCGAGTGTGGCGACAGCATCCCCGGCCTGAAGGGCATCCGCGGTCATCCAGCCAGTTTCGGTTTCGAGCAGGGTGTGCGCCGTCACAGTCGCCGCGTGGCTTGGGGGCAGGGCTGTTGTAACGGGGGTAATGTCGGCAAAGTCGGTGTCGTGGTTCAGAAACATGGTGTGTCCTCGGGTCTGATGTGGTTGCGATATCTGGGGTCCATATCGCTCCACAAATCTGCCGCTTTTTGGTCACAACGGCGGCCAAAGCCGGGCGCTGTTTCGCCATGTTCATCAGTGGTGGGTTGGTGCTGCACACTCTCCCGCCTGGGGCGACGCGATTAACCGGGCATTAACCGTGATGCTCACACCGCGCGCCTTCCAATTGTCTGATTCTTGTGCGGATGTGGGCCCTATGCGCCGCATGCACCCACAAGGCTCTCATATTGGCGGGTGATCCAGCCCAGCGCTTCTTCCGGGTTTTGCTCTTCGATCTGACCGGTAAAGCGGCCAAACACGGCAGCCGAGCGGCTCTCATCGACGATGGTGAATTCCTGCCCGGTGATCACGGTGTCATAGACAAAAAACGCAATCGCAACCAGCAAAATCCCCCGCGCCACGCCAAACAGAAATCCAAGCCCCTGGTCCAACCCGCCAAGGGCCGAGCGCTGCACCAACGTCGAAAAGAGCGGCGTAAAGAGCGACACCACGATCAGTGCCACGGCGAACACAAGGGCAAAGGCGCCAATGATGCTTAGCTCGCAACTGTCCGCGACCAGATCGCCGACATAGGGGATCTCGCGCACCAGCGGCTCGACCCGCGGCGCGAACAGGAACGCCAGCACCGCCGCTGCGATCCAGCCCGCAATTGCCATGGCTTCGCGCACCAGCCCGCGCCCATAGGCCAGCAGAGCCGACAGGATGATGACCACGGCCACGGCGCCGTCGATGATGGTGAACCCTTCCATGGTCCCGCCCCTTTGTTCTGCCCTTGCAGCGCTCAACCAGCGCCGAATATATCACCCACAAATCCCGTCAGATCGCTGTATCGCTTCAACGTCATGCCGGGCGCATCCTGGGCTTTGCCACCCTTTGGTGCGATGGCGGATGAGAAACCAAGTTTTTGAGCCTCTTTCAACCTGTTTTCCGTTTGCGGCGCTGGGCGCAGCGCGCCGGACAGGCTGATTTCGCCGAAAATAACGGTGTCGGCAGGCAATGCGCTGTCTTCGCGGGCTGACAAAAGAGCGGCGGCCACAGCCAGATCGGCGGCGGGTTCGCTGATTTTCATACCGCCCGCGACGTTCAGATAGACATCGAGCCCGGCAAAAGGGATACCGCAGCGGGCCTCAAGCACCGCCAGGATCATGGCAAGCCGCCCGCCGTCCCAGCCCACAACGGTGCGACGCGCCTGCGAATGGGGCGACGGGGCAACGAGCGCCTGCAACTCGCACAGGACGGGCCGCGTGCCCTCGATCCCGGCAAACACGACCGATCCCGGTGACGGCTCACCACGTTCGGACAGGAACAGTGCGGACGGGTTGGTGACCTCGGCCAAGCCCTTGCCGGTCATCTCGAATACGCCGATCTCATCGGCGGGACCGAAACGGTTCTTGACCGCGCGCAGGATGCGGAACTGGTGGCCACGCTCGCCCTCGAAATAGAGCACGGTGTCAACCATATGCTCCACGACGCGTGGGCCCGCGATCTGGCCTTCCTTGGTGACGTGCCCGACAAGGATGACGCTGATTCCTTTGCGTTTAGCAAAGGTCGTCAACTCATGCGCGGCGGCGCGCACCTGAGACACCGACCCTGGCGCGCTGTCGACGGTGTCGAGCCACATGGTCTGGATGGAATCGATGATCGCAAGGCCAGGCGCTTCAGCTTCAAGCGTGGTTAGGATGTTGCGCAGGTTGGTGTCGGCAGCCAGTTGAACGGGTGCATCCGCCAACCCAAGGCGCTGGGCGCGCATGCGAACCTGCGCGCTTGCCTCTTCCCCGCTGACATATATTGTTTTCAATCTCTTACGGGCAAATCTTGCAGCAGCTTGCAGCAAAAGGGTCGACTTTCCGATCCCCGGATCGCCGCCCACCAGGATTGCTGACGCGGGCACAAGCCCACCGCCCAGCACGCGGTCAAGCTCAGCCACCTTGCTTTCGGTGCGGGGGGGCGGCGTTTCTTCGGTGCCCAGATCGATCAGGGCCACCGTGCTGCCCCGACGCGCCCCAAGCCCCTTGCTGGAGGGCCCCGCTGACAGGCCGGTATCCTCGGAAATCGTGTTCCATTCGCCACAATTGTCGCAGCGCCCCGACCATTTGGAAAAGGACGCACCGCAGGCCGCGCAGGAGTAGGTCGTGGTAGATTTCGCCATGCGCCTTGGTCTGCCAGCGGTCACGGGGGCGGGCAAGCCCTATTTGCAGGTTGGGGCAGTTGCGACGCCCTTGGGTGCGACACCTGTGCTAAGATCATCTGTGGTGTGGATACCGACCCATTGTCGGTCCCTGAAGGCGGCTTGTCGGGCTCGGTCGGCCGGGCGGCTCTGTTTGCTGCGCAAAAGCGCCCGCCATGAATTGATCCACATAAGGATCCTGTGCCGCGTCGATATCTGCGACAGGTCCGGTCCATCTGATCTTGCCGCCATGCAGCATCGCAACGGTATCGGCAATGGTCCGCACGGAGGTCATGTCATGGGTGATGGTCATGGTGGTGGCACCCATCTCTGTGACGATCTCGCGGATCAGGTCATTGATCACGCCGGCCATGATCGGATCAAGTCCGGTGGTTGGTTCGTCAAAGAAGATGATTTCGGGGTCGGCGGCAATGGCGCGTGCAAGCCCGACGCGTTTTTGCATACCGCCCGACAACTCGGCGGGCAGCTGATCCGCCACATCCGGGGTCAGACCCACCCGGCGCAGTTTCTCGATGGCAATCTCGCGCGCCTCGCCTTTCGGGCGGGCAAGGCTGCCGCGCAACAGGCGAAAAGCCACATTCTGCCAGACCGGCAGGGAGTCGAAAAGGGCGGCGCCCTGAAATAGCATTCCGAAGCGCGCCAGAAACGCGTCGCGGTCGCCCGTTTCGGAAACATCTTGTCCGTCAACTGTGATGGTGCCGCGATCTGGTGCGACAAGCCCAAGGATCGTTTTGATGGTGATGGACTTTCCAGTGCCCGAGCCGCCGATGATCACCATTGAAGTGCCACGCGCCACCTGTAGATCGACGCCCCGTAGAACGTGATTGTTGCCAAAGCTTTTGTGGATGTCGGTGAGCGTGATCATGGCGTCATACCCTTGGCGGGGGGTGGGAGCCTCCGGCGGGGATTTTTTGAAAACAGAGAAGGGGGACGGGTCATAAGGAAAAGAACACCCCCGTAAGCACAAAGTTTGCGGCAAGGATCAGCACGGCGGCCGCCTCGACTGATCCCTTGGTCGCGCGGCCCACACCCTGGGCACCACGACCGGAGTTCATGCCAAAATAGCATCCCATCAGCGCAGCGAGGCACCCAAAGACTGCGCCCTTGGCGAGCGATGACGTGATGTCGCGCAACTCAAGAAAATCAACGGTGTTCTGGATATAGGCCGCCGCGTTGAAACCCAACGTGCCCGTGGCCACGGCATAGCCGCCGAAGATGCCGATAACGTCTCCAACGGCGACCAGCAGGGGCACAACCAAAGTGGCAGCCAGCACACGCGGCACAGTCAGGTATTTCATCGGATGGGTTGAGAGCGTCACCAACGCGTCGATCTGTTCAGTCACCTTCATCGTCGCAATCTCAGCGGCGATCGAAGAGGTGACACGTGCCGCAATCATGAGACCCACAAGCACCGGCCCAAGTTCGCGGACCATGCCGATGGCCACGATCTGGGGCACCACGGCTTCGGCGTTGAAGCGTGCCCCCCCCGCATATATTTGCAGGGCCAGCGCGCCACCTGTGAAAATCGCAGTCAGTCCCACAACGGGCAGCGACAGCCAGCCGATGTTCAAAAGCGCCAGCGCAAGCTCGCGCGGATAAAAGGGTGGGCGGACCAGATGCGACACCGTCCTGCCAAAGAACAAGGCCACGCGACCGATGGCGGCCAGCAAGCCCAGCACAGCGCTTCCGATGGCAGCCAGAACCTTCATTCCACCAGCGTCCGGCGGTAGCGCGCACCCAGCGCGGTCAGAATTTCATACCCTATAGTGCCTGCAGCATCCGCAACAGTATCGACGGATTGGTGCCGACCGATCAGCTGCAGAGCCGTGGGGTCTTCGCGCAGGATCGTGACATCGGCTGTGATCAAGTCCATCGAGACCCGACCAACAACGGGGCAGGGCATGTCCCCGGCAAAAAGCGTCGCGCGCGGGCCCATGGCGCGGATCAGCCCGTCGGCATAGCCGCCCGATACGGTTGCGATCCGGCTGTCGCGCGGGGCTTTCCAGGTGTTGCCATACCCCACGGTTTCGCCTTGCGCCACGTCGCGCACCTGGATCACGGGAAGGTCCAGCGTGACCACCGGGTGCGCATCGACAAAGGGCAGGCCCCCATACAGGCCCACACCAGGTCGGGTCATGTCAAAGTGGTACGCGGCACCCAACAGCGTGCCCCCGGTCGCCGCCAGGGATCGGGGTACATCCAGGCCTGCGGTCATGCCGCGGAAAACCTCGAGTTGTTGAATATTCATGTCGTGACCGGGGTCGTCCGCGCAAGCCAAATGCGAGATGATCAAGGTGGGGTTCTGTGCCACGGCAATGTCGCGCACCGCGGACCATTCGGCTGGCTCAAGACCCAGCCGGTTCATGCCAGTGTCAAGCTGGATACCAAAGGCATGCCCCGGCAACGCCTCCACATGGCGTAGCATCTGGTCGACGGAATTCAAAAGCGGGGTCAGCGCAGCCTCGCGGATATGGGCGGTGTCACCGTCCATATGGCCGGAAAAAACAAAGATCGCAGGTCCTTGGCCCAGAGCGGTGCGCAGGGCAACGCCTTCTTCGGCGGTGGCCACAAAGAAGTGGCGCGCGCCGGCCGCCGCCAAAGCGCGGCCGACCTCAGCCGCTCCCAAACCGTATCCGTTGGCCTTGACCACGGCACCGGTTTGGCCGGCACTCAAAGCATCAAGCGATCGCCAATTGCGCACCACAGCGCCCAAGTCGATAGTCAGGGTAGCAGAACTCATGGCCGTCTGTGTGGCAGGACCGCGCGGCGAGGTGAAGGGGGAAAAAGACGCCAGTTTTAAGGGAGGGCAAAGATGTCGCGGTTGCGCTCCCAGATCTCCTCGCCAATCAAGCAGTTATAATAGGGACGGCTAGCTTGTGCACGCCACAGGCGTACTGGCTGGCCTGCGATTTCAAGTACCAGCTTACGGCGCACCGCATCTTCGAATTCCAACCAGTCGATGACAGGGACAACAAAAGCACCCGTTCCGCCGATAACACAGGCCGTGTAGTAGACATCAAGATCGGGAATGTTCCAGCGGGCCATGATGCCGTCGTCCTGGGTCATCAATGGCAACCCATTGATTGTGATGCCGCGCGCAAGTACCGCGTCGCGTGCTTCGGTCACGGGCAAACCCATATTGTTTGGCCCATCGCCCGAAACGTCGATGACCCTGCGCAGCCCGTTAAAGTCGTTGGCCTCTATGCTGTCGGCGGCATGGATCAGCGCGCTGGAAATCGACGTGCGGCGCATTCCGTCATCGAAATGCGCGGTAATCCGTGCGGCCACACGTGCGGCATCCCGCGGGCTGGCAAGAACGGTCCAAGGCACAATCTCGCGTTGATGAGCCGCACCCGCCCATTCGACATAGGTAATGGCAATGCGGCCCAGAAAGCCGCTGGCAATGGCGTCTTGAACCTCTTGCGATACCAAAGCTGCAGCATAGCCGCGGCGCTGGATTTCCAACTCGTAGGGTTGCATGGACCGGCTGACATCGACGGCCAGAAACAGCTCAACATCAACTTCCGTGCGCTCTTGCGCATGCAGGCAAGAGGCAAAAAGAGAAAGGAAGACACACAAAAGGCGCATAGAGCCAGCGTGCAAGACAAACCCGACCCTGTCCAATCACAAGCGGGCCATCCTGCTTCTTCTGATCAAAATACCACGGGGGCGCTTGAAAAAGCGGAGCTTGAAAGGTTGAGCCCCTCAACACGAAAGTTGAATCATGTCGCCAAAGGCGATTTCACGCTCAGAAGCCGACGTCGCCGCCGCCATTGCCCTGCTGCCAGGGCTGCACCAGATTGCCGAACCGCGTAAAGCGACCCTCAAAGCTCAGGTCCACCGTGCCGATGGGCCCGTGGCGTTGCTTGCCGATGATAACCTCGGCGCGACCGTGCAACCGTTCCATTTCTTCCTGCCATTTGGCCATGGCCTCAAGATCGTGATCGCCGGGTTTTTCACGCTCCTTGTAGTACTCCTCGCGGAACACGAACATGACCACGTCGGCATCCTGCTCGATTGATCCCGATTCCCGCAGGTCCGACAATTGCGGGCGCTTGTCCTCGCGGTTTTCGACCTGGCGCGACAACTGAGACAGGGCAATGACCGGAATGTTCAGTTCCTTGGCAATCGCCTTCAGGCCCATGGAAATCTCCGCGATCTCCTGCACCCGGTTGTCTGCGCCGCCGCGCACAAGCTGCAAATAGTCGACCATCAGCACGTCTAGCCCATGGGTCCGCTTCAGCCGCCGCGCACGGGCGGCAAGCTGCGCAATCGGAATGGCAGGCGTGTCGTCAATGTAAAGCGGGCAGGCTTCAAGCTGTTTTGCCGCATCTACAAAGCGACGGAATTCGGCTTCGGTCATGTCACCGCGGCGGATGTTCTCAGATGGCACTTCGGCGGCTTCCGATAGAATACGCGCGGCCAGTTGTTCGGCGCTCATCTCAAGCGAATAAAAGCCCACCACGCCCCCTTCAATGGATCCTTCGGTCCCGTCGGGCTTCAGCCCTTTTTTATAGGCCTTGGCGATGTTGAACGCGATGTTGGTGGCAAGTGAGGTCTTGCCCATGGACGGACGCCCCGCAAGGATCAGAAGATCCGACGGGTGCAGACCGCCGAGCTTCTTGTCCATATCGATCAGACCGGTTGAGATGCCCGCCAGCCCGCCTTCTCGCTGATAGGCGGCATTTGCAACATTAACTGCGTCCGTTACAGCCTTGAGAAAGCTCTGGAACCCACCTTCCGATGTGCCTTGTTCCGCCAGCTTGTAAAGCGCCTGTTCGGCCTCGACGATCTGTTCCTTTGGTTCGGAGGCAACATCGACCTTGGCTGCTTTGGCACTGATATCGCGTCCCAATTGGATCAAGTCGCGCCGCACGGCTAGGTCATAGATCATTTGCGCATAGTCGCGCACAGCAAAGGCGCTGATCGCCGCTCCGGCAAGGCGGGCAAGATAGGCCGGTCCCCCCAGCTCCCTCAACCCTTCGTCGTCTTCCATAAAGGCCTTGAGCGTCACAGGGCTCGCAAGGTTGTTCTTGGCGATCCGCGCCGCAGAGATCTCGAAAATACGCGCATGCACCGGGTCGTAGAAATGGGTCGGGTTGATGATGGATGCGACCCGATCATAGACGTCATTATTGGTCAGGATCGCACCCAGAAGCTGTTGTTCAGCCTCGATCGAGTGGGGCATGGTATCTGCGTCCTGAACCGCCACTCCGGTCGGATTGATTGCTGCAATCTCGTTCATCGCCCCACTCTCTGCTCGTTGTTCTGATGTCCCCGTGAGGGGCGTCTTGCCATAGGCGAGGGCGCTTTGAAAACCGGGAGCAAGTCTGTGGACAACCCGGTGGACGGCCCAAAATCGTGGTTTACACTTTTCCGCATATGGTAGCTACGTCAAGTATCGCTACCACATCTGCGGGTCCAAAGGCAAAAGAATCATGCTTTTGCACAGGCATCCACAGGGATAGTTTTTCAGAAAAATTGCTTCTAGTGCAGCGACGCGCCTAGCTGCGCGCCGCTTGCCAGCCGCGCGGGTCATTGAGAAACGCCTCAACGCCACTCAGGGTTGCAGTGTCAAAGGCCCCCGAAGCCTTGGCTTCGGCCAAGACGTCCCACCACGTGCACAAATGGTGCAGTGTTACACCGTGATCGCCCAACGTTTTTTTTGTCTCAGGAAAGATGTCGTAGTAGAAAATGACGGCGGTATGGGCGCAGCTTGCACCCGTGTCGCGGATGGCATCCACGAAACTCAGTTTTGAGCCACCGTCGGTGGTCAGATCCTCGACCAGCAAGACACGCTGACCTTCGGTCATCACACCCTCAATCCTTGCGTTTTTACCATAACCTTTGGGCTTTTTGCGCACGTAAGTCATGGGCAGCGCCATGCGTTCGGCGACCAATGCCCCGAACGGCATACCCGCGGTTTCGCCACCCGCAATATTATCGAACGCCTCGAACCCCGCATTGCGCATGACCGTAACGGTTAGAAAATCCATCAGCGTGGTTCGTATACGCGGAAAGGAGATCAGTTTGCGGCAGTCGATATAGGTCGGGGACGGCAGGCCAGACGACAGCGTAAATGGCTCGTTTGCGTTGAAATGCACCGCTTGGATTTCCAGCAGCATACGAGCCGTGAGACGGGCCATTTCTTCGGACGAGGGATAGCTGGTGGGAATCATGGTGTTTTACTTTCGGATGGGAGGACCGGCTGCAAGTACAGGAGCCTCCGGCGGGGATTTTTTTGAAACAGAGAAGTCATCGGACCGACCACGCCAGATCGAAACCAGGGTCGAAAACGGTGACGGGCCCCTCATCTGTATCGATCTGTGCGGGCAGGTCGGCCGATTTGTCGAGGGTTATTGTGCCTGTGTTCACGGGCAGCCCGTAGAAGGCCGGGCCGTTTTTTGAAGTGAAGGCTTCAAGCCTGTCCAGCGCGCCCTCTTCCTCGAACACCTGCGCGAGGATCGGCAGCGTGTTGGGCGCGGTGAAACAGCCCGCGCAGCCGCAGGGCAGCAGTTTGTTGGCGTCCGTATGCGGCGCACTATCGGTACCCAGGAAAAAGCGCGCCTCTCCGCTGGTGGCAGCGACGCGCAGGGCAAGCCGGTGCTCTTCGCGCTTGGCGACTGGCAAGCAGTAATAATGAGGCTTGATGCCCCCAGCGAGCAGGTGGTTGCGGTTGATCACCAGGTGGTGTGTGGTGATCGTGGCACTCAAATTCTCGTCCTGAGCGCGGGCATAATCAACGGCATTGCGGGTTGTGATGTGCTCTATCACCACCCGCAAGCCGGGCGTCCTGCGCCGGATTGGGTCGAGCACGCGGTCGATGAACACGGCCTCGCGGTCAAAGATATCGATGTCGTCGTCGGTCACCTCGCCATGGACGCATAGCGGCAGTCCGACATCTGACATACGCTCTAGCGCCGGGCGGATCGTGTCGAAATTCGTAACGCCTGAGGCGGAGTTGGTGGTCGCACCTGCGGGATAGAGTTTGACCGCTTTTACAAGGCCGTCGGCGTGAGCGGCGGCGACATCATCGGGGTCAGTATCCTCGGTGAGATAGAGCGTCATCAACGGTTCGAATTCCATACCGTCGGGCAGGGCGGCAAGGATCCGGTCGCGGTAATGTTTGGCCTGTGCGCCCGTCACCACGGGCGGCACCAGATTTGGCATGATGATGGCGCGGGCAAAGTCGCGTGCCGTCCAGGGTAGGACGGCACGCATCATGACCCCATCGCGCAGATGCAGATGCCAATCGTCGGGGCGGGCAAGGGTGAGCGTTGTCATGCGCCGCCGTTAGCATGGGCGGGCTTGACGTTTCTAGCCCTCAGCTTGCGCTTCAGTCACCAGGATTGGTCCGCGAGCGGTTTCCAATTCCGACAGGCGGCGCTGGAACCGAGGAGCCTTTTTCAACCGCGCGACCACGTTGCGCGCCCAGATATAGCTCAATTCCGTGCGGTCATCGCGATCAAGGGCGGTCATGACACGCCTCAGATAACCGGGATAGGTGCGTCGCGCCCGATAGACCTTGGCAAATTGCCTGTTGTCCAACGCGCCCTCCGCGGCCAGTTCGATCAGGTCAATCAGAATGTTCATGCTCATCAGATCGCTCTGGATTGCATCACCCATGTGGCGCAACCGGAAGCGTTTGACGCCAGGCCGCACGAATAGGGCGGCATGCATGGCATCGCGCGTTTCGACCGGATCGAACATCAGATAGGCCTGATTGCAGGCATCCAGCATGTCGGGCGCATAGCCATAACGCGAGGTGAAATCTGTGCGGCGCATTTCGACAAACCGGTCGTCCCAGGCCGTGATGCGTGGATCAAGCGTGGCTTGGGGCTGGATTGCGAGCACGCGCGCGCCCGGCGCCGCGACGGAAAAAGCAGCCGCCGCGTAGCCGCAAGGGCCCGCGCCGTAAAACAGCACGTTGTCGAACGCGTCGAAAAACCCATCGTCGGTCATCCTGTCGAAAAAGTCGATCACGTCGCTGTCGCGAAACCATGTGTCGCCGTCTGACGCGATGCAAAGATGCGACCAATCGTTGTCGCGTACCAGCGCCCAACCCAGCGGCTCTGATTGAGCGGTCAGGGCACGCATGCCCTGGATCGATTCGAACGTCACCACAAGGGTGTCTCCACGCTGGATACAGGCCGCAAAATGCCTCTGGCCCAGTCGCTCGAAAAATCCATGCTGTTCAGCGACATCCGCCAGACGGCTCATCCATTTGTCGCGGGCCAGATCGGCGAGATTTGGCGCAAATGCCGGTAAATCGGTCTGCATCGGTTACTCCTCACATCCCGCGTTTCAGACAACGGGTTGAGATCAGGATACCCTTTTTTGCAGTGAAGATGGATAGAAAAATGAACGATCAGGGCGTCGTTTGTCGCGCTAAATTCGCGTATCTGACCATAAATTGCGCTGCCTTAAGCGGGACAACGCGGGTTGGTGGCGTCATCAGAAGCCGACCAAAAAGGGCGCGAAACGGCTCTTGCTGCATCAAGACATCAAAGCGTGCCTTACGCCAGGCCACAGCGGCCTCGTGCAACCGCATCAGCTCGGGGTCGGCCTTGAGCTCGCCAAGATGCGCATCGCGCTGGTCGCTGTAGCGCGCAATGCTGCGGTCTTCGGTGATATTGAAATTCCGTTCGACCCAGTAATCCACGCCCAGTATGTGATCACCGTGCACCGCACGCCCGCGATCAGCCTTAAGCACATAGCTTTCCATCGCGCCCA
>JBCBID010000030.1:0-48328 GCA_038525015.1 Pseudomonadota bacterium | reverse complement strand
CACAAACCCGTCCACCCAGCCAATGACCGTCCAGATCAGCCAGATGGTCAGCCCCACAGGGGCGATTACCACCAGCCCCGTTAGGAAAGAGGCGCGCAATCGGGAAAACAGGCCGGGTTGCCGGGGTGTTTCTGGGTCAAAAGGGGTATTCATCAGGGTCCCGGCACAAACTCTTCAAACACCTATGTCAACCGCTCTGCCACTACAATGGTTTCCGCCCTTTAATCAGGCACCGCTCTGAATTGCGCCCAATTCAGTGGCGATTTGGGCTGCGAGCCGGGCGTTGTTGCGTACCAGCGCGATATTGGCGTCCAGTGATCGCCCATCTGTGAGTTCGAAAATACGCTGCAACAGATAGGGTGTGACGCCTTTGCCGGTGATCCCGTGGGTCGCCGCATCCTGCGTCGCTTGCGCGATGATCGGGGCCAAGGTCTCGCGGGCGATTTCAGCGTCTTGGGGGATGGGGTTCGCAACCAACTGCCCGCCTGGGATGCCCATCTTTGATCGTTGCGCCTGGGCCGCGGCGATCTCTCTTGGGCTGTCCATCCGCAGGGGCGCGGCGATACCCGCACTGCGCGACCAAAAGGCGGGCATGTCGTCTTGCCCATAGGCGATGACGGGCACGCCTTGGGTCTCAAGCACTTCAAGTGTCTTTGGGATGTCGAGAATGGCCTTGGCCCCCGCCGCCACCACCGTTACGGGTGTCTGCGCCAGTTCCATCAGGTCGGCAGAGACATCGAAACTGCTTTCTGACCCCTTGTGCGCCCCTCCGATGCCGCCGGTTGCAAAGACCGCGATCCCTGCGATACGGGCGGCAATCATCGTGGCGGCCACAGTTGTGGCCCCGGTGCCGCCCCCGGCGATGCAGGCGGCTATGTCGGCGCGGCTTAACTTGGCCACATCACGCGCCTGGGCAAGCCACGTCAATTGGTCATCACTCAATCCGACGCACAGTGTGCCTTCAATCACTGCCATGGTGGCTGGAACAGCGCCTGCGGCGCGTATATCGGCCTCAACCTGACGTGCGACCTCAAGGTTCTGCGGATAGGGCATCCCATGGGTGATGATCGTGCTTTCAAGCGCAACGACGGCTTGGCCCGAGGTGCGGGCGTCGGCAACCTCTGCCGAAGGGGTGAACAGCGTCATACCGGTGTCTTTCCTGAAACATAGATGGCCGCCGCTTCGAGAGCGGCGTGCAGCGCATCGGCGCGCCCCGCGCCGCGGGTTTCGGCGGCGACATGGGCGGCCATGAACGTGTCGCCCGCACCAGTGATGCGCGTGACCAGGACCTGTGGCGGCGTTTCGCTGACCAGACCCTTAGCTGATCCTTCGGTTGCGGTGTTGCCGCCATCGGTGACCAACACTCGGGCGGCACCACGGCTCAGCAATCCCTCTGCCGCCGCAATGGAATCGTCAAAGCTGCGTTGACACAAGAGCCCGGCCTCTTCGAGGTTCACATAAAGTGTGCCCCTGCTATGAGTTAGGAACGGGTTCAACCTCTCGGCCTTGCCTGGCGACGCCGGGGCCACGCGCAGGTCGGCCCGGGCCAAAAGCGGGCTGGTTGCGATTTCGTTGAGCAGATCAAGCGTCAGGTTACCGTCCAACGCAGCCAGGCCGGCATAGGGCTTATCCCGGCTCGCAAGTGTGCCGTCGATCAGCGGACGCAAGATCTTGGCACCGGCGCTTTCCAGAGAATGGGCATCTGCGATTGCGGCGATCAGGCCGTTTGCGCCCTCGACCGCCATGTACTGATCTGTTGGCAAATCTTCGGACCGATAGACCGTATCGGTGATCATACCGCGCGCGGCGCAGGCCGCGATCAACTCATCGCCCTCGGCATCGCGGCCAATCGCGGTGAGCAACGCAGGTGTCAGCCCAAAGCGCGCAAGCGTTATGGCGATGTTCATCGCTACCCCGCCGGGCAGCCGCGTAATCCGACCCGGCACATCCGAGCCCTGGCGCATCGCAAGCGGTGCGCGCCCGATGACGTCCCAAAGGACCGAACCGATGCAAAGAATGTCAGGGGTGCGCGTCATGACCGCCTTTTGCCGCCCGTCGCGACAAGAGGCAAGGGGCGCTAGTCGGGTACGCCAAAGGTGAGCGCGGCCCAATGCGTGTCCCAGACCGCACCATCGCCATTCGCGATGGGCACGATGGACACCGCGTCGAACAGATAGTCATGGGCCGGTTTTACGGGGATGGTCGCAATACCGTTCGCGTCGGTGCGATGCAGCGTTACGGTCACTTGCTCGTCAGGCGCACGCTCAAACACCTCGACCTGTGCATCCGGGCGCACCGCGCCTTCCAGCGTGACCTGCACCTGCATCGTACCGTCAAACTGGGGTGCATAGGGGTTCGTCAGCGCGATGAACTCTGTCTTCAGTCCTAGCGCGCGGTCGGCGCCCTCTCCATCACCCACCGCAATCAACGCTTTGGCGTGACGGGTGTAGCGCTCTTTGAAGGGTGGGTCGGGAAAGCCGTTTGCTGCATGGTGTGCTTCGATATCCCCAAAATCCTTGTGATCCGCAAAGGCCTGAAACTTGTCCCAGGCTTTGTAGGTCAGAATTGACGGTTCGGTTTCGTGCACCACCACAGCAAGCCCACCGACGGGAGCAGGCACATCCAGCGCGGGATTGTCTCCCATACGTGCTTCGACAGGGCGCACCGTGTCGCCGACCACCACATCGAACCGCGCAATCCGCTGTTCGAAGTAAGCGAGAGTCACACCTTCGAAGAGCTCACCATTTTTCAGCCGCGCCACGATCTGCCCAGAGGGCGGCACCTGGAACGTGTCCGGTTCGATCCAGAACTCATGGGCGGTTGCGCTTGTCGCACAGATAGCGCACCAAAGCGTGGCAATGAGACGGGTGAGAGACATGCAAATGGCCTTTGTTCAGGTGAGCTTGAAGCTGCGGCTTTGGGCGATGTTGTCAACACTTTGCTGTGCCCTTTGGGCGGGCATGGCGGCGGCACACGAGGTTGTGCCCACAATCGCGGACCTGACCGTTGTAGGACAGGATGCGCGGCTGGACATGCGGGTCAATATTGAGGCGCAAGTGTCGGGCATCGATCTGGACGTGGTCGCCGACACCGATGACGCCGAGAACGCGGCAGATTATGATGTGTTGCGCGCACTCGGCCCGACCGAGGTTGAGGCGCGGATGCCGGAATTGATTGAAACTTGGAATGCCTTACCGCTGCTGCTGGCAGATGGCGAAGCCATTGCGCTTAGCCTTGAGGCGGTCACAGTCCCAGATGTCGCCAATGACGAGTTGGCACGCATCGCAGATGTGACGCTGACCGCATCTGTCCCCGCGGGGACAAACCACGTTGAGGTGGTCTGGCCCGAAGGTGCGGGTGATCTGGTGCTGCGTCAGCAAGGGGTTGAAGCCCCCTTTACCGGCCTGATCAGCGGTGGCGACAGCAGTGGCGCGATCTCCGTCGCCGGGGGCGATGCGGCGTCTGGATGGCAGACGTTTGGGGCCTATATCCCCGTGGGTTTCGATCACATCCTGCCAAAAGGCTTGGACCATATTCTGTTTGTATTGGGCCTGTTTTTCCTGTCGACCCGGCTGGGACCGCTGTTGTGGCAGGTCACGGCCTTTACCCTCGCACACACTGTGACACTGGCGCTTGGCGCGCTTGGAGTGGTCAATCTGCCGGGCAGCATTGTCGAGCCATTGATTGCCGCCTCGATTGTTTATGTGGCGGTCGAGAACATCTTTGCCCGCGGGCTGAACCGCTGGCGCCCGATGATCGTCTTTGGATTTGGGCTGCTGCACGGGTTGGGCTTTGCGTCTGTTCTGGGTGATTTTGGATTGCCCGAGGGTCAGTTCATCCCGGCGCTTATCGGGTTCAATGTCGGTGTCGAACTGGGTCAACTGACCGTTATCGCGCTCGCGGCCTTGGCGCTGTGGTTGGGGGTGCGCGCGGCCCGGATGTCAGAGCTGGAAGGGCAGGAAGAAACGGTCACCGACTACAATGTGATGTTTCGCGCTTGGTCCATGACGGGGTCGCTGATTATCGCGGTTGTCGCGGTTTATTGGGTGATCGAGCGGACGCTGCTTTAGCGGACACCGTCCATCAGACGCGCGAGCGCGGCGGCAGGATCTTCGTCTGACCAAATCTCTTCACCGATGCCGAAGAAATCGGTGATGGGGGCGAGCCGCTTGACGCTCTCGTTTGTCAGGCCGCCTTCGGCGACCACAGGCACCTCGATCATCTCGGACCACCAGGCAAAGAGATCGTCTTGGGCCGTAGCCTCATCCGCCATACCGGTAAGCGGACCATAGGCGACATAATCAGCGCCAGCCTCGCCCGCTGTCATGCCATCATGGCGTGAGGTGCCGCAAAAGCTGCCGACGATTGCGTCGGGCCCCAGCGCCTTACGCGCGTCGCGCACCGATTTGGCAGCATCGCTCAGGTGCACGCCATCCAGTCCAAGCCGTTCGGCCAAGCTAGGGTGATCATTGACGACAATGGCCACGTCGCGGGCATGGGCGACCTCGCGGCAGGCATCAGCAGCGCGTGCGATACGGTCGGCGTCGCGGGTGGCGAGGGCAAGCCGGATGCAGGCAACGTCATGGGCATCGAGCACGGAGGCCAGATGATCGGGAAAGATCGACAATTCGAAGATGGGCGGAGTGAGAAGATAAATCTGCGGCTGCTCGGAGGCACTCATGGCGTCGTCCTTTTTCGTTGTCGTCGCTCTAGCCGGAAAACGTGGTGCTTGGAAAGATGTATGCCTCCGGCGGGCACTTTTGGGAACGATGAAGGGATTGTCGGGCACTGGTCCGCACGTTAGATGGCCCGCCATGACACCGACATTTGTGCTTACGCGCCCCCAGATGGGCGAGAATATAGGGGCGGCGGCTCGGGCGATGCTGAATTTTGGCGTTGACCGGATGCGCATCGTCGACCCGCGCGATGGCTGGCCCAACCCGGCGGCGGTGGCGATGGCCAGCGGGGCGGGGCGTGTTCTGGATCAGGCAACGGTGCATGAAGACGTGGCCAGTGCGGTGGCGGATTGTGCCTATGTCTATGCCACAACCGCGCGTATGCGGGATATGACAAAGGATGTGCTCAGCCCCGAAGCAGCCATGCAGGATGCCGCGCGTCGCCTCGGCGAAGGTCAACCCGTCGGCGTGATGTTTGGGCCTGAGCGTGCGGGTCTTGAAAACCACGATATCGCCCAGGCAAATGCCTTGATCACTGTGCCGGTGAACCCCGATTTTCCGTCGCTGAATCTGGCTCAATGCGTCCTGCTTGTGGGCTATGAGTGGATGCGCGCGAGCGCCGAGGCCGATCATCGCGTCGTCGAGATGGCGGAAACAGACTGGGCCAACGTGCGGGAAATCGACCACCTTGCACAGCATTTCGAAGAACGGCTGGGTGATGCCGGGTTCTTTTTTCCCGAACACAAGGCACCAAGCATGAAGACCAATCTGCGCAATATGTGGAGCCGAATGCCGCTGACCCGGGCCGATGTGCAGACATTGCACGGGATGCTGCGTCAGATGGTCCGCTGGGCGAACCGCGGCTGATGCTGGACGCCGCCGCCCCACGGACTTAGGTTGCGCGGCAGGCAAGGATTGGGGCCGAAATGGCAAAGAATCGCAGTATCTTCGAAGAGGTTGGCACCACTGAGAAACAGGTGGTTGAGACAGGCGTGATCGACAAGGGGCGCAGCGATGCGCGCGGTGCCATCCGCGTCTGGCTGATGATCCTGTTCGCCCTTGTGGTTGTTATGATCGCCGTGGGCGGTTTGACCCGCCTGACCGATAGCGGCCTGTCGATCACCGAGTGGCGCCCCTTCACCGGGGCCATCCCGCCGCTAAGCCAGGCCGATTGGGAGACAGAGTTTGCTTTGTATCAGCAAATTGACGAATTTCGTCTGCAAAACCAGTGGATGACTTTGGCAGATTTCAAAGTGATTTATTGGTGGGAATGGGGACACCGGCAATTGGGCCGAGTGATTGGACTTGTTTGGGCCATTGGCTTTTTCTGGTTCCTGCTGCGCCGCCAAATCCCAACCGGGTGGACGCAAAGGCTTTTGGGTCTGGGTGTGCTGGGAGGGCTGCAGGGCGCCATCGGCTGGTGGATGGTTGCCAGTGGCGTCACCCAAGGCGAAGGCGTGCTGGATGTCGCGAGCTACCGGCTGGCCACGCATCTGGGGCTCGCCTTCGTCATTCTTGGGTTTATCGCGTGGTACACTTACCTGTTGGGGCGACCTGAGCGCGATCTGATGCAGGCGCGCCGCGGCCGGGAGGCAAAACTGTTTTCCATATCCACTGGGCTTATGCACTTGGCTTTTCTACAGATCCTGATCGGGGCGCTGGTGGCGGGCATAGATGCAGGGCGCAGCTACACCGATTGGCCGCTTATGGGCGGGCAGGTGTTTCCGGCAACGGCTTTTGTGTTCGATCCGTGGTGGCGCAACTTCTTTGAAAGCCCGGGGTTGGTGCAGTTCATTCACAGGGTCACGGGCTACCTGCTTTTTGCGTTTGCCGTTGTGGTCTGGATGCGCGGGCGCAAATCGGCCCACCCCAAAACGCGCTTTGCGTTCAATGCCGTCTTTGCTGCCATGTCACTCCAGATCATCCTAGGCATAGTGACTGTTCTTTATGGCGCGCCTTGGCAGGTTGCGATCCTGCACCAATTCCTGGCCGTGGTCTTGTGGGCGCTGATCCTGCGCGCGCGGTTTCTTGCAGCCTATCCCATTGCCACATCCATTCGAGGGACACCCCAATGACCGCTTTTGACGACCTCTTGGCCTACAATCACACGACGCAGGCTTTGGGCCAGGTGGCCGGGCGTTTGGGCTGGGATCAAGAAACGATGATGCCCCGAGGGGCCGCCGCCCAAAGGGGCGAGGAAATGGCGGCGATGGAAAGCGTGCTGCATGCGCGGCGCACCGCGCCACAAGTCGGAGAGTGGCTGGCAGCCATCGATCCGCGCGCGCTGGATGCCGTAGGGGCGGCCAAGCTGCGTGAGATCAAGCGCAGCTATGACCGGACATCAAAGGTGCCCGCCGATCTGGCCGCGATGATTGCGCGCGTAACCTCGACCGCGCAGGGCAAATGGGCCGAAGCGCGGGCGGCAGACGATTACGCGGCCTTTGCCCCCGTTCTGGCCGAGGTGATTGCACTGAAGCGTCAGGAAGGCGCGGCACTCGCCGATGGCGGTGACATTTATGATGCCATGCTTGAAGATTACGAACCCGGCGCCACGGGCGCTGATCTTAAAGCAATGTTTGGCGCGTTGCGGCCTGCGCTCACAGAGCTTCGTGCCGCGATCTTGGACAAACCAGCACCCGATGGAGTGACAGGGCCGTTTGACGAGGCCGCGCAATTGCAACTGAGCACGCAGCTTGCCCGGACCTTTGGCTATGACCTGGCACATGGGCGGATCGACAAAGCGGTGCATCCATTTTCGTCCGGGTCCGGCACTGATGTGCGTATCACGACGCGCACCAACCCGGATGATCCGTTCAACTGTTTCTATTCCACCATCCACGAGGTTGGACATGCCTGTTACGAGCAGAATATCGACAATGCCTATCTGCTAAGCCCCTTGGGGCAGGGCGTGTCGATGGGCGTACATGAAAGCCAAAGCCGGATTTATGAGAACCAGCTTGGTCGCAGCCGCGCGTTCACCGGTTGGCTCTATGGCCAGATGCGCGATGCGTTTGGAGATTTCGGGATCGCCGATGAAGAGGCGTTCTTTGCCGCAGTGAACCGGGTGTCGAGCGGGTATATTCGGACCGAAGCGGATGAAGTGCAATATAACCTGCACGTCCTGCTGCGCTTTGATCTGGAGCGCGCGTTGATGGCAGGCGATCTGCAAGTGGCTGACTTGGAAGCCGCGTGGAATGACCGTTTTGAGGCCGATTTTGGCTATGCGGTGGACAAACCGTCAAACGGGGTCTTGCAGGATGTGCACTGGTCCGTGGGCTTGTTCGGCTACTTCCCGACCTATTCACTGGGCAACGTCTATGCGGGGTGTCTGCACGACGCCTTGCGAGCGGCTGTGCCTGACCTTGATACACAATTGGCGCGCGGTGATACGTCCGCAGCAACGGGGTGGTTGCGTGACAACCTGCAAGTGCATGGCAGCCTGTTCGAACCGCGTGACGTGATCGAACGCGCGAGCGGTCGCGCTCCGGGGCCCGAGCCGCTGCTGGCCTATCTCAAGGATAAGTTCTCGGATATATACAGCCTGTAAGGCGGCGCCACGACATCATCCAATTACCAGTAATATTGGGGCGTGTTCCGCCAAGATACTGCTACTCGATGGTAGCGGATGGTGGATATTACGCGCGCACCTTTGAGCTTGGTTCTTGTGCTTTTTTGAATTGCCGCGGGTTACCCCGTTCAATGCAGACGGCCGCTGAAGCAATGCGAGCGAATAAGAGGAGGATGCAAATTGCAAAAGCCCAAGCGGCTTAAGGCGCAAGCTGCCAAGAAACGCGATTTTCCATTCGCTGGCTCTATGCGTCGCCATACTCAGGTGACCCCTGGCACCCAAATGCCCAAGCGCACGTTGAGGCCGACGTCGGACAGCACCTTGAGTTTGGAGACGCCCAGACCAACTTAACTGCCTAGGCCGTTGAGCCTGTTTTGGCGCTTGATCTCTATCTGTTGTCCAAGACGCTGCAGCTACAAGTCCTTCATGATGCGAAGGCGCCAGATACAGAACTTCATTAGGTCAAGGCCGTTTAATCTATTGATATTGGGTAATATATTCCGTGTCCGTTCCTGCTGGCTGCCGCCTGTGATCGCAGAGCTGCACGCATGGCGCACCAAAACGCATCGCGTTGCAGGGGCCTCGATCAGGGCGCGCCGGTACACCCCCAACCCTATTTGAGGACAGCCTGCTGCCACTGGACTGAACTCAGTCTTCTACGGTACTTTCTTCGTCGCCTTGGTCGGCGATCCAAGCCACGCTGACCACCTCTTCGCCTTTGCCGGTGTTGAACACTTTGACCCCGCCAGCGCTGCGAGAACGGAAGCTGATGCCATCGACAGGCACGCGGATCGACTGACCCTTGGAGGTCGCCAGCATGATCTGGTCGTCCATGTCCACGGGGAATGAAGCGACGATGCCACCTGTTTGCATCCGCTTGTCCCAAGCGGTGACGCCCATGCCGCCGCGCCCGCGCAGCGGATAGTCATGAGATGATGACAGCTTGCCCGCGCCTCCAGCGGTGATGGTCAGGATCAGGTTCTCGACCGCCGACATCTCGGCGTAACGGTCTTGAGGCAGGGGCATGTCGGCATTGCCTTCCTCTTCGTCCATGTTGTCTGGCTCATCTGCAATCCCTGCCATGGCGCGGCGCATCTTGAGATAGGCCGCGCGCTCGTCCGAACTGGCCTCAAAATGACGGATCACTGACATTGAAACGACGCGGGCGTCGCCTGAAAGCCTGATACCGCGCACGCCGGTCGAGGCGCGCGAGTTAAACACGCGTACATCTTCTGCGCGGAACCGGATCGCGCGACCCGCATCGGTGACCAGCATCACATCGTCTTCGTTTGAGGCGATGCGGGCATTGATCAGCTGCCACCCCTCGCTGTCGCCCTCGAATTTCATGGCGATCTTGCCATTTGCCTTTACATTGGTGAAGTCGCTCAGCTTGTTGCGGCGGACCGTCCCACGGTCAGTGGCAAACACGACCTGCAGGTCGTCCCACTCGGTTTCATCGCGATCCACCGGCATGATGGCTGCGATGCTAACCCCCTGAGGAATAGGCAAAATATTGACAATTGCCTTGCCTTTAGAGGTACGACCCCCTTGGGGCAAGCGCCAGGTCTTGAGCTTGTAGACCATGCCATCGGTCGTGAAAAATAGAAGCTGGGTATGCGTGTTGGCCACAAAGAGGGTGGTAATAACATCCTCTTCCTTGGTCTGCATGCCGCTCACACCTTTGCCGCCGCGTTTCTGGCTGCGGAAATCAGCAAGCGGCGTGCGCTTGATGTAGCCGCCCGATGTAACCGTCACGACCATATCTTCGCGCTCGATCAGATCCTCGTCTTCCATGTCGCCGGACCAATCGACAATCTCGGTGCGGCGCGGCACGGCGAAGAGGTCCTTCACCTCGGTCAACTCGGTCGAGATGATGCTCATGATACGCTCACGCGAGCCCAAAATTTCCAAGTATTCCTTGATCTTTGCGGCAAGTTCTTCAAGTTCGTCTGTGACCTCTTTGACCCCGATCTGGGTGAGACGCTGCAACCGCAAATCAAGGATTGCGCGCGCCTGGAGTTCGGTCAGGTTATATGTCCCGTCATCGTGCATCTTTGAAAGTGGATCGTCGATCAGACGCAGGTAGCTTTCGATGGACGCGGCGGGCCAACGGCGGGTCATCAGCTTTTCGCGTGCTTCAGCGGCGTCGGCGGAGGCGCGGATCGTGGCCACCACTTCGTCCACATTTGACACCGCAACAGCCAAACCGCACAAGATGTGGGAGCGGTCGCGCGCCTTTCGAAGATCGAAAGCGGTGCGACGGATCACGACCTCTTCACGGAAGTCGAGGAAGGACGTGAGGAACCGGCGCAGGGTCAATTGTTCGGGCCGCCCGCCGTTCAGGGCGAGCATGTTGCAGCCAAAGGAGGTCTGCATCGGTGTGAACCTGAAGAGTTGGTTCAACACGACCTCTGCTGTGGCATCCCGCTTCAGTTCGATGACGACGCGAACACCATTTCGGTCGGATTCGTCTTGGACATGCGCGATGCCCTCGATGCGCTTTTCGCGGGCGGCTTCGGCGATACGTTCGATCATCGTCGCCTTGTTCACCTGATAGGGAATCTCATCAATTACAATGGCATAGCGGTCTTTCCTCAACTCCTCGACACGAGTTTTGGAGCGGACGATGACGCTGCCGCGCCCTTCGAGATAGGCTTTGCGTGCACCTGAGCGCCCGAGCATGATGCCGCCGGTGGGGAAGTCCGGGCCGGGCACATACTCGATAAGCGCCTCGGACGACAGGTCGGGGTCCTCGATCAGCGCAAGGCAGGCGTCGACCACTTCGCCGAGGTTGTGGGGAGGGATGTTGGTGGCCATGCCGACGGCGATGCCGCCTGCGCCGTTGACCAACATGTTCGGAAAGCGCGCAGGCAGGACGGTCGGTTCGCGGTCCTTGCCATCATAATTGTCTTGAAAATCGACGGTGTCCTTGTCGATATCGGCCAGCACATAAGCTGCGGGTTTGTCCATCCGCACTTCGGTGTAGCGCATTGCGGCGGGGTTGTCGCCGTCCATGGAGCCAAAGTTTCCCTGACCGTCAAGTAACGGTAAAGACATGGAAAAATCCTGCGCCATACGCACAAGTGCATCGTAAATCGCAGAATCGCCGTGCGGGTGATATTTGCCCATGACATCGCCCACGGGACGGGCGGATTTGCGGTAGGATTTGTCGTGTGTATTGCCGGTTTCGTGCATCGCATAAAGGATGCGGCGGTGAACGGGTTTCAGGCCGTCGCGCAGATCGGGAATGGCGCGGGAAACGATGACTGACATCGCGTAGTCCAGATAGGACGTGCGCATTTCTTCTTCGATCGAGACTGAGGGGCCGCCATAGGCGGGGCGCTCGGGCATCATTTCATCATCATTATCAGGGGGTTGAGGCGTGTCGTTCACGTTGTTCTGCTCGTTCTGCCGCGTCGCTATATCTTGGGGTGAACCCTATCAGAAAGCGTAGATAGGGTGCAATGGTCGCGACGCGGCGCTTGTTAGCAGTCTGGGGTGAGAAGTGCTAGGGCATTGTTTTTATTGATTATTAAATGTTCATGCGCTCAAATTGGACTGTGTAGCAGTGTGTGAGGCAAAACATGGCAGAAACTGAAACCGAATTGATGTTGAAGGGATACGGGTTGACCACGGCAGAGATGTTCTATCGGATGCCGGATTATACCAATGTTCTCAATACCTTCGTCTGGCAGGACTATGATCTGGCGCCGGATCACCCACGATTGTTCAAGTTCATCGATTTTTGGCGTGAAGAGATCGAAGGCGCGCTGCATTCGGTGCGCTTTACCCATCGCAAGATGATCGCGCCGGGCGAGTGGCGGCATGTGACGGGGGAGTTCACGCTGCACTGACAGGTTAATGCGGCGTTCGGTGGGGTGAAACGGCCCGGGGACTGGGCAAACTGCGTCTTTTGACGTGGACTCCGCACAATTTCGGATGCGGGTTTCAGGGTTTGTTTGCTGGTAATCTGGCCCAAATTTTAGAAACTGCGCATTTTCATGGGAAAACTGCGTCTTTTGGCCACTTGGTGTGGGTTAAGGTTTTGGTAACGTATTGAGTGGCATTAACTTTTTGCGGATTTGGGTCTGTGGGTGCTCTCTTGGCTGCGCCAATTCGCCCACCCGTCAGCCCTGAGCCTGTGTCGCTTCGGGCTCACCAAGACAGATCGCGTCTGCACAGGCGATGCGACCGCTTGCAGGGATTCCCGGCTGCGCAGGCAGACACGACTGGTGGCAAGGGCTGCTTTTGTGAAGCAAAAGCTGCCAGCCACGCCGTGGAGCATTAGAGCGCTACGTGCGAACAAAAGCGCTCAGCCACATTGTGGAGCATTCGGGCGCTGGGTGCGAGCCAAAGCGATCAGCCAAACCTTGGCGCGTGACATTGCAACTTACGTCGGTTGCGGAGGCCGCCACACCATGGAGCGTCCGCGCGCTGCGCGTCGATAAAGCGGCCCGTCACTCAAGACGTGTTACGACATCAAACCTTCACCCCATCGGGCACGACAAGCGGTGCTGAGGTGCATCGCGCCGAGAGGTTCCGGCATCGCCGCGCTATGCGGCCTGAGCATACGCGACGTTCATGCCGAACAGGACGCCCCGCCCAGAACGCAGAACTTGGCGCAGTGGGGATGGTTGAGTGAGACGTCGGCTTCGGCCTCTTCCAGTGTCGCGCCCAGTTCGAATTGCGGGTCGTAGGGCAGGAGGGTGCAGGCCAGAACGGCAGGCTTTGCGGCACCCTTGCGTTTGACCACCATGCGCGACGAGGCGCACATGACCGCGTCGGGGTGTTTGTTCAGGATGCTCCAGCAGGCGGTGGTGATTTCGGGCACTTCGACCTGGGCGTCCATCTCGGGAAAGAGAACGGTCATGCCGGGGTCGGACGCGTCGATGTCCCATCCGTGTTTGGCGTAGAGCGCGGCGTAGCCTGCGCGGGCCTCGGCTTCGCTTTCGGCCATTTCGATGCGGCCCGCGACGGCGAGGCGGGCACCGATGGAGGACAGCCAGTCTATGCCGCGCACGGTCTTGGCAAAGGTGCCGACACCACGTTCGGTGTCGTGCACGGCAGCGGCGTGATGATCGAGCGAGATGCGGAATGTGAGCTTGTCGCCATAGGCATCGACCAGTGGCACGATCCCGTCCTTGACCTTTGGCCGCATCATGGGCGCCATCGCATTGGTGAGGACCAGCACGTCATAGCCGCGTTCAAGCGACCGTTCGACCATGTCGAGAAAGGCGGGGTTCATGAAAGGCTCGCCACCCGTAAACCCGATCTCACGCACGTTCCATCGGCGTGCGTCGAGTTGGTCGAGGTAGTCTGACACGTCGTCGGCGGTCATGTAGACCAGCGCGTCATTGGTGGGCGAGCTTTCGATATAGCAGTTGAGGCATGCGATATTGCAGAGTGTGCCGGTGTTGAACCACAGCGTTTCGGGATGTGTCAGAGAGACCTTGGCCCGCGCCTCGCCTTTGGCTGTCAGGTCAGGATCCTGGAATTTGCCCAGATTGGCCAGGTCTTTCATTTTGGTGGTTCCGTGTCTGCTGCTCGGGTTTGAGCGTAGTGGTAAGCCGCCGGGGCGCAAGGGGAAAGCGGACCTGTGCCGCCTTGACGGCTTTGTGATAGAAAGATGTGTCGCTGTGATGCAAGTGCAGCATCGGGCGTTGAGTATCGATTTGAATCTGCTAGTGGTAGCGCAAACATTTCGACGGCACGCAAGAGGAGCCCTGTCATGGTATCGCGCGTCATTCCGGTTGATCCCTTTGATCTGGTTATCTTTGGCGGCACGGGGGACCTTGCCCGGCGCAAGATCCTGCCTGGGCTGTTCCGGCGCTATTGCGCGGGTCAGATGCCGCCCGAGGCGCGTGTGATCGGGGCCGCGCGGGGGGACATGGACAGTGCCGCCTATCGCGAGGTTGTGGCCGAGGCGATTGCCGAGTTCGGGGGCAGGCGCGCCTGCGAGGATGGTACGCTGGATGGATTCCTGGAGCGGATGGAATTTGTCACCATTGATGCACGTGGCGAAAAGGGCTGGGAAGACCTGGCCAAGCTGGTGCGAGATGACGTGGTGCGGGCCTATTACTTTTCGGTGGGGCCGAGCCTGTTTGGGGATCTGGCGGAGCGGCTGAATGCGCACGGGTTGACCGATGCGCAGAGCCGGATTGTGGTTGAGAAACCGTTTGGCCGCGATTTGCCGTCGGCGCAGGACTTGAACCGCGATCTGGCCCGGCACTTTGAGGAGGCGCAGATTTACCGGATTGACCATTATCTGGGCAAGGAGACGGTGCAGAACCTGATGGCGGTTCGCTTTGGCAACATGCTGTTCGAGCCGTTGTGGAACAGCCAATATGTGGATCACATCCAGATCACCGTGGCTGAGACAGTGGGCGTTGGCGGGCGGGGCGAGTATTATGACAAGTCCGGTGCGATGCGCGACATGGTGCAGAACCACCTGATGCAGTTGTTGTGTCTGATCGCAATGGAGCCGCCATCGAAATTTGACCCCGATGCGGTGCGCGACGAGAAGCTGAAGGTGATCCGGGCGCTGGACGACGTGGAACCGTATCATATCGTGCGCGGGCAGTATGAGGCCGACGAGGCCAGTCCCAGCTATCGCGAGGCTGTGGGCGATCCGCGGTCGCGGACCGAGAGTTATATTGCGATGAAGGTTGGTATCTCGAACTGGCGATGGGCGGGCACGCCGTTCTATCTGCGCACCGGCAAGAAGCTGAAGGCGCGGTCGAGCGAGATCACGGTGGTGTTCAAGGAACTGAACCACTCGATCTTTGGAGAATCGAGTGATCATCGCAACGAATTATCGATCCGGTTGCAGCCCAACGAGGGGATCACCTTGGGGGTGACGATCAAGGAGCCCGGCCCGGGGGGGATGCGGTTGATGAATGTGCCGCTGGACATGTCCTTTGCCGAGGCGTTGGGGGATGACGGGGTGGATCAGACCGACGCCTATGAGCGGCTGATCATGGACGTGATCCGTGGCAATCAGACGCTTTTCATGCGCGGAGATGAGGTTGAGGCGGCCTGGGCCTGGACCGATCCGATCATCACCGGCTGGGAGGCGCGGGGCGAGGTGCCGAAGCTTTATGATGCGGGCAGCGAAGGGCCGGTGGATGCGGTGCAGTTGCTGGCCCGCGACACGCGGGTGTGGAGGAAGGTGGCGCCATGACGATTGTAGAATATCCCGACCGTGAGTTGTTGGCCGTGGGGCTGGCAGATGCGCTGGCCAGCGAGTTGAAGAACTGTTTGCTGGTGCATCCGTGGGCGTCTTTTGTGGTGCCGGGCGGGACCACGCCGGGGCCGATCTTTGACAATTTGTGTGCCGCTGATCTGGAGTGGGACCGTGTGCATGTGATGCTGAGCGATGAGCGCTGGGTGCCTGAAGATCACCCGCGCTCAAACGCGAAACTGCTGAAGGAGCGGCTGTTTCAGAGCCGTGCGGCGGCGGCGCAGTTTGTGCCGTTCTATGTCGAGGGGCAGACACCGGCTGAGGCCGCGCCGGGGCTGTCGGACAGGTTGGCAGAACAGATGCCGATGTCGCTGCTGCTGCTGGGCATGGGCGAGGATATGCACACCGCGTCGCTTTTTCCCGGGGCGGAGGGATTGGCGGACATGCTGGCCGATGACGCGCCGCTGGTGGTGCCGGTTTCCGTGGCCGGGCAAGAGCCGCGGATCTCGTTCTCGGGGCCCGCGCTGGCGGGGGCGATGGCGAAGCACCTGGTGATCTACGGCGCCGAGAAGAGGGCTGCGCTGGAACGGGCGCAGGGGCTGGATGCGCTACACGCGCCCATTCGGGCGGTGCTGGGCGGCATGCGTGTGCATTGGGCGGAGTAAGCGAGATGTGGGATGTGCTGAAGGCGAAGGCGGCCGAGGTCGAGGGGCGCGCCATTCTGGATCTGTTTGACGAGAGCCGCGCCGATGCGTTTGCGGTGCAGACCCAGCATATGCGGTTTGACTATTCCAAGACAAATATCGACGCGGAGACGAGCGATCTGCTGTTGGGGCTTGCCGATGCCGCCGGAGTGGCGGCACGGCGCGCGGCAATGTTTTCGGGCGCAAAGATCAACGAGACCGAGGGGCGGGCCGTTCTGCACACGGCGCTGCGCAATCTGGATGGCGGACCGGTTCTGGTCGATGGCGTGGATGTCATGCCGGGTGTGCTTGAGACGCTGAGGCGGATGCAGACCTATGCGGCCGAGATGCGCGGCAGTGACATTACCGATGTGGTGAATATCGGGATTGGCGGGTCGGACCTGGGGCCGGCAATGGCGGTGCAGGCGCTGTCGCCCTATCACGATGGGCCGCGCTGTCATTTCGTGTCGAATGTGGATGGTGCGCATATCGCGGACACGTTGCGGGGTCTGGATGCCAAGACGACGCTGGTGATTGTGGCATCCAAGACCTTTACCACCATTGAAACCATGACCAATGCGCGCACTGCACGGGCCTGGATGCAAGACCAAGGGGGCGATCCGTCGGCGCAGTTTGCGGCGCTGTCGACGAACCTTGAGAAAACCTCGGAGTTTGGGATCCCCGATGCGCGGGTGTTTGGGTTCGAGGATTGGGTGGGTGGACGCTATTCCATGTGGGGGCCAATCGGGCTGTCGGTGATGCTGGCCGTGGGGCCGGACGGCTTTCGGGCCTTTCTGCGGGGGGGTCAGGATATGGACACCCATTTCCGGGCTGCAAATGGGGTCGACAACATGCCGCTGATGCTGGCGCTGGTGGGCATTTGGCACCGTCAGGTGCTGGGTCATGCGACGCGCGCCGTGCTGCCATATGATCAGCGGCTGGGGCAGTTGCCCGCCTATTTCCAGCAATTAGAGATGGAATCGAACGGCAAATCCGTGACCATGGACGGCAGCGCAGTGCCGGTTGAGAGCGGACCCGTGGTCTGGGGGGCGCCGGGGACAAATGGTCAGCACGCATTTTACCAGCTGATCCATCAGGGCACCGCGGTCATTCCGTGCGAGTTCATGGTGGCGTGCGAGGGTCATGAGCCGGAGTTGCGGCATCACCACGATTTGCTGGTGGCCAACTGCTTGGCCCAGTCCGAGGCGTTGATGCGGGGCCGGTCGCTGGACGAGGCGCGTGCGAAGATCGCCAGTGCATTTGACGGGGCGGAGCTGGAACGGCAGGCGGCGCACCGGGTGTTTGCGGGCAATCGGCCATCAACCACGCTGATTTATCCCAGGCTTGATCCGTTTACGCTGGGCCAGATCGTGGCGCTTTATGAACACCGTGTATTTGTTGAAGGCGTGATCCTGGGCATCAACTCCTATGACCAGTGGGGGGTGGAACTGGGCAAGGAATTGGCGACAGCCCTGCAGCCGATTGTCGAGGGGGAGGCGCCCGCAGATGACAAGGACGGATCGACGCAGGCGTTGGTACGGTATCTGCACGCGCATCGCTAGGGGCCGCTGGCGACAGGCGCGCCTGCGGCGCACGCGATCTATTTTTTAAGACGAGGGGGCTGTCTGCCCCCTCGCGCTCCCCCGAGAGTATTTTCAGCCAGAAGAAGACAAATTGGCCGTTTTTGACGGTCTGTGCGCTTTTGCGTGCAAGTCGCTGACACAAATTTCACGATCCGAAGGGCGGTATTCGACCTATACGTGCGCGGATGTTCGCCGATAGCGGGTGCGTGGTCAGGAATGCCTGACCTCGGCTTTGTGCCGGGGCGTGTAATAATGTTGCGGAGGGCGCGCGATATTTTGCGCTCTGTTTCTTTCAACATGCACCGGAGGCCGAGATTATGGCTGGTACACATCACGGGCTGACACGGCTCGACCAATTGTTCAAAACTTGTATCCATGGCAACGGACCCGCGCGGCCCTTTGCGCAGACCCTGGGGCGGGTCATGCCCGCAAACCCCGTTCATATCAAGAATATCACCCATGCGGATGTGATCCATGCGCTGGATGATCTGGCGCAATCCATGGGCGCGACCGAGAATGAGGACGGGCCTGCGGACGCGGGCATGACGTTCCTGGGGCAGTTTGTGGATCATGACATCACGCTGGATGCGACCTCGGCTTTGGGCACGCGCATTGATCCGGCGACCATTCCCAATGTGCGCACCCCGAGCCTGGATCTGGACTGTGTTTATGGCGCGGGGCCGGAGGCATCACCGCATCTTTACGGGGCGGAGGATCAGGAGCAGTTCCTGGTGCACGGGCGCAAGGACAATCCGCGCGATCTGGCGCGGACCTGTGCGGGCAAGGCGCTGATTGGCGATCCGCGCAATGACGAGAACATTCTGGTGGCGCAGGTGCAGTCGGTGTTTATCGAGTTGCACAACATCCTGATGAGCAAGCGGGTTGAGGATGGCGACGAGGCCAACGACATCAAGACCTGTGCCCATGAGGGCCTGCCCAAACATGTCTGGCATGATCATGTGAGCCCGAAGTTGGCGAATTTCGAAGAGGTGCGCCGTTTCATCCGGCTGCACTATCAGTGGATCGTGTGGTGTGAATTGCTGCCTGCCTTTGTTAAGCAGGAGTGCCTGGACTGGGCGCTGGAGAATGATCCCTTTGGCTGGGATGCGCCGGTTATGCCGGTGGAGTTCACCGGCGCCGGGTATCGCTTTGGCCACGCCACGACGCAGTTTGAATATGCGCTGACGGATGGGGCGGCCCCAAAAGGGCTTTTCGCGCTGCCGGGGTTTGGTCCGCGGTCTGTGGATGGCAACATTGATTATGCGATGTTCTTTGGCATGAATGGCGATGTGAGTTCGCAAAAGGCGCGGCCCGTGGGACCGAAGCTGGGCACGCCGCTGTTGAACCTGCCCTTTGTCCACAGCGAGATTGAGCTGGCGGATATTGAGGAGACGCTAACGCTGGCGCAATCGCGGAACCTGGCGCTGCGCAATATGGTCCGGGACCGCTATACCTATCAATTGGCAAGCGGTCAGCAATTGGCGGCGCGGCTGGGCACGCATGAGATTGAGGTGCCGGATATTCTGAAGCACAAGGGCTTTAAGAAGACGCCGCTGTGGTTCTATTGCCTGCAGGAGGCGGAGCAGAAGGGCCATGGCAAGCTGACCGGAGCCGGGGGCCGTCTGGTGGCGTCGGTCTTTGCCAATCTGCTGAAGCGTGATCCCACCACCTTCTTGCACATTCCGCATTTCAAGCCGTGGCACGGGTTCAAGGGCCAGCCCAGCGTCTTTGCGGGCCTGATCGCCTATGTGGAGGCGCATCGGGGGCATATCTCTCATCCTGAGAAGCTGAACTGCGGCTGAGATTACGGTGTTGATCTGGAAAGGGCCGGCCCTGCGCCGGCCCTTTTTCTGTGGCCTGTGCTTGCAAGGGCGGGCGCTGCTTGGCAGGGTTGGCACCAAGGGAGGAACGTGCGTGCCTTGGGAGGGGTGCGGCGGCAAGGCGTTGCTCTGACAGTGAAATACGGGAGGCGCTGATGTTTGGCCAAATGATGAACTACCCTCTGACCATTCAGTCCTTGGTCGATCACGCGGCGCGCTATCATGGCGAAACGGCGATCACCTCGGTCAACACGGGCGGCGGTGTGGAAGAGACCACGTGGGGGCAGGTGGGGGCCAATGCGCACCGGTTGGGGGATGCGCTGTTGAAGCTGGGACTGGCGCCGCAGGCACGCTGTGCCACGATCGCGTGGAACAACCGGAGGCATCTGGAGATTTATTTTGGCGTATCGGGGGCCGGTCTGGTCTGTCATACGATCAACCCGCGGCTGTTTCCCGAGCAGTTGGTGTATATCATCAACCATGCCGAGGACCGGGTTTTGTTCATCGACCGGACGTTTATCCCGCTGGTCAAGGCGATCCGCGACAAGATCCCCGGTGTCGCCCACATCGTGTTGATGGAGGGGCGCGATGAGGCCATTGCCGCCGAGATCGAAGGGGTGCAGTTTTACGATGAGTTGATCGCGACCGGATCGGCGGAGTTTGCGTGGCCTGACTTCGACGAAAACACGGCGTCGTCATTGTGCTATACCTCTGGCACCACGGGGAACCCCAAGGGCGTGCTGTATTCCCATCGGTCGACCGTGCTGCATGCTTTTGCGTCGAACACGCCCGATTGCATCGGCTTTTCGGCACGCGACGTGGTGCTGCCGGTGGTGCCGATGTTCCATGTGAACGCCTGGGGCACGCCCTATGCCTGCGCGCAGGTGGGCGCGCGGATGGTCATGCCCGGTCCGGGGCTGGACGGGCCGTCGCTGGTCAGACTGATTGACGATTGCAAGGTGTCAATCGCGCTGGGGGTGCCGACGATCTGGCTGGGTTTGCTGGGCGAGGCGGAAAATTCCGGGTCGAAACTGGCATCGTTGAAACGCACGGTTGTGGGGGGATCGGCCTGTCCGCCGTCGATGATTGCGGCGTTCCGCGATAGCTACGATGTGGAGTTGATCCATGCCTGGGGTATGACCGAGATGTCGCCGTTGGGGTCATCCAACCAGCCGCTTGCGAAACACGCAAATCTGCCAGCGGAAGACCAGCATAAGCTGCGCGAAAGCCAGGGCCGTCCGCCCTGGGGCGTTGAGCTGGAGATCATGGATGATGATGGCAATCCGCTGCCCCATGATGGCGCGGCGCAGGGGGCGTTGATGGTGCGGGGCCACTGGATTCTGGACAGCTATTTCCAGAAGACGACAGACGAGACGCTGACGGATGGCTGGTTCGACACCGGCGATGTGGCGACGCTGGACCCGGATGGGTATCTGTCGATCAAGGACCGGTCCAAGGACATCATCAAGTCGGGGGGCGAGTGGATTTCATCTGTGGATCTTGAAAACATCGCCATCGCGCACCCTGCGCTGGCGGATGCGGCTGTGATTGGTGCGCGTCATGCGAAATGGGACGAGCGGCCCGTTCTGGTGGCGGTGGCTGCCGAGGGCCAGAGCCCGTCAGAGGCGGAGGTGCTGGGTATCTTTGAGGGCAAGATTGCCAAGTGGCAGGTCCCGGACAAGGTGGTCTTTACCGACGTGCTGCCGCGTAACGCGACGGGCAAGGTTCTCAAGCGTAACCTGCGTGACACCTACGGTGATGTATTGATGTCGCAGTAAATCGCCTTGCGCAGGAATCTGAAAGAAATGCCCGGATAAGCTGTTCCACATATGCGCGAAACGCGATTGGGGGGACATTATGGGCGTTGCAATCCTGATGATCTTTGTGTTGTCGGCGATCTATATTCAGCGGCGCGGTGTGGTTGGCCACGAGCAACTGAAGCGCAAGATCACTGACCATACAAACCTTTTTGCGCCGTTCAACGTGCTGTTCTATGCCTTTTCAAAAGTGCCGACGACCCCCTTTGTCGAGACAGATCATTTTGCCGACCTCAAGGTGCTGGAAGAGAACTGGGAGGTCATCCGCGACGAAGCCGTACGGCTGAATGATCAGGGGGCGATCAAGGCCTCTGATGATCGCGACGATCTGGGATTCAATTCGTTTTTCAAGACCGGTTGGACGCGGTTTTACCTGAAGTGGTACGGGGCGACGCTGACGTCGGCACAGAAGCTATGCCCGGAGACGACACGGCTGGTCGAAAGCCTGCCCAGCATCAAGGGGGCGATGTTTGCATCGCTGCCGCCGGGGGCGCGGCTGGTCAAGCACCGCGATCCATTTGCCGGGTCGCTGCGCTATCACATGGGGCTGAGCACGCCCAATGATGACGCCTGTTTCATCGAGGTGGATGGCACGCGCTATTCCTGGCGGGACGGTCAGGCGGTGATGTTTGATGAAACGTACATCCATTATGCCCGCAACGACACCGACCAGAACCGGGTGATCCTGTTTCTGGATATCCGCCGCCCGGTTTGGTTTGCGCCGATTGACTGGCTCAATTCGGCCTTTTCGAATGTGGTGATGGCGGCATCGGCCACCAAGAACATGGCAGGCGACAAGGTGGGCGCGCTGAACCGCGTTTTTGGCCATGTCTATAAGGTGCGGATGGTGGGCAAGCAGATCAAGGCGTGGAATCGCCAAGTGTATTACGCGCTGCAATACGGGCTGTATCTGGGTCTGATTTACCTGATCTTTTTCTAGGTCTTGTTGTCTGGCAGGTGGTTTTGCCGGGCTGGGCCGCGATATTTTATCGTCAGCTTTTCATCGACTTCCGAGCCGTCCTTGAGGTGGATCAGGATGCCCTTACCGCTTGAGGTGCCGCGCATGGCCTTGATCTGGTCCTCGGACCGGGTGGTGCGTTGTGACATGCGCAGGCCCCAGTTGTGCAGGTGCGCCAGAAGCCGGGTTTCGATGTCGCGGTGGGCATCGGTCTTGGCCAGGTCGGTGAGTTCGCCGGGGTCTGTTTCGAGGTCAAAGAGCATGTTGCGCAGACCGGGGGCTGCGCAGTGCATCAGCTTGAAGCGCCCGTCGAACACCATGAAGAGGCGGCAGTCGCGCGGTTCCAGCCCCAGCTTGACCGCAACCGGCTGGGCGGAAAAGTCGTATTCAGAGATGACATAGCTGCGCCAATCGGGGCTGTTGCCGTGCAGCCATGGCACGAGGCTGCGCCCTTCGACAACGTGGTCGGGCACACTGCCGCCTGCGGCGTCGATAAAGGTGGCGGCAAGGTCGATTGATTCCACCAGCGCGTCGCAGGTGGTGCCGCGGGTTGTGTCCGCTGCGCTGCGCGGATCATAGATGATCATCGGCACCTTGACCGAGGGGTCGTGGAACAGGTTTTTCTCGCCCAGCCAGTGGTCGCCCAGATAGTCACCATGATCCGAGGTGAGCACGATCATGGTGTTGTCGCTCTGGCCCGTCGCCTCAAGATGGTCGAGCAGGCGGCCCAACTGGTCGTCGCATTGCTTGATCAGGCCCATATAGGCGGGGATGACCTTGGCGCGCACCTCTTCATCCTGAAAGGCGCGGCCGACGGGGCCGTTCATGAAGGCGTCAAAGACCGGGTGCGCGTCTTGGCGTTCGGCATCGGCGCGGGTGGCGGCGGGCACGTGGTTGGGGCCGAACATGTCGTGGTAGGGCGCAGGCACGATATAGGGCCAGTGCGGTTTGATATAGCTTAGATGCGCGCACCATGGGCCCTGCGCCTGGTCGATGAAGCGAATGGCCTCGGATGTCAGCCAGGGCGTTTCGCTGTCTTGCTCGCGGATATTGGCCGGCAGGTCCGTGTTGTCAAAGAACCAGCCCGAGGCGATCTGCCCGTCTTTGACCGATGCGTTGGCGTAATCGGCCCAGGGGTTTGTGCCGTCATAGCCCTGGGACTTGAGGTATTCGTTGTAAGGGCTTCGTCTTTCGTCATAAAAGCCGTCTGGTCCTTCGGCCCAAAGCCCGTCATCGCGCACCCAGGGGTCAAAACCGCATTCCGAGGTGCGCACGCCGATCACGCTGTCGGGATCGAGGCCCAGCCGTGCCATGCCGTCGGCATCCACCGTCATGTGGGTCTTGCCGATCAGGTGGCAGGACATGCCGATCTGGCGCAGGTGGTCGCCCAGTGTTTGCTCGCCCACCTTGAGGGGGAAGCCGTTCCAGTGGGCGCCATGCGAGGACGCGTAGCGCCCGGTATAAAAGCACATGCGCGAGCCGCCGCAGATGGGCGATTGCACGTAAGCGTTGGTGAACTGCACGCCCATGGCCGCGACCCGGTCGAAATTGGGCGTATGCAGTTGTGGATGACCGGCGCAGCTGAGGTAGTCAAACCGCAGCTGGTCGTACATCACGAAGAGAATGTTCAAGTCTGGTCAGTCCCCGAGGCTTTGCAGCCGCTCCCGCACGGCCATGACCGAAGAGTAGGTGGAGACGGAGTAGGGCACAAGGAAGGTGAGAGCGCATTTCATCCAGGCGCCCGCATCCATCTGGCCCGCCATGATCCTGTCGCCGTGGTTGATCATGGCGATGATGATGCCGACGACGAAAGCGATCTTGGCCGCACGCCGTACAACGGATCGGTTCGAGGCGATCTGCCAGAATGTGGCGTGTGGTATGAGTTCAGCAGATGGCATGGTTCGAATGTGAACCATTCAGTTCCTTTTTCAACTGCCGCGACCCTCTGCGCACGCGAAGGTGATCGGGTGCCGGACGGGGGCCCCTTACTTGCGCGCCAGAATAAAGGCTTCGATCTCGTTCCGGTTGCGGATCATTTGCCTGGAGTCTCCGGGGATGAGGACGTTCAGGTCCTGCATGTCGAGAAGCGGGGTCATGTCAACTTCGGGCAAGTCGGGTGCCCGCATCAGGAAGATACGGTTGTGATTGCGCAAGACAGAGAGGTCGAGCGGCTGTTGTGGAAGCGTCAGTTTCGTCAGGGCGGTCAGGTTGACCAAAGGCGTGATGTCGGTGACAGCGGTATGCTTGAACTTGAGATCGCGCAATGTGGTGATGCCAGCGAGTGCCGAGATATCAGTGACCTGCGTGTCGTTGAAGCCCAGATCGCGCAAGGCGGATGCGGAGGCCAGTGGTGTCAGGTTCGAGATGGATGTGCCGTGCAGGCTTGCTTCGCGCAACGCGGGTTTGTCGGCCAACCCGCTGATATCGGTCAGGCGCGCGCCATCAGCATGCACTGCGCCAAGCGCATGTGCGTTGCGCAGGCCGTCCAGATCGGGGGCGGGAATGTCCTTGATGTACAAGGTTTCAAGGGCGGTCATCCGGGCCAGAGGCCCAAGATCCGCAACCTTGCTGAAGGACAGATCCAGGAAACGCATGTCGGTCAGGTTCTGGAGTGGTTCGATGTCCGCCAGCGGGGTGTGGAACAGTTGCAACTGTCGCAGCTTGGTGAGCGGACGCAGGCTTTCGACCGATATCAGACCAGTGTTGGCCAGTACCAGCGACTCAAGGTTGATCAGGTTGGCTACGGGTGCGTCGGTCAGCCAGGTGTTGCTGCGTAGATTGAGGCTGCGCAGTTGAGTGAGGTTGGCAATCGGACTGAGATCAGAGGCGTCCCGTGTCGACAGGGTGAGACGGGACAGCGTGTTCAATTCCGCCAAAGGGCCAAGCTGTGTTCCGGTCTTGAGATGGAGCGACAACGTATCAAGTGCTGGAAGCTGGGCCAGCGGTGACAGGTCTGGTGCGGTGACATCCTGCAACGTCAATGTGGTCAACCGCTTGAGGTCAGCCACCGGGCTCAGGTCAATCGGTGCCTTGAAGCGAAAATCTGCTGAGACGCGCAGCTTGGTCAGGTTTGGAAGCTGCGACAACACGGACAGGTCTGTGTGTCCGTCCTCGCGCAGAGGCAGATGCACTTCGGTCGCAGAGAGCGAAACGCAGTCCCGACCGACCTTGACGCAGGTTTGGGCCGTCAGCGATGCGGTGCCAATGCAAAGGGCCAAAGCGGCGAGAAAAACGCGTGTCATGAGGGGGCCTTCTGGTCACATACATTCATGAGGTGACATGCGCAGAGGATGTGGTCTTTGTTCGGCACCAATATGCTTAGAGTGAGGCGCAGGCCAAAGATCGGTGATCCTGGAGCGGGTAACGGGAATCGAACCCGTAACTTAAGCTTGGGAAGCTCGCGTGATACCTTTTCACCATACCCGCGCTCTGGGCGTGTGGGATAGGCGCGGGCGTGCACGGCGTCAAGCGGGTTTGCGGGCCGAGTAGATATGGATGCAAGCCGGGATGCGCAGGCCGCTGCCGGTGTCAAAAGGGGCAATGGCGTCTGCGACGGCGGCTTGTACCTGCGCTCTGACCCGGTCATCTGCCCCGTGATATGTGGCGGCGGCCTCTGCCGGGCCAATCTGCATCATCAGGGCGGCTGTTTCAGCCACGTCCCCTGCGGGTGTGAGTGCCGTTTGCACCGTTTTGACCTGTGCCTCTGGCAGTTTGGCTGCGGCGAACATGTCCAGCACGCGCCTGTCCTCTTCCCAGGCGAAGGGGCCGGGCAGGGTGCGGTCCGCTTTGGGCATGGGCCCCAAGACGCTGGCCGCCGCCTTGGCCGGGTCCATGAAATAGGGGTTTTTTGTTGCGGGGCCCCATGCGGCAAAGGTCATCGTGCCGCCGGGGGCAAGTGCGGCATGAAGGTTGGCGAGCGCTGCGACCGTATCGTCAAAGAACATGACGCCAAAGCGCGAGATCATGGCATCGTATTGTGTGTCAAAGCCGTGGGTCTGGGCATCTGTCCTGAGCAATAGAGCATTTTCGGCGCCTGCCACCCGTGCGGCGGCAACGTCCAGCATCGTTTGCGAGATATCGAGGCCAGTCACATGCCCGTCAGGGCCAACCGCGTCGAGGGCTGCGGCAACGCTGACCCCGGTGCCGCAGCCGATATCGAGTACACGGGCCCCGGGTGTCAGTGCTGCGTGATCAAGGACAAGGTCGAGCACGGGGGACAGCAGCGCATCCATCGCCTGTTGCTGTGCGACCCATTTTGGCCCGGCGGCGTCGGTCCAGAACTCTTCCTGATCTGCGTTGTTCATGCGCGTCTCCTGCGTCTGCGGCCCCCGTCTGTATCGCTGCCGGTGTTAAAGCTGACCTGCGGCAAATTAACGATGCCGTTGAGGATGGGGAAGGGATCGACCGCATTGGGGATGGCCGAGGCGTTGACGAAATGCTCTTGAAAGCGGGGTTCAATAGCTGTCTCGACCTTGTGGATGCGGCGGACGGTCTCTTCGATTTCGCCGCGTGCGTCACGGTTCAGCAATGCGATGCGGGCGCCGGTGCCCGCGGCGTTGCCCGCTGACGAGACCTTGTCGAGGGGGGCGTCGGGGATCATGCCGAGCACCATGGCGTGTTTCGAAGAGATATGTGCGCCAAAGGCCCCGGCGAGCACCACCCGATCCACCGTTTCGACACCGAACTTGTCCATCAGAAGCCGCGCACCGGAGTAGAGTGCGGCCTTGGCCATCTGGATGGCGCGGATGTCGGGGTTGGTGATGGTGATGCGCGGCCCGCCGGTGGCGGTGCCGTCATGCAGCACGTAGGCCTGTGTGCGCCCGTCCGGCACGCAGCGGTCGGACCCGGTCTGGGCCGCGCTGCCGATCAGGCCCGAGGCGTCAAGCAGACCGGCAAGGCGCATCTCGGCAATGGCTTCGATGATGCCCGAACCGCAGATGCCGGTGATGCCCGAGCCTGCCGCGGCCTGGTCAAAGCCATCCTCGTCCGACCACAGATCGACGCCGATGATGCGAAAGCGCGGGTCCTTGGTCACGGGGTCAATTTCGACACGTTCGATGGCGCCGGGGGCGGCACGTTGGCCCGCGCTGATCTGCGCCCCTTCAAAGGCGGGACCGGTGGGCGAGGAGCAGGCCAGCACCTTGTCGGTGTTGCCCAGCAGGATTTCGGCATTCGTACCCACATCCACCACCAGAACGAGGTCATCTGATTTGTCGGGGGCTTCGCTGAGCGCCACAGCCGCCGCATCCGCGCCCACATGGCCGGCAATGCAGGGCAGCAGGTAGATGCGCGCCGAGGGGTGAATGTTCAGGTCAAGGTCATCCGCGCGCAGCCGCAGCGCATTCGATGTGGCCAGGGCGAAAGGTGCCTGGCCCAGCTCGAACGGGTCGATGCCCAGCAAGAGGTGGTGCATGACTGGATTGCAGACAAAGACGGCGTCCACAATCAGCCCCTTGTCGATGGCCGCTTCGGTTGCGATCTGTGTGAAGAGCGCGTTCATCCCTTCGCGCACGGCTGCGGTCATTTCGTCCGCGCCGCCCGCGTTCATCATGCTGTAGCTGACGCGGCTCATCAGGTCCTCGCCAAAGCGGATTTGCGGGTTCATGATGCCGGACGAGGCCACGACCTCTCCGCTGATCAGATCGCAGAGATGCGCGGCAATGGTGGTCGAGCCCAGATCGACCGCAAGGCCATAGACCGCGCCCTCGTAATAGCCCGGCCAGATATGCATGATGCGCGGCGCGTTTTCGTTGTCGCCAAGGTGAATGGCGACCGTGACCTTCCATGCGCCTTTGCGCAGGACGGGTTGCAGGGCTTGCAGAATATGCAGGTCGGCGTGGATGTTGGTGATGCCCCAATCGGTCTCGATCGCCGATACCAGCCGTTCGAGATCGCCCGAGGGGTCGTGCATGTCGGGCTCGGCCACTTCGACATAATAGAGCTTGGTTGAGGGGTTCATGACAATCTCGCGCGCCTCGGCCCGTTTGCGCACGACTTGCTTGTGCACCTGGCTTTCGGGGGGCACGTCGATCACGACATCCCCTTGCACGGTGGCTTGGCAGCCCAGGCGCCGGCCCTCGGTGAGGCCGCGCTTGGACTTGTACCGCTCTTCAACGGCGTTCCATTCGGACAGGGCGCCGCGCGCGACCGTCACACCGTGCTTTGGAAATTCCCCATAGCTGGGCGTGATCTGGCATTTCGAGCAGATGCCACGCCCGCCGCAGACGGAATCAAGGTCCACGCCCAATTGCCGCGCCGCCGTCAGAATAGGCGTGCCCACGGGGAAGTGTCCGCGCTTGCCGGAGGGGGTGAAAACGACGAGTGGATCGGTGCTCATGGACGCCTCGGTGATCTTGATCTGGCGCTACCATAGACAGCGCGCGGGCGGGCGAAAGGTGTCAAACGACATCGCCTGCCCTGCAGGCGTCTCTTTGACCTTTCTTCTGGCTGAAAATACTCCGGGGGTGAGGCGCATCGCGCCGAGGGGGCTGGCCCCCTGCACGCTGCACGCTACCGGCCTGCGCGGGCGTGAAAAACAAAGCCCAACAGGTTCATCAGGACTTGCGCGGCAAGGATGGCAGTCGAGCCGGTGGGGTCGTAATCCGGGGCGACCTCGACCAGATCGATCCCCACCACATCGTGTCGCCTGGCGGCCACTTGCAGCATCTCAAGCACATCATAGTAGAGAAAACCACCATGGCTGGGTGTGCCCGTGCCCGGCGCGATGGATGGGCAAAAGGCGTCGATGTCGAGTGTGATGTAGAGCCGCGCGCCAGCGGGGATGCGGTTGATCACACCCTGTGGCCCCAGCGCGCGGGCCTGCCGCACCGATAGGATGTCAGAGCCCATGGCCCGCGCGTCGTCATAGCCCTCTTTCGCGGTGGAGCTGACATTTCGGATGCCCACCTGGCTGAGGCCGGTGACATATCCGCATTCCGCCGCCCGCCGCATCGGGTTGCCGTGCCCGTGGCGGACACCGTGGCGTTCGTCGACAAAGTCCAGATGGGCGTCGATTTGCAGGATGTGGATATCGCCCTGATCGTCAAAGGCGCGGATGCAGGGGATATTGACCGAATGATCGCCGCCGATGGTGACGGGCAGGGCGCCTGCGGCCAGCGCGGCACGTACCCCGGCTTCGATATTGGCATGGCTGCCTGTGGTGTCGGTGTGGATGATGTCAGCATCGCCCATGTCCACAATCCGTATGGATGCGGGCAGGTAGGTCGCGTCATCTTCGTGATCATAGGCCCCGGCATGGCCGAAACTGAACAGGGTCGAGGCTTCGCGCACGGCCCGCGGCCCGAACCGTGCCCCGGACCGCCACTGGGTGCCGGCATCGAAGGGCGCGCCGAGGATGGCCGCGTCGGCCTCAAGCGTTGCCCAATCCTCGACATAAGGTCGCTTGCCAAAGGTGGAGATGCCCACGAAGGGCAGGTTCAGGCGGCCGGTGTCATAGCTGTTGCTCATGGGGATGGACCATGCCCGCGCCGTCGGGGCCGCTGCAAGCCCCGTTCTGCACACGTACGAGGCCGGGGCGGTCCGGGGCATCGCCCGGTGTTTTGACATTCCGGGCCAATCCGAGGGCCTTGAGCGCGAGGATGAACCAGAAGCCTGGATCTGTCTGGCCGGGCTCGATCCCGAGGCGGGCGGAATAGGGAAAGGCGTGGTGGTTGCCATGCCAGTTTTCGCCAAAGGTCACGATCCCCCAACCTGGCACGTTGAACCCCTGAACCGGCAAGCCCTGGATCACCCAGCCCTGCTGTCCACGCCGGTGTGCGACATGACCGATCCACCAATGGCCGACAAGCGAGACAAAGATGCGCAAGCTGACCCCCCACAGCACCCAGGCCCAGCCGCCGAGCGCATAGAGCGCCAGGGCCAAGGGGATGTTTTGGAGCATCCAGGTGCGTTCGATCCAGATGTAGACCGGGTTCTGAGCCACAGACGCTTCTGGTGCAAAACGCGGCGGCGCGTCGAGGTCGTAGCGACAGCAGAGTTGCCACCATGGGTCCTTGAGAATGCTGGCCCGGTGCGCGGGATGCGCCGGGCAGGTTGTCTGACGTTGATGCCAGTCGCGCATGTCATGGGACCGGATCATACCCATCGGGCCCGCCATACCGACACATGTGCCCAACCAGACGAGACCGTATTCGACCCAGCGCGGCGCTTCAAAGCTGCGATGGATCAGCAATCGGTGCATTCCGACGGAATGCCCCGCACAGATCGTGAACGCTGTGAGCACCAAAAAGGCCGCGAGCGCGTCCCAGTGCGGAAAAAGGAGAACACCCGCCACGCCAAGCCCGCCGTGGCAGGCAAGCCAGAGGGCTTTGGGCAGGTCCAGTTTGATCGTGCCTTGGGTATTGCACGTGCCGGGCCGTGCAAGGATGCGCTCTGTGTCGCAGAGAGTGATGTGGGCGCCGGGACCGTCGGGTTTCATGGGGGCAGGGTGACGCTCTGATATCGGGCACGCAATAGGGCTTTCCATTTTTGTCACCTCGTGAAATAGGGAAGCGTCAAACGAACCCTCCCAAGGAGACCCCCATGGAGATTCGCGAGGCGCTCACCTTCGATGATGTTCTTCTGGTTCCGGCCGCGTCCAGCGTGCTGCCCACAACGGCCGACACCCGCACGCGCGTCACGCGCAGGATTGCCCTGAACATCCCGCTTTTGAGTTCCGCGATGGATACGGTGACCGAAGGACGCATGGCCATCGCCATGGCGCAGGCGGGCGGCATGGGGGTTGTGCACCGCAATCTGGATATCGCGGCGCAGGCCCAGGAAATCCGCCGGGTGAAGCGGTTTGAAAGCGGGATCGTCTATAATCCCATCACGCTGAGTGCCGATCAGACCCTCGCCGATGCCCGTGCGTTGACGGAGCGCTATGGCTTTTCCGGGTTCCCGGTCGTGGATGACAGCCGCCGTGTCATGGGCATTGTCACCAACCGCGACATGCGCTTTGCCGAGAATGATGCGACGCCGGTGTCGGTGATGATGACCACCAACGACCTTGCGATCCTGCACGAACCGGCGGACCGTGATGAGGCGATCAGCCTGATGAAGGCGCGCCGGATCGAAAAGCTGCTGGTGACTGACAAGGAGGGCAAGCTGACGGGCCTGCTGACGCTGAAGGACACCGAACAGGCGGTGCTGAACCCCACCGCCTGCAAGGATGAGTTGGGACGGTTGCGGGTGGCTGCGGCCTCGACCGTGGGCGATGCGGGGTTTGAGCGGTCCGAGGCTTTGGTGGATGCGGGCGTGGACATGATCGTGATCGACACGGCCCATGGCCATTCCGAGGGCGTGGCAGAGGCGGTGCGCCGTGCCAAAGGTCTGTCGAACGAGGTGCAGATTGTTGCGGGCAATGTCGCCACGGGCGAGGCGACGCGGGCATTGATTGATGCGGGGGCCGATGCGGTCAAAGTGGGCATTGGTCCGGGCTCGATCTGCACCACGCGTATGGTGGCGGGGGTGGGCGTGCCCCAGCTGACGGCCATTATGGATTGCGCCACTGCCGCCGGTGACGTTCCGGTCATTGCCGATGGCGGGATCAAGTTTTCCGGCGATTTTGCCAAGGCCATCGCGGCGGGTGCGTCCTGCGCGATGGTGGGCAGTATGATCGCGGGCACCGACGAGTCCCCCGGCGAAGTGATCCTGTATCAGGGGCGCAGCTTCAAATCCTATCGCGGGATGGGGTCGCTTGGTGCGATGGCGCGCGGCTCGGCGGACCGCTATTTCCAAAAAGACGCCGCCAGCGACAAGTTGGTGCCCGAAGGGATCGAAGGGCAGGTGCCGTACAAGGGGTCTGCGGGCACCGTGATCCATCAACTTGTGGGGGGGCTGCGCGCGGCGATGGGCTATACGGGGTGCGCAACCGTCGATGAGATGCGGCGCAACTGCCAGTTTGTAAAGATCACCGGGGCCGGGCTGAAGGAAAGCCATGTGCATGACGTTCAAATCACGCGCGAGTCACCGAACTATAGAATTATGTGATCTGGCAGCGTGTTGTGCGGTGTTATTAATGTGAAGGTTCAGCCATGACACCCGGGGCACGGGTCGCGGCCGCCATCGAAATCCTTGATCAGATCGATGCCGGGCAGCCGGCAGAGCAGGCACTGACGCGCTGGGCGCGGGCAAGCCGGTTTGCCGGGTCCAAGGACCGTGCAGCCGTGCGCGATCATGTCTTTGACGTTCTGCGGCACTGGCGCAGCGATGCCGCGCGCGGCGGCGGGCAGACCGGGCGTGCCAGGATGATCGGACGCTTGCGCGGGCAAGAGATCGACCCGGACACTTTGTTTACCGGCGATGGTCATGCGCCCGCTCGGCTGAGCGATGCCGAGCGCGGCGCTGGCGCGACACCGACCTTGATCGATGACCGCTGGGACCTGCCAGAGTGGTTGGTTCCCCAGTTCGAGCAGAGCCTGGGCCAGGATGCCGCGCGCACTGCGCTTGCATTGACCGACCGCGCACCTGTGACGCTGCGTGTGAACTTGGCCAAGACCACCCGTGAGGGCGCGCGCGAGGCACTTGCCCGTGACGGTATACATACCGTCGAGAACCCCCGTGCGCGTACGGCTTTGACGGTGCGCGAAGGGGCGCGCCGCGTGCGCAATGCTCAGCCCTATCTGTCGGGCGAAGTTGACATACAGGACGCTGCCAGCCAGGCCGCAGTTGCCGCGCATATGGGCCCGGGGCGGGCTTTGGACCTGTGCGCTGGCGGGGGTGGCAAGGCGCTCGCCCTGGCGGCACAGGGCTGGTCCGTGACCGCAAGTGACATCGATGCGGATCGGATGCGCGACTTGCCCGCACGGGCGGCGCGTGGAGGTCACAAGATCAAGGTTTGCCCATCCGAGGCGCTGTCAGATGCGGGCGCTTACGATCTGGTCTTTGTCGATGCGCCCTGTTCAGGGTCGGGCACCTGGCGGCGCACGCCGCATGCCAAGTGGGTGCTGAGCCCGGATCAGCTTGCTACGTTGGTCGCCACGCAGCGTGATATTCTTGCAAGCGCGGCGCGGCATGTGGCCCCGGGTGGGACGCTTGCCTATGCCACCTGTTCGGTGTTGCAATGCGAGAACGAAGCCCAGGTTGCGGCATTTCTGGAGGCGCAACCGGGCTTTGCGAAAGCTCATGAGCAAAAGTGGTCCGTCGATGACTGGGGCGATGGGTTTTTCACAGCACACTTGACGCGGGAAGTTTGAACAGGTTTTACTCAACCTTAGGTTTAGGTGCGACGCTGCTTTGCCAGTGCGGGGCGGGGGTGCGCAGCAGAAATGGGAATGCCTTAAGAGGCAATTAACCGTTTTGCTCGCACTTAGGGCACATCGAATCGACCAGGAAGAGGTGCCCGGTGCCCGAAAGCGCACGAACGCCAATCACTCTGTCCCGACCTGCGCAGGTTGGTGCAACGCGAGCGGCCAGCCTGTTGGGGGCGTCGATCCTGCTGGGCGTGATGGGCCTCATGTCACCGGATCGCATGATCCAGTTTGGCTTGCTGGCGGCGGCCTTGGCGTTGTTGGGGTTGGGCAGCGTTGTTCTCGTCTCGCTTTACACCTCTCGGTCGCGACGTGATCGCACGCTCGCCAACATCTCGACCTTCATTGAAAAAGATGTCTCTCCCAGCTTTGTCTGCACCACCGACGGCGAGGTGTTGCGCGCAAATGCTGCGGCGCGGCACGCCTATGCTACACGTCGCGGGGAAACGCTGGCCGGTGCGCTGCGCAATACGTTCGCGAACCCCGGTGGACTTTTGTTCCGGCTCAAAAGCCGGGCGGAGGTCGAGGGGGCGGCCCGCGAGGATATTGTGACGCGCAAGGGACATATGCGCCTGGCGGTGCACGAGATGGACGATGACACCCTGCTGTGGCGCCTTGAGGCGGCGCCGGACACGGGGCAGGGACGGGGCGCGGATGGCCCCGGGCTGCCCATGCTGATGGTGGGGCGCACTGGCGCGGTGCTGTACATGAACGAAAGCGCCCGCAAGTTGATAGGCTCGCGGGTCAAAACGCTTGAAGCCGTCTTTCATCGCGTGCCCGTATCCGGGGGAGAGGTCGCTCAGATCACCACCGGTGAGGGGCCGATGGATGTGCTTGTTGCGCAGGTGGATGCCGGGGCCGGTCGTCAGGCCTATTACCTGCTGCCCCCGCCCGCAGAGATCAAGACAAGCAGCGGCTGGTCGTCGTTCGAGGATCTGCCCGTGCCGCTGGTCCGGTTTTCCCCCGACGGCGAGGTGCGCAGCTACAATCATAGCGCTGCTGATCTGATCGGCCCGGCGCTGAGCGAAGGGCAGGATATCTCGGACCTGATGGCAGGGCTGGGGCGTCCGATCAGCGACTGGCTTGAGGAAACCGTCTCGGGTCGCGCGGTCCAGCAATCGGAGTTCCTGCGGCTGACCCGGTCGGACAAGGAAATGTTCGTGCAGGTCGCGCTTAACCGGATGAACGACGAAGGCGAAGTGTCGGTCATTGGCGTACTGGCGGATGCGACCGAGCTAAAGACACTGGAAGCACAATTTGTGCAAAGCCAGAAAATGCAGGCGATTGGCCAGCTAGCGGGCGGTGTGGCGCATGATTTCAACAATCTGCTGACGGCGATTTCGGGGCATTGTGACCTGCTGCTTTTGCGCCACGATCAGGGCGACCTGGACTATAGCGATCTGGTGCAGATCAATCAGAACGCCAACCGCGCGGCGGCGCTGGTGGGTCAACTGCTCGCATTTTCGCGCAAGCAAACCCTGCGCCCCGAGGAACTGGACCTGCGCGACACGATGTCGGACCTCACCCATTTGCTGAACCGGTTGGTTGGCGAAAAGGTGACGCTGACGCTGAGCCACGATCCGGTGCTAAAGCCGATCCGCGCGGACAAACGCCAGCTTGAGCAGGTGTTGATGAACCTGGTTGTGAATGCGCGTGACGCCATGCCTGATGGCGGAGAGATTCAGATCGAGACCGAGTGCATGACCCTGACCGAGCCGCTAGAGCGTGACCGCGTGAGCGTGCCTGCGGGCGATTATGTCTGTCTGCGTGTCGTCGACCGCGGTGTCGGCATCTCTGCGGACAAGCTGCAAAAGGTGTTCGAGCCTTTTTATACGACCAAAAAGACCGGGGAGGGCACCGGCCTGGGCCTGTCCACGGCCTATGGTATCGTCAAGCAAACCGGTGGGTTCATCTTTGTCGACAGCACGATCGGCCAAGGCACCTGTTTTTCTATCATGTTCCCGGTGCTTGAGATCACGACCCCCAAGGCGACCGCGCAAAAGAAAAGAGCGCCAGTGACCGAGCCCAAGCATGGCGATGGCGTGATCCTGCTGGTTGAGGACGAGGCGCCCGTACGTGCCTTTGCGAGCCGCGCACTGCGTTTGCGGGGCTATACGGTGCTTGAAGCGGATTCCGCCGAAGCGGCCCTGAAGACCCTTGAGGACGACACACTGAACGTAGATCTGTTCGTGACCGATGTGGTGATGCCGGGCAAGGATGGACCGTCCTGGGTGCGTGAAGCCTTGCGGGAGCGACCGGGTGTCCGCGTGGTTTTTGTCTCAGGCTATGCCGAAGACCGGTTGAGCGATCAGCAAAGAGAGATCCCCAACTCGGTATTTCTGCCCAAACCGTTTTCTCTTAATGACCTGGCAGAAACGGTCCACCAGCAACTGCATTGACGGGCATCAATCCGTGGGAATGCTGTCATACAGCGCGAACTCTTCGGCAAATTTTCTGCGAAACCGTGTTTCGACATCCGCGGACAACGCGACCGGCAGGTCTGGCGACACGTTCTCGCGCCCCAGATCAAAAGTGACGTCCAGACGCTCTTGGAGAAACCGCTGCAGGCGCGGCTGGTCTTCGTAGCGAAACAGATGGGTCACACCGGTCCCGTTTGGCTGACGTTTGAGAAAGTTGGCCTGGCTTCCCACGTTGGCAAAGCCCGGCTTTTGCCCTTTCATGTAGGCCAGAACGAAGTCGTCGAAACTTATGCCATGTGTCGCGTTGGGCTTGCCCTGCATGAACGGGCGTTGACGATAGCGCCACCAACTGCCCAGCCAACTGATTGGCTCTCGCATCACGGCCATCACCTCAAGCTCGACATCGCAGACCTTGAGGAACATCGGGCGCACAAAGCGATTGTAGCGATAAACCGGTGCATGTTTGAGATCGGGTGGGGCCGAAAGGACCAGATCAGCATGGGGTTTGAGCGCTGTTTCGTAAGCTGAACTGCCGGTTTTCGGCATCGACAAAAACGCCAGTCCGGCCTTGTAAAACACCAACATATCCTGCCCCGGTCCGTTTTTTGTCCTGCACGTTTGACGCGTAAACTACTCTTTAACCTCTCGCGGCAAAAGGTGGGTATGTAGAAATTTATTGAAATGTTCCCGATTTGATCTCATAAGGAACGCAAGGGGAACATCGACGCAGCCGCGGCAGTGATTGCCGCTCCCCGGCGGGTATGACACAAAGGACCAAAGCAATGGCAACGGCAGACCTTTTGACCATGACAGACAAGAAATCGGCAGACAAACAAAAGGCGCTGGACAGCGCCCTGGCCCAGATCGAACGGCAGTTCGGTAAGGGGTCGATCATGAAGTTGGGCGATGAAAACGCCATCCAGGATATCAAGGCCAGTTCAACCGGGTCGCTGGGGCTGGACATCGCTTTGGGCATTGGCGGGCTGCCGATGGGTCGGATCGTGGAAATCTATGGTCCTGAATCTTCGGGCAAAACCACGCTGACCTTGCACTGCGTGGCGGAACAGCAAAAGGCGGGTGGCGTGTGTGCCTTTGTCGATGCCGAACATGCGCTTGATCCGCAATACGCGCGCAAATTGGGTGTGAACCTGGACGAGTTGCTGATTTCGCAACCCGACACGGGCGAACAGGCGCTTGAGATCACCGATACGCTGGTCCGCTCTGGCGCGGTGAACATGGTGATTGTCGATTCTGTGGCGGCACTGACCCCAAAGTCCGAACTTGAGGGCGATATGGGTGATTCCAGCGTGGGCGTACAGGCCCGTCTGATGAGCCAGGCCATGCGCAAGCTGACCGGCTCGATCAGCCGGTCGAACTGCATGGTGATCTTTATCAACCAGATCCGTATGAAAATCGGCGTCATGTTTGGCTCGCCTGAGACGACCACGGGCGGCAATGCGCTGAAATTCTATTCCTCTGTCCGTCTGGACATTCGCCGGATCGGCGCGCTGAAGGACCGCGACGAGGTGGTCGGCAACGCAACGCGTGTGAAGGTCGTCAAGAACAAGGTGGCACCGCCCTTCAAACAGGTGGAATTCGACATCATGTATGGCGAGGGCATCTCGAAAATGGGCGAATTGCTGGACCTCGGCGTCAAGGCAGGTGTGGTCGAGAAGTCGGGCTCGTGGTTTAGCTATGGGGATGAGCGGATCGGGCAGGGGCGCGAGAACGCCAAGACCTTTCTGAAGGAAAACAGCCGCATCGCCTATGAAATCGAAGACAAGATCCGAGCCGCCCACGGGCTTGATTTCGACATGCCCGAGGGCGAAAAGGTCGAGGACGACGATATCCTCGAAGCGTAGCCGGTCGGGCACTGGGGACCAGGCCCGGAACGTCCCCGACATGCCAGACGTGGCATGGACAATACTCGGAATGGGGTGTCGTGACGGCGGCACCCTGTTTCGTTTGTGGACACTGCAGCAGCGCAGCGTTATGTCAGTGCGACCAATCAGACGCCCGGACCCCAGCCCATGCCATCGCTTAATGATATCCGCTCGACCTTTTTGAATTACTTTGAAAAACAAGGGCATGCGGTGGTGCCGTCCAGCCCGTTGGTGCCGCGCAACGACCCCACACTGATGTTCGTGAACTCAGGTATGGTGCAGTTCAAGAACCTGTTCACGGGGCTGGAGAAACGCGACTATACACGCGCGACGACGTCGCAGAAATGCGTCCGGGCCGGCGGCAAGCACAATGACCTCGACAATGTGGGATACACAGCGCGCCATCATACGTTTTTCGAGATGTTGGGAAACTTCAGCTTTGGCGATTATTTCAAGCATGAGGCGATCCCCTTTGCCTGGACCTTGATCACGGGCGAATTGGGCATCCCGAAGGACCGGCTTTATGTCACGATTTACCACACGGATGACGAAACGTTCGAGATCTGGAAGAAGGTCGGCGTGCCCGAAGACCGCATCATTCGCATCGCCACGTCCGACAATTTCTGGCAGATGGGGCCCACCGGTCCCTGCGGTCCGTGCACCGAGATTTTCTATGACCATGGGGATCACATTTGGGGCGGCCCTCCGGGATCGCCGGAAGAGGACGGTGACAGGTTCATCGAGATCTGGAACATCGTTTTCATGCAGAATGAGCAGTTCGAGGATGGCTCGATGGTCGATCTGGCCATGCAGTCCATCGACACTGGCATGGGGCTGGAGCGGATTGGCGCGCTGTTGCAGGGCAGCCACGACAACTACGACACTGACCTGTTCAAGTCCCTGATTGAAGCGTCGGCCGATGCCACGGGCGTTGACCCCTATGGCGACCAGAACGTGCATCACCGTGTGATCGCGGATCACCTGCGTTCAACCTCGTTTCTGATTGCGGATGGCGTCATGCCGTCGAATGACGGGCGCGGTTACGTGCTGCGTCGGATCATGCGCCGCGCCATGCGGCATGCGCACCTGCTTGGGGCGAAGGACCCGGTGATGTACCGCCTTGTCCCGTCGCTGGTACAGCAAATGGGTGCGGCCTATCCGGAACTGGGCCAAGCGCAGGCGCTGATCACCGAAACCCTGCAGGCGGAAGAAACGCGGTTCAAGCAGACCCTCGATCGGGGCTTGAAACTGCTCGATGATGAGGTCGCACAGCTTGACGACGGTGCAGACCTGCCCGGCGAAGCCGCGTTCAAGCTCTATGACACCTACGGGTTTCCCCTTGATCTGACGCAGGATGCGCTGCGTGAGAAGGGGCGTGGTGTGGACACAGACGGCTTTGATGCCGCCATGGCCGAACAGAAAACCCGCGCGCGGGCCGCTTGGGCCGGGTCTGGCGACGCGGTCGACAATGCGGTGTGGTTTGACGTTGCAGACACAAGCGGCGCCACGGAATTTCTGGGCTACGATACCGAAACCGCCGAGGGCCAGATTGTGGCCCTCGTGGTGGACGGGGCATTGGCGGAGGCAGCGACGGAAGGTACGACAGTTCAGATCGCGCTTAACCAGACACCGTTCTATGCTGAAAGTGGCGGGCAGGTGGGCGACACCGGCATCATCCGCACAGAAAGTGGCGAAGCGCGTGTCACCGATACGCGCAAGACGGCAGATGTGTTCGTGCATAGTGCTGAGGTCATAAAAGGCCGCCTTTCCAAAGGGGAAGCCGCCATTCTTGAAGTGGATCACGCGCGCCGCACAACCATTCGTGCCAATCACTCGGCCACTCACCTGCTGCACGAAGCCCTGCGCGGTGCCCTGGGGGATCACGTGGCGCAACGCGGGTCGCTCAACGCGCCTGACCGTTTGCGGTTCGACTTCAGCCACGGCAAGGCCCTGAGCCTTGAGGAGCTTAATCAGGTTGAGGCTGAGGTGAACACCTATATCCGACAGAACGCGCCGGTCGACACGCGGATCATGACGCCTGATGACGCCCGTGCCCTGGGCGCGCAGGCGCTTTTTGGTGAGAAATACGGCGATGAAGTGCGTGTGGTGTCCATGGGTCACCAACCGGGCTCGGGCAAGGGCACAGGCGGCCAGACATATTCGTTGGAGCTTTGCGGTGGCACCCATGTACGCCAGACGGGAGACATCGGCGTGTTTGTCACACTGGGCGACAGCGCGTCGAGCGCAGGCGTACGCCGGATCGAGGCACTGACCGGGCAGGCGGCGATGAACTATTTGCGTGGGCAGGACCACCTGCTGGCTGAAACGGCCAATGAACTCAAGACGCAGGCACAGGACGTGCCCGCACGGGTCAGGGCGCTGATGGATGAGCGCAAAGCGCTTGCCGCTGAGGTGGCACAACTGCGCCGCGATCTGGCGATGGCGGGCGGCGGTCAATCCGCTCCCGAAGCCGAGGAGGTGAACGGTACGCCGTTCCTGGCCCAAGTCCTTAGCGGTGTGACAGGCAAGGACCTGCCCGCTCTCATTGACGAACACAAGGGCCGCATGGGCACTGGCGCGATCCTTTTGATCGCCGACGCAGAGGGCAAGGTCGCCGTGGCGGCTGGGGTCACGCAGGACAAAACCGATGCTGTCAACGCCGTTGACCTGGTCAAAGCGGCAGTGGCCGAATTGGGTGGCAAGGGCGGTGGTGGCCGCCCCGATATGGCCCAAGGTGGTGCCAAGGATGCAAGCAATGCAAATGCCGCCATCGCGGCGGCCAAAGCGGCTATGGGAGGTTAAGATGCCAGCACTCTGGATTGCGCATGTGACGGTCACCGATGAAGAGGCGTACAAGAAATACGCAGCAGGCGCGACGGTGGCCATCGCCGAGCATGGTGGCACGTTCCTTGCCCGCGGTGGGCGCTATGTGCAACTAGAAGGCAAGGAGCGCCCACGCAATGTCGTCGCGCGCTTCCCGGACGTGGAAACCGCTGAACGCTGCTACCATTCAGATGCCTATCAAGCCGCCCTCAACCATGCGCGCGGCGCATCCGAACGCGAGCTTTTGATCGTGGAAACCAGCGAATAGCCGTTTCTTCTGACTGAAAATACGACGGGGTCCGGGGCAGAGCCCCGGTTCTGCGCTACGATGCTTTCGCCATCCGCTTGCGTTCGTGAGGATCAAGATACCGCTTGCGCAACCGTACCGCATTTGGCGTCACCTCAACCAACTCATCATCATCAATGTAAGCAATCGCCTCTTCCAGCGACATGGTAACAGGCGTGGTCAGCCGCACCGCTTCGTCGGTGCCGGAGGCCCGCACATTGGTCAGCTTCTTGCCCTTCAGCGGATTCACTTCCAGGTCATTTTCGCGGCTGTGTTCGCCGATGATCATGCCTGTATAGACGTCCGCCTGCGCCCCGATGAACATCCGGCCACGCTCTTCAAGGTTCCATAGAGCAAAGGCGACAGACTGACCATTTTCCATAGAGATCAAGACGCCCGCACGACGGCCCGGGATGGGCCCTTTATGCGGTGCCCATTCGTGGAACACACGGTTCAGCACACCGGTGCCGCGCGTATCGGTCAGAAACTCGCCGTGATAGCCGATAAGACCACGAGACGGCACATGGGCGACAATGCGCGTTTTGCCGGCCCCGGCGGGCTTCATTTCAACCAGATTGCCCTTGCGTACGCCCGTCAGCTTTTCAATCACGGCGCCCGAATATTCGTCATCCACGTCAATAGTGGCTTCTTCGATAGGTTCGTGCCGCACGCCATCGATCTCTTGAAACAGAACCTGAGGGCGCGAAATGCTCAACTCAAACCCCTCGCGGCGCATGTTTTCGATCAGAACGCCCATCTGCAATTCACCGCGGCCCGCCACTTCGAATGCGTCCCCGCCGGCGGTGTCGGTGATTTTGATGGCGACGTTGGATTCTGCCTCTTTCATCAGCCGGTCGCGGATCACACGGGATTGCACCTTTTTGCCGTCGCGGCCCGCCAGCGGCGAATCGTTGATGCCAAAGGTCACGGTGATGGTTGGCGGGTCGATGGGCTGGGCGGGCAGGGCCTCCGTCACGGCGGGTGCGACGATACTGTCTGCCACGGTGGCCTTGGACATGCCCGCGAGGGTCACAATGTCACCTGCCTCGGCCACATCGATCGGCTGCTGCCCCAGCCCGCGAAAGGCGAGGATCTTGGTGCAGCGAAAGCTTTCGATCAGCGACCCGTCACGGCTGAGCGCTTTCACGGTCTCGCCCGCTTTCAACGTGCCCGATTCAACGCGGCCCGTAAGGATGCGCCCGATGAATGGGTCGGCCCCCAGCGTTGTGGCCAACATCCGGAACGGGTCATCCTTGGCCGCGGCCTGGGCCGGTGCGGGCACATGTTCCACGATCAGATCGAACAACGCCGACAGGTCCGCGCGTGGGCCATCCAACTCCATGTCGGCCCAGCCAGACCGGCCTGACGCATACATGGCCGGAAAATCCAATTGATCGTCATCCGCGCCAAGGTTGGCAAACAGGTCAAAGCACTCGTCAAGCGCGCGGTCGGGTTCGGCATCCGGCTTGTCAACCTTGTTCAGCACCACGATAGGGCGCAGACCCAGCGCCAACGCCTTTGACGTCACAAATTTTGTTTGTGGCATTGGTCCTTCGGCGGCATCAACCAGCAGCACGACGCCATCGACCATGCTTAGGATACGCTCGACCTCACCGCCGAAATCGGCGTGGCCGGGCGTGTCCACGATGTTGATCCGCGTGCCGTTCCATTCGACGGATGTGGCCTTGGCCAGAATGGTGATGCCGCGCTCACGCTCCAGGTCATTGCTGTCCATCGCGCGTTCGGTCGTGGCCTGATTTTCACGAAATGTACCCGATTGCTTGAGCAATTCATCCACCAGCGTGGTCTTGCCGTGGTCAACGTGGGCGATGATGGCGATGTTGCGCAAATCCATGAAACGGGCCTCAATAAGTGTTGCCCGGCCCATATAGCGCCGCAGTGCAGAATGAAAGGGCTAGTGTGTGGCCGTTTTCGAGAAGAGCTGGATCACCACAATCCCCGCGATGATCATCGCAAGACCCAAGACGGCGGGCGGGTCCAGCCGCTGGCCAAAGACGGCAAAGCCAATGAGGGCAATCAGCACAATTCCAAGACCCGACCACATCGCATAAGCGATGCCCACAGGGATATATTTGAGGGCAATCCCGAGGAAGTAGAACGCCACACCATACGCGATCACAACCAGAACGGTGGGCCCTGCGCGTGTGAATTGGTTGCTGGCCTGCAATGCTGTTGTGCCGATCGTTTCGGCCGCGACGGCGAGGATCAGGTAGAGATAGTGCAGCGGCATGACATCACCAAAAAGCAAGGGGGGTAGGCCTGCCCATCTGGGGCAGGCACTCTGGTGGCGTCAAGCGGCCTTGTCGGCGCGCTCCTCAGCCTCCTGCGTTTCGGTGCGCAGGGGCTCAGCAAAGGTGAGCGTACGATAGGGGAAGGGGATTTCGATCCCTGCATCGTCCAGCGCGCGTTTCACCGCACTCACAACCTGATCGCGCGACCGGCGGATGTCGACAGGCTTGGGTCGTGTCCACCATGTCACCTCGAAGTTGATCGCGCTGTCTGCGAACTCCTGGGCAAAAATCTGAATGGGATGATTATCGCTGAGCACTGTATCGCAGGCTGCCAGCGCGTCCTCGATCACTTTGCGTGACTGGTCCACATCCTCGCCATAGGCCACGCCGCAGATCACAGTTGTGCGCCGCACGTCACGATTTGTGCGGATGGTCAGCGGGTTCTGAAAAAAGACCTTGTTCGGCGCCACCACAAGCTGCCCATCGGTTTGTCTGATCCATGTTTCGCGCACCGTGATCTTCTCTACCTGGCCCTCGATCCCTTCGCATTCGACGTAATCACCGTCGTCAAAGGTCTTGCGCACCAGCAGGTTCACCCCGGCAAAGAAGTTCTCAAGCGTGTCGCGTGCCGCAAATGCGATGGCCAGACCACCAACACCCGCCGCGGCAAAGATGTTGGCAATCGACAGTGTGGGAAAGGCGATGGTTGCCGCTATCAGCAACCCAACGGTCCACAGCGCCACCCGCGTCAGCAGCACCGCCACGTCGCGCAGGTTCGACCGCAGATTGCGCGTTACCCGCCGCACGATCCACGAGGCCAATGCGACAATGGCCCAAACCAGCACCAAAAACAGAAGCGCGAAGACGATGTTGGGCAGGATCGTCCAGAAGCCTTCCACGTAGCCTTGCAACTTGTCCTTCATCGGGGCCGGGAAATAGGACCAGAGTTGATCAAGAAACGCTTGCATGGAGTCCTCGTGCCGGTTGCTGCTTGCGCAGAAAACGTCACGTCCTTGCAAAAGGTTCCGGTATCACAGGGGCAGGGCGGTGCTGTCCTTGATCTCTTCCATCACGAAACTGGCCGACACATCCGCGATGGGCACTTGCCCGATCAGATGCTGGTAAAGTGCATCATAGCCCGCCATGTCCGCCACCCGCGCGCGGATCAGGTAATCCAGATCGCCGGTCATCCGGTAGACACTCAGGATGCCGGGGATTGTCTGCGTGGCGCGTTTGAAATTGCGTTGCCAATCCGGATCGTGGCTTTGCGTGCGGATCTGCATGAACACCATCAGGCCTAGGCCCACCGCCGCCGGGTCAATCAGCGCCACGCGGCCGGTGATCACACCCGTATCTTCCAATGCCTTCACCCGCCGCCAACAGGCGTTGCGCGACAGCGCCACACGTTCCCCCAACTGATCCAGCGAAATCGAGGCGTCCTGTTGCAGTTCGCGCAGTATCTTGGCGTCTGTCTTGTCAAATATCTCCATGATTGGCGCATACGTGGGATTTCATCTTCTCACAAGCGGGTTGGGAGGCTGAAACAAAGATATGTTCCCGCCGCTTTGCTCTTACCTTTTGGTCAACCAAACGGAGGAAAGACCATGTTGACCCGCGTATTCCTGACCCACCCCCGCAGCGTGGACGAAAGCTATGTCGAACATGCCGTGTTCGCAGGCCGCTTTGCTTTTCGCCTGTTTGCTGCGGCGGGGGCCGCAACCGTGCACGCCTTTATCCCGGCACTGTTTGAAAAGACCGCAGGCAATATGATCACCGCGATGTACGAAGACATCCGCAACCGGGGCCGCTGATCCATGTGCCGCTGGAGCGCTTACTTGGGTGACCCGATCTTTATGGCCGATGTCATCACTTGCCCATGCCATTCGCTGATCGAACAGGCCAGTGCCGCGTCACAAAGTGTGACATCCATCAACGCAGATGGCTTTGGCGTTGCGTGGTATGATCAGCGGCCTGAACCGGGCCTGTTTCGCGATGTGTTTCCGGCATGGTCTGATGCGAACCTCGCATCGCTCACCGATCAGGTCCGCGCGCCGCTGTTTATGGCCCATGTGCGCGCCTCAACTGAAACCGCGACCAGCCGCAACAATTGTCACCCCTTTGCCAGCGGCAATTGGAGCTTTATGCATAACGGTCAGATTGGCGATTTCGGCCAGTTCCGCAAATCCGCCGACATGTGTATCGCCGATCATCTGTATCCCGAACGCAAGGGGGCCACGGACAGCGAAGCACTGTTCCTTGTAGCGCTCAGCTTGGGGCTCAAGGAGGACCCGCGCCGTGGCCTTGAACGCGCAACGGCCACGATTGTCCAAGCGGGCGAAGCGCAGGGCTTTGATCCTCTGGTGCGCATGACCGTCGCGATGACCGATGGCAAGCGGCTCTTCGCCGTGCGCTATGCTTCGGACCACCAGGCGCCATCGCTTTATTATCGCTGGGATGACAAGACCAATGGCTGGTCAGTGGTCAGCGAACCCTATGATCAGGACGCCGATTGGCATGAAGTGCCCCAAGGCAGCTTTGTCACCTTTGAGGGGCGCACATACACCATGCTGCCGTTCGCGCCCCGCGTGGCAGCGCTGGCGGCTTAACCGGCCAGCGCCTTGTTCAGGTTCTCGTCGATCTTTTCAAGGAACCCCATGGTGGTCAGCCAGCCCTGATCAGGGCCGACCAGCAGCGCCAGGTCCTTGGTCATGTGGCCGGATTCCACCGTGTCCACAATGACCTTCTCCAGTGTCTCGGCAAAGTTCTTGAGCGCGTCATTGCCATCCAGCTTGGCCCGGTGCTTGAGACCCCCCGTCCATGCATAGATCGACGCGATGGAATTGGTCGAGGTCTGCTCGCCCGCCTGATGCTGGCGGTAGTGGCGTGTGACGGTGCCGTGGGCGGCCTCGGCCTCAACAATTTTGCCGTCGGGCGTCATCAACTGGCTGGTCATCATGCCCAATGACCCGAACCCTTGCGCCACCACGTCCGACTGCACGTCGCCATCGTAGTTCTTGCAGGCCCAGACAAATCCGCCGTTCCACTTGATGGCACATGCCACCATGTCGTCGATCAGCCGGTGTTCATACCAGATGCCCGCTTCCTCGAACTGCGCCTTGAACTCGGCGTCATAGACCTCTTGAAAGACCTCAAGGAAGCGCCCGTCATATTGCTTGAGAATGGTGTTCTTGGTGGAGAGATAAACTGGCCAGCCAAGACTCAGGCCGTAGTTGAACGACGCCCGCGCAAAATCATAGATCGACGGGTCAATATTATACATAGACATGAACACACCAGCGTCTTTCGCTTGATAGACCTCGTGCTCGATCTCTGTCCCGTCTTCGCCCACAAACTTCATGGTCAGGGTGCCAGCGCCGGGGAATTTCATATCCGTGGCTTTGTACTGATCGCCAAAGGCATGCCGCCCCACCACGATGGGCTTGGTCCATCCGGGCACAAGGCGCGGTACATTGCGGCAGATGATCGGCTGGCGAAAGATCACACCGCCCAGAATGTTGCGGATGGTCCCGTTCGGGCTGCGCCACATCTTCTTAAGGCCAAACTCCTCTACCCGTGCCTCATCCGGCGTGATGGTCGCGCATTTGACGGCAACGCCCACATCCTTGGTCTTTTCGGCGGCGTCGATTGTGACTTGATCTTCGGTCCGGTCGCGTTCCTCGATCCCCAGATCGTAATAAAGCAGGTCGACGTCCAGATACGGCTCGATCAGCTTTTTCTTGATGAAGTCCCACATGATGCGTGTCATCTCGTCCCCGTCCATTTCGACGATGGGGTTGTCTACTTTGATCTTGGTCATGGGGAGGTCCTTTGTGCGCGAATGCTGTTACGTTCGCTTAGCCCGTCAGGCGCGCTTTGGAAAGTGTGTATGCAATTGTATACTGAATTTCGCGTTCATGAGACGGATGCAAAGAAATCGCTGATGCGTTTGCTGGCATATGCCCATAACCCGGGCGCACCGCGTGCGATCTTGGTGCCGACACGGGCCGCGACCATATCTTCGGTCACGTTGTAATCCGTCCAACTGCCGCCGCCCGACGCGAGGTTCAGCATCGGCGGCTGAAACCGGTCGAGGGCCTTTGCGAATTGAGCGGTTGGCGTCTCGGCGCTTTCGAACTCTTCCCAGATCGGGCGGAGGTCCCGCGCAATGTCATCAGGCAGCAGCCCGAAGATGCGATCAGCCGCTGCCTGCTCTTGTGCGGCGACGGCGGCGGTATCCACATCCTCGAAAATGGGATTGTCGCCCGCGTCGATCTCAACCAGATCATGCAGGATCAGCATTTTGATGACACGATTGATATCGACATCCGGCCCGGCCTGGTCGGCCAGAACAAGGGCATAAAGGGTCAGATGCCACGAGTGTTCGGCGCTGTTCTCGGCCCGGCTGCCATCGGCCAGGGTGGTCGCGCGGGTGATTGATTTCAGCTTGTCCGCTTCGGTCAAAAACGCGATCTGCTGATCCAGGCGCGTCACTCCGGCGTCTGTTCCGCGCGATGTGTCTTGAGCTTTTGTGCCAGAAACCGGCGCCCCGCATCGTTGGCCATCCGGGTGCGCACCGCGGTCAAAAATGCCTCTTCCAGTGTTTGTGATGAGGCGCCCAGCACATCGCCGACCTCCATGAACAGCCGGTCGTTGCCAATCTCGTTCTGCACCGCCAGGCACTCCTCGGCCAGCTTGTTGGCCATTTCAACGACAACCGGGTCCGCCATTACCGCGACGTCTCCGTCAGGCGGCGTTTTACATAGTCGGTGCTGTGGCCGATCAGAGTCTCCAGATGCGGATCCTCAAAGAAGTGGCCAGCGCCCTCGACCTGGGTATGCGTGATGGTGATGCCCTTCTGCTCGTGCAGCTTCGACACCAGCGATTCCGTGTCCGCGGGCGGTGCCACGCGGTCTGCCGTGCCGTTGATGATCAGACCAGAAGACGGGCAGGGGGCGAGAAACGAAAAGTCATACATATTCGCAGGCGGCGAGACGGAAATGAAGCCCGTGATCTCGGGCCGCCGCATCAACAGCTGCATCCCGATCCACGCGCCAAAGGAAAAGCCCGCGACCCAGCAATGCTTGGAATTGTTGTTCATCGATTGCAGGTAGTCGAGGGCAGAGGCCGCAT
>JBCBID010000029.1:0-49003 GCA_038525015.1 Pseudomonadota bacterium | reverse complement strand
GTACGGACAAGGTCAAAGCGCCCAAGCGGAAAAACATTGGTGATGAGTTTGCCCTGCGCGGCATTGCTGTCTGTGGCGGCTGTGATGTGCCGCTGCGGTCATCCTTGGCACGTGGCAAGTTGGGCAAGCGGTATCCTTACTATCTGTGCCAAACCAAGACATGCGACCATTACGGCAAGTCAATCAAGCGCGACACGCTCGAAGACGAGGTCGGTGCGCTTATCAAGGACTTGCAACCGTCCCCCGGTTTGATTGCACTGGCGCGTGTGATGTTCCGCAAAGCCTGGGACATGCGCGCCGCACAAGCAAAAGACATCCGCGCGGCGGCAGCGCTTCAGATCAAGGCGATTGAGAAAGAAACCACGACGCTGCTTGATCGGATCATGGGCGCAAGCGACGTGCAGGTGATTGCGGCCTATGAAGTGAAGCTGGCCGATATGGAACGCGACAAAGCCTTGCTCGCCGAAAAACGCGACTCTCAGGTCGTGCCTGTCGGGACATTCGAGGACAAACTAGAACCCTTGATGTTGTTCCTATCTAACCCATCGAAACTATGGGAAAATGGCTCCGTTTTTGCACGTCGGGCAGTGCTGAAACTGGCCTTCGCGGACCGTATCAAGTACGACCGGAATCGAGGGCCTAGAACCCCGGAAATATCGTTTCCGTTCAGGGTGGTAGGGGGGATATCAGACATGAATCTTAGAGGTGGTGCGGCCGGCGTGCCGCTAACCAAGCGTGCTGGGGCTTGCACGAGCAAAAAAATTCCCTCTATCTTTCAGCTTAATAGAATCCCTGACCGTGCAAGAGCGGGAACAAGGGAGCATGGCAGTAAAGCCCGAACTGTGGGGCTACTTGTGGGGCTGGAATGGGAAAGCTGACAAACGTCGCGATCAAAAACGCTGCCCCCGGCAGGTATCAAGACGGTCAGGGCCTCATGATCCATCGCACAGACCAGGGCGGGAAGTGGCTCTACCGATACAGCTTCGCCGGGCGGCGCCGAGACATGGGCCTTGGAAACTGGCCTGCCGTTTCGCTCGCCGAGGCGCGCAAAGAGCGGGACCAATGGGCGGCCGTCATTCGATCCGGGCGGGATCCGATCAGCACAAGGGAAAGCCAGAGAGCAGAGGCCAAAGCCGTGCTGGATCGTGTGGACCCAACATTCGAAGAAATGGCCAAGGTCGCATTCGATGCGCGGCGCGCGAAGCTTCGAGGCGACGGGGAGCGGGGCCGCTGGTTCAGCCCGTTGCGGCTTCATGTCATTCCCAAGATCGGGAAGCGCCGGATGACGCAGCTGGTCCCGGCAGACATCCACGACGCGCTACAGCCGATTTGGAGGGCCAAGCACCCAACAGCAGAAAAGGCGATCCAGCGCACCCGGATGACGTTTGAAACCGCGATGCTGTCTGGGATCGACTGCACGCCAATCACGGTCGACCGGGCCCGCCACATGCTTGGCGAGGTTATCCATCAACCGGTACACGTTGACGCGCTGCCGTGGCAGGAACTCCCCGGCCTGTGGTCGGAGATACCAGACACCATTCCTGGGATGTGCTTGCGGTGGTCGATCCTGCTGCTGATCCGACCGGACGCAGCCCGTGGTGCAGCATTTCCTGAGATCAAGGCCGACATCTGGACGGTGCCAGCGGACCGCATCAAGGGCTTAGAGGGGCGCGTGCGGGACTTTCGTGTGCCCTTGCCTGCCGAGGCTCAGAAAATCGCGGCAGACGCATCAACGTTGTCGGAGCATTACCTATTCCCCGGGCGAGTCCGCGGGCACGTGAGCGACGTTGCCGTCACAAAGACCCTGCGCGCGATCCACCCGTCCGCTACCGTGCATGGGTTTCGATCCACGTTCCGCTCATGGGTGCAGGACACAGACGCATGTACCTGGGAGGTGGCCGAGACGTGCTTAGGACATTCCATCGGCGGCACGGTCGAGCGATCGTATGCGCGATCTGACTTGCTGGAACGGCGCCGCATTGCCATGGAGGCTTACGCGGCGTTCATCACGGGCGCGGCGGCGAATGTTGTGCGAATGAAGCAGTGAAAGTGGGAGCAAGCCCAAATGGATGACATCGCCGCCGCCCTTGAGCACGCCCGACTTGTGAGAACGCACCTAGAGAATGTCCGCAAAGACGCCAGAACCACGGATGCGCGCGAGATGGCTATCGAGTTGGTCGAGGTGCTGGAAAAGCTGGTGCGACCTAGCAGCTAGGCTCCTCAGTAGTATGGGCTGGCGGGTCCACAATTTGAGCCACCCTGATAGCGTCGTGGGCCAGATTATGGATGTGAGGCATGATGTTGCGGTGTGCGTTGTCAAGGTCGGCCCTCGCCCTCCACAGGGCATCGCGCAGGCGCTCAATCTCTTCGCCAAGATTGACCTCTGTGCCATCGGTGCCGACCACCACGTAGGTCTTGGCGCGCTCTATCAGTTCTTCAGGTGTCACTGGACGGCTCCTCAGTAGTATCAAACTCTTGGCCCATATAAATGAGCGCATGGAACGCCTCGGTCCTCCTCTCGAACTCACCCGCCCAGGCGTTGTCCATGATCTGAGTGATGGTCGAGCAATCCAATCCGTTTCGCTCCATGGTCACCCACTGCTTGCGGCAAATGTCCTTCACGTCCAGATTTCCGCAATCCTGATCCGCCCACCAAACATCGAAATCAGTCATCCGAACTCTCCTTTTCAATGAACAAGCCAAAAGGAACTCCCATCGGGCGCGCTTGCGTTACCGTGCCGCCTCTTTCTGGGTCGTCGCTCCTCAGCCATGCGTCCATGTCCTCGACTAAACGCTCACTGAAGAACCGGGGCCTCGTCGTCATGAACACGCGCCCCGTACCACCCATGAAGGTGTAATTCACGAGCCAGCGCCTGCGTAGCCTAAAGCCCAGCATCAATCGGCCTCCACACTATGTCTTTTTGTCCGAACGCTCTTTGCGCATCCGGCCCTTGAATTTCGGCCTGTTGCCAAGCCACTCTGCAACCAGTGCCCGCGAGGGCGTTTTGGTGTTCATCATCTGCCCGATCAGCTTGCACACATCGTCCGTATGCAGCGCGCCAGCCCACCACTGTAAAGCCATTTCGCGCTTTTCGCCTTGTGGCTCTTGATAGGTGCTGGGCCTGCCAGGGTTGCGCTTTTGCTTGGGTGTCGCTTGCCCGGTAGGTTCAAGTGCCGCCGCGTGGAAAGCCGCAATCTTTTCAGCATCATCGTAGGTCACGGCGTCACCATCCTTGCCGATCTGAACTGCGACGCCCCACGATGAAAGAAGGCGCAGCCGCTCGTCACGCAGCGCAAATCCGCGCCGGTATCGTCCAAGCGCCCGAGCGTGCGAAACGACAAGGACATCGCCAGCGCCCTCGACGGTGTAAACGCCTTTCCACAAACGCCAGCTATCGTCTGGGTCAACAAACATATCCACGGGACCGATCTGGCCCCGCTGGTGTTCGTGACTGCCCAGCTTCTTGTCGTCAGAGATAAGGCCAATTGTGCGCACCGCTGCTTTTTAAGGTAATTTCTGACATACCACAAAAACTTTCTGACAAAAAGCGATATTTGTCAGAAATACCTCTTGTTAGTTGTCAGAAACTATGGGATATAAGTGTCAGAAATTATCCACATAACGAGGACCAAGCCAATGACCAAGAGCATCCACCAAGGCAGCGCAGTCGCAAAAATCACTAAGGACGCAACCGGCGATTTCTTCGTGGTAGTGACGCGCGGCGGCCAGTGCCTGCCCGGCATTCGCGGGCGCTACTATGACACCGCCAAGAAAGCTGAAACCGGCGCTAAGCGCATGCTGAAAAAAGCGGCCTAGGCCGCTCTCCAATCACACCTCTGAAAGGGACCAAAAACATGCATATTTGGCGGCACTCGAATACGCACAGATCACTCGGCTTTGAGTGGTCAGACCGAGGGGTTGCCATCCTGTTTTGGTCATTCTCTCTCTGCTTTTTTGACCCAAACGAATAAGGACGCCCAATGACACCCGACATTTGCATCTACCACGACAATTGCGACGATGGCTTTGCTGCGGCTTATGCCGTTTGGAAGCGGTTCGGTGACGCCGTGACGTTCATCCCAGCGCAGTACGGCGCTGACCTGCCAGACGTGAAAGGCAAAGACGTTCTGATCGTCGATTTCTCTTACAAAAAACCCGATATGGAGCGCCTTGCGGACAGCGCCCGGCGCATCATTGTGCTGGATCATCACAAGACCGCAAAGGCCGAATTGGAGGGCTTTGTGCAACTAAACTGCGTCGGCGGCCCGTTTGAGAAACGGTATGCTGACCGCATGATTGAGGGCGTGGGCGTTCACTTCGACATGGAAAAGTCAGGGTGCCGTTTGGCTTGGGAATACTGCTTCGGCGATGATCGCATGCCCGAATGGATGGCGTGCGTTGAGGATCGCGATCTATGGCGGTTTGCAATCCCAATCACAAAAGAAGTCAGCATTGCGATCCGATCAATGCCCCGCGACTTTGAATTGTGGGATATGTTCACAGCCACGAACCTGGCCAACGAAGGCGTCACGATCCGGCGCTACGTTAATATGATCATCAGCAACATCTGCGACACGGCATTTGAGGAAGAAATCGCGGGTCACAAAGTACCGGTTGCGTCCTGCTCGTACGACTTTGTGTCAGAGGCCGCCCACGAACTTTTGAACCGAAATCCTGAGGCGCCGTTTGCCGCCTGCATTGTGCGGTCACATGACGGCACAACCTACTCACTGCGGTCTATGGATGATCGCATGGACGTGTCAGAAATCGCGAAGGCAAACGGTGGCGGCGGGCACCGCAATGCAGCCGGTTTCCGTGTCACCCATAAAGCCGCATAACAAGGACCGCTTACTAACGCAGCAAGCGGCCCTCTAACTTCGTGATCTTGTCCCTGATGACATCGACGTCCTTGCGAAGCTCCGACAGGCTCGAACGCTCCATATCACCCCACGCGCACGTCACCGGCGTTACCACGTCCTGCACCACCTGTTTTGCGCTGTCGCCGCGGCGGTACTTGCCCAGAACAATCGTCCCGGCGCCCAACACCAACAGCCCGATGACGACTGTCTCGAAAAACCCCACCTCGGCAACAAAATCGCCAAGGGCTTTAATCGTTTCGGCTGCTTCCACGGACCCGTCCCAGCATGATCAAGAGTGAGTGTTCCACGCGGGGCATGTTGATCAGGAAAAAGCCCAGGAACACGCACGCGATGGAAGAGTAAGTTGATACGCCGGGCGACCAAAAATCGACCAATGCGATGCTAAAGGCCAAGGTTGCGAACAGAGCCACGTTAAAGCCAGCGCAGGCCGCACGGGCGATAGGCGTCCACATCAAACCTCGACCGTTGACAGTGATCGCAGTCGCGTAGGCAAAGCCGACGAACATGCCCGTCATGCCTAGGTTGACCCGCGCGCTGGACGCATCACCACCCCAAGTGTCGCGCAGATACGAAAACGCCACGGCGTCCAAGGACGTCTCATTGCCCATGAGCAAAAACGACGCCCAAAGGATAGTGTAGGCCGCCGCGCAGTATTCCAGGGTCGAAAGCTTGATGGTGATCATGACTGGTCGCCTACTCCGCGCAATCTGACCACCAGCAGGACAGCACCGTCAGCAGGCGCAGACCCGTCTCTTGGCTGGCCTCTATATCGCCAGACACAAGCGCATCGCGGTGCGCCTCGGCCTCTGGCTTGGCGGCGTCGAGGATGCCCGCAGCCCGCCCCTCAGAACGGGACGGATAGCAGCCCATCAACGGGATCGTCAGGCAGATTAGAAACAGAATCACGCGCATCTTGTGTTCCTCCGATGTAGTCTTGTGCATCTTGCGCGGCCTGCTCGGCGCGCTGTTCAGATTTGCCCCATTGGACCAGGCCAAGGGCAACGATGATGACGATGGCGCCGCCAGCGATAGCCCACTTGAGCCTCGTGGGGATCATGCCAAGCCAGGTCATGTGCGGCTGACCACGTGGCGGAACACCACGAAACCGGCCAGCACCAGCGCAAGTAGGACCAAACCAGACCCGCCATACCAGAGCATGTTGACCGCCCCATCTGGCGCACGCTCAATCATCTCTCCAGCAGCAGCGCCTACGGTGAACCCACCACCCGCCTTAGTCGCCCAATCCTTGCCAGTTTCGATCAGAGCATCGACGGGAGTTGGCTGGGCCTTGGTGCTAACCCGTAAGGCCCCCCATGTACGCTTGCCAACGACACCATCGACCGGCAAGCCCTCGGCCTCTTGGAAGGCACGCACCGCAGCGTCTGTCTCTGTGCCGAACGAGCCGTCTGCCTCAATGCGCAGTTCTTTTTGCAGTGCTTTGACCTCTGCCCCTTTTGAGCCGATACGCAGGACCACAGGCGACGACTTGCCAGAGTGCCGACGATAGGCCGCTTCCATCTTGCGGGCATACTCACCATCAAAGCCGCCCCCGTTGTACCGGTCCTCGATTGTTTGGAAGTCATGGGCCCGCATTGCACCATCCAGCCCCCACGAGGTGATCAGGGCGACAAAGGCGTCCAGTTGGGCCGTTTCGCTGTCCGCCATGGCTTGGAACATGTCGATAGCGGATTGAAATCCGGCGGCGTCATGGTTGAAGCCCATAATCTGGGGTCCACCTGCACTGGTTGCGCGGCAGGCGGCTTCTGGGTCGATCTCATAGGCTTGGCGCAGCATGTCTTCACGCGCTGCTTGCTTGATCTTGAGGGATGCGCGCCACGGCGCAGCGCCGCCGGGATGGAAGCCAAGTCCTGCCCACATGGATCTCGGCATTTTGTGTGGCTCGAAGCGGCGTTTGAGGGTTCCGTCTTTCCAGAACCCAGACCCGGCAGCCTCGACCTCAAATATCGCCTTGATGACAGCTGTTTCACATCCAATCACAGCCGCAGCAGCTTCGAAGCTGCCGGGTCGCATTGGCTCTGCTGCGCCTTGCCATGGATAGTTCATGTTCATCTCACCCGCTCGGGGCGCCTCATGTTGCAACGGAGGTGCGCTAGGCCTCCTGGTAGCGTTGCGCGTCAATCTTGTAGTGAAGGTCGGTGGTCACGGATGGCGTGGCGTCCACGGTCATCGTCACCTTGTTTGCGTCCACGGCTGTTGCCACCACGTTGGACAGACCCGAACCAATGGTCCCGATCCGCACGTCCACGTCACCGGCTTCGGGGGTCACATCCAGATTGTGCAGTAGGATCACCGCCGTGGATGACACTTCAGACACGAACTGACCTGCCTCCTGCCCAGCCAGTTCGACCCGCGCGTTCCACAGGTGGAACGTGCCGGTGACAGCGGCCGAGTTGCGGAACGGATAGGCCCGCGCCGACGTGCAGCCCGCAGGCGCCGTGAATTGGAACGACACGTAGGTCCAAGTGTCCGTGGATAGGACAGCGGACGGCGCCAGATCGGACACAATGAACGCGCTGCCCGACACATCAAACGCGGCCATCTTGAAGTCCGATGCAACCATGGTGCCAAGCTTGACCCAAAACCCGACCGTGTAGGCGCTGCCTGGGGTCACCGGCAGGGTATCGTACAGGCTTTGTCCTGTTGCATTGCCGGAGGCGATGGTGTCGGCGGTCGTCGTGCCGTCTGGCGCGGCCTCTGCATCGGCTGTGACGGTCGTGTTGACCTTGAGCCAAGAGGCGTCGGTAAAGTCCTTCGGTGCCGTTGTGAGGTTGTTGTCCGCAAGCGTGACAGTGCCCCGGCTGGTCTGACGGTGCCCAGAGTTGCCATAAACTGCATCTGTCGGCTGCACGTCGATGCGCCGCGCGCGCGGTACCGGGCTGTCGGTCAGGTCGTTGCCGTGAACCGTAGAGGCCTTTGTGCCTCCGGCTTTCAGAACGATATTTTTGCCCGCACCACCGTTGTTCTGCCCCCCCGACTTAACCGTGTTGCTCGTGATGTGGTGACCGTCCGAGAACAGGTTAATGTCCGAATGCCCGGCCGATCCTTCGGTATTGTTGCCAGAGAACTCCACGCCATCAATTGTCAGGTTGGTAAAACCCGGCGCGGCGCGCAAATCACGAATGGCCGAATACAGGTGGTCACGCGATTGCCCGCCCCTCCACGTCACCAGATCGACCGCGCCTTGTGTCATGTCAGCCACGATGCTGCCATTGGCGCTCTCTGCCGCCCGGAAGCGGCAATTTGCAATCAGGATGGAGCGGAACTTGATTTTGGTTTCGGACCCGCCTGTCGGCGTCCAGGTTTCATCGTTGCCGTAGCCCCGGAATACGATGTGGCTCTCCACGCCGCCGTCAAAGTACACGCCCCGCAAATCTACGGAAGCGATCACAGTGCGCCCTGGGGCCTTTGCAGTCTCCATGACAACAGGAACAGTTGCGCCACGCAGGTGACAGCCGGGCGAGAAGTAAATGCCATCCGCCGCTCCGATATAGACGCCCACCGCGTAGGGTTTGGTTAACGTCGGGTTTTGCGGATTTTGCTGCAAGGACAGAACCTTGATGTCTGTGGGCTTGGCCACATTCGCAGCGGCGTTCGGATTCCACGCGCCCGCCGTGTCGCTCGACGTAAAGCGCAACATGGTACCGCCTTGGGTCGTTCGGTTTGGACCCTCCTGATAGATAACCCCAAGGTTAGTGTAAGCCGCTGCCGTGAGGTCCATGCCGTTGTAGAAATCGGACTGCTTGAAGCGGTCAAAAATCCCGCCGATGCACCGTTCCTCGAACTCAACGAACCAGCCACCGGTCATGCCGGTGCCTGTCGCTGCCATTTGGCAATCAATCATCTCTACACCCCGGCAAGAAAGGGGTGTGCCCGCAGCGTTCGTTTGGCCCGTGTAGAAGGTGAACACCGAGTAATCTCCGGCGTCTGGCACGATACGCGAGCTGTTGAGGCCCTCGCCATACAGGCGCGGGTTGTTACGAGCATAGATGCGCATGTTTTTCGTGACACGGTAATCGACGCCCCGCAGGCGTGCGCGGTAGGGCTGCGAACCTGACCAATCAAGTGCAGCCTTGATGGCGTCGGACATGTCTGTCGTGCCAGGCGCCGCGTGCTCAATCCAGTGATCGGGATACCCGTCGCCGTTCGGATGCAGCCCCAAGAGGTCTGGGATGACCACAGACGCGGCAAAGTGCATGTAGGTATAACCGCCAGCCGGAACGGTACGGCCCGCCGGAACGCGGTTGTTTTTGTCCCAAAACGTCTTGAGGTCGCCGCGCGTGGCAAAGGACGGCTCGTCAGTATGCACCATGACGCCGCCAACGCTGGTCAGCGGTGTGCCGTCTGCCTGCCGCACGTTCTCTACCGTCATGTTCGGCACAGTGGCAAACGAGCCAGAGCCGGATGTCGTGAACTGCACGTTGACCGGGCGCGGCACAAACCGACAATCCGCCAGAGACAGGCCCGCTAGATCGTTATTTGCGACGGTCGTGTGGATTTGTAGCTGGTAGGTGTTGGACCCAGCAGAGCCAGACCATGGGAACCAACCGCCCAGACACGTGAACGTTTTGGCGGTCGCCGAGTGCAGGTTGTCGGCGTTGATGTACAAAGACCCTTGGTCAAAGTAGCCACCATGGATGCGCCCGTTGCTTGGGTTGTTTATGTAGACCGAGTAGATTTCGTCAGCGTTGGTGACGGTCGCTAGCGACCCCGCATAGCCATGCGGCGAGATAAGCTCCCAAGAACCAAAGCCGTCTTGGTAAATCTGATACTTGGCGTAGTTAGCAGTCGGCGTGTCCATTGACCAATCCGCTGTCATCATCATGAAGCAGAAGCCGTCGCGGTTGGCCTGATTGTCGAACCCAGTTTCGCCAAACGTGTACTGCTCGATTTTCGGACGGTCGCCCTTGAACTCAAGAGCGGTCGTATCGGTGCGCAGCCCGTAGCCGCCCGGTGCAAACCCGTGGACGTAAAACAGGGGCGTAACGTTGCAATATTCTGTCTGCTTGAAACGCACGCCGGAACACACCCGGTTACACAAAATGCTGACGCTCAGGGTAATACGGTCCGACAGCGTAAAGGCGATCATTGGCCCGGCTTGGGCAGTTCCCGTAAGTGGATTGGTGTCGAGGCTGGGATAATCGGTTAGCGTGCCGACACCCTTGAATGCGCCGTCCACAAAATGCACGCCATCCGCCTCGGCATTCCAAAAGACCGTCGAGCCGATGCCGCAGATTTCGTGGTTGAGCGACACAGTTGTGATGACCGTTGATGGCGTCGTTCGGATGTAATTGCGCAGCAAGACCAGCGCCGCCGCCAGATCGGTCGTTCCGGGCGTTTCGTTGTGGCCAAAGTGCTGTAGGTAAACGGGACCAAACGGAGACCAACCCGGCATGTCAGGGATCAGCGTGCCCTCGTCATAGACGTACATCACTTTGCCGTCTGTCACGATGGTGCCGCGATCAAATACGCCACCGTCCACTCCGTCAACCGTGCGAGGCCGATCTCCAAAGTTGATGTTCAGATCCGTCACCGCCTGGAACGCAAGAGGGGCAACGCCAATGTTCGGGTTGGTGGTGTTGAGGAAATACGTGCGCCGACCGTTCAGAGCGCCCTGCGTCGTATAGACGGACGTGCCGTATTCCACGTCGGTGTTGTTCAGAAAATCGGGCGCCCGCTCCCAGGCAGCGTTACGAACGATGTAGATGCCGTTTTGAATGGCGTCGGTCTGGCTCGCCAGCAGCACCCGATCGCCATCGACCAGAGACACACCGTCGATAGTCGTTGCGCCGAACAGCGTTTGGTTGTCCGTGGCCGTCGCACGCACGGCAGGTTTCAGCGCGCGGGATGCTGCCTGGGCCTGATCGCGGGCAGCCTCGGCTTGTGTCAATGCGGCGCTGGCCGCCGTTGCGCTGGCTGCCGCTGCCGAAACATGGCCTGCCGCCTCAGCCGCCGCCGCCTCTGTCCGTTCGCGGTCGCTTTCGATCTGGGCCTGATCTTTGAAGGTGGTCACATTGTCAGGCTGGGCCTGCCCGAACGGCGTCCGCAGCGCATTGTCCAGGCGGTAGTTGACCAGATCAAAACGCTCGTCCACGCGCGTCGTCCAAGCGGCGATTTCATCGCGCGGGACAATCCTTGCACCGGCCTGATCCAGGATCACATCGGGCTCGTACAGCATGGTGATCGTCTTGCCGGTGTAATCCCCCACCAGGGAAACTATGTTATTGGCCAGTGTCCATTGCTGGCCGTTGGCCATTTCGCGCTCAGTCGTCGCGGTGCTTTCATACAGGTAGAGCCGAGCAGCGTTCGGAACTTCAAAGCCCAGTGTGACGGGAAATTGGTCTGCCGGATAACTGGCAACCCGGATTGCGTTTGTATCCATGCGCGGCCCTTTCGTGACACGCGCACCCTAAAAATTGGTCGTGGGCCAAAAAACCAACCCGCCTACTGCACCGCCTCGCGGACCTCTGGAATCGCAAAATACCGGAGGAACTGTTTCATGCCGGGGTGATTGGCGAAGGGGATTGAGCGGCCAACCGCGTTCACATCGCCCTCCGTAAACTCCTGCCCGCCCAGCACCCGACCGAGAGCCGCGCCGCTGATCGTCGCCGCGTTGCCGACAAGGCCAGCCGTTGGGCCCAGGAGCGTTTCGCCCACAAAATCCCGGCGGAACCGATACCGCGACGACAATTCGGCGCTGTCGCCAAACAGGCTGGACAGCCCCGTATACACCCCGCCCGCGCCCGCTTGGTTCAGCATCGGCTCGAACATATTGTTGATTTCCATCGGCACCGCGAGGACGCCCGACCGATCAATGCCCTCGGCCAGCCATATGCCGGGATTGTCGGACACCTCAAAATTGCCGCTCAGGCCCTTGAGATAGTAGACCATTGCCCCCATCGCGATCATGGAAGCCGCGCCCGTCAGAAAGTCCACCTGATCCTCGGCCAGGCCACGCATCAAGGCGCGCTGGTGCGTGGCAGCAAAGAAGCTCTTGAACTGGAAAGCCATGGCGCCCAGCGGGTGGTCTGCAAAAAGCGGCTTGTCGCCCACACCGGGCGTCACCACCACGCTGTTGGCATCGGCGCTCAGGGCGTTCTGAAACACCTTCTTAGCGTGCATATCGTCCCAAGCGCGGGCGTTCGCATCCCACAGCCCATCCCGATCCACCCCATGCTTGAGCACCTGCGCGCTGATCCGGTCCATATCCCGCGGGCCGACCTTCAAAGACCGCAGCCACTTCGCATCCTTGCGCTTTCCTTTGCCTTCGGCCACCCGCTTCATGCGCTGCACGCCGTGCTGCCATGCCACCTGCTTCATGAACTGGTTCCAGTGGTTCACGCCCGAGGCCATGCCGCCCACATCCGCCAGCGCGCGCGTGAACGTCTCGATCCGCCCGGCCCCTGCATACGGCTCGTGCAAGTCCGCCATGGCCGCCACGCGCGCTTTGGTGAACACCTCTGCAATGCCCGCAAGCTCGGTTTCCTCCCGCAGCCAGTTTTCATGCCCGGCCTTGCGCAGCGCCTTGGCGGATCGCGTCAGGGTTTTGAGACCCTGCGGGCCAAGAAGGTTGGACAGCCCATGCACCTGCACCATGCGAAACACGTCAGGCAACGAGGACAGCACCACATCGCCCAGCATCGTGTTGAACGCGACGTTGCGGGCCGAGCGTGAAATCGCCGCCAGCGGGGTCGCGTTCTCTTTAGCCATGTACGTCCCACGCAGCTTGTCCCGCACGGCCTCGATGGTTTCGATCATCTTGTCGCGCTCTGCGTCGATCTTTATGGCTTCTGCCTCGCTCTTGCCCTTCTTGGCCTCGGAATAGGCGTTCTGCACCTCGTCCAGCTGCGTGCGCAGATCAGCGCGCCCAAACCGCTCTTTTAGCGTGATCTCTGCCGACATTGTGCGGATGTACTGGCCCAGCACCTCGTAGGCATCGTCGACCAAGAAGTCCTCGACCAGTGTGTCGGGGATCATGAACGTCCGCCCTTTCAGCGGCCCTTGAACAACGGACACGATGGGGTTCTCAATACCCCCATCGCGGCCCGTGAGCGTGTTCCATACTGCTTGTGCGGCTTCTTCCGCATAGCCTTCAAAATCCGAAGGTTGAATTGCGTCATCTGCAAGCGCAGCAGTTTCTGCTTGCAAATTTTCGATCTCGTCCATCAGCTTCGATAGCTGGGCCCGTGTTGGACCTGTTCCACCTTCGGACACCGCACGCTCAATATCGTCAAGCCGCTTTTCAATGGACCGCTGCACCGCTGTACGTCGCGGGCTGCCGCCTACTTCCTCGCGAATGGCCTCCAAAATGTCATCTCGGTTGAGATACCCGCCGCCCACGTCGTCGCGGGCGATCACCTCGTCCAAATCATCCAGGGTGTCGATTGCGTCAACGTCGCGCAGGCCGCCGCGCTTGAACAACCCCGGCGCGGTTTGGCTGTTCACGCCCATATGCCGCAATTCGTCCGCCGCAGGTGAATTGGGATCAATGCCGCGGGCTTTCAACGCCTCGATCACCGGCCGCGCAAACATGCTGCGCGCCTGACCAAGCAAATCAGCCCGTTCCGCCGTCATCTCCTGTACCTCAACGCGCGACCGACCGCCAATCTCTGTGGCTTCTGTCGCTGTGCGCAGGTCGGACTGTGCTGCCGACAAGCGCGCCTGCACGTCGTCCTCAATCCGAAACGCCCCACTCGTCATGCCCTGCGTGAAATAGTCCGTCGCAATCTGCACGAAGTCGTCCTGCCGTGCCGAAAGCGCGGTTTGGTCCCAAGATCGACGGAAATAGGACAGCGCGGTCTGTGATTGCATGCCTTCGGGCAAAAGGCCGGCGGCCTGGGCGCGCTTCAGGAAAGGATCAAGCACCTCGCGACGGATGCGCTGCGCGGCCTCTGTAACCGCAGGGCTTTCCGGGTCTACGTCCCCGCGCCGCATCGCCCGTCCGACCCTTTCGGAGAATGCCCGTTGGTCCTTGTATCGAGACACCACCCGCAGCCGCGACGGGCCGTCCGTCTCTTGCACGTAGGCGCTGTAGCCCTCTTGCAGCGCCCGGCCCTTCTTGACCTCGAATGACCCCGCGATCCTGCGAATATCGGTTTCGGCGGCTTGCGTGACCATCCCGTTCTCGATCCCGTCGACTGGCAGATAGTTCTCTACCAGTTCCATCGCCATGCGGCGCACGGGCAGTGCCTGGGCCTTCATCAGCCGCAGTGTGGGGCCCAAGACACCGGGCGTTGCGTCGAGTACCTTCTGCACCGCTTGAGAAGATATCACTAAATCAGCCTCGGACACCTGCGGGACCATGGCCGCGTTGATCGACTGCGCGTCGGGATCAGCGGCGCGTTCTGCCGTGCCCTGCACCGGAATCGGATCGTGCGCGATGGCCCGCCGGGTTTTGGTGTCGAACGCATGCACCGCGCCGCCCAGAGCCATGCCAAAGACAGCAGACGCCGCAAAGTTGCCCACTACCTCGGCACTCGTGCGGGTTTCCTGCGTTGCGGCCAAGATAGGCTCTTGCAGCGCGGCCCCGGCCAGACCAGCGCGGGCGCCGCGGGCAAGCTTTGTGCCGAGCTTTGCGCCTTTGAACGTCGTCCCCCCGATAGGGATGTAGTTGACGGGATCCAGCGGCTGCACAGCGATCGACAAGCCAAAGTCCAACAGCCCGCTTGCCGTGTCGCGAATTGCCTCATCTTCCAATTGGCGGTCCAGGTTGCGCTTTTGCGCCTCGGCCCCGGCCTCTGTCAGGCCGACAAACGACGACGCATAGGGCAGGTATTTTTCGTCCAGACCGTCGAGGTAATCCATCCCCACAGGCTCGTGGAAGTTGCCCCCATACTCTGTCCGTTCGCGCGCCAGCACCGAACCAATGGCGGTTTCCTGTCGAAGCACAGCGCCCGCCACCTGGGAAAGTGACGGGCCTGTTTGCTTTTCGTATTCCGCCAGTTTGTCCCGGCGGTTCTGTTCGTTGATGAAGTCCATCTATTTCCCCTGCAACATCCTCTGCGCGCCCTGCGGTTTGAAGGGTTCTGGCTTGGGCTTGCGCTTCTCCTGCTGGCCCTTGAGCTCTTGAATGCGCGCGCGGTGTGCGTTGTAAGCATCGGCGGCCTCCTGCACGTCCTGGGCCGTTGCCTCGCCGCGGTTGAACGCCGCGTCGGCCTCAATCACCCGCTGGAACACTTCTTCCTGCTCGGACTGCAACAGCCGGATTTGCCCGTGCAGGCGCCCGGCTTCTTCGGCCTCGTCCTGATCCGCTTCAATTGCGGTCATCTCAGCTTGCCGGTCCGGCTTGAATGGCGCGGCCACTTGCTCCACCGTTGACCCAAACGTGCCGTCCGGCAGCACGGCGAACACCTGGTATTCGGGTTCTGCGTTTCGATCCTGATCTGGTCCCGCCACAAGCCGCACCGCCTTGGCATTCGGAAATTCCTCGCGGGCCCTTTCCAGCGCCTGGTCCTCGATCCAGGCGCTGTCCTTTTTGCGGTCGTTATAGACGGCATACCGCGATTCCGGTGGATTGCGCATCACCCGTTTGCCGCCGATGCGCGTCACATCGTAACGCTGCAAAAATGCCCGGCCCGCCAGCTTGGTCGCCACGTCGACATTGCCCGACTGCACGAACTTGTCGCGGATCAACTGCATGTAGGTCGCGCGGGCATCGGCGGGCACTTCCAACCCGAGCTCGTCTTGCACGATCTTGTCGAACCCCTTGCCTGCGGCTTCTTCCATGGCGCGCTTGTCGGCAACGAACAGATCGTTGCGCGCCTTGGCCAGCGTCGGATTGACCGGGTGGGCGATCTCTGCCGCCAGCTTCACCGCGTCCTCGCGGGCAACACCGCTGCGCGTGTACTGATCGACGGCCAAAGCCATATCGACAGCCGTGTTGCCTTCATCCGACAGCAGGCGCGGGTCGCGGTCAAACATCTGGCCGATGCTGGCCGATAGCTGGACCTTGGCGTCCAGGTCATCCCCTCCCATGACCGACGCCACCATATTGTTGAACCCGTCCGTCAGCACGCCGTGGTTTTCAATGAACTGCTTTGCCGTGGCGAACGGGTTGTCGCTCTGTCCAGCGACCGTATCAAACCGGCGCTCCATCTCAGCCGCAACCTTGCTGTCCGCCATGTTTGGCAGTGTGCCGCTGACCTGGGCCGCGGTGATGTGGTTGGTCACCGCTGCGGCCTCGCGCCGGTCGTCGATGATTTCCACCGCCTTGTCATACCCAGCCTTTTCCGCCGAGTATCCAGCGCCGTTGGGGGCGAGTTCGGCCAGCAGCGCGTCAGCTTGGCCCAAAGGCACCGTCTGCGCCCGATCCACCGCATCGCTGACGCCAGGCGCTTCCAGCACGGCTTGGCGCTTTTCGAACGACAACCGGTCCATATCGTCGCGCGTAAATTGCGGGGCGTCACCCTGCCGCCCGTCCTCGTGCCAAGCAAGGAAATCGTCTGCCCGCTGCCGTGCCTGTTCGGTGGCCTGCCGCTCTGCCGCCTTGCCCGCCGCAGCCACCTGTCGTTCCAAAGACCGGGTAAAGTGGTCCTCGAACGTCTCGCTCTGCTTGTACGACAACACCTTGTCGAGATTGCCCGATTGCAGCAGAGCCAAGACCGCAGGCGCGTTCTGTTCGCCCATCGTCTTGAGCGCCGCGGTGGTCAATTCCGCCTCTGCCTGTCGCTTCAGCTTGGATTTTTCCGCTTTGGTGATTTCCATCGCGTCGATCTGGCCAAACACGTCCTCGCGGGCAGCCACAAACATCGGATCCGACGACAAGTCGGGCAATGGCCCCGTGTGAATGGGCAACCCATTCCGGTCAACCCCGCCATGCGTGCGTGCATAGTCCAGCAAAGACGTGCCGTTGCTGTCCGAAGGGTTCCGCAGCCCGTCCGAGCGCAGGAAGTTTTCCATCCCGCCCTTGCCTCCCAGATGCGCCATGGCCTGCATTGCGTTGCGGGTCATCACCACGCCGCCGATCTCGGCCCCGATGTACCGATCTAGGCCTTTCGCCTGAATGAACTGGTCGATATCGGCTTCGTGCCAATCCATGACCCGCTCTTGCAGCGCCGGGTTGCGCAGGAACTCGTCGTTGCCAAACTGCTGCCCCGTCGCGCGCTTGTAATCAGCCAGCCGCTCGTCGCCAAACTGATAGAGGCCCATGTACCCCTCGTCGTTGACGATACCGACCCGCCCGCCGCTTTCCGTGTGCTTGAGCCCGGCCCGATACCCAGAACGCGGGACAACGACACTGCGGCCCACCTGTTGGCGGTAGTCGTCCAGCGCCAGGAGGTGCTGCTGATAGCTGTACTGCCGCCCGGCGTCCCGCTCGAATTTCTCGAATGACTGCCGCTGGCCTTCCCGGTCCAGCTGCGCCATCTCGTTCAGCCGCTTGAGCTTCAGCGTGTCGCCACCCGCGCGCCGCCGCGCATCTGCAACCCGCGCGTCGTATTTTGTCAGCGCCAAGTCCGAAAACCCCGCGCCGCTCTCGGGCATTTCCTGCCCGGCCTGATCAAGGTCTGCCGCAATCTCACGATCAATGCGGGTGCGTTCAACCTGCGCAAACAGCCGTGCCTCGCGGTCGCGCTGGTCAAACTGCGCGTCCTCCACGCCCTGCTGCGCGTCGGCAATCTGCCCGACCTTCTGCGCGGCGCTTTGAGCGGCACGAACAGCCCGAAGCGGATCAGCCCCAGCCGGGGCCGCGATGCGTGTGCTGCTAAATCTCACGGGCTGCCCTCGCCTGATTGCGTTTTGCGTATGTGCCGATCATATTCAGGGCAAAGCCGCCCGCAGCCGAGAAGGGCGAGGGCAACGCCGCCTGGGCGTCAATGCTTTGCAGCTTGGCCGACAAACGCTCTGCCTCTACCCGCAAGGTGGCCTCGCGCGCGTTTTCGGCGGCTTGGAACACCGCGTTGGAATACCCATCAGCCCCCTGCGCTGCGTTCGACACCGTGGCCAGGCCCTGCTGATACCGAGCATCCCGCGCCGCGGCCCGCGCGTTGATTTTGCTGACCTTGCGCCGCGTTTCAGCCTGCGCCTTGACCACGCCCCTAGCCGAAAATTGCCCGACCAGCTGGCCAATGGCATCGCCCTGCCCCGCGGCCATCTTCAAATCCTCTGCGCTTGTGCCAGAGAGAAGGTCATCCAGGAACTTCATCAGCGCCCCCCGTGTGCATCAAGTGTAAGTTCAAGCCCCTGCACCCGCGCGGGGTACGGGCCGCGGAACCGAAACGCGCACAGCGCCCGGTCGTTGTCGGTCAAATCCGCAAAGGGGTTGAACTGCTGCCACCCGGTGAATGGCAAGGGGTAAGGCGCCCCCCGATCTGGCACGATGGTTGGCTCGAAATGCACCGACATGCCGGCGTGATCGTTCCACTGGCCGCTGCCACTGTCCATCTGCAACGTCTCGCCCAGAAATACCGCACCCTCAATCACCCGCACCGGATCATTGGCACCGTCCGTCGAACCCAAGTTTGCCCGGAACGGCAGCGGGGCGATGATGCTGTCATAGGACAGGCCGACCCGCGCCACCGCGCCGCCTATGCCAACCTCGCCGTCGTCACCAACCGTTCGCACGTGGGCGTGTCCGTCCACAAACACCGTCACCTCGTCCCCGATCATGTGGGTGAAGCCAACTGCATTTGTCACTTCTTGCCGGATTTCCTTCACCTCGATCAGCGACCGAAACACTTCTGCCGACGAATGCACATACCCGGCCTCGCCGCTTTCGCCCGCGGCTGGCAGTAGGGCCCAAGGCCCACCGTCGACCGACACATAATCCCGCCCAGGCACTGCCATCTCGTCGGTGTTTGGTGTGTCAGGCTCAAGGACGCCGCTCGTCACGTCGCCAAACACCCAGAAATCGCCGTCTGTAGCCGCGTAACGGCCATCCGACAGGTCCGAGGTGCCAGCCACGCCCGAGAAGGTAATGCTGCCCTCTACGGTCGTGTTTACCGGCAGGCTGCAATCCAAGAAATTGCCCGTCAGCACGTCGTCACCCACGCGCCACATGCGGCCCAGCCCCTCGACCGTGTAAACCTCTTGCTGCCCGAGCGTCCGATGCACCGACAGATACAGCTTATCGTCGCCTTCCGTGGCATCCACGGCGCCCACATCAGTGACCCGCGGCGCGACCCTCTTTTCCCCAATCTGCAAAAATCCGCCCAGCCGGTGGCGCAACCACCCCTGAATACCTTGGCCCGGCAAAACCGAGTGTGACAGCAGCACGCCCGCGTCTGTCGCCGCCCACGCAATGGAATACGGGTGTTCCTGATAGGTAAGGCTGCTGAACAGAAGCTGGCCGAGGTGATCCGCAAATAGCGTCTGGTCGTTGGCCGCGACCTGATCGTATTGGCCCGCAAACTGCGTCCGGTACACCTGCCGCCGGTCGCCCGAGATGAACAGAATGCCGTCGCCAACCTCGATGGGTTCCCGATCTGCGCACCCAATCCGCTCATTGCGCTGTTGCGCTGTCGCATCCGCCTGAAACGCGCCGGACACGCCCGAGCCGAGCAAAGAATGCACGCCCAGCTTCGTGCCGACCACCAGTTGCCGCCCCATCATCGCCAGCCAGCTTACCTGCCCGGATGATCCGCCCGCGATGCGCCGGTAGATGGCGTTGTCGGGATTGGTGTTGCCGAGCTCGTCCGTGGGATCCCAATTGTAGAAGTCTTTGGCCTGCGACCCGATCACTTGGTTCTGGTATGCCAGCCAAATACGCTCGTCCAGAATGGCCGAGGACCGGACTTGCGTGGCGGCGTCCAGCAGCGGCAGTTGATACAGGTCCGTGCGCGTGAGTTCCGGCCCGGAATAGGCCACCTCAACCTCGGTTGTGCTGACAAAAGACAGAATGCGCGCTGTCACCCACGTGTTCTTTTCGTTGTCGTTCGAGAAGCCTTCCTTGTCCAGATACCGCACGTTCTGCCCGACCATATTGCTCGTGAAGCGCGCGCAGCCCTGCGCGGTCAAGCGGGCGAAGTTGATTTCTGCGTCAAAGGTCTTGCCGGTCACGGTGTTAACGTAGCTGCCGCTTTCAAACACGGCATTGGGGTCCGCAGCAGGCGGGGTGATGGTCACCCGTGCAAGCTGGCCGCCCAAGAGTTCGTCAACCACAAGGTCGAACACCGGCGCCGCGTTGTCGCCCTGCTTGCGCACCTTGAACGTCGTGCCCACAGGATCAGAAATCGGCGAGAAAAAGGCCTCTGTTGCGTCCGTGGACCCGCCCGCCTCCAAAAACAGCGTGCAGGCCTCGTCCGTGTTCACGCGGTCGTAGGGATACAGCGGCTCGGCCGCCAATTGAAACTGGCCGTCGACCAAAGCAATCGATCGCGACACATGGTTGGGATGCGAGATGTAGTTGATGTTCAGGTCCGCGGTCATCCGCAGCGCGTCGTAATCCGCCCCGTAGGTGTGCGGCAGCTGAAACGTGGTGCCCTGATCCTGCACCAGCCCGTCATTCACCAGGAACTCAAAATGCGTCGGCAGTGCGATGATCAGCACCCGCCGGGATTGGCCGTCCAGGAAGTTGTAGAACGCGGGCTTGGCCGTGTAATGGGTGATGTATTCGGTGCCGGGGCGGCGGTGGATAATTCCGCGCTGATCAATGACGACGTTTTCGCCCCTGGCCAGAGATGCGAAAAAAAACTCCATGTCCGCGCGCCCGTAGAAAGACGGCGACACCTCGCCATTGGCAAACGTGAACTGACGACGGGAAATACGTGCCATCAGCCGCGGTTCCGTGTGCCGTTCCAAAGCCCAAGGCGCGCTTCCATCAGGTCGCCGCCGGTCAACTCGATTTCCTCGCCATCATGCGCAGCATCGGTCAGCCCAACCTCCATCATCACGCGGTTGTACTCGGCTTCGATCCGGTCGCGCTCGGCTGCGTTGACCTTCAGCGGGGTGATCAGGTACATCGCCAGCTTCAAAGCAATCACGTCCACCAGATCAGACGGAATGCTGTCTAGGTCGTAAGGTTCAGCCACATACTCGATATGCTCGATTTTGCGGCGCGTCACGATCACCCGCTGACGCCCGCTGCCCGTTTCCAGGTTCATCACCCGCCAATCGTCACCGTCGAGAAACTGCCCATCGCCAAAGGACAGACGGTACATGCGCACGTAATCGGCAGGCAGGAAGTACGCAAAACAAAAGCCCTTGGGCAGGGCTGTGTCGCTTATGCTGGCTTGTCGGACTGCGGCCACAACGGTCAGGTCTGACCAGGCCTTGCGCCGGAGGGTCCAAGATACCGCCCGAGGGAGGTGGCGCCGCACCTTGCTGGCGATCTCGCCCCGGTCATCCAGCCGGGCCAAGAGTGGAGAGGCGCACCGTTCAAGTGCGAGGTTTGCAATCGCTACCGTCATGGCGCGCCACTCCTATGCTTATTTGCCGCCTGTCAGGCCTGCCATCCAGATCGCAACACCGCTGTTGGCGGTGATGTTGGCGGCGGGCTTCATCCACACCAGCCAGTGATCGCGCGGACCCGTGCGCGGCAGGGACGTGAGCGCCGGAGGCCAGAACGTCTTGACCAGATCGTTCGCGCCCAAGGCAGCATTGCCGATGATTTGCACCGTCGGGTAAGCGCCAGCCGTGGCCGCGTCGATGGGCTGCGCGCCAAAGTTGGTGGCGAACAGATCAAACGCCGGAAACGCCGTGGCCGCCGAGGCCGTCAACAGGTCCGCGTTGATCGCCGTCGTGGTTGCGCTTTCGTCCGAGCCGTCCAGCAGCACGTTGGCCGCGGTGCTGGTCCGGGACACTGTGACAGGGCCCAGGATGCGCAGCTTGTCCAGCGCACCCAGCAAGACCCGCTTATCCGCTGCGGGCAGGATTTGATTTGCAGGATCACCGTCGTACCCATTCCAGTTGATTGCGCGCTCGTTCGCAAAGTATTCGAACGACATGCCGCCATCAGAGGTCGGGTAGGTGTGACGCTGGCCCGAGCCGATCACTAGGCCGCGGTCATGCATGGCAGGCAGATCATAGGCGGCGCGGGCCGACACGTGTTCAAAGAACAGGCCAGCACCAACCAGATCACCGATGTTTGCGTGATTGAATGTCATATCCAGGCCTCCTTACCCGTTGACCGTGAGGTGTTCGTTCACCTCGATGACCTGAATGATCGCAACGCCGTAGCGGTTGTTGCGGGCGAAACCCATCTCGTGGTCAATGCGCGCGGCAAGCGTGCCCTTGGGCTTTTTGCGCTGCTTCCAGATGTCGAAAATCTCCACCTGCGGCGACATCATTTCCTCGAAATCCACGCTTTCGGTCGCGTAGATCGGCACGTGACGAACCCAGGACTTGCCGTCCCAGGTCGATGCCGGGATATAGGGCTCGGACTTGATGACCGGCAGCAGCGTGCGCTCTTGGGTCGTCGCGTCCTCGCGCACAAAGTCAGGCGTCATTTTGAACCCGACATCGTACCACTTCGAATCCAGCACCTTGCCCGAATACGCGCTGCGCTGGCCTTGCAGCAGCAGGTCGTTGTTGATGAACGCATCAAACGCGGTCAGCTGGCGGTGCATATCGACCGTGATAGGCATCATCAGGCGCGCGCTCGGCATGAAACGCCGGATCAGCGTGGCCGCCGTGGTGATCTTGTCCGGTGTCAGGCCCAGACCGCCATGCACGATGGTGGGCACGTTGGCGTCCAGCGTGGGCTTGAGCGAATCCCCGACCATCATGGGGCCGACCAGGGCGTCGATCAGCGTCTTGTCCATCAGGTAATCGTCGGCTTCCATCAGGCGCGTCGAGGCCTTGGGCACCGGGTCGCGTTCGGCATAGCGCAGCATCGCACCGGGAAAAATGACTTCCTCGGCATATTCCTCTTTGGCGAGGTAGGTCGCGCCGACCGTGATTTCGGATTGGTTAATGTCCGCCAGACGCCCGGAAACCTTCGACATTTCCAGGGTGCCGATATTCAGGCTCTTGGACAGAAGGGATTTGGACGCCGGAAGGACGGTGTAGCAGCCCGCCAGGGCCTGCGCGCGCACACCGGCAAGAATGCGCAATTCGCTGTTGATCCGCTCGCGCAGCTGAAGCTGTCCGTCTGCGGAGCTATAGTCGATGGCTGTCATGTCTGACACTCCGTTGAGTTAAAGGGCGGGAAGCGTCAGCAGGGTGATGAAGTGAGCGGCCTTGCGGCGGGGCACTCAACCACGTGCGTCGGGTCCAGTGCGGGAACCGTATTTTTTGCGCGGCGCTGAAAAAACCAAGAGGCCCCGTAGGGCCCCAAGGAACGTCATCTATGCACGAGCGGTCGGGTCGTGACGAAACTGTCCAGGCCGGGATCAGCAGGCGCCACAGGCTGCGTGTCGTCGGTCGTCTCGCTGCCGCCCTCCGCCACAACATCGTCCTCGGGCTCGGCCCCTGCCTCGGCTTGAGGTTCCGCGGGGTCGACCACCTTGGGCGCGTTTTCATTTACAACCAGCATTTGCAGATCAACCGGCGACATCGCGGGCGCCGGCGTCTCGACCATGATCGTGTCATCATTCGCCAAGTCGATGAACATCTTGATCTTGTCCAGCATACCGGGGCCAAAGGGCTCATGCTGATTGCGAGCGATGTAGCTGTTGAGGAAGGTCAGCGCGGCAACCCGGTTGTCCTCGTCAATCTCGTCCTCCAGCCAGCCCATAAGCTGGGCCACCGGCAGCGGGTGCGGGGTCAGTTCGCGTTTCAGGCCCAGTAGAGCGTTGGTTGCCATCTGGCGCAGTGTCAGGGTCTTTCTCATGCGGCTTTCCTTTCCATGGCAGCAGCGTTTTGCAGTTCAGCCAGGCGGCGTTCCTGATCCGGTGTTTTCTTGCCGCCCGCGTCGACGATCTCACCTTCCAGCGCGGCCAGCTTTTCAGCGGCTGTTTGACCCTCGGCAACACCGTCACCGGCACCAGGGCCGGAACCCTCTTTCATGTTCTCGCCAATGGTACGCAGACCTTCCATGATCGCGCGATAATCGGCAGGCGTGGCGCCCATGCCGGGGTTCGACAGGGCTTTCATGAACGCGCTGTCCTCCGCAAACCCCAGCGCCTTGGCTGCGCGGTCGACGGATTGGCCATTGCGCTCAAAATCCGGGCCCCATTCCGTCTTGAGGTCCGTCACCATCTTTTCCGCCGACGCCTTGTCCGCCGTCTCGCGCAGTTCGGCAGTCTTTTCGTGCAGGCGGCGGTACTGATCGGGGTGCAGGTCAGCGGCGTGGGCCGCCTCCATGTTGATCTTGTCCTCTGCCGAGAGACTATCGCCCGCGCGGCCAATGGTTTCGCCGTAGGCTTCTGCCGTCTCAGGCTTGAACCGAGCAAAGAAATCGCCCGCCTCGTCCCCCGCGGCCACCGGCTTGATCAGACCTTCGGCCTCTGCCACCTCTGTCGCCCGGCGCCCGGCCGCGTCCCGCTGCGATTTGGCGTAGTCGATGAAGTCGCCCAGATCGCGATCACCCACAAAGGCCTTCTGGTCGTCGCCCAGGCCATCGCGCCAATCAGTTGTGGCCGCACCGCCCTCGCCGCCTTCGTCCGCCTGCGCGCCCTCAGCGCCGTCAGCAGCGCCGCCCGCGCCGCCGCCGCCCTCGTTCGCCGCATCCCATAGGGGGCCTTTAATCCACATCAGGTCCATAATTCACCTCTTTCGCCAGTTTCAGGATTGCCAGCAGTTCAAGCGCTGCGATCCTCTTGCCCTCGTTTATTGCGGGATCCGTTTGACCATCGGCCAGCGGTTGCCCCACACCCATCATCTGCGCGACGAACAGGAAAAAACCCGGATGGGACAGGTCGATGGCTGCAAAGTCCCGCAGCACATCCTCCCCGTCGTCGTTGCCCTTGAGCGTTGCCACGCTGTCGGGCACCTCGATCACGTCCAGCAGGTCTATCATGCAGCCACCTCGGCCACGTTCTTGACGGTTTCGCTTTCCATCTTGTCGACCTCGGCCTGCATGGCCTGTGACTGCATGGCTGCCTGTTGCCGCATTTCCTCTTTGACCTCGGCCAGGTCGCGCAGAACACTTTCGTGGCCGTGCTGGTGTGCGATCAGGCGAATGGCCTCGTCCTTGTCCAGGCGCTGCGTGGGCGATTGCTCGACAAAGGCGGCCAGTTCGAACGTCGACATGAGCGAACCCACCTGCGACTGCCGCGCGGCCAGGGCCAGCGGACCCACAACCTCGGCATCAAACACACCGTCCTCGATTACGCGCTGCGGCGGCGCCGGCAGGGTGCCAGCCCGATACCCAATCTCGACATGCCGGGCCACCTGCCCCCGGATGGCCGGGATCGTGGTGATCGCAAACGGGGCAACCATGGCGGCGCGCTCGTTGGCCATGATCTGGGCCTCTGTCGCCGTCATATTGGGCCGACGCTGTGTCAGAAGCTCGTCGTTGTACATCATCGTGCGCACACGGGCCTCGTCGTCCTGCACCTGCTGAAACATCGGGCCCGGGTTGGCCCCGGATTGCAACGGCACCACCATCTGCCTGCCCTCTGCGTTCATGGCGCCCCAGGTGATCCGGCGCGGGCGCAGCGTTCGGCCCGCGCCTTCGATCTTGTTCCCGCCCAGCAGCGGCGGTGTGGCCACAAATTCCATCGCCAGGATTTGCGACTTCCGGGCCGCGGCGGCCGAGGCCATATCCGGCAGCGCGTCATAAGCAGGCCCAACGAAATAGTTCGACTGCGGCACCTGGTTCCAGCCAATCACGTGGAATGGTTGGCCAAAGTACCCCTTCACCCGCAAAATCTTCTTCTCGCGCCGGTCGATCCAGTATTCCACATACGGAAACTCGGTCGGGTCGCGAGGGATTTCCCGCCCAGCGGTGTTCATGCGGACGATTTGCAGGATTTCATGCCGGTCCGAAGACTTCGCCGCGGCCATTTCCCCATTTTCGGAGTTGGGCCGGTCGCGCCCGATCATCGTCCGCACCTGTTCGTCCGTCATGCTGCGCAGGTACGCGCCCGTGAGCATCCTGCCAAAGGGGTCAAGCTGATAGAAAAATCCATGAGAGGGCACATGCTCGTGGATCACGCGGCCCGTCATCACACCGTCGAGCTCTTGCTCGTACACCGCCGTGACGCCGTAGCTGATAGCCATCTGGCGGTATTCAAGGCGCTTGGCGATGTAGAACGACCCGCCGTGCATGGTGTCGCCGCGCAGCTGCTTGGCCACCACACGGGTCGCGTCGGCCCAATACTGTGCGGCCTCTGCATCGTTCTGCAACTCGCCGTCTTGCAGCTTGAGCCAATCGGCGGTGGCCGGGGTGCCGTTCCCGATCAGGAAGTTGGTCAGGCGGGTGGTCGAGGCAATGCCGGCGCCCGAGAACAGGTCACCGTTCCAGTTCGGACCCTGCCGGGATTGTGCCGAGCGTGACCAGTGACGGGCCTGCAACGGATCAAAGAACAGGCTTGCCGTGTGATAGAACGGCTCTATCAGTGCCCGCTCCGTCGCCATAGCGCTGAACCGGGCCAGCAAGGTTTCGACCGTCTCAGACACCCGTCACCTGCTTGAGGGCGGTTTCAAACGACCCACCGCTCGATTCAACCGACCCCTGCGACCGACCGGACGTGCGCAGCTTGTCGCGATAGGCGCCCGCCGATTTTTCCTCGGCTGCGTCGATCTCGGCTTGTTTGTCTTTTTCAGCGTCTCGCGCGCGCTTTCCCTCGATCAGGCCGAGGACCAGAGGCAGCGCTTTGAAGATAAAATTCAGGAAAGCTAGGCCCTCCCCTTTTGCATGTGTTGCACCAAGGGCGACGGTAAAAATTCGCAGGCCCTCAAAAAACCAACTACTGGCCGGGCTGCCAACCGTAGTCACTGTCGTCCACGACCTGCTTGGGCAACGGCAGGCCCATTTGCAGCGCTGTGCGCCTGTCATAAGCCGTCTGGGGGCGCTGGAACGCATTGGCCACCGTGACCCCGCCGCCGCACAGCAGTTCCATCATGGCGTAACGGCTGGCGTCCAGCACGTCGTCAAACACCTTCACGATGATGGCGCGGCCCAGATCGCCCTTTTTCTCGCGCCGATACCGGGCCTTTTCCGCAAACCAGTCCGGGCAGGTCGAGAACACCCGCCATTTGCCCTGCTGCATCAGGTCATCCATCATGCGGACCGAGCCTTCCAGGCTGTTGCCGCCGGTTGGAAGGCGCACCGCGCTGCCAGTCATCATCACGCCCAGCTTACGGTACCGGTCCTTTATGCTGATTAGGCCCTTGGTTTCGATATCCTCGACCCGCTTTTCACCATCGCCCGGCCAGGCCACCGGCACCGCGCCGTGAAACTGCCCCTTCCAGTTCAATGCGTGGTTTTCCTGCGTCAGGTTCGCCACGCGGTAGGTCTGGGTGACGTAGAAGGTGCCGGTGTCGGGGTCCATGACCACGCGGGCGCGCGTCGTGGGGTGCTGCAAACCAAAATCAACCGCATCGCAGACCATCCAATGCCATTGCGGCCGGAACGGGGTGACCTGCAACTGATCATCCGGGTACGGAAACACCGCGCCCTCGCCAAGTGCGGGGATCCCGTGGATGCGCGCCAGATGCTCGTGGGCCGGGTATTGGCGCTTCATCGTTTCGATCTTGTCGGCCAGGTGCGGCACGTCATAGGCGGACATGCGGACCAGTGCGCCGAGGCTGCTTTCCAGCACATGCGGGAATTGCTCGTTCAGCGGCACCTCGCCAATGAACCGCTGAACCACGGACGACACGCCCTTCAGCGGGGTGAAGGTCAGGACCGAAATGCCCCCGCTATCGATTGTGCGGGCCATCAGTTCGGTTGCAATGTCCTCTGGCGGTTCCTCGTCCATCGCGGCAATGTCGATCTTGCCCGCCTGCAAAGCCTCGCGGCCCTTGGAGTAGGCGATGAACCGGCAGCGCGATAACCCGCCCGACACGTGCTTGACGTAAACGTCCGTGAGAGCGTTGGCCACCTGCCCGTGCTTGACCATACGGTGGATTGTGCGCGCAGGGAGGCCACAGGGCACCCATACCTTCGCATCGTCGTCAAAGGACGCCTGCCCTGCCAGCCCGCGGCCTATGTCCCCCACGAGGCGCAATTGGCAGCCCTCGACGTTCGTGGCCCAGTCCGTCGACCCAGCCCAGGCCACAACAGGCCGATCCCAGCGCCGCCCTTCCCACCAATCCGGGTATTCGCCGGTGAGGTGGAACGCCAACTCTCCCGAGTAGAACGAGAGCGTCTTGCCGGTCCTGTTGCCGCCAGAAAGACACCGCACATCAAACTTGGCGCCGAGATCGTGGAACAGCTTCGCCTTCGGATAGGGCTTGTACAGCTGGCAGCCTGCGGACATTTCCGAGGCAATGATGGCGTCGAGGACGGCCAGAGGGTCGCTCATTTTGTCAAATCTTCCTCAAAATGTTGGAATTGTGCTACTTAAACTGCCGATATGGCATTACCCACGGGTGCTTCATGTTGCCAATTGTCAAAAACCCCATGTTTTTCACCAAAAAAAGAAATCGTGGCCTTCATTTATTCGCCTGGCCCCTCCACCTTCACCAGCTTGTACCCAATCCGAGGCAGCAGAACCTCCAGCGCCGGTATCTGGGTTTTCAGCTTTTCCAGCCGCTGTTCCTCGGACAGTTGTTCGATCAGCGGGTTGCCCTGCCCGTCCGTCAGCGAGACCGTCGCGGTGTCGAGGCCGAAGAGGCGCATCTTGGCCTTCGTGGCCGTGACGGCTGCGCTGGCGGCCTTGTGTTTACGGGCAAACTTGCGATCTGATTCCAAGTCTGCAACGGCTTCTTTTGCCCCGTAAATGAATGTTCTGCGGGCAATGTCTTGAAGTTCTGAAAGTCTTTGGGCGACCTTTGGCCGTTGCATCACCTTCCATGCGTCCGAGCTTAACCTGTCGCGCTCTCGTTCTGGATCAGGGTCATAGGCATCGGCGTATGCATCGATTTTGGACATGCCGTTGAACAGGTTTTGGGCGAATTGCTCTTCCTTTGGTGTCAGCCCGTGGTTTTGCTCGGCCATTATGCCCCCCACTCGTGGTATCGGCCTGTTTTGGCTCCACAGCTGTCGCACATGCGTTTGTTGCCGTATGCGAGGTCGTTGCAGTGTGGGAGCATGCAGGTCCGAGGTTTGTTGTTGCGCAGCCAGGTCAGAACGTCCTCGCCAATTTCGTCGTCCTCTGGCGTGTCGCGCAGGAACATGGCGACGGAACCGTAGGTTTCTTGAATGAATGCCCGCAGCACCCGCGCCTCGTGCCTGCGGTAGACCACGTAGCTGATTGCCAGGGGTGTGCCCTTCCAGTGCGCGCGGGCGAGGTCTGCCAAGGCGATAGCCGCAAGGCAGATGCGATAGGGCGTGACGTGGGGAATGCTCTTTATGTGCAGGGGTGTCATGCTACACCCCATTCGAACAGGTCACCGGCTGGCCCTGCATCTGCATCCAGAATTGCGCGATCGATGTAGGCGGCGACAAATGCCGTCGCTTGCCGAGCGTCGAGGCCGTTTCCGTAGGCGCGCAGGCGTCCCATTCGGGCGGCAGCCCCATGAGCCAGCGGGAATGTTCCGGGTTCAACTGGCCGCCACTTTCCATCTCGGCAAAACAGCCAGTCCGCATCTGCCCATCGTAGGTCAGCCGCGCGGGGCCCGCCAATTGCGCAGCCATGCCCAAGGTCATCCCGAATCCGTTGCCGTTTATTTTCTCCGCCTTGATGCGTGCGCGTCGCTCCTGCCACTTCGTATCGGTGTCGTTCTGGGGACCTGCGTTCGGTGTCGGCCATCCTGCCACCTTTGCCATCCCCGACAAGTTCAGGCACTTCGCGCCTGTCTTGTCCCGCTGATAATCGCCCGTTGCCGCCTTGGGCGTCGGCCAGCCGCTGATCTGCGCCGCTTGGCACAAGTCCTGTGGGCCGCCCTTGCGCTCTATCTCGCGTTCCGTCCCCGCAGCTGTCCTGACATTCTTCTCGGCATCCGATTGACGTGCCGTCGGCCACCCGGCCAATTGCGCCTCTGTCGGCAGGCTCTGCCCGCCCGCCCCACGGTCTTTGGTCGCAAAATCCGGGCCACTTGTCCCATCCGCCTGCCTTGGCGTCGGCCAGCCCACCTGCGGTAAGTCGCAAATTCTGGGCTGCAAAGAAGAGCCGCTGCCGGATGTGGAATGCCCCGAAGCCCGCAGCGCAGGTATCGACAGCCCCGAGGGCGTAATCCGACGCTTCCAGGTCAGACGATACAAGGTCAAGCCATCCCAATCCGTCACGGCTCGCAACCTGTTCTCCAAAGATCGTTTCAGGGCGACACTGCTGGACGAGCCAATGCAAGTGGGGCCAAAGGTGCCGCTCGTCATCAAACCCAGCGCCCGCGCCCGCCGCGCTGAAAGGTTGACAGGGGCATGAACCTGTCCAGACGGGTTGATCGTCGCCCCATCCGGCAGATCGGAGCGCGTGAGACCAGATGCCCACGCCCGCGAAAAAATGGCACTGAGTGAAGCCGTCGAGGTCTGCCGGTGCAACATCCGCGATGCTGCGCTGATCGACAAAACCGAAGGCAATGTGGCCCGCGGATATAAGACGGCGCAGCCATTCGGCGGCGTGCGGGTCAATTTCGTTGTAATAGGCAAAGTGGGCATTCATGACATCCCCTCAATCATACGTGCCTTGAGGTGCGCGATCTGGATAGCCAAAGGCTTGCCGCCCACGGCGACACGCATGTTGATCACGGTTGCACGTTCCTCGGCGGCCACGCGCTCAATCTCGTCGCGTGTCTTGCAGGCGCGCAGGCGGTCCTTGATGCGGTTGGCTTCGGCGATGACCTGCATCAGAACTCCATCTCGTCCATGCGCTCGTGCAGGTTCCAAAACCGATTGATGGGCATGTCACAGCCCACCTCTGCCGTGGCCAGCCGCCCGTGCCGGTTCTTGCGCACGATCAGTTCCATCCTGTTTTCGGTCGCGCGCTTGTCCGCTTCCCAATCGGCGCGGGCCTCGTCCGTGACAACGCCGTCCCGGTTGAGGGCGGGCCCCTTGCGGATCAGGTAGTAATGAGCCCAATGGCAGAAAATGATTTGATCAGCGTCAGTCTCGAATTGCGAGGTTTCCTTGATGTCGAACGTCTGCGGGCGCGGATCGGGCCGGTCCCCAATCTTGCGGTCCAGCTGCACCAGAGCGATGACCGGAACGCTCAGCATCTTGGCAATGGCTTTGAGACCGATCGACACGTTCACCATGCGCTCACGGAACTCTCGCCCAGGGGCGCGGCACAGCTGAGCGTAATCCACCACCAACAAGTCCAGCCGCCCGCCCTGCTGCATTTTGAGGCTTTGCGCGGTGGCATGGATGGCCGCAATGTCGCGGACGTGGCGCGGGAAGATGTGAACCGGCAACTCGGCCACCTGCTTACCGCTGTCGACCCACTTGCGAAAGTTCTCCTCGCCCATCTCGTCAGTGGCACGGGCGAGCTCGTATGGGATCCGGGCCTCGGACGACACCACGCGGTTGAACAGCTGTTCGGGTTCCATTTCCAAAGATGCAAAGCCGACCACCTTGCCCGCCTGGGCGACGTTCTGGGCAATGGCAACCGCAACGGACGTTTTGCCCATCGAAGACGCCCCACCCAGCAAACACAGGTCGGACGGCGCCAGCCCGCGGATCACCTTGTCCAGCGATACGAGGCCCGTCTTGAGCAGGGTCGTGTGCCCGCTGTAGGCCGCAGCCGCGCTTTCGATGGCGCTGGTGCCTGCCTTGAGCAGCGAAACGCACGTCTCGTGGCCCTCTGTCTCTGGCAGGGCCATCAGGGCCCCTTGCAGCCGCGCCACGATCTCCTGAGGATTGCCGCCATAGCCGAACTCGTCCTGCGCGGCCTTGGTTGCCGCCAGCACCTTGCGGGCGATGTGCTTATCAACGATCATCTTGGCGTACTCGACCGCCAGCGTCGTCGCCACCGATGCGCCGGCCAACCGGGCCAGGTACGCGCCGCCGCCCAATTCCCGCAGCCCTTCGTGTTCGGATCCCATGGCCGAGGCCATGCTGATCACATCGACCAAGTGCCCCTGCGTGAACCGCGCCGACATGCGGGTAAAAATCTCCGCGTGAACGGGATCGAAAAAATCGTCGGCAGTCACGACCGGCGCGACCTTGGGCCAAACCTGATCGCTGACCAGCAGCGCGCCGAGCAGCTGTTGCTCTGCCTCGACCGAATGCGGCTGCAACGCCTCTGTGCTGGTGATGGCGTTCATCGCACCACCTCCCCGTGCATGGGTTGCATGAATGGCCGGGGGGGTGCGCTTCCGCTGGCGCTTTGGCCTTCCCAAAGTTCGGGATCAGTCCAGCGCTGGCCGGTGATCCACCCCTGCGGATGCTTTGCGTGGGGTCGAAATTCACCCGGCCTGCCGCTTGTCAGCCATTTCGCATATCGTCGCGCGCCTTCAACGATTACCGACGGTTCCGTATTGCGGATCGCAGCATCCCAAGCCTTCCGTGCCTGTGCTTTTCCAGCTTTCTTTGGATAGGCTTCCCAGAACTCGTCAAACGGATCACCCTTCGATTCCTGTTCTTCCATTTCTGAGAAAAGGCAATCGCGTTCACGCGTATCTGGTTCTTCCTGGTTCAAAACAGGTTCTTTATAGGGGGTCTCAAGGGTGAGACCTTTGCCCCCCCCATTTTGAGACCTTTGCCCCTCCGTTTTGAGACCTTTGCCCCCCGTCTCAAATTGAGACCTTTGCCCCATATGGAGGTCATATTGCGTGCTAATCCGGCCCCCATTGTCCCGCCCGCGCGCCACGCGAGTGATGAACCCTTGCTCTTCCAAAACGGACAAATGACGCAGCAAAGATGCTCGTGACATCTCGCAATCCTCGGCCAGCAAGGCCAGTCGAGGATCGCAACGCCCCGTGTCTTTGTTGTGCCGTTCCGAAAGCTGGATCAGAACGATCTTTGTGGCCGGTTTCAGCCCCTTGACGTTAGCCGCCCAGATCAATGCTATCGCACTCATGCCTGCCCCCTGTAAATTTTCGTGAGCTCGCCGCTGTTCCGCAGCTGCTTGGCCCAAAACCGAACCGTATCGGCGCGCACGCCAAGCAGAACGGCAATGTCCTCGTAACCAAGGCCCAGGCCCATCAAGGCTTCGGCCCGATCACGCAATGACGCGCGCTGTGCGCCTGTGTCAGCCCGATCCTGCACCTCTGACGCCTTACCCACGACGACCCCCATACAAACCGCCCAAAGGTGCCGCTTGATGGCCCGCCACAAATTGGGTGCAGGCGAAGCTCCACACCGCCATCGCGTCGGCCTCGTCGTCGTTGTCCGGCGCCCAGCCGATAGCCTCGCACCGCGCCACCACCGTTGCTTTGATCGCCTTGCGCGCCCGGTCCTCTGTGAAGCCAGGAAAGTGCCGCTTGGTCAGGTTCTTGCCGAGGAAATGCACGCGCACATGATCCAGCCGAACCATGTGACAAGGAACCCGCCGAAGGTGACACACACCCTCTGCACAAGCCGCGAGGCCGATCAGCACCGGGTTCTTCTTCTTGCCCCCGATAGGCGCTTCAATGGCCACCACATCCGGTTTATGTTTGGCCAGTACCTCACTGGTAAAGCTGATCATTTCGGAAAACCGTCTGCCCTGAGACGATCCACCGAAATCAACAGTCCATGCGCGCGGTGCAGCCGAGGAAACCCCGACTGCAACGCCCGTCTTGGTGGCAATATCAAGCGCCAAAACTCTCATTCCGCTGGCTGGGCCAGGTTGATCGGATCCGTCGCGTCCCCGGCCTCGTCGGCAGCCTGGTTGAACGCGCCCTCGTCCGCTTCCAGTTCGTTCATTTCAGCATCGGCAGTCTCGGCCGCCTTCTGCATCTTGACCACGTTGTCCTGAGGCTCGTCCAAGCCCAAGTCCGCCCCCTCGATCTCAGCTTCCAGAATCGGGATCAGGGCTTGCAGCGTGCGGATCGCGTGCCGCTTCTTGCCGTCGTCCTCGATCTTCCGCAGCGCGCGGAATTGAGCGAACGCCTTTTTGTGCAGCCCAGCGTCCTCGACAAAGGCACCGATGGCCTCGCGCCGGGCACCTGCCGCCTGTTTCGCCGCGGCCTCGGCCTTCTGCCAGCTGTCCAGCTTCTTGACCATTTTTTTAGGTTCAACGCGGATCGGCGCCGCTTCCAGATTTACGCTCATTTGAGCCTCCATTGCCGGGGTGTGAAAATGGTGCGGGACAGCCCCAGGCTGCCGCCCCGCACCCGCTGGCTTAGGTCCGTGAGTGGTGGCCAGCGTGTTGCAGTTCGAGCGCCAGCAACTCGTGCTTGGCCTTGCTCAGCAGTCCGCGGTAAAATTCGGCCCCTGGCTTGCCCCGCCGCGCCCGCGCCCGCTGTTCCAGCTTGCGCACGTCAGCGCGCAACTGATCCACGTCGCGCGTCATAGCCAGGGCTCCTTGGGCAGCGATACAATGGCGATGTGCTGGTGCTGCATGCCCACGCCTGCGGTGACCACCTCGGCCTGCCGCGTGTCGTCGGAAGGTTTGATCTTGGGCCGAGCATAAAACCCGGCGGGCGTGTGATCGCCGCAAAATCCAGACCGATTGCGATTGCCCAGCAGCAGTCCGCAGCCCTTGTGCGCGCAGTACGTTTCCATGAGGTGCCTCCTAAAAAGCCCCCGACGCGGGGTCTGCGCCGGGGGTCAGGTTCGCGCGGCCCAGGAAGGCCAGCCGCACGGCAGTTATCTTGTGTGTCCCGTCTCGTGGGACAGACGCGCGCCCTGCATTTCCGCTATGCCCGACCCAACGGAGCCTCGGGACGGATGCAGGTTGAGGTTTAACCGCCGAAGCGGGAAGGACTGGACGCATCGCGCTGGACGCCCATACATCCCCGAGGATTTCTTGCAGGCCAGAGGGAATCCCCCCATGGTTGACCGCATGAAAAAACTGATCCTGATGATGGCTGTCTGTGCCGCGCCCGCGTGGGGGCAGTCCTTTGGCCAAGGGATGACCGTTGAGCAGCTTTTGCAGTTTTGTAAAGCTGACGACAGGTTTTCGAGAGGCAGCTGCAACGGATATATTTTGGGCGCCGTCGACGCTGCGCGATCTTCTGCGATGGTCATGAGCATAGCAGACGCTCAAGCCAAAAACATCTCGCCTACCGTAGAGAAAATAGACGGCGATTGGGCCGATGCCGGCGGCTACTGTTTGCCTGACAACATCACGTATGACGCTTTTTTGCCGATTGCGATGAATGGTCTGTTCCGAACGGAAAACAAAGATTCCGCTGCCAGCTTGAGACTGATGCAAATCTTCTCTGCTGCGTACCCCTGCCCCTGACATCACGCGCCATGTTGAAAACCCCGCGTCGGCGGACCAATATCGTGCGCTGGCCACCGACATCAGGCCGCGCCTTCAACCGGTACGAAATCAGCCGGATTGATCTCGATCTCACGCTGCTTGGCTTGCTCGATCAGCACGGGTGCGTGCTTCAACGGGATGACGCCGCCCGTGCCCCCAACATCCTTTGATCGCATCCACATATAGACGCGGGTGACATGCACACCCGCCATCTTGGCAACCGCTGCCGCGCCGCCCAACTTCTTGATTATTGTCGATGCTGGCTCCATATCGAGAGATATGTTGCGTTTTTCACTAGTTTGTCAAATGGAAAAAAGAAGTGATAAACACTATTTTAGCGCAAACCGCTACACGCCATAATGGCGGCATGGATATTATTGACGCAGATTGGCTCAACCAACGCCTCACGGGACGCCGAGGTGAGCAAGCTGAACTGGCTCAAGCTATGGGGATCAACGACGACAAAATGTCGAAGATTCTCAAGGGAAAGCGGCGGGTTCAGCCAGAGGAAATCCCCAAGGTGCTGGCGTTCTTCGGAGTCACGGACGAGAACGTCGACCCTGAGCTCGCGGCTGTATGGAAAGAACTGCATGCAAAAGAGCGGGTTCTTTTGCTAAGCGTTGCAAGAGCACAAATCTTGTCTCGGGATCAGTCTGACGAGACAGATTCTTCAGATGATGAATGATTTCCCCGCGGGTCAAAGCGCACCTCTCAATTTCAACCTCGAATTACCAACGTTCGACCCAAGGTAGTCTCCCGTCAAGCGCACATTTTAGCCGCTTCATTGTTGTAGATTTTTCAAAGACATAAACCGAACGTTAACGAATGGTTAACACCTGCTGCCCAGAATTCTGGGCATTAAGCCGGGGAGGCGAGTGTGAAATCTGCTGTTGAATTTCGAAAAAACTGGACGCGCGCAGTCGAGCGCTCCGGCCTTTCGCTTGCCCACCTCGGAAGGCTGAGCGGAAATTCAGCATCCAAGATGCAAGATATCGCCAGCGGCAAGTACGACGAAGCGAAGGACGGCCCAGGCCTATTCGGAATCCACCGGACAATCCAGCCATTGGACACGTCTCTCGACAGATTGCTGCCGATCGGGTCGCAGCCTCGCCCTGGGCTGAACAGCTTTCTTTCGTGCTACCGAGGACCGGGCACCTCTATCGAAAAATTCAGCCAAGTTTTGGGGTTTTGCGACATCTACAGAAAGCCATCGCGCGACGTCACGAACCTAGACAGGCTGGGGCCCCAGTCTTTGCTGGTTCAAGTGTCTGGTATATCCGACCCAGCTCTATTGCAGCTGGAATTTGAAAGCTGGGCTGCAAGCAAAAAAGCCAAGGTTTACAACAGACAACTGCGGGCCTGGACGGACGGTCATGTGGTCGACACAGAAGTCTATGACGCTCGGTTTGAGCGGTCGTCCCTGCACCCACACTTTGCGCTTCTACTTGCCGCCTGCCGAATTGTTGACTTTGATGCGCGGGAAAAGCTGATCGTCTACGCCGAGCCTTTGATCTATAATCCGTGAGGCGGAAAGCATGAGTGACGGCAGCTGATCGCGGCGCGTGGTCATAAGCCAGCCGGGGTTGCCGTCTTGGTACATGGGCTTTTCTGTCCGCCAGGGGAAACAGCCGGCGTTCATGAACCCATAAGTGACTGCCTTTGAGTGATCACCCTGCCTCAAAAAACAGTAGTTCACCTCAGACCCAAATTCGATGAACGCACGATAGTGCGTGTAGGCCATGATCAGTTGGACCGCGAACCTCGACTGCCGACCCAGACCGGTTGCCAGGTTAGAGGTCAGCGAGCCCACGTAAGCGGCGCGGCCCCAATATTGATGCTCGAACGATGCATCTTCAACCGCGGTTGCCTTGGTTCCGAACAACACGCCAATGGATCTGCCGACAAACGCCTGGGCGCTCTCTTCTCTCAGGTCGTCGACCCGAACGCCGCCACCGATGACAATCTTGTCTTTGCCGGTCTCTTTGTCGTTGCTGTAGCCCGCGACCCAAAATGAATTGGCTCTGGTCATCAACAGTTTTTGTGGATCGTTGGCACCGCTGAGCGGTCGCCCCAGACCCTCCATCAGTTCAGAGACCGTTTCAAAGTCCCGGATGACCTCTGTTCGGACCCCCATGCGTCTGAGTTCCTGCAAGCAGAGAACCGCAATTTCTTCCATCTTCTCAAGATGCATTTTGCCCTCCAATGGCCGCGCAATCGGCGTGCGCGCGCAGCTTTACCCATCCTATGATTCACGGCAAATGAACCAAAGTAGCGTTTTTCTATATTTTAGGGCTTGATCTATAGTAGCGTTTTTCACTATATCTGGCATGAGAAAACCAAAGGGATTGAACATGACACCCATTATCTACATCACCCCAGCGGGCCGCGCGGCTTTTGATCTGCGCACCGCACGCTTTGCACGGCTGGTCGAGGCCAAGGCGGTTTCCCTCCCCGGCATCTGGCCGCGCGTCATCCTCGATGACATGCCGCCCCCGGCTGCGCCAGCCGTCCCCGTCCACGCATGGGGGATGGTGTGATGACCAGCCATATCCGCCACATCGACAACATCGAGTGCGACGAACACGACGGCCGCATTGACGGCCAAGGCGAGTTCGACGTGGACACCGAATACGAATCCGGCCAGGGCCACCTGATCACGCAATGCGACTTCCTGGGCTTCCGGATCGGCGGCGCGCTGATGCCTGTCGATCTGGTCAAGGAGATGTTCGGCAAGACGGCTGTTGAGCAGATTGAGCAGGCCGCTTGGGAGCAGTTCCAGACCGAACTGTCCGCCGGTGATTGGCGCGAGGCAGCATGACCGCCCCCGCCCCCCAGCAAGAGCCAGTGCGCCGCCTGGGCGCGCTGATCGAGCGGCTAAAACGTGAGGTGTCGTCGTGACCATCACCAGAAGCCAACCGTCCCGGCACGTCCGCGAGCAGGACCTCCGCAACAAGCGTGACCGCTACGTCCTTGCGGGCTGCGGCGGCGCCCTTCTGCTGCTGTTCCTCGTTTGGCTGATCCACATCACCGACCTGCCCGACAAGGCCATGACGTGCCCCGCGGGCGAATGCTGCTTCTCAACTGGATGCTGAAAGGAAATACCGATGGCCGATACCGCAGTCACAACAATTGACGCCGCGCCCCCTGCACCAAACCCAATGCACGAGCCGGTCGCGCTGCCAGGTGATCCTATGATGGCGCTGATCGAGAAGGTGATTATGTCACCTGATCTGCCAATGGATCGAATTCAAGCGGCGATGGATATCCGCGAACGGCAAATGGACAAGGTTTCCGAACAGCAGTTTAACGCCGCATTTGCCGCCGCCATGGCCGAAATGCCGAACGTTGCGCGCTCTGGCACCAACAAGCATTTGCAGCGCAGTTATTCGACGCTTGATGACTTGATCCGGGCGTCTCGTGCGCCCCTGGCAAAACATGGCCTTTCTCTGAATTGGCAGACTGGAATTGACGGGGACAATATCTGGGTGAAAGCCATTGTGCGCCATTCTGAGGGTCACAGCATCTCTACCGAACAGCGCGCGCCGCGGGACAAGTCTGGTTCAATGAACCTGCTTCAAGGTGGCGGATCAACGGAAACATACCTGAAGCGATACACCGGATTTGCTTTGCTCGGCTTGGCATCAGGCGACGAAACTGATGATGACGGTCAAAAGGTCAATGCAGATCGTGCCGTCATCACCGAAGATCAATACATCACCCTGCAACAGATGATCGACCAAGCGGGCATCCGTGAGCAGGCGGTGCTGGACGCCGAGAAGATCATGACGCTGACAGACCTGCCCGCCAGCAAGTTTGATCACGTGCGCAAAATGTTGCAGGTCAACATCGACCGTAAGGCCCATACGTGATGGAACAGCGGAGCCAGGAGTGGTTTGACGCGCGCCTTGGGCGTGTCACCGCCAGCCGGATCAGCGACGTGATGATGAAGCCAGACGCCGCCGGGTATCAGAACTACCTTGCGCAGCTGGTGTGCGAACGGCTGAGCGGCAACAGCGCGGATACGGGCTTTGTATCCGCAGCCATGCAGCACGGGATCGACACAGAGCCCCAGGCGCAGGCGGTGTACGAACTGACCACCGGCAACCAAGTGGAGGAAGTGGCCTTTGTGCAGCATCCGACGCTTATGGCTGGAGCATCGCCCGATGGCCTGATCGGCGCTGACGGCGGGCTTGAGTTGAAATGCCCGCAACCAGCCGAACACATCCGCATGCTGACCGGCGGCGCGATCAAGCGCCAGTACCTGCTGCAAATGCAGTGGGGCATGGAATGCACAAAGCGTGAGTGGTGGGACTTCGCGACCTTCTGCCCAACCCTGCCGTCCGAAATGCAGCTATGCATCCGCCGCGTGCCGTTTGACGCGGAAGCCGCCGCCAACATCACTCAGGCTGTGACCACCTTCCTCACCAAGGTCGAGGCGGGCGTGGTCGATCTGCGCAGCCGCTTTCCGAGGGCAGCATGATGCAACTACGTGCCCGCTGGGAAGGCGGAATGCTCAGGGTTTTGGCCAACCATCAACTGGACCTGGACGAAGGCGAATTGTGCCTGATCGACCTGGACCGCGCGCGCAGCGGCAACACGCACCGCCATCAATTCGCATGGGTCAAGGAGGCGTGGTTAAACCTGCCAGAGGACAAGGTGAACATGCCCTGGGCCGAGACGCCGGAAACGATGCGCAAGCACGCCCTGATCGCAACGGGGTTTCATGACACCTACACGCTCGACTGCGGCGAACACCTGACCGCACGCAAGCTGAAAGCCGCGCTGTTGGCGGCCGAGGTGCGCGCGCACGGGTATGCCGTTGGCCAGGTCAAAGGGACCGCGCTGACAATCTGGACGCCCAAGAGCCAATCGCATCGGCAAATGGGGCGTGATCAGTTTCAGGCCAGCAAGTCGGCGATCCTCGACTGGATCAGCGCCCAGCTTGGGGTCGAGCCCAAGGAACTCGAAAGGAGCAGCGCAGCATGAGCCAATACCTGACACCCGCAGAGGCCAGCGAGAACTGGCTGTGTCCCCTTGCCCGCACCTTTGGTGCCGCGAAGGCAGAGAAAGGATGCCAGGGCGCAGCGTGCGCACTCTGGCGCACCAAGAAAATCCTCGCATCGGATCCGGCTTTCGTGTCGGCAGTTAAGCGCGAGATGGCATTCCAGGCCCAGCAGGAAGCGGAACAGACCGGCAAGCCTGCCAAGCCGTCCACTTCGTATCACAAGTCCGCCGTGGCCACTGTAGGGCGTGACCCAGAGGGCCATGGCGTGGTTGCGACCGAGGGGTATTGCGGCTTGGGCGGTCCGATCACATGAACAGTCACCCAACCCGACAAGATGACGAGCACACGCTGCGCATTCTTGATACCGCAGCCCATGATGGCACCGCGGCGGCCCGCGAAAAGTACGACATGAGCAACAGCGCAGTACAGGGCCTTATGGGCCGAACCAATGCGCGCCGCCCTGATCGCGACCCCTGGCAGTGCGAGGCCACAAAGCCTGAAAACCAGGACGGCGGCATGCCCCGCAAGTGGTGGGCCAACCCGAGCAAGCAGCGCAAGGTTACCCAGGCTATCATCAGGGACACCGCGAAAGCGTGCCGGATGCCGTCGTGAGCCGGGCCGAGTTTCCCGTGTCAGTCCGCAGGGCTGCCCTGGCCCGCGCCGCTGGCATTTGCGAGTGCGGTTGTGGTCGACCGTTTACCGATCACCCGCAAGAGTGCCCTACCTACGATCACGATCTGCCCGACTACCTGGGCGGCAAGCCCACCTTGGAAAACTGCAAGGCCCTGCGTGTCGACTGCCATAAGCTGAAAACCCGCGACCAAGACATGCCGCACATCGTGAAAGCGCGCCGCGGCCAGAAGGACCGGCAGGGCCTGCAACCGATCAAGCGGAAAATCCCCGGCAGCAAAGGCACCGGCCTGCGCAAGAAGATGGACGGCAGCGTGGTCAGGGTCAGCGAATGACCGGCCTGCCCCTTTAACTCACCCCATTGCAATTACAAAGGAACTAGCGTGACCGAAAATCCCACCACCATTGAGATTAGAACCAACCCAAAGTTTCGCCTCGGACGGAGCCTCTACTCCCTCACGACGGTCTTCGCAGTGCTTGGCTCTGGCATCATTGCCGAAAGCAACGCAATGCAATGGGCTGGCTTTGTGCTCTTGGCGGTTCTGGCCATTGCGCTCAGCGCTACCACGGCGAAGCGGAATTCATCGCTGACCATTGAGGAGGCGCGCAAGCTTCTCGATGAGATCGAAGCCCGCGAAATCTAACCCCCACCCCCAGCAGCTCCCGAAGCATCACACCGCTTCGGGGGCAGGAAGGACAGAGAGATGAGTTACGCAGAAGCCATCCGCGCGCTGAACAAAGCGGCATACGATGCACTGGTCGCGGGCAGAGACACCACCGAACTGCCGTCGATAGACCGGCATTCCCTGCGCCTCATCGCATGGGAGACAGACCGGCTTGTCGATTACGAGCGCAATAGCGGTGAGCATCCGTCCCTGATTGAGAGGGCAAGCACATGAGCCGCTCCAACCTAATCGACCTGTCCGTCCAATTTCAGCACCAGACAGAGGGCGCGGTCTGTATCCGCGAGACCGAAGAAGGTGAAGATATATGGGTTCCGAAATTTCGCTGCCAGATTGAACCAAGCCAGCCGTCACGAGGTCAGATGATCACTCTTACGACGGACGAAGGCACAGTGACCGAAAAGGGGCTTGTATGACCCGCCAGATCCCCATGCTGTTCAGCGCGGCCATGATGCAGGCGCACCTCGCGGGTCGAAAGACGGAAACGCGGCGGACCATGGCGCCGTCCAACACGTACTTCAACGGCGGCGCCTGGACGAAACTGGACAAGGCGCAAACGTGGGATTGGAATAGCGCCTGGGTCGATCCCGGCCCGTCTCCCGCTGGCAACCCGGGCCCTTACCTGAAACTGCCCTGGCTGGCCGGTGACGATGATCCGTTTGAGGACACTGTGCACCGCATTTATCCGAAGGTGCAGCCCGGTGATCTGATCTGGGCGCGCGAATCTTATCGCTTTCACAGCATCGCCGACCTCTGCAAGCCGAGCATCATGACCCCAGGCTCAGGAATTGAGTTTGAGGCCTGCGGTAATCGCGCTGGTGATCTGACGGTCAACGGTGGCTTTGTGCTCGGCAAGCTGCGCCCCGGCATGTTCATGCCTAAGTGGGCCAGCCGCCTCACCCTGCGCGTCAAGGAGGTGGGTGTCGAGCGGTTGCAAGATATCAGCGATGCCGACGCGCGGGCCGAGGGTATCGAGCAAATCGGCCAAACCAAAGGTGTGCCAATCTGGCGAAACTACCAAAGCGATGCCAGCCTCTTGGAAGGTGGCGGATTACTCATGCCCACGGCTAGCTATCACAGCCTCTGGAACCACATCAACGGCCCCGGCGCCTGGGGCGCAAACCCGTGGGTCGTCGTGACCCGGTATGAACCGATCTGGGAGAACGTGTTGCATCTTGCAGGACGTAGCGAGGACACATGAGCGCGCCCATCTACACACGCATGTTCCAGGTTCAAGAACGCTACGGCGTGTCTGAATGGACTGTGCGCAGATGGGCAAGCAGAAACCTGATCACCGTTTATCGTCGGGGCCGCATGAGTTTTGTTCGGCACGACGAAATGGTGAAGGTTTTGGAGGCGCCCTGTGGGGCCTAGTGTGGGGCCGTCTCGCAAGACCCAATTGGTTCCGCTGAAAACAAAGGCAAAAACGTAGATGATTGGTGCGGCCGGCGAGACTCGAACTCGCACGAGTGTTACCTCACAGCGACCTCAACGCTGCGCGTCTACCAATTCCGCCACGGCCGCACGCCTTGGTCTTAGTGACGGGTGCATAGCGGCGAACTACACACTTGCCAAGACCACATCGCAAAGAAAAACTTTGGCGTGAACAAGTGACTCCCCCCGAAGCTTTGCACGCGCGCGATCAGTCTTGCGCGGCGCTGTGCCCGGTATCTGTCGCCAGCCTGAGATGGCGCATGCGGGCACGTACGTTCCGACGGGTGCGTAGGCCGCAACGGGCCGTCGCTCATCACATGCAACAGTGCAGGTCACGCAGTTTAAGCCTGTCTCACGACAGCCACCGCGCGCCGCGTGCGCAGGGCAAGCACGACAACGCCGGTCAGGCCAATCGCCATCACGACATATCCCAATTCGGGTGCCGCGCCAAAGAACACGCGGTTGGTCGTGCGTCCGGGCAGAAAGTTGAACAGCCCCGCCACGATCAAGCCATTCCAGTAGAGGCTGCGCATCACCAATCGGTGCGGCCCGACGCGCCCGGCAAAGATGTGGCGCATGCCTTCGTAAAGCGACCAAAGCGCAAAGAGGGCGAGCAGATGGATGGGGCTGAACGGGCCGATGACGGGAAAGCTGTGGATAAAGAAGGACGACAGCGCAGTGATCGCCATGGCGAGGACCCAAGTATAGCCCAGCACCTTGTGCAGCCGGTCGCGCCGCGCGCGGTAAAGGGCGAACGGCCCCAGGAAAAGCGCGACGAGGGCGGCGGCGATGTGCAGTTGGATCATCGGGGACGCGGTGAGGATGGGAAGCAGCGACATGTGCAATCGGCCTTTCGATGTTGCGGGACGGAACGCGGCTCAGCTAGACAAGGCTCTGGGCTTGCCCGCCATTGTCTTTGCGCCGAACCGAGGGACAGCTTCGTGAATGACCGCTATCCGCAGCTCGCGCTTCGTGAATGGGGGCGCCATATGGCGCGGCCCGCCACGATGATTGCATTGGCGGCGGCGGGTGTGGTGCTGGCGCTGGCGGGTCCATTTGGCACCGATACGCGGTTTGGCCTGCTGGCGCGGCTGACCTATTGGATGGGGACGGTTGTTGTGACCTACGGCCTCGGGGCGCTCTGCGATACGCTGCTTGCGCCGCTGTTTGCGCGGCGCAGCTTTGCGCTGCGGATGGCGGTGACGGCGGTGGTCTCTGGGGTCAGCATTGCGGGCGCTGTGGTCGTGATCAACGCCGTGGCCTTTGGGTGGTGGCCCGGCCGTCGGGACGCGGCGGGCGTCTTGGCCCCCACCTTTGTGATTGCGGCCATTGTCACGGTGGCCGTGGGGGTGATCCGGCGGACTGCCGCGCCTGCAGTGGCTGGTGGCGCGCCCAAGGACGTGCCGCGCATCCTCAAACGCTTGCCACTGGACAAGCGCGCGCCGCTTGTGGCGCTGTCGGTCGAGGATCACTATGTGCGCGTGCGGACGCTCAAGGGCGAGGAACTGGTGTTGATGCGCCTGTCGGACGCCATAGAAGAGGTAGGCGACACGCCGGGCGCGCGTGTGCACCGCTCGCATTGGGCGGCGTTTGACCAGGTGCGCAAGGTGACGCGCACGGGCGACCGGGCGATCCTGGCCATGGCGGGCGACGTCGACATCCCCGTCAGCCGCGCGAACCTGCCGCGGATCAAGGAGGCGGGGCTGCTGCCCTGAATGCCCTATGGTTGACTGGATCACGACGCCCGGCCTGACCGACTACCGCGCCGCCGAAGCATGGATGGAGGCGCGCGCGACCGCCATTGCCGCAGGCGAGGCCGCAGAATGCATTTGGCTGCTGGAACATCCGCCGCTTTACACCGCAGGCACGTCGGCCAAGCCTGCGGATTTAACCGACCCCGGCCGCTTTCCCGTGTTTCAGACCCGGCGGGGCGGGCAGTACACCTATCACGGGCCTGGGCAGCGCGTGGCCTATACCCTGCTGGATGTGGGCAAGCGGGGGCGCGACGTGCGGGCCTTTGTCCAGGCGCTGGAGGCGTGGGTCATCGCGACGCTGGAGCGCTTTAACGTGCGCAGCCATGTCAGCCCGGGCCGCGTGGGCGTCTGGGTGGACCGGCCCGAAAAGCCGCCCCTGCCCGGCGGCGCGATGGCCGAGGACAAGATCGCGGCCATCGGCATTCGGTTGCGCAAATGGGTCAGCTTTCACGGGCTGAGTATCAATGTCGAACCTGACCTGTCGCATTTTGACGGCATCGTGCCCTGCGGCATCGCCGAGCATGGGGTGACGTCGCTGGTGGATTTGGGTCTGCCGGTGACGGTCGAGGACGTGGACGTGGCGTTGCGCCAGACGTTTCACACGGCCTTCCCCGACCCGGATTGATCCAAAGGCCGCCTGGCGGCGACGACATGTTTTAGGGGGCTCTGCCCCCGCGCTGCGCGCCCCCCCGGGATTTTTTTGGAACAGAGAAGAGGATGGGGGCGGATATGTCAGCCCAGCATGCCGGCAAGCGCGCGGGCTTCGTAGCCTTTGACCACGGGGCGCACGCAGCGGCTGGCGCACATCAATAGCTCGGGGAAGATGCGGGCAAGCTCTGCGGCGACGGCGCCCTCTTCGCTGTTGCCGAATTCTGCGGCTTCCACGGCCTCGCGGCTGAGGTGAAAGCTTTCGGTGGCGGCCCCTTCGGCAAAGATGATCTCGTGCCGGTCCATCACGATGTGATAGTATGTGACCGCGCGCATCGGCCTGCGGTAGATCAGATCGCCGCGCACCAGGTTGATGGCGCTAACCAGCACCTCATCCGCGCCAAAGAGCATCTGCGCCCGCCAGTCGGAGATCAGCATGCGGTGGGCGGGCGACACGATCAGATCCCGGCTGTTGTCCAGGGCCCCTTCGGTGATGACCACGGGCGCCAGATCGCCCGACCCGTCGACCCTGCGCCGCAGGACCGCGCGCACCGGGCGGTCGCCGTTGTCGAAGGTGCGCAAGCGCATGCCGCGCTGCAACGCCTCAATGGCCACGGGGCCATCGGTGGTCTCGATCAGTGCGCCTGCGGTGAAACAGGCCACGTTGGTATTGTCGAATGTCAGATCGCCAACCGACACGCCGGTCATGGTGATCGACCCGCCCAGGGCGGTGTTATCGGAATAGTCCCCCACCGACTGGTCCAGGATGCCGTTGTCGGCCAGGTCGGCGTTCAGTTCCTGGATATGGGTGTAATAGGCGCTGAGGTCGATAAAATCGTTGTTGCTTTGATCGCCGTCACTGATCGACCCGGAATTGCCCGCGTTGAAATCGGTGATCACATCGGCGCCATCGCCCGGATCAAAGACAAAGATGTCGTCGCCCGCGCCGCCGGTCAGCTTGTCGTTGCCTGCGCCGCCATCCAGCGTGTCGTCGGACGCGTCCACGGCGGTGACGACGAAATTGTCGACCGCAAAGCTTTCATTCGAGATGGACGAATTCAGCGTGCTGCCAAAGCCGATATCGAGCGTTGCGGGCGGGTTGTCGATGGTGATCGTCACCCCCATGATCGTGTCGACTGAGGATGATAGCCCGCTGGTGCTGGACGATGAATAGCCCAGCTCGCCCGTGGCGCTGTTGACGAAATCAAAGGTATAGGTGGCCCCATCCGATCCGACAAAGCTTTGGCTGCCGGGCGCGCCCGTGTCGCCAGAGAGGTGGGTAAAGGTGACCTCGGTCCCGTTGATGGTGATGATGAACTCTTCGCCGTCCCAGCTGTCGAGCAAGAGCGCGTCAAAGGTCACTTCGATCTGGTCGGCATCCGGGTCCAGCGCGACAGAGGTCTGCGTGGCGATCCGGCCATCGCCTGCGCCAAAGCGGCCCAGCGAGGTGCCCAGGCCCGCATCGGTCTCGGTCGTGCCATCGCTCCAACCGTCGGCGCCGCTTTCAAAGTCCTCTTCATAGAGCGTCGTGCGCGTGCTGCCGTCGTCGCCCACGAGGATGTCGTCGCCCGCGCCACCGCTCAGGCTGTCGGATCCTGCGCCGCCCTCGATGGTGTCGTCGCCGGCCCCGCCTTCGATCTGGTCGTCGCCCGTGCCGCCTGTCAGCAGGTCCTCGCGCGCGCCGCCGTCGATGGTGTCGTCGCCCGACCCGCCGTCGATCGTGTCATCGGACAGGGCACCGCCGGTGTCGGTGATGCTGTCATTGCCCGACCCGCCCGAGATGATGTCGGTGCTGTTGCCGCCGTCGATGACGTCATCGCCCGCGCCGCCCGAAATCGTGTCCAGGCCGTCGCCGCCCAACAGCGTGTCGTCGCCGCCATTGCCGTCGATCACATCGTCCCCGCCGCCGCCGTCGATCACATCATTGCCTTCGACGCCCGCAGGGGTGCCGGTGACCGATTGGCTGGGTCCGGGGGCCGGACCGAACATGGGCGAGGTCAGGAAATCCTGTGCCGCCCCGCCCGTGTCGGGGCCGCTGATCGTCGCCGACAGCTCGTCCTGGCCTTGGTTCTCCCAATAGCGGATCTGGATCGTATATGTTTCGTTCGGGTCCAGCGCGACATCGCCATAGCGCGTCGTCGGGGCCTGGTGAAAGTCGTTGTTCAGATAGTCGAGCGTCCCGCCCGTCTGGTTGTTGAACTGAACTGGATTCCCAGCGGAATCAAAGATTTGGATGGTCGAGCCATCGTCAGAGCGCAGGTTGATGCGGTAGGTGCCGCCCGCCGTGACATTCAGCGTGTTGGTATAGATGATGCCAAAGTCGCTGGGGTCGCCCGAGGTGCCGCGCAGGCTGTTGATCAGCCCGTCTTCGTCAAAGTCGGTGACATAACCGGACCCGACCAGCGTGCCGTTTTCGATGTCAAAGGCCTGGCCTGCCGAGCTTGAGAAATCGTAGTCATAGGCCTCGTAATGCCACGCGCCCTCGACCGGGCCGTCGCCTGCCAGCACATCGTTGCCGCCACCCCCATTGATGGTGTCGCTGCCAAAGGCGCCGGTCAGGGTGTCCGTGCCAGAGGTGCCGGTGATGACCTGGTCACCCTCGGTTGCGGGGTTGGTATTGTCGTTCGTGGCCATCACTGCTCTCTTTTATTCTTCGTGCTTTGCGCACGCGGTCTGTGCCGGTGATGGACGACGAGTTCGGTTAATGTTTGAAACACATGTGGTCGCGGCGTTGTCTTTCTGCGGCGATTTTGGGGCATTGTCGCCCGAGGCCCCCCAGTCAGGCGCCAGTCGCTGCCATTGGCGCCGCGCAGCGCCATGGGCCAGGCCTACGCGCCCTGGTTGAACAGGCGTGGGCATGCATGATCCTGCACCTTTGCGATTTCACCCCCGCGCCCGCGACACTTAGGCCCGGCCTGCGGCAGGATCGCCCATTGATGCAGGGGGGCCAAGCTTCTAGAAAGGCAGGGAATCCGCGCGTCCCGGGAACCGACGCGCACCCCTACCCAAGCCAGGAGGCACCGCATGGCAGATGCAGCCATTCACGGGCACGAGCACGAAGACGAACGGGGCTTTTTCACCCGTTGGTTCATGTCCACAAACCATAAAGATATCGGGATCCTATACCTGATCGTTTCGGCCCTTGTCGGCTTTGTCTCGGTGGCGTTCACCGTTTACATGCGGCTCGAGCTGATGGACCCCGGCGTCCAGTACATGTGTATGGAAGGCGCGCGTCTGACCGCGGCGGCTGCGGGGGAATGTACCCCCAACGGCCACCTGTGGAACGTGCTGATCACCGGCCACGGCATCCTGATGATGTTCTTTGTCGTGATCCCGGCGCTCTTCGGCGGCTTCGGCAACTACTTTATGCCGCTGCAGATCGGTGCGCCGGATATGGCATTCCCGCGGATGAACAACCTGTCCTTCTGGCTGTATGTGGCCGGTACGACGCTGGCAATCTGCTCGGTTCTGGCACCGGGCGGCAATGGCCAACTGGGCTCGGGCGTGGGCTGGGTCCTGTACCCGCCGCTGTCGACGAACGAACAGGGCATGTCGATGGATCTCGCGATCTTCGCCGTGCACGTCTCGGGCGCGTCGTCTATCCTGGGTGCGATCAACATGATCACCACCTTCCTGAACATGCGTGCCCCGGGCATGACACTGTTCAAGGTGCCGCTGTTCTCGTGGTCGATCTTTATCACAAGCTGGCTGATCCTGCTGTCCCTGCCCGTGCTGGCC
>JBCBID010000028.1:0-52615 GCA_038525015.1 Pseudomonadota bacterium | reverse complement strand
GATGCGTGGCGCGTCTGCAAGGGCATCTGCCCACCATGTGCCGGTGCCTGCCAGGTCCAGTTCTCGGCTTAGCGGGGTGCCGCGTCCTTCCATCACCTGATTGGCGTAGTGGCGGGCCAGCAGCCGCGCAGGCTCGTCGATATGCGCGACGATGCGAATGTCGTCCGACAGGGGCGCAAGCAGCTTCCTAAGCTGTTCCAACTCGGATCGGGTGACCAGACTGCCACCCAATTGCGCCGCCGAAAGGATCAGGTGATCAGGTGTATGCTGCGCCACCTCGCGGGCCAGATCAGCGGCAACGGTCTCACGCAAGACGGCCTGCTTCTCCGGCGTGATGTAGCCGCGATTGTAGCGCAAAGGGTCAATATGGGCGGCATCGGTCACAGCCATGTAAAGCCGCGTGTGGTTCTTGTTGCCGGGACTTTGTGCGAACAGCACACCCTTGGCCAGCAATTGGTCGCGCTTGTCGGCCAGCACCTGCTGCAGCCGTCCCGCGCCGACCTCTTCAAGCCCGATATGCAGGTGAATACGCATCAGGCCACAGCATTTGCAGGATTGACGTTGGACTTGCCCCACCATTTGATCGGTATCTCAAGAAACCCGCTAATCAGGTCGGGCGCTGCCGGATCGGCCACGTCATATTCCAGAAAATCATCATCATCCCGGAAAATGGCGCGCAAATGTGCGTAATGCGCTTCGATCCACTGCATCCGTTCGATGCTGGTCTGCCCGAACCCCTCTGGCATGCCGGGGATGTTGGATGCGGGCAAACGCTCGGTTCCCAGATTTGACCAGGCCAGCATGCTTTGGGACATGGCAAACGGGTCCCGGTTCGACGCCAGAAACTTGATGTCGGGATTGTGCGCGCGCAGCGCCATGATCACCCCGAAATCCATTTGTGGCCAAAGCGAACGGCCCTCCCTCAGCACACTCATCTCCGAGATCGCGTCGAAATCTTCGAAGTAGAAACCGGGATTGCCGGTCTCGAAATAGCCGCGATAGAGCAGGTCAGCGACAAACTGATGATGCAATTGCGCATTCTGTGTCTGGCGCCGCCGTACACGGTGATCCGCCGTGCGCAGTCCCGCCCGCCGCAACGCACGGGCAAGTGTGGTTGTCCCGGTCTTGGGCAGGCCAAGGTTGACAACGCGCAACGTCATGCCGCGCTCTCCGCCAGCCCCAGTGCGATCAGCATCGCTTCTTCCTGCGGCGGCAGGGGTGACGCCGCTTGCAGCTGTGCCCGCATCGCCTGATAGCGCGGCTGCGCCAGCAGCTCGTCACGCTTAGCTATGTGCAATCTGACGCAGGTGTCATGCAGGGCCTTTATCTCCCGGTCCGCCTTCAACTCCGCCAGCGCATCCTTAAGTGCGGGCAGATAGCGCCAAATGCTGGTATCTTCCCACGCCGCGTCATTCCGCTCGCGCCAATACGTGTCGTCAAAAGCCCGGTTTTCGCGGTTCACGTCGCCTCGGTCATTCTTGACCAGATAGCTGTCAAGGCTGCGCAGCGCATAGTGGTTCAGCGTCGCAAAGCCGCGTGCCCCACGCGCCGGAAACCGCCGGATACGCCGCGGATTTGCCGCCACCAGAAACCGGTGTGGCACCGCACGCCCCGACCCATCCGTCCACACAGGCCTGGCCTTGCCCCGCTGAAACGGCCGATGCGCGCCATAATATTGCAGCGGAAAATCCTTCCGCACCAGCGACTTCACCTCAATCGCTGCCTCCCCACACCACAGGTCCGGATTGTGCGACCGCTTGAATTGCCCAATCACCGGCTGGTCCAAAAACCCGTCCACACCGTCATTGGCAAAGAACTGAAAATTCACCGAAATCGCCTGCGGAGCGCCGCACGCCTCTATCAAGGCCGGAATTGTATGGTCGCCCACGTGAATGTTCAGAAACTCGTCCACATCCGCGATCCAGACCCAATCCGCCCCGGCCACACTTTCCTGATGGCGCGCATCTTTCAGCGCCTCCATCTGGTAATTGCGCCCCTCTGCCGGGTTCGGCAAATGCTGGCACAGACCGCGCGCGGCGAGCGCATCCAGCAGCGCATCGGTCCCATCCGTACAGTCGTTTGAATAAATCAGATGATCGCTCACCCCGATCAGGCGGTTGAACGCGATCCATTCCAGCAGGAACGGCCCCTCGTTCTTCACGCAGGTCACTGCCGTGATAAGCATCCCGTGCCCGCCTTCCTTGATGGGATCATTCTCCGCCGCCTCTGTTTCGGGTCCGCGTGCCTTATGCCGCAAACCTCTTTTTCAACCCGTTAACACAATGCCATTTCACACGAATCACGTCAACGCGCGCGACGGCAGCAGCCCTTGACCCCCGCGCCAGACGATGCAGGTTGGTCCTAGACGAGGAGAGCCCATGCACACCCCCACATCCATCGACGCCGTTCAGGCCATGCTTGCGGACCAAGGCTATGTCTGCGACCGCGCGCTGGGCACGGTTGTCTTCCTCAGCCTGTCCCTGGGCCGCCCCCTCTTTCTCGAAGGTGAAGCGGGCGTCGGCAAGACCGAGATCGCCAAGGCCCTCGCCACCGCCCTGGGCCGCCGCCTGATCCGCCTGCAATGCTACGAAGGGCTTGATGCGGCCTCCGCCGTCTACGAATGGAACTTCCCCGCCCAGATGGTCGCCATCCGCACCGCCGAAGCCGCGGGCGGCGCCGACCGCAAGACACTGCAAACCGAGCTTTTTTCCGACGACTACCTGATCGAACGCCCGCTGCTCGACGCCATGCGCCCTGACGACCAAGGCGCCCCCGTCCTGCTGATCGACGAGTTGGACCGCACGGATGAGCCGTTCGAAGCGTTCCTCCTCGAAGCGCTGTCTGACTTCCAGGTCACGATCCCCGAACTGGGCACGATAAAGGCCCCCGAACCGCCCGTTGTCATCCTCACGTCCAACCGCACGCGCGAGGTGCACGACGCACTCAAACGCCGCTGCCTCTACCACTGGGTCGACTACCCCGATTTCGACCGCGAAATGGACATCCTCGAAGCGCGCGCGCCCGAGGCCGCAGCCGCCCTCAGCCGCGAAGTTGTCGCCTTCGTCCAACGCCTGCGCACCGAGGACCTCTTCAAAAAACCGGGCGTCGCCGAAACCATCGACTGGGCCAAGTGCCTTCTCGCCCTCGACGTCCTTACCCTCAGCCCCGAGGTGATCGCCGACACGCTGGGCGCGATCCTCAAATACCAGGACGACATCCAGAAACTGCAGGGCTCCGAAGCCAAACGCCTGCTGGACGAGGCCAAGGCGTCGCTGGAACCGGCATAACCCGTGCCGGCGGCTCCAATCAGACACATTGGCGGCTGGCCCGGGGCTGGCAAACTCACTATCGGTCGCCGTGTCGCGGAAAGGCTTGGAGCCAGGCTGATCCACAACCATCTGATGCTCGACGCGGCCCGATCCATCTATGCGCGCGACACGCCCGAAAGCGTCGCCATGCGCGAGGAGGTGCGCGCGCTCATCCTTGCACACGCGCGACGCCTGCCCCCACAGATCCCCATTGTGCTGACGGACGCCCTGGCAAACGAACCGGAAGCGATCCCACTTTTTCAGCCGACACTGGATCTGGCTCGCGACCGGCGCGCGCCTCTCCATCTCTTCGTGCTGAACCTCTCTATCGCCGAAAACACGCGCCGGCTGACCCATCCAACCCGCCACTCGGGTGACAAACTGACCGATACCGAGGTGTTGCACCATCTGCGTGACCGGCAAACGCTCTTTGTCCCGGAACAGGCACAGGTGCTCGACGTTACGCATCTCTCCGCCGACGCCGCCGCCAGCACGATCGTTCAACATGTGGAGCGCCCCTGATGTTTCTTCTGACTGAAAATACGACGGGGGTCCGGGGGCTGGCCCCCGGTCCGGCACATGCCTGAATACGCTCCCCTTGATCTACCCGATACGCCGCGCCTCGCGGGCAATATCACCCATTTTGCGCGCGCCTTGCGGCGGGCGGGCCTGCCCATCGGCACAGGCCGTGTGATGGACGCCATCACCGCCGTCACCAAGGCTGGCTTTACCGAAAAGCGCGACTTCTACTGGACACTGCACGCCTGCTTTGTCTCAAAACCCGAACACCGCGCCGTCTTTGCCCAGATTTTCCGCCTCTACTGGCGCGACCCACGTTATCTTGAGCATATGATGGCTGCGATGCTCCCCGCCGTGCGCGGGGTGCAGGAAGACCGCAGCGCACAAGCGGCCGAGAAACGCGCGGCCGAAGCGCTGCTTGACGGGGCGGGCGACGACATCGACCTGCCCGAGATGGAAGAGAACGGCACAGAGATCGAGATCGACGCGTCGCTGACCATGAGCGCCGAAGAGCAACTCAAAACTCTCGATTTCGAACAGATGAGCGCCGAAGAGATGGCCCAGGCCAAAGCTATGCTGGCCCGCATGGCACTTCCGGTCGACCCGATGCCCACGCGTCGCACCCGCACCGCCGCGATGGGCCGTGTTGATCCCGTTCGCACCTTGCGCGCGGCTATGCGGCAGGGCGGAGAGATGCGCGAGCTGCGATGGAAGACACCACGCCTGCGCTACCCCAACCTCGTAGCTCTCTGCGACATTTCTGGCTCCATGAGCCAATATTCACGGGTCGTGCTGCACTTCCTGCACGCAGTGGCGAATGCAAAGGGTGCAGGCTGGTCCAGGGTCCACGCCTTCACCTTTGGTACACGGCTCACCAATATCACCCGCCATCTGCACCAGCGTGACGTGGACGCGGCACTGCAAGCGGCGGGGGCCGAAGCGCAGGATTGGGAGGGGGGCACACGCATCGGGTCTTGTCTCGAAGATTTCAACAAGCGCTGGTCTCGCCGCGTGCTGGGGCAAGGGGCGGTGGTGCTGCTTATCACCGATGGGCTCGATCGCGACGACCCAGACGCGCTGGCAAAACAGATGGAGCGGCTGCACCTGACCGCCCAACGCCTAATCTGGATCAATCCCTTGTTAAGGTGGGAAGACTTCGCCCCGCGTGCCCGCGGCATCGCGGCCATGCTGCCCCATGTGGACAGCTTTCGCGCCGGTCACTCTATCGCATCCATTGAAGAACTGGCGCAGGTCATCTCCCGCCGCGACGATGTCGGCGACCGGGATCGCTTGATTGGGATGTTGTGAAGCGGAGCGCGCTGTGCGCGCACTTCATTTTGACTTGGTGCTTCTTGCCCACCAAAACCAAGGTGTCAGAGCCGTCCTCACTTTATCTTTGGCGTGACAGAGCCGTCATCCCCACGCAAGCACAATCACCGTATCCCCGCACGCGGGGCCCCTCGGAGATTCCGCTTGCGCGTGGCTGCTGTCTCCGTCTCTTGAAGATCAAGCGACGGCGGCTCCGAAACCAAGGTTCAGGCGAAAGTGTCCGCGAAGGTGGTGCGGTAGATCTCGCGCAGGTCGCTGAGTGGGGCAGACGAGTTGCCCATCCAAACCGTATCGCCCGAGAACTTGCCGACGGACACAATCGGCACCCCGGCTTTGCCCGCTGCGATCATCAGCGCCTCGGCCTTGTCAAAGGAACAGGCCACCAAATAGCGCGCTTGGTCTTCTCCGAAAAAACTACCCATTTCGCTGGCATCAATCCATACGCCGACGTCTGCTACTTCGGCGAGTTCGAAGGCCGCCAACGCCAACCCACCGTCGCTAAGATCAGTACAGGCATTAATCAAGTGCCTGTTATCACGAATGAATTCCCCGTTCCGCTTCTCCGCGTCCAGATCCACAGGCGGCGCGTCTCCATCGGTGCGGCCAAAGACTTCGGCAAGGATCGCGGACTGGCCCAGATGCCCGCCACATTCCCCGACCAAAAGCGCCACGTGCCCGTCGCGCACTTCTCCGTCGATAGTGTTGTCGGGGTGGTCGATCAGCCCGACCGCGCCGATGGTGGGGGTGGGCAGGATGGCCGCGCCATCGGTCTCGTTATAAAGCGATACGTTGCCCGACACGATTGGCATGTCCAGCGCGGCGCAGGCCTGCCCGATGCCGTCGAGCGCGCCGACGAACTGCCCCATGATCTCGGGCTTTTCGGGGTTTCCGAAGTTGAGGTTGTCCGTAGTTGCCAAGGGTTTGGCGCCCACGGCTGTGAGGTTGCGATAGGCTTCGGCCACGGCTTGTTTACCGCCTTCGACGGGGTTGGCCTTGACGTAGCGCGGCGTGACGTCCGAGGTGAACGCGAGCGCCTTGTCCGTCCCGTGCACCCGCATGATCCCCGCACCTGCGCCCGGTGTGCGGGCGCTGTCGGCCATGACCATGGTATCGTATTGCTCGTAGACCCAGTGTTTGGCCGCGTAGTTGGGACTGGCGAGCAGGGCTTTGAGCCCGTCGATAGGATCGATGGCGGGGATGTCCCCGAGGGGACACGCTTTGGGCGTCGGCGACCAGGGGCGGTCGTATTCGGGCGCCTCGGAGGCGAGTTTCGAGAGCGGCAGGTCGGCTTTAACCTCTCCGTTATGTTCAATGACAAAGCGGTCTTCGGCGATGGTTTCGCCGACGATGGCAAAGTCGAGGTCCCATTTGTCGAAGACCGCCTTGGCCTCGGCCTCAAGCTCGGGTTTCAGGACCATAAGCATGCGTTCCTGGCTTTCCGACAGCATCATCTCGTAAGCGGTCATGTTCTGTTCGCGCACGGGCACAGCGTCCAAGTTCAGCTTGACGCCCAAGCCACCCTTGTCGCCCATTTCCACGGCCGAGCAGGTGAGGCCCGCAGCGCCCATGTCCTGGATCGAGATGACGGCGCCGGTTTGCATGAGTTCAAGCGTTGCTTCCATCAGCCGCTTTTCCGTGAACGGGTCGCCGACCTGAACTGTGGGGCGCTTTTCCTCGATGGTGTCGTCAAATTCCGCGCTTGCCATGGTCGCCCCACCCACGCCGTCGCGGCCCGTCTTGGCACCGAGATAGACGACAGGCATGCCTATGCCCGAGGCGGCGGAGTAGAAAATCTTGTCGGCGTCGGCGAGGCCTGCGGCGAAGGCGTTGACGAGACAATTGCCGTTGTAAGCAGGATCGAAACGCACCTCGCCGCCTGCGCAAGGCACACCAAACGCGTTGCCGTATCCGCCGATACCTTCGACCACGCCGTGGACCAGCTGCCGGGTCTTGGGATGGGAGGGGTCGCCGAAGCTGAGCGCATTCATCGACGCGATGGGGCGGGCACCCATGGTGAAGACGTCGCGCAGGATGCCGCCCACGCCGGTGGCTGCACCCTGGTAGGGTTCGATGTAGCTGGGGTGGTTGTGGCTCTCCATTTTGAAGACCACGGCCTGACCGTCGCCGATGTCCACAACGCCCGCGTTTTCACCGGGACCGCAGATGACCTGCGGTCCTGTTGTGGGCAGCTTTTTGAGGTGGATTTTGGAGGATTTGTATGAGCAGTGTTCGTTCCACATGGCCGAGAAAATGCCCAACTCTGTGAAGGTCGGAGCGCGGCCAATAATCTGGAGGATGCGATCGTATTCGTCGGGCGAGAGCCCGTGACTGGCGATCAAATCTTCGGTGATTTTTGGCTCTTGCATGTGGCGTCCCCCGCGGCTTTGGACCGCTCTTTAGAGCAGGGACGGGGGAGGGGAAAGGGTTTGTCCCCGCGGGGACAGCCTGTTCGCCCCGTTTAAGCAATGTTCATCGCTATATGAGTTGTGCGTCAGATCAAGGACTTGGCGATCGCACGGTGGATTTATACAAAATTAACCACGAAAAATTACGCTGGCGCATGATCGGGTGCGGTCGGCCGAAACCGGGCCTGACCCGCCTCACTTTACGCAACCGTGCGCGCCCAAATGCGCACCCCTTTGAGCACCGGGCAATGACGTCTGGCAGAGCAACAGCCCGGGTGTTGCGCGCGTGCATTGACCAAAATCCACCCTGTTTCCGGCGCAGGTCATGGTCCGGCTTGTGCATTGCGAATGAGTGCCGATGTCAAACGCAATTTCTCGATCCGGTGAGACACGTGCGGTGTCAGTGCCGCCGCCAGTCGCGGCGCCTGCACTCAATGTCACTGTCGATAGTGCAACGCAGTGCCGCGGTGTTGGCGGCAGGTGACAGGTCTGGCGGTTCTGTTTCGGAGTTTCAGTCAGCATGCGCGCAAGGCTAGAATTGGCAGTCAGAGATTTGGGCGCAGTGTGTTCGGGTTGGGTAAGTCACCCAATGCACAAAAAGCAGAAAAGTAATTTTATCAATAGTTTACATAATGAAATTCAAAAAAAACCTTATGGCGAGGTTTCGCAAATCTTTGAGAGTGCGCCTCTTTCTGGTCTTCGGGGACATAAGATTTCTCGCTCGCCGGTGCCTTGTCGCTTGGACATAGACGCACCCGCCAGACGCGATACGGCTGATCAGTCCGACATCTGACACAGTGGGGGGTGAAGAACGGTGCCCTGACCCTGAGCGGGAGGTTACGACAGTACGCCGATCAACCTGCCGATCAGGTCCTGATCACTGAAGGGTTTGTCCACAAGTGGGGCCCCTTCAAAGGCGCTGTGCAAATCGGACCGGTCCATCTGGCCGCTTAGGATCAGGAAGGGAATGTTTTCTTTGGTCAGACGTGCGGCGACGCCTGCGCTTGTCTCGCGGCCCAGATTGACGTCGAGCAGGGCCACTTGCGGTTTGTCCCGCATCGCGGCGAGCGCTTTGGCAGTGGTTGTATAAGGTCCGATCACCGTTGCGCCGCACGCTTTGAGGATGTCGGACAGGTCAAGCCCGATGATCGGATCGTCTTCGACCACCAAGACCCTGTACCCGTCGAGCGATTTGTTTGATCCAACCTCGGTTGGGGCGGGTGGCGATTCTTTGGTATTAAATTCGCCAGGCACCTCGCGGCGGAAACTGTCATTCAAAACGATGCGGCAGGTCAGGCCTTCGGGGGCGTAATTGAGGTCAACGGTGCCTTCGTCCTTCATGGCATGGGCCATGACGGATGAGCCAATTCCGGGCGTGCGTTGGTCGGAGACCGCTGGCCCGCCCCGTTCTGTCCAATCAACTTCGACTTTGCGGCCCGCGCTGTTCTGGATTGCGATGGTGACGTGACCCGAAGACACGGAGAGCGCGCCGTATTTTACGGCGTTTGTCAGGAGTTCGTGGAAGATAAGCGCAAGCGCTTCGGAGGCTTCGCCGGAAAACCAGATGTCCGCATTGCCGTCGACATGGATGCGCTGCTGCCAACCCTGAAAAGCCCCAAGTTCCATATCCAGAATGCCCTGAAGGTTCGAGCGTTCGCTTTCCTGGGCGGTCAGAATGCGGTTTGACCGGGCCAGAGCCGCCAAGCGCAACGTCAACGTGTCGGCAAATTCATCGACAGTGTTGGTCTTTTTCGCGGCGTGGCGGACCATCGAATTCAGGATCGTGAACGTGTTTGCCACACGGTGGTTCAATTCGGTGGTCAGGAGTTTAAGCCGATCTTCGTTTTCTTTGCTTTCGGTGATGTCGATGACATGACCAATCAGTTTGGTAACCTTGCCTGTGTTATCTGTCCTGGGCATGCCTTTGGCACTGATCCAGCGGTCGGCGCCATCGGCCCGTGTGATCCGTGTTTGAAAGGCCCAAGGCTGCCCATCATCGACCGAAGCGGTGAGCAGTTTGCCCACCCGCTCTCTGTCGGTCGCTGTAACATGGGACAGGAATATTTCGGCGCTCCATGCGTCGAGCAGGTCGTCGTAGCCGAATATCTGATCGTGCTTGAGATTTCTGAGAGCGTTGCCTGTTGTGACATCAAGTTCCCAGATGCCAATTTCTGCCGTGGCGAGGATAAGGTCGAGGTGATCACCGCCATCGTTGATGAAAGGGAAGGTCGCCATCTTCCGCTGCCTTTTAAAGTTCTAAACTCTATGTCACCAAAGCACGTCAGGCCAATATTGGTTCCCGCTTGCGTGTTTTGGTGTCAAGCGCGACCCACCAATCGTAGGTCGTAGATGCGTTTCAACAGCGCTGCAATAAGTACCGTTTGTGTCGCGTCCATGCGCCGCAGCATGTGGCGACTTCTTGCCGAGGCAAATGGAGATTTGACACCAGGGGGCACGCAGGAGGGCAGATACACCTGATCCCGCGGCGCCACAGGGACTGGCGCAGCGGGACCTGATCTGGCCGTTAGGCGAGGATCAGTTGAACAGGTGGATGGTGATCTGGTTGTCGCTGCCACCCGAGGTCCACGCTTTGGTGCGCAGGCGGCGTTCATCGGCGGCGATCACCAGTTGATTGCCGCTGAGGGTCAGAAGGTCGGTGCGGGTGGTGATGATCACGTCACGGCCGCCGCGCAGGTTGAATGTGGAGCCGGAGCGCGACAGCAGGAACAGGCGTGTACGGTCACCATTGATCCGCAGGCCAAAGGTCTGGCCGACAAATTCACCATCTGATGAGAACACACGGATACCGGATTTGCCATTGATGGCGGCGATGTCGGAGCCGCTGAGGTCGGCCTGTGCCACGGTGGCGGGTACGGCGATCATCAGGGCTGCGGTCAGGGTTTTGAGGGTTTTGGTCAGGCGTTTCATTGGTCTTACCTTTCGAATGGGTGCAGAACATCTTGGCGCTGCCGCGGGGCGGGCGCTGTCCTGAGCGATGTCTTGGTGATGTTGGCCGGCGCTGGGCCTGCGGTGTCAGTTCAGAAGCAGGATCGTCAGGGGGCCGGTTTCACGGGACGAGGGGTTTTGAACTTTGGTTCTGACGCGGCGTTCATCGGCATCAAGCACGAGGGCGCCGCTGCGGAGCGTGAGCAGGTCGGTCTTGGTCGTGATGACCACATCGCGGCCCTGGAGGCGTCGGATCGAGCCGACGCGTGGTCTGACAAACAGACGGGCGCGGTCGCCGCTGACGCGCAGGCCGTTGGTGGTGCCGATCAGCGCGCCGTCCGAGGAGAACACCTGGAGGCCGCTTCTGCCGTCGATCACCTGGATGTCGGCGGGGCTAAGATCGGCTTGGGCCATGGGGGCGGCCAAGCTGATCAGCAGGGCCGAGGCGAGGGTCTTGGCGGTGGTGTGGAGACGTGTCATTGCCGTGTCCTTTCATCTGTGTTGTCCATGAAGTGGGCATGTTCTGGCACGATGAAAGGCAGCGTCACGGCGACGTGTTGATTGTAACATTTGGCATCTCAGCGGCGCCAGGAGCCGTGAGGTATGTGCCAAGGAAAAGGACCGACTTGCACGGGGGCAAGACGGTCCAGTCGCCAGTCAGCAGAATATGCTGACGGTAAATTTATTGAAAGTCGATCTCGACTGCGCCAGCCGTGTTCTGACCACCCAGGCCAACGGCCGAGTAGAGTTGGTCATCGGTCGGCTCAACAGCGACGCTGCCGTCCGCGACGGTCACGTGCTCGGGGTCGATCATCAGCATCATAGTGTCGCCATCGTAGCGCAGACCAGCTTCGACATCGATCTGGATCACGGCACGCTCTTCAGCGTTGATGGTAAACTCTTCGATTTGGCCCAGCAGGACGCCATCGCTGGTGACGACGTTGCCGCCATTCAGAGCGGAGATGGTGCTGACGCGGTCTTCTTTACCGGCCAGTGTGTTGCTGGGGTCGAATTTGATGTCGGCCTCATCGGCAAAGAGCGGTGCAGCCGCCAGCGCCAGTGCGGTCGAAGCGATCAGTGTAAACTTGCGTGTCATTGTCAGTCTCCTTTGTTTGTCTGACTTCGGGGACACAACGGGAGGATGGCGCCATGCGTTCCCGAAAAAATCGCCAAAAAAACACAAAAAATATGGGAACTTGGGGTATTGTTCTGCGTTTCGCGCGCCAGCGCGCAGATGGGATAAAGTGAAGCCGGAGCGGATATAAAAAGCCCCCCCAGCGTGCGGCTGGGGGGCTTTTTGCTTTTGTATTGAAACGGGATTGTCAGATGCGCGGCAGGATCACGACAATCTGGTCGGAATCATCCTTTTTGATCCGGGCCTTGGTGCGGACGCGCTGGCGGTCGGCGTTCAGTATGATTTGGTTGCCTTCAAGTGACACTTCGGTCGTGTTGGTGCGGATCACGATTTCGAGCCCGTTGCGCGGCAGGATGTCGCCGCTGGCGGGTTTCAGAAAGAGCGCGGTTCGGTCCCCGCTGACTGAGGCACCTTCGATGCGGCCCACAAGGGCTCCGTCGGAGGACAGGACAGGCGCGCCGCGGAGTTGTCGAAGTTGATCGGCTTCGGCGGCGGTTAGGTCGGCTTGGGCCAGCCCGGCGGTGAGGGCGAAAGCAAGTGTGGCGAAGGTTGCTTTGAGGGCGTGCGGCAGGAGGTTCATGTGATGTCCTTTCATTGTCTGTATAGTGATAGAACGCCCAAGCTCCGTGCTTTATTCGCTTTACGCTGTCTAATTCACCAGAAGGATCGTGATGGGCGAACTGTCGTCGGTAAAGGACTTGTTGGCCTTGATCCGCACCCGCTGGGCATTGGCGTCCATGACCAGTTGATTGCCGCGCAGGGTCAGCTTGTCAGTGAGCGTGGTCACGACGATGTCCTTGCCGCCTGTGCGAGCAAAGATGTTGCCGCCACGTGTCTTTACAAAGAGCCGGGCGCGGTCACCGGAAAAGCTGACGCCATCTATGGTGCCAAGCACAGCGCCATCCGAGGACACCACGAGCGGTTTGGCTTTGTTGTTCAAAACGCCGATATCGGCTTGCGACAGATCGGCCAAGGCCGCGCCGGGCACGGCCAGGGCGGCGGCGGTCAGAAAGGTTGCGATGCGTTTTGCGAGGTGCATGGTCGTCTCCCTTTTGCGTTGGTCTAGCGCAAAAGGTGGCGCAGGCCGCGCGAAAGGCAAAACCCGCGACGATCTTTTTCCTTAATCGCCCGGTTTGCCCGCGCCTGCAGGGGCGGCCTCGGCCATGTCCTGCGCGGCTTCGGATGCGGCGGCGGCTATGGTGGCCTTGTCCTCGTCGGTCAACTTGTCATGGTCATCAAGTCCCGGGATAGCTACACGCACCTCGCGGCGGGCAAAGTCGATCCCGGCCTCTTCGAACTTCTTGTTCACGCGGGTGAGCAGTTCCTTGCGGATGGTGAATTGCGTGCCGGGCTTGGCCATGAACTTGCCGCGCATCACAATACCGACGTCATCGAACTCCAGCACGCCCTGAGATTTGAAGGGTTGCAGGAAGTCTTCCTTGAACAGCGGGTCTTCCATCATTTCGGCGCCGATGGATTTGAAGATCTTTTTGACCTTGTTGGGATCGGTGCCGAAGGGGACGGTGAAGCGCAGCTTCATGATTACCCAATCGCGGGAGTAGTTGGTGATCTTGGGGATTTCGCCATAGGGCAGGGTATGAACCGGGCCGCGGTGGTGGCGCAGCTGCATGGAGCGGATCGAGATTTTTTCGACGGTGCCCATTGTCCCGTCCACTTCCACATATTCACCCGTGCGGAACGCATCGTCGATCAGGAAGAAGATGCCAGACACGACATCCGTGACCAGCTTTTGCGCGCCAAAGCCGATGGCAAGGCCCACGATACCGGCACCCGCCAGAAGCGGGGTGGTGTCGATGCCGATATTGCCAAGGCCCAAGAGCAGGAACACCACGATGATCGCCGCACGGCTGACCCCGAGGATGAGCGGCAGTACAGTGGACAGGCGCGATCCGCCGGCGCCGCCCCCTTCGCCGCCGATTTCCTCTTCGTCCGGGTTGTAGCCAGCGGCGGTCTGTTCGGCTGCGAGCTTGCGATTGATGAAAAGCGACACGACCTCGTAGACGAGATAACCGACCGAGATGATCATCAAGAACTCGATCAGGCTGGCGGCGACGCGTTCGCCCACACCCGCGCTGGCGAGGGTTGCGGGGGTCATACCCCAGACCGCAGCCACGGTCAGCAGCACCAGACCAAAAACCACGACCCGGCCGATGCGCACATAGGAGCGGCGGGTCGAGACATAGGCGCGTTCGGCAATCGGCCCTTCGCCGGTCATGGGTGGGGCGAGGTGGCGCACCAGCCCGCGAATGGCGGTGTCCATGGCGGGGGCAAAGGTCAAAAGCGCCATGGTCGTGTACTGTGGCACCGAGTCGAGCAGCGCGAAGTTGCCATAGCTGACCACGATATTGACGACCCACCAAGTGGCCAGGGCCACCAAGATACCGAAAGCCGGATAGACGCGGGCAATCCAGTTTTCGGTCGGGCTAAGGTCGTCATAGCCGCCGCGCATCATGTCGACGGATTCGGCCCAGTAGCGCCAGAACAGCAGCGCCACATAGAGGTGGACGGCAAAGTTGATCCACGCGCCGATGCGGGTTTCGCCCACGGGCACGCCGTTTGCAGCGTTGAAGGGCACAATCACCTGACCGATGCCGATGACCATCCCGAGCCAGAACATGTGAAAGACCATGGCGCGGGCGGTGGCGTCAGAGGCGGTCACGATACGGTAGTCGGGGGCCTTGGGCGCCATGAAGAAGCGCCCCACAGCGGCGGTCAGGCGGGGCAGGCCGATCAGCCATGGGCCGACAAGCATAAAAAACGGGTGGTAGTAACCCGGCACCGCGTAGCGCGTGATCTGCGAAGCGGCGATCATAAAGACCAGAACCGAGACAATTTCGCTGGTCAGGCGTTTGATCAAGGGCACAAGCGCCGCGCGGATGCTTTGTGCTTCGCTGGTGCGCGGGGGCAGGACGAGCCAGCTGCGGATCAGCCGCCGGAACGCAAATTCGATGGCAAAGGCCCCGATCAGCACCATGACCAGATAGCCCGCAATGGCGAGCAGCCCGTTGGCGCCGACGAAATTTCCGAACGTGGTGAAGGCGCGGGCCTGTTCGGTGAACAAAAGCGGCAGGCGTTGAACGGCGATGGTGATCTGTTCGAACGCGCCGAAGGTCAGGTGGTAGAGAAAATCATCGATTTCATCGGCGTTTTCTGCGCCCTCGGCGGCAGCCTGGGCATTCAGCCGGTCGAGCAGGAGCGCGCGCACCTCAGTATCGCTGAGGCGCGAAATGAGCGCATTGGCCGTTTCTTCCGTTAACGGCTCGGGCAGATCGGGGACGGCGGTTTCGGTGTAGGCGGACCCGGACGTGATCAGCGATTGGGCCGACGCGATCCCGATGAAGAGTGAGAGCAATGCCAAAGCCGTGCAAAGGGTCCGCGTGCACGCGGTTAAAAGTGGTGTGAGCATCGTGTCCCCCCGCTGCGCACGTCTTGTTTTTTGACACACTGCGCAAGCGCGCGCTGTCATGCAAGATATCGCATGTGGGGGTGCAAGAAAAAAAGGCCGAGCGCGAAGCTCGGCCAAGTCCAACAGGGAGGTATGAAGAGGGCGCGTTGGCGCCGTGTCTCTTCTATAGGCGAGGTAGGGGTCGATTTGCTGCCAATCAAGGCATTTTCTGCACGCGCGAAGTCAAGGCAGATATGCGTCTTGCACATACCTTATGCTTTTTCTTTTTCCCTCAACACTTTACGGTAGGCGATGATTTCCTCCTGCACGAAGTCGCGGAAGGCGGCAATGCGCTTGGATTGGCGCAATTCCTCTGGGTACGCCAAAAAAACGGGCACGTCGGCGGATTCAATCTCAGGCAGGACGCGGATGAGTCGCGGGTCGTCAAGTGAGACATAGTCGGGCAGGATACCAAGGCCGAGGTCCTGGAGCACACCCTGGAGCACACCGAAATAATTGTTCACGGTCAGAAGCGAGCGGACATCATATGTCAGAAGATGCTGCACCAGGCTGCTGCCCGCGCCGACTTGGGCTGAGTTCACATTCTGGCAGATCAGCCGGTGGTAGATTAGATCTTCGAGCGATTCTGGTGTGCCATTGGCGGCAAGATAGGCCTGGGTGGCGAAGACCTGCATCTTGACTGTCATGAGACGCTTGCGGATGAGGTCGGCCTGGCTGGGCTCTTTCATGCGGATCGCCACGTCGGCCTCGCGCATGGGCAGGTCCAGCACGCGTTCTTCGAGCATCAGGTCCACGCGCAGGTCGGGGTACTGCTCATAGAGTTTCACGAGGCGGGGGGCGAGCCAGAGGGTGCCAAAGCCGATGGTCGTGGTCACGCGCAGGTCGCCAAACACCTCTTCTTCGCTGTCGCGGATACGCGCGCTGGCGGTGTCGAGGCGTTTGTTCATGGCCGAGGTCGCATCGAACAGCAATTCGCCCTGTTCGGTGAGGATCAGGCCCCGCGCGTGGCGGTGGAAGAGGGTGGCGTTCAGTGATTCTTCGAGGCCGCGAATCTGGCGCGAGACGGCCGATTGGCTGAGGTTCAGCTTGTCGCCCGCATGGGTGAGGCTGCCCGCGTCAGCGACCGCGTGAAATATGCGTAGCTTGTCCCAGTCCATCTGCACCAATTCCCTAACGTTCGCGTCACCCTATCCGAAACTATGTCTTTTCACATCGCCTGAATGACGGGAACCCGGGGGGACACGAAAAATTTTGTGGTAGGGTCAGTATGTGTGACCTATTATTGAATGAAAGATATGCAAGACTGATCACGGCGAGGAGGCCAGCGATGAGCGAGCAGAAGATCTCTCTGAATGACCGGTACGATCTGGAGAAAAGCCCCGTTTTGCTGAACGGCACGCAGGCGCTTGTTCGCTTGATGCTGATGCAGAAGGCGCGGGATATGGCCGCTGGGCTGATCACTGCTGGGCTGGTGACGGGATATCGCGGCTCGCCCTTGGGGGCGGTAGATATGCACATGACCCGAGCGCTCAAGCATTTGGCGGCGAGCGACATCACCTTTCAGCCTGGGTTGAACGAGGATCTGGCGGCGACGGCCTTGTGGGGATCGCAGCAGGCCGAGTTGCGGGGCGAGGGCAAGTTCGATGGCGTCTTTGGCCTGTGGTACGGCAAGGGGCCGGGCGTGGACCGGTCGGGCGATGCGTTCAAGCATGCGAATATGGCCGGGTCGTCCAAGAACGGCGGTGTGTTGGTTGCGATGGGGGATGATCATACGGGTGAGAGTTCCACCGTGCTGCACCAGTCGGAATGGGCGCTGATTGATGCCTATATGCCGGTGGTGTCGCCTGCGGGTGTGCAGGAGATCATGGATTATGGCCTCTATGGCTGGGCGCTGAGCCGATTTTCGGGGCTGTGGGTTGGCCTGAAGACTATGAAGGATACGGTTGAGGCAACGTCCGTTGTGGATGGCAACCCGCATCGCCTGACGCTGACGGTGCCACAGTACCAGATGCCGGACGGCGGGTTGAACATCCGGCTGGTCGATACGCCGACCGAGCAGGAAGCGCGGATGATCGACCACAAGCGCTTTGCGGCGGAGGCGTTCAGTGCCGCCAACAAGATGGACAAGCGCATGTGGGGCAAGCCGGGGGCCAAGATCGGCTTTGTCGCTGCGGGGAAGAACTGGCTGGATCTGGTGCATGCGCTGAACCTGCTGAACATTGACGAGAACGAGGCCGAGCGGCTGGGGATCACCACGTACAAGATTGGGCAGACCTTTCCGCTGGACATGCAGGGGTTCCACGATTGGGCCGAGGGGCTCGACCTGATTGTTGTGGTCGAGGAAAAACGCAAGCTGATCGAGGTGCAGATCAAGGAGGCCATCTTTGATGACCGCCGGGGGCGGCGCGTCTATGGCTGGTACAAGGGTGGTGCGGGCGGCATGCACCGCGAGGAGCTGTTCCCGACCCGCGGGGCGCTCGACCCGATCCTGATTGCTGAAAAGCTGGGCGCGATCCTGCTGGAAGAGGACCGCAACACCGATGGCATCAAGGCGGGGCTGGCGAAGCTGGACGAGGCGCGCCGGTCGGACAATGCCGAGGATATCGCGGCGCGGCTACCCTATTTCTGCTCGGGCTGCCCGCACAATTCATCGACCAAGGTTCCGGATGGCAGCCGCGCCTATGCTGGCATTGGCTGTCACTACATGGTGCAGTGGATGGATCGGGAGACCATAGGCTACACCCATATGGGGGCCGAGGGGGCGAACTGGATCGGCGAGGCGCCGTTTTCGACCCGCGAGCATGTGTTCCAGAACCTTGGTGATGGGACGTACAACCACTCGGGTGTGCAAGCCATTCGGGCGGCTTTGGCGGCTGGGACGAACATCACTTACAAGATCCTCTACAACGATGCCGTTGCCATGACGGGCGGGCAGGGGAACGAGGGTGGCCTTGATCCCTACCGCATTGTGGACGAGGTGCGGGCGATGGGATGCCAGCACGTGGCCGTTGTCTATGACGATAAGGAAGACGTGGACGTGTCGCGCTTCCCCACGGGCGTGCCGACCCATGAGCGGGCGGAGTTGCAGCTGGTGCAGGAGCGCTTTGCCAAGACCGAAGGCGTTTCCGTCATCGTCTATGTGCAAACCTGTGCAGCGGAGAAGCGGCGGCGGAGGAAGCGCGGGACGTTCCCGGATATCGACAAGCGCGTGTTCATCAATACGGATGTGTGCGAGGGCTGTGGCGATTGCGGGGTGCAGTCGAATTGTGTGTCGATCGTGCCGAAAGAGACGGAATTGGGCCGCAAGCGGGCGATTGATCAGTCGTCCTGCAACAAGGATTTTTCCTGCCTCAAAGGGTTCTGCCCCAGCTTTGTGACGCTGGAAGGCGCGCAGGTGAAGAAGGCGGCAACGACCGAGTTGCACTTGCCAGACCTGCCGATGCCGGAACTGCCCGCGATTGATGGGACGTGGAACGTGGTTATCACCGGCGTGGGCGGCACGGGGGTCGTGACCATCGGGGCCGTGATGGCGCAGGCGGCGCATATCGACGGCAAGGGGGCCGGGATGATGGAGATGGCGGGGCTGGCCCAAAAGGGTGGTGCCGTGCACATCCATTGCCGTATTGCCAATAACCCGCATGATATTAGCGCAATTCGTGTGGCGACGGGCGAGGCGGATGCATTGATTGGCGGCGATCTGGTGGTGAGTGCCGGGGCCAAGACGCTTGGTCTGACCAGCACGGGGCGTACGGGGGCTGTGGTGAACAGCCACGAGATTATCACCGGGGACTTTACCCGCAACACGGAATTTGCGTTGCCGTCTGAGCGGCTGAGCCTTGCCCTTGAGGCGCGGTTGCAGGACCGGGTGGATATGTTTGATGCGTCTGATCTGGCCAAGGCCACGATGGGCGACAGCATCTTTTCCAACATGATGATCTTTGGTGCGGCCTGGCAGCGGGGATTGGTGCCGCTGAGCTTTGAGGCGATCATGACGGCGATCGATTTGAACGGGGCTGCGGTGGACCGCAACAAGCGCGCCTTTGATATCGGGCGTTGGGCCGTGCTGCATGTAGAGGAAGCCGCGCGGATTGCGGAGCCTAAGGTGATCCAACTGCCGAAGTCGCTGGAGGAGAAGATCGCGTTTAGGGCGGATCATCTGGTGAAGTATCAGTCAAAACGGCTGGCCAAACGCTACCGCAAGCTGGTGGACGGGATTGAGGATGTTGCCGTACGGGAGGCGGTGGCGAAAGGGTATCACAAGCTGCTCGCCTATAAGGACGAGTACGAGGTGGCCCGTCTGCATTTGGAGACGGAGGCCAAGGCGCGGGAGCAGTTTGAGGGGGATTTCACGATGAAGTTCCATCTCGCCCCGCCGATGATTTCGAAGGAAGGCCCGGATGGGCGGCCCATGAAGAAAGAGTATGGGCCGGGTATGATGCGCAACTTTCGTCTACTGGCAAAGCTGAAGGGGCTGCGGGGCACGCCGCTGGATGTCTTTGGCCGGATTGAGGAGCGCCGGATGGAGCGGGCGTTGATCAAGCAGTACGAGGCGGACATGAAGGATGTGCTGCCAAAACTGGAGGATGCGACGCGGGATGCGATTGTGGCCCTGGCCGCATTGCCCCTCGACATCCGCGGCTTTGGGCCGGTCAAACAGGCCAATGAGGCGAAGGCTGCGAAACGTCGCGAGGAACTGTTGTCGGTCATCCGCGCGGGCGGGCCCGTGCAGGCGCGCGCCGCTGAGTGATCGCGTCACACTCATGTCATATGGGCTAGGCAGGATCGTGCGCACCCCGTAAAACGGGAACCGAGCATAAAAGCAGGCAAGTGCATCATGCCAAGTCGCCACCAACGCGAAATCACGCGCGAGATCAGCTATTCCCACTCAGCCGAGACAAAGGGTGGGCGGGCGCTGATCCGTTTGCTTGAGAACACGACGGGGCGGTTGCGACTGATCAAACGGGCCGAAGGGTATGAGTGCGAGGTCGCGGCGGGTCGTGACTTTTGGGCGGTCATGGTCGAGCGCTATGGGCTGTCGTTGAACATTGTTGCCGGCCATCTGGACAATATTCCGCAGGACAAGCCGTTGGTTCTGATTGCGAACCATCCCTATGGGATCCTGGATGGGCTGATGATGGGGCACATCCTATCGACCATTCGGGGTGACTTTCGCATCATGGCCAACTCGGTCTTCAAAAAAGCTGAAGAGCTGAACGAGGTGCTGTTGCCCATCAGCTTTGACAACACGCGCGAGGCGATGGCGCTGAACGTGGCGACCCGTAAAGAGGCGTTGCGTTATCTGGGGGCGGGTGGTGCTATTGGTATCTTTCCCGGCGGGACGGTCAGCACAGCGGCCAAGCCGTTCTCGCGCCCCATGGACCCCGGTTGGCGCAGTTTCACGGCGCGGATGGTGGCTAAGTCTGATGCGACGGTGGTGCCGCTCTACTTCGACGGGCATACCAGCCGGTTGTTCCAGATCGCCAGCCATTTGCACAACACGCTACGGCTGGGGCTGTTGATCAAGGAGTTCAAGAAACGGATCGATACGCCGGTGGATGTGGTGATTGGCGCGCCCATTGGTCGGGACGTGCTGGACCCGATGGCCAAAGAGCCGAAACAGATGATGGAATTCCTGCGCAAAGCCACGTATGAGCTGAACCCGAACCCCAACAAGGTCTTTGACCTGGGGTATGAGTTCGAGGAACGGCACCGCACGTAAGGGCGCAACATGGCAGTTGGGATTTTCGATTCCGGTTTGGGCGGTCTGACCGTGCTGGACGCCGCGCAAAAGCGGCTGCCGGATGTGGAGTTCGTGTATCTGGCCGACAGTGCCAACGCGCCCTATGGCGTGCGGACGGCGGACAACATCTATGATCTGACGACGGCGGCGGTGCAGCGGTTGTTCGATGCAGGCTGTGATCTGGTCATCCTGGCTTGCAACACGGCCTCGGCGGCCGCGTTGCGGCGGATGCAAGAAGGCTGGGTGCCCACCGACAAGCGGGTGCTGGGTGTGTTCGTGCCCATGATCGAAGCGCTGACGGAGCGGCAATGGGGCGACAACTCGCCCCCGCGCGAGGTTTCCGTGCAGCACGTGGCGCTGTTTGCAACCCCTGCGACCGTGGCCTCCCGCGCGTTTCAGCGCGAGTTGGCGTTTCGCGCCATTGGTGTGGATGTGGAAGCCCAAGCCTGTGGTGGTGTTGTGGATGCCATCGAGGACGGTGACATGATCCTGGCCGATGCGTTGGTGCGGTCCCATGTGGATGCGCTGAAGCGCAAGATGCCCCATCCGCAAGCGGCCATTTTGGGCTGTACGCATTATCCGCTGATGCAGGATGAATTTCAGGACGCGCTGGGCGCGGATGTCGCGGTGTATTCGCAGGCCGGTTTGGTGGGTGAGAGCCTCGCCGACTATCTGGTGCGCCATCCTGACAAGATGGGCACGGGCGCGGGCGGCTATCTGACGACCGGTAATCCAAAGACCGTCAGCCAGCGCGCGACACAATTCTTGCGACGACAGATCACGTTTGAAGCCGCTTGATCTGACACCTTATCCAAGAAGACTGACATGACTTACAACATCGCTATTCTGGGCGCTTCCGGCTATACGGGCGCTGAATTGATCCGGCTGATTGCTGGACACTCTTCCACAGAAATCAAGGCTTTGGGTGCGTTTTCTAAAGCCGGGCAAAGCGTTGCCCAAGTGTATCCGCATTTGCGCCATCTGGAGCTGCCGGACATGGTGCCGTTCGATCAGATTGATTGGGCCGGCATTGATCTGTGTTTCTGTGCCTTGCCGCACAAGACGAGCCAGGAGGTGATCTCTGGCCTGCCGAAGGATTTGCGGATCATTGATTTGAGCGCGGATTTTCGGCTGGAAGACCCGGCTGAATATCAGAAGTGGTATGGCAACCCACATGCGGCGGTCGAGATGCAGAAAGAGGCTGTGTATGGCCTAACCGAGTTTTATCGGGACGAGATACGTGCGGCCCGTTTGGTGGCCGGCACGGGCTGCAATGCGGCCACGGGACAGTTTGCATTGCGGCCCCTGATTGCGGCGGGCGTGATTGATCTGGATGAGATCATTCTGGATCTGAAAGCGGCCGTCTCTGGCGCGGGCCGGGCGCTGAAGGAAAACTTGCTGCACGCGGAATTGTCCGAGGGTTATCACGCGTATGCCACGGGCGGGTCGCACCGGCACCTGGGGGAGTTTGATCAGGAGTTTTCGAAGGTCGCTGGACGGGACGTGCATATCCAGTTTCAGCCGCATTTGATCCCGGCGAACAGGGGTATTCTGGGAACGGCATATGTAAAAGGCGATGCGGAGGTTATCCTTGAGACTTTGACATCGGCCTATGAAAATGAACGATTTATTGAAGTATTGCCAATGGGCAGTGTCCCCTCGACCCGGCATATCCGAGGATCGAACTTTTGCCATATCGGTGTCGCCGCCGACCGCTTGCCGGGGCGGACGGTTGTGGTCGCGGCCCTCGACAATTTGACCAAGGGATCGTCGGGGCAGGCGTTGCAAAATGCCAATCTGATGTTAGGTATTTCCGAGGTTGAGGGGCTGATGATGGCCCCGCTGTTCCCGTAGAGTGCGCCCATGAAGAGCCTGAAAAAGCAGCGACGCATCCAGATCATCGCCCTTGCGGCGGTGGCTTTGACCGTGTCGACCGTGCTGATCGGGTATGCGATGCGAGATGGCATCAACTTTTTCCGCGCGCCGAGCCAGATTGTGGCGGAACCGCCCGGTCCGACAGAGGTGTTCCGCATCGGCGGATTGGTGGCCGAAGGGTCGTTGATCCGCGGCGAGGGTGCCTCGATTCGCTTTGATGTAACGGATGGAGGCGCGACGGTGCCCGTGGTCTTTACGGGCGTCTTGCCGGACCTGTTCGAAGAAAATCAGGGTATGGTGGGCACCGGGAAATACATCAACGGTGTCTTTGAAGCTTCTGAAATTCTTGCGAAACACGACGAAACCTACATGCCTGCCGAGGTGGTGGACGCCCTGAAGGAACAGGGCGTTTATAAGGAACCGCAGGGGTAGCGCACGGTCGTATCAAGACCCGTTAACCACGGCATCGCATCTTTCCCGCACATCTGAGGGAAAGGGTGTGTCGATGCAGAGCGTTGAAGAGATTGCAGAAGAGATTGTGGGCCGCGAGGGCGGCTTTGTGAACGATCCGGACGATCCGGGTGGGGCCACGAATTTTGGCGTTACCATTCACACCATGCGGCGGTTGCGGCTGGATCTGGATCGGGACGGGGACGTGGATGTGCGCGATGTGCGCCGTCTGACCCGCGCGCAGGCAATCGACATTTTCATCACCCATTATTTCGACCGGCCCCGCATCGTGGACCTGCCGCAGCCGTTGCACGCGACTGTCTTTGACATGTATGTCAACGCAGGCAGCAACGCGGTCAAGGTCTTGCAGCGGTTGTTGAATTCCATGGGGTACGCGGTGACCGTCGATGGGGCGCTTGGTCCGCAATCCATAGGTGCGGCGCGCAAGGCCTTGGCCGATGCGCCGGGGCATCTGGTGGATGCCTACGGTATCGCACGGCGGAATTACTATTTTCGGATTGCGGATCATCGACCTGCCAGTCGCAAATATGCGCGCAGTCGTGCGGGCGGCAAAGGCGGGTGGATCAAGCGGGCAGAAGATTTCATCGCGCCGCGGTTTCATCTGACGGATGCACAATTTCAGGAGAGGGTTGCGGCATGGGGTTGATGCATGGATTGTTCGCGCTTTTGTTTGGCGGCGAACGCAATGTGATGAAGGACACTGTGGAGGTGTTTCGTGAAAACGCTGAAGCGGGCTCGGTGCGGGCGCATGAGGTTCAGATGGAAGCGCTGCGTGCGTTTGGCGCAGAATTTGCAGTGCCGCGTCAAGGTATGTTTGACCGTTGCATGGACGGGCTGAACCGTTTGCCGCGTCCAGCGCTGGCGCTGGGCACTCTAGCGTTGTTCGTGTCGGCCATGGTGGCGCCGCTCTGGTTTGCCGAGCGCATGCAGGGCATCGCACTGGTGCCGGAGCCGCTGTGGTGGTTGCTGGGTGTTATTGTGTCTTTTTACTTTGGGGCACGTCATCAGGTGAAGGCGCAACAATTTCAGCGCGAGATCGTGCGGTCGATGGCGGATGTGCCGCAGGTTATGGAGAATGTCGCGGCGCTGCGCAAAATGCGACATGACGGTGTTGGTGTGGCCGCGACAGATGGTGACGCACATTTGACGGTGGCCTCTGTTGTGCCGGGCGAGAATGCCGCATTGGACGAGTGGCGCGCCGCGGCGTGATCGAATAGCCGCCTTGCGGCGATACGATTGTGATTTGGGAATGAGGGGCGCTGCCCCTCAAACTCCCCGGAGTATTTTCAGCCAGAAGAAAGTGAATTCTGGCGTGCATGTGATGCGACATAAACGGCAGGGGCATTGGCGGGCTGGCGCGGGCCGCATATAACCGAGGTATGATTACAGAACTCGGTCACTTTGCCCTCGTCCTCGCTTTTCTGATTGCCATTGTTCAGGCAGTGGTGCCGTTGGTGGGGGCCTGGCGCCGTGATGTGCGCTGGATGGCGGTGGCGGAGCCTGCGGCGTCGTTGCAATTTGTGCTGATCGCGTTTTCGTTTGCGGCGCTGATGTGGGCCTTCGTCGTTTCCGACTTTTCGCTACGGCTGGTCGTCCTGAACAGTCATTCCGCGAAACCGATGCTCTACAAGATTTCAGGGACGTGGGGGAACCACGAAGGGTCCATGCTGTTGTGGGTGCTGATTGTAGCGCTCTTTGGGGCGATGGCGGCGTGGTTTGGGGACAATCTGCCGCCGACCTTGCGCGCTCGGGTGCTGGCGGTGCAAGGGGCGATTGGCGTGGCCTTTCTGGCCTTTATCCTGTTCACGTCAAACCCTTTTGTGCGTCTGGCGGTGCCGCCTTTTGACGGGCAGGATTTGAACCCGTTGTTGCAGGACCCTGGTTTGGCGTTCCACCCGCCCTTCCTATACCTGGGCTATGTGGGACTGAGTATGGCGTTTTCCTTTGCGGTCGCGGCGCTGATCGAAGGGCGAGTGGATGCGGCGTGGGGTCGGTGGGTGCGGCCCTGGACGTTGGCGGCCTGGGTGTTTCTGACCATTGGCATCGCGTTGGGGTCCTGGTGGGCCTATTACGAGCTGGGTTGGGGTGGGTTCTGGTTCTGGGACCCGGTTGAGAATGCATCGTTTATGCCATGGCTTTTGGCGGCGGCGCTCCTGCATTCTGCCATCGTGGTGGAAAAGCGCGAGAGCTTGAAATCTTGGACCATTTTGCTCGCGATCCTTGCCTTTGGGTTTTCGCTGATCGGGACGTTTATTGTACGCTCAGGCCTGCTGACATCCGTGCACGCCTTTGCCAACGATCCTGAACGCGGCGTGTTCATTCTTATGATCATGGGCTTTTTCATGGGCGGTGCACTGATCCTGTTTGCCCTGCGTGCGGGCGTGATGGAGGCGCGGGGCGTTTTTGGCATGGTCAGCCGCGAAAGCGCGCTGGTTGCGAACAATGTGCTTTTGGCCGTAAGTTGCTTTGTTGTCTTTGTGGGGACGATGTGGCCGCTTGTGGCCGAGATGTTCTTTGACCGGAAGCTGAGTGTGGGTCCGCCGTTTTTCAACATGGCGTTCACGCCGTTCATGGTAGTTCTTGGGCTGATCCTGCCCATTGGTGCGATGATCCCCTGGAAGCGTGGGCAGGTCAGCAGGGCTGCGCGGCCCTTGCGCTATGTGTTTGTGCTGGCGCTGGCCTTTGGAGGCCTGGCTTGGGCGATGAACACGGGCAAACCGCTAACCGGGCCACTGGGCGCCTTTCTTGGCGCTTGGTTGGTGATGGGTGCACTGGTTGATCTGGCGTCGCGGACCGGCAAGTCGTTCAACTTTGGTCGTCTTTGGCGCTTGCCGCGGGCGGACTGGGGCAAGACTGTGGCCCATGCAGGGCTGGGTGTGACGATGATCGGTGTTGCTGGGCTGACGGCCTGGCAGAGTGAGGATATTCGCGTCGCACAGGTGAGAGAGCAATTCACCGTGGGTGGCTATGACCTGACGCTGGACGCGGTCGAGGATGTGGAGGGGCCAAATTACCTGTCCACGATGGCGTTCATCACGCTGTCGCAGAATGGGGAGGAGATTGCGCAGCTGCGGCCTGAGAAGCGGATCTACCCGGTGGCCCAGATGCCCACGACCGAAGCGGGGATCGACTATGATCTGGCACGCGATGTTTATGTCGTGATTGGCGATGCGCAGCAAAGCGGCGGCTGGGCTGTGCGGACCTACATCAAGCCGCTGACCAACTGGATCTGGATCGGGTGCGCACTGATGTCACTGGGTGGGCTTTTGTCGCTGAGCGACCGGCGGTTCCGCGTGGCCTCGGGCGCACGCAAATCTCAAGCAGCGGTGCCAGCGGAATGAGACGGCTGGTCGTACTGTTTTGGCTGATGCTGAGCAGCGCGGCACTTGCGCTAGACCCGTCCGAAATGTTGCCGGACGCAGCACAAGAGGCGCGGGCGCGGGAATTGGACCACGCCTTGCGATGCGTCGTATGCCAATCTGAATCTGTGGCGTCCTCGAATGCGCAATGGGCTATTGATGCGCGCCGTGTGATCCGCGAACAGGTCGCCGCTGGACAGAACAATGACCAGATCGTGGACTTTTTCGTAGAACGCTACGGCGAGTTTGTTCTGATGACGCCGCGCACATCGGGCTCAAATTGGCTGTTATGGGCGGCTGGCCCGCTTATGTTCCTGCTCGCCGCTGCCATAGGCTTTGGGTATTTGCGGGGCCGCAGCACTGCACCTGTCGCCGCCGACCCTGCTTTGAGCGAAGAAGAATCCCGCCGCTTGCGCGAGATTATGGATGAGTGATGGGCCGTCGGGGCTTTTCTAAACTGATCGGTTTGATATTGAGGATCGGAACCTGAAGGGACACCGGCCATGAACTATGAAACGCTCACATATGCGACGGATGAGGGGGCAGCAATTATCACGCTGGACCGGCCGGACAAGATGAATGCGTTGACGACGCAGATGCGGGCCGAGATCGAGGTGGCGGTGACCCATGCGGGTCGGAACGCACGTGTGGTTGTTCTTACCGGTGCGGGCCGTGCGTTTTGTTCAGGCCAGGACCTGGGGGACCGCGCAAATGCGTCCAACCTGGATCTGGAGCGGACATTGCGTGATGAATACACGCCGATGCTAAATGCCATCGTCGATTGTCCGGTGCCGACGGTCGCCGTTGTGAACGGGGCCGCTGCCGGGGCAGGCGCGAACCTTGCCCTGGCCTGTGATGTGGTGATCGCGACCGAGAGCGCGTATTTCCTCCAGGCCTTTACCCGCATTGGGCTGATCCCGGATGCGGGCGGCACCTATGTCATGCCACGCACGATGGGTATGGCCAAGGCGATGGGGGCGGCACTTTTTGCCGAGAAGATCACCGCGAAACAAGCGGATGACTGGGGCATGATCTGGGAGGCTGTACCGGATGATGCATTCGAAGCGCACTGGAAGGCGCGGGTGGCGCATTTGTCCCAGGGGCCAACTCAAGCCTTTGCCGCAGCCAAACGGGTGATCCGTCAAAGTTGGGCCAACGACCTCGAAGCCCAAATGGCAGCCGAGGCGTCCGAGCAAGGGGCTTGCGGCCAGAGCCGTGATTTCCAAGAGGGTGTTCTGGCCTTTGTCGAAAAGCGCAAGCCGAGCTTTGAGGGCCGATAAGACGCTGACTGGGCCTTAAGAAACGGGGTCCACGAAGCTGATCGAAAGACCTGTAAAAAAGCCTATATCATCGATGGAAAGCGAACCCGCGGCGCCTGTCACTGTGGTCACGGGTTGACCATTCAATGCGACAATCGCATCCGAGCCAGAGGTCAAAACCGAAATGCTTGGCTCGGCTGGTAGGTCCAGGTCGTCGAATACAAAAATGAAATCTTCGCCGGGGACAAAGTCGGTGATGGTGCCCAGTCCTTGGGTGCCTTCTAGTGCATCGGCCAGAATGCCAAATGCGTCAAAGCCTTCTCCGCCTGTCGCGGTATCGCCACTGCCAAGGAGGATCGAGTCGTCACCGTCGCCGCCTATCAAGGTGTCACGCGCGTCGTCGTCGTCATCGCTGACGTCGAGTACGTTGTCATCGATATCCTCAAGCCCGGCGGCCTGGTCAAATGTAAGCGTGCCGTCCCGTAGCCCCACCAGATCGCTGGTGGACAGGTCCACGTTTGCAAGCACTCCTCCGGTCATCAAGTCGTTGCCGGCCCCCCCATCAAGCAAATCCGCGCCCGCGCCGCCCAAAAGCGAGTCGTCGCCAAAACCCGCAGACACCGTGTCATTTCCGTCATTGCCATCAAGCCAATCAGCGCCAAGGCTGCCTGCCAAACTGTCATTGCCGCCGCGCCCTTGGGCAAAGTCGTTGCCTTGGCCGCTGGCAATCACATCGTCACCTGCGCCGCCTATGATCACATCGGCGTCTGCCTGACCCTGCAGCAGGTCATCTCCAGCGTTTCCCTCTATGAGGTCTTCGCCATTGCCCCCTTCGATGGTGTCGGAGGCATCGCCGCCGGTAATGGTGTCTTCTCCGTCCCCGCCTGCAAGAACGTCGGCGCCTGCAGTGCCCGCAATGACATCAGCGTCTTCGGTGCCTGTGATTTCGATGCCGTCGGGTTCGGAACTGCTGCTGCTGTCATCGTCGTCGTCCACGATTTCGACAACCAGCGCGATTCCGAAAAGACTTAGCAAAGCTATACCAAACACCATTGCAGCACCCCCAAAGCAAATATGTCACCTGAAAGGACGCTAGGGGGTGATGTGGGTTGGCGTCAATTCAACGGCGATATTGTTGCCAAGCGCCGAACAATAACATGTTGTGGCGGGTATTTGAGCAAAAAACCCCTGCACGCGGCAGGGGCTTTGTTGGTTTTACCGGCTCTCGATGTCGACATAGTCGCGCGCTGTCTCGCCCAAATACAACTGTCGCGGGCGACCGATTTTGTTCTGCGGGTCGGCGATCATTTCCTTCCACTGCGAAATCCAGCCCACGGTGCGCGACAGCGCAAAAATCGGGGTGAACATTGCTGTCGGGAAGCCCATCGCTTCGAGAATGATGCCAGAATAGAAGTCCACGTTTGGGAACAGCTTTTTCTCGGCAAAGTACGGGTCGTTCAACGCAGCTTTTTCGAGTTCCTTGGCAACTTGTAAAACGGGGTTGTTCTCGACCCCCAGCAGTTCAAGCACCTCATCGGCGGATTGTTTCATCACGGTCGCGCGCGGGTCGAAGTTCTTGTAGACGCGGTGGCCAAAACCCATCAGGCGGAACGGATCATCTTTGTCCTTGGCCCGTGCAATGAATTCGGGGATGCGGTCGACGCTGCCGATTTCCTTGAGCATCTCAAGGCAAGCCTGGTTCGCACCGCCGTGGGCCGGACCCCACAGGCACGCAATGCCAGCCGCGATACAAGCGAACGGGTTGGCACCCGACGACGACGCCAGACGCACAGTCGATGTTGAAGCGTTTTGCTCATGATCCGCGTGCAGCGTAAAGATGCGGTCCATCGCGCGGGATAGGATCGGGTTGACCTCGTAATCCTCGGCCGGAACGGCAAAGCACATGCGCAGGAAGTTCGACGCATAATCCAGATCATTGCGCGGGTAGATGAATGGTTGACCGATCGAGAATTTGTAGGCCCAGGCCGCAATGGTTGGCATCTTGGCGATCAGGCGGATCGAGGCGACCTCGCGCTGGTGGGGATCATGGATATCGGTCGAGTCGTGATAGAAGGCCGACATCGCGCCAACCACACCTGTCATAATCGCCATCGGGTGCGCGTCACGCCGAAAGCCGCGATAGAAGTACTGCATCTGCTCATGCAGCATCGTGTGGTTTGTCACCAAGCTCTCGAACTCTTCAAGCTGTGCGGCGGAAGGTAGTTCACCGTAAAGCAGCAAATAGCAAACTTCGAGATAGTGGGATTTGCTGGCCAATTGATCGATAGGATACCCGCGATGCAAGAGCACGCCTTGCCCACCATCGATAAAAGTAATGGTGCTGTCGCAGCTTGCGGTAGACGTAAAGCCGGGATCGTAGGTGAACACACCCGCCTGGCCATAAAGCTTGCGGATGTCCAGTACATCCGGGCCCGCAGTGGGCGAATGGATGGGCAGGTCAAAGCTGTCGTCACCAATTGTCAGGGTTGCGGATTTTCCGGTGTCGGCCATCAGGGTCGTTCCTTTCGTCACATGGCGGGCAGACCCGCCAAGGGCTGCGGCAGACCGCAAAGCCCATCGTTAGACTGCGCACCATGAACGATTGATGAACCGAACTCAGGTGGCAGCATCCTCAAGCCTGGCAAGGGTTTCTTCACGTCCCAGCACCAGCATCATGTCAAAGACCGAAGGTGTTACGGCCCGACCCGCAAGCGCAGCCCTGAGCGGGCCAGCCAACTTGCCGAATTTCGTGTCCTGCGCCGCAGCGAATTCGTTCAGGACCGCCTCCAAACTGTCACGAGACCAAGTAACGGTTTGCATCTGCGGCGTCAATTGCGACAGTATGCGACGGGATACCAAATCAAGCGCTTTTGAGGATTTCTCGTCAGGTGTTATTGGCCGCTCCGTCAGGATAAAGTAAGCCTTTTCAAGTAGTTCCGGCAGTGTCTTGGCGCGCTCTTTGACGAAGGGCGATGCCGCTGAAAGCCCCTCTTTCTGCGATTGTTTCAACGGTTTTAGTCCTGCGGCCTCCAGATATCTTTCAATTTCGTGCTGCAATGCAGCGTCGTCAGCCTGCGCAATGTGTTGCCCGCTGAGGTTTTCAAGCTTTTTGACGTCGAAACGAGCGGGACTTTTACCGATACCGCCCAAGTCGAACCACTCAAGCGCTTGAGCATCGGTAAAGAACTCGTCGTCCCCGTGGCTCCAGCCCAGACGCGCCAGGTAGTTGCGCATCCCCGCTGCCGAATAGCCCATCACCTGATATTCCTGAGCCCCCAGCGCGCCATGCCGTTTCGACAACTTCTTGCCGTCTGGTCCGTGGATCAGGGGAATATGCGCCCAAACGGGCACGTCCCAACCCATTGCGTTATAAATCATCATCTGCCTGGCGGCGTTGTTCAGGTGATCGTCGCCGCGGATCACGTGCGTCACCCCCATATCGTGATCATCGACCACAACCGCCAGCATGTAGACCGGCGTGCCGTCGGCGCGAAGCAACACCATGTCATCGAGTTGATCATTGCGGATGGTCACATCACCCTGAACCTGGTCCCTGATCACCGTTGCGCCATCCACCGGTGCCTTGATCCGGATTACAAAAGGCGCGTCCGGGTGCGTTGCCGGGTCCGCATTCCGCCAAGGTGAACGAAACAAAGTGGACCTGCCTTCGGCTTTGGCCGCCTCCCGAAAGGCTGCAATCTCATCTTGGGTTGCAAAGCACTTGTAGGCTTTGTCCTGGGCCAGAAGCTGGCGCGCCACTTCAGCGTGCCGGTCTGCGCGGGCGAATTGACTGATCACTTCACCATCATGATCCAGACCCAACCAGGCCATGCCATCTAGGATGGCCTGCGTTGCCTCGGGCGTCGAGCGGGCGCGATCTGTATCTTCGATCCGCAACAGAAACGTCCCACCGCGTCCCCGTGCATAAAGCCAGTTGAACAAGGCCGTGCGTGCCCCGCCAATGTGCAGAAAGCCCGTGGGCGAAGGAGCGAAACGGGTGACGACCGGCTGGGACATGAGATGGATTTACCTTTGCTTAACCACGATGAGCCTATGGTTTCCGTTCCTGATACTCACCGCGGGCGAGAGGGGCAAGCATGGGGCTGCGGCACGCGATGTTGATCCAGCGCGGGCACCTGTTTGGCTGGTGTCCGGTGGGAATGGCGTGCGGCATTGCCCTGTTTTTCGGGCTGCGGTTCGAACCCTCACTGGCTTTGATCCTATCGGTTGGCGTCATGGGCGCTGCCGCTGCTTTGGGTGCTCGGCGCACCGGCGAAGCCGCTGCCCCGCTTTTGGTGCTTCTTGCTATGGTCGCGCTGGGGTTTGTGCTTGCGGCCTGGCGCGCGCATGGGGTCGCGGGCCCCGTCTTGGATTGGCGGTATTATGGACCTGTCGAGGGTCGGATTGTCGGGATGGACCGCAGCGGGTCCGATGCCGTGCGTCTGACCTTGGATCAGGTCAAGCTGGACCGTGTTTCACCTGTGGAAACACCCACGCGGGTCAGGATTTCCTTGCATGGCGACGCTGACCTTGGGGTCACACCCGAACCCGGTTTGCGGGTGATGACGACAGGGCACCTGGGTCGACCTGGTGGCCCGGTCGAACCGGGCGGTTTTGATTTTCAGCGTCACGCCTGGTTTGCCCAACTCGGGGCCGTGGGCTATACGCGCGTTCCGCTTCTTGCGATCTCTCAGGCCGAGTTTGACTTGCGACAGGCCGTGTTTCACCTGCGCATGTCAGTGTCGGCCCGTGTGCGCGATGTCCTGCCAGACGATGTTGGCGGGTTTGCTGCGGCAGTCACGACCGGTGACCGCAGCGGCATCAGCCAAGAGGCTTTGAATGACTTGCGCGCCTCGAATACGGCGCACCTGCTTGCGATTTCAGGCCTGCATATGGGGCTCTTGTCCGGCTTCGTGTTTGGGGTGTTGCGCCTGATCTTTGCCTTGATCCCTCATGTCGCGCTTTATTGGCCTGCGCGCAAACTGGCGGCGTTGGGGGCACTTGTGGCGGCGTCCGTCTATCTCGCACTGTCGGGGGGCAACGTGGCGACCGAGCGTGCTTTCGTGATGGTTGCGGTTGCCCTTTGTGCCATTCTCGTCAACCGTCGGGCGATCAGTTTGCGCGCCGTGGCGATGGCTGCGCTCATCGTGTTGACCCTGCGGCCCGAAGCGCTGATGGGGCCTGGCTTTCAGATGTCCTTTGCGGCGACCACGGCGCTGGTCGCGGTGTTTGGCTGGATCCGCGATATGGAGTGGCGCCTGGGTCCGAAATGGTTGCAACCGGTGCTAGGGTTGGTGATTTCATCTGCTGTGGCGGGGCTTGCCACCGCGCCCATCGGGGCCGCACATTTCAACACAATGGCCTATTATGGCTTGCTGGCAAATCTTGCTTCTGTGCCGCTGATGGGTGTGTTGGTGATCCCGGCAGCGGTACTGGCGCTGGTGCTGGCCCCGATCGGGTTGGATGTGGTTGGACTATGGTTGATGGGGCAGGGCCTCCGCTGGATCCTTTGGGTGGCGGACACGGTTTCGGGCTTCGACGGGGCACAGGGGTTTGTGCCGGGACCGAATGCGGCGGTGCTGCCCCTGATGGCGCTCGGGATGCTTTTTGTGATTCTATGGCAAGGCCGAGCGCGTTTTGCGGGCCTTTTGGCGGTGATGGCGGCACTGATGCTCTGGCAAGTGGGCGGCCGCCCCCAAATCTTGGTCGCAGACACGGGAGGGCTGGTGGGGCGCATGACTGAACAGGGTCGCGCGTTGAGCCGTGCCAAAGGTGCGGGTTTTGTGGCCCGCAACTGGTTGGAAAACGATGGGGAAGGGATCGCGCAGGATGCAGCCGCTGCACGGTGGCAGGACAAGATTGGCAATCTGCGCATTGTGCATCTGAGAGGGAAACGCGCGGCCGCAGCGTTTTCAGAATGCGGCGCAGGAGAGATCGTGGTGGCCAACGTTGATATCGATCAGGCGAAGAATGCTCGGTGCCTGATGCTGACGCCCACTTTGCTGCGGCGCACAGGGGCTGTGGCCCTTGTTCAAAGCGGCGAAGCCTTGCGCATCAAAACCGCGCGCGATGTGACGGGCGACCGTATGTGGTCGGGATGGCGCGGATCAACTGCCCCCGAACTCTCGATTGCACTGACAAGCGACCAGGTGCTGGCAGAAACAAAATGAGGCGACCCACCGGGTCCGCCTCTTGGTTTTGCTGTGTCTCGCAGAGGGCTCAGTAGGTTCGGATCAGCCCCACCAGCTTTCCCTGGACCTTGACCTGTCCCACCGGGAACATGCGTGTTTCATAGGCCGGGTTGGCTGCCTCAAGCGCGATGGTATCGCCCTTGCGCATATAGCGTTTCAGCGTGGCTTCGTGGTCCTCAACCAACGCCACCACGATGTCACCATTGTCCGCGCTTGATGTTTCGCGGATCACAACCACATCGCCGTCATTGATGCCCGCGTCGATCATGGAATCGCCCTTGACCTCAAGCGCATAGTGATCGCCCTGACCGGATAACATCTGGCCGGGCACCGCCACCGAATGCGATACCTCGGAAATGGCCGAGATTGGCACCCCGGCAGCGATGCGCCCCATGACCGGCAGTTCGATGGCATGGGCGGCCTCGACCGGGCGAGCCGATGACGGCGGCGGCATGTCCGGCTTGTCCCCGTCGATCACCTTGGGCTGGAACCCGCTGGGCGCACCGCCAAGGCTTTCGGGCAGGCGCATGACCTCAATCGCGCGGGCGCGATGCGCGAGGCGGCGAATGAACCCGCGCTCCTCAAGCGCTGTGATCAGGCGGTGGATGCCGGATTTTGACCGCAAATCCAGCGCTTCTTTCATTTCGTCAAAGCTGGGGGGCACGCCGTCACGCTGCACCCGTTTGTGGATGAATTCGAGCAGATCAAGCTGCTTTTTGGTTAGCACTGGTCGTCCTCCAAACGTCTGTTGGTTTGGCTTTGTTCTATGGACGTTCCCGTTTTGTGTCAACAGTCAGGTCAAGTGAACCACATCCACAACGTCGCCGATGTCACGAGCCAGATCGTCGGGTGGCCGCACGATCAGAGCGTTGGCGCTGGCCAGCACGCTGAGAAGTGAACTGTCCTGCAGCCCGGCATCTGCTACCGTGCCGTCGGTGACACGGGCGCGCAAATAGTGCTCACGCGGTCCGTTTGTTGCCAGGGGTGCTGACAAAGGCATCTGGATGCGCGCGATAGGGTGTTTGCCCAGCCCCTGCATCGCACGGATCATCGGCGTCAGGAAGATTGTCCCGCAAACCATGGCCGAAACCGGATTACCGGGCAGGCCCACCATGGGCGTTCCGTTCAACCGGCCCGCCATCAGCGGCTTTCCGGGGCGCATCGCAACCTTGTAAAAGCTGCGATCCATGCCCAGTTCGCCTGCCACTTGCGCGACCAGGTCGTGATCACCGACCGACGCACCACCAATCGTCACGATCAAATCCGCATCGCCAGTCAACCCGAAAACGGTTGTGAGCGATACCGCGCTGTCCCGTGCGATGGGCAGCACGCGCGGCGTGGCGCCGATGCGGCGCAGCATGGCAGCAAGACCAAAGGTGTTGGATGCAACGATCTGGTCGGGGCCGGGGTCTTCGCCCGGCATCACCAATTCGTCGCCTGTGGCGATCAAAGCGACTTTCGGCGCCCGGCGCACCGGAACCTTCGAGATGTTCATCGCGGCGAGCAGGGCAATGTCGGCGGGCGCGAGGCGGCGAGGTGCTTCGACACTATCGCCTTTTGCAAAGTCGATGCCTGCGGCGCGGATGTTGTCTTTGGGTCCGGGATCATCCGTGATGGTGATCAGATCGCCGCTGCGACTGACATCTTCCTGAATGACCACCTTGTCTGTCCCCGCGGGGACAGGCGCGCCCGTGAAGATGTGCACCGCCTGACCCGCACCAACCGTTCCGCTCCAGCCATGCCCCGCAGCGGCTTCGCCTACCACCTTGAACTGGGCGTGTAGGTCGGCCTCGACCGACTTTAGCGCGTAGCCGTCCATCGACGCGGCGGCAAAGGGCGGTTGGGTCCGGCGCGCGGCAACCGTCTCAGCCAGAACACGGCCGTCGCCTTCAAGAAGCGGGACATGTTCAACCGGCATTTCATCCGCCAGATCAAAGAGGTGGTCTAACGCCGCAGCGACTGTGATCATGTCGCCTCGTAGCGTCCTGATTTACCACCATCTTTCAAGATCACGCGCAAGCCGCCAATCTCCATGCTCTTATCTACCGCCTTGGCCATGTCATAAACGGTCAGCGCCGCGGTCGAGGCGGCGGTCAGCGCCTCCATTTCCACGCCGGTCTGACTGGTTGTCTTGACGGTGGCGGTCAGGCGCAGTCCGGGCAGGTCCGCATCAGGCTCCAGATCTACGGATACTTTGGTGATCGGGAGCGGATGACAGAGTGGAATAAGATCAGATGTCCGCTTGGCCCCCATGATGCCCGCCAGCCTGGCGACAGCAATCACGTCGCCCTTTTTTGCGCGACCTTCTATAATAATATCAAAGGTCTCTGGCTTCATCTTCACGTAAGCTTCCGCCACGGCGATGCGATCCGTCACGGCCTTGTCGGAGACATCGACCATATGCGCCGCACCCTTGTCGTCGAAATGGGTCAGGGCCATTCACATGCCTCCCGCAGATGTCAAAGGATTTGCCAAAAGTGCACGCGTTGCACCAGCAACATCACCCTGCCGCATCAGGCTTTCCCCTATCAAAAAGGTGCGAGCACCATACATCGCCAGATCGGCGAGGTCTGCCGGGGTGTTAAGCCCGCTTTCGGCCACGATTGTACGGTCAGCGGGCACCTGTTTCGACAGGGTGCGGGTTGTATCGAGGGTGACGTCAAAGGTCTTCAGATTGCGGTTGTTGATGCCCATGAGCGGGCTTTTGAGCGCGGCCGCGCGTTCTAGTTCTTCGGCGTCATGCACTTCCAGCAAGACGTCCATGCCCCACTCGAAGGCGGCGGCCTCAAGCTCTTGGGCCTGGGTGTCACTGACCGAGGCCATGATGATCAGGATACAGTCGGCGCCGAGCGCACGCGCTTCGGCCACCTGGTAGGTGTCGTACATGAAGTCCTTGCGCAGGGCGGGCAAGGCACAGGCGTCGCGGGCCTGGGTTAGGAACAGCTTCGCCCCTTGAAAGCTGGGTGTGTCGGTGAGGACGGACAAACAGGTCGCTCCCCCGAGCTCATAGGCCTGAGCAAGGGCGGCTGGATCGAAGTCTTCGCGGATCAACCCCTTGGACGGGCTTGCCTTCTTGATCTCTGCAATCAGGCCATAGGCTTCGCGATTGGCCAATTGCAGTGCCTGCGCGAAGGGGCGAACGGGCGACGCTTCGCGTGCCTCGGCCTCTACCACTTCCAGCGGTTTGGCGGCTTTGTCGGCGGCCACTTCTTCGAGCTTATAGGCTTTGATCTTGTCGAGGATCGTCTCTGTCATGGGATGCGCTGTTGATTTATGGCGGAACCGGGGGCCAGCCCCCGGACCCCCGGGATTTTTCTGAAACAGAGAAGGGTCTAGGCCGCGCTCTGCGTAATCTTTGCTACAGCCTTGATCTTAGCCTTTGCCGCGCCGCTGTCGATGCTTTCTGTCGCAAGGGCAACGCCGTCCTTGAGATCAGTGACACGACCCGCGACTTTGAGTGCGGCGGCAGCATTCAGCAAGACCGCGTCGCGATAGGCCCCGGGCGCGCCATCCAGCAGGGCGCCGAAGGCTTTGGCATTTTCTTCCGGGCTGCCGCCAATGATGTCTTCGAACGGGTGGGTGGGCAGGCCTGCTGTTTCGGGGTGGACTTCGAAATCCGTGACGGTCCCATTGCTGAGGCCAGACACCCAGGAGACACCGGTGATCGTCAATTCATCTGTGCCGTCTGAGCCGTGCACCAACCAAGCGGCTTCGGAACCGAGTTGTGTCAGTGTGTCCGCCATGGGACGGATCAGATCGCGCGAGAATGCGCCTGTGAGTTGGTACTTGACCCCAGCGGGGTTGGTCAGAGGGCCGAGGATATTGAAGATGGTGCGCGTCCCCAATTCGGCCCGCGTCGGCATGACATGCGCAATTGCGGGGTGATGCATGGGTGCCATCATGAAGCCGATCCCGGCCTGTTCGAGCGCCTTTTCGACAACATCGGGGCCAACCATGACGTTGATGCCCATCTGGGTCAGGGCATCCGCCGCGCCCGATTTGGAACTGAGGTTGCGGTTGCCATGCTTGGCCACGGTGACGCCGGCCCCCGCGACCACGAAGGCCGTCGCGGTTGAGATATTGAGCGTCCCCTTGCCGTCGCCACCGGTCCCAACGATGTCCATCGCGCCTTCGGGTGCGTTGACCGCGTTGCACTTGGCGCGCATGACGGCGGCGGCGGCAGCGTATTCGTCCACCGTTTCGCCACGTGTACGCAACGCCATCAGAAGGCCACCGATCTGGCTTGGCGTGGCTTCACCGTCGAAGAGGATCTGGAATGAGCTTTTCGCCTGATCGCGGCTGAGTGGGCCATTGGCGGCCGCATCGATCAGCGGCTTAAGTGCGTCACTCATGCTGCCACCGGCATCAGGTTAAGAAAATTCCGAAGCATCGCGTGGCCGTGTTCGGAACGAATGGATTCAGGATGGAATTGCACGCCGTGGATGGGCAGCGTTTTGTGGGCAAGGCCCATGATGGTGCCGTCTTCCAATGCAGCGGTGATTTCGAGGCTGTCGGGCAGGCTGCTGCGATCGACGATCAGAGAATGGTAGCGTGTGGCTTCGAACGGTGTGGGCAGCCCCTTGAAGACCGACCGGCCGTCGTGGTGCATGGTGCCCATTTTGCCATGCACGATTTCGCCCGCGCGCACGACCTTGCCGCCAAAGGCCTGGCCGATGGTCTGGTGACCAAGGCACACACCCATCAGGGGCGTTCGGGTTTCAGCGGCGGCTTCAGTCAGGGCCAGACAGATACCTGATTGATCGGGTACGCCTGGACCTGGAGACAGCAGGATTCCATCAGGCTTCAGTGCCATCGCCTCTTGCACGTTCAGTACGTCGTTGCGGTAGACACGCACCTCAGCCCCGAGCGATCCCAAATAGTGGACGAGGTTGTATGTAAAACTGTCGTAATTGTCGATCAGCAGCAGCATAAGCGTATTCGATATTCCAAGGGCGCGCATTGGCCGGTATAGTTGCGCGCATACATGTTCAGGGTTGCCCGCCAGCGTCAAGGGGCGGGGCACCGGACACAGACGAAGAGCAGAGGGCGGCACATCGCAAAGCGGGGCCGGACTGGGACAGGCAAAGAGGTCAGACATGGCACGGGGTTTTCTGAGCGGCGTTTTGTGGGGCGGTGTGGTCAGTGTTGCGGGCGCTGCGGCGCTGTCGATTGCCGGGCAGCCGCCGATCAGTCCCACAGCCAAGGTTGAAGCCCCGCAGAGCGCGGATGCCCCGCAACCGGGAACAGGCGGGACGCCGCAGACGGGCGCAGACGCTGATCTGGTGATGGACGGCGACGCACCTGAACTGACCACTCCAGAGGCGGACGATGCCGCAGCGGTTGAAGCTGCGGGCGCCGACACACCCACTGTGCCGGAGGCCGGGCAGGCTGATGATCTGGCGACCCCTGCGGATGCGGGCGACGGGGTGACCGTCAGCGTCGAAAGCACCGCGCCGGTTCAGCCCGGTATTCAGATAGATGTGCCTGAGGCGCCTGCTAGCGAAACGGACCTGTCAATCTCGACCGACCCTGCACAACCGCCCGCCCCCGATGTACCGGAGGCCCCGGGCGCCTTTGCAGAGAATGCGCCGGATGTCCCCGCGGGGACAGAAACGCCGACCGCGGAGGCGCCGCCACCTGTCGCCTCGACCAATAGGCCGACGCCCGAAGCTCCCGCAGCGACCGAAGCGCCTGTCGAACCAGAGCCCGCGCCTGCGCCGGAGCCAGAACCCGAGCGCACAGCAACATTGCCCTCCGCTCTTGATCCGACAGATAACAACGCCGCTCCTACAATCGGCCGACCGGCAACTTCGCTGGTAGAGCGCGACCCTGCACCTGAAGCCGCAGTTGATGTCGAAGACGCAGCAGCAGGCGATCCAGAGGTAACAGACGATGCCCCGCCCATCGCCGCCTATGCCGCGCCGTTTGAGAACCCCGACGGCAGGCCGCTGATGTCTATTGTTCTGATCGACGATGGCGCAGACTTATCTGGCGGTACTGTGGGCCTCGCGGCCTTGCAGAGCTTTCCCTATCCGCTCAGCTTTGCGGTCAACGCATCGCTTCCGGACGCGGCAGAGCGCGCCGCAGAATATCGCGCGCGGGGGTTTGAAGTTGCTGCATTGCTTGATTTGCCCTCGGGTGCGACTGCGACAGATGCCGAAGTGACGGTTGCAGCGGCGCTTGATGCTGTGCCTGAAGCAGTGGCCGTGATGGAGGGAACAGGCAGTGGCTTGCAGGAGAGCCGCGAGGCGTCAGACCAGGTGACGGCAGTGGCGCGCGACAGTGGCCACGGTTTGATCTTTCAGTCAAAGGGGCTCAACACAGCACAGAAGCTTGCGGCGCGCGACGGCGTCCCTGCGGGACTGATCTTTCGTGACTTCGACAGTGCGGGGCAAACACCCACGGTGATCCGCCGGTTTTTGGATCAGGCCGCGTTTCGTGCGGGACAAGAGGGTGGGGTGATTATGGTGGGCCGGGTGCGTCCCGATACCATTTCGGCATTGCTGCTGTGGGGGTTGCAGGACCGGGCCGAGCGCGTAGCGTTGGCCCCTGTCTCTGCCGTTCTCACTGTGCTGACCGACGAGACGCAGTGACCGTTCAGATAATCTCGTCCTCATCGAACAAGGGGTCAGCCTCAAGTTGTGCGGTCATTGCATCCACGGTGTTTTCATCGGCGGTGGGACTGATCTCGGCCAGATGAAAAACCGCATCGCCTTCGTTTACCACCGGCAGAATAGCGCGCCCGATCAGGATACCGGATGAGGGCGCGACCAATTCGGTGTCGATGGCGCCCGCTGGGTCCGAAATCGCCGCCAACACATCACCGGCTTCGACCACGTCGCCTTCGGCCCGGAAGGTGCGTAGCAGTCCACCAGACGGCGCGCGCAACCAGGTGGATGTGATGCAAATCAACGAAGGCTTCCTAGCCCGCGCGATGCCCTTGGCCGCCAGCATCCCTTGATCGCGCATCACCCGCAGAATGCCGGCAACGCCCGCGCGCACGGCAAATTCGTCAAACCGCAAGCCTTCGCCCGCTTCATAGAGCAATACGGGCGTGCCCCGCGCGGCAGCCTCTCCGCGCAGCGACCCGTCGCGCAAGACGGACTTCAGGATCACCGGGGCACCAAAGCTCTTTGCCATCGTTGCCGTGGTCTGATCGCCGGGTGTGATCCTGATTTGTGGCAGGTTGGTGCGGTGTACCGCGGCCGAGTGCAGATCAATCCCGAACTCACAACGCAGCACCACGTCATTGAGAAAGATGTGCGCCAGGCGCGAGCCCAAAGAGCCCCCCGTGCTACCCGGAAAGCAGCGGTTCAGGTCGCGCCGGTCGGGCAGGTAGCGGGACCGCGCCAGAAAGCCAAAGGCGTTGACGATTGGCACCACCAGCAAGGTGCCGCGTAGCTTTTCAAGTTGAGGCGTGCGTAACAAACGGCGAGCGATCTCGACCCCGATCACCTCGTCCCCGTGCACAGCGGCGCTCACAAACATGGTCGGGCCTGGGCGCTTGCCATGCAGGACCTCGACCCTCAGCGACACTGGCGTGTGATCCGGCAAGTCCGAAACTGGCAGGGCAACGGACGCGCGGGTGCCGGGCGTGATGCGTGTGCCATCCAATTCGAATGCTGCGCGCGCCATCACCAGACAGCCGATGACGTGGGCGCACAGGTTCGACCCTTTTCTGTTTCAGAAAAATCCTCTCCTAACGGTGGTGTTGACAAGGGCAGCTTGGCCCGGGCTGAGCAGGTCACCGGTTGCCTCCGCGAAATCTCGCGGCATCGGCTGCAGCACGGCGGATTGCGCCTGATTTATGCACTGTTTCCATAAACTCGGCCTCTGGGTCACTGTCGTAGACGACCCCGCCCCCAGCTTGGATATACAGCTTTTTGTCCTGAACCACCGCGGTGCGCAACGCGATGCACATATCCATGTCACCGCCCGCGCTGAAGTAACCTACTCCACCACCGTAAACGCCACGTTTTTCGGGTTCCAGTTCGTCAATGATCTCCATCGCGCGTACCTTGGGGGCACCTGACACAGTGCCTGCGGGCATCCCGGCAAAAAACGCATCAAGCGCGTCCTTGCCATCGGCCAATTCACCTACGACGTTTGAAACGATGTGCATGACGTGGCTATAGCGTTCGACAATGAACTCTTCGGTCGGGCGCACAGTACCAATCTTGGCGACGCGACCCACATCGTTGCGGCCGAGATCCAGCAACATCAGGTGTTCAGCCAGTTCTTTCTTGTCGGCCAGCAAATCAGCTTCGAGCGCGCGGTCCTGTTCGGGGGTGTCCCCGCGGGGACGCGTGCCCGCAATGGGACGTATCGTGACCTCATTGCCGAAGACGCGGACAAGGATTTCTGGGCTTGCCCCGACAACCTGAAAGCCGCCGAAGTTGAAATAAAACATGAACGGCGATGGGTTGGTGCGCCGTAAACTGCGGTAGAGTGCAAATGGCGGTTCGCGAAACTCTTGGGTCCAGCGTTGCGCGGGAACGACCTGAAAAATGTCGCCCGCCTTGATATAGTCACGCGCCTTTTCGACAGCGGCCATATAGGCCTTTTTGGTGAAATTCGACAGGGGCTCTGACACCTCGGATGCTTCGCCCAGATCGCGTGTTTCAACTGGCATGGCGCGCTCCAAGTCACGCACGGCGTCCATCACCCGCTCCGCTGCTTGCGCGTAGGCGGCTCGGGCTGACTGCCCGTCGCTCACCCATGCGGGCGACACCACCGTCACCTCGCCCTTGACGCCATCCAGGACGGCAACCACCGAGGGGCGTAGCATCAGCGCATCGGGCAGCGCCAACGGATCGGGATTCACGTCTGGGAGCCGCTCGACCAGGCGGATCATGTCATAGCCCAAATACCCGAATAGCCCCGCCGCAGCTTGCGGCAGATCATCCGGCAGAGCGATGCGACTTTCTGCGATAAGTGCGCGCAGTGCGTCGAGCGGATTGCCTGATATCCGCTCGAATGCGTCGGCATCATAGCGTGCCATCCGGTTGATCGATGATGCCTCGCCGTCACATCGCCAGATCAAATCGGGTTTCATGCCGATGATGGAATAGCGTCCGCGCACCTCACCGCCAGTGACGGATTCGAGCACGAAGGCGTCTTTCTGGGCGCCCGTCAATTTCAGCATCAGCGACACCGGTGTGTCGAGGTCAGCGGCGAGGCGAGTATAGACGACCTGGTTTTTGCCCGCACCATAGGCCGCAGCGAAGACGTCAAACTCGGGAACAAGTGACATCAGGGGAAGTTCACATGCACGGCATCCAACGCTTGCTGGTTGATCTGTGTGCCTGCGCGCAGCAACACGTCGTCGCCGAAGATGTTGAAAAGTTCGCCAGCAAGGATTTGCCCCATCTCTGCACTGAGAGCGGCAGTTTCGGCCTGTGCTTCCGCTGTCTCTCCAAGTGGGTTGATCGCATCGAGCCGAACCACCAGAACAGCGCCGTAGCCCGGGATGATGCGCACGTCACCGGGTTCCATCTCGAACACGGCAGTCATGAACTCGGGAGGGGTGCCTTGGACAAAAGCACTGCGGTCAAGATCTGTTTCAACAATAGAATCAAGGGATTGGCTGGCAAAGCTCTCGCCTGCTTCGAGGGCGGGCAGCAGGGCTTCAGCTTTTTCTGTCAGGCGTGCCTCGGTCTGTTCCGCTTCCCAATTGCCCTGTACGTTCAACTTGGCCTCTTCAAACGGAGCCGGGCGCGGGGGCAGGATTTCTTCGAGCCGCATGGCGAAAATGCCACCGTCATCCAGTTGTACGATTTCGGGGAAATCATCAGCCGTCAGCTGCAATGCAGCATCGCGGAACCCGTTATAGGCTGCAATGCCTTCGCCCAAAGCGGGAAACCAGTCGATGCTGGCAAGGCGCATGTCCGTTTCCGCATCCAATTCTTCAAGCGTTGCGCCCCCTGCCAGAAGGTTGTCGAAGTCCTCGGCCAGCACTGCAACCTGACGGCGCGCGGCGTCCATCGCCACCTCTTGGCGCAGTTGCGGCTCTGCCTCTTCAAAAGTGGTGCGCTGCGCAGGCAACACGCCGTTCACACGGAACAGGGCGGGACCGAGCGATGAGGGCAACGGTCCAACCACGTCCCCCACCTCGGCGTTGAAAACGGCTTCGCCTGCGGCATCAAGTTCCAGCCGCGTAACGTCGCCCAAGTCGATGTCACCGAGTTCAAGCCCGCGCTCAGTCACAAGCGCTTCGAATGTAGTGCCGTCAACCTCAAGCTGGGCGGCGGCGCGTTCGGCTGCGTCCGCATCAAGATATACCAGACGGTCCACCAGGCGCCGTTCCGGTTGATTGTACTGATCTGCCCGTGCGTCGAATTCGGCCCTTAGGGTCGCCTCATCAACCTGCATGCTGTCGAGGATCATCTCTGGCAGCAGGACAGCGTAGGTGATCCGCTTGGTTTCCGGCAATTCGTAGTCGTCGAGGTTTTCGTCATAATAGGTGCGCAGCACGTCGTCCGACGGCGCAGGCAGGACGGTGTCGAGGTCATTTTGACCCAGCCGCACCCAGGTAAAATCGCGGGTTTCCCCAAGAAAGGACACCAGCGTGCGCGCATAAGTGTCAGGCATGGTGATCCCGGACACGATGGCCCCCTGCAAGATCGTCCGCGACACTTCCTCACGCAATTGGGTTTCAAACTCGCTTTCGCTGCTGCCTTGCTGATCAAGAGCGAAGCGATAGGCTTCGCGGTCGAAGGAGCCATCAAGCCCGCGGAAGGCCGGTATGTTCAGAATTTCATCTCGGATCGTCTCGTCCCCGACGCTGAGCCCCATTTCTCCAGCCTCGTGATCAAGGGCGCGGGCGCGCACGAGCTGGGCCAGGATGGCGCGGTCCATGCCGATGGACTGGGCGCGCGCAAAGGTCAGGGGTGTCCCTGTCTGTTGACCCACAGCCTGCATCTCGCGTTGCAGCGTATTGGCGTATGTTTGCACGTCGATATATTTGTCACCGACCTTGCCGACAGTCCGAACCGTGCCGCCCAGGCCGTCAAGGCCAAAGCCCAGGCTGAGCCCTACAAATAGCAAACCCAGCAGGATCCAAACTGCGATTTTCGAGATGGAAGTTTTGCCCTTAGCCATATGCGCCTTCTTGGAGGTTCTGTTTCGGTTGAGGATGTCTAGCGGCCCTGCTGAACACGGGCAAGTACGCTTGAAATTCAAAGCCTGAGGGCTGACAGCCTTGTGTACAGCGTGCCGATGCCTGCTGCGTCCAGATTGGCGAACGCGATCCGCAGCTGTTGACGCCCCTCCGCAGCACCATCGGGCCAGAACATGGTGCCCGGTAGACACAAAATTCCAGCGTCGGTGACCAGCTTCGGGGCAAGGTCGGCGGATGATATGTCAAACGGATGTTGCATGTACGCGAAATAGGCGCCAAGGCCCATGAGCTGCCAGTTTTTGTCCGCCAGCGCGCCAAATCCGTCGGAAATCGCCTTGCGCCGGGCAAGGATTTCATCGCGCTCTCCAGCCACCCATTGGCCGAGGTTTTCAAGGCCCCAAAGCGCTGCGTACTGCCCAATTTGGCCGGGGCAGATCGCGACGGTGTCCAGAAATTTCTCGGCCTCGGCCAGGCGTGTGGGTGCAGCGATAAGCGCGCCGACGCGGTGGCCGGTCAGGCGGTAGGCTTTGGAAAACGAGTAGAGGTGGATGAACGTCTTGTCCCACCCGTCTTGCTGAAACAGGTCATGCGGTGGGCCGGTGCGACTGTCGAAGTCGCGGTAGGTCTCATCAACGATCAGCGCGATGCCGTGCGCCTGGGCCAGGTCATAGAACGCTCGCACCAGATGGTCGGGATACTCAACACCCGCCGGGTTGTTGGGTGTCACCAGCACAATCGCGCGGGTTTTGGGGGTGATCCGAATCTGGGCTGCTTCAATGCTGGGCAGCATATCTTTGCCAGTGGGCAGTGACACCGCTGTAACACCCGCCATATCCAGCCACATTTTGTGATTGAAATACCAGGGGATTGGAAGGATAACCTCATCCCCTTCATCACAGAGTGTTGCGATAGCGGCGGCAAAGGCCTGGTTGCAGCCCGAGGTGATTGCAATGTTGTCGGCCGCCGTATGGGCGTCGTAATGCCTGTTGATTTGATCGGACAATCCGGCACGAAGCGCGGGCATGCCGAGAACGGGACCGTAGAGATGCGCATCGTCGCGCGTCAAAGCCGCGTCGGCCATCGCCTGCCGCAGGGCATCGGGCGGCGGGTCTACGGGCGCGGCTTGGCTGACATTGATCAGTGGGCGGCTGGCGGGAAAGGTGACGCCCTCGATCCAGCGCCGCGCCTCCATCACCGGCGGGGCGAAGGTTGAGGCGGTGCGCGTCATCGTCATGGGGCAGCTCTTTTGCTAAGCGCCGGAGCCTCCGGCGGGGATTTTTTTGAAACAGAGAAGAGGCGAGTTTGCCGATCTCAGTCTGTACCGCGATAGGGTTCCACGTATTGCAGGGCCATGTCCCAAGGGAAAAAGATCCACGTATCCTGGCTGACGCCGGTGATGAAGGTGTCGACCATCGGTTCGCCCTTGGGTTTGGCATAGACGGTGGCGAAATGCGCCTTGGGGTAAAGATCGCGTACCACTTCTAGGGTCCGGCCCGAGTCGACCAGATCGTCTATGATGAGAATGCCCGTCCCATCGGCCATCAGTGTGGCATCGGGCGCCTTGAGCACTTCGACCTCGCCCTGGCTTTGGTGATGGTAGGATTTGACGCTGATCGTGTCGACCGTCCGAATATCCAACTCGCGGCTAACGATCATGGCAGGTGCCATGCCGCCACGGGTGATCGCCACGACCGCACGCCATGCCCCCTCATCGGGACCGTAGCCATCCAATCGCCACGCCAGCGCACGGCTGTCGCGATGGATTTGGTCCCAGCTGATATGAAAGCCTTTTTCGTGGGGGAGGCGGTCTGCCATGGGTTACTTCTCCAGGATCACGCGCAGCCCAAGTGCGCCCAGCAGGGTGGCCGCAACGCGGTCGAATATGGGTTTGAGGCTGACATAACCGCGCCGGATGTGCGGTGTGCTGAGGGCGATTGCCAAAGCAGTATAGAATACCAGCTCCAGCAGCCAGTGGTTCAGGACGATGACCGCGATGTCAGCCGCGGCGAGCCCTTGGGGAAAGATCACGACAATCACGGCAGCGGCAAAGAGCATGGATTTGGGGTTGCCAAAGTTCAGAAGCATCCCTGATAGAACCGCGCGTCCCCGGGGTGTGGGTGTGTGCCCCAGAGGATCGCGCGCCTGTCGCCACGTCTGGATCGCGATCCAGATCAGGTAAAGCGCGCCGCCGACCTTGAGTACGGTGTAGGTCCAGGGGAAGAGGTTGAACACAACCTCAAGCCCCAGAAGCGCTGCGAGGGTCCACATGGCCGCCGCGGTCCCGAGGCCAAGACCTGTTGCGATGCCAGCTGTGCGCCCCCCTGTCACGGTGGCCTTGGTGATAAACAGCATCGCGGCGCCCGGCGATAGAAGCGCGGCAAGTAGAACGGTGTTGAACGCAATAAGTTCTGCAAATGTCAGGCTCATGTGCTAGCCTTTTTCAATATCGGGTGCATCAACCGCCTTCATCCCCACCACGTGATATCCCGCATCGACGTGCAGGTTCTCGCCAGTGGTGCCGGAGCCCAGATCGCTCAGCAGGAACAGCGCAGATTTGCCGACGTCATCAATTGTCACGTTCCGGCGCAGGGGCGAGTTGTATTCGTTCCACTTCATGATGTAACGAAAGTCGCCAATGCCCGAAGCGGCCAGCGTCTTGATGGGCCCTGCACTGATGGCGTTGACGCGGATGTTATCCTTGCCCAAATCCTCGGCCAGGTATTTCACGGACGCTTCGAGCGCAGCCTTGGCGACGCCCATGACATTATAATGCGGCATTACCTGTTCTGCACCATAATAGGTGAGTGTGACGGCGCTGCCGCCTTTGGTCATCATCTTTTCGGCGCGCTGCATCACGGCGGTGAAAGAGTAGACCGAGATATCCATCGTCAGTGCAAAGTTGGCGCGGGAAGTATCAACATAGCGCCCGCGCAACTCGTTTTTGTCTGAAAAGCCGATGGCGTGCACGACAAAGTCAAGCGTGCCCCACCGGTCTTTCAGCGCATCAAAAAGCGCGTCAATCGACGCCTCATCGCCCACATCGCAGGGCAGCACAATTTCACTGTCCAACTGAGCGGCCAACGGATCGACCCGCTTTTTCAACGCTTCGCCCTGATAGGAGAAGGCCAGTTCGGCCCCGGCAACGTGCAAGGCGCGCGCAATGCCCCATGCGATGGATTTGTCGTTGGCCAGGCCCATGATCAGACCTCGCTTGCCTGTCATAAGACCGGTCGCCATATCGCTACCCATCCTGTCCCCCGTCTACGGCGTTTCGTCTGGCGGTCAGCTTTAGGCCATTGCCACAGACGCATCAAGTGACGCAGATGTTGTTGATCCTCCATTGAACCAACGCTAGCTCTGCGCAGTAGGGCAAAGGAGACGGGCATGGCCGACCGGGACGGAAAATTTGCGGGTGATGATCCGTTTGAAATTGTACGCGCCTGGATGAGTGAGGCGGGGGAGACGGAACCCAATGACCCGAACGCCATAGCGCTGAGCACCGTCGATGCTGACGGGATGCCAAATGCGCGTATGGTGTTGTTGAAGGAGGTCGAGGACGACGCCTTTGTCTTCTATACGAACTACACCAGCGCCAAGGCGGCGGAACTGGATCAGGGGGGCAAGGCTGCTTTCGTGATGCACTGGAAGTCCTTGCGTCGGCAGATACGCGTTCGCGGTACGGTTGAGAAGGAAGACGGGTTGCAAGCCGATGCCTATTACGCGTCGCGGTCGCTTAAATCGCGTTTGGGGGCTTGGGCGTCAGATCAGAGCGCCCCGCTTGACAGTCGCGCAACGCTGCTCGCGCAGGTTGCAAAAGCAACGGCGCGCGAGGGACCTAACCCGTCGCGGCCACCGTTCTGGGGTGGGTACCGGATCACCCCCGTGGAGATCGAGTTTTGGGCGGATGGCGCCTTTCGACTGCATGACAGGTTCCGCTGGTCTCGGGAAAAACCGGATGCGATATGGCATGTGACACGTCTTAGCCCATGAATTTCACGTGACGTGAAATGTAACTCTATGATTTGCTGAACGTATTTCGTGCTTGAAATACATGGGCAAAATGGCGCAAGTCTTGGGGTGCGGTATTGTGCGCACAGAGAAAGACGAGTTGTGTCAGAAGACGTAGAAGAGTTGGACGTGGTCACGGGAACGGTGAAGTGGTTTGATCCTGTAAAAGGGTTTGGCTTCATTGTGGCCAATACCGGCGGTCCTGACATTTTGTTGCACGTCAATGTCCTAAGGAATTTTGGGCAGTCATCCATTGCGGACGGGGCCGATGTGGACGTGCGTATTCAGCACACAGAACGCGGTGTGCAAGCGGTCGAGGTTGTGTCGATCACACCACCCAGCCATGCGGATTCGTCGTCTTTGACGGACTTGGCCCATATGGATGATGTTGCCGTCGCCGAGGCGCCCTTGCAGCCGGGGCGCGTCAAATGGTTCGACAAGGGCAAGGGGTTCGGCTTTGCCAATGTGTTTGGCAGTTCCGATGACGTATTCCTACATGTCGAGGTGCTGCGTCGGTCGGGTCTGTCAGACCTTCAGCCAGGCGAAGCGCTGGCCTTGCGGGTCATCGACGGAAAACGTGGCCACATGGCCGCAGAGGTGTTGGCGTGGGAAGCAGCACTTCCCAAGGCGAACGACTGAATGCGGTTTTTGTGGGCCCGGGCGTTCGCGACACTGCTGTTTCTTGCCCATGCTCAGGTCGTATTTGCGCAATGTGAGCCCGATACGGTTTGGTTGCGCGGAGAGTTTGGAACGGCCCGCTTCACGGTTGAAATTGCAGATACCGAGCGCGCGCGCGCCATCGGCCTGATGAACCGGCCCTCTATGCCGAAGAGTGAGGGAATGTTATTCGTATATCCGCGCCCGCGCAGCCTCGCATTCTGGATGCGCAACACTCTTATTCCGCTCGACATGTTGTTTGTCGATCCTATGGGCACGGTGAAGAAAGTGCATCACAACGCAATACCGCTTGATGAAACACCCATACCAGGCGGGGACGGCCTGACCCACGTGTTAGAGATCAACGGCGGTTTGGCGCGGATGATAGGCATTTCTGAAGGTGCCCAGCTGCGCCATCCAAGCTTTGATCAAGATATCGCTGCCTGGCCCTGCTGATTGCACGCTAGGGGCTTTTCAATTCTGCCAACGGGGACTAAGAGGGCATCACGGTCGGAGCGTGGCGCAGCCTGGTAGCGCACCTGTTTTGGGTACAGGGGGTCGGAGGTTCGAATCCTCTCGCTCCGACCAGCTTCAAGTTCAAGTTGGAGTGACACCGCCGGTTATTCGCAAGAAGCCATCCAAGATGGCGTCTATTTCGGGTAGCCGTAGATAGATGCGTTGTGGTTCGCCGGACTTTTGCGTGATTTCTGCAAAGTACGACATCTCAACCTCAAATGCTTCATCCTGCTTTCTCACTTTCTTCCTTACTACAAGTGTTGGGGGTTCCAGGGCAGCGTCGAACTGCAACAGGAGAAATGCGGCGAAGTCTGGTGTGGGAGAGCTGCGACATTGGACGATGTCTCCGTCGAAGCGTCGAACCTCATCCCCGGGCGCGTCACATAGCTTGATGAATGCCTTGTCGACTGAGTCGACTTCGGTTTGGTAAATGGCGCGGCGAACCGGTAAATCTTGTTCATCGGTGACGACACGCTCTACATATTGTGGTGCGCAGGCGCTCAGAGCGGCCGCGAAACAGGCTATGATTGGGCGCATCTGGGTTACCTCTGCTGGGGATGTGCCAAGATCACCACATTTTCCGCAGCGCGGCAAAACCTTTCTGATAACACGCTCGTTAACTGTGGATAACCTCAGGTGAAACATCCACAGCTTCGATTAAGTGGGCCGATTGCTTTAGGTTTTTTGGGTAGTGGGCCGGGACTATTTTTGATCGTCCAATTGTCGCGTTAACGAAGTGAATCGCGCGGATGATGCCCGGCCACGAGTGACCGGTCGGGTCAAGAAAAAAGATGTCAAAAAAATTATAAAATGTCGTTGACGCCTACCCTCGTCATACGCCACCTTGTGTGAGCCGGGCGCTTTACCACAACATTTAGTGGTTAACACAAGGGGTGGAGCGCTGGGCACGAGGGACAGATTTAACCGCTCAAGTTGGTAAACAGACAAGCCTTAACCAAGGCTAAGCGGGATAGTTTTGAAGTCGTGTCGGCAACATCTTTGCGGGTTCGCAACGTCGAGCTTGTAGGTACGGAACGTCAGCTGGGAATGAGGCAGCGCTATGAAGATCGAAAGACAATTTACCAAAGCCGGCCGGGACGCTTATGCGGACCTTGAGTTCGTGACCACCGTGTCCGAGATTCGCAATCCTGATGGCACAGTGGTGTTCCGGCTTGATGAAGTCGAGGTTCCTAGCACGTGGAGCCAGGTCGCAAGCGACGTGATCGCGCAGAAATATTTTCGCAAGGCCGGGGTACCTTCGAAGCTGCAGAAGGTTGAAGAGAAAGATGTGCCCGAATTTCTGTGGCGATCTGAAGCTGCCAAGGGCGCAGAGATGGGTGGGGAAACCTCTTCGAAACAAGTTTTTGACCGCCTTGCAGGTGCTTGGGCTTATTGGGGTTGGAAGGGTGGTTACTTCTCGACCGAGGATGACGCGCGCGCCTATTTTGACGAAATGCGCCACATGCTGGCGACTCAACGTGCGGCACCGAACAGCCCGCAATGGTTCAATACGGGCTTGCACTGGGCCTACGGGATTGATGGTCCAGCCCAGGGCCACCATTATGTTGACTACCAGACCGGCAAATTGACCAAATCCAAATCTTCTTATGAACATCCGCAGCCGCATGCCTGCTTCATCCAGTCTGTCGCGGACGATCTGGTGAATGATGGCGGGATCATGGACCTTTGGGTTCGCGAGGCGCGCCTGTTTAAATATGGCTCGGGCACGGGCACGAACTTTTCATCGCTCCGCGGAGAGGGCGAGAAGCTGTCGGGCGGTGGCAAAAGCTCCGGCCTCATGGGTTTCCTCAAGATCGGCGACCGTGCGGCCGGGGCCATCAAATCGGGCGGCACCACGCGCCGCGCGGCGAAGATGGTGATCGTCGACGCAGACCACCCGGACATTGAGGATTTCATCAACTGGAAGGTGATTGAAGAGCAGAAAGTGGCATCGATCGTCGCTGGCTCAAAGATGCACGAAGAAAAGCTGAACGGTATCTTTGACGCCATCGGCACATGGGATGGCGCCGAAGCGGATGCATACGATCCCAAGAAAAACGATGCGTTGAAGGACGCAGTGAAAGCCGCAAAGAAAGTGGCGATCCCAGAAACTTACATCAAACGCGTGTTGGATTATGCCCGGCAGGGCCACACCAGTATCGAGTTTCCGACATACGACACCGATTGGGACTCGGAGGCGTACAGCTCCGTATCGGGTCAGAACTCGAACAACTCGATCCGCGTGACCAACGCATTCCTGACTGCTGTGGAAAAGGACGCCGATTGGGAACTGATCAGCCGCGTCGACGGATCGGTCACCAAGACCGTTAAGGCCCGCGATTTGTGGGAAC
>JBCBID010000027.1:0-52813 GCA_038525015.1 Pseudomonadota bacterium | reverse complement strand
CTCTGCCAACGCCACGCCTTGGGCGTGGGCCGCGCGGGTCGGCACACTGCGCGGATCGGTGGTGTAGAGGTTGCGGCCCGTAGGCAGCACGTCGCGCCGCCCGCGATGGGGCGAGCCGGAAGGGCCGCCGGGGATGCGTTTGCCGTTGAGCGCGTCGATCAGGGCGGTGCGTTCGCCATCGGCCGAGATGCCGTCACCGTAGGGTGTGCCTTCAGGCGCACCTCTGCCCCAGACGTGCAACCCATCGCCGAACTGGCTTTCCTTGATGTCGCAGACGAAACGGTCGATGCGCGTGATGGCCTCAGCCGAACAGGACGCGCGGTCGAGGCCGAGGTCGTGTTCGACGCCGATGGCCTGTGCCTCAGATCGGATATCCTCTTGCAGACGGTCGCGGCGCTTGGGGTCGAGGCCGTCGGCATTGGAAAACTCGTCGAGCAAAGTTTCGAGGCGGACAAAGCGGTCAGGGGTGGCGCTGTCTTTCATTGGCGGCGGCAGGTGGCCGAGGGTCACGGCACCGATGCGGCGCTTGGCCTGGGCGGCCTCGCCCGGGTCGTTCACGATGAAGGGGTAGATGACGGGCAGGGTGCCGCTGAGCGCTTCGGGCCAGCATTCGTGGGACAGGGCCACAGATTTGCCCGGCAGCCATTCAAGTGTGCCGTGCGCGCCGATGTGGATAAGGGCTTGGGTCTGGGTCTGGAGCCAGAGGTAGAAGGCGACATAGCGGTGGCGCGGGACGCGAGAGAGGTCGTGGTAGTCGTCGTCGCGCTGCTTTGGGTTCCCGCGTTCGGGTTGCAGCGCGATCAGGACATTGCCGCGCCGGGTGGCTTTGAAGTGGAAATGGCCCACGTCCGTGTCCTGTTCTGGGTCGCCCCATGCGGCTGCAAGGTCGTCTTGTAGGGTTTGCGGAAGGTTCGCGAGGGCGGCTTTGTAGGCGTCGAGCGGCCAGTGGATGGTCTCGGTTTCGAGCGCGTGGGTGATGGGCGCGGCGTCCGTGGTGTGCCCCGCCTCTTTGAGGTCCGACAGGATGGCATCTGCCGAAGCCAACGCGTCGAGGCCAACGGCGTGCGCCATGTTCCAGTCCTTGCCGGGGTAGGTGCTGAGCACCAGTGCAAGCGTTCGGTCCCGCGCTGGGGTCGCGGCGAGGTCGGTCCAGGCTTTGACCCGTTCGGCGACGGCTTCGACCCGGTGGGTGTCTGCCGCATGGGCGTAGCGGGCGTACTGCAGGGCCTCGTCGCGGGGCTGCGGTTCCTTGAAGGACACGACGCCGCCAAACAGCCGCCCGTCCACTTCGGGCAGGACCACGTGCATAGCAAGGTCGGCGGGCGACAGGCCGCGTTCGGCCTCGGCCCACGCGTCGCGCGTGGAGGTGGCAAGAGCGATTTGGAACACGGGCACATTGCCTGCGTCCAGGGGCGATTTTCCGTTCGCGCCAATGCCGGAGAACGCGGTGGCATTGACGATGGCGGCGGGTTTCAGATGCGCGATCTGGCGGGCCATCCATGCTGCCGGTTCGGCGGCCTTGAGCGAGGGGGCGAAGAGGCCGAGGACGCGGAAGCCACGTGCGCGCAGGGCTTTGAAAGTCGCTTCGATGGGCGACAGGTCAGCGGCGGCGAGGTAGGCGCGGTAAAAGGTGACGATGACAAGCGGTTTGTGGTCTGCACCTAGGATCAGCGGGCAAGCAACGCCGTCTTCGGGGGTCCATGCGCCAACTGTGGGCAAAGCTTTGGAGCCTTTGACGGGTCCCGCGTAGAGACCCGAGGCAAGCGCCATTTGGGCAAGGGCCGCTTGGGCTGCGACCGCGCCGCCAGTATCGCAAAGATGCGCGAGGCGGCGGAGCGTTGAGACGGGCAGCGTTGAGATGTCATCCAGCCGTGGATCGGCGCGACCATCGGCTGGCAAGACGGCAAGCGCGATGCCTTTTTGGCGGCAGAGCGTTTCGACTTGGCTTAGGCCGTAGGCCCAGTATGGGACACCGCCGATGAGGCGGATCAGGATGCCTTTGGCCCCTTCAAGCGTCTGTTCGATATAGGTGTCGACTGATAGCGGGTGCTTTAGGCCGACAAGGTTGGCGAGCCGCACTGTCGGGAGTTTGCCATCTGCACGGTGGTACGCCGCCGCGAATGCCCCGAGGTCGCTGTCAGAGAAGGACAGCACCACCAGATCCGCGGGCGTTTGCCCCAGATCGGTGGGTGTCTCAGTCTCTTCGAGCCCGTGGCTTTCGCGGAAGACGACGTGCATCTTTGTCCCCGATGGCGGCCTTCGTTACTCGGCGGCTGCCGGAACCTGACCCAGGGCGGACCGGATCGCTGCTGCATTCACGTCACCCTGTTCGGCAATCACGACCAAACGGCCCTGGCGTGCCTCATTTGGCCCCCATGGCCGGTCGTATTGGTGGCGGACTCGCGCGCCCACGGCCTGGACCAGCAGGCGCATGGGTTTGCCGGTGACGGCGGCGTAGCCTTTGACGCGCAGGATGTTCTGTTCTTTCGCCATGGTTTCGATGTGGGCGACCAGGTCGGCCGGATCGGCCACGTCGGGGATGTCGACGATGATGCTGTCAAAGGCGTCGTGGTCATGGTCGTGATGGTGGTGGTGGTGATGATGGTCGTGGTCGTGATGGTCATCGTCGTGGTGGTGGTCTTCGTGGTGGCTGGGCCGCGCGTCCATGTCGTCTTCGGCGGCGGCTTCGAGTCCCAGCACGATGCGTGGGTCCACGACCCCTTCGGCCACCTCCACGACGGGCAGGGGGCGGGGGGCTTTGGCTGCGATGATCTCGCGGGCGCGCGCAATGCCGTCGGGGCCAGCGAGGTCGGGTTTGGTCAGCAAGATGATGTCGGCGCAGTTGATCTGGTCTTCGAACACTTCCGAGAGGGGCGTTTCATGGTCGAGGCTGTCATTGGCGGCGCGCTGGGCGTCGACGGCGGCCACGTTGGGTGCAAAACGGCCTGCGGCGACAGCTTCGGCATCGGCAAGGGCGATCACGCCGTCCACGGTGATGCGGCTGCGTATGTCGGGCCAGTCGAAGGCTTTGAGCAGCGGCTTGGGCAGGGCGAGGCCAGACGTTTCAATCAGGATGTGTTCAGGTTGCGGGTCGAGGGCCATCAGCGCCTCGATCGTCGGGATGAAATCGTCGGCCACGGTGCAGCAGATGCAGCCATTGGCCAGCTCCATGATGTTTTCGGCGGGGCAGTTGGGGATGGCACAGGATTTGAGGATGTCGCCATCGACGCCCACGTCACCAAATTCGTTGACCACGATGGCGAGGCGCTTGCCCTGCGGGTTCTGCATCAGATGGCTGACCAGGGTGGTTTTGCCCGAGCCGAGAAAACCGGTGATGATGGTAACGGGGATTTTGTTCAGGTTGGCCATCTCAGAACTCCTGTGGCGGGATGCGGGCGATGCAGTTTTTGCGGAAATGTTCGGGGCGTTCGCGCCAGGGGACAAGCCCATCGGCGGTGGCGGCGTATTTGGAGACGCCTTCAACCACCATATCAGCGTCGCGGTCTTCCATCAGGTTACCGTACACATATGTCCAGCGCTTCGCGCCACCGCGCACGGCGACGGAGCAGCCGGAGGAGCAGTTGGACAGGCATTCGACGGCTTTGAGGGTCACACCCTCGGGCATGGTGCGGTCCGCAAGCTCGGCGTGCAGCGCTTCCCCGGGGCGGGTGCCGCCTTCGGGCACCTCAAGCTCGCGGCGGCATTTTACGCAGACCAGAAGTTCCACGGGGGGCAGATCGGCCATGTTTTGTCCCTGTCGGGGAACGGCATGGCAGATGGCGGGCGGCTGTGGGCCGTTAGGTCCCGACACCCGGCACACCCCGTCCGGTTTCGTCTCTCCTTGGCTGGCAGGTCTCCCGGCTTGCGGATCCCGAGGCGGTCGCCTCGTTGGCTGCCCTGCCTTCCCGGCCTTTGGCCAGTGGCGTGGAGCATCCTCTCCGGTCACGGTCGCGGGGGCGGCTGCGTTTGGGCTCGGAGGCCCGCTGCATTCCCTTTTCACCCGAGGCGAACCCCGAGCACCAGCAACCATGTAGTGCGCTTGGGCCGAAACAGAGTCAAGCGTGTTCGGTATAGACGGTCTGGTGCTTTGGGTTACGTTTAGCCACAGGAGGGCATTCAGATGCAGCCGATTGTGGTTTGGGATTTTGATGGGGTTCTCAATGCCAATATGATCGACGGTCGGTTCGTCTGGGCTGATGGGCTCCAGAAAGACTGGGGGATCGACAGAGACGCGTTGGCGGCACACATATTCAGCGCCGCTCAAGCGCAGCAAATCATGCGCGGGCAGCTTGATCTGGCCGATGCGTTGCAGGCTTTCCTGGATCAGGCCGGGCACGACATAGATAGAGATACCTTTTTAGCATATTGGTTTGCCCGTGATGCACGGCCTGATGCAATCATTATGGCTGAACTGGAGCGCCCGGGCCTGCGCCACGTCATCGGCACGAATAATGAGCAGCGGCGGGCGCAGTTTATCGAACAAGAGATGGGGTTTGGTGATCTGGTGGACCACATCTTTGCCTCTGGGAGGATCGGCCACGCCAAGCCGGATGGTGCATTTTTTGCGCATATCGAAGCCTGGAGCGGTGCGACGGCGACGGATCATGTGCTGATTGATGATACCGTAAGGAATGTTGAGGCCGCCCACGCGCGCGGTTGGCAGGCGTTTCACTTTACAGATGACACGCGCGACCGGCTGGGTGCCTTTCTGAACCAGATCGGCTGAAGGCTCTGGCGCCGGCGCGGGAATGATGGCACCACACGCGCCAGAGCCAAGGAGGACGCCATGGACGACATCACCGAACGCCACAACGCCAAGATGAAAAAGATCAAGGCCGCCCGCGACAAGATGATGGAGACGAAGACTGAAGAAAAAGGTCTGATCATCGTTCATACCGGGCCGGGCAAGGGGAAGTCTTCGAGCGGGTTCGGGATGATCATGCGCTGCATCGCGCACGGGATGCCCTGCGCCGTGGTGCAGTTCATCAAGGGCAACTGGGACACGGGCGAAAAGACATTTCTGCGCGACCGCTTCGCAGACGAGTGCCGGTTTTTCGTTTCAGGAGAGGGGTTTACCTGGGAAACCCAGGACCGCGAGCGGGACATCGCAGCGGCCCAGAACGGTTGGCGGATTGCCAGGGAACGGATTTTGGATCCGGATGTGCAGTTCGTGCTGCTGGACGAGATCAACATCGCGCTGCGCTATGATTATCTGGACATCGACGAGGTGGTCGATTTCCTGATGACGCAAAAGCCCGAGATGACGCATGTGGTGCTAACGGGCCGGAACGCCAAGCCCGAGTTGATCGAGGCGGCGGATCTGGTCACAGAGATGACGTTGGTGAAACACCCGTTCAAGGACCTGGGTGTGAAGGCGCAGAAGGGCGTGGAGTTTTAGGGTGATCGTTGGTCACTTGGCGGCTGGCTCGTTGGCGGCGTTAAGTGCCGTGTCAGTTTTCTAGGGTGTGATTTTTGGCAGTGTCTTGCCGGATGTCGTAACGCTTTGGTTTTTTGGGGGATGGTTGGCAAATGCATCACCGTAACTAGCTGACACAAAGACCATTAATTTGGGCGGCTTTAATTATTTTGGCTTCGGTGACCAGGGCATCCTTTTGATCGGTCTCGGATTGGGCGGGCTGCTGCACCTTGCGCAGCACAATACCACAGAAACAGTTGCTTCGACCTGGCTATGATCTGGCTTAGCCCATCCACGTGTTGCAGCCCCGCGACAATATCGCACTTGGGTCCTGGTATTCTTGGTCCACTGGACCTTTGGCGTCGAGATCGCACTTAGCGTGGCCGCGCTGCTGTTACTGCAGCCAGGGTGTTTTGGTCAATCGTGAGCCGTATTAGCCCAAAAGCGCCGTCACCGACTGCAAATCAATCGCCCAGGCCGCTGCTGGCACAGCAATCGCCAGTCCCATCAGAATCATCGTTTTGCGCGCGCGGGCTTGCGCTGCGCGCTTGCGACGCTCGGGTGTGTTTGTGAAATCCAACATGATCTTTCCGTTTCTGTTCCGTGCTGTCATGTAGTTAATCGTCTCGCGACGATGGCGTGCGAATCTGGCAATTCTGCGATGTCAGGATGGAGGTATCGTGGCAAAAGCACTGATGTTTCAAGGAACGGGGTCGAATGTCGGCAAGTCGTTGCTTGTTGCCGGAATGGGCCGAGCGGTGATGCGCCGTGGTCTGTCCGTCGCCCCCTTTAAGCCGCAAAATATGTCGAACAATGCCGCTGTCACGAGTGACGGAGGAGAGATCGGGCGCGCACAGGCCCTGCAGGCGACGGCCTGCGGACTGGAGCCGCACACCGACATGAATCCGGTGTTGCTGAAGCCGGAAACGGATATCGGGAGCCAGGTCGTGGTGCAGGGCAAGCGGCTGACCACGGTGACGGCACGTGATTACGCGGCCTTGAAGCCGGAGCTGCTGAAGGCCGTTCTGAGCAGTTTCAATCGGCTGAAAGCGCATCACGACGTGGTCCTGGTCGAAGGCGCGGGCAGCCCGGCAGAGGTGAATCTGCGCCCAGGTGACATCGCCAACATGGGCTTTGCGCGGGCGGCTGATTGTCCGGTGGTGCTGGCCGGTGATATCGACAGGGGCGGTGTGATTGCGCAGATCGTGGGCACCCAGACAGTCGTTGACCCCGACGACGCGGCGATGATTGTCGGGTTTCTGATCAACCGGTTTCGGGGGGATGCGCGCCTTTTTGACGATGGCTATGCGTTGATCGAACGCCGCACGCGCTGGCGTGGCTTTGGTGTCGTGCCGTGGTTCGGGGACGCGTGGAAACTGCCTGCCGAGGATGCGCTGGACATCGCGACGCCGCGCCGGGCCGAAGGGCTGCATATCGTGTGCCTCAAGCTGTCTCGCATCGCCAATTTCGACGATCTGGACCCGCTCGCGCAGGAACCGGGCGTGCGCTTGACCATGCTGCATGCGGGTCAGCCGCTGCCCGGTGATGCGGATGTGGTTATTATTCCCGGAAGCAAATCAACGCGCGGTGATCTGCAATTTCTCAAGGATCAGCGCTGGGACGAAGACCTACGCGCTCATTTGAGGCGCGGCGGACATGTGCTGGGCATTTGCGGCGGCTTTCAGATGCTTGGAAGCACAATAGACGATCCGGACGGGATTGAGGGGCACGCAGGTGCAAGCCAGGGCCTCGGGCTGCTCGATATCGAGACCGTCATGTCGGACGACAAGCGCCTGACGATGGTTGAGGCCGTGCACGTACCGACCGGCCAGCGTTTTGATGGGTATGAAATTCATATCGGCCGTAGCGTGGGCCCGGACTGCGCGCGCCCGTTTGCGCGGGTCAAAGGGCAAGACGAAGGGGCAATCAGCACCGATGGTCGCGTGGCGGGCAGCTACCTGCACGGCATGTTCCGCGATGACGGGTTCCGCCGGGCGTGGTTGGCGGGTTTCGGTGTCGGTGGCGGGAACGCGTCTTATGCTGCGACGGTTGAGACAACCTTGGACGCATTGGCTGATCACCTTGAAACTCATCTGGACGTCGATGCGCTTTTGGCTTGCGCGCGCTGAAGCGGGCGCACAAGGTCGGTCCATGCCTCATATTGTCCTCGATTACTCTGCCAATCTTGACGATAGGCTTGATATGTATGGGCTGTGCACCGCTCTGAAAGATGCGGCGGCGGCAACGGGCGTCTTCCCACCCGCTGGCATCCGGGTCAGGGCACATGCGGCCCAGCACAGCGTTGTGGCGGATGGCGACAGGCGGCACGGCTTTATTGACATCACGATCCGTCTTGCCGCAGGCCGGACTGATGCGCAAAAAGCAAAGGCAACGAATGCCATCTTTGACGCGGCCACGGCGTTCACCGCAGATCACATGGCACAGCAGCCCTTCATGCTATCACTGGAGTTGCGCGAAATTGACGCCACACATAGTCGCAAGACAAGTTCAATCCGGGATTATCTGCCACCAGAGATGCACTAAGCCTTTCTTCTGGCCGAAAATACTCCGGGGGTTTGGGGGCAGAGCCCCCATTCAGCAATGATGTCGCGTAGCGCCCTTTGGATCAGGTAAATTTGAACTCAGGCAATTGGTCAAAGGCCACTTTCAAAGCCTCGCCCCACCCGTTCGACACCGTCTGGAAATAGGGATCGTCGGGCCCGACCCGCGCGGTATGGGTGATGGCCAGGCTGTCCGCGTCATAGGTCACGTAATCAAGCGGCAATCCCACCGACAGGTTCGATTTGATGGTGGAATCAAAGCTCACCATCAGCAGCTTCACCGCATCCTCGAATCCCATCGCCGGGTCATGCGCACGCACGATGATGGGTTTGCCGTACTTCGCCTCGCCAATCTGAAAAAATGGCGTATCTTCCGAGGCTTCTATGAAATTCCCCTCGGGGTAAACCAGAAACAGCCGCGGCTCTGATCCCTTGATCTGCCCGCCGATGATCATCGTCGCGCCAAAGGCACCATCGGCCTCCATGCCGGTCGTGGCGTTGGAGGTGATCACCTCCTTTAGCGTCCGCCCAACCTCCCGCGCGACTTGAAACATAGAGGGCGCTTCGAGTATCGAGGGTTTGCGTTCTTCGGGGGCCTTGGTTCGCTCGTCAAGCAACGAAATCACGGATTGGGTAGTGGCCAGATTTCCGGCGGTCATGATCACGATCACCCGCTCTCCCGGCACCTCCCAAGTGTGCATCTTTTTGACAGTCGATATGTTATCGACTCCGGCATTTGTGCGCGTGTCAGACATAAAGATCAGTCCGGCGTTCAACCGCATCCCTACGCAATATGTCATATCTTGTGTGCCTCTGCTCGACTCGGGCCAAATGTGCTCTATTGCTGCTGCACCTGCAAGGTCACAGACATATCTTCCGCCGCGTTACCATAGCGTAAACCGGATATTGGCGCCGCACCGCGGTAGTCGAGGGCCGTCGCCACACGCACATAGCGCGCATCTGGCGAAATGCCATTTGAGATATCGAAACCCACCCAGCCGAGCCCGGCGACATGCGCTTCTGCCCAGGCATGGCTGGCATCCTGGTCGACCCGGTCGTTCATCATAAGGTAGCCCGATACATAGCGCGCGGGATATCCCAGTGCACGGGCCGCTGTAATGAACACATGGGCGTGGTCCTGACAAACGCCGTGCCCAGCCTGCATCACGTCTTCAGCGGTCAGGTCTGACGCTGCCTGTTCCGTCGAATAGGGGACCTGTTCCAGCACATGGGCCGACAGGGCGTGCAGCCGGTCCAGATCAGCGCCGCCACTTGGGGCTGCATCGACAAGCGCCTGAATGCGTGCGCCGGGTCTTGTCAGTGATGTGCTGCGTTGGAACAACCACAAAGGCACATAGCCCCCTTGTGGTCCCACAACGCCTGCCTTGTCCTCCACATCGACGGTGCCTGCGCAGGTGATTTCGATCGCGGTCTGACCCGATGCAAAGCTGACCAGATCGACGGAATTGGCGTGTTCATCCTCGAAAGACACCTCAACCTGACCGCCGGCCACGTCGATCTGCCAATCCTCGACCACCTGGCCCGCGCGTGACTTGGGCCGCAGACGGATTTGCTGCAAACCGTAAGGCACGGGCGCATCGTAGGTATAATGCGTTTTATGATGGATTTTAAGGCGCATGGCTTACTCGATGAACCGGTAGTCGACTTCGATTTGACGGCCCAGCGACGCGCTATCACGCAGGAAGTCCATGATAAATTCGTGCAGGCCGTAATCGAAGATAGCGTTCATATCATGGGCGCGGAACTTGGCACAGAGCGCATCGGCCAGCGCCTGACAAGTGTGGCGTTGCCCGTACTCCTGTTCGAGATAGCCTAGATTGTCGCCGATCTTGTTGTAGCAAAAGGCAAGGCTGCGGGGCAGGCGGCCGTCGAGGATCAGAAAACGCGCAATCGCACGCGGGTCTGCATCGCCCTCGTGCAGGGTCTGATAGGCCCGCGTCGTGGACGTCGCCCGCAGGATGGTGTCCCATTGCACATTGTCAGATGGGCTTCCCACCAGCTTCACAGACGGCAGTAGGATATAGTATTTCTGGTCCAGAATACGCGCCGTGTTGTCGGCGCGTTCATAGAATGTGCCGATCCGCGCGAAATTGTAGATATCATTGCGCACCATCGTCCCGTGCAGCGCACCCCGCACAAAGGCGCTGCGCTGCCGGATCACTTGCAGCACACGGGGCAGGTCGCGGTCTTCGATGGGGCGCGCCAGCAGGCGTTTCAACACCATGTAGCATTCGTTCACTGCCTCCCACACTTCGCGCGTCAGCGCGGTGCGGACCACGCGGGCATTCACGCGCGCAGCCTCGATCCCGGCCATGACTGATCCGGGGTTGTTCGGATCGCGCAGCAAAAAGTCGATCACCTTGGGGCCGTCGGGCTTACCGTGGGTCGACTCGTAGGCCGCGGTCAGGCCGGTTGACGACAGGATGGATGTCCACTCGCTTTCCGCTGCACTCGACCGTGTGAGCGAAATACGCAGGCCCGCATCAATCATGCGGGCTGTGTTTTCGGCCCGTTCGAGATAGCGAAACATCCAGAAGAGCCCGCCGGCTGTCTTGCCCAGCATCGCGTTACTCCTCCAGCACCCAGGTGTCCTTGGTGCCGCCGCCCTGCGACGAATTCACCACCAACGACCCCTCGGTCAGCGCGACACGCGTAAGCCCGCCCGGTGTGATGTCGATCTTGTCCGGTGACACCAGCACGAAGGGGCGCAAATCCACATGGCGGGGCGCCAGGCCGGCATCTGTCAGGATCGGCACCGTCGATAGCGCCAGTGTGGGCTGCGCGATATAGTTGCCGGGGGCGGCTTTCAGCTTGGCGCGGAAGGCTTCGATTTCTTTCTTTGACGCCGCAGGACCGACAAGCATTCCGTAGCCCCCCGATCCATGCACTTCCTTAACCACCAGGTCTGAAAGGTGATCAAGTACGTATTTGAGCGCCTCGGGATCCGAACAGCGATGCGTTGGCACGTTCTTGAGGATTGCCTTTTCGCCGGTATAGAATTCGACGATGTCCGGCATATAGCTGTAGATTGCCTTGTCATCGGCAATACCGGTGCCTGGCGCATTGGCGATGGTGATGCCTCCTGCGCGGTAGACATCCATGATGCCCGGCACACCCAGCACCGAGTCCGGGTTGAAATTCAGCGGATCGAGATATTCGTCATCAACCCGGCGATAAAGCACGTCGATGGGCTTGTAGCCGCGTGTGGTCCGCATCGCGACCCGCCCGTCCACCACGCGCAAATCGTGCCCTTCGACCAGTTCCGCACTCATCTGGTCAGCCAGAAAGGCGTGTTCGTAATAGGCTGAGTTGTGGATGCCGGGCGTAAGAACGGCAAGTGTGGGCCGCCCGTTGCACGCCTGTGGCGCGCAGGCCGACAGCGACTTGCGCAGGCTGCGCGGGTACTGGCTGACCGACTGGACCTTTATTTTGCTGAACAGTTCCGGGAACATATGCAGCATGGTCTCGCGGTTTTCGAGCATGTAACTCACACCCGAGGGCGTCCGCGCATTGTCTTCCAGCACGAAAAATTCATTGTCGCCGGTGCGCACCAGGTCGGTGCCCACGATATGTGTGTAGATGTCGCCAGGCGGTGACACGCCAATCATTTCCGGCAGAAAGGCGTCGTTCCGGGCGATCATCTCGGCCGGGAGGCGGCCTGCGCGCACGATTTCCTGGCGGTGGTAGATATCGTGCAGGAATGCGTTGAGCGCGATGACACGTTGTTCGATCCCCTTGGCCACCTTGACCCATTCGCGGGCCGCAATGATGCGCGGCACCAAGTCAAACGGGATCAACCGTTCGGTGGCGTCTGGATCGCCGTAGACATTGAAGGTGACACCAACAAGCCGGAACAGCGCTTCCGCCTCCTCTGACTTGGCGAGCAAACGGGCACTCTCCTCCTCATCGAACCAGTCGCAATACTCGGCATAGGGGGGACGGGCTGTGGTGCCATGACCGAACATTTCGTCAAAATACTTGGGTTCAGGTGCCATGCCATTAGCGTGCATATTCTGGCGCGTGCCGCAACCAAACTGCTTTGAAGGGGGCAAATCCGCTGATTTCCTGCCTAAAAATCAGGCTGTTGGGTTTTGTTGGCCGGGTTCGCTGGTCGTTGGGTTGGTCCGTCTCGACACAGGTGCGCTGCGTCCCAGCACCGGACGTGGGCGTCGGTTGGAAGGGTGCCGCGGGAGTAATTTCCTGCCAAATGCCCAATGCTCGATCCCTGTATATCTATGCCGCCATCACTGCGCCGTACGACAAAATCCGATAATCTTGTGCGGCCAACCACGGTTTCGGAGGAGATCAAAAACACCCGGGCGGTGTTTGAGGTGGGGAGGAACACCTGCCGCGCGCATAGGCGCAATGATGACGGGGCACGCATGTCGGACCCGACATGTTCACATCGCTTAAAGGGAGTATTGAAAACACCTTCCCGGCATGGCCGAACAACTGTCGGCGGGTGCGACCGGGTGCGGGTAAGGCGCGCCACGGGATGCCGCCCTTGCGATCTGACATGGTGTGGCGATCAGGTGTCCCGCTCGTATCTACGAAAACACGCCGAACGTGGTGAACCGGCTGGCATTCTAGATGGCGAACGATGATGTGAAGCCGAAGTTTAAGGGTTTCGATCCGAGCCAATTTCTGATGACCGCGCACATGCACGCCGAGGGGCAGGTAAAAAACACGCCTAATGTGCAGTTTGTTATGAGCGTGAAAAGCGCGATCCAGGCAGGCGCTATATGTTTGATTTATATAGGGCAAAAGTTGTTTTTATTTCCCGCCGCGGCATGATGCGTCAAGGGGATCGGACATACCAGATTGCTTTGAACGAATGGGCTGTGGCGGCGGGCCAGCACAGAGGTCAAAGACGACGTCCGCCGGCTAAAAAAAACAGACACGGACCCCCTCGAACGCGGCACGAGCCTAAAGGCCCGCTGACATCTGCGCGCAGCGTGACCGCCCTGTTGCGAAGGCCGTCCGAGCCCGAGAGATACCGGGTCTACGCGCGGCCTGATCCTTTGCCCCGGCGTCACGACACGCCACGGTAGACACCGCCCGGCTGATCCGCCACCTTGCCCCCAAGCAGGAGGAGATCACCCATGGACATGTCATTCACGCTACGCCCTGAAAACCGCGATCTGCTGGACCGCGTGGCCGCCATGATCGGGGACGAGATCATGCCGCTCGAAGACGAATACGCCGCCGAAGTCGCCAAGGGGGACCGGTGGACCTACACAGACCGGCAAACTGAAATCCTCGAAGGGCTCAAGGCCAAGGCCAAGGCGGCGGGTTTGTGGAACTTCTGGCTGACCGACAGCGACAAGGGCTTTGGCCTGTCGACCGTCGAATACGCCCATTTCGCCGAAGAGATGGGCAAGACGCCGCTGGGCGCCGAGGTGTTCAACTGCTCTGCGCCAGATACCGGCAACATGGAGGTGTTCGAGCGCTACGGCACCGATAAGATGAAAGCCGACTGGCTCGGCCCGCTACTCGATGGTAAAATTCGCTCCGCCTATCTGATGACCGAACCTGACGTGGCCTCCTCCGACGCCACCAACATCTCCATGTCCTGCGTGCGTGACGGCGATGACTATGTCCTCAACGGAGAAAAGTACTGGGCCAGCGGCGCAGGGGACCCGCGCTGCAAGGTTTACATCGTCATGGTCAAGACGGGCGGCGACGAGTTGCCCAAACACAAGCGGCAGTCGATGATTGTTGTCCCCGCGGGGACAGAGGGGATTGAGGTGTTGCGCCCCATGCTGGTCTATGGCCATGACGACGCGCCGCACGGGCACATGCATATCCGCTTCACAAATGTCCGCGTGCCAGCCGAAAACATCCTGTTGGGCGAGGGGCGCGGGTTCGAGATTGCGCAAGGTCGCCTTGGGCCAGGCCGTATCCACCACTGCATGCGTGCGATTGGCCAGGCCGAGGCGGCATTGGAGTTGATGTGCAAACGCTCACTGTCCAAGGAAGCTTTTGGCAAGCCGCTGGCGCAGCTTGGGGCCAATTACGATATTATTGCCGAGTGCCGGATGGAGATCGAGATGGCGCGGCTTTTGTGCCTCAAGGCCGCGTGGATGATGGATCAGGGTGATGCGCGCGCCGCCGCGCCATGGATCAGCCAGATCAAGGTGATTGCCCCACGCGTGTCGCTCAAGGTCATTGATGAGGCGGTGCAGATGCATGGCGGTCAGGGGATCAGCCAGGACACGCCGCTTGCACATGCCTGGACCCATCAGCGGACGCTGCGGCTGGCTGATGGGCCGGACGCCGTTCATCGGCGGCAGGTCGCGCGCGCTGAATTGAAGAAATACACACAGCAAAAGATGTAACGGGCACAGCCATGCATCGCACCGCAGGTTTGCGCAAAACCCCTTGCCTCTGGGTCAACTCTCGGCCCAACTAAAGGTATGAAGGATCAAACTGCCCCTCCGTTGCCCTTGCGCTCACCAGAAACGGTGCTGCGGCTTAGGCGCATGGGGCAAATGATGCCGACGCGGCTGTCCTTTCTGCGTGTGCTGGTGCGCCGGCTTTGTGCAGAACGGGCGCAGGTCCGGCGCACCCATTGGACTATGTGTCCCGAGGGCTACGGCCAGGCGGCTTATGCGATTGATCTGTGCGGCCGCACCTATACGCTTGTCGCGATTTCGAATGACTTGCCCGCGGACCAACGCAGCGACCGAGTGATCGCAACGGCGTGGGACGCCGCCTTTGTCCTGTTTGACGGGGACGCGAGCGCGGCTGATATTGCCCGCATCACCAAGCAGGCGCCCAAACAAGAGGCGGGGCGGTTCGGCCCGCGTGACCTGGTGCTGAGCCGGGCCAACAAATCCGTTCGGATGTGGGATGCCACCGTCGCAGCCCTGAAGGCCGGGCGTCAGCCGGACCCACGTATGATCCGCGATATCGGTTATCTGATGCGCACGACCGCCGTTTACGGCAACGGCAAGTTCGGGATTGCCGACCGTCACATGATCGCGGATCGACCCGGCCTTGACGGTCCTTTCGCGGCAGAGATGCTCGCCGTTTATCTCATCCGGCATTTCACACTTGATCTGGTCCAGCATGTGGGTGGCGCCCTGCTAAATGCAGCGCTTGCCCGTCATATTGGGATTGGCAACGCAACCGGGCTGGGCATGGCGCCGTTTTTGGTGAACCACCCGGTCTTGCTGCACAACTGGGTGCGCGCGAGAGAGATGGCGCTTGCACGCGTTCTGGCGCGCAGCACGATCACCCCGGATCAGCGCGCCCGGCTCGTGACGCTGGCGGGCAGGGCCGCGCGGCACCTGGAGGATTGGCAGGTTCCCGCACCCGACCACAACGCTATCTTGCGGAGGCTAGAGGTCGATTGGGCTGCATTCTTGCCCGTTCTTGCCAACGCGTCCACCTTCCTTGAACTGTGGCAGGTCGCCGACGCGCAATCCGACAGCCTGCAGGAACTGCTTGCGGCGTTGTTGATCGAATTGTGTCCCGAGGATGTCGACGACCTTGCCGCTGACATGTGCGACCCTTGCGGACCACTGCTTGCCCCGTTTGAAGATACGGGTGCGGTCAAAACGGCAATCGAAAACGACTGGGGCTGGGCGCTAAGGTGCAACTATGACGACGCCGATGAGTGCCGCCGCTTCTGGTATGTCAGCGCCGACAAGCTTGAGCCGCGGCTGGGCGATCGCTTTGCCGACCCAGGGGCCGAATTGGAGACGCCACTCGATATCGCGCGCCGCGTGGCAGCCCTCTACGGCGACTTGCCCAACGAGCCTCAACCGGTCACGGCCTTTACCGCCCTCCACCCCCATCATGCCCACGCCATCAACCGCGTGGCGCTTCTGATCCGCTATCCATACGCTGAAATTCGCGACAACCTGATTGCTGCGACGTGTCGCCCCATTGATATGCTACGCTGCAAGCTCAGCTATCTTGGAGCGACGAAATTTGATCCTAAGTCAGACCTTTGGACCCGCATAACGCTGGCCCAAGGGGCGCCTTTGGTGGACGAATTGCGTCCCGAGATGGATGATTGGTGGCTTCCGGTGATGGAGCAATGAGCAAATCTTGGACCGAAGTGCAGACGCTGGCCGTGAAAGCCGCCGGCGGAGCGGGCGTGCCGCCTGCGCAAGCGCTTGCCTTTGGCGCTATGGTGGCCCGCCATTTGGCGGATGATGGCCCTCCCGGCCCTGTCGCGCAGGCCCTCTCCGACCCGCATCAGATCATCGCACTCGCACATCGGGTCGAAACCATTGTCGAGGCGGCTTCGATCACCAGTACACCTGTGGATGTGGTCGAAGAGGATACAGGCACCCGCGCGATGCTGATCAGCTGGTTGGCTGCGCTGCCCTGCAAGTCAGAGCTGGACGTCTCCGGGGCAAAGGTTCGGGTGCTGCTATCCTTGACCGAGCCGAGTACCCGCAGCCGACCCGACCGGGTGAACGTGTCTACTTCGCTGTTCGACACATTGACCGCTCTGGCGCAAGCGACCTATGTGCCCGACAGCGACGCCTCGCGCGTGGGCGGTGCTGGCGCAGGTCTGATGGAATTGGACTAACCAAACGGGTCGTCCGGGTACCGCACACCGGCCAGATACAGCCCATCCGGTGGGCAGACCGGACCACAAGCGGATCGATCACGCGCCTCTAATGCCTTGCGCACATCATCAGGTTGCCAGGCACCGGCGCCAACCCGCTCAAGCGTGCCCACGAAGCTGCGCACCTGATTGTGCAGAAATGACCGCGCGCGCACGTCAAAGTGCACCTCGGCTCCGTGCGGTCCGTCGACCCGGCGCACATTCAACAAATCCAGTGTCTTGACGGGGCTCTCAGCCTGACAGATCGATGACCGGAATGTCGTAAAGTCGTGCCGACCGATCATGTAATCAGCGCCTCGCTGCATGGCGGCCACATCCAGCGCAGCATTGACGCGCCACACAAGGCCCTTCAGGTGCGTGGCGGGGGCGCGTCGCATCAGAATGCGAAACAGATACCGTCGCTCGACAGCTGAAAACCGGGCGTGCCAGTCACCTGCCACTTGGGCACATGCCACAATCGCCACGGGATGCGGCTTTAGATGATGGTTTAACGCCTCCGACAATCGAAACGGGTCCCAGTCCTTTGCCATATCGCAATGGGCGACTTGCGCCAGCCCATGTACACCGGCATCGGTACGCCCGGCGGCTGCAACCGTGTGCGTGCGCGTCTCTAACCTAGCCAGCGCCGCCTCGATCACGCCCTGCACTGATGGTTGATCAACCTGCCGCTGCCACCCGGCAAAGGGACCCCCATGGTATTCGACTTTCAAAGCGTAGCGCGGCATGGCGCGGACCTATCGCCAAATGTGACCCGTCGCAACGGGGCGTATCCGCTCCACTCATCTCTGTTTGTCTGTTTGAAAAGTCCCCGCCGGGGGCTCCTGCACATGCCACACGTTCAACGTCAAGCTGGCAGTCGCACCACCAACACCTTACATAGCCCCTCAACGAACGAAGGGATGCTACGTGGTTCTGACAAGGCTTGCCGATGGGGTGCTTGATGTGGCCCAGGGCATTTACGACACCAGCGCGGACCTGTTTGGCGACACGACCATCCGGCTGGGGGTGACGGGGCTGGCACGGTCGGGCAAGACGGTCTTTATTACGTCGCTGGTGGCAAATCTGCTGGATCAAGGACGCATGCCGCATTTGCTTGCAGCACGCGAGGGACGCATCGCAGCGGCCTATCTGCAACCCCAACCGGATGACACGGTGCCCCGCTTTGACTACGAGGGACATATCGGTGCGCTTACCGGTCAGCCGCCGCACTGGCCCGACAGCACACGGGCTATCAGCGAATTGCGCGTGTCTCTCAGGGTCAAGCCCAATGGGTTGCTGGCCGGTCTGCAAGGGCCGCGCACCGTGCATCTCGACATCATTGACTACCCGGGCGAATGGCTGCTGGATCTGGCAGTGCTGGATCAAAGCTACGACGACTGGTCGGCCACCACGCTGGCCCGGTTGCAGAACCGCGAAACCGCGGCTGCGTTCCGGGCGAAGCTGGACGAGGTTGATGGGTCAAGCAAGTTGGACGAGCCGCAGGCCAAGGCGCTCGCTGCCGCCTTCACCGACTACCTGCATGCAGCGCGTGTGGCGGGGTTTTACGACTGTACGCCGGGGCGTTTCTTGCTGCCGGGCGATCTTGCCGGCTCGCCCGTGCTGACATTCGCGCCGCTGCCACCGGGCGACGCACCGCGCCGCTCATTAAGGCGCGAGATGGCGCGCCGCTACGAAGCCTATAAGGGTCAGGTGGTGCGGCCGTTCTTTCGCGACCACTTTGCCCGCATCGACCGGCAGGTCGTGCTGGTGGACGCGTTGGGAGCCATTCATAATGGCCCCGCTGCCGTCGAAGACATGCGCTCAGCCATGTCCGACATACTCTCTGCCTTCCGGCCCGGCCGCAATGCCTTCCTCACGCAGCTGTTCCGCGGCAAGCGCGTTGAAAAGATACTTTTTGCGGCCACCAAGTCGGATCACCTGCATCACAAGCAGCACGCCAGGCTGACGGCCATCATGGAGGCCCTGACGCGCGACGCGCGCGATCGCGCCCGCTTCGCCGGTGCACAGACACAGGCCCTGGCCCTTGCCGCCTTGCGCGCCACGACCGAAGATACGGTGCAGCACCAGGGAAACCCGCTTGATGTGGTGCGCGGTACGCTTTTGGAAACCGGCAAACAGGCGGCCTTTTATCCGGGCGCGCTGCCTGACGATCCCTCGCATATCCTGTCGCCCGCCGCGCAGGGGGCGCAAGACTGGCTTGATGAAGATTATAAGGTTATGCGCTTTGCCCCCGCACCGCTGACATTGCGCCCGGGCGACGGACCTCCGCATATCCGGCTGGACCGGGCCGCCCAGTTTCTGTTCGGAGACAAGCTGTGACAATTCTGCGTCGGGCCCGGCCCACAGATGCGGGCGCTGTGGGTGCGATATTGTCGGGCTTTATCGACCGCACCGACTGGATGCCACGCATTCATACGCGCGCCGAAGACCTGTCTTTTGCCGGTCATATGGTCGAGCGGGGTTGGGTGACCGTGGCCGAGCAGGGCGGGCAAGTCTGTGCCTTCTGCGCACGCAACGGCGCGGATGTTCACGCTCTTTACGTCGCCGAGCCGGCGCAAGGGCGGGGTCTTGGCTCCGATTTGTTGGCGGGGATGCAAGGCATGTCTGATCACCTGACCCTCTGGACCTTTGAGGCCAACACTGGCGCCCAACGGTTCTACCTGCGGCACGGCTTTGTTGAGGTCGCGCGCACCGACGGTGCGCGTAACGACGAGGGCCTGCCAGACATCCGCTACGACTGGCACAAGGAGGGCGCGTGATGGCCAAGGGCCCGGTTCTGATCGAGATCGAGGAGGAGGAGGTTGCCCCGAAAGTGGCCGACGCACCACCCGTGCCTGACAGCGTGCCGGAATCTGCCCCACGGGGCGCGACAATGCAGATGGCCGCGCGTGTCGCTGCCCACAGGCCGTCGCGCGCAGGCCGGGTGTTCTGGGGGTTGGCCGGTGCCCTTCTGACAGCCGTATTGAGCGCGGCAGCTTGGGATTTCTTGACTGTCTGGATAGACCGCGCACCCCTTCTGGGGTGGGGGTTCGCGGGTCTGCTGGGCGCCTTTGTTCTGACGTTGCTCGTCATTGCGCTGCGCGAGCTTGCCGCGTTGCGCCGACTCACCCGGCTTGACGGTTTGCGCCATGATGCGGCGCAAGCGCTTGAACACGACGATCTGGCCGCCGCCCGCGCGGTTGTTGACCGGCTTGACGCGCTTTACGCTGCGCGTCCCGATACCGAATGGGGACGGGCACGGCTGGCCGAGTTGCGCGGTGATCAGATGGATGCCGCAAGCCTGCTCAGGCTGGCCGAGCATACGCTTGTGGCGCCGCTGGATCAGGCAGCAGAGCGCGAGGTTGAAGCGGCCGCCCGTCAGGTCGCTACCGTCACGGCACTGGTGCCCATCGCGCTTGCCGATGTTGTCGCAGCGCTGACAGCCAACCTGCGCATGATCCGCCGCATCGCCGAGGTGTATGGCGGGCGCGGCGGTTTGCTTGGCAGTTGGCGGCTCACCCGCGCGGTGATGGCGCATCTGGTCGCCACGGGCGCAGTTGCCGTGGGCGATGACATGCTGGAACCGGTCCTCGGCGGCTCGATTTTGGGCAAACTGTCCCGCCGCTTCGGCGAGGGGCTGGTCAATGGCGCGCTCACAGCCCGCGTCGGTGTGGCCGCGATGGAAGTCTGCCGACCGTTGACATACGCCAAGGGGGACAGACCCAAGGCCCGCCGGTTGGTGAAACAGGCCCTGAGCGGTCTATTTGAAAGCCAGGCAAGCAAAGGACAGGATTGACGATGGAGACATTCGCCCCCGATCTGACCACGATGGTGCGCACGCCGCTGACCGATGAGCATGTCGCAGCACTGCGACGCGTGGGCACCTTGATGCACATCGAGGCCGGAGAGACATTCCAACGCGCGGGCGAGCGGATCGAAACCTTTCACTATCTGTTGTCGGGCGAGACCGAGGCGATAAATTCCCAGACGGGCCAACGCTATGGCAGCGCCACCTTGGGGCCGGGCCAATTCTTTGGCGAACTCGCCTTTTTGAACGGCGGTCGCGCCTTTTTGGGCGGGCGCGCTGTGCAGGACACGCAGATGCTGTGCGTCCCACGTGATGACATGCTAAGGCTGATGTCCGACATTCCCGAGATGTCCGACATCATCATCACCGTCTTTGCCGCGCGCCGTCGGCGTATGCTGAGTGCGTCCGAAGGCGGTCTGACCCTGATCGGTGGAGAGGTTGACCGCGACGTGCGCCGGATCGCCAGCTTTGCCTCGCGCAATCGGATCCCCTTTGTCGAGGTTGAAATCGACAGCACTGAAGGCAACGAACTGGCGAATGCGTGCAGCATCAATCGTGCGCACCCGGCGGTGGTCTTCGCAAAACACCAGGTCATTGATCCACCAACCCCGCGCGGCGTGGCCGAGACGCTTGGCCTGAATTTGGCGCTGCGCAAGGAAGACGTCTATGATGTCGCTATTGTGGGTGGGGGTCCCGCTGGTGTGGCCGCGGGCGTCTATGCGGGGGCCGAAGGGCTCTGCGCGGTCGTGCTCGAAGACCTTGCCATCGGGGGGCAGGCGGGCACGTCGTCACGCATCGAAAACTACATGGGCTTTCCCACTGGCATCTCGGGCGGTGATCTTGTGGGCCGGGGCGAAGTGCAGGCGATGAAATTCGGCACCCGCTTTGCCGTGCCGGTGCGGGCAACCGCGCTTCAGCAATGTGAAAAACACCTGTTCCATATCAAACTCGACACCGATGAATGGGTGTCTGCTAAGGCGCTGATCGTCGCAACCGGCGTGCAATACCGCCGTCTGCCGCTCGAGCGGTTGGAAGCGCTTGAAGGCAGCGGTGTCTATTACGCCGCTACGGATGTCGAGGCGCGGTATTGCAAGGACACCGAGGTGGCGGTGATCGGCGGTGGCAACTCGGCCGGGCAGGCGGCCATGTTCTTGGCGCGGTCGGCCCGCCACGTGCATGTGCTCGTCCGCAGTGAAAGCCTGGCAGCCTCCATGTCGGACTATCTGCTGCAGCGGCTGCAAAGCCACCCGCGCATCACCATTCACTTGTGCACAGAGGTCAAGGAACTCCATGGGCAGGACCGGCTGGATGCAATCGCGATCCATGATCGCCGGGGTGGGCAGGATTGGCAACTGAACACCAAAGCGCTGTTTGTCATGGTGGGCGCGGCGCCCAATACCAAATGGCTGTCTGATCTGGTCGAACTCGATGAAAAGGGCTTTGTCAAAACCGGAGCGGAGGTGGGTGGGGCCAGTGGCTACGAGACCTCATGTCCCGGCATCTTTGCGGTGGGCGACGTGCGCGCCGGGTCGGTCAAGCGTGTGGCAAGCGCGGTTGGCGAAGGCTCGGTTGTGATGTCTGCAGTCTGGGCGCATATCGCCGACGGCTGATCACCCCGGCGCGCATGGGCACGCAATGACGGCTTGCAAAGGTCTGGAAAACCTTGCCTTCTCCCTCACAAACCCGTGACCTATCTTGAGCGCGGGGCGTGTGAGGGTCGAAGATGGAAGCGTTGTTGATGTTGGGTGGTCTGGTGATCCTCGCGATCCCGGTGGCCGTCGTGTATTTGCTTGTTGCCGTATCAGGGTTGCGTAAACGCATCACAGAGTTGGAAATCGCTACGATCACGGGCCGCGATGCGCCCACCACCAAAGTGTCGGACGTGGCACCGCAGGTGCCGCAAAGCCCTGCCCAGAGCCCCTGGGAAAAAAGCACGGCCCCAGAAGGAGCGCCGGAAACGCCAGAGCGCGCCGAACCCGTCGAGCCCGCCGAACCCGCAGCCGCGCGCGTCGTGGCAGAGCGCAAGGCCGCAGCGGCAGCCTCGCCAGAGACCACGACACCCGCGGAACCGAGCCTGTTCATGCGGTTTGGATCATGGCTGGTGGCAAACTGGTTCTATGCTGTTTCCGCGCTGTCACTGGGGCTCGCGGGGCTATTCCTCGTCCAATACGGTATCGAAAACGACCTGTTGCCGCCTACGGCCCGCGTGCTGGCGGCTCTTGGCTTTGGCGGGGCGCTGATCGCCGGGGGCGAGGTCATCCGCCGCCGCTTTGGCGACGACCCCAACAGCGCAACCGCCTATATCCCGTCGGTCTTTTCGGGGGCGGGCCTGGTCTCTCTCTTTGGTGGTGTTGCCGCCGCGCGCCTGCTCTATGATCTGATCGGCGTCGAAGCTGCGTTTGCCGGTTTGGCAGCGGTGGGCCTGCTCGGTGTGGCGTTGGGGTGGCTCTACGGCCCGCTTCTGGCCGCGGTGGGTCTGATTGGCGCATTTACTGCGCCGCTTCTGGTGGCCAGCTCTGCGCCAGCAACGGACTGGTTGTTCGTCTATTTCGGCGTCATCACGGCCGCAGGGCTCGCGATTGATACGATCCGCCGTTGGGCGTGGGTCTCTGTGCTAAGCGTGGCGCTTGGCTTGGCTATGGGCTGGCTGCTCGCGCTCAACGGCGCAGAGATGGTGCTTGGGTTCCAGGTGTTCTTGCTGGTGATTGTCGCGCTGACCATTCTGGTGCCTGCACGGTCGCTCCGGCCCGACCATGCTGGACCAATGTTCTGGCAATGGTTGCGCGATCCGCGTGGTGAAAGGCCCGGCTTTCCAACATTTTTGGCCGGTGCCGTGGTTGCTGTGGCCTCTGGATCAATCCTCTGGACATCCGGCGCGGGGCCTGAGCCGTTTTGGACCGCTATTTTAACCCTGTTGCTGATGACTGGAGCGCTGATTTATTGGTCGCTCTCGGCACGCGCCTTGCAAGATCTGACCCTGTTACCAGTGGTATCCTTGATCGCCGCTATAGCGCGCGAAGGCGCCGAATTTGGGCCCGTGCGTGCCGCATTTGACCAGACCTATGCCACGAATCCCGAAGCGGATTTTCCGCTCGCGATCACCCTGTTGTGGGGTGTCGGTCTGCTGATCAGCGGGCTGGCGGCATTGCGGGCCTTGCGGCCCGGGCTTGGCCTGGGGTGGGGGCTCGGCGCGGCACTTGTGGCGCCTGTTCTGGCCGTTGTGCTCGAACTCAGCTGGGCGCCGGCGCAGATTATCGGGGCCTATGCCTGGGCGCTTCACGCCATCGCGCTGGCAGCCGTGATGGTCAGCCTGGCGCTGCGCTTTGCCCGCGTGGATGCGCCCGATAGGACCCGCGTGTCGGTCTTTGTTCTGTCGGCCCTGGCCTCGATCAGCTTTGCCCTCGTTCTGATCCTGTCGCTCGCGGCCCTGACCGTAGCGCTGGCGGTGACAGTTCTGGTGGCAGCCTGGCTTGATCGCCAGTTCAAACTGCCGCTCATGCAGGTGTTCATCGCCGTCGGCGTTGCGGCGGTCGGGGCGCGTCTGGTGGGTGATCCTGGGCTGTTCTGGGCGCTTGATGCACCGTTCTGGGAGATGACGTTGGCCTATGGCGGGGCGCTCGTGGCTTTTGTTGCCGCGCTTCGGCTGTTGCAGGGGATGGAGCGTAAGACGGCGCATGTCATGCTCGACACCGCCGCCTGGTCCACAGCGGGTATGCTGATGTCGCTTTTGATGATCCGCGTGCTCGACGATGTTCTGCCGGGTCAAAACACGGACACGCATTGGGCCATGGGCCTCTTTGCGGTGATTTGGCTTGGTCTGATGCTGGCGCAGCTTTTGCGCATCGAGAGCCTGGGCGGTGTGCTGGCATGGGTGCGCGGCCTGCTCGCGGTGCTCTTCGGCCTGATCGGATGTGGGGCGCTGGCCTTGGGCATGACGGTCTTGTCACCGCTCATATCGGGGTGGGGGGGCAGCGTGGCCGGCCCGCCGATCTTGAACACGCTGATCCCGGCATATCTGCTACCCGCGGCTTTGCTGGCATTCGGTTCTTGGCGACTGCGCCCGCACTGGCTGCGCTGGGGTCTTGGTGTCGTGGCGTTGGGCACAGCGATCTACTGGGCCTTCACCACGATCCGGCACCTCTGGCAGGGGCCGGAGGCGATGGCGCTGTCACACGGCTATTTGCAGCCTGAGCTTTACAGCTACACCGTTGCGATCTTGCTGACGGGGGCGGTGCTGTTCTACCAGTCGCTGGCGCGCAATGCGACCGGCCTGCGCCGGGCGGGACTGGCCGTGATTGGCCTGGCCGTGGCCAAGGTGTTCCTGATCGACATCTCGGGCCTCGACGGTCTGGTGCGGGTCCTGAGCCTGGTGGTTCTGGGCTTGTCGCTGGCGGGGCTTGCCTGGTTGAACCGGTGGGCGCAGGTGCGCAAGCCGCAGAATTGAGCGCGCTGCGCGCGCACGTGAGGTTTTGCGCTCGCCTGCGGCGGTCGCGATATGCGAGGCTCTGCCTCGCGCTCCGGGATTTTTTTGAAACAGAGAAGGGGGACTTGTGAGCATCCCGCCCCGTGCCTATAACGCGTCCATGGTGCACACTGGCCTCATTCAGCGAATTATATCCCCGGCGCTCTGATCCCCCTTCGAGCCGCCGGGCAAAGGTGCTTGAGCCATCGCACCGAACCGCTATACCCCATCTGACTGATTTTCCGAGGACGCCTTCGCATGTGCGCCGACACACCTGACTACAAAGACACCCTGAATTTGCCCAAAACCGATTTTCCGATGCGCGCAGGCTTGCCCAAGCGCGAACCCGGATGGCTGGAACGCTGGGCGCAGATCGGGGTCTATGACCGGCTGCGGGAGAAGGCCGACCTCGCCCGACAGGGCGCCGGACAAGAAAACGTGCGGGCCCCTTTCACGCTCCATGACGGCCCCCCCTATGCCAACGGCCACCTGCATATCGGTCACGCCCTGAACAAGACCATCAAGGACATGATTGTCCGCAGCCACCAAATGATGGGGCATGACAGCCGTTATATCCCCGGCTGGGATTGCCACGGCCTGCCCATCGAATGGAAGATCGAGGAGCAATACCGCAAAAAGGGCCGCGACAAGGACCAGGTGCCGCTCAATGAATTCCGCGCCGAATGCCGCGACTTTGCCGCCGGTTGGGTCGATATTCAGCGCGAGGAGTTCAAGCGTCTGGGCATCACCGGCAATTGGGATGAGCCGTACCTGACCATGGATTTCCATGCCGAGCGGGTGATTGCCGAAGAATTCATGAAATTCCTGATGAACGGCACACTCTATCAGGGCTCGAAGCCTGTGATGTGGTCGCCGGTCGAGCAGACCGCACTGGCCGAGGCCGAGGTCGAGTATCACGACAAGGACAGCTTTACGATCTGGGTGAAGTTCCGCGTCGACAGCTTCGAGATGCCCGACCTCGTCCTTGCAGGTGAGGAGGTCGGCACTGAGGAGGCCGCCGCCATCCTGGAGGCCGAGCAGAAAGCCGCGACCGCCTTCGAGGGTGCTTACGTGGTGATCTGGACCACAACCCCCTGGACCATGCCGTCGAACAAGGCCGTCGTCTTTGGCAAGGACATCTCCTATGGGCTCTACGAGGTCACGGGCCGGCCCGAGGAATGCTGGGCGCGCATCGGTGACCGTTACATCCTGGCTGACAATCTGGCCGCTGACGTGCTGGGCCGCGCGCGGCTCGATGACACGATGTACCGCCGCCTGCGCGACGTCACGCCCGCGCAGCTTGACGGCATGACGCTGACCCACCCGCTCAAGGGGGCCGAGGAGGCCGGCGGGGAGTGGGACCAGGTCCGCGACTTCCGCGCGGCTGACTTTGTCACCGACACTGAGGGCACCGGGTTCGTCCACTGTGCGCCCTCCCACGGGATGGAGGAATATGACCTCTATCGCGAGCTGGGCATGCTCGAACAGGTGATCACCTACAACGTGAACCCCGACGGGCGCTTCCGCGATGACCTGCCGTTCTTTGGCGGCAAGGCGATCCTAAAACCCAACGGGAAGGAAGGGAACGCCAACGCCGCCGTCATCGACAAGCTGGCGGAGGTAGGCGGACTGCTGGCGCGCGGCAAGATCAAGCACAGTTATCCCCATTCCTGGCGGTCCAAGGCCCCCGTGATCTACCGCAACACGCCGCAATGGTTTGCGGCCATCGACAAACCGGTGGGCGATGGGCAGGACACGCATGGGACCACCATCCGCCAGCGCGCGCTGACCGAGATCGACAATGTGAATTGGGTGCCGCGCTCGGGCCGCAACCGTCTGCATTCGATGATGGAGGCGCGCCCGGATTGGGTACTCTCGCGCCAGCGCGCTTGGGGTGTGCCGCTGACCTGCTTTACGAAGAAGGGGGCGCTACCCACCGCGGATGACTTCCTGCTGCGCCATGAAGAGGTCAACGCCCGCATCGTCGAAGCCTTTGAGGCCGAAGGCGCCGACGCCTGGTATGCCGCTGGGGCCAAGGAGCGCTTCCTTGGTGGCATTGTGAACCCCGACGACTACGATCAGGTCACCGACATCCTTGATGTGTGGTTCGATTCCGGCTCGACACACGCCTTTGTCCTGCGCGACCGCGAGGACGGGACCGAGGACGGCGTGGCCGACGTCTATATGGAAGGCACCGACCAACACCGCGGCTGGTTCCACTCGTCGCTGCTGCAATCGGTTGGCACCACGGGCCGCGCGCCCTATCGTAACGTGGTCACCCACGGCATGACGCTCGATGAAAAGGGCCTCAAGATGTCGAAATCCATCGGGAACACAATCGTGCCCGAGGAGGTGGTCAAGCAATACGGGGCCGACATTCTGCGGCTCTGGGTGGCGCAAACGGATTATACCGCCGATCAGCGGATCGGGCCGGAGATCCTGAAAGGGGTGGCCGACAGCTACCGCCGCTTGCGCAACACGTTCCGCTTTTTGCTGGGCGCGCGCGTGCCGGGGTCACCTGCGGTTGATCCGGCCGATATGCCCGAACTGGAACGGTGGGTGCTGCACCGCCTGAGCGAATTGGATGCCCATGTGCGCGCGGGCTACGCGCAGTTCGACTTTCAGGACGTGTTCCAGGCGCTCTTTAACTTTGCCACGGTTGAGCTTTCGGCCTTCTACTTCGACATCCGCAAGGACGCGCTCTATTGCGATGGCTCCACACCCCGACGCGCGGCGGCGCGGCATGTGCTGGACCTGGTCCTTGAACGCCTCGCGACCTGGCTGGCCCCCATCTTGGTCTTCACCATGGAAGAGGTCTGGTTGGAACGGACGGGCGGCGAGGGGTCGATCCACCTTGAGGACATCCCCGGAACGCCCGCCGGGTGGCGCGACGACGCGTTGGCGGAAAAATGGGCCCGGATCCGCAAGGTACGGCGCGTCGTGACCGGCGCGTTGGAGGTCGAGCGGCAGGCCAAGACCATCGGCTCAAGCCTTGAGGCGGCGCCACAGGTCTATGTGGATGCCGAGACCGCCGCGCTGTTGGGCGATATCGGTTTCGAAGATGTCTGCATCACCTCGCAGATCGAGATCATCGTCGGCCCGGCACCGGACGACGCGTTCACGCTTGAGGATACGCCCGGCGTCGGGGTCGTGTTCCAGAAGGCCCAAGGCAATCGGTGCCAGCGATCCTGGAAGATCCTGCCAGAGGTCGGGCAGTACATGCCCCCGGATGTCTGCAAGCGGTGCTCCGAAGCATTGGCGGAACTGGGCCACCCCAAGGCATGAGTGACGCGCCGCCGTCGGACGCGCAGATCGCGGCGGCGCTCATGGCGGCGCTGCGGCAGCGCGGGGCGGGCAAGACCATCTGCCCCTCCGAGGTGGCCCGCGCGCTCACGCCCGATTGGCGGCCGTTGATGCATGATGTGCGACGCATCGCGCAAGTCCTTGCCGACAGCGGCGACATCACCATCACGCAAAGGGGCCACCCTGTCGCGGCCCCCCAGGCGCGCGGTCCGATCCGCTTGGGGCTGCCTCCTTCTTCGGACTGAAAAAACCACGGGGGCGCCCGGCACGGGCGGGGGCAGAGCCCCCTAATACATGGTGTCCGCGCCAGCGGTCCCCTGGATCAGTAAAAGCTCTGCGGGTCGATATCGACGGCCAGCCGCATCTCGCCCTTCAGCCGCAGTTGACCGACCCATTGCGCAATCGCCCCCTGCAAGGCCACACCCTTGCCCGCCTTGACCAGCAGCCGCACGCGGTGCCGGCCCCGAATACGTGCGATCGGGGCAGGGGCAGGGCCGAAAATTTGCGCGCCGACGCGGGTCAGCGCGGCCGCATTCCGCGCCAGATGGTTCGCCGCGTCAAAGACCTGCGCCACATCCGGCCCGCTCAGGATGATCCCTGCCATCCGGCCATAGGGCGGCACGCCAGCGGCTTCGCGCTCTGCCGCCTCGGCCCGCCAAAAGCCTTCTTCGTCCCCCGCCAGAATGGCGCGGATCACGGGATGTTCGGGCTGATAGGTCTGCAACAGCGCCGTGCCGGGCTTCTCTGCCCGCCCCGCCCGCCCCGCCACTTGCCGCATCAGCTGAAATGTCCGCTCAGCCGCGCGCAGGTCCGACCCCTGCAGCCCAAGATCGGCGTCGATCACACCCACCAGCGTCAGGTTTGGAAAATTGTGCCCCTTCGCCACCAGTTGGGTGCCGATGATGACATCGGCCCCGCCCTCCGCAATGGTCTCGATTTCAGCCTTCAGCGCGCGGGCCGAGCCATACATATCCGAACTCAGCACAGCCACGCGGGCATCGGGGAACAGCGCAACCGCCTCTTCTCCCAACCGCTCGACGCCGGGCCCCACCGGGGCCATCCGGTCTTCGGCCCCGCAAGAGGGACAGACAGTCGGCAACGGCTTCGTCTCACCACATTGATGGCACATCAGCCGCTTGAGAAACCGGTGCTCCACCATCCGCGCATCACACTGATCGCACCCCACCTGATGCCCGCACGCACGGCACAAGGTGATGGGGGCATAACCGCGGCGATTGAGAAACAGCATCGCCTGTTCGCCCGCGTCCAGCCGCGCCTCAACCGCGCGCTTCAACTTTTCCGACACCCAGCGGTTGCCGGGCAGCGTCTCGGCCCGCATGTCGATCGTCTGCATCGTGGGCATCACCGCGGATCCAAACCGCGCTTCCAGATCCAGCCGCGTATATTTCCCACTCTCTGCATTGGCCCAGGATTCCAGTGACGGCGTGGCCGAGGCCAGTACCACCTGCGCCCCCAAGAGCGACGCCCGCAACACCGCCATGTCGCGCGCATTGTACAGCACCCCGTCCTCCTGCTTGTAGGACGTATCATGCTCTTCATCGACCACGATCAGACCAAGCGCCTGATAAGGCAAGAACAGCGCCGACCGCGCTCCGATTACCAGTTGCGCGTTGCCTTGGCCCACCATCCGCCAAATGCGCCGCCGCTCGGTCATCGTGGCGCCCGAATGCCACTCGGCGGGCCGCGCGCCAAACCGCTCTTCCACGCGCTTTAGGAACTCTGCCGTCAGCGCGATTTCCGGAAGCAGAACAAGCGCTTGTCGTCCGGCCTTAAGGCACGCCGCCACGGCTTCAAGATACACTTCCGTCTTGCCCGACCCGGTCACCCCGCGCAGCAATGTCGTGCCATAGGTGCCGGACCCAACCGCATTGCCAATATGTCCCGCTGCCCGCGCCTGGTCGTCGGTCAGCACCTTACCCGGTCGCGCAGGGTCCATGGGCGGAAACGGCAGGTCGCGCGGGCTGTCTTCTTCCGCCACAGCCCCCTGTTTGACCAACCCCTTGATCACGGACGATGTCACACCGGACAACTCCGCCAACTCCTTCAATGTGAAGGCTAAATCTCCATACTCGCTCAAGAACTCAAGCACCCGCCGCCGCGCATCGGTCATCCGGTCCGGCTCTGACGCGCCCCGCCGATAGACCTTGCGCATCGATGGCGGATCACCCAGGCCCGGCGCGCGGGTGGCCAGCCGCAACATCGCGGGCATCGGCGTCAGGGTATAAGCGGCGGCCTTTTCCAGAAACACCCGCATCTCGTCCCGCATCGGCGCGGCATCGAGCACCCGCAGAACCGACCGCACCTTGGCGTAATCGTAATCGCCCTTCCCGGGCCCCCACACCACGCCCAGCACCTTGCGTGGCCCAAGCGGCACCTCGACAAAAGCCCCCAAATGGCAGCCGCCCTCAGGCGCCTTGTAATCCAGCGCCCGGTCCAATGGCTGCGTGGTCAGCACCGCCACCAACGCCCCCTCATCATAAAATGACGGGATCATGTTAGCGCCAACATATGAGGGGTTCAGTCTTCACGCACCATGAGGTAAAGCCATCCCAAGCAAACGCCAAGCCATCTAAGGGGACCGCCCATGAAATTCTTCGTAGACTCAGCCGAGATTGACGCCATCGCCGAACTGAATGATCTGGGCATGGTCGACGGGGTCACCACCAACCCGTCGCTGATCCTGAAATCCGGGCGCGATATCCTCGAAGTGACCAAGGAAATCTGCGATCTGGTTGATGGTCCGGTCAGCGCCGAAGTGGTGGCTCTTGAAAGCGACGCCATGATCGCCGAAGGGCGCAAATTGGCCGAGATTGCCGAGAATATCACCGTCAAGTTGCCGCTGACCTGGGACGGGCTCAAGGCCTGCAAGGTGCTGTCGGGTGAGGGCAAGATGGTCAACGTCACCTTGTGCTTTTCCGCCAACCAGGCGCTGCTTGCGGCCAAGGCGGGCGCGACCTTCATCTCGCCCTTTATCGGACGGCTAGATGACATTCACCTCGATGGTCTTGAACTGATCGAGGATATCCGCACCATTTATGACAATTACGGATATGAAACCGAAATTCTTGCCGCCTCGATCCGGTCGGTGAACCATATCCAGGACTGCGCGAAAATTGGGGCCGACGTGATCACTTCGCCCCCAGACGTCATCAAGAAGTTGGCCAATCACGTGCTGACCGACAAAGGCCTGGATGCCTTTCTGAAGGATTGGGAAAAGACGGGCCAGAAAATCCTGTAATTCAGACGTGTCCGGCCCGTCTTAACAACACACGAAGCGCATCCGGCCCCAAAGGAAAAAGCTGGGGCGTAGGTCCGCGAGTGGTGGCTTCGGGTGTTTGTTTCATAAGCCGGATATCGCATCCAGCGACAGTCAATTCACGGGGAAGTTGAAGGTGGACTTCCCCGGTCGTAGCGTCACATCGCAACAGGTTTTGCGCTTGGTAGAATTATCTGAACTTCGGTGCAGATTTCACTGGATCGCCGTGATATAATGCAGCCAACAAAAATACAGGTACGGTATGAGCAGCCAACCCAAGATTGATGACGCCTTGCGTGAGGCGATAATTTCGCGACCCGATGTCATTTTGGATGACAAGGATCTGATGCATGCGCTGATTGCATCTAACGAACGCGCAATGGGCGACAACATTGTCGATCTGCGCGGTCTGGCTATGGAGCGGCTTGAGGCGCGGCTCGACCGGCTTGAGGACACGCACCGTTCAGTGATCGCCGCAGCATATGAAAACCTCGCCGGGACCAATCAGATTCACCGCGCCATATTACGTATGCTGGACCCGACGGAGTTTGAGACGTTCCTGCGTGAACTGGGGGGTGAGGTTGCTCAAATTCTGCGTGTGGATGCGGTCAAGCTGGTGCTGGAAAGCTTGCAGCATGGGGGCGACGCCGCACTTGATCGATTGGGCGGCGTGCTCAGCGTGGCAGAGCCGGGCTTTATCGACCTTTATCTGACCGACGGCCGTGGCGGGACCGTGCGCCAGGTCACGATGCGCCAGCTTCAGGACGCCGACCCCGACATCTACGGCGACGAAGCGCGCTGGATTCGGTCCGAGGCGTGTCTAAGGCTTGATTTCGGCGAGGGCCGTCTGCCCGGCCTTTTGGTCATGGGCGCGGAAGACCCGCATATGTTCGGCCCCCAGCAGGGCACAGACCTGCTTGCCTTTTTTACGGGTGTGTTCGAGCGGGCCATGCGGCGCTGGCTCGGATGAGCCTGATCTCGCCCGCTGCCCGTGACGCGCTGGAGAACTTTCTGGCGCATGAACGCGCAGTCAAGGGCGCGGCAGAGAATACGATTGTGGCCTATGGCCGCGACATCACCGAATTTCTCGCCTTCATGACCGAACATTCCGGCCAGACCCAGGGCCTTGGCGCCCTGGCGCGCATCGACACCCGCGACATGCGCTCGTGGATGGCCAACACACGCTCTGGCGGCGTGGGCGCGCGATCACTGGCGCGCAAGCTGTCGGCGGTCAAGGCGTTCTACAAGTGGCTGAGCCGTCGCGAGGGGTTTGAGCCGACCGCTGTGCTCAGCACCCGCGCGCCCAAATTCACCAAGAAGCTGCCCCGCCCGCTTGACGAAAGCGCGGCGCGTGATGTGCTCGACATCGCGCCGCTGCAATCCGACAGGCCGTGGGTGGGCTTGCGCGATACCGCTGTGCTGACGCTGCTCTGGGGGTGCGGCCTGCGGATATCCGAAGCGCTTTCGCTGACCGCGCGCGAGGCACCGCTGCCACAGACCCTGCGGATCAGGGGCAAGGGCGGCAAGGAACGTATGGTGCCCGTCATCGACGCCGCCCGCGATGCGGTGGCGGCATACATGAACGCCTGCCCCTTTGACCTGCCGGCAGATGGCCCGCTGTTCCGCGCCATCCGGGGTGGCGCCCTTGCGCCGCGCAGCATCCAGCAGGTGATGGCCAATGCTCGGATGCAGCTTGGCCTGCCTGCCAGCGCCACACCCCACGCGATGCGGCACAGCTTTGCCACCCACCTGCTGAACGCAGGTGGCGACCTGCGGGCGATCCAGGAACTGTTGGGTCACGCCTCCCTTTCCACCACCCAGGCCTATACAGCTGTCGACACAGTCCGGCTTATGGAGGTCTACGCCAAGGCACATCCGAAGGCGTAGGGCGTTCCGCTTCACCCAAACGCGCAGCAAACGTGATTGTCCGCGCGCTCTCCGATTGCCCGCAGGACAAGATAGCGACAGCCTACGCCAATGAAGGGGACGAGATCGGGTCTAGCTAGCGCAGCCGCGCCGTCACAGCCTCCCGCCCGGAGTTTGCACGCCCGCATGGCAACCGGCTCCTCAACACCAACGCCAATGATGCGGCCACCGAACAATATCTCAAGTTCGCGGGCGAAGGGTTTGAAATGCCCGTCGGCTCCGCCCTGGCCAAGGCATCGATTAGCACCTCGATCAAGAAAAGAGCCGCCCGCGCAGGCCCGCTCTCGATCATGACCAAAGTGGGCGCGCAAGAGGCGCCGTACACAACCGGCAGGCTCTCAGCTGGCTTGAAACCCGACGGCGAGGTGATGAAGCTCAAGCAAAGCTCTTGCAATGACGACCAAGTCGGTTGGCAAGCACAGGACCACACCGGCGACCCGCTGGAAAAAGCGCGCCCGGGCCGGTAGCCAGCACACCGCCTACACCACAGGGCCCGCGCCGATCCCCTTGACGAGGTTTTGCATTTGCAACCGCCCGCGTCATGGACCATGACGGGGGCATGACACCGCAAATGCGCGCCCTTGGCGTCCATCTTCTGACGGCCACCGGGGCCGTATTCGCAATGCTGGCGATGCTCGCCGCCGTTCAGGCGCAATGGGACTTGATGTTCCTTTGGCTCGTCGTGGCCTTCTTTGTCGATGGCATCGACGGCCCGCTCGCGCGGAAATACGATGTCAAAACCAACGCACCCGAATTTGACGGTGTCTTGCTCGACCTGATCATCGACTACCTCACCTATGTCTTCATTCCCGCGTTTGCCCTTTTTGCCTCGGGCCTGATGGCAGGCTGGACCGGCTGGGTCGCGATCATCCTGATCACATTTGCCTCGGCGATGTATTTTGCCGACACGCGGATGAAGACCAAGGACAACTCGTTTTCCGGCTTTCCCGGTTGCTGGAACATGGTCGTCCTGGTCATCTTCGCGCTCGAACCAAACTTCTGGGTGTCGCTGGCGCTGGTCACGGTGCTGGCCGTGGGCATGTTCCTGCCCCTGAAATTCATCCACCCCGTTCGGACAGAACGCTGGCGCTGGTTCAGCCTGCCGATGGCGCTGGCCTGGACCTTTTTTGCCGGGTGGGCGGCCTGGGTTGATTTCCATCCCGAAAGCTGGGCGCATTGGGGGCTGGTGATCACCTCGCTTTACCTGGTCTTTGCGGGCATTGCCCAACAATTGACCCCACGGCGCTAGATCAGAAAGCCACCCTCGTGGCGCAACAGCGCCACCTTGGTCTCCACCCCTCCTGCGCCCGAAAACCCGGTCAGCCCCTTTGCGCCCATCACGCGGTGGCAAGGGATGATTATAGGAATGGGATTGCCGCCACAGGCCTGGCCAACAGCCTGCGCAGGCACACCCAATTGCTTGGCAATATCGCCATAGGTGACGGTCTGACCAAACGGGATTTTTGACATCGCCGCACAGACATCGCGCTGCAATGGCGACCCGCGCACCGCAAGTGGCAGGTCAAATTCTTCCAACTCACCCGCATCATAGGCGCGCACCTGCGCCATAGCCGCATCCAGAACCTCGGACCGGTCCGCGCGCCCCGACATGCCCCAGGTCAAACGCACGATCGCGCCCTCATCCTCGGTCAGGGTCAAGCCGCCGAACTGTGTCTGAACGTCGCTTTGGCTCATAGATGTCAATGTCGCGCCGAATGTCGCATTTCACAACCCGAACCCTGCGATTTCCCAAAATCACGGCCAAAGCTCTATCGTGCCTTTGTCATCCACAGCCCGCCCCGTCCATCCTTCTCTGTTTCAAAAAATCCTCCCCGAAGGGCTGATTTGCCCTTGTTGTAATCGGCCGGAATCATACGCGCGCTCAAGCGGCAAGTGACCTGCGCACCGCTGCACAGATGTCCCCTCGCCAAGGCTCCAGAAAAGGCGTAAATCGAACCCATGGCCCAGCACATCACCCTTGATGACGCGCGCAGCTTGCCCGCGTGGCGGCGCCCGACGGCGCTTCTGTTTCTGATGGCCTTTGCCATGCCCATCGGGTTCTCGGTCTGGCTGGCGCTCTTGAACAACTTCGTCGTCGAGGCCGCGAATTTTGATGGCGCCGATATCGGCCTATTGCATGCCATCCGCGAAATTCCCGGTTTTCTTGCTGTGGGCGTGATCCTCGTGATCATGGTCATGCGCGAACAGGTGCTGGCGCTCGTCTCGCTCATCATGCTGGGCGTGGCCACGGCGTTGACGGCGCACTTCCCCCAAATGGGGGGCATTCTCGCGCTGACCTTTATCTCTTCGATTGGCTTTCATTACTACGAAACGGTCAACCAATCACTGCAACTGCAATGGTTGCCCAAAGACCGCGCGCCGCAAATGCTGGGCTGGCTTTTGGCCGCGGGGTCAACGGCCACCTTTCTTGTCTATTTCGTGATCATGGTCCTGTGGGAGCCGCTGGGCCTGACCTACAACACCGTCTATATGGTTGGCGGCGGCCTCACAGCTCTGATCGCTGTCTTTGCGATGTTTGCCTACCCGCAATTCGAGGCTCCAACACCCCAGCTCAAAACCTTTGTTCTGCGCAAGCGTTATTGGCTCTATTACGCTCTGCAATTCATGTCGGGCGCGCGGCGGCAGATCTTCATGGTCTTTGCCGGGTTCATGATGGTGGAAAAGTTCGGCTTCGAAGTGCATGAACTCACGGCGCTCTACCTGATCAATCTCATGGTCAACATCCTTGTTGCGCCCCTGCTGGGCCGTATCGTCGCCCGCTTTGGTGAACAAAAGGCGCTGGTGTTTGAATATACCGGCCTTGTTTGCGTCTTTCTCGCCTATGGCGGGGTGTACTTCATGGGCTGGGGGCTGATGATTGCCGCAGCGCTCTATGTGCTTGATCACATCTTTTTCGGTCTCGCGCTGGCGCTCAAAACCTACTTCCAAAAGATCGCCGATCCGCAGGACATCGCACCGACGGCCGCCGTGGCCTTTACGATCAACCATATCGCGGCTGTGGGACTGCCCGTGCCGCTTGGCCTTTTGTGGCTCTTTTCACCGGGGGCCGTGTTCCTTTTGGCCGCTGGTATGGCCGCCACCTCGCTTTGCCTTGCGCTTTTGATCCCGCGCCACCCGGTGCCGGGACACGAAACCCGTCTCAGCGCCCCGCTGCCCGCGCCCGCAGAATAGACCGCTTGCCCGGCCTCGCCTGCGCCGCTAAGCCTCCGCAAACCTGACGGAGACACGCATGCCCACATGGACCGCTCTTACCACCTTGCCCGGCAAGGCGCAGGCCGATGCGATGGGTGCAGCACTCGAAAACCTCGATCCGGAACCGACCGGCATCGGCGTGTTCGAGGTCGAGGATGGCAGTGGTCTATGGGAGGTCGGCGCCTATTTCACCGACCGGCCCGATGACACTGCGCTGCTCTTGCTGACCACGGCGATGGGGGCCAAACCTTTCACTGTGTCCGAACTCCCCGAAACTGACTGGGTGGCGCACGTCAAACGCGAGCTTGCCCCGGTCGAGGCCGGGCGTTTCTTCGTCTACGGCGCGCATGACGCGGACAAGGTGCCCCAGGACAAGCATCCGCTCCTGATCGAAGCGTCAATGGCCTTTGGCACCGGCCACCACGGCACGACGCTGGGCTGCTTGCAAGCGCTCGACCGCCTTGCTGATGCCGGGCTCACTGCGCAACGCGTCGCCGATATCGGCTGCGGTACCGCCGTGCTCGCCATGGCCGCCGCCGCGCTCTGGCCCGCCCACATCATCGCCAGCGATATCGACGCCCAGGCCGTAGACGTGGCGCGCGCCAACCTTGCCGCCAACGCCATGGAAACAAAGGTCAAACTCGCCGAGGCGGCAGGCTTCGACCATCCAGACCTCGCTGGCCCGTTCGACCTGATCTTCGCCAATATCCTCAAGGGCCCGCTGATCGCCTTGGCCCCTGATCTCACGCAGCGCCTTTCGCCCGGCGGCCATGCGATTCTCTCCGGCATTCTCAACGAACAAGCAGACAATGTGGCAGAACACTATCTCAGCCTTGGAAACAATCTGACCCACCGGGCAGAGATTGGTGAGTGGACCACCCTCACGCTGCGCAAATCCCGCTGAATTGACAGGCTTTTTTACCGCTTTCGTCGTAATTGCCCCGATTTCGCCACATTTCAGGCCCATCTTCCGCCTGAACCGGGTGGGAGCCGTGTTGAAGGTTATAAAACGTCATGGTCGAGACGCACCAAGATTTTGAAGAGCGCCTGAATGTGCTGGGTCGTAAACACAGCGCGATGGGAAATGGCTACACCACGCGTGTGCGGGGTGATGGGCTGATCGTGGTGAAACCGAAACCCCAGCCACGCCGGGGCTTTCCGCTGCGCGGGCTCCTTGCCCTGGCGCTGGGATTCTTCCTGTTCAAGGCGTTCATGATGGCGTCGCTGGGCGAAACCACTTATGATGAACGAACAGGCAAGCTGGCCGAAGGAACCGCAGTGGAACAGGCGGGCGCCTGGCTCATGCAGCTTGATCCGTTCACCCGCTATCTGGCCGGCCTTCTCGAACCTTTCATCGGTTGATCAAACGGCCCTCCAAAGAAAAGCCGCGGACCTGGCCTCAGGTCCGCGGCTTTCGCATGTTCAGTGCGTGTCCAACCCGGGAAAGCGTTGGACCATCCTTGGCCATGTCGCCGAAACGTGCCGCGCACGCTCCGGCGTGGTGACATGACTATCGCTTAGTGGCCACTGGCCACGGCATCGATGTCGCCCCGGACCAGACCGATATCGTCAAGTTCACGATCTGTCAGGGCGTTCAGCGCCTTGCGGGTCATGCGGGCGTCATTCCAGGCAGCCACTTGTGCAACCAGTTTAGAGAAAACGCCGGTGAATTGGCCTGCAACAGGCGCAGCGCCATATGCGGGGCGGGTAGTGTCGAAAGCAGCCATTGCAGCAGTCCTTTTTTCGATGTGTTATGCCGATCATCTCGGCGGTATGCTGCGCATTTAGGCAGTTCGAAAACATCCGACAAGTTGTCAAATGTCATATGTGCTATGCGGTTTTTGCATGACAGGAAATCAGGGTTAACACCCCGTAATCCATGGTAAAATACATGCCATCCACGTGTCGATTTCGGCCCTCGCGACGACGCAAATGCACCATGTCTGACATGTCCTGTCGAAAACGGACAAGCCGCATGTCGCAAACGGCAAATGTGCGTTAACCCTTGGCGCGTGTTCCCCTTTCGTGCTACTGAAGCACAAAAGCCACAAAAAATGCAGGCGAGGGCGGATATCATGCGAATTTTGGGGATCGATCCCGGCTTGCGTCACATGGGTTGGGGTGTCATTGACGCAGATGGCCCGCGTCTGCGGCATATCTCAAACGGCATTTGCAACTCTGCGGGCGGCGACCTCGCGCAGCGCCTGCTCAGTCTTTTTGACCAGTTGAACGCCGTGATCGCACAGCACGTCCCTGCCACTGCCGCCATCGAACAGACCTTTGTGAACAAGGATGGCGCGGGCACTCTGAAACTGGGGCAAGCGCGCGGTGTGGCCATTCTGGCCGTGGCACGTGCCGGTCTGAAGGCGGGCGAATATGCCCCCAACGCTGTCAAGAAAACCGTCGTGGGCGTCGGGCACGCCGACAAACGGCAAGTCGCCCACATGGTCCGCGTGCAACTGCCCGGGGTCGATATCGCGGGCCCGGATGCGGCCGACGCACTCGCCATCGCCATCTGCCATGCCCATCACGGCGCGGGGCAGGGGCTTGCCGCCGCCCTGGCGCGGACGCGCGCATGATTGGCAAGCTTTCGGGCCGCATCGACTTTAAGGCCACCGATCACGTCCTGATCGACGTGCGGGGCGTGGGCTACATCGTCTACTGTTCCGACCGCACCCTCGCATCGCTTCCGCCCGTGGGTGAGGCCTGTGCCCTGTTCACCGATCTGGTGGTGCGCGAGGATCTGATGCAGCTTTTTGGCTTCCAGACGCTTGCGGAAAAGGAATGGCATCGCCTTCTGATGTCCGTGCAGGGCGTTGGGGCCAAGGCCGCGCTCGCCATCCAGGGCACGCTTGGCCCCGACGGCGTCAGCCGTGCCATCGCCCTTGGCGACTGGAACGCGGTCAAAGCAGCCAAAGGCATCGGCCCCAAAATCGCCCAACGCGTGGTGCTAGACCTCAAGGACAAGGCCCCGTCGGTTATGGCCATGGGCGGCACCGTTGCCGAAGCCACCGGCGACGCGCCCGCCGAGGCGGACGTAATCGACCCTGTGCCCGTCGCAGCCCCCTCCTCCTCGGCTCAGGCCGACGCGCTGTCGGCCCTCGGCAATCTTGGCTATGGCCCGTCCGACGCCGCCGCCGCTGTCGCCCAGGCCGCAGGCGTGGATCCAAACGCAGACACGCCCGCGCTCATCCGCGCCGCATTGAAACTCTTGGCACCGAAAGGGTAGGGGTGGGCAGACAGCACGCCTGCCCGATGAGTAAAGCACAATGACCGACGCCTCTGACCCCACCTTGCGCGGTGCGCCTTTGCCCGATGACGACGCGGGCGGCTTTGACCGCGCCTTGCGTCCGCAATTGCTCGGCGACTTTGTGGGTCAGGCCGAGGCGCGCGCCAACCTGCGCGTCTTCATCCAATCCGCCAAGCAGCGGGGCGAGGCGATGGACCACACCCTGTTTCACGGCCCCCCGGGTCTGGGCAAGACGACGCTGGCGCAGATCATGGCGCGCGAACTGGGTGTGAACTTCCGCATGACGTCCGGCCCGGTGCTGGCCAAGGCCGGGGACCTCGCCGCCATCCTGACAAATCTCGAAGCGCGCGATGTCCTCTTTATCGACGAAATCCACCGCCTGAACCCGGTGGTCGAGGAAGTCCTCTACCCGGCAATGGAGGATTTCGAGTTGGACCTTGTGATTGGCGAAGGCCCGGCGGCGCGCACCGTTCGCATCGAATTGCAGCCCTTCACGCTTGTGGGTGCAACGACCCGCATGGGCCTTTTGACGACCCCGCTCCGCGATCGCTTCGGCATCCCCACACGCTTGCAGTTTTACACCGAGGACGAATTGTTCACGATTGTTGACCGCAACGCCCGCACCCTGGGCGCGCCCGCAGACGAGGGCGGCGCCCGCGAGATTGCCCGCCGCGCCCGCGGCACGCCCCGCATCGCCGGTCGTCTCCTGCGCCGTGTGGTGGACTTTGCTGTCGTCGAGGGCGATGGCCGCGTGACGCGCGACCTGGCCGATGCCGCGCTGACCCGTTTGGGCGTCGATCATCTTGGGCTTGATGGCGCTGACCGCCGTTATCTAAAGCTGATGGCTGATCACTATGGCGGCGGCCCGGTCGGCGTCGAAACCCTTAGCGCTGCGCTCAGCGAAAGCCGTGACGCGCTGGAAGAGGTGATTGAGCCCTACCTTCTCCAACAGGGCCTGATCCAGCGGACCCCGCGCGGTCGGATGCTGGCACAACGCGCCTGGAGACATCTGGGCTTGACCCCGCCGAAATCCTCCGGCGACCTGTTTGATTAATCAAAGGTTAACCCGAGCAAAGAATGCAACCGCACGAGATTGAAGCGCTTTTCACCCGCGAGAGCGGCGACTATGTCTTTGCCCGCTGGGGTCGTCCCCTGGCGCCAGTGGTCTTTGGCGTGAAGGACGAAACCCTCGGTGTGATCAAGGGCGCGGTCGAGGCCGTCTGCCAATTGGCCGGTCACGAGATGGCAGAGACGGACCCAGAATTGGGGTCCAACTTTATGTGGTTCTTTTTTTCCGAATGGAGCGAGTTGCCCGAAGTCCCCGGCCTTGATCGGCTTGTCCCGGACCTTGGCCCGCTGGTGACGCGGTTGCAAAAGGCGGACGCCAATCAATACCGCATCTTCCGCTTTGACGAAGCGGGCGCGATCAAAGCCTGCTTTGTCTTTCTGCGCATGGACGACCACCTGTCCAAGGTTCCCGCCGAAACCCTCGCGCTCAGCCAGACGGTTCAATCCATGCTGCTCTGGTCCGACCGCGCCTTCCGCGACCGCTCCCCGCTCGCCGTCGCCGGAGAAACGACCGTTCTGCGCCCCGACATTGCCGCTTTGATCCGCGCAACATACGATCCCGTATTGAGCCCTTATGCAGACGATCCCTCCCACGCCCTGCGCCTTAGCGCGCGGATCAGTGCCGCGAGCTGACCTGTCCCCGCGGGGACAGACCTAGCCCCCAAGCGAGCGCAGCAGCGCAATCGACGGATCACCTGTCGCTGGCAGCCCTTGGCGCGTCTGGTAGGCACGGATCGCCGCGCGGGACTTGGTGCCCAGCACACCGTCCACGCCACCGGTGTCGAACCCGCGTGCCGTCAGGCGTTCTTGCAAGGCGATCCGGTCTTCCTTGGTCAATCCGAAGCGGTCGGGCGGGAAGCCGCCTTGCAGCGGACCCCCACCCGCGATGCGGTCTGCCAGATGCCCCACCCCAATCGCGTAATTGTCAGAGTTGTTATAGGTCTTTATGACCCGAAAATTTCGCGTGACCTGGAACCGCGGGCCACCCGGCTGGGGTTGCAGCGCGCCACCAACCGCTTCCCGCCCCCAGCTGATGCCCGACTGCCAACCGTTGCGGCTGAGATAGGCGGCGGTGGAGGCGAGGCTGTCGCTGGGATCGTCCGACCAGATGTCGCGCTTTCCGTCGCCGGTGAAATCCACGGCAAAGGCTTGGTAAGAGGTGGGAATGAACTGCGTGTGCCCCATCGCCCCCGCCCATGATCCTTTGAGGTTTGCAGGGGTGACGTCGCCTGATTGCAGGATACGCAAGGCTTCGATCAGTTGCTTTTCAAAGAACGCGCCGCGCCTACCGTCGAAGGCAAGCGTCGAGGTGGCAGAGATCACCGGCACGTCACCGCGGCGTTCGCCATAGAAGCTCTCCAATCCCCAGATTGCTGTGACGATGTTGGCGGGCACGCCATAGCGCGCCTCGACCGCGTTCAAGGTGCTGCGGTGACGGGCATAGGCTGCGCGACCTTTGGAGACGCGTTCGTCGGAGGCTGCGATGGAGAGGTAGTCTTCGAGCGTGCGGGTGAACTCGGTCTGGTTGCGGTCACGCCGCACGACGCCGGGCAGATAGCCGGTGCCGCGGAACGCGGCATCCAGTGTGGATTGGGAAATGCCCTGGCTTGCAGCGCGAGAGCGGAAGCGGGCGACCCAGGCATCGTAGGCGGCGTTGGGGCTGGGACGCAGGTCTGCCGGAAGGCCACCCGAAATGTTGCGGGTCGGGACGGTGGTGGATGCGCAGGCGGACAGGGCGAAGGCGCCGAGGCCGAGCAGGGTGGTTCTGCGGGAGAGGGACATCTTGAGGCCTGTTTCTGATTGACTGCTTTGGGTCAGTTTAGGCGGCGTAGAGCGCTGTGCAATGCTTTCGCAGTGGCCGCGGTATCATCGGCTTTTGGCCGCTGTCCCCGTGGGGACAGGGGTTTGTCCCCGCGGGGACAACGTGTTCGGAGGTTTAAGGAGAACTTTAGCAATCTATCATTTTCATGATATCTCAGACACTTGGGCGACCGTACGGTCGATTATCACGAATTTAACCGGTGGAAACGAAGCTGACGCACGATTGGGTGCGGTCGTTCGATTTCGGGGCAGTCGGCGTCCGGCCATCTGTGACACGTCGATGGGTGCGTCCAGCGACGGGTGTGCAATGGTCATGCCGAAGCCTGCCGCACGGCGCTCGGCGTCTGCGGCCAAGTGAGCCCGTCGCTTACACCCTCGACTGATCAGAGACGTGCAGGCAGCCAAGTGGCGCAAGGGCTGTCTGAGACAATCCTGGTCCAAACACTCCAAAATAGCTGACCTTTGGCGCTTTTGTGCAAAATCACAGTGGTTTGTTGGGGGAAGACCGTGGCGCGGCTATGGGAGAAACCGCCAAGCTGCGCTGATGCAGCAAGAGAGGCCGCTGCCAGATTTGAGGGGTCTGCACACTGATCTGCCCTTACATCCACTTGAAGAAGAAACACCATTCCGGCGTAGGTGATTGGTGTCGTAGAAAGAACCTGCCAAACCAGAGGCGGCTTACTTGTGCGTGTGTCCTAGTCTGATTCTGCGGAGGTCACGCGCATCACGCCACTGCTTTTGACCCTGTCCATGATGACGTTTGTGATGAAATGGGCCACACCCGTCGCCTCGATGAAATACTTGCGCGAAAACTGTTCGTAGGCCTCGGTATCTTCGAGCGCGACCACCAGGACAAAGTTGTTTTCACCGGTCACATAGTAGCATTGGGTCACTTCCGGGGCATCCTGCATCGCCTGCTTGAAGCGATTCAGTTCATCGGCTTCGTCTCGGATGGTGCGCACGTTGACAACAGCCATGAAGCCAATGCCCGCAGCTTTAGGCACCAAGAGCGCGATTTCGGCTTCAATGACCCCGCTCGCCCGCAGACGCTTGAGCCGCTTTTGGCAGGCCGCCGGTGACAGCCCAACCTCTTCTGCAAGGGCTTGCGCCGTCATCCGATTGTCACGCTGAAGCAAATTCAGAATTCTTGCGTCGAATACATCAAGGTCAAATTGTTTCATCGGCGCCAAGGCAAAATTTCAGATCGTTTTCCCAGATTACCATACTGTCCTAAACCCGGATGCAAAGCACGGATTTGGTCCGTTTTTCGGCCCAAGTCCAAGCAAATAAGCCGAAAATAATCACGGCGGAGCCGTATGATTGTTGAAGCGGTCAATTGAAGACGGGCCGCCAGATTCGTCACTTTCCCCATTGGATCGCGGATGGCCGTGCGCCCACGGGAAGCCCCTAAAACAGATATGATTTCGTGGAGTTTTTTTGATGTTACTTAGTCGCAACCTTTTTGCTGCGTGTTTTGTGTTGTCTGCGGGAGCGGCCGGAGCCGCGACCGTGAGTAGCGATGTGATAGCCAGTTTTTCTGTCGACAATCAGTCATTGTTTGGCAGCGGCAGCGGCGCAGATTTTGGCGCCAGCGTCGGGATCGGCAGTTCCACCAGCACGTTCCAGTTCGGCGCGTCGACCGGTGCCAGTTCCGGCACAATTGACTCGACCGCTTCGGTTGATGTGCAAGCAACCTTTGAGGATATGGCGATCCTGGGGTCCACCCATAATGTCAGCTTGTCCTTCGGAGGGGCGAGTGCCAGCTTTGACACGGCCCTGGGGGCCTTTATTGACGTGAGTGCGACGGTGCGCACGCCCGAGATTGAGATACCGCTGGCCCCAGATATCCCAGCGGCGAGCATTCCTTTTACGTTGGTTGACGAAGATTACTCGCTTGAAACGGCGGCGTCTGATGGAACGTATTTCTTTGGACAGGTGCTGTCTGACAGCGACTCGGTGTCGTTGCCTGGTGCCGGGGCAGGTGTTGGGATAACCGTAAGTGCCAATCCAAATGTCGATCAAACCTCAACGCTGACGCTGTCATCCTTGATGGGGACGCTTTCTGCGACACATGCGGCCAGTGGTACGATGCTGACACAAGCCGTGAACCTGACAAATGGGCTATTGGATTTTGGGTTTGATTTTGCCGAAACGGGTATTTGGGATCTGGCGCTGACGGATGTGACGCTGGCCAACAGTTTCGACAGTGATTTTGGTTTGTCTGCGACTTTTACAGGCGGTGTCGAAATTGGCATCAACTGCGGCAATCCCGCGACCAATTCTGACAACGCGTTTGGATGCCTGTTCGATCAGGGCGTATCGACGACGACATCCACTGCCAATGTTCTACCGATCAACCCGTTCGGACTGAACTACAACACGGTTGCGTCGTTGGATCTGGGTGCGATCAACGTCGATGCGGCTGTTGAGCCAAGCGCTGTTCCGCTGCCCGCGGCGGCGTGGCTGCTGCTTGCCGGTCTTGGTGGCCTGTTTGCCATGGGGCGCAGGCGCGCCTGAATGCGTTGCTGGGGTCGCTGGATTTGCGGCCCCAGCAACAATCGTCGGTTTGGCTGCGTGCAGGGCCAGAGGTGTGTTTGCGGCGATTGAGCGCCGTCGTGATTTTTGGTGCAGCGGCATCCTGCATTTTTTGCATTGGGGTTTGGGTGTGTGCGGTGCTTTGGGCTGGTTTGCGTTGACCCTTGCACGTCGGGATGTGCTTGTGATCAATGGCGGCAAGCTTATCACCGAGGCGCCATGACCCCGCATCGTTTTCCGATCACCGTGTTTTACGAAGACACCGACATGGCAGGCGTCGTCTATTACGCCAATTACCTGCGTTATATTGAGCGGGCGCGGTCAACCATCGTGGAAGAGATCGGTCTGGATCAGGTCGCGATGCGCGAAAAGGGCATTGTCTTTGTCATCACGCGGGTGGAGGCGGATTATATTGCGCCTGCGCGGATGGCGGACCGGTTGGAGGTTGTGACCACGCACCAGGCGGCAAGCCCGGTGCGCTGGACCTTTGATCAGGATGTGCAGCGCGATGGTCAGGTGCTGTTTCGGGCGCATGTGATTGCCGTGACCATGACCACGGGTGGAAAACCGATGCGTTTGCCCGCGGAAATCCGCGCAGCAATTGCAAAATAGGGGCGTTTTGACGCCGAAGTGATAGCATTCCCCTTGGGTCTGCCGTATAAATCTGCCCAAGAAAGAGCCGACAAGCGGCCAAACAAAAGAGCAGGCAGTATGGAAGCAGAAGCGCTCGCCCTGGCGCACGAGGTTGATTTCTCGATGTGGGGGCTTTTCTTGCGCGCGACCCTGACGGTGAAGCTGGTGATGATCATGTTGATCGTTGCCTCGTTCTGGGCGTGGGGCATTATCATTCAGAAATTGCTGGTGTACCGGCGGGCGCGGGCTGAAGCCGAGCGCTTTGACCGGGCGTTCTGGTCTGGCGAGCCGTTGGACGGTCTCTTTGAGCAGATCGGGCCGGAGCCGGATGGGCCTTCGGAGAAGGTGTTTGCCGCCGGGATGATCGAGTGGCAGCGGTCGCACCGGGAAGATGGCGGGTTGATTGCCGGGGCGACGAGCCGAATTGATCGCAGCATGGATGTGGCGATTGCCAAGGAGGCCGAGCGGTTGCAGGGGGGGCTCACCGTGCTGGCAACGGTCGGGTCGTCGGCGCCGTTTATCGGGCTGTTTGGCACGGTGATCGGGATCATGAACGCGTTTATCGAGATTGCCGAGCAACAGAACACCAACCTTGCGGTCGTGGCCCCCGGGATTGCAGAGGCGCTTTTGGCCACGGGTCTTGGTCTGTTGGCGGCTATTCCGGCGGTGATTTTCTACAACAAGCTGAGTGCGGACAGCGATCAGATCGTGGCGGGGTACGAGGCGTTTTCGGACGAGTTCGCGACCATCCTGAGCCGTCAGTTGGACGGCTGAGCCATGGGGGCTGGGGTCATTCAGAAAGAGCGGGCAGGCTCGCGGCGGCGGCGGCGGCGCGCGCAGCCGATGTCAGAGATCAATGTCACGCCTTTTGTAGACGTGATGCTGGTATTGTTGATCATTTTCATGGTGGCGGCCCCGCTGTTGACCGTAGGCGTGCCGGTGAACCTGCCCGAGACGGCGGCCAATGCGCTGCCCGTCGATCAGGAAGAGCCGTTGACTGTGACCGTCACCGCAGAAGGTGAGGTGCAGATCCAGACGACGCCGGTGGCGCGCGATCAGCTTGTCGTGCGCTTGCGGGCCATTGCGGCGGAGCGCGAGAGTGATCGGGTGTTTCTGCGTGCGGATGGGGCTGTTCCTTACGAGCAGGTGATGCAGGTGATGGGCGCGCTGAACGCCGGGGGCTTTTCAAACATTGGGCTGGTGACGGATATCGGCGGCCCGACGCTGGATGGCGAGGACGGGTGATCCTTGAACACAGGGCAGGTCATATCGGGGATCGGGCACGCGGGTCTGATTGGGTGGATGCTGTTTGGCGGCAGCTTTCAGTCCGAACCCTTGCCATTTGAGGTGACGGAGGTGTCGGTGATTTCGTCCGATGCCTTTGAAGCGCTTTTGCCCGGCGGCCCGACGCCGGACACGGTGACAGATGTGGCGTTGCCAGTGGAGCCGGAGGTGATCCCGGACCCGGTGGAGACACCTGTGCCCGACGAGAGCGTGGAGGTCGAGACACCCGAGCCGACGCCAGCGCCCGAGCCGGAGACGGTACCGGAGCCGCCCGCGCCCGAGCCGGAGCCCGAGGTGGCAGATGACGCGCCGGTGCAACCGGCGCCGCAGGATCAGGCGGTTGTGGCGCCCGAGGTGTCGCCAAACCCGGTGCCGCGCCCTTCCGAGCGCGTAGCACCTGAGCCTGTGGCCCCGCCTGCGCCCGAGGCGGCACCCGACGAGGTCCAGCAAGACGCGGTGACCGAGAGCGAGACGGGCGAGAGCCAAGTCGAAGAGCAGGAGGCAACCGCGCCCGAAGAGGCGGCAACCGAAATCGTGACCGAAGCCGAAGAGCCAAGCGGGGCGCCAACGGCGTCCTTGCGCCCGCCTGCGCGGCGGCCCAGCCCGCCGGTGCAAACAGCGGAGCCAGAGTCTGAGGCCGAGGCCGAGCCAGAACCGACGCAAACAGCCGAACCTGCTGACACATCGGAGGATGTGAACGATGCGCTGCGAGAGGCGTTGGGTGGAGCAGAGCAAGAGATACCGCAAGGCCCGCCGCTGTCAGCCGGCGAAAAGGATGCGCTGCGTGTGGCCGTGTCAAATTGCTGGAATGTGGGGTCGCTGTCATCTGAGGCGTTGCAAACCACCGTGGTTGTGACCGTGGATATGACGCAAGACGGCAAGCCCGTAGTCCCGACGATCCGGCTTGCGAGCAGTTCGGGCGGCAGCCAGGCGGCGGCGCAGCAGGCGTTTGAGGCCGCGCGCCGCGCGATTATCCGCTGCACGCGGGACGGATATGACCTGCCGGTTGAAAAATACGGGCAGTGGAAGGAAATCGAGATGACGTTCAATCCCGAAAGGATGCGTATCAAATGATGGTTCGAGTGCTTTGTCTGATCCTGATGTGTTTGGCGCCTGCATGGGCGGTCGCACAGAATGGACCCCTGCGGATCGAGATCACCGAAGGGGTGATCGAGCCTTTGCCCGTCGCGATCCCCGATTTGGTGCCAGAAGGCACAGGGACGGGTGATTGGGGCCAGCGCATCGCGCGCGTGGTTGCAGAGGATTTGACCGGCACGGGCCTGTTTCGGGAAATCCCGTCAAGTGCCTTTATCAGTCAAGTGAGCAGTTTTGCAGCCCCTGTCCAATATGCCGATTGGAAGGCGATCAACGCCCAAGCGCTGGTGGCCGGTGCGGTGAGCGTGAACGGCAATCAGATCAACGTGAAATTCCGATTGTATGACGTGTTTTCTGGGGCCGAGTTGGGCGACGGGCTGCAGCTTGCGGGCACCACCGATGGATGGCGGCGCATCGCGCACAAGATCGCCGATGTCGTATACAGCCGCATCACCGGCGAGACCGGATATTTCGACAGTCGTGTGGTGTTTGTGAGCGAAACTGGCCCCAAGGATGACCGCCGCAAGCGGCTGGCAATCATGGATTATGACGGGGCCAACGTGCAGTATTTGACCGGGTCCGAAGCAATTGTGCTGGCCCCGCGCTTTTCAAGCAGCGGTGACCGGGTGCTGTATACCAGCTATGAGACAGGATTTCCGCGCATCTATGTGCTGGATGTGGGCAGCGTGCAGCGCCGGGTGCTGGAAAGCCAGCAAGGCACGATGAGCTTTGCGCCCCGCTTTGCCCCCAACGGGCAAACGGTGGTCTATTCGCTGACACAAGGGGCCAATACGGATATCTGGGCGATGAATATCGCCTCGGGGCAGTCGCAGCGGCTGACCTCGACCCCGGCGATTGAAACGGCACCGAGCTTTAGCCCGGATGGCGGTCAGATCGTGTTTGAAAGCGACAGGTCGGGCACGCAGCAGCTTTATGTGATGCCTGCGGGCGGGGGCGAGGCGCGGCGGATATCGTTTGGCGAAGGCCGTTATGGCACGCCGGTTTGGAGCCCGCGTGGCGATCTGATTGCCTTTACCAAGCAGTCGAAGGGTCGGTTCCATATCGGCGTGATGCGTACCGACGGCAGTGAAGAGCGGTTGCTGACCGCATCGTTCCTGGACGAGGGCCCCACGTGGTCGCCCAATGGTCGTGTGATCATGTTTGCGCGCGAGACCCAGGGTGCTGCGGGCCGGTCGACCTTGTATTCCGTGGATATCACCGGTCGGAACTTGCGCCCGGTGCGCACGCCCGAGGGGGGGTCGGACCCGTCCTGGGGCCCTTTGCAACGCTAAGTGTTCGCGTTTTCCTATCCTGCGGGAACGTGATAGTCTGAACATAATACGCCGCTACAGACGGCGCGATAACCAGAGAGGCAGAGGCCATGAAACTGAAATCTTCGATCCTGATGCTGTGTGCGGCGCTGAGTGTTGCCGCCTGTACTGATCCTGCGCGTCTGGGTGGCGCGGGGGCTGACGATCCGTTTGCGGGTGGTGCACCGGGTGCCGGGGTGGCAGGCAGCGCGTCTGATCCGGCGTCGCCTGCGTATTTTCAGCAGACTGTCGGGGACCGTGTGCTGTTTGCAGTTGATCAGTCCAACCTGACACCCGAAGGGCGCGCGACGCTTGATGGGCAGGCCGTCTGGCTGTTGCAGAATGCCGATTACACCGCTGTGATCGAAGGCCATGCGGACGAACAGGGCACGCGTGAATACAACCTTGCGCTTGGGGCGCGGCGCGCGGATGCAGCGCGTGCCTATCTGGTGAGCCAGGGGGTGCAGCCCGGGCGGCTGGAGGTTGTGAGTTTTGGCAAGGAACGCCCGATTGAGGTGTGCAGCGAGGAAGCCTGCTATGCCAAGAACCGTCGCGCGGTTACGGTTTTGGCCGGTGGCTTGAGCAGCTAGGCAATCACGACAAGGGGCATGAGCGTGGGGAAGCGGTTTATTCTGGGTATGGTGCTGGCGTTCGGGCTGGTGGGTCCGGTCGTTGCACAGGATCAGACGCTGGCTGACATCCGGCAGGAACTGATCGTGCTCAACACCGAGGTGCAGCGCCTGAAGCGCGAATTGTCGACCACAGGTGGCGTGGGCGGCGGGGTCGCTGGCGGGTCCGTGCTGGACCGTGTGGATGTGATCGAGGCCGAGTTGCGGCGTCTGACCGACATGACCGAGCAGTTGCAGTTTCGGATCGACCGAGTGGTGTCTGATGGCACGAATCGGATCGGTGATCTTGAGTTTCGTCTGTGCGAGCTTGAGGCGGGGTGTGACATTGCAGCGCTGGGTGACACGCCCGTTCTGGGTGGGGGCGCTGCACCGGCCACGGCGCCCGCGCCGCAGCCCGCCGCCGAGGCGCCCCAATTGGCCACGCAGGAGCAGGCCGATTTCGAGCGGGCGCAGGAGGCGCTCGCAGCCGGTGACTTTCGCGCCGCCGCGGACCAGTTTGCGACCTTTAATGAAACCTATCCCGGTGGACCGCTCGCAGTAGAGGCGGATTTGCGGCGTGGTGACGCGTTGGAGGGGTTGGGCGATGTGCGCGAAGGCGCGCGGGCCTATCTGTCGGCGTTCACGCTGTCACCTCAGGGACCGCTGGCGGCAGAGGCGCTGTACAAGCTGGGGGCTGCACTGGGCCGGTTGGGCCAGACCCAGGAGGCTTGTGTGACACTGGCCGAAGTTGGCGTGCGGTTTCCGGCTGCGGCGGTGCTGCCGGAGGCGCAGGGTGCGATGCAGAACCTCGGCTGTAGCTGAGCCATGCTGGCACCCCTGATCGCGGCGATTGAGGCGCAGATGGGCGGCTCCCCGCCTGACAGGATCGGGGTGGCTGTGTCTGGCGGCGGGGATTCGGTTGCGCTGATGGCGGCGCTGGTAAGCTATTGCCAGGACAAGGACGTTGAGTTGCACGTGATCACCGTGGATCACGGGTTGCGCGAGGGCACCAAGGAGGAGATCGCTTTGGTGACCGACTTGTGCGCGAAGTGGGATCTGCAGCACCATGTGGAATACTGGACGGGTTGGGACGGGCAGGGCAATTTGCAGGCCGCGGCGCGCGATGCGCGCTATGAAATCATGGCCGACTGGGCCTATGCCAACCGTATTTCGGTGATTGCGGTGGGCCACACGGCGGATGATCAGGCCGAGACCTTTCTGATGCGCCTTGCGCGGGGGTCGGGTGTGGATGGGCTAAGCGCGATGCAAGCGCGGGTCGTGCGTTACGGGATCACCTGGGTGCGCCCGTTTCTGGGGGTCGAGCGGGCGTCGCTGCGGCACTACCTTCAGGCGTCGGGGATCAAGTGGTGCGAAGACCCGAGCAACCGCTCGCGGGATTTTGAACGGGTGCGGGTGCGCGATGCGCTGACGGTTCTGGGCACGCTGGGGATCACAACGGAAAAGCTGACTGAGGTGGCTGATCATATGGGCCGAGCACGTGAAGCGCTGAATTGGCAGACCTTTTTGGCCGCGCAGGACATGGCGCAGGTGATCCACGGGGTGATCGCCATTGATCTGGCCAAGTTTCGGCTGTTGCCACAGGAGACTGCGCGCCGGTTAATCGTCCACACGCTGAGCTGGACATCTCAGCACAGCTATCCGCCGCGCAAGGACCCGGTCGCGCGGGCCATTGCCGCCGTACGCACGGGTCAATCCGCGACGCTGGATGGCTGCCAGGTTTGCGTTGAGAACGGCATGATCTGGGTCTTTCGCGAATTGAACGCGGTCAAGGACACGGTGTGCGAAGTGGGCGATATGTGGGATGATCGCTGGCTGATCACCGGGCCGGAAGACGACCCCGATCTTGAGGTGCGACCGCTGGGATACGAGGCCTTGGCCGGGATCGAGGGCTGGCGCGAGATCGGCCTTCCGCGGGCCGCGCTCGCCGCATCCCCCGCCGTCTGGTACGAGGATCAACTGGTCGCAGCCCCCTTTGTCGGCTTCGATGATGACTGGACAGCAGAACTCGACGGTGGAAAAGATGCCTTTTTCGCCGCACTTTTATCGCATTGAACATGTCTTCAGCATCTCTATCTTAGAAGAAACGGTGCGGGCGCGGTCCGCTTGCCGGTAAAATCAGGAGATTTTCCTTGGGAAACGCACGTAATATCGCCTTCTGGGTTGTTCTGTTCTTGCTGATCCTCGCATTGTTCAACCTGTTTGGCGGGTCGGGCAACACGCTGCAAAGCCGCGAGATCACCTATTCCGAGTTTGTCGACGCCGTCGAGGACGGGTCTGTCAGCCAGGTAACGCTGGATGGCGAACAGGTGCGCTTTCGTCGTGGTGCCGAAGATTTCGTGACGATCAAGCCCGAAGATGCCTCGATCACGGAGCTGCTGATCGCCAATGACGTCCCGGTACAGGTCGAGCCGCAGCAACAGTCCGGTTTCCAGACCTTTATCATCTCGCTTCTGCCTTTCCTGCTGTTGATCGGTGTCTGGGTTTATTTCATGAACCGGATGCAGGGCGGCGGCAAAGGTGGTGCGATGGGCTTTGGCAAGTCCAAGGCCAAGATGCTGACCGAAAAGCATGGGCGCGTGACGTTTGATGACGTGGCGGGGATCGACGAGGCCAAGGACGAGTAACTCGTCCTTGG
>JBCBID010000026.1:0-54412 GCA_038525015.1 Pseudomonadota bacterium | reverse complement strand
GTTCGTGCTGGCACGACGCCACCTCGTGGTGGTGCTTGTCGACCTTCATGCCCAGACGCTTCATGGTGCTGAGCATTTCGGAGCGCAGGTCCTGGCTTTCGTCCGTGGGGTTCACGGGGAAGTAGCCGCCCTTGACGCCGGGGCGGTGGCCCATGTTGCCCATCTCGTATTCGGTGTCGGTGTTCCAGGAGGCGTCGGTCGCATCAACTTCGTAAGATACCTTGTTGATGCTGTTGGAGAAACGAACATCATCGAACAAGAAGAACTCGGCTTCGGGACCGAAGAAGGCGGTGTCGCCGATGCCGGAGGATTTCAGGTAGGCTTCGGCCTTTTCGGCGGTGCCGCGGGGGTCGCGATCATAGGCTTCGCCGGTGTCGGGTTCGACGACCGAGCAATGCACGCAGATGGTTTTCTCGGCATAGAACGGATCGACATAAGCGCTGGCCTGGTCAGGCATCAGTTTCATGTCGGAGGCTTCGATGGATTTCCAGCCCGCGATGGAGGAGCCGTCAAACATGAACCCTTCTTCAAGAAAATCCTCGTCGACCTGGTCGGCCATGACGGTCACGTGTTGCAACTTGCCGCGCGGGTCGGTGAAACGGATGTCGACGTATTCTGCGCCTTCTTCCTTGATCATGTCGAGAACGGGGTTTGCCATTTCGGGAAAGTCCTTCCTGTCTTGATAGTGAATTTACAATGCGTCCGAGCCGGTCTCGCCGGTGCGGATGCGTATGGTTTGTTCGATGGGGGTGACAAAGATCTTGCCGTCGCCGATTTTCTCGGTCTTGGCGGCGTCCACGATGGCGGCGATGGCAGCATCGACCTGATCGTCGTCAAGCACGACCTCGACCTTTACCTTGGGTAGAAAGTCGACCACATATTCAGCCCCGCGATAGAGTTCGGTATGGCCTTTTTGACGACCAAACCCCTTGACCTCGATGACCGAAAGCCCTTGCACGCCGACCTCTTGCAGAGCCTCTTTGACTTCATCAAGCTTGAACGGCTTGATGATTGCTTCGATCTTTTTCATGGGGCTGGCCTCCCTTTTTCGCGCCGTGTGTCGGGATGGATCATTTCCGGGTTTGGAAGGTCCATGGGATGGCGTAGAGATTGTATGCGATAAAGTGCGATAGTGAGGTGTGCGCCTTCCTGTTGTGCGCAGCGACTATAAAATAGGCAAAATAAAAACTTTGAGGATTTATGAGTGACTGAACTGCTGACTGCCACCCAGATGCGGGCGATTGAACAGGCCGCGATTGAGTCGGGGCAGGCGACAGGCCTTGAGTTGATGGAGCGTGCAGGCGCAGGTGTGGTCGAGGCGATTTTGGGGGAATGGCCGAAATTGGCTGAGGGCACTCACCGGGCGGTGGTGCTGTGCGGGCCTGGCAATAATGGTGGTGACGGGTTTGTCGTGGCGCGGTTGCTGCACGCCCGGGGCTGGCAGTTGGAGGTGTTTTTCTATGGCGACGCAGAGAAGTTACCGCCGGATGCCAAGACGAACTACGACCGATGGCGCACGCTAGGCCCGGTAGAGCCAATGGTAGTGGATCAAGTCGCTCAGGGCCCGCGCCCGGCGCTGATGATCGATGCGATGTTTGGCACAGGCCTGTCGCGTGCTATCCCGCTGACGTGTGCATTGGCCCATCATGCCGTGAAAGATCGGGATGTCGGCGAAGAGCACCCATGGTTGGTGCGGTATCATGTTGTGGCGGTAGACTGCCCTTCGGGTATGGACTGCGACAGCGGGCACTTTCTGATGCCAGAATATCCACCCGAGTTACACGATACAGAGGATGCAGACGCGCATCATGCATGGTGGCTTGGCGATGCGTCCAAGCGTTTGTTGCAAACGCATCTGACAGTGACCTTTCACCGCCGCAAAGTTGGCCATGTTTTGGGCTGGCACGATTTCGACCTCAAGGTTGTCGATATTGGGTTGGGCACCGAAGATCGGCATCCATCGCATTTGCGGTTTCCGCGCGACCCCGAAGTGGCTTGCCTGTTGGACTTTGATCCGCCCAAGGGGCGCAGTCGGCGCATCTGGCCCTTTGATCTGCTGAGCAAGGGCGTGCCGCGGTCATTGCACAAGTTTGATCATGGTCACGCTTTGATCCTGTCCGGTGGTGTCGGTCGCACGGGTGCCGCACGGCTCGCTGCGCGTGGGGCGCTGCGGATCGGGGCGGGTCTGGTGACGCTGGGTGTGCCGCCATCTGCACAGATGGAGGTGGCGTCGCAGATCACGGCGCTGATGTTGGCGCGTGTTGCGGATGCCAATGCGCTTGCGAGGGCATTAGAGGACGAGCGTATCAATGCGCTGTGCCTTGGCCCCGGTCTGGGGTTTGAGCGGGCGCGCGCGTTGGTGCCGGTGGCGGTGCGCGCAGAGCGCACACCCTACGTGGTGCTCGATGCGGATGCGTTGAGCGCGTACGCGGATGATCCGGCTGAATTGTGCGACATGTTGCATGACGGTTGTGTTTTGACGCCCCATGGAGGGGAATTTGCGCGGCTGTTTCCAAAGATAGCCGAAAAGCACACGCAGATACCCACGCGCGGCCCGGCCTATTCCAAGGTGGATGCCGCGCGCGAGGCGGCGGCGCTGTCGGGGGCGGTTGTGCTCTACAAGGGGCCGGATACCGTGATCGCTCACCCGGACGGCCGTTGTTCGGTCCACGCCGCAGCCTATGGGCGTGAGGCCCCATGGTTGGCGACCGCAGGGGCAGGGGATGTGCTGGCGGGATTTATCACGGGCTTGCTGGCGCGTGGGCTAGAGCCGATGGACGCCTGCGAGGCTGCTGCGTGGCTACATGTCGAATGCGCCCGCGCGTTTGGCTCCGGACTGATTGCCGAGGACCTGCCCGAGACCTTGCCGCAGGTACTAAGAGAGGTGGGGGGCTAGGCCGCCGCCGCCCCCGTCATCGTCATGGCGGGCACCGACAATTCAAGCCCGTCGGCATAGACCACGTGAGGTGCCTTGAACCCAAGTCGCACCAGCGTCATCTCGCGCGGGCCAAGTGATGTGATGAATTCGTCATCAATCAGGCAGCCTGCGGGAATGACCGTTTGGGAAGCGCCCCGAAGCGCCATGGCGCGCCAATCACGGACCAGCACCATCTGGGCAGCGGGGATGATCACGTGGTGGGTGGGCTTGGTGTCGCCAAGTGACCCCGCCACGATCTTTACCGCCTCATCCGTGGTGCGATAGGTCTGGATCGCGGTGAGCTGTGCCATACCCGCATTGCGCGTAATGACCCTGTCCCCGGGCGAGAGATACTCGACCGGAATTTCACCGTCTGCTGTCAAAAGAAGGGTGCCGGACACAAGCCCGACATGTGCGATATCAATGCGCAAAGGGGGCATTACCGTGCCCGTTTCGCGCCCGACCGTATTCGGTTTCATGGCGTCTCTTTCTGTAACCTGCCTCTAGGTTGGGCACAGGATACCTCAACACCCCCTTAATGTCGCTGAGATTTTTCTTCAAATACGTCTCGCATCCGATGTGTGGCTTTGCTACACGGGCGCGTGTTGCGGGCGTGGCGGAATTGGTAGACGCACCAGATTTAGGTTCTGGCGCCGCAAGGTGTGGGAGTTCGAGTCTCCCCGCCCGCACCATTTCAGATGGCCTGTCGCGCGGCGCGCTGCTTGAGGCCGGGCTCGGGCGAAATATGCCCCGTACCCGCATCCGCCCCATCGGAACCACCGGGTGGGCCAAAGACGTTGGGTTGGCATGACGCATCCGCAAATGACGACGAAAACCCCGAAAGATGCAGCGCTGTGGTGGCGGGCGATCCGCCATGTGGTGCAGTTGAATGATGAAAAGCATCTGGGGCTGATTGCGGCGGGCGTGGCGTTTTACGCCATTCTGGCGGTGTTTCCGGGTATCGCGGCCACGATTGCGCTTTGGGGGATTGTGGGGGATCCGGCCCTTGCCCTGGAGCAGATCGAGGAATTTCAGGCGCTGATCCCGGCGGATGTCTATGCGCTGCTGGCGGGGCAGTTGGTCAAGCTGTCCACGACCGATGGGTTGACGTTGGGCTGGGCATCGATCCTGTCCTTTGGTTTTGCCTTGTGGTCGGCGCGGGCGGGGGTGGCGGCGCTGATGCAGGGGTTGAACGCCATTTACGATGCGCCCAACCGCTCGGGGCTTTCTCATGTGCTGCGGGCCTTCATGCTGACCTTTAGCCTGATTGGCGTGGTTCTAACGGCCATGGCCTGCATCGTGGTGGTGCCGGTTGTGCTCGCCTTCCTGCCACTTGGGCCTTGGGCCAACCTGGGTGTCGAACTGTTGCGATGGATCGTGGGGATTGGCGTGTTGCTTGTGGGGTTTTCGGTCATTTACCGGTTGGGTCCGAACCTTGAGGGGCGGCGTCCGCGCCTGATCTCGCCCGGGGCAGCCTTTGCGGTGATCTGTTGGGTGGCTGCATCGACCGGTTTTTCGGTCTATTTGCAGAATTTCGGCAATTACAACGAGGTGTATGGGTCCATCGGGGCCGTGATCGTAATGCTGTTGTGGCTGTTTATCAGTGCCTATCTGGTGCTGCTTGGTGGCGCGCTGAACGCTGAGCTGGCGCGGGCCCGGCGGGCCAAGCTGTCTATCCCAGAGCCACAAGCCACATCCACGCCGTCAGAATAGTCAGCGCTGTCGCCACAAGCACAGAAGTCGCCGCCACCCGTTTGGCACGCCCGTACATGTTGGCAAAGATGTAGCCGTTCACACCTGGGGCCATGGCGGCGGTGAGCACGGCGGCCTTGTAGGCATCCGTTGGGACCGACAAGGCTCTGCCCAGGCCAAAGGTGATGGCCGGGTGGACCAGCAGGGAAATGACGCAGACCATCGCGATGATACGCGCGTCGCCTTCGGGCTTGTACTGGATCAGGACACCGCCGAGGGCAAAGAGCGCCGTTGGCAGCGCCGCCCGGATCACAAGGTCGAGCCCGTCACGCAGGACGCCAGGCAGGGTCAGGCCGCTGAGGTTGACGATAAACCCAGCAATAATAGCCAGCACCAGCACGTTGCGGAACATCGCCCGCGCCACCCCGCGCGCCATGGTGAGCGGCGAGCCGCCGCGGTTGCGCGCGATCTCCATCGCGGTGATGCCGAGGCCGTAGCAGAAGGGCGAGTGGAAGGCGATGATAGCGTAGGCGCCCGCAAGCGCGTCAGGTCCGTAGGCGCGTTCGTTGATGGCGAGACCCAGAAGGACCGAGTTGGAAAAAAGGCAGCAGAAGCCGATTGCGATGCTGTCTTCGATATCGCGGTCGAAGAGGTAGTAGGCACCTGCCGTGCCGAGGGCAAAGCCGGTGGCGGCGCCAGCGTAGAAACTGATGAGAAGGCGCGCATCAAGGCTGGTGGCGAGGTCGACATTTGCTATGGCCGAGAACAGCAGGCAGGGGATGGCAAAGTTCTGAGAGAACTTCATCAGCGCGTCCACCCCGGCGCTGGAGAAGACGCCACGCCAGACGGCCAAGTAGCCGAACCCAATCACGAGGAAGACGGGCAGGATGACGTCGAGGAGGGCTTGCATGATCGGGCCTTTGGCGGCGGTGCCCGAGGGCGGGAGCCTCCGGCGGGGATTTTTTTGAAACAGAGAAGATCAGGGGGCCGGGACGCTTAGGGCCATGCCGTCGTAGGCGGGTTCGACGTGGTCGGGGGTTTCGTTGAGCACGGTGTCGTAGTCGAGGTCGATGTGCATGTTGGTGAGGATCGCGCGTTTGGGTTGGGCGCGGGCGATCCAGGCCAGCGTGTTGGCCAGATGGCTGTGCGTGGGGTGCGGGTCGCGGCGCAGGGCATCCACGATCCAGATGTCGAGGTCTTGGAGATAGGGCCAGGCGGCGTCTGGGATGGTTGCCACGTCGGGCAGGTAGGCGACATCGCCGATGCGGAAGCCAAGGGCGTCAATGCTGCCGTGGTTCACCTCGAACGGGGTGAAGGTGATGGGGCCGCCTGGGCCGTCGATCACCGTATCGCCGTCGATGGTGTTCAACTCGAGGATGGGCGGGTAGGGCGAGGATTTCGGCTGTACGAAGGCATAGCCGAAGCGGCTGATCAGGTCGTTCTGCGTGTCGCCATTGGCCCAGACCTGCAAACGCGCGCGCATGTTGAAGACAATCATGCGCAGATCATCGATCCCGTGCACATGATCCGCGTGTTCGTGCGTGTAAATCACGCCGTCAAGCCGCCCGGTGCCTGTGCTGAGCAATTGGTTGCGCAGATCGGGCGAAGTGTCGACCAGCACGGTGGTGGTGCCTGCATCGCTGCTGCGTTCGACCAGCATGGAACAGCGTTGGCGGCGGTTCTTGGGGTTGTCGGGATCACAGGCGCCCCAATGCCCGCCCAGCCGTGGCACGCCGCCCGACGAGCCGCAGCCCAGAATTGTGAAGGTCAGCGTGTCTTTCATGCAGCCACGCTGTAGGCCGCGGCCTTGGCAAACAGGCGATCAAAGTTCTGTTGGGTTTGTGCCGCGAACGTGGCGTAGTCGAGGCCCATGGTTTCAGCCCCTTGGCGCGCGGTATGTGCAGCGTAGGCCGGTTCGTTGCGTTTTCCCCGGTGCGGGGGCGGGGCCAGGTAGGGGGCGTCGGTTTCCACAAGGATGCGGTCGAGGGGGGCAGCGGCGAAGATGTCGCGCAAGTCCTGGCTTTTGGGAAAGGCAGCGATGCCGGACATCGATAGGTAAAAGCCAAGATCAAGCGCAGCGCGGGCGAGGGCGGCCCCGGACGAGAAGCAGTGCATAACACACGTGTATGGGCCTTGCTTGTGCTCTTGGGTGAGGATGCGGGCCATGTCGTCATCTGCGGCGCGGGCATGTATGATCAGCGGTAGGCCCGTTTCGCGGGCGGCATCGATGTGGATACGCAAGCAGCGTTGCTGGATCTCCGCTGAATCGGAGGTGTAGTGATAGTCGAGGCCGGTCTCTCCGATGCCGACGAATTTCGGGTGCTGCGCAAGTGTGATCAAGTCGTCGGTGGTGGCCAGAGGTTCATCCGCCGCGCTCATTGGATGGGTGCCAGCGGCGTAGAAGACGGGGTCGTGGGCTTCGGCAATGGCGCGCACCTGAGGTTCCAGCCGCAGTTTGGTGCAGATGGTGACCATGCGGGTCACACCCGCATCGGCGGCGTTCTGGATGATCTGGGGCAGCTGCCCTTCGAAATCCGAGAAGTCGAGGTGGCAATGGCTGTCGGTGATCTGTGGGGTCATCGGGCGGGGGCCGTCTCGGAGAGCTTAAACAGCGTATCTAGGACCAGCGCGGCAGGGTCAAGGTTGACCGCCCGGCCATGGCGCGCACGGGCGAGGGCCGTCTGCGCGGTGTCGGCCCAAGCACGGGCTTGGACAGCGTGGGGCGCGAGCCGGGTGAGGATTGCACCCTCGTCCGGCGCGGCCTCGACCTGCGGCGGGTGGCCCAGGGCGCCGGTTCGGGCGAGCCGGGCGAGCGCGACATCGATCAGGGTGTAAAGAAGATCGAGTTTTTCTTCGGCCCCGCGTCCGGCGGTCGCTTCGGCCAGCGCCAGCGCGCGGCTGCGGTCGAGGTTGGGCAGGGTGCCCATGAGGTGGATCACTTCGCGGTATAGTTTCAGCCCATCGAGTAGCGACAGGCGCAAGGCGGCGCCCACCGACCCCGCGCTGAGGTCTGCGAGGGCTGCGGCGTCAGGGCCGGGGTCGATGCCTGCCTGGGCCATGGCCTGTTCCATTTGTGCCGGCGTCAGCGTGCCCAGGCGCAGGGTGCGGCAGCGCGACCGGATCGTGGGCAGAAGGCGGCTGGGCTGGTGGCAAATCAGCAGCAGCGTGGTGCGGACCGGGGGCTCTTCGAGCATCTTCAAAAGCGCGTTGGCGGCGTTCACGTTCATGTCGTCGGCGGCGTCTATAATCACGATGCGCCGGCCGCCATCAGTGGCGCTGAGTTGGAAGAAAGAACCAAGCGCGCGGATGTCGTCGATGGTGACCTGGTCGCGCAGGCGCTTGGTTTTTTCGTTTTCGGTGCGATGTACGGATTTAAGGCCGGGATCCGAGCCTGCCGCGATACGGCGGGCAACGGGGTGGTCCGGCGCGATGTCGAGCGTGGGGGGCATAGGCGCGCCAAACATGTCGTTGGGGTCTAGATCTGGGGTGGCCAGCAGGAAGCGGGCGATGCGCCAGGCCAGTGTGGCCTTGCCCACACCACGGGGGCCGGTGAGCAGCCAAGCCTGATGCAGGCGACCTGTTGTGAAAGCGTCAAGGAATGTGTGTTGCGCTTCGTCCTGACCGATGAGGGTTTGCGTCTCGCGTGGGTGCGGTGCGCCGGGAACGCGGGTGGGATCTGGGGTCTCGTCGGTCATAGGAGTGCTCTAGCACCCAAGCGGGGAGGGGGGCCAGCCCCTCGCGCGTGCGCCTCCCCCCGGAGTATTTTTAGCCAGAAGAAGACAGGTAGGTTTGTACCGCTGCCTTGACGTCACACGCGACTGTGTCGATGTCGCGAGCGCCGTCGATGGTGCGGAAACGGTCAGGGAATTCACCGGCGAGGGCAAGGAAGCCTGCGCGCATGCTTTCCTGTAGCTCGGTGCCGAAATCCTCGAACCGTTCTTCGGTGCCCTGGCGGCCTTTGGCGCGGGCAAGGCCCTGGGTTGGGTCCATGTCGATGAGGATTGTGAGGTCGGGTTCGCGGCCGATCATCAGAGCATGCAGTGTGTCGACCTTGGCGCGCAGGTCGCCGCGGCTGAGGCCCTGGTACATGCGCGTGCTGTCGGCGAAGCGGTCGCAGATCACGATTTGGCCCGCATCGATGGCGGGTTGGATCCGTCGTTCCATATGGTCGCGGCGGGCGGCGGTGAAGAGCAGGAGTTCGGTTTCTGCTGACCAGCGGTCGGGTTCGCCTTGCAACACCAGAGTGCGGATTTCCTCGGCTCCCGGACTGCCGCCGGGTTCGCGGGTCAGGATCACGTCATGGCCCTGGGTGCGCAAGTGGTCGGCCAACATCCGCGCTTGGGTGGATTTACCGGAGCCGTCGATGCCTTCGAAGGTGATAAAGTGCCCTTTGGACGTCACGCGCCACCTTCGGGTGTGGCCCGTTCGGTGACGCGGGCGATCAGGGACAGCGCAGCGGTTGATATCTTGGCCAAAAAGCCACCGTGTGCGATGTCCGTTTCGGCGATCAGCGGGATGCGCTGTTCGGGCAGGCCCTCGGGCTGGATCACCAGTTCTCCCAGCGGCGAGCCTGCGGCGATGGGGGCCTGAATCGGGCCGGTATAGACCACCTCGGCGTCTACTGTGCGACCTGCAAGGATCGGCAGCAGAACGGTCACGTCCTCTTGGGGCACAAGGCCCACCTCGGGTTCGGCCCCTTCCCAAACGCGGGCGGTGGCGACACGTGCGCCAGCATCAACCACTGTGCGTTCGGCAAATTGGCGGAAGGCCCAGTTCACGATGGCTTCGGATTCCTGCGCGCGCGCAGCCACGGTATCGAGGCCGGAGATGACAAAAACCACGCGCCGATCGCCTTGCTTGGCCGAGCCGGTGAGACCATAGCCAGCTTCCTGAGTGTGACCGGTCTTGAGACCATCCGCCCCGATCCCGAGCGTTAGAAGCGGATTTCGGTTATAGCGGTTCGAACTTTCCTTTTCGTCAAAGAGAAACTCGGTTTCCGCAAACATTGGGTAGAATTCGGGATAGTCAGTGATCAGCCGCTGCGAGAGCAGGCCAAGATCGCGCATCGACATCAGATGGCCCGCAGCCGGCCAGCCGCTGGAGTTGGCAAAAGTCGAATTGGTCATGCCCATTTCCTGTGCCCGGCGGGTCATCAGGCGGGCAAAACCGGCTTCGGTCCCGTCGGGGCTGAGCGCTTCAGCGATGACCACACAGGCGTCATTGCCCGACAGCACGATGATGCCCCGGATCAGGTCCTCGACCGTGATACGCTCCCCCTGTTGCAGAAACAGGGTCGAGCCGCCGAAGCTTGCCGCATGAGCGGACGTCACCAACTCGTCCGTCATGGAGAGCTGGCCGCGTTCCACCGCCTCGAATGCCATATAGAGCGTCATCAGCTTGGACATGGACGCAGGCGGCAATGGTTCGTCCGCGTTCTTGTTCAGCAGGACGGTGCCCGTTGTGTGATCTACCACATAGGCCGCCGTCGCCCGCGTCTCGAACGCAGTGACGGGTAGGGCGGTGGTGGCGATCAGCAGGGCGGCGGAGGCAAGGGGGCGGATCACGACTAAATACTCCTGGTCAGTTGGTGACAGCGTATGCGTCCGTGAACCCTTCGGCCTTGATGGTTTTCAACAGCTGGCTGCGTTCCGATGTGGTGCCAGCCGGGCCGACCACGACACGCCAGAATGTCTTGCCGTCGCGTTCAAAGGTTTTCACGGTGGGGATAACACCTGCGCCGCGCATCTGCTTGGCGGTGCGTTCGGCGTTTCCTTCGATCGAGAAGATGCCGATCTGGATGAAAGGCTTGTCCAGTGTCGACGCAGTTGGCCGCGTTGTCGCGGCGGCGGGCGTAATTTGCGATGTTGCGGCAGGTTGGATCCCTTGCGACGATGATGGCGTCGCAGCGGGTGTGATCGCCGTTTCCGTTGCAACGGCCGCTGTTGCTTCGGGCAAGGGCGCGTCCAACGCGGCGGCAGCACTTTCAATCGGGTCCAAAGTGGTTTCAGTGATCTCAGCCGGGGCGGCGACCGTCTCTACGTCGCTTTCTGTCACTTCGGGTTCGACGGCCACTTCCTCTTTGCGCAGGGCGGTGACGTTGAGTTCTGCGGGCGCACCGGCCAGCATGTTCAGCGCTTCGGCGGCGTCAGAACTGATTTGCAGGCGCGGGCCAGGAATGTCGCGTTCGCGGCGGAAGAGAGCGCCAACCACGAATTGATCGTTTTCGGTGTTGCGGATGATCACGCGTTCGGGGTCAACCACATCCGGGTGTGCGACCCAAACGCCCCCCAGCGATGGGCGACCGTCCCATAGGCCCGCCTCGGTCACTCCAAAGACGTCGGGTGCTTCGACATCGCGTTCGACCGTTTTGATTGGGGCGCCGGGTTCTGGCGTGCCTTCGACGGATGTGTTGTCACGCTTGAACGCGTCCATGGCTACAAATTGTCCGCTTTCGTCACATCCGGCCAACAGGCCAAAGGCAAGAAGGGCCGCAGTGCTGCTGCGAAGGGTGAAACGGGAAGAATATCTGCTCATGGACCAAGTCCTTGCCTGCTGTTGCCTGTATGCCCTTTTCGGGCTGTTTTGTGCCGCATCGGGCACGGATTATGGGCCGCTTATGCGACGTTATGGCGACACAATAGACCGAGACACGCAATCTGAAAAGCGCGCGCAAGGGGTGTCGGCAAATTTCCCCGTGACTGTGGCCATTTGCCGAATCGCATCTGCCAGCCTAAAGCAAGCGCACCGGAGATTTGGCAGAGTGGTCGAATGCGGCGGTCTTGAAAACCGTTGGGCGTGAGAGCGTCCCGTGGGTTCGAATCCCACAGTCTCCGCCACTTACCCCTTTGAGAGTGGACATTGCGGCCCGCGCGCACATTATCGGGTGGGGAGATACGTCATGTCAGCAGATCACGACCACCATGGGGCCAAGCTCGATTTCAAGGGCGACATGTCTTATGGCGACTACCTGGGCCTGGATGCGCTGTTGGCGTCGCAGCATCCACTGTCCGACGCCCATGACGAAATGCTGTTTATCATCCAGCACCAGACGTCCGAACTGTGGATGCGGCTGGCGATCCACGAGTTGAATTCAGCCCGCGATGCGATTGGGGCAGGCGACCTGGCCCCGGCGTTCAAGATGTTGACGCGGGTGGCACGGATTTTCGAGCAGTTGAATGGGGCTTGGGATGTTCTGCGCACAATGACGCCCAGCGAATACACGACCTTTCGCCCGTCCTTGGGCAATTCATCGGGCTTTCAGTCGCATCAATATCGTTTGATTGAGTACATATTGGGCAATCGGCAAGTGGCGGTGTCCAAGGTGCACAAGCACCGGCCCGAGGCGTTTTTTGTTTTGGAGAAAGAGCTTGCGCGCCCGAGCCTCTATCAGGTGGCGCTGGCACGTTTGGGTGGGCATTTCGACGTCAGCGGTCTTGCCGGGGATGCACATACAGGGTCTTGGGGCGCACAGGATCAGGTGCAGGAGCTGTGGCAGCGGGTCTACGAGGACCCGGCCACCCATTGGGAATTGTATGAACTGGCCGAGAAGTTGATGGACCTTGAGGACTACTTTCGCCGCTGGCGGTTCAACCATGTCACCACGGTTGAGCGGATCATTGGCTTCAAGCGAGGCACCGGGGGCACGGCGGGGGTCAGCTATTTGCGCAAGATGCTGGACGTGGTTCTGTTTCCAGAACTTTGGAATGTGAGAGGAGCCTTGTAAATGGTTCTGAAAAAAGAGTTTTTCCATTTACCTGATGGGATCATCTATCTTGATGGCAATTCGCTTGGGCCGCTGCCGAAAATGGCGCAGGAGCGGGTCGCCGCGATGATGCAGCAGGAATGGGGGGCGCAACTGATCAAAGGCTGGAACAGTGCCGGTTGGATGGCGCAACCCAGCCGCGTGGGTGACATTGTGGGCCGGTTGATTGGCGCGCCTGCGGGCACCGTCGTGATGGGCGACACGCTGTCGATCAAAGTATTTCAGGCGCTGGCCGCAGCGCTGAAGATGCAACCGGACCGAAAAACTATTCTAAGCGATTCTGGGAATTTCCCGACCGATCTTTACATGGCGCAGGGCCTGATCCAGATGCTGGACGATGGCTATGAACTACGGGTCGTCGACCCCGACGATGTGGCCGAAGCGATCGATGATGGCGTTGCTGCCGTGATGTTGACGCAGGTGGATTATCGGACCGGGCGGATGCACGATATGGCGACGGTCACCGAATTGGCGCATAGTGCGGGTGCGGTCATGATCTGGGATTTGGCCCACAGCGCGGGTGCCGTGCCGGTCGATGTCGGAGGGTGTGGATGCGAGTTTGCAGTTGGGTGCACGTATAAATATTTGAACGGCGGACCGGGTGCGCCGGCTTTTATCTATGCACGTGCGGACCTTGCGGACCGGGTGGACCCGGCGCTGGCGGGATGGCTTGGGCATGATGCCCCCTTTGCCTTTGATCTCGACTATCGCCCTGCACCGGGGATCGAGCGGATGCGCGTGGGCACGCCGCCTGTCATTCAACTCGCGTCGTTGGAAGCCGCGCTCGAGGTGTGGGAGGGTATCGACATGAGCGCCCTGCGCGCGACGTCGGTTGCCCTTCAAGAGGTGTTCATTCGTGAAGTCGAGGCGCGGGTGCCTGACCTGACGCTTGCCAGCCCGCGTGAGGCGGCGCAGCGGGGCAGCCAGGTGTCCTTTGCGTTTGAGCACGGCTACGCTGCGGTGCAGGCCCTGATCGCGCGCGGTGTGATCGGAGATTTTCGCGCGCCGGACATCATGCGGTTTGGATTTACGCCTTTGTACCTCGACGACGGGGATGTGATGGCTGCGGTCGATCATATCGAGAAGGTGATGCGCGACCGCCTCTGGGATGATCCTGCCTTTATGACCCGCCAGCGCGTCACCTAGGGCTTGACGAGTGCGGGCCGCAAGGGCCTGATAGCGTGGAAAACACGGGCCGCAAGAGTCCGGCAATCAAGGGAGAGACTTCAATGACATTGAAACAGTTGATGGCGGCGTGTTCAATCGCTGCCCTGGGTACAGTCGCACAGGCCGAGGGCGTCAAGGTGGGGATGATCACCACCTTGTCCGGCGGTGGCGCGGGCCTGGGTATCGACGTGCGTGACGGGTTTTTGCTGGCGGTGAAGGGCAATGACGATATCGAGGTGGTGATCGAGGATGATCAGCGCAAACCCGATATCGCGGTGCAACTGGCCGACAAGATGATCCAGTCCGAAAAGGTCGACGTGATGACGGGAATCATCTGGTCGAACCTCGCGCTGGCCGTGGTCCCGGCGACGACGGCACAGGGCAAGTTTTACCTGTCGCCCAATGCGGGACCCTCGGCCCTTGCCGGACGGGGCTGCCACCAGAACTATTTCAACGTGAGTTGGCAGAATGATGCATTTTCCGAGGCGGCCGGCACGGCGTTGAGCGGGCAAGCCGGCAAGGTGTTTCTAATGGCGCCCAACTATCCGGCAGGTCAGGACATGATGGCGGGCTTCAAGCGCACCTATCAGGGAGAGATCGCGGCAGAGCTCTATACCAAGTTGGGCCAGACCGATTATGCCGCCGAGATTGCGCAGATGCGGGCGAGCGATGCGGACCAAATCTATTTCTTCCTGCCGGGCGGCATGGGGATTTCGTTTATGAAGCAATATGCGGGCTCGGGCGTGGACAAGCCCGTGTCCGGCCCGGCCTTCAGCTTTGATCAGGGTATTCTGGGTGCGATTGGCGATGCCGCGGTTGGATCACAGAATACGGCGCATTGGTCCAAGGACCTGGATGTGCCCGGCAACGCGGATTTCGTTGAGGCGTTTCAGGCGGAATATGGTCGTCTGCCATCGCTCTATGCGGCGCAAGGCTATGACACCGGCCTGCTTTTGGCGTCAGCAGCGGCAAAGGCTGATGTTGATGATGCCGATGCCTTCCGCGCGGCGTTGAAAGAGGCGGACTTCCAATCGGTGCGCGGCAAGTTTTCGTTTGCCGACAATCACCACCCGGTGCAGGACATCTATATGCGCGAAGTGGTGAAAGAGGGGGATCTGGTCACCAACCGCATTGTTGGAACGGCAGCGACAGACCACAGCGACCCATATGGGGCAGACTGCAACCTGTAAGATAGCATGCCCTGGTTTCTCCAGGGCTTTTTCACGAAAAAATAGAGGCTTGCGGGGTGACGCTCACCCCGCATGACGCGGCGGATGAGCGCGCTTTTGTTAATTGAGCAGGTGCTGAACGGGCTGCAATCAGGGATCATGCTGTTCCTGATGGCGGCCGGTCTGACCCTGATTTTTGGGGTCATGGGCTTGATCAATCTCGCGCACGGGTCGCTCTACATGATTGGTGCCTTTGCGGCGGCGGCGGTGGCGGGTGCCACGGGGTCGTTTGTGCTTGCCTTGATCGCAAGCCTGATTGCGGCGGCTGCTGCCGGAGCGATTATCGAGATTGGGGTGATCCGGCGTCTTTATGACCGTGATCATTTGGATCAGGTGCTGGCGACGTTTGCGCTGATCCTGATCTTATCAGAGGGCACGCGGTGGATGTTCGGGTCGTTCCCGCTGTATCTGGATGTGCCTGCCGCATTGTCTGGGCCGGTGACCTTGCCGGGGGGCATTCAATACCCGGCTTACCGTTTGGTGATCATCGTCATCGGGCTGCTGGTCGCGGCCAGCCTGTTCCTTCTTATTGCCCGCACGCGCATCGGCATCCAAATCCGGGCAGGCGAGAGCGACCGCGAGATGATTGCGGCGCTTGGTGTTAATATATCAATGCTTTACACGCTGATCTTCGCGTTAGGTGCCGCACTTGCCGGGCTGGCGGGCGCATTGGTTGGCGCCATTCAGTCGGTGCAAGTGGGTATGGGCGAGCCCGTCTTGATCCTGGCCTTTGTCGTGATTGTCATCGGTGGCATCGGATCAATAAAAGGAGCGCTGGTCGGTGCCCTCCTTGTGGGTCTAACCGACACGCTCGGCGGCGTGCTGTTGCCGCTTGCGCTCAGCGGGATCATGGAGGCGTCGGTGGCCATTTCCGTTGGCTCGGCGCTAGCGTCGATGTCGATCTATATCCTGATGGCCATTGTGCTGATCTTTCGGCCCACGGGTCTGTACGGAACCGCCTGATGCAACGCGAGACGGTCCTCAACACACTGGTCTTTTTGCTGCTGCCTGCTGTGGCGGCGGCTGCCTTGGTCTTGGACGAACCCTTCACCATCACATTGGCGACACGCGCCGCCATTCTGGCGCTGGCGGCGGTAGGGTTGAACCTGGCCCTTGGCTTGGGCGGGCTGGTTAGCCTGGGGCATGCGGTATTCTTTGGCCTGGGTGGTTACGCAATGGGCATTCTGGCGAGCCATGCACAAAGCTACGTGTCGCTTGATCTGGGCCTGTTCACAATCGAGGGCACGAAGTCCATGCCGGTCATCTGGTTGGTGGCTGTGGTAACAAGCGCGCTTGCCGCGCTGCTGATCGGTCTGCTTGCTCTGCGCACGGCGGGCGTTTACTTCATCATGATCACGCTCGCTTTTGGACAAATGTTCTATTATTTTGCCATTTCCTGGCCCGCCTATGGGGGCGAGGACGGGCTGAGCATCTATGTGCGCAATGACTTTCCGGGCCTGAACACGCTTGATCCCATCCAGTTCTTTGCGTTGGTCTTTGTGCTGCTTGCCGCTGTGCTGTGGCTGATGGGACGCATCGAACACTCGGCCTTTGGTCTGGCGCTTGGGGCCGCGCGGCAAAATGCGGTGCGGGTCGAGACGGTAGGCCTGTCGCCCTTTCGCCTGCGGCTGGTGGCCTTTGTCATTTCGGGTGCGGTGACCGGGTTGGCCGGCGCGCTGTTTGCCGATCTCAACCGCTTTGTGTCGCCCACCATGTTCAGTTGGCAGATGTCGGGCGAGTTCATTGTGTTCGTCGTTCTGGGTGGGATCGGGCGGCTTTATGGTCCGGTGGTTGGTGCGTGCCTGTTTGTATTGCTTGAACACATGCTGAGTGGGGTCAGTGAGTATTGGCTGATCTATCTTGGGGCGATCCTGCTGTTTGTGGTGCTTTTTGCGCGGGGGGGTGTGGTTGGCGCGCTTGTGGGGCAGGGGGTGCGCCATGACTGAGCCGCTGCTGAGCCTTCAGGGGCTATCAAAGTCCTTTGGAGCGCTCAGGGCGACCGATGACGTATCGCTGACCGTGCAACCCGGTGAGATCCATGCGCTGATTGGCCCCAACGGCGCTGGCAAGTCCACGCTGATCCAACAGATTTCGGGTGGGCTTTCCCCGGATGCAGGGCGCATCGTATTTGATGGGGTGGATATCACTGCGCTTGGCGCAGCGGCGCGGGCACAGGCAGGTCTGGCACGCACCTTTCAGATCAGCGCGCTGGCAATGGAGTATACCGTACTTGAAAACGCGGTGCTGGGCGCGGTTGGCGCGTCGGGTGCCGTATGGCGCTTTTTTGGCCCAGTGATGCGGGGCGCGTCGGTGCGCGTCGTGGCCGAAGCGGCGCTGGAACGCGTCGGGCTGGCAAATGACGCGCGCAAGCGCGTGAGCGATCTGAGCCACGGGCAGCGGCGCTTGCTGGAAGTGGCTGTCGCGTTGACCCTGCGCCCGAAGCTGTTTCTGATGGACGAACCCATGGCCGGTCTGGGCGCTGAAGGGTCGGCGCGTATGACCGTGTTTCTGGATGCATTACGGGCCGAAGCCCCGATCCTGCTGGTCGAGCATGATATGGACGCTGTTTTTGCCCTGGCTGATCGCATTTCGGTGCTGGTTGCGGGGCGGGTGATTGCCACCGGCACGCCGGATCAGATTCGCACCGATGCGCAGGTGCGCGCCGCCTATCTGGGTGAGGAGGCGGCGCCATGACCTTGCTACGGATTGAGGGGATTGAGGCGCGTTACGGGGCGGCGCAGGCCCTTTTTGGCGTCGATCTGAATCTGGAAGAGGGTGAGGTTCTGGCGCTGATGGGCCGCAATGGTATGGGCAAGTCAACAACGATCCGCGTGATCTGCCGCCTGATCCGGCACAGCGCGGGTCAGGTGGTGTTTGACGGCAAGGACCTGGCCCAGACGCCGCCGCATGTCGCGGCGCGCGCGGGCTTAGGGTTGGTGCCCGAGGGGCGGCGTGTGTTTGCCGGACTGAGTGTCCAAGAGAACCTTCTGGCGGCGGCGCGCCCCGGTCATTGGGATATGGCGCGCGTGACGCAGCTGTTTCCGCGGTTGCGGGAGCGGGCAAGACAAAACGCCGCGCATCTGTCGGGGGGTGAACAGCAGATGTTGGCCATTGGCCGCGCGCTGATGACCAATCCGCGGCTGATGCTGCTGGACGAGGCGACAGAAGGCCTGGCCCCTGTGGTCCGGCAAGAGATTTGGGCCGCGCTGGATGCGGTGCGGCGCGAGACGGGGCTGTGCCTGCTTGTGGTCGACAAATCGCTCGCCGAGTTGGGCCGGATCGCCGAGCGTGCCGTGATTTTGGAACGGGGCCGGTCGGTATGGCACGGGGCAATGGCCGACGTGCGTGGGGACGTCGCCAACCGCTATTTGGGCGTGTGAGGCCCTGGCGCTTGACACGCTACTCGGCGGCGCGCAGGCCCCTGAGACTTCCCAGAAGCTGCGGGATTTTGTCTTTGAACCGGAAAAAGCCGTGGGTGGCGTGCGGCCATGCCGCGCTGTCATAGGCCCGTCTGATACGGCGCAACGGTGGCGCGCCGTCGCTTTGGGCCAGGCGGGTCAACACGTTTGCTGCGGGTCCTACGGGGGCATAGGGTGTGACGATCTGGTCCAGTTCGGCTTCCTGGGCCCAGTGAAGCAGCGCCTGCGCTGTCGGCGCAGTTGGCGAGATCACGCCCAGGCGATCACCGAAACGTGCCACGGTATCCTGTGCGGCTGTTTCAGCGAACGCCCGAACATGGGGCGCAAGCTGCAGAGGCGACAGGTCTGCGCGCGTGCCAATCACAGCGGTTGCCACGGGCGCTATGCCGGCATCAAGCAGAAAGCCGGGGCTGAGGTCATCGTCGTGCAGGATAAGGCCGGTACGCGGGCTTGGGATTGGTAGGTCAGCGTCAGACAAGGGCATAAGGTCTGGCTTTGGTGGGCCGGTCAGGGCCGGGGCCTCGCTTGCCAATTGCCATTTCGGGGCAAACCGCCCCTCGGTATATTTCGAGATGTTGGACGTGCGCGCCAGATAGGTCTTGCCCGGGGTTTGAATGCCTGCGACCCAGCGCCAGCTAAGCGTGTTTGACGCAGGGTCGCCATCCAGCAGGTGCCGCAAGAAGAAATCGGCGCCCAACTCCCATGGCAAGCGCAGCGTGAAGATCCAGATTGACGCGAACCACATCCGGGCGTGATTGTGCATATATCCTGTCGCTACAAGCTCTTGCGCCCAAGCGTTAAAGCAGTCGATATCGGTGTCGCCCTTGCACGCGGCCTCCCATCTGTCGCGCAGACCGGATTGGGTTTGGACATGATCAAGCGCCCCGTTGAGCGTGGACATGTATTGACCCCAGACCGCCGGCCGCATTTCAAGCCAGCCTTTCCAATACGTCCGCCAATAAACTTCCTGAATGAACTTCTCGGCTGCCTTCGCACTATGGCGGGCAAGGGCCGCCTCTAGCACCTCCGCCTCCGTCAGCAGACGGGCGCGGATATAAGGCGATAGCGTCGACACGCCGTTATGCCCGTCGCGCCCCAGATCGTAGTTGCGTCGCGCGGCATAGTCTCGCCCGGCATGGGGCAAAAACCGGTTCAGTCGCTCAAGCGCGGCGGTGCGGGTCGGAGGGAAACGGGTCAGCGCATCTGGCATGACTGGCAGGTAACTCGGCAGCTGGGTGGGTCAACGCCTCTTAGGCGGGTTTGATCGGACGCACTGCGCTGGCGACGATCATCAGGCCACCAATCACGGCGACGTTTTTGAAAAACAGTGATAGTTCTTTGCGCGCCAGATCGGCTGGAACGGACCAGAAGGGGTGAAACAAGATATTGACCGTAAGCGTGTGCAGGACCAGCACCAAAGCTGCGGCCCATGCGATACGCCCGATCCCGCCGGCAATCGCCAGACCACCCCCGGTTCCACCGCGATGACGGCGTAAATCTAAAGGGTGGGAACCGGCAGTCCTACGGCGCTCATAGCCTCAATGCTCGGGTTCGGCGCGATGATCTTGTCGATGCCACCCAGGATAAATAGCGACGCCAGAATAATGCGCCCGATATCAAAGAGGATGGGCATGGGGGCCCTGGTCTGCATTATCGTAATTAATACGCAAATCTTATTAAATGAAGCTCTGGTGGAAATCCGTTTCTGGGCTGACCTGCTCTTGCAGCCCCTGAAAGCCGATACTAAGACTCGGGTAACTTCTCTGCGGGTATGGTCTCGCGGAAGTCTGACGAGGCAGAACATCATGCGTGATCCCATCGATCAATATGCACATATTACCAACAACCTGGTTCCGATGGTGGTCGAACAGACCAGCCGGGGCGAGCGGGCCTATGACATTTTCTCGCGCCTGTTGAAGGAGCGGATCATCTTTATCAACGGACCGATCCACTCGGGGATGAGCCACCTTGTGGTGGCCCAGCTGTTGCACCTTGAGGCGGAAAACCCATCCAAGGAAATCAGCATGTATGTGAATTCGCCCGGTGGCGAAGTAACCGCAGGTTTTTCGATCTACGACACCATGCAGTACATCAAACCCAAAGTGTCCACGCTGATCTGTGGTATGGCCGCTTCCATGGGATCGGTCATCGCCATCGGCGGAGAGCCGGGAATGCGGTTCGCGCTCCCGAACTCGGAAATTATGGTCCATCAGCCATCGGGGGGCTCGCAAGGCATGGCATCGGATATCTTGATTTCAGCCCGCCATATCGAACAGACGCGCGAGCGGATTTATCAGATGTATGTGAAACACTCTGGTCAGGATTACGACACAGTCCAGCAAGCACTGGACCGTGACACCTGGATGACCCCGGAAGAAGCCAAGGAGTGGGGCCATATCGACGATATCGTGGATCAACGCAGCAAATCCGATGACGAAGCAAGCTGATCTGTTGCGCGTCGCTCACGCGGCGCGTGATCAGATCGCGAGGTCAGGCAAAAAGACGATTGTGGACCCTGCGGGCCTGTCCTAAGCTGACGGGCAACGCGGGGCACGCCGGAGACCTCCGGCACCTTTTGAATGGCGGCATCTGCCGGGAAGGACGCGACATGGCCACGAATTCAGGCGGCGACAGCAAAAACACCCTTTATTGCAGCTTTTGCGGCAAAAGCCAGCACGAGGTGCGCAAGCTGATTGCAGGCCCGACGGTGTTTATTTGTGATGAATGCGTCGAGCTGTGCATGGATATCATCCGCGAGGAGACCAAAGCTTCGGGTCTGAAGTCCACCGACGGTGTGCCGACACCCAAAGACATCTGCGAAGTGCTTGACGACTACGTGATCGGCCAGGCCATGGCCAAGCGCGTCTTATCGGTCGCCGTGCACAACCATTACAAGCGCCTGAACCACGCCCAGAAGGGTGGGGATATCGAACTGGCGAAATCTAACATCCTGCTGATCGGCCCCACCGGCTGCGGCAAGACGCTGTTGGCCCAGACCCTCGCGCGCATTCTCGACGTGCCGTTTACCATGGCAGATGCGACGACGCTGACCGAAGCGGGGTATGTGGGCGAGGATGTCGAGAATATCATCCTCAAGCTGTTGCAGGCGTCCGAATACAACGTCGAACGTGCGCAGCGCGGCATCGTCTATATTGACGAGGTCGACAAAATCACGCGCAAGTCCGAAAACCCGTCGATCACGCGGGATGTATCTGGCGAGGGCGTACAGCAAGCGCTTTTGAAACTGATGGAGGGCACCGTGGCGTCGGTGCCACCGCAAGGTGGGCGCAAGCATCCGCAGCAGGAATTCCTGCAGGTGGACACCACAAACATCTTGTTCATCTGCGGCGGTGCCTTTGCCGGTCTCGACAAGATCATTGCACAGCGCGGCAAAGGGTCGGCGATGGGCTTTGGCGCTGATGTGCGTGACAATGATGAGCGCGGTGTGGGTGAAATCTTTACTGATCTCGAACCCGAGGACCTGCTCAAATTTGGCCTGATCCCTGAATTCGTTGGCCGCCTGCCGGTTCTGGCGACGCTCGAAGATTTGGATGAAGACGCGCTTGTCACCATCCTAACCCAGCCCAAGAACGCGTTGGTCAAGCAATACCAGCGCCTGTTCGAATTGGAAGATACCACGCTGACCTTCACCGAAGATGCGCTGAGCGCGATTGCCAAGCGTGCCATCGAACGCAAGACGGGCGCACGTGGCCTGCGGTCCATTCTCGAAGACATCCTGCTCGACACCATGTTCGAGTTGCCGGGCCTCGAGTCAGTCACCGAGGTTGTGGTAAACGAAGAGGCGGTGACCTCGGACGCAGCACCTTTGATGATCCACGCAGAGGCCGAGAAAGAGTCGGCGTCGGCAAGCTGATCAGCGTTTGGCATATTCACAAAAGGCGGGGCTTTCCCCGCCTTTTTCTTTGCTCTGATTGTGACAGACCCAGAGGACCAAGCTCCAATGTCGATTACGCGCATTCACTCCGGTGGCGAGTATGAACCCAAGGTCGGCTATTGCCGTGCGGTCGCAGCTGGTGGCTGGATTCACGTGGCGGGCACGGTGGGTGAGGGCACCACTGCGGTGGAGCAGTGCCGCTCGGCGCTTGAGATTATAGGCAAGGCCCTGGGTGAGTTTGGCGCAGACTTCAGCCATGTGGTCCGCGTGACCTACATGCTACCAAACCGTGACGAATTTCCACCATGCTGGCCACTTCTGCGCGCGGCGTTCGGGGATAATCCACCCGCTGCCACAATGATCGAGTGCAGGCTGATCACGCCCGAGGATCGGATCGAGATCGAAGTGACCGCTGTGATGCCGGATGCGACCTAGGCGACTTTTTTCATTCGTGCCTCAAGCACTGTTTTGACTTCGCTCGGGTCCAGTTCCGGCCACGGTTCTGACTGAGAAATAAAACCGCCTGTAAGCAATTCGGCGTGCACTTTGGGCAGGTCCGGCTCACCAAGCGACATACGACCCCGTTGGCTGATCGGGTGATCCCAAACGGATTTCAGGCTGGATACGATCAACGGTTTTTTGCCCGCGAACGCGCCCAAGTGACGCTGTATCATCGTCGTGGCTTCGGTCTTTCGACGCATGATCATGGCGATATCCTGGCCCGGATGGGCGCAGAACGCCATCAGGTGCATGGCAGAGCCTTCGCAACCAATGATCTTCTTGGCGGCCTTATACCGGGCCAACTGCACGTTGATAGGATGCTTCTCGGGATGAAAAATCTCGTAGCCCTCAGCGCTTAGCCGCTCTTCGATCTGCGCCTCGCCCAGCAGCCCACCCTTGTCGATGGCAAGTTTGGAGCGTGAGATGTAAAGCCTGTCGCCCCCGTCCGGGGCGATGTTCTTGGCGAAATGCGCCTCACGAAATCGGTGGAAAGAGGGTGTTCCGTCGATGATGTCGCCCAGTCCGAAGCCCTGGCCCGGCACAACCAGTTCTGCCACTTGCGTGGGCTTGTCCAGCACCTTGATCGGGATGGTGATCCCACAGGCGGCAAACACATCTTGCTGAAAGCTGTTCAGCGTAATGTCCTTGATCGGGCTGGGACGGCGCGGTGTAAAGACGATACCGTCCACATGCCCCTGTATGACGTCTATGGCCCACAGACGGCCCAGCGACTCTGCGATGAAATGAGCAAAATTGTTGTAAAGAAGCCCGCCCCAAATCCAGCGGCCGGGCAGTGCCTCAAGCCGTTCGGGCCTGACAAAGGGCAGGGTGGAGCGCCGCCTGTTGCGCCAATGCGCGCTCAGCGGCACGTCGTGTCCCAATGCCGATTGAACACCGGAATGATTGGTGATGCTGCTGGTTGTGTTCGGTTTGACGACCGCCTGTTCGCAGGTCTGCACACGCTCGGACCAGCCGCCCGCCGGGTCGGGCCAACTGGCATCTGGATGCGCCCAGGCTTCGTCACGGGTGCAGGTCCACACAAAGCGCGTCGACGTCTCGGCATGTTGCTTGAACATGGCGCCGCGCAGGATGTTCTTGCATTCCCGCGTGCCCTTCGTGCCATAGGCGTCCGGGTGGAACTCCAGCACGATGGCTCGAATGCCCCGCAAATTGGCGTGGCGCAGCAGGTCCAACTCGCCCCCTTCAATGTCCATGATCAACACGTCGGGGCGGAACGCATTGATGACCGCATCATAAGAGGTCGCCGGAACTTCGACCGCCGTGGTCCGCCGGGTCTCGTGTTCGATCAGCGACGAGCCAAGAAAAGAGGTGCGCAAGTGAAAGCTCACCTGATCCGGCTGGTTCGGGCCCGCGGTGATCACCTCGTGTCGCACCTCCATAACCTCTTCTAAGTCATTGATTTTATGAAGGTCTTTGATGTGTGGAATCAGATTGGGATTGGCCTCGAATGACAGCACCGCTTCGGGTTTTGCATTTTTCGCGATGACCGCACCGACAACCCCCAAACCCGCGCCCAGTTCCAGAACGCGGTCACCGGGTTGTACGACGCTCAGCGCTCCCTGAATTTCTTCGCCTTCGTAACGTCCTTCGTTCATCCGGCGTATCCGGGTATCGTTGAGGAAGGGTGAGCTCGGAATTTTAACGCCAAAACACTCGGCTGCGACAGCAGGCAAGCCGCCCTTTTCATCCGTCAGATCTGTCATTGCGGGCCTCAATATGTTCTTATTAATATACGGTTAATCGCCAAACGGGTCACGGCCAAATAAATTTTGTCGTTAATATCCAGCAAGCCGCCGCCTGCGGCACCCGCGCCACTGGACGCCTTTGGCTGATTGCGTCATAGACAGGGACAAACCTCGGAGGCGAGACATGGGCATTCTCAACACGCTTTTACGGGCCGTGACATGGTGGAACGGTCAGACCCTGAACACGCAGATTTTCACTGCGCGCAAGGGCGTGAAAGTGGGCGAAGACAGCCAAGGTAACGTGTTTTACAAGACTCAGGATGATCGCCGCCGCTGGGTGATCTACAATGGAGAGGCCGAGGCGAGCCGGGTGGACCCTGAATGGCATGGTTGGCTGCACCGCACCTGGGACGAGCCGCCGACAGACCAGCCGCTCAAGCACAAAGAGTGGGAAAAACCGCATCAGCCGAACCTTACAGGCACGGCGATGGCCTATGCACCTGCAGGATCGATCCGACGGGCCGAACCTGCCGATCGCTCTGACTACGAAGCCTGGACACCCGAATAAATGGCCGAGAACACGACCGAAGTGTTGGTGGGCGGCGTGGTGCTGGCGGCGGCGATTGGCTTTGCAGTCTATGGTGCGCAGGTTGCAGGTTTCAGCAACAGCGGCGGATCGACCTATCCCCTGACAGCCAGTTTCCGCAGCCTCGAAGGGGTGAATATCGGGACTGATGTGCGCCTGGCCGGCGTCAAAGTGGGCACGGTTGCGGATGTGACGCTGAATGCTGAAACGTATCGCGCCGACACAGTGGTGGCATTGCGCGCAGACACCCAAATCCCGGATGACAGCGCGATAGTTATCAGTTCCGAAGGGCTGCTTGGCGGCAATTTTGTCGAGATCGTGCCCGGCGGCTCGCCCTTTTACTTCGAGGCAGGTGACGAAATACTGGATACCCAGGGCTCGGTCAGCCTGATTTCACTGCTTCTCCGGTTTGTGTCCGGGGGTGAGGAAGGATGACGCGCCGCGCCGCTCTGGCAGCGGCGCTGGCGGCGGTGTTTGGCACCGGCGCCACGGCCCAACAGGAAACCGAGCGCGCTGCGGGTGCTGTGTTGCGCGGGCTGGACAAGTTCAGCGGCGAAGTGGTGGACATCGAGATGCCCGCGGGTCGCACCGTGCGCTTCGAGCGACTTAACATCACCCTCACCGAATGCCGATATCCCTCCGGTAATCCGGCGAGCAACGCATTTGCCGGTTTGCAGATCACCGAAATCGGGCGCGAGGGTGTTGTGTTCTCGGGTTGGATGATCGCCTCGGCCCCGGCGCTTAACGCGATGGAGCATCCCCGCTATGACGTCTGGGTCATGCGCTGCACCACCTCCTGAAAAGTTGCTACCGGCGCGGCTGAAAAGTCGGCGCTATGTACAGACAAAGCGCGCTCTAGCTTCGCGTGATAGGTCGCGCGGGTGATTTCTTGGGCGCCCAGGCTTGCCAAATGGGCGGTCAGGAACTGCGTGTCAAACAGGACAAAACCCGCGCGCCGCAAATGGTCCACCGCAGCTGCCAGCGCCATTTTGGACGCATCGGTTCGGCGCGAAAACATGCTTTCGCCGAAAAAAGCACCCTTCAGAACAACACCATAGACACCGCCAATCAGTTGGTCTTCCTCCCATACCTCAATCGAACGGGCCTGCCCACGCGCGTGTAGCGCCATATACAGCCGCCTGATTTCCGGGTTGATCCATGTGTCGATGCGGTCCGAACATCCATCGACGACGCCTTCGAAATCCGTGTCGACGCGCAGCGCCCAGTCGGTCCGCCGCATGGCCCGCGCCAGTGACCGCGATACGTGGAAGCCGTCCAGTGGCAGCACGCCCCGCATCCGCGGATCGACCCAAAACACCTCCGGGTCATCGCGCGACTCTGCCATGGGAAAGATACCCGCGGCATAGCCCTGCAGCAGCAGCTCTGGGGTCAATCGGATGTCATCTTTCATTGGCGGGTCCACGAGGGTTCGCCCGATCATACGCCCGTCGCCAGACATAAAAAAGGGACCGCCGTGGCGATCCCTTGTCCAAATGTGCTCACCTCATTGGTCGGCCTGCGCCTCAAGCCATTTTTCCAGCCAGTGAATGTTGTAGTCGCCGGTGTGGATGTCCTTTTCAGCCAACAGCGCGTGAAACAACGGGACCGTGGTGTCGATCCCGTCGATGATCAACTCGCCCAGGGCGCGGTTTAGCCGCGCCAAGGCTTCGGCCCGGTCCCGGCCATGCACGATCAGCTTGCCGATCAGGCTGTCATAATAGGGCGGGATTGCATAGCCGTCATAAAGCGCGGAATCCATGCGAACGCCCAGACCACCCGGCGCGTGATACTGCGTAATCCGACCGGGCGAGGGCGAGAAGTGGGGCAGCTTCTCTGCGTTCAGGCGCACTTCGATCGAGTGGCCGTTGATCTCAAGGTCATCCTGTTGAAACGACATGTCCATGCCCGCCGCAACGCGGATCTGCTCACGCACCAGATCGACGCCAAAGATGGCTTCGGTCACCGGGTGTTCAACCTGCAAACGCGTGTTCATCTCGATAAAGTAAAACGCGCCGTTTTCGTACAGGAACTCGATGGTGCCCGCGCCGATATAGTTGATCTTGGCGACGGCCTCGGCACAGACGCGCCCGATCTCGGCACGTTCCTGGGCGCTGATGGCGGGGCCTGGGGCCTCCTCGAACACCTTTTGGTGGCGGCGTTGCAGCGAACAGTCACGTTCGCCCAGATGCACAGCGCGGCCCTTGCCGTCGCCAAACACCTGAATTTCGATATGGCGCGGTGTCGTCAGGTACTTCTCGATATAGACTTCGTCATTGCCAAAGGCGGCTTTACCCTCGGCCCGGGCAGTCATGAACGCGCTTTCCATATCGGTGGCGGTCTGCGCCACCTTCATGCCGCGCCCACCCCCGCCAGCGGTGGCCTTGATGATGACCGGATAGCCAAACGCCTCGCCAATCGCCTTGGCCTCGTCCAGTGTTGCAACCCCGCCGTCTGATCCGGGCACACAAGGTACACCCAGCGCCTTCATCGTGTCCTTGGCCGTGATCTTGTCGCCCATCACGCGAATATGCTCGGCGGTGGGGCCGATAAAGGTCAGATCATGATCTTCAACGATCTGCACAAACTGCGCATTCTCCGACAGAAACCCGTAACCGGGGTGGATTGCTTCGGCCCCGGTGATCTCGCAGGCCGAGATGATGGCGGGAAAACTCAGATAGGATTGCGGTGACGCAGGGGGACCAATGCAAACGCTTTCATCGGCCATACGCACATGCATGGAATCTGCATCCGCCGTTGAATGCACCGCCACGGTGGCAATGCCCATCTCACGCGCGGCCCGGATGACGCGCAAAGCAATCTCTCCGCGGTTGGCAATCAGGATTTTGTTGAACATGGCCCGCCTCCTATTCGAGGATCACAAGCGGCGCGCCAAATTCCACGGCCGCGCCGTCATCCACAAGGATGCGCTTGACCGTACCTGCGCGCGGGGCAGGGATATGGTTCATGGTTTTCATCGCCTCGACGATCAGCAGCGTGTCGCCCTCGCTGACCTGCTGACCCACCTTGATAAAGGACGGCGCGCCTGGCTCGGCCTGCATATAGACGGTGCCTACCATGGGCGACGTGACGGCACCGGGATCATTTGCGGGGTCCGCTGGCGCATCCGTCGCCTCGGCTGCGGCGGCAGGGCTAGTTGCCGGGGCCGAGGCCGCCACTGGGGCAGGTGCGGCGACTTGCGTAACCACCTGTTGCGCTGTCTGCCGCGAGACGCGCACATTCAAACTGTCATCTTCGCCGTATTCGCGTTTGACCTGAAGTTCAGTTAAGTCGTTTTCCCGCAGCAGTTCTGCCAGGGCCTGGATAAAGGCCACGTCCGCATCATGGTTGCTCTTTGTCATTCTTGTCCTCAACCGTTTGGTCTTTGCCGTGCTGTCCCACACGCGGCCCTTCATGCTCAACGCCGCTTATAACCGTGCAATGACGCAGATGAAAGCGCCCTGACATCCGCTTGGTGCGTCTGCACGCATTGCAACCACCAAAGACAAAGAAACCGGTCCCGTACAGGACCGGTTTCTGATCATCTCACCACTTCAAATGTGGTCAGATGGCGAGGTATTCCGCGCGTAACTCTTCGTTTTCAAGCACTTCGGCAGCGGTCCCGTCGAATACGATCCCGCCCGTGTCGAGGATCACGGCCCGATCCGCCAACTGCAACGCGCGTACGGCGTTCTGCTCTACGATGACGGTTGTGATTCCCTGCTCCTTGATCACGCTCAGGGTCTTTTCGATCTCGTCCACGATAACCGGCGCCAGCCCTTCATAGGGCTCGTCCAGCAACAAGACCTTGATGTCGCGGGCCAAAGCGCGTGCAATCGCCAGCATCTGCTGTTCACCGCCCGACAGGGTCGTGCCCTCTTGTGTTCGGCGCTCGCCCAGGCGCGGGAACAGGTCATAGAGCCGCTCAATCGACCAGCCGATGGGTGGTGCAATCTGGGCAAGCTTCAAGTTTTCCTCGACCGTCAGGCCGGGGATGATCCGTCTGTCTTCGGGGACAAGACCCAGACCGGCTTGGCTCGCTTGATGGCTTGCCATCTTGTGCAGCGGCTGGTGATCCAGCCAAATTTCACCGTGGCGCACCTCGGGGTCACCAATCCGCGCAATGGACCGCAAAGTCGAGGTTTTGCCCGCCCCGTTGCGGCCCAGAAGGGCGAGGATTTCGCCCTCGTGCACGTTAAAGCTGATGCCTTGGACGATATAGCTTTCGCCATAATAGGCATGCATGTCCCATATGCTTAGAAAGGCGGGGGCGGTGGCGGCGTGGTTTACGCCTTTGGAAAAGTCAGGTTTGACGTTCATGTGTCCGTCCTCGTTTCGACCGCGGTGGTGGGCAGATTGCCCACCCTATGCGGGGTGTCGGAGTAGGGTGGGCAACCTGCCCACCTATGCTGCCGCCGCTTCGCCCAGATAGGCTTCGCGCACTTTCGGATGACCCTTGATATTGTCCGGGGTGTCTTCGACCAGAGGGGTGCCTTGGGCCAAAACGGTGATCCGCTCGGCGAGGGAAAACACAACGTGCATGTCGTGTTCGATGATCGAAATGGTGATATCCCGCTCGTCCTTGATCTGTTTCAGCAGATCGATGGTGTTGTTGGTGTCGGCGCGCGCCATACCGGCGGTGGGCTCGTCCAAGAGAAGCAGGCGCGGCTCTTGCGCCAGACACATGCCAATCTCCAAACGCCGCTTGTTGCCGCGCGACATGGTGGCCGCGTTGTCGTTGCGCGCGTCAGCCATGTTCATCTCTTCCAGCATCTGCTCAGCCCGTTCCACGATTTCGCGGTCGTTCATCATCTTGCCAAAGGCGTTCGGCGTAAAGGCCCCGTCGCGTTTGGCAAAGCAGGGGATCATCATGTTTTCCATGACGCTTAGATCACCAAAAATCTCGGGCGTTTGAAAGACGCGACTGATGCCCATCTGATTGATTTCAAAAGGCTTTCGGCCAAGCACCGATTGCCCGTCAAACATGACCGACCCGGTGTCAGGGATCAGTTTGCCGACCAGGCAATTCAGCAGGGTGGACTTGCCCGCCCCGTTGGGGCCGATGATGGCATGCACCGAGTTTTCGGCCACGCTCAGGTTCACGTCCCCAAGCGCTTGCAGACCACCAAACCGTTTGCCCACGTTTTTGACTTCAAGGATACCCATTGGTTTTTCTCCTTATTCAGCAGGCGTGGTTTTGCCGTCGGGCCCGTCTTCGGCCGGTTTCTTGCGTTTGAACATGCGCGCAACACGTTGGCCACCCTCGACCAGACCACCGGGGAGGAAGATCACGACCAGCATGAAGATGATGCCCAGCGTCAGGTGCCAGCCCTTGCCGATGAAGGGATAGACGAGGGACACCAGGATGTCCTCGATCCCGTCGGGCATAAAGGCGAACCACTGGTGCAGGATGTCCTTGTTGATCTTGGACAGGATGTTTTCCATGTACTTGATCGCGCCCGCGCCCAGCACCGGCCCGATCAACGTGCCGACACCGCCAAGGATAGACATCAGAACAACCTCTCCGCTTGCCGTCCAGAACATGCGTTCCGCACCGACCTGCGTGTCCATGGCAACCATGAGCCCACCCGCAAGGCCCGCATACATGCCCGAGATAACGAAGGCAGCGAGGGTGTAGGGCTTGGCGTTCAGACCTGTGTAGTTCAGCCGCTGCTGGTTCGACTTGACGGCGCGCAGCATCATGCCAAAGGGCGAGCGGAAGATGCGGATCGACAAATAAAATGCGACCAGCATCACGATCGCGGCGACATAGTAGCCGGCGTTGAACGTAAAGAGCCAGTTGCCTGCGCTCCATTCGAGGCTCGATCCCATTTCCAAACCGAACAGGTTGGCCTTTGGTGTGGCCCCTTCGGCTAGCTCGCCGTCCAGGATGCGTGGGTCAAAAATCTTGGGCTGCAGGCCCGTTTCGCCACCCGTAATCGGTGTCAGCACGGAATAGGCGAGGGAGTAAGACATCTGCGCAAACGCCAGTGTCAAGATCGAGAAGTAGATGCCCGAACGGCGCAGGCTGATCCATCCCACGGCAAGGCTGAAAATGCCGGCCACAATCACCGACACGATGATGGCCGGGATCACGTTCATGGTCAGCAGCTTCATCATCCAGATCGCAGCGTAAGAACCGACCCCGAGAAAGGCGGCGTGTCCAAACGACAGGTAACCCGTGAGCCCGAAGAGGATGTTGAAGCCGATGGCGAAGATGCCAAAGATCACGAAGCGCTGCATCAGGTCAGGGTAGCCTGCGTTGAACTGCGCCATTCCGGAGCCTTCGGGGAAGGGATTGAGCAGGAAGGGCGCCGCCATGGTTAGCAGGGCCACCAGGATCAGGAGGCGGGTGTCTTTTTTGTCCAGTCCGAACATGAATTATTCCTCCATCACGCCCTTGCGGCCCATAAGGCCCCGAGGACGGGTCAACAGAATGATGATCGCCACCAGGTAGATGATGATCTGGTTCAAGCCCGGCAGCACGGCGAGGACCTCACGCATGGACGCAAAGCTTTCAAGGATGCCAAGGACGAAACCCGCAAGTACCGCACCGGGCAGTGAGCCCATGCCGCCCACAACAACAACCACGAAGGACAGCACGAGGAAGTCCATGCCCATGTGATAGTTGGGCGAGTTGATCGGCGTGTACATGACGCCGGCAAGCCCCGCGACCGCGGCGGCGATGCCGAACATCAGGGTAAAGCGGCGGTCGATGTTGATGCCCAGAAGCTGAACGGTCTCGCGGTCGGCCATACCGGCCCGCACAACCATGCCGAAGGTGGTGAATTGCAGGAAGGCGAATACCGCGCCGATGATGATGGCGGCAAAGGCAAAGTAGATGATGCGCCAGTAGGGATAGATGATCGTGTTGGGATCAAAGCCCAGCATGGCCCCGAAGTCGAACGATCCGACAAATGCCGAAGGTGCGGGTGTCGGGATCGGGTTGGCGCCGTAATAGTATTTGATGATCTCTTGCAGCACGATGGCCAGGCCGAAAGTCACAAGGATCTGGTCGGCGTGGGGGCGCTTGTAGAAATGCTTGATCAGGCCACGCTCCATGATCACACCAATGGCGATCATCACGGGTATGGCAAAGAGGATGGCCAGCGGCACATTCCAGTCTACGATGGCAGCCCCCGCAGCTTCCCCGAAAATGTCGTAGACATAGGGAATTTCCACTTCCAGCGGGTTGCCCAGAAAATCCTTTTGCGTCTCGTCCACGATCGTGCGGCTGAGGGTCAGGATACGGCCAAGCGTGACCGCACAGAATGCGCCAATCATAAACAGTGCGCCGTGGGCAAAGTTCACCACGCCCAGAGTGCCGAAAATCAGCGTGAGACCCAGCGCAATCAGCGCATAGGCCGAGCCCTTATCGAGCCCGTTGAGTACTTGAAGGATGATCGCTTCCATCGGCCGAACCTCTGGGTTGGGGGCATCTGTCCCCGCGGGGACACATTATGTTAAATTTTTTGATGCCTGGGATCAGGTGCCAGGGACGGGTGGGACGCCAGCGCCCCACCCAATCTTTTCAGTGGCTTACGCGCCGGGGTTGCAGGTGCCCAGCTCGCCGCCGAAGATAGAGGCATCATAGGTCACTTGCTCGACCGGGGTCACTTCCACGATCTCGAGAAGGTCGAACTCGGATGTCGGGTTCTCTTTCCCTTTCACAACCAGCACGTCCTTGAAGCACTGGTGGTCTTCGCCACGATAGAGCGTTGGGCCGTTGCCCATGCCGTCGAATTCGAAGTCCTTGAGCGCTTCGCCAACCGCGCAAGGGTTGAACGACCCGGCCCGTTCCACGGCATCTGCATAGAGCAGGGCCTGAACGTAGCAGGTGTGCGCGGCCTGAGATGGCGGGAAGCCGTATTTGGTGCCGAAGGACTGAACGAACGCCTTGGAACCTTCGTCTTGCAGCGACCAGTGCCAGTTGGTGGAACCGAAGATCCCCTTCACGTTGGCACCTGCACCTTTGGCCATCAAGCGGGAGTAGAGCGGCACAACGATCTCGAAGTTCTTGTCGTTTACCAGCTTGTCGCGCAGGCCGAACTGAACCGCGTTGGTCAGCGAGTTCACCATGTTGCCGCCGTAGTGGTTCAGAACCAGCACGTCCGCACCCGATTGCAGAACCGGTGCGATGTAGGACGAGAAGTCGGTCTGTGTCAGCGGTGTTTTCACAGCGGCGACAGTTTCCCAACCCATGGCTTCGGTCGAGGTGCGCACGGCTTCCTCGGTCGTGTAACCCCAGTTGTAGTCCGCGGTCAGGTGGTAGGCTTTACGATCCGTGCCGTAGTTGTTGGCCAGGATCGGTGCCAGTGCCGCGCCGGACATGTAGGAGTTGAAGAAGTGGCGGAAGCCATTTGCTTTCTTGTCCTTGCCGGTGGTATCGTTCGAGTGGGTCAAGCCCGCCATAAAGATCACACCGGCTTCCTGACAGAGCGCTTGCACGGCCACAGCCACACCCGAGGACGACCCACCTGTGATCATAACAGCGCCGTCTTTTTCGATCATCGACCGGGCCGATGCGCGTGCGGCGTCGGATTTGGTCTGTGTATCGCCCGTGACGTACTCGACTTTCTTACCGAGGATGCCGTTGCCCTGCAGGGCTTTGGACGAGAAGGTGTTCATCAGGCCGCCATCGCCGCCACCGTTCAGGTGCTCGACTGCGAGTTCGTAGGCGCGCAGTTCGTCGGCACCTTCGTCAGCGTAGGGGCCAGTTTGCGGCACGTTGAAGCCAAGTGTCACGCTGGAGCCTGTCGGCTCGTTCGTGAACGCGGCAGCAGACTGCGCCGTGAAGATGGTTGGTGCGGCAAAGCCTGCGCCTGCAACGGCACCGGTCTTGAGCACGCCACGACGCGTCAGAGTCGTTTTGGACATGGAGATCCTCCCATTTGTTGATATGCGCGGACCTGCTCCTCAACCGGGCCGCGCGCGCACTTTGGTGCAAAGCTACTATCGCGCGGGTTATGAAAATTGCGCAATAAACCCTTTGTTTTGCGAGATTATTTTGTAAACATCTGCACAATGCGACGGTATACTTTGTAAATTTTGTTATGTCGCAGCGCAGAAACGCGTTGAAATAACTGGTAAAGGGGGCGGTGAGCGTATGGCACGTGATGCACTGACGGGAAGCCGGATACGTGAGCGTCGGGCAATGGGGGGGCTGAAACAGTCGGATTTGGCGCGCCAGGTTGGGATTTCTGCATCTTACTTGAACCTGATCGAACACAACCGTCGCAGAATCGGCGGCAAGCTGTTGCTTGATATTGCATCTGTTCTGAATGTCGAGCCGACCGCGCTGAGCGAGGGGGCTGAAGCGGCATTGATCGCATCCTTGCAGGAAGCGGCCCAACGGGCGCGTCTGGACGAGTCCGAGAGTGACCGGGCCGAAGAATTTGCAGGGCGCTTTCCGGGCTGGGCGGATGCGTTGGCGGCGGCGCATCGCCGCATCGCTGATCTTGAGCGCACCGTTGAGACGCTGAGCGACCGTTTGGCCCATGATCCAGAGTTGGCGGCATCGGTGCACGAGGTGCTGTCAACGGCGGCGTCGATCCGCTCAACCGCTTCGATTCTGGCTGAGGACAAGACAATCACCGACGATTGGCGCGACCGGTTCCACGCCAATATTGATGCGGACAGTCGGCGGTTGGCGGACAGTTCCAAGGCGTTGGTGGGATTTTTGGATGCCGAGACGGGAGAGGCGGCGCCGTCGAGTTCGCCGCAAGAGGAGGTGGCGCAGTTTCTGGCAGCCCACGGGTTCGGTTTTGCCGCGCTTGAGGCAGGGGAGGCGGACATTAAAGCGGTTGTCACGGACGCCCCGGACCTTGGGTCGGCACAATCAAAGCTGTTGGCCCACACGGTATTGGCACGGCTCGTTCAGGACAGCGAAAGCGTCGCCATGGCAGATTTGCAGACCGCCTTGGCAGAGGTCGGACCGGATGTAATCGCACTTGCCGCGCGGTTCTCGGTTGGTGTGCCGTTAATGATGCGCCGTCTTGCTGCAGTGCCGGGGATCGAGGCGGGGCTGGTGGTGGCGGATCGTGCGGGCAGCCTTTTGTTTCGCAAGGATGTGGAAGGGTTTACCATCCCGCGCCACGGCGCTGCCTGTCCGCTTTGGCCGCTTTTTCAGGTGATGGGGCAACCCGGGCAGGTGATCCGGTCGCGCGTAGAGATGCCCACGCGGGATGGTGCGGTGTTTGATTGTTTGGCAGCGGCTGAACCGGTCGGGCCGATGGCGTTGAATGTGCCGCCCTTGCTAGAGGCGACGATGCTTGTGCTGCCGGTGCCGGATGACGCGACGCGCGGCAACCCTGTGGTCGAGCAGGTGGGCCCGGCCTGTCACATCTGTCCGCGCAGCGGCTGTCCCGGGCGGCGCGAACCGTCGATCTTGAGCGATGGCTTCGGAGACTTTTGACAGGTGCGCCAAATCTGCACATAGTTGGAGGGCGCGCGCCAAGAGGTGAAATGGCCACGGGTTGTGCGCTAAGGGAGGAATGCAGACGTGGGCAAGCATGTTCTGCTCGTCGAGGACGAGGTTAATATCATCGAAGCCATGCAGTTTTTGCTGAGCCGCGAGGGTTGGCAGGTGGATACCCATTCGGATGGGGCCACTGCCGTCGGCAAGGTGCGCGACATGCGCCCGGACCTGGTGGTGCTGGATTACATGTTGCCCGGCAAGAACGGCATCGACATTCTGACTGAGTTGCGCGCAGATCCGGAATTCGAGCGGTTGCCGATCCTTATGCTGACCGCGCGAGGCCAGAGCCGAGACCGCGATCAGGCCGAGCGGGCCGGGGTTAGCCGCTTCATGACCAAGCCGTTCTCCAACACCGAGGTGATTACGGCGGTGCGTGACCTTGTGCAATTGGCGCAATGAGCGATCAGGTCCCAAACCCGACCCTGTTTCTGGAAAAGCGCAGCTATCGAAGGCGGCGGATGATGGATGCGCTGCGACTGTTGCCGATCGTGGGGGTGCTGTTGTGGCTGTTTCCGGTTTTTTGGCCCAGTGTGCATGATGGGGCCGGAGCACCCGAGCCGGTCGCGATGTCGGGGGCGGTCACTTATGTTTTTATGGTCTGGGGCGGGTTGATCCTGGCTGGCCTGGCCCTTTGGTGGGCGCTTGAGGGGCGCGGTGGCGTCACGGACGTCAAGGAGACGCTGGAGCGGGGCCTGTGATCTCGGTCAACCAATTGGTTGGGGTCAGTCTGGCCTATGTTGCGTTCCTGTTTGCCATCGCCTTTTTCGCCGAGCGTGCGTCGATGCGGGGCAAGGGCAGTTGGTTGCGGTCCCCACTGGTCTATACGCTATCGCTGTCGATCTATTGCACTGCATGGACGTTTTATGGCGCCGTGGGCTATGCGGCCCGGTCGGGGATGGAGTTTGTGACCATCTATCTGGGCCCGAGCCTTGTGATGATCGGCTGGTGGTGGGTGTTACGCAAGCTGGTGCGTATTGGGCGCGCGCAACGGGCTACATCCGTAGCGGACCTGATTTCGGCCCGTTACGGCAAGTCCAATCTGCTGGCAATTGTGGTGACGGTGATGGCTGTGGTCGGGGTCACCCCGTATATCGCGCTGCAATTGCAGTCGGTGACGCTCTCGCTGTCCATTTTTTCGGGGCCGGGGCAGGATGACGGGCTGAACCAGGCGAATGCGGCGTTCTGGGTCGCGTTTGGGCTGGCGCTGTTCACGGTGCTGTTCGGCACCCGGAACCTCAACGCCAATGAACGCCATGACGGTGTCGTAATCGCTATCGCGGTGGAGGCTGTGGTTAAGCTGGTGGCTCTGCTGGCGGTCGGTGTCTTTGTTGTCTGGGGTATCGCTGGCGGTATTGGCCAGATGATGGAGCGGATCGATGCATCGCCTATCGGTGAATGGAACATGGACCGCAGCCGCTGGGTGGCTCTGACCGCCCTGTCTGCCGCAGCTTTTTTGGCGCTGCCACGCATGTTCCAGGTCATGGTGGTCGAGAATGAAGACGAGCGGCATCTACAGATCGCCAGTTGGGCTTTTCCGCTTTACCTGATGTTGATGAGCCTGTTTGTGGTGCCGATTGCGGTCGTCGGGCTCGACATTATGCCGTCTGGGGCGAACCCAGATCTGTTTGTTCTGACCGTACCGCTGGCCGAAGGGCAGGGCGGTCTTGCAATCTTGTCCTTTCTGGGAGGCTTTTCGTCGGCCACGTCGATGGTGATTGTGGCGACGCTTGCACTGTCCACGATGGTCTCGAATCATGTGGTCATGCCGGTTTGGTTGAGCGCGCGGGCCGAAGGGGCACAAGTCTCCGGGGACGTGCGTAATGTGGTGATCCTGGCGCGGCGGGCGTCGATCCTGATGATCATCTTTTTCGGTTATGTCTATTACCGGCTGTCGGGGGGCGGCGCAGCGCTGGCGGCCATCGGCCTGATTTCGTTCGTAGGGGTGGCGCAGTTCCTGCCTGCGATGCTGGGCGGCATCTTCTGGCGCGGTGCGACACGTTGGGGCGCGCTAGCCGGGCTGGTTGTCGGATTTGCCGTCTGGGTCTTCTGTTCGCTTTTGCCAAGTTTCGGACCCGATGCGGTGCTGAGTGCATCCGTGTTCGATAGCGGTATTGCGGGGGTCGGATGGCTACGCCCGCAAGCGCTTTTTGGGATTGAGGGTGTCGATCCGACCGTACACGCGATGGTCTGGTCGCTCACTTTGAATGTGGTGGTCTTTGTGGCGGTGTCGTTGGTGACCTTCCCAACGCCGCTGGAACGGCTGCAAGGGGCACAATTCGTAAACGTGTTTGATCACTCCACCCAGGCGCGGGGCTGGGACGCGGCGCTGGCCACATCCGAAGACCTGATGATCATGACCCAGCGTATTCTGGGCCCCGCCGATGCGTTGTCGTTGTTCCGAACCGAGGCACAGCGCCAGGGACTAAGGGGTCATCTGCCCGAGCCGACCCAGGGATTTCTCCAAACGCTGGAGCGGGAGTTGGCCGGATCGGTGGGATCGGCCACCGCGCATGCAATGATCAGCCAACTTGTGGGCGGCGCATCGGTCTCGGTCGAAGATCTGATGGCGGTTGCGGACGAATCCGCCCAAATCCTTGAATATTCCAACCGGCTTGAAGCCAAGTCTGTTGAACTCAGCCGAACCGCCCGACAATTGCGGGAAGCCAATGACAAGCTGACTGCACTCTCTGTGCAAAAGGACGCGTTTCTGGGCCAGATTAGCCATGAACTGCGCACACCCATGACGTCGATCCGCTCTTTTTCAGAGATTTTGCGCGACACAGATGAATTGAACCAGGCGGACAAAACCAAATACGCGTCGATCATTCACAAGGAAACCATCCGGCTAACCCGGCTTCTGGACGACCTGCTGGATCTGAGTGTGCTTGAGAACGGGCAGGTCAGTCTTAACCTGGACCGCGGCACGTTGGATGATGTCATTGTGCAAGCGGTGCTGTCGGCAGGAGGCGACCGAAGCAACCATCTGCAGGTTCGACATGTCCCTATAGAGACCGGCTTGCAGCTTGTGACCGATCTGGATCGGCTGCGGCAGGTCTTTATCAACCTGATTACCAATGCCCAGAAGTATTGCGACGCGGACCAGGCGGTTTTGGACATCGCGGTGCTGGAGCATGGCGGGCGGGTTCAAGTGGTGTTTGAGGACAACGGTACGCCGATCCCGACCGAAGCGCGCGGCCTGATTTTTGAGAAATTTGCGCGCATCAATGACAAGGACGGGTCAGGGGCAGGTCTGGGCCTGGCGATTTGCCGCGAGATTATGGCGCGGCTGGGTGGGGATATCACCTATGAGCCGCGCGCGGCCGGCAATGCGTTTGTCGTACATCTGCCCAAACAGGTGGCGCTGGCTGCGCAATAACGCCGAAAAGCTGTTACGTCATAAAGCGGTTGGTAACCTATCGCCCTTAGACCAACCGCTGATGTGCAGGCCGTAGAAACGGCGGAGTTTATGGGCGAGATCGCAACAACACACACGGTTTTGGGACGCATCGCGGCAGCGGGGCGGGAGGAACGTCGGGCCCGCGCCATGACGTTGCCAAAAGCCATGCGGCTGACCCTGGCCAAGGTGGCGGATGCTTTAATGGATTTGCCGATTGCCGTCATCGGTGCTGTAATTGACAAGGTGGCAGGCGACGGGATTGAGCAGCATTTGAGCGACACGGCGCTTCTGATGCTGTTGGACGGCCCGGCGGGGCACGTGGGTGCCGCCGCGTTCGAGCCTGTTGTTGTGGGCGGCTTGATCCAGCAGCAAACTGTTGGGATTGTGTCTGCGGACATGGGTGATGAGCGTGCGATGACCCGCACCGATGCTGCGATTTGTGCGCCCCTGATCGACATGTTGTTTGAGCGGGTCTGTCCGATCCTGGAAAATCCCGATGATGCCAGCCTGCTGGAGGGGTTTCGATTTGGTGCCAAGGCTGAGGACGCGCGCGCACTCGGCATGGCGTTGGACGCGCAGGACTATGCGCTGATCCGCCTGACAGTTGATATCTCGCGCGGCGCGCGACAGGGCGAAATGGTTTTTGTCCTTCCGCTGCCTGATCCAAGCGCGTCGCACACAGACGAAGATGAACCGGAAGACGCCAAGCGGCATCCTCAGATGACGGATGCCGTGATGTCGCTGAACGCAGATTTGAACATGGTGCTGTGTCAAATGCACCTGCCGCTGAACGCGCTGCAAGCGCTGTCGGTCGGGGATGAGTTGCCCGTGACGCCTGGTGCCTTTCCCAATGTGCAGATTGTGACACGTATGGGGCGCGTGGTGGGACGTGGCGTTGTCGGCCATGTTGATGGGGCGCGGGCGGTGAAGCCGCTGCGCAAGCCAAGCCATGCCAGTCAGCCGCTGCGGCGCGTCTCGGACGAGCCGATGGTCGAGATGCCTATGGTGGAAGAGATCGCAGGACCCAATCGGCGCGCAACCGACGAGGTCGACGTGACCGAAGCCGAAATCGAAGCCGCGATGAACGCGTTGCCCTCTTTGGATGCACCGGAGCCAGAGGCAGACGGTGCCGCAGACATCCTTGGGCAAAACACAGAGGCGCAACTGCCCGAGGTGAAAGATGTGCCGGCTCTTGAGGATTTGCCGGACCTTGCCGACCTGCCAGATCTCGCTGCCGAACAGGCGCGCTAGTCTGACTTTTGTGCCGCGATCGCTTCGATGGTGGGGCGCAACGCGTCAAGGTCGTAGCCGCCCGCGCGCGCCGATTGCAGGATATTGTCGCAGCTTAGGTGTCCGGCCTGGCCCAGACACCAAATGACGGTCGATCGTGTGCCGGAGGCGCAATAGGCCAGTACTGGGGTTTGTGCGTCTTGCGCCATCGCCATTTGTCTCGCGATGTTGTCGGGCGTCATGGTCTGGTGCGTCAGCGGCAGCCGGTGAAAGTCGAGACCCGCTGCCTGCGCCGCAGCCTCAACGGCGTCAGCTTGCAAGGTAGGAGGCACCTCGGCATCGGGGCGGTTGCAAATGATGGTTTTGATCCCGGCGGCTGCGACGTCCGCCATCTCGGACGGGTCCAGTTGTGGGGCCACGAAATATGTCGGTGTGATCTGCCTGATATCCATGCCGCGGGTTTAGAGCATGTCGCAGGAAAGTGGTATGCACTTTTCGGCGACCGTTGGCTGTGCGGTGTTGGGTGGTGCGTTTGAAGGTCTGCGGTTTTGTCGTGCGAGGCCGGGTGACCATTGCGGGTGAGCACACGACGCAGGGGTGGCACGGCCCATATGCCCACAAGCATCGCGGCCAGAAAGACAAGGCCTTGCCCACCGCAATTAGAGGCAAGCGCCGGGCGTGGGCCAAAGGCCCACAAGCCACCAAACGGTGCCAAAGAGCATGGACTCGGTGGCAAGCGGCCACGTGATATCAGCGGTCGGCGGATCAGAAAAGGTCGCGCTAGCCACAGGTTTTCGGGTGCGGGTCGGGTGCCTGGCGATTGTCATTCGAACCATCGCGCCGCCCCTTGCAAACGATCAGCGTGAGGTTCAAGGCCCTGGCGACATCCAGAAAGCCGCGCACCTTCGCGGTGTCAGTCATGCTGTCGACGAAAAGCCCGGGCCGAAAAGACCGCCATTCGCACGTGCGATCACGGCGCGTGTCACCGCGCCATCCCCATGCGGAGTAGGATAGCGGTGACGGCGTCTGCGCCGACATGAGCGCCAGTGGCCGAAAACCCGCGCAGCGACAAGCGCGACATGCTGCGCACGCCGTGCCCCGATGTACAGCCAGTTGAAAATCGGGTTCTGCTGCCGATGGAGAGTGCCCTCGGAACAAGCGGCCGGGGTAGAGATGTGGCATGTTTGTCGGCCTGCCAGCCTGCCAGTGTCATCAAGCTTGGCACCCCGATCAATCCGACCAGAAATGCAATCTTGGAAGATTTGTCGTGACCTGATCCGGCAACAAGACCGCCCACGATGCCGCTCGCACGCATGACGCGTCCGATGCCCAGCAGCGGCGCGGTTGCGGTCGCCCCGATCATCGGTCAGCTCAGTGGCCCCCAAATCCATTCCATTGGTATACGCGGTCTACCTAGCTCATGAAGATGCCCAAGATCACCAGCATCAATCCGATGACCGAAATGAACAACGCCCCAAGATTTAGCGGCAACACACGCGCCATCACGGCCCGCATGGCCGTGTCGTCCAACCCGGCGGCGCGAGCGCGCCAAACGCGGATGATGCACCACACCAACCCTATTAGACCCGCAACCGAGAGTGCCGCACCCCCCCAGATCAGGCCATCGAAAATCGTCAAGGAGCTCTGTTGGTCCATGCGCACGGGCTATCCCAGCGTCGCACGCATGACAAGGGATCAACACCCCTTGCGGCACGTTGTCCACGCCGCTATCCAGCAGGTTCATCTGACCCAAGGAGCGCGCGATGACCGACACTGTCACCAATGCCGAAAGCTACCGCGTGACCGCGGATGAATTGCGCCAATTCGTTGAGCGTTTCGAGCGGCTTGAGATGGAGAAAAAGGACATCGCCGATCAGCAGAAAGAGGTCATGGCGGAAGCGAAGGCACGCGGCTACGACACCAAGGTGATGCGGAAGGTTATCGCCCTGCGCAAGCGCGACAGAGACGATATCGCCGAGGAAGAGGCGGTGCTTGAACTTTATAAAGAAGCGCTTGGTATGTCCTAGATGTCACTCGGCCTCGGGCTTTTTGTGAGCAGGTTCAAAGCCAAGCCATTTTAGCGGTACGTCGGCACCTTTGGCCACAATGGCGACCTCGACCGGTGTACCAGAGCGTTTGTCGAACAAGTCGAGTGCTGAGTCCCCCTCGTTAAGGTAGGTATCGCCCCAGCGCATCAGCGCCAACATCACCGGCGCCAAAGCGCGGCCTTTCGCCGTTAGTACATAGGCGTGCCGGGTGCGTGAGGTTCCTTCGCGATATGCGATCTTTTGCGCGAGACCATTTTCAATCAACTGAGCCAAGCGGCCCGACAGAACCGATTTGGGAACCCCGATTTCTGCGTGAATGTCCGCAAATCGGCCAACATCGTAAAGCAATGCGCGTAGGATGAGCCAGGTCCAACGATCTGGAAGCTGCTCAAGGGCCAATGCGGCACCGCAATCCGCCAGTGCTACGGGGCTTTTGCGTCGAAATTGAATATCTGGGTTTGACATTTGGACTCAGGTTTGTCAGCGTGTGATATGTGAACAGCATAGTAGCGGTTGAACATGGGCAAGACCAATCACTCATCATCCACGACCGGCGGATGCTATTGCGGTGCCGTGCGTTACGCCCTGACCGCGCGACCCTTGGTCAAGGGGCAATGTCATTGCCGCGCGTGCCAGCATATCTCGGGCGGCGCACCGCAATACTTCTTGCTGGTACCAGCTGACGGGTTTGCGTGGACCGCCGGGACGCCGTCCCAATTCACACGCAGCGATCTGGAAAATGCAGTGACGCGATATTTCTGCTCTGTCTGCGGCACGCAAATTTCTACCCGCCGCCAGGATAATACTGCGGTGGTCGTCAAGGTCGGCACGTTGGATGATCCTACGGCGTTCACGCCTCGGGTTGCAATCTGCCACGGTGAGGCGCCCGCGTTTCATCTCGTGCCGGATGGCATACCAGTGTTCGAAGGATTGCCGACCAGCTAGGGGACGAGGAGCGTCACACCAGGAATAGCCGCAACACGCGCCATATCCGCTTCATAGAGATCGGTCATTGTCTCTATCATCTCTTCGCTCCACCCTGGAGCATTCAGTTCTTCCTCGATCGCATCTTCGATGGCGAACTTGTCGAGAAAGGCAGCCATCACACGACGCTTCTGGATTTCTGTCATATCGGAGTGGGACTTCAGATAGGTCCTGAACCGCTGCATGCCTTCCTTTGACATGATTTCGGCGAGCAGATCAAAGCCACCGATGATTTTCTCGTTTTGCGCAAGCCCAGCGATTTCCCGGACGATTTGCGCCCACAGCATTGGCATGTCTTCGAAGCACCAAGTCGTGATGGTGACATCGGGCGCGGCTGAACGGATGGCAGACAGGGTATCTGACCACCGGATCGAATAAGGATCGGCCCCGCGCAAGAATGCGTTCATGTCGTCCTGGGGGGCGTTGTTAAAAAGCGCGGGCAGGAACGTGCCCGGATTGCGCATAGCAAGAAAAAGCTGAAGCGTATCGGTGGCAAACAGCGCCGAAAGCTGAGCCATCCGCTCTGGTGCGGATTCGTAGATGACGCCGTTTCGTACGCAGGCGCGGGGCGCGCCAAACAGAAACATATGGCTCAGGACCATGCGATCGGCGCGCGCATCGTCCAGAAACGCGTCCATCAGCACGTCGCGCGCTTCGTTTGAAGGTGGGGCATCCTGCAAGGCGGCAACCGTGTCCTTGAGCAGCGCGCGGTATTTTCCCGGTCCGGGGACTGCGACGCCACGCTTCGACAAATCCTCCTTGTTGCGCAACAGACACCGGACGAGGCGATCCTCCTCGGTAAAGTGTGCGCCAGCATGAAGTATAATGTGCATGTGGATCGCCTGAGTGAGCTGACTTCGGGTAGACCGGATATACTGGTTTTGCATGGTAATAAAGGCTTCGCACGCCCTCGAAAAACGATCTTGCCACCGCGCGGTACAACGAGTAGAGGATGCGCCGAAGGCCCCTATAGCTCAGCTGGTAGAGCAACTGATTTGTAATCAGTAGGTCCGCGGTTCGAGTCCGTGTGGGGGCACCATTCTTTCCACCGACCAGTCGCGCGCCACTCTTTTTTAGGTTTTCCTGCCGCGTTGCCTGTGATTGCATATTTTGCAAAGGCGCAATGGGGGTCCTCGTGGCAGACAAGACCATTCTGGTGGTGGGCACATACGACACCAAGAACGATGAACTTACCTATATGACCAAGCGCATCATCGCCATGGGAGGTGGTGTTCTGCGGATGGACATATCGGTGTTGGGTGAGCCGCAAACGCCAGTTGATATTTCTAAGGCTGAGGTGGCCGAGGCGGCGGGCAGCACCATTGAAGCTGCCATCGACAGCGGCGACGAGAATGCCGCCATGCAGATCATGGCCAGGGGGGCAAGTACGCTTGCGCTGTCTTTGCACCGCGCGGGTCGTTTTGATGGTGTTGTGATTCTCGGTGGGTCGATGGGCACAGACCTGGCCCTGGATGTCTGCCAGGCCCTACCGCTCGGGGTTCCCAAATATGTCGTCTCGACCGTCAGTTTTTCGCCGGTGATCCCAACCGACCGGTTGTCAGCCGATATTCAGATGATCCTTTGGGCCGGTGGGCTTTATGGATTGAACTCGGTGTGCAAGGCATCGCTCAGCCAGGCGGCCGGGGCCGTGTTGGGTGCCGCGCGCGCGGTAGAGCCACCTGTCGCAGACCGGCCCATGGTCGGGATGACGTCACTGGGTTCGTCCTGCCTGCGCTACATGAAACGGCTCAAGCCAGAGCTCGAGGCCCGGGGCTTTGAAGTGGCAATTTTTCACGCCACCGGCATGGGCGGCATGGCGTTTGAAAGCATCGCACGCGAGGGTGGTTTTGCCTGCGTGATGGACTTTGCGCTGCCAGAGTTGGGGAACCTGATGGCGGGGTCGGTGGTCAATAGCGGGCCGGACCGGATGCTGAATGCCGGGCGTGCGGGCATTCCGCGCATTGTGGCGCCGGGTTGTCTGGATCTGATCGACTTTGCGGGCTGGCAGGAGATCCCCGCACAATATCAGGACCGGCCCTTTCACGCCCATAATCGCCTGATCAAGTGTTCGGCATTCAATGCCGGCGAACGGCGCGCCACCGCGCGCGAGATCGCCGCGCGCCTGAAACAGAGCGACACGCCTGCGCATGTGATATTGCCGGCAGGCGGGATCGAGGAATGGGACCGTGCCGGGGGACCTGCGCATGATCCAGAGGGATTGGCTGCATTCTGCGATGAGATGCGCCGCGTCATCGCACCGCCGCTGGGTTTTACGGAGGTCGAGGCGCATATCAACGATGATGAATTTGCCGATGCGGCTTTGGCCATTTTTGATGATTGGGTGGCCGATGGCACCATCAAGGTGCCTCTATGACCGGGCCGCTCTCGGGGCTGCGCGTGATTGAGTTTGCCGGGCTTGGCCCTGCGCCACTTGCCGGTCAACTGTTGGCGGATATGGGTGCGGATGTGATTGTGATCGACCGGAACTCTAAACCGGCTGATCCCTACGATGTGAACCGGCGCGGCAAACGATCGGTGGCGCTGAACTTGAAATCCGGGTCAGGCCTCGCTGTGGCGCATGATCTGTTGGCAACGGCTGACCTCCTGATCGAAGGCTTTCGGCCTGGGGTGATGGAGCGCCTGGGCCTCGGGCCAGACGATCTATCTGACGGGTTGATCTATGGTCGTGTGACGGGTTGGGGCCAGGAGGGGCCGCTGGCGCAAACGGCGGGTCATGATCTGACCTATCTGGCCCGCAGCGGCGTGCTTAGCATGATGGCCACAGCCGATGCCCCGCCGCGCCCGCCGCTGAACCTGATTGCGGATTACGGCGGCGGGTCGATGTTTCTGATCCTCGGCCTGTTGTCTGCGGTCATCGCCCGGGCGCGGACGGGCCGTGGCCAGGTGGTGGATGCGGCTATGGTCGATGGTGTACCTGCCATGATGGGGCTGCTGCATGGCTTCATGGCAAGCGGGTTCTGGACCGATCAGCCGGGCGAGAATTGGTTAGATGGTGGTGCGCCATTCTATCGCTGTTACCGCTGCGCCGACGGGCGGGATGTGGCGGTCGCGGCGTTGGAGCCGCAGTTTTATGCACAGCTATTAAATGGGCTGGACCTTAAGGCCGAGGACCTGCCAAACCAGCAGGATCGAGCAGGCTGGCCGCTGCTTGCGGCACGATTTGCAGGCATCTTTGCGGGACAGCCGCGCGACCATTGGGCCAAGGTTTTTGTGGGGACGGATGCTTGTGTTGCGCCGGTGCTGTCGATGGCCGAGGCGCGATCGGATGATCATATGGCGGCGCGCGGCATCTATGTAGCGCCGGGTGGGGTCTGGCAGGCCGCCCCAGCCCCCCGCTTCAGCGAAAGCGCCCCGAACAGACCTGGCACGCCCACAGCGCCCGGCGCAGATGCCCGAGCGGTGTTGGGTCCGCTCGGTTATGATGACACGCGCTTGTCAGAGCTTGTCGCAGCAGGCGCGCTGCGATGAACGCGCTGATCGTCGGCGGCGGGATTGGTGGGTTGACGGCAGCCATTGCTTTGCGGATGCGTGGATGGGACGTCTCAGTTTTTGAGCAGGCCCCGGCACTGACCGAGATAGGGGCGGGCTTGCAGATATCGCCCAACGGATGGCGCGTGCTTGAGGCTTTGGGCGTAGCCCCGCTGCTGACTGAAACGATGTTCGAACCCGACGCGATCGAGATGCGATTGGGGGTGTCAGGTCGACGGGTCTTTCACCTGCCGATCAAAGGACATGCGATTAGGCGCTGGGGCGCGCCCTATCTTCACATGCACCGTGCCGACCTGATTGAAGCACTGGCACTTCGGCTTAGGCAGCTTGATGACAGCGCGATTCAGACCGGGCGTTCGGTTGCGGGTTATACCGCCGACGGCGCGGTATTGTTCGAAGATGGTACGAAAGAGCACGGCGATCTGGTGGTGGGGGCCGACGGGCTGCATTCAGTGATACGTCGCCAGATGCTCGGAGCTGATGCGCCGCGCTTTACGGGCAACATTGCATGGCGTGCCGTGGTGCCGATGGAGGATCTTGCGATCACACCGCCGCCGACAGCGTGCGTTTGGGCGGGCGACAGGCGCCATGCCGTCACCACCCGGTTGCGCGCCGGAATGCTCGCCAATTTCGTGGGCATAGTAGAACAGCCGCAGCCCGCCCCCGAAGGATGGCAGATCGAAGGCAGCCGGGACGAGGCGGCAGCCGCCTTTGCCGGGTGGGACCCGGTTATTTCAGGGCTGATCGCCAAAGCCCCGGTTCTGAACCGCTGGGTGCTTTTTGATCGCGCACCACTGCCACGATGGCATGCAGGTCGCGTGGTCTTGCTAGGCGACGCGGCACATCCAATGCTGCCGTCTATGGCGCAGGGCGCGGTTCAGGCGCTTGAGGATGCGTGGACCTTGGCTGCTGTACTGGACGCCACCGCAGACAGAGAGAGTGCATTGCAGCGCTATTTCGACCTGCGCATCGCGCGGACAACGCACATACAGGCGGGGTCAGCCGCGAATGCGCGCCTTTTTCACAAGGCGTCGGCACTGGGCCGGGTCGCGTTCTATGGCCCGATGGCGGTCGGCGCTCGGATTGCGCCGGGGCTTGTGCACGCACGGCAGGATTGGATTTATCGCCACGATGTGACGCAAACGGTCTAGCCTGTCGCGGCTTCGCGCACGGATTGCGGTGTCTGCCCGGTCCAAGTGCTAAAGGCGCGATAGAACGAGTTGGGGTCGCGATAGGCCAGCAAAAAGCTGATTTCGGCGACGTTGAGCTCGGTTGAGGTCAGGTAGTCACGCGCAAGGTCGGCACGCGTGGCATCAAGTTGCTTTTGAAAGGTCGTGTCTTCCTCACGCAGGCGCCGTTGCAGGCTGCGGGTGCTGAGCCGCATCCGACGGGCGGCAGCATCGATGGTCGCCTCTCCCGCGGGCAGCATTTCGGCCAGTGTCGTCCTGAGACGCATCGACATCGCCGTCTCCGCGGTTTGTAGCTGTATCTGGCGCTTAAAGGTGGGTTCCAACTGCGTCCATTGCGTCGGATCAGCCGACAGAAGTGTGCGGTCAGCATCTTCGGCGCGCAGGACAATACGTGTTGGGCCATCCGTTTGGATTGTGACATCCAGAAACGCCTCAAGCGCTTCGTGACACGCAAGCCGTTCGGGCAGCCGCGCGCTGAGGGGCGCGACGTGATGGCCCGTGCACGCGCGCATCGCCTCCATGAGGAAGGCAACTTCGGTCGCCGCAAAGGTCGCAGGCAGGGGCAAGCCGGGCTGGTTCGAAGTTTTGATGATCTCAATCGATCGGTCGGGCAATCGCTTCAGGCCCAGAAACAACGGCCCCGTGAGTGGTTTGAAGAGCGACAACCGGTCAAGGCCCACCGCAACGGTCGGGCTGCAGGTGAAAGCGAAAAAGGCCGGGTTGAACGGCCCCCGTGCATAGGCGCGGCCCAGAAATAAGGGGGCGTCGTCGCGGTCCGCCTCGGCAAGAATGGCGTTCCAGCCTGCGAAATAATCGGTGGCCGAAACACCGCGCCCTTCGTTCAGCAAAAAATCGGTTGGAAAGCGCATGCGGCGCATTACGGCGGCGGGATCAATGTGCAGAAGTCCGCAAAGCTGTTGGGTCGTACGGGCGACTTTGTAATGTGTTTCGTGGATAGAGGTCATCCTTGGATTGTGCCCAAAAAGCAAAAACCGCGCCAGAGGTTTGGCGCGGTTAGCAAGTGCATTGGCGGGGTATGCCGGGTCAGCTCTTGTTCATCCGGTTTTTGATCAGATCATCAACCACCGATGGGTCTGCCAGCGTCGAGGTGTCTCCCAATGCGCCAAAATCATCCTCGGCGATCTTGCGAAGGATCCGGCGCATGATCTTACCCGAGCGGGTCTTTGGCAGTCCTGGCGCCCATTGGATCAGATCGGGTGATGCGATGGGGCCAATCTCGGACCGAACCCAGGTGCGCAATTCGGTCCGCAGGTCTTCGGTCGGGTCCTCGCCGTTCATCAGTGTAACATAGCAATAGATGCCTTGGCCCTTGATGTCGTGCGGATAGCCAACCACCGCGGCCTCGGCCACCTTGGAATGCGCTACGAGAGCGCTTTCGACCTCTGCCGTGCCCATCCGATGGCCAGAGACGTTGATCACGTCATCGACCCGTCCCGTGATCCAGTAATCCCCATCCTCGTCCCTGCGGCAGCCATCGCCGGTGAAGTAATACCCCTTGTAGTCGGAGAAGTAAGTTTTCTCGAACCGCGCGTGGTCGCCCCAAACGGTGCGCATCTGGCCGGGCCAACTGTCGGCGATGACCAGCACGCCTTCGACACCGTTGCCCTCGATGATCTCTCCGCTCGCGGGTTCGAGCACCAGAGGTTTGATACCAAAGAAAGGCTTCATTGCAGCACCGGGCTTGGTCGAGTGCGCACCGGGCAGGGGGGTCATCAGGTGGCCACCCGTTTCGGTTTGCCACCATGTGTCCACGATCGGGCAGCGCCCGCCGCCGACCACGTCGTTGTACCAGTTCCAAGCCTCAGGGTTGATCGGTTCGCCTACCGTGCCCAGCAGCCTGAGCGAAGACAGGTCGCACTTGGTGACATAGTCGTCGCCTTGACCCATAAGCGCGCGGATGGCGGTGGGGGCGGTGTAGAACTGCGCCACCTTGTGTTTTTCGCAAACCTGCCAAAAGCGCGACGCGTCAGGGTAGGTGGGCACCCCTTCGAACATTAGCGTGGTGGCACCGTTGGCAAGCGGGCCGTAAACAATGTAGCTGTGGCCGGTGACCCAGCCCACATCCGCTGTGCACCAATAGATGTCACCGTCGTGGTAGTCGAAGGTGATCTCGTGGGTGAACGCGGCGTAAACAAGATAGCCGCCCGTAGTGTGGACGACGCCCTTGGGCTGACCTGTAGACCCCGAGGTGTAGAGGACGAAGAGCGGGTCCTCGGCCCCCATTTCCTCGGGCGGGCAGTCGGTAGAGACATTGGCCGCTTCTTCGTGCAGCCAAAAGTCCAAACCGTCGCGCCATGCGATCTGCTGGCCGGTGCGCTGCACTATCAGGCATTTGGTGTCGTCAATGACGTTGATCAACGCCTGGTTTACATTGTCCTTGAGGTTGGTCACACGCCCCCCGCGCGGCGCGCCATCGGCGGTGATCACCACCTTGGCGTCACAGCCCGAGACGCGTGCCGCCAGCGCATCCGGCGAGAAGCCCGCGAACACGATCGAATGGATAGCCCCTATACGCGCGCAAGCCAGCATGGAATAGGCTGCTTCGGGGATCATCGGCATATAGATGACGACCCTGTCACCTTTGCTCACACCCATGCTCTTGAGGACGTTGGCCATCTTGCACGTCTCAGTGTGCAGTTCGCGGTAGGTGATGTGTTTGGCGTCGTCATCCGGGCTGTCGGGTTCCCAAATGATGGCCGTCTGGTCGCCGCGGGTGGCCAGGTGACGGTCAATGCAATTGCTCGAGACGTTCAGCGTGCCATCAGCGTACCAATTAATGTTCACGTGTCCGAAGTCATAGGACACATCCTTGACCTGGGTATAGGGCGTGATCCAATCCACGCGCTTGCCATGTTCCCCCCAGAACTCAACCGGATCAGCAACGGATGCGGCATACATCTCGTTGTATCTGGCGGCATCCACATGTGCGTTTGCCGCCGTGTCAGGGTGCGGCGCGTGGGTCTTTGTGTCGGACATGGTTCCTCCCGGGTGGTATTGATTCTGCCGTTTGACCGCGCCCGCTCCGTCCTATTCCTGGGCCGTGATACAGGCGTGAGTAACCCCGACGTCGGTGGTCATAATACGGAAAGTGATCAGGAAGGAAACAAGCTGAACATCGCAAATGTCGCTCAAGCAGCGGATCAGCGAAGCACCCGTCTGACCCGCGCATGTCCCCGGTTGTTTTCCGTCGCCCGTGCTCAACAGCGTGTCCCACATAGCAAGGTGCGACATCCCCTTGGCATCACCGCATCGTCGCGTTAGCCTTCGGACTAAGCGGGCCACCACGTCTCGCATCAAGGGAGAAACATCATGAACAAGATCGCAGTGGGCGGCATTGTTGCCGCTGTCTCGTGCACATTCGCTCTGGAAGCCGCAGCCACGGAATGGAACGTGTCCGTGTGGGGTAAGCGTCGTGCATTTACCGAACATGTTGAAAAGCTGGCAGAATTGGTCAGTGAGAAAACGGGTGGCGAGTTTACCATGAACATCAGTTATGGTGGCTTGTCGAAGAACCGTGAAAACCTCGACGGTATTTCCATCGGTGCGTTTGAGATGGCGCAGTTCTGCGCGGGCTACCACCGTGACAAGAACCGCGTGATCACCGTTTTGGAATTGCCGTTCCTGGGCGTCGAAAACCTTGAACAGGAAGTCGCAGTGTCGAGTGCGGTCTACGCGCACCCCGCCGCTGCCGAAGAGATGGCGCAGTGGAATGCACGCCTGTTGATGACCTCACCCATGCCGCAATACAACCTTGTGGGCACTGGCGAGCCCAAGACGACGCTGTCTGACTTTGAAGGAATGCGTGTGCGCGCCACCGGTGGATTGGGCAAGGCCTTTGAAAGCGTGGGCGGCGTGCCCACATCTGTGACCGCGACCGAAGCCTACCAGGCGATGGAGTCGGGTGTGGTGGACACTGTCGCCTTTGCCCAGCACGCGCACCTGTCCTTCGGCACGATCAACCAAGCGGATTGGTGGACGGCTAACCTGAACCCCGGCACGGTAAACTGCCCTGTCGTGGTGAACATCGACGCCTATGAGTCGCTGTCGGACGAACACCGCGCGGCGCTTGACAGCTCGGTGTCCGAAGCTCTCGATCACTACTTGGCCAACTATGCCGAACTGCTGGAGCGTTGGGACAGCGTGCTGGAAGAGAAAGGCGTGCAGAAGGTCGAAATTGACACCGCGGTGATTGAGGAGTTCCGCGCCAAGGCGGCTGATCCCGCGCGCGACGCCTGGATTGCTGACATGGAAGCGCAAGGTCTGCCGGGCCAGGAACTGTATGACCTCGTCGTGAAGACGCTGGCTGACGCCAAAGGCGGAAGCTAAGCCTATCGGAAGGGCGGGCAGCCCGCCCGCCCGGCACCCGTTTTCGGGTCTTTGAGGCCCCTCGAGGTGGGCAACGCGCCCACCTCTCCCAAGACGACCATAGGGGGCAGCCATGGCAGGTGCAGCAACAGTGCTGGAGGATTCCAGCCTTCTTAGCCGCTTGGACCGGGCGCTTTTGCCGATCGAAAAGATCATGGCGCTGCTCAGCGGGCTGGCGGCGTTTTCGCTGATGTTTCTGGCCGCTTATTCGGTGTCCGCGCGCGAGTTCTTTGAAAAGCCGTTACTGGGCTATGTCGATTATATCGAAGCGCTGATGCCGCTGATTGCAATAATGGGCGTGTCTTATGTCCAGCGCAGTGGCACCCATATCCGAATGGACATCATCGTGGGGGCCATGCGCGGTCGGCTTTTGTGGCTGATCGAGTTGTTGATGGTCGTGCTGATCCTCGTTCTGATGATTGCCCTGGTCTGGGGATCATGGTCACATTTCGACCGGTCCTTTGATTGTGCGCGGCCCTTGTGCAGCCGAGACAGCTCAATCGATGTGTCGCTGCCGATCTGGCCATCGAAGCTGCTGGTGCCCGTCGCCTTTGCAGTGCTCTGCGCGCGGCTTGTGTTGCAAGTTGTCGGCTACGCTCGCGCCTTTTGGTTGAACCTAGAGCGACCGGTGGCGGTCCCGCTGATCCAAAGTGTGGCAGCCCAGGCACGGGCCGAGGCTGAAGCCTTGGACGGAGCAGAGTGATGGATCCGATCACCATTGGCCTGTGGACCACGGGCGGAATGCTGGTGCTGGTCTTTTTGGGCATGCGCGTGGCCTTTGCAGCGGGGCTTGCAGGGTTTATTGGTCTGGTCTGGTTGCGCTGGAACGGGTTCAACTATGATCCGGAACGCCTTGGCAAAGCAGTAGAAATCAGCGTGAAGGTTGCGGGGCAGGTGCCCCATTCCAAGGTGTCGGCTCACGCGCTGAGCCTGATCCCCACCTTCATCCTGATTGGGTATCTGGCCTATTATGCCAAGCTGACCACGGCACTGTTTGACGCGGCAAAGAAGTGGATCGCTTGGGTGCCGGGCGGGTTGGCGGTGTCGACCGTGTTCTCGACCGCCGGCTTTGCCGCCGTGTCTGGCGCATCCGTTGCAACAGCCGCCGTCTTTGCCCGGATCGCGATCCCGGAAATGCTCAAGATCGGGTACAATAAGCAGTTCGCAGCCGGGGTCGTGGCTGCCGGTGGCACGCTGGCTTCGCTGATCCCGCCGTCTGCCATCCTGGTGATCTATGCCATTATCGTCGAGCAGGATGTGGGCAAACTTCTCCTCGCAGGCTTCATTCCTGGCGCATTCTCGGCCTTTGTCTATGCCGTCCTGATCATCAGCATAGCCGTGACCTTCAAGACGGTCGGGCCGCCGGTGGGCGGGTTTACGTGGAAAGAGCGCCTTGTTGCACTGCCGCCCGCACTTCCCATCGTCGCGGTTGTCGTGATCATCATCTTCTTTGTCTACAACCCCTTCGGAGATGCCTGGGGCACCCCGACCGAGGGCGGGGCCGTTGGTGCCTTCATCGTCTTTCTGATGGCGCTCTATCGCGGTATGCGCTGGTCCGAATTGAAGGACGCGCTGCTCGAAACCGCGAAGCTGACCGTGATGATTTTCACCATCATCTGGGGCGTGCTGATCTACGTCCGTTTCCTTGGGTTTGCGGACCTGCCCGGCGCGTTCAGTGACTGGATCACCTCCTTGTCCGTGTCGCCCATGCTGATCCTGATCTGCATCCTGCTGGCCTATGCTGTTCTGGGCATGTTCATGGATGCAATCGGCATGTTGCTGCTGACATTGCCGGTTGTCTATCCTGCCGTCATGGCGCTAAACGGGGGCGAATTTGTAAGCGCCGAAGACAGCACTTTTGGAATGTCAGGCCCCATGTGCGCAATCTGGTTTGGAATACTAGTGGTGAAGATGGCGGAATTCTGTTTGATCACGCCACCCATTGGTCTGAACTGTTTTGTTGTGGCGGGCGTGCGCGATGATCTGAGCGTGCAGGACGTGTTCAAGGGCGTCACACCCTTCTTCATCGCCGATGCGATCACCATCGCGTTGCTTGTCGCCTTCCCCGCCATCGTGCTTTGGCTGCCGTCGCTGGCATAAGGCGGCGAATAGGGATGGCCAAGATAAGCACACTGACCGTCTGGGCTAAACCACGGTTTTCAGCTGCAACGCGTGCGGGTGATCGCGCGCGACACGTGTAGTTGCTGCCCGTGCTTGTGATCATTCTCATTGAAGGGCGGTAAGTGGTGGGCGACCCTGGAATCGAACCAGGCGTGCGTCTCCGCGAGGGAGTTACAGTCCCCTGCCACACCTTGCGGC
>JBCBID010000025.1:0-55066 GCA_038525015.1 Pseudomonadota bacterium | reverse complement strand
ATACAAGGTTAAGCTAACCGCAACCCGGCAAAAAGCATCGACCATGGCGGGTAAGCTGGAAAAGCTCTTGCAGCTTAAAGACAAGGGTGTGCCGGTCACGTCAAAGCAGGAAAAGCAGATCAACGACATGATCGTTCAGATCATTGACTTCAATACGACTGAACAGAATGGCCGTAAATTTGCTGACCAGGCCGTACAAATGGCGAAGGATACAAAGGGCAAGCTGGACCTCAAGACCCTCAAGGCGCACGCTGACAAGGTCAAGAAGGCGGTCGACATCGCGATCAAGGTCTTTAAGGCCGCGGCTGAAATCCTCTAGGACCGCCACCCGGGGCTGATAACGGCGCAATCCAGATCGGGATCAGACAGTTCAACGGCTCGAATAAAAGGACGGCAACAGTTGTTATGAAGACGTTTAACACGGCCATGTGAGCGACAAGCCAACCAATAGCTTGGCGGGTCGCCGATCAGGTCGACGCAATCGAACGGCGCGAACGCGGCCAGGATAATGGACAAGGGTATGGAACACACCGCAGAACCCCAAACAGAGACCCTACGTGGCAAGTTGCGGGCCTTTCTTGAGCAACCTTGGGTTCACAACGCCATTCTAGCGATCATCATTTTCAACGCGATCACCTTGGGTCTGTCCACCTCTGACAGGGTTCAGGCGTTTATGGGTGGAACCCTCGCGATCATAGACAAGATTGTTCTCGCGATCTTTGTGGTTGAGTTGGCACTTAAGCTTTTTGCTTATGGTCTGAATTTCTTCCGCAACTCGTGGAACATCTTCGACATGTTTGTGGTGGGCGTTGGCCTTCTGCCGCAGACAGCTAACCTGTCGGCCTTGCGTGGCCTGCGCGTGATCCGGGCACTGCGGCTGTTGTCGGTCATACCGCAGATGCGCGCAGTTGTTCAGGCGTTGCTGGATGCGTTGCCGGGCATGGGCGCGGTGATCGTTATGATATCGATCGTGTTCTACGTCTTTGGCGTGATGGCGACGATCATGTATGGGGCGGCCTTTGACGAATGGTTCGGCACGCTGGGCAGGTCGCTTTATTCGTTGTTCCAGATCATGACGCTTGAGTCCTGGTCCATGGGCATCGTGCGCCCGGTGATGGAGGAGTTTCCAAATGCCTGGGCGTTCTTTGTTCCTTTTATCGTGATCACTGCTTTTTCAGTGCTCAATCTGTTCATTGGCCTGTTGGTGAACACCATGCAGGCTGCTGTGGAAGCTGATACGGAAGCCGAGTTCGAGAAGCTTCGTGCGCTGGTGCGGGAAGAAACGGATCAGGTAGACGCTCACGTGCTGGCGCTCCAGACAGAGCTTCGGGCCTTGCGAGACGAATTGCGAGAGGCCCGAGGAGGCAACGGATGACCGGATCGCAGAAATTCATTGCGCGTAATCGCGCGCCGCGGGTGCAGATCGAATACGATGTTGAACTGTACGGTGCAGAGAAGAAAGTGCAGTTGCCCTTTGTCATGGGTGTGATGTCGGACCTGTCTGGCAAGGCCGAAAAACCCACAGTCGATCAGCGCGCTTTTCTTGAGATCGACGCCGATAACTTTGATGATCGGATGCGGTCGATAGCGCCGAAGGCACAGTTTTATGTGCCGAATACGCTGACGGGCGAGGGCAACTTGTCGGTTGACCTGACCTTTGCACGAATGGACGATTTCAGCCCTGAGGCCATTGCTTCCAAGGTTGAAACCCTTGCGCCGCTCCTTGAGGCACGACGGCAGTTAAGCGAGCTGATGACCTATATGGATGGCAAGGCTGGGGCCGAGACGCTGATCGAGACGCTGCTGTCCCAGCCGGCGCTGTTGAGGGCTTTAGCACAACCGGGTGAGGCACAATCGGATGTGTCAGACGCGTTGGAGAGCCTGCGTGCGGCGTTACCTGAGACAGCTGAGCAGTTAGATGAGAGCGAAAACACGCTGGCGGCGCTTGCGGCAAGGGCACCGCAGGACGAACCATCCGACACCAGTGTGGACGACGTTTTGTCCGCGATTGAGATCGCACCCGACATTGAGCCGGACCCGGATGCGTCACATACTGTATTGAGCGATCTTGCAACGGCTGCGTCCGAAACTGCGCCACCAGATACAACGATAGACGACGTGTTGAGCGGGCTCGAACCTGCGCCAGAGGCCGAAACGAGTACTGCGACGGGCGATGTTTTGTCGGGTCTCGCGGACGCGGCCGTAGATGTGCCGGGGGATGTGGACGAGGCAGCGGACGTATTGGCGTCACTCGAACGGATGGCAGAGCCTGCGCCTGAGGATGATCCGGTCTCTGACGCTCTCTCCGGTATCACACGCGCGGATGTGGTCCCGAACGCGCCTGACGACACCGATGATATACTGGCGGGTCTTGAGCCTGTTGTCCCGGTTGTCGACGCGACTGAGAACTTGGACGATATTCTGAACGCGCTTGACGTCGCTCCTGAACCCGGGGCCGACGCGCAAGACTTAGACGACATCCTTGGTGACCTTGGCGTCACCGATGCTGACGATGTCGAAGCTGAGGCAATGTCTGATGCGCTGAATTCAATCGACACCAGCGTATCAGTACCGGACACGCCCGGGGACGATATTGATGACATACTTGCGGGGGTCGAGAGTCCGGCCGAAGAAGAACAGGAGCAGGCAAGTGCCGAAGACATTTTTTCCAGCGGAGATAAGCTAGCAGAAGAAGGTGCGGCTGGCGATGACGTGGCTGATGTGTTGGTGGCTATGCCCGAACCGGGCCTCGACGCAGTTCAACCAAGCCAGGACCTGGACTCGCTCTTGTCTGATTTGTCCGTGCCCTCGGATACGGAAAAAACACCCGAAGAGGATTTAAATGGAATTCTTGGCGATTTGGGTGGGGTCGAGGCGCACTCAGCGGAAGTCGCGAGCGGAGAGACTGATCTGGATGCCCTTTTGAGCGATCTTGGTGGCGACGAAACTGAGGCATTGACAACGGATGAGACGGAACAGACGCCTGCCAAAGCGGATGGTTTAGACGATCTGCTTTCCGATCTTGGCGTGGACACTGATGTCTCTGTGGTCGAGGTTCAGCAAGACGCAGCAACAGACGATCTTGATGCGCTGTTGTCTGACTTGGCCGAAGATGAACCAGCGACGGCAACAGAAGAGACCGACGACCTTGATGCCTTGCTATCTGATCTGGCGGTTGAGCCAGCCAAGGCTTTGGGCGACAGCACTCCTGGGGCGGACGCACCGCCGACACAATCACCCTTCGGCACGCTTTCGGCTTTGAGGCCAGAACGCGCCAACCTGCATCGCCCCACGTTCCGAATGGCACTTTTTGGGGACTTCACCGGGCGCTCGGTACGCGGCGTGTTGGAGACGGGCGATGCGCTGGCAAGCAGAAAGCCGATCGAATTGGATGTGGATACGGTCGAAGAAGTGATCGAAGGGTTTGCAACCACTTTGCGCCTGCCTATCGGTCGGGATGGGGACAGCATCAACGTAAAACTCGGCGGGCTGGACGATCTGCACCCCGATGAACTTTATGACAACGTGGAAATATTCGAAGCGCTGGCAGGGTTGCGTCAGCAGCTTGAGGTTGGCTCAATAGCCAACAGCACAATCGAAAGGCTCAAGGCGTGGTCAGAGGCCTACGGTACACCGGTGCAGCTTCCCAAACATTCTGGCAGCACCTCCGTCCCCGCGCATTTGAAACTCAGCGATTTTCAGGCACTGATCGGCGACACTGAAGGCGCACACGGTACAACCAGCCCGGTAGACGAGATGATCGCAAAGATTGTCGGCCCACATATCGTCAAGGCCCCCGATGCGGGGGTCGACGTGATGAAGACGGCGGTTGATGCGGCGCTGAGTGGGGCTATGCGGCTTGTCCTGCACCACCCTGATTTCCAGGCGATTGAAGCTCAGTGGCGGTCGCTCGACCTGCTGGCGCGTCGGCTTGAAACAGATAGCAGTTTGCAGATCGTGCTTTACGATGTCTCAGCCGAGGAACTGGCGGCAGATCTTGCCGCGCAGGAAGATTTGGCGGAGAGCGGTATCTTCCGTCTGTTGACGGAGGTGCTTGATCCCGAAGAGGGTGCGGGCGGATTTTCAGCGCTGTTTGGGCTCTACACTTTCGAAGAGACACCTCCACATGCGGAATTGCTGGCACGGATCGGGCAGGTCGCAGCCCATATCGATGCACCTTTCTTTGCGGCGATGGCACCCACATATCTGGACACTGCCGTTGAGGATCGCCATCCGCTGGTGGCCAAGACTTGGGACACATTGCGCACCCTGCCTGAAGCGGCATATATCGGGCTGGCGTCGCCAAGGTTTCTGCTGCGGCAACCATATGGCGCGAAGTCTGATCCGATCTCGCCCTTCGCGTTTGAGGAATTTACACCGCGGGATGGTTTGAGGTCACTTTTGTGGGCCAATCCGGTTGTCTTGGTCGCGGTGCTGCTTGCGGCAACTTACAAAAAGGATGGTAAGGCAATGGGCCTGGGTAGTTTGATGTCCCTGGGGGATTTGCCATTTCACTATGTTACTGATCGCCACGGTGATCAGGTGGCGCTGCCAAGTACCGAACGGAACCTGACGAGCGCTCCAACGCAGTCGACGCTTGCGCGAGGCTATATGCCGGTGGTCTGGATGAAAGGCCGGAACGAGGTGCGCCTTGGCTCGTTCCGTTCACTGGGCGGAGATGAAATCGCTGGGCCGTGGTCCTCCGAGGTGCCCGCACCCAGATCGCAATCAGAAGGAAATGTGGGTGCCACTATCGCGCTCGATGTCGAAATCGGAGAAGATAACGGCGAAAGTCTTGATGATCTGCTGGCTGGCTTCGAAGACGACTTAGGCAGTCGCGAAGATACGGACGCGGATGCTATGGATGCCGACCTTGCTGCCTTGCTGGAGGGCTTATAGATGAACATGATGGGAAACGGCCCACCGGACGGTCCGGACGGTGACGGCGAACCCGACATCATTCTGGTGTCGCTCGATCGGAAGAATTTCTTTCTGTACAAGGGCGAGCAATATATCGACCAGATGCTGCTGTCAGACGGCGAATACCCCAAGCCTGTTCTTTGCGTATATTTTGATGATGTTTTTGATGCGAAACGGATTTTGGGTGATAGCTTCACCCTGTCTCAATACTGGGGCATTCACCCAGAGATCGTGGCGCGAATGCGTGACACCGACTGTCTGATCGAAACTGACGCGTAACACGACACGCAGCAATGGAGTAACGAGATGGCCGCCGAACTCGAGTTCAAGAACCGGCAGATCACGATGAAGGGTCCGCTGGCCGCGCACGAAATGCAGATCAAGAACGCGCGGGTGGTCGAGGGCTTGAGCACGCTGACCGAGATCACTGTCGAATTCCTGTCGTCCAACTACGAAATCGACCTGCAGGATGTTTTGGGCCGCAATACCGGTATCGCAATCGACATCAAAGACGACAAAAAACGGCACTTCTCGGGCTTTTGTGTAAGCGCAGAATATGTAGGGCTGTATCAAGGCCAGGCTCATTTCGTTGCTGAATTGCGTCCGTGGCTTTGGTTTCTGACACGGTCGGAAAACAATCGGATCTATCAGGATAAGTCGGTGGTAGACATCATCACTGATATTCTGGGCGACTACGGATTTTCATCGGACATCCAGAACAAGCTGACCGGTAGCTACGTCAAACGTGACTATTGTGTACAATATGCCGAAACCGATTTCGCCTTTATCAGCCGACTGATGGAGGAAGAGGGCATCTACTATTTCTTCGAGTATTCCGCTCAGGGCCAGAAGATCGTGCTGGCTGACAGTATAAGCGCGCACGTCGCTGTCGATGCCCCGCAACCCATTCAGTTCTTCTTCAAGGAAGAAAGCTATCGCCGTGCTGACGACCACATCTTTGACTGGGTGGGCAGTACAGCTGTTCAGACCGGGAAGGTCACTCTGAACGACTATGACTTCTTGAAACCAAGGGCGGACCAGAAAAAGGTTAAAGCGATCCCGAAGGGCAAGCACAACCGCAAGAACTATGAAAAGTACATCTATCCCGGGCATGTGCGGCCGCCGTCCAATACTGACGCCTTTGCCCGAGTGCGGATGGAAGCAGAAGCTGTCAAACACAAGCTACAACGCGGCGTTTGCAATGTGCGTGCGATGGAGGTGGGTCGCACCTTCACCATGGCGGGTCATGAGCGCAGTTCGGAAAATGCCGAATATCTTGTCGTCAAGGCCACGCATATGCTCCAGATCGAAACAGATTACGAGGATGAGGAAACCTCGAAGCCCCTGTTCGACAGCCGGGTGCAGGTCGACGAGGACAACAAGGACACCTATCGTTGTAACTTTGATGTGATTGCCAAAAAAGAACCGTTTCGCGCGCCGTTCACAACGCCTTGGCCACAGGTTCCAGGTTTGCAAACCGCCGTGGTCACCGGTCCTCCGGGGGAAGATATCTACACCGACGAGCACGGCCGCATTAAGGTTCAGTTCCACTGGGATCGAGACGGCAAACAAGACGAGAATACGACTTGCTGGGTGCGCTGCGTGATGCCCTGGACAGGTAAGAACTGGGGTATGATCTCGGTCCCGCGGATTGGCAATGAAGTGGTCATCCAGTTTGAAGAAGGCGACCCCGACAAACCGATCTGCACTGGGATGATATACAATGGAGAAAATAAGCCGCCCTTTGCGCTGCCAGCCAACAAAACGCAGTCCGGTATCGTCACGCGATCCTCGAAACAGGGCAGTGCGAACACCTTCAACGAGTTGGTTTTCGAAGACAAGATGGCCGAAGAGTTTGTCCGCTTTCAGTCAGAGCGCGACTATTTCCAGACAATCAAAAACGACGCCACCATCACCGTCGGGCTTGAGCATCAGGACAATGGCGATCTGACCCAGACGATCCACCGGCACAAGACGGAGACTCTGAACACCGGCAACCATAGTTTTACCGTCAAGGACGGCACGCAGACCATCAAGGTCAAGAAGGACCACACCGAGACCATTGAGGGCAAGTCGACCCAGACTGTTACTGCCAACTACACTCAGACCGTCACGCAAGGCGACTACAAGCAGACAATCAAAATGGGCAATCTCACCCGCGAGGTGAGTATGGGTAGTCAGAAAGAAACCATCAAAATGGGCAACTATGCCCTGTCGACGAACCTTGGCTCTATCACCGAGAAAGCGATGCAGAAGATCGAGATGAAAGTGGGGGCCAACTCGATCACAATCGATCAGACTGGTGTCACGATCAAGGGTCTTATGATCAAGATCCAAGGCACTGCCATGATTGAGGCAAAAGCACCGATGTCAACTGTCAAGGGGGACGCGATGCTAATCCTCAAGGGCGGGCTGACCATGATCAACTAAGGTGCCGCCGATGTCAGAACGATTTGCAGATATGAAAAAGGTCCCGGCGCAGCCTGCGGCGCGCATCCTCGCTGCCAAGGCCACGAAACTTGAAACGCCTTTGAGCCTTCCCGCGAGTGCAAACGTGGAAGCGGTGCTTGCCGAACTCGAAGACAAGAACGCTTGGGTCTGTCTACTGCGATTGCTGGCGGCCGCGCTGCCAGAGCGGGAGGCTGTTTGGTGGGCCTGTGTCGCGGCGCGGGATATTGCTGGTGATGCACCCACGCCTTGTTTGAAAGCCACCGAGGCTTGGGTCTTTGAACCCAATGATGCCAACCGGGAGAAACTGGCAAGCCTGCTGGAAATTGCGGACGCTGACGACGACACGACGCTAGCAGCGACGGCAGCGCTATATGCGCCTGGGAGTCTGGGCCCTGGCGAACTTGCAGAGATCGACGCACCGCCGGGTGCGGTTGCCAGCTGTGTATTCGCGATGAACATGACGACCCTGGGTGTGGTTGCCGACCCTTTGGAGCATCTGCAATTGCTGATCGATCGCGCCGTCGATATTGCCCGAGGTGGCAACGGCAAGATCGATCCGATCACACCCGCACCCGCGCCTGAACCCGTAACTGACGATGAAGATGATGAGCAGGAGGACGCCTGATGCCCGGACCACCCCAAGCGCGTGTCGCGGACATGCACACAGGCCCTTGCACAATGGGTGTACCAATGCCGATCATGCCCCCGTGCGCTGTGACTGTGCTGGTCGGCAATATGCCAGCAGCGCGTGTTACCGATTTGTGCACCGGAATGATCGCGCCACCGGTTGCAAACTTCCCACCTCATCCTATTGCCAAGGGGTCAATGACTGTGCTGATCCAAAAAATGCCCGCCGCCCGGATCGGCGATCTGTGTTCGCTGGGTGGCGCCATCGTCTCGGGTATGCCAACCGTATTGACAGGAGGCTAACCAAACCCGATGCCGGTCGTTCTTAAATTCCAGTCGACGGGAAGCATCCCCGGCAACGGTGACCCTATCGCCATGCGTGGGGCCAGCCTGACCATTGGGCGCGGCGACGACAACGACCTCGTCCTGCCCGATCCAGACCGTGTGCTGTCCAAGCGTCATTGTGCGATCGAGGATCACAATGGCAATGTCATCGTTCTGGATATCTCGACCAATGGCACGTTTCTGAACTACGGCAAGCTGCCGTTGGGCGCGACACCAACGCCATTGAACAACGGTGATATCCTATCAATCGGTCCTTATGAAGTTCTGGTTGAGATAACGTCGGCGGACCAGCGTGACCAAATTGCCGATCCGATGGCCGATGACCCTGTGTCACATGGCATTGCCAACGCTGCGCCCAGTACCGCCGACCTGCTCGACGCGCCAGGCGATGGCGGTGACTTTCTCGATGATCTGTTGGGCGGGCGTGAAGAACCGGTCGGCCCGGGCAGCGTTGACCGTGACGATCCCGGCGATGACGGATTGCTACCGCCGCTGAGCATAGACGATGATATCATGCCTCCGGCGCCCGACCCAGACGAAGGGCAGGGGGCCAGCGCAGGAATGCACAATCCCGCCGCATCCGACTTCATGTCTACGCCGCAGACCACGGCGCCGGGCAACGCCATTCCCGATGATTGGGACGATGTGCTGGCACCAACCTCGCCTGATCCCGCAAGCTCGCCTGACGATCCATTTGCTATGCCAGCATCTGGTGGCAGTGGCAGCCCGACCTTTATCCCAGACGATTTTGGCGACGCCGGACTTGAAAAGACTTCCATGTCAGAGCAACCGGCACCACCCCCCGCGCCGGAGCCAAAATCCGTGCCTGCGCAAGCGCCAGCCGCGAGTAGCGCCACCAGCACAGACACCGCCGCGCGCGCCTTCCTGAAGTCGCTTGGCGCTGACGATGTCCACGTATCTGACCAGGATCTAACACCGACGCTATCGCGTATGGGCCATGTGTTGCGGATTATGATCGAAGGCATGCGCGAAATCCTGATGACGCGCACCTCGATCAAATCCGAGTTTCGGATCGAACAGACGATGATCCAAGCGGGTGGCAACAACCCTCTGAAATTCTCCATCAGCGCGGAGCAAGCGATTGAAGCGATGATCAAGCCCAAGGCCAAAGGCTACCTTGATGCCACCGACGCTGCATCGCAAGCGCTGACAGATATCAAAGCCCATGAGGTGGCTATGATCACAGGCATGGAGGCGGCTCTCAAAGGCGTCCTCGCCCGACTAGACCCCGCGGTGCTCGAAGAAAAAATCTCCTCGGGTGGGGGGCTCAGCGGCCTTCTGAAAAGCAAAAAAGCCCGCTACTGGGAAATATACGAGTCCATGTATGCCGACATCTCGGACCAAGCCGCAAACGACTTTCACGAGCTGTTCGCAAAAGAATTCGCTCGCGCCTACCAAGAGCAGTTGAATAAACTGAAATGACCCATACCAAGAAAGCGACAGTCTAATGTCCTGGGACAGCAAAGTACTTTGGACCGAGGGGCTTTTTCTACAGCCCCACCACTTCCAGCAGGCCGACCGGTACACCGAGGCACTGGTTGGCGGGCTTGCGCGCCGTATCTCACCCTATGCCTGGGGCGTGAATACGCTTGAGATCGATGAGGAAGTGCTCAAGGTCGGACAATTCGCGATCAAATCCTGCTCCGGGCTGACCCAGGATGGAACGGTTTTTCGCGTCCCTTCAGCAGAGGATCATCCCCCCGCGCTTGAGGTGCCCGACACGATCAAGGATTGCGTCGTCTATCTGACAGTGCCGCAACGACGCCAGGGCGCAATCGAGGTCGACATGACAGGGGCGGAATTGTCCGCTGCCCGCCTGCGGCCCGCCGAACTGGAAATTTCGGATGTGACGTCGACCGGCAAAAAGGCCGTCACGATGGGTGTGGGCAAGCTGCGCCTTCAATTCGCGCTTGAGGTCGACGATCTGTCGGACCGGCTCTGCATTCCAATCGCCAAGATCATCGAGGTTAAATCGGATCGCGAGATCGTTCTCGACAAGGCCTTTGTGCCATCTTGCATTGATTGCCGAGCCGCGGGCGCTTTGGGCGATTTTGTGCGCGAACTCGACGGGCTTCTCGGTCATCGTAAGGCGGCGCTTGCTGGGCGGCTCTCTGAAGGCGGGAACACCAAAGGCGTTGCTGAAATCTCGGATTTCCTGCTTTTGATGTGCGTAAACCGGGCGCAACCGGTGATGCAGCACGTTGCACGGATTGAAAACCTACATCCGGAATCGTTCTACCGGCTTTGTGTTGGGCTGGCTGGCGAACTCGCCACATTTATGGCTGTGGACAAGGCGGCGCCGGAATTTCCTGCCTATTCTCATGACAATCTGACCGCGACATTTAATCCGGTGATCAAAGCGCTGCGACAATACCTGTCGTCTGTGTTGGAACAAACGGCGATTTCTATTCCGCTTGATCCCCGCAAATACGGCATCTCCGTCGGTGTCATCGCGGACCGCAAACTTTTGTCCACCGCTGGTTTCGTCTTGGCTGTGCAGGCGGACGTTCCGGCCGAAAACGTGCGACGGCATTTTCAGAACCAGACAAAAATCGGACCGGTCGAAGAAATCCGGCAATTGGTCAACTCGGCACTTCCAGGTATTCCACTGCGGCCCTTACCCGTCGCCCCGCGGCAAATCCCGTATCACGCGGGCGTCGTCTACTTTGAACTGGACGGCGACAGCCCGCATTGGGGTAAGATGTCGACATCGGGCGGCATCGCAGTGCATGTCTCGGGCGAGTTTCCGGGATTAAAAATGGAGCTCTGGGCGATCCGTCAAGGCTGAGCGCGCAACGAAGGGGAGAAGGCCAAGCCATGGCAGACGAAGACCCATTCGCAGAACCCGACGACGCCGACCGCACGGTTATAAAACCCAATCCGGGGGGCCGCCGATCCCTGAACGCTGCGCCGCCATCACAACCGCAAGCGCAGCCTGAAACGCCCCCGCCCATGGATCAGAGTGCAGCGGTAGGCATCCCGCAATCAGGTGCACGAGCGGGTCAGGCCGGCACATCCGAGCCCCCAGTCGAACAAGGCATGACGGGAATGAACAAGATCAACGCCGCCGCTGCGACGTTGTTTTCACTGGTGTCCCGCATTCGAAATCGCGCCCAGCACATGGACCCCGAAAAGCTGCGCCGGTCCGTGGTGTCCGAAGTACGCGCTTTTGAAAACCGTGCGTTGCAGGGAGGGGTCGATGCGCAAGAGGTCAAGATCGCCCGCTATGCCATCTGCGCCACGTTGGACGACGTTGTGCTGAACACGCCCTGGGGCGGACAATCTGTGTGGGCGCAACAATCCATGGTTGGCACCTTCCACAAAGAGACAGTGGGGGGCGATCGGTTCTACGATCTGCTGGCGCGTCTGGAAAAAGAACCAGGCAAGAATATCGACCTTCTTGAATTCCTCTACATTTGTTTGTCCCTCGGGTTCGAAGGACGCTTGCGCGTTGAACAGAGTGGCACCGACAAGCATCTGCAAATCCGTGCCGGGCTGTCCCGGATCATTCGTGGGCAGCGCGGCGCGGTCGAAAGGGATCTGTCACCGCACTGGGAAGGTGTCGAGCAGCCGCACAAGGTGCTGTCGATCTGGAAGCCGGTTTGGATCACCTCTGCTGTTGTGGCCCTGTGTCTGACCGCTACGTTCATGTCACTCAGTTGGACACTCAACCGCTCCACCGACCGGGTGCTGGGCCAGATGTCCGTACTTGATACAGGTCAGGTGGCTGAGCTCTTCCGACGCGCGCCCCCTCCACCACCTCCACCGCCGCCACCCAATGAACAGATCGAACGGGTCAAAGGGTTTCTCGAAGAAGAGATCGACCAAGGGATCGTCGAAGTGTTTCAGGACCAGTCAACCATTACCGTGCGGCTTGCGGGCTCCGGCATGTTTGGCTCGGGATCGGATCGGCTGGAACCCAGCTTTGAAACCCCATTAACTAAGGTGGCCGCCGCACTGAACGATGCGCGCGGTCCAATCATTATTGTGGGCCATTCCGACAATGTCCCGATTCGCTCTTCGCGCTTTCCGTCAAACATGCACCTCAGTCTTGCGCGAGCCGAAAGTGTCATGCGCAAATTAGCAGGACAAGTGACCGACGAGACGCGGCTCAAAGCGGAGGGCCGCGCCGAAAAGCAGCCCATTGCAGACAATAGCACCCGCGAAGGCCGCGCCAAAAATCGGCGTATCGAGGTCGTTCTGGTAAGAGAAGACGCCACATGATTGTCCGTACCATTCTCAGATTCCTTGGCTCTGGTATCACCATCACCCTTTTGGTCGCGGTCGGGTTTTCCATCGCTGTGTGGTTTCTCGGTCCGCTGATCGGGTTTGGAGAGAGCCACCCCTGGGACAGTGTCATCGCGCGGCTGATCACCATCGGAGTAATTCTGCTACTGGCACTCACCACGCTCCTGCTGATCGTGCTGCGCCGGTCAAAACAAGCCAAAGACATGGAAGAGGATATCATCGAATCCGTAGACACGGACACAGATGAAGACGACGAACTGGTCAAGGCCGAGCTTGGGGAACTGAAAGGCAAGCTAAAGGAAGCGATGGCGGCGCTGCGCAAATCCAAGCTGGGACGGCGTTCGCTTTATGAACTGCCCTGGTATGTGATGATCGGACCGCCTGGCGCGGGCAAAACCACAGCAATCGTGAATTCTGGTCTACAATTTCCATTGGCGGACACGATGGGCAAGACCGCGATAGGCGGGGTGGGCGGCACCCGCAATTGCGACTGGTGGTTTACCAACAACGCCGTCCTGATCGACACCGCAGGGCGCTACACGACACAAGACAGTGTCGAAAACGAAGACAACGCGGGCTGGTTGGGGTTTCTCAATCTGCTCAAAAAGCACCGCAAGCGGCAGCCCATCAACGGTGCGGTCGTTGCTATTTCCCTTTCAGACCTCAGCCTACAGGACGAGGCAACGCAGAAATCCCACGCCGCCGCAATCCGGCGGCGCCTGCACGAGCTGCGAGAGAAGCTTGGCGTGCGCTTTCCGGTCTACGTCTTGTTCACCAAATCTGATCTGATCGCGGGCTTCGCAGAATTCTACGACAACCTTGGCAAGGAAGACCGCGAACAGGTCTGGGGCTTTACCCTGCCCTTGCCCAAAAAGACCAAGGCTGATGTTTCGCCTGTCGCGGCTTTCGATGAAGAGTTCGGCCTGTTGCTTGGGCAGATCAACGCGCAATCCCTTGAGCGGATGCAGCAGGAAACGGATCATCAGCGTCGCGCACTGATTTCCTCTTTTCCCAGCCAGGTCGCGTCGGTCCGGTCGACCGCGCGTGGCTTTCTTGACGAAGTATTTCAGGACAATCGGTTTGAACGTCGCCATCTTCTGCGCGGCGTTTATTTCACTTCAGGGACGCAGGAAGGCACGCCAATTGACCGCCTGATGATGGGTATGGCGCGCACTTTCGGGATTGGACGGCAGGCCATTGGCACGGGGCAGGGGACAGGACGGTCGTTCTTCCTCACCCGTCTGTTCGAGGGTGTGATTTTTCCCGAAGCCGGGTTGGTCTCGGCTGACGACAAGGTCGAGCGGCGCTATCGCTGGACAAAACGCGCAGCCATTGCCGCCGCTCTTGTGGGCGGTATTGGTCTTTCGGCGCTTTGGGTACGATCGTACTTGGGCAATGCGGCACTCCTTGCTGAAACGGCTGAATCGGTCGAAGCCTACCGTGTGGCCGCCGCTCAGATCCCAGGCAGCCCGATCCAGGATTCCGACCTGCCTGGCGTCATTCCCGCGCTGAACATTCTGCGCGACATGCCCGGCAATCCAACCGTCACCAATGCCGCACTTGACCGGACGCTGACCTATGGTCTCTATCAGGGCAAGGTGATCGGAAACCAAGCGGCACAGTCTTACCGCGCCGCTCTCAACGAACACTTCCTGCCTCGTCTGCTTCTGCGTCTCGAAGACCAAATGCAGGCCAACATGAACAACCCCGTCTTCCTTTACGAGAGCCTCAAAATCTACCTGATGCTGGGCCAACAAGGACCCATGAACCAGCAGCTTGTCGAAGAGTGGATGGCACTGGACTGGTCCGTTGCCTATCAAGGGGCCGCACGCGACGCATTGCGCGCCGATCTCGAAGGGCACCTGGCCGCTCTACTCGACAATCCGATGGACACCATCAGCCTGAACGGACCGCTGGTCGACCAGATACAGGGGCTTCTCAGCGCGATGCCTCTCGCGCAGCGCGTCTATAACGGGATCATCAAATCGCCCCGTGCCACGGCCCTGCCTGAATGGCGCCTGACAGATATCGGCGGCCCCGCAATCAGCCGCGTGATCGTGCGCTCCTCTGGTCGTGCGCTGAACGAGGGGATCGAAGGTATTTTCACCTATGACGGCTTCAACAACATCTTTCTGGACGAAGCGCTTGGTGTCGCAGCACGCATCCAAAGCGAAAGCTGGGTGCTTGGTCCGCGGGGCGAAACCGAACAAAGTGAAACCGCCCTCATCGCCATGAGCCGGGACGTTCTAGACCTTTATTACAACGACTATATCGCGCGCTACGACCAGATGTTGGGTGACATTGACATCATCCCGATGGAAAGCCTTAGCCACGCGGTCGAAGTCACCAACGTGCTGTCCGGTCCTACTTCACCAATCAAGAATATCCTCGAAGCGATTGCCCAGGAAACGAAACTGACCGAAGAGCGCGGTGATCTCACCTCCGAAGGTCTCGCCGAAGGGGCGGCCCAGATTGGCCAACTGGAGTTGCAATCAACCCTCAGCAGCCGCAGTCAATTGTTCATCGAAGCGCTGCGCAGCGGGGTAAACAATGACCAGGGACCACCGCCGCAACAACCCGGTGAGTATGTAGAAGACCGGTTCAGCTGGTTGCATACGCTGGTCGAACAGCTTGACGGCCAACCATCCCAATTGGCCGAACTGATGAACAGACTGACCGAAGTTTATCAAGAGTTGAACAAGCTGTCCTTTGCCGGCGGTGTCGGGGCTGGCGGTGGTGATGCCGCAGCAATCGTGCGGTTCCAAGAGATGGCCAATCGTCTCGATGGGCCGATCCAGCGGTGGGCCACGCAGATCGTGCAGGGGTCATCGGGGATCACCGCCGACGGCACGCGCGCGGGCATCAACGCCAAGTGGCAATCGCAGGTGCTGCCGTTCTGCGAACAGGCACTATCCAATAGATACCCGTTCGAACGCGGTGCACGGGCAGACGTTGCAATGCAAGACTTTTCCCGATTGTTCGCCCCCAACGGGCTGATCGATGGTTTCTTCAACGAAAATCTGCGCGACTATGTGGACACGCGCGCGCGTCCTTGGGCGTGGAAACGCGTCAACGACACTGATCTCGGGATCAGCCAGGCCGTTTTGCAACAATTGCAATACGCCGCGGAAATACGGGACGCATTTTTTGCGGGTGGCGATCAGGTCGCCGTCCGGTTCCAGATCACGCCAGAGGCACTGGACCCAAAGGCGAATGAGGTGACACTAGATGTCGACGGTCAAGAAGTAGTATTTGCCCATACCGCCGCTCCAAGACCGTCAGCGATCACGTGGCCCGGCTCAGTCGGCTCCGCCCGGATCATCCTGCAGCCCGTGGTCAATAATACGTCAAACGCAATCACCCGTGATGGACCCTGGGCCTGGTTCCGCCTGCTGGCAGCCGCGGAAATCCGACGCACGAATGTGTCCGACCGTACCCGCGTTATCTTCAAGGTCGGCGGTCGTATTGCGATTTTCCAATTGCAATCGGGCTCGGTGCTGAACCCCTTTGCCCTTCCGGCGCTGAGCAAGTTCAGCTGCCCCAGTTCATTCTGATGACCGCCGGTTTCGGAGCGTTCGGCAAAATCCCCGGCATGGGTGATTTTCTAAAGCTGAACTTGCCCGCCGGTTTTGTGCAGACCTGGGACACCTGGTTGCAGGAAGGCTTGCTTGCAGGGCGCGCGCAGTTGGGCAGCGGCTGGAACGATGCCTATCTCTCGGCACCGATCTGGCGCTTTACCTTGCCCGCGGGTCTGGCCGGGGACCAAGCAATATCCGGCATTCTGATGGCATCCGTAGACCGTGTAGGGCGGCAATATCCGCTGACCATCGCGACACCACATGCCGACATCTCACCCGCACTCAATCACTTTGCCAACCGGACCGTGTTTGAACGGCTTGAAGATATCGCATTGTCTGCGCTTGATGACGAATTTGACCGCGACGCCTTGATGGGTGCGCTCAACACTGTGTCCTTCATCAACCCCACTCACGCCTATCTGTCCCACGACACCTATGTAGGCGTGTTGCCGCCTGTCCAAGTCCTTGCCGCTGACAGCCTGGCCGCCAGCCACGGCACCTCGGCGCTCTGGTCTGCCATGATGGAGGGCAACCATCGTCTTCTACTCACGCGCGACCTTCCACGAGGTGCAGAGATACAGGGGCTGTTCGATCTTTCCGCACCGATTTGGGCGCAGGCACAAGTGACCGAGACTGCATGACACATATCCGCTTTTCGGCCACAACTCATGTCGGACACCGCCGCCATATTAACGAGGACAGTATTCTGACGCTTCCCGATCAACAAATCTGGGTTGTCTCCGACGGAATGGGTGGACACCAGGCGGGCGACTTCGCGTCGCAAACCGTGGTCGACAGGATCGCTATGATCGACCCTGGCCTTGACCCGGCTGATCGGATGAAAACGCTACGCGAGTCTATCGTGCAGGCACATGACGTGATCCGGCACGAGGCCGACAGCCGTAATTCAACCATCGGCGCAACGGTCGTGACGCTGATGATAGCGGACCATCACTTTGCCGCCTTTTGGGCTGGCGACAGTCGGCTCTACCGGTTGCAGGGCGGATCCATTGATATGCTCACCACTGATCATTCCATGGTCGCTGCATTGGTCCTTGCTGGTCAAATAAGCTGGGATGAAGCCGAAGAACATCCACAAGCCAACGCAGTCACCCGCGCTGTCGGTGTTGGCGACGCCTTGGAACTGGACAAGATCCGCGGCGAGATACTTCCCGGTGACCGTTTTCTGCTGTGCTCGGACGGCCTGACCAAATATGCGACCTTCGACATGCTCGAAAGGGTGCTCAAGCGCGAACCAATCGAAACCGTGGCAGACGCGTTGCAACAGATCGCGCTTGACGGCGGCGGTGCAGACAACATTTCGATTATCGTGATCGACGTGCTCTGACCCAGAGCAGAACGCGCTAACGTTCGGTCGTCAGGATTGCTGAATCCAGGCTGTCAACGACTAGGCCACCTTCGTTGCGCGCGGCAATCAAAGCATCTGCATAGCTGTCTGCGCTTTCGGTGGTGGGGCGCAATTCGTTGAACAACTGTCCATCCGAATGCAACGCCAGAACCTTGGACTTTCCAAGAACAGACCCGTCGACGTTAAAGGCAAGCCGACCATCCGCTTCATCCAAGCCATATGCCACGCGCAAGTAGCCATCGGCATCAACCTCGGAGCGCAGTGCCGCCAGCGAGTTTTCCGGACGGGTCCGGTTGGGCAATAGATGGAACACCACACCCTGCACATCCACAACAGACACCCAAAGATACCCTTCCGTCTCTCCTTCGGGCAAGTGCACGTCAATGGTGGGATTGTCCCCCACCACATATCGACCAGACAGATTTTCGCCGGGACGGTCACCAAACCCAAGGCGGATATCATAGCCACCCGGCGCCGCACGAGGCAGTACAGCGTCAATCTGGCACAGGCTCTCGTTCAGCACCTCACCTTCGATCCGCACAGGCCGGTCTCCAGCCAGCGCCGCAAGATCACTCTCCAACGCATCGCGGGTCACAGTGCTGGCAAAACGGCCCGTGACGATCACTCGATCCTCCAGCCCGTACCCAATTGGGGGTGGACTGACCAGACGCAGCCGACCGCAATCAGCGCGCTCATCCAACACCGGCGCGAGCGTCTCGGGTAACAAAAACCGCGGTCCAAGGTCGATTATCGCGGTGAGTTCGAAACTCTCGGGCACGGCCTCGGCGAGCGCCGTCTGAACGCGCGCCTGCACCTCTCGACTTGAGGCAAGACCGGTGACGTTTCCCCTGTCGCCATCCAGAACCACGCGGAATTCTTCCAACGCAGCCGCGGCCGACACAATGTCCAGCATCCCAGCGCCCCAGTCCTCGGAAATATCGCCCGAGGCAAGCGTCAGATCCGCTGCGCCCCCAATCTGTGTCATAGCCTGTTCAAGCGCCGTTTGCACCTCTGGCGAAGGGACATTGCCAATGGCCTGAGCCGCGCCACCCGAAGGCTTCTCAACCAACAGCGCATAAGGGTCAGCTGCGGGATAGGATGGACCCAAAACACCATCCAGCACACCACCGAAATAGGCACCTGCACCCGCACCCACCAGGATGACGACCGCCAACACGGGCCCCAACATGCCACGGCCCCCCGGCTTTGGTGCAACCGCTTCAGCTTGGGCCGCTACAGGTATGCCAATGGGTGCGGCCTCGGCGATTGGCGCCGCCACAGGCGGAGCAATCGCTGGCGCGATCACTGTCGCATCGTCAAGCGGATTGTCTGGTCCGGCCAAGGTGTCAGGCGCTTGAAAGGCGGACAAAACGTCTCGCGCAGACTGAAACCGATTTTCCGCTTTGGGATCACACATGCGGGCGATCAGACTGCGCAACGGTTCTGGCACCCCCTCAACATCCAGCGGTTCCGCCTTCTTCTGAACCACTTCCATTGGGTTGTTGCCGATATCGGGCTTCTTGCCGCGGAAGGTCGACAACAGCAGCGCACCCAGCGAATAGATGTCTGACCGCGCATCGGTCTGACCGCTTAGCTGTTCGGGCGCGGCATAGGCGTATTTCCCGGCAAACTCATTGCCCACGATGGTCTCGGCACCGGGATTGGTGTCTTTTGCGATGCCAAAGTCAATGATCACGGCTTCGCCGGGCTGATCGTTCCGCAGAATGATGTTATCAGGTGAAAGATCACGATGAACAATGTTGCGATCATGCGCGGCAATCAAACCCTCACAAACGCGCTGACCCACCACCATCAAATCACTCGCAGGCATCCCGCCGTCGGCCAGCTTCTGGTCCAAACCGGGGCCATCCACGTGATCCATGACCAGATAAACGACGCCATCGGGCATCCGCTGGGTATCAAAATACCGCACCACCGCATCGTGACGGATTTCGCGCACGTCCTCTTCGCGCGTCATAAGCACAAGGAAGTCCTCGTTCGACGCAAACTCGGCACGCAGGGCCTTGATCGCCATAACCCGACCCGAAATCTCGGAACGCGCCTTGTAAACCTCGGACGTCCCCCCCCGGCCAAGGATCGCCTCAATCCGGTAGGTGTTGTTCAACAAATCGCCGGGCTGAAAAATATCCGAAGGCTGCGACACGCTCATCTGTGCAACTTCCTGGAAACGCGCCGGACCCTCACCTTAGCTCAGCGCCTGGAATTCCACCCGCCGGTTGGCATCAGCCCGCGGATCGTCCTTGTTCAAAGGAAAAGCTTCACCCACACCGACGGCCTCCAGCCGCGTGTCGGCGATGCCGCAATCGCCCACTAGGAAACGCTTGACCTCTTGTGCACGCAGAAGGCTTAGCCGTTCGTTATAGCTGGCCGAACCGCTGGCATCCGTATGACCTACGATCCGAAATACGTCGATATCCACCGCCTGCATCACCTCGCACATAGTGGCCAGTTTCGGCTTCTGGTCAGCGCGCAGGGCCGAACTGTCAAAATCAAAACTAATCTGGATATTCACCTGTTCATCAGGTGCCAGCTCGACATAGGTTTCGGTGCTGGGTGTATCAGTGGCCGCGGTATCCGTCGCCCCGGTATTGTCCTGCGCCCCGGTGGGTGCCAGGACCAGGCCACGGGTCTTCTGCTTTTCAAAAATTTCTTCCAACTGTTCGGCGGTCAAATCGCTGGCATCTGTCGACTGGGCCAGGGCCATACCTGAAAACATGCCCGACGCTACGATGGGCATTCCAAGAGCCAAAAAAAAGTGTTTGAACATTGCTGACCTCACAAATTTCTCACGGTTGAACCGTACACCAGCAGGCCCGTCCAAACAACGCAATTGCAGCCAATGGTAATGCCGTTTTGTTGACTTGGATCGGGCGGTGCCGCACTGTCATCTGGTCAAGAGAAACCAGGCCGCGGCACCATATGGACACCCGGATCATTCCCGTCATCATTGGTGTGATGCTGGCCATCGTTTTGGGCTTGGGTGTGCTGATCTATTTGCAGTTTCGCCCGACCGAGGACATTCGCTATGCCTCAGATGGCGATGCCGAATTTGCAGGCCCGGCCATCGACAGCGGCGCCCGGATCGAGATTGAGAACCTGCGCACCCAGATCGAAGCGCTCGAAGCGCAGATCGAACAGCTGCGACAGGAGATAGGCGACCTGCGGTCTGCAGCACCCGCACCCGCGCCCGTGCCCGGCGATGACAATCTTGCTGCATTGCCCCGTGACGGACCCAATCAGATCATCGACGCCTATGCCCAGGTGGTCCTGATCGCGAACCGGCGCAATGTGAATGACGGTCTCAGAATTGCCTCGCCCAGCTATCTCGAAGGCGTGTTCGGCAAGCCACGCGAGAATCTGACCAGTGAATGCCAAAGTATGACCAACCAGCGCCTGGCCTCCAAACTCGCCACTGAACAAGTCGGCCCGGTAAGAGTGCGCATGTTGCGCCCGGCACTCGACAGCCTTCGTGTCGTGTTTGACAAGATCAAGGCAACGGACCCCGACTTGCACGACCGGATCAACACGGCTGGCGCGCTCTGCGTGCGGCACATCCGCGGCGCAACCGGGCGCACCTCAACCCATGCTTTCGGTCTGTCACTCGATCTCAATATTGACGGTCGACTGGACCGGTTGGGCGACGGGCGCACACAGCTTGGCCTGACAATCCTCGCCGATTTCTTTCGCACCGAAGGCTGGTATTGGGGGGCAGGGTTCTCGCGCGAGGACAGCATGCATTTCGAAGTCAGCCGAGACCTTGTTGAAAAATGGATCGCCGAAGGCAGACTTTGACCACGACATCATATTGGCAAAGGGCAATCCATGCGATCCGACCTGAACACAGCACTCGCCATCCAGGCCAAGCTGGCGGATATCGCGACAGAACTGGCCCGGCAACTCGACATGGGGCACCACGACCGCGACGCAACCACCATCCGCGACGCCTGGCGACGCATCGACCAGCATCGTGGTCGGCTCAGCTCGCTTTACCGCTCCATGCGCAAGGTCGAACGCAAACCGCGCGCAGGCCTGTCGCGAAAGGACTACGAAGTTCAGCGTACTCACACAGAGGGAACCAAAGCGCTACAAAGGTGCCTACGGCTCTGGGACCGGATCGAAGACATGGTGATGCAGCATATTGATCCCGTCGCCAGCCCCATCAAGCTGAAACGCGACGCCAACGCCTCTGATCCAATGCTGTCGATGCTGCACGTCGCGCTGCATCGGTTGGCCAATCCCAATGCCCAGACCAAGGACGCCAACGACTACGGCTGCTTTGCAGATATTCCACTAAGCATTCAACCGTTCGAAGGTCTGATGCTGGCCGCCTACCGGCTGCTGGTGGTGCAGGGACGCGCCGACACCGCCCGGTTTCTCGACATCGGCTGCGGGGGTGGAACCAAAGTCTTTGCAGCAAGCCACTTCTTTCCAATATGCGATGGGCTGGATTACGATCCAGCCTACGTGGCAGCGGGTCAGCGCACGCTCAATCTGCTGAACACCAAGCGCTGCAGCATATTCGAAGCCGATGGCATAACCTTCGACGGCTACGACGCTTATGACGTCATCTACTTCTACCGGCCGCTCAGAGACGACGAGATGTTGGCGAAATTGGAACGCCGCGTCTTTGACACGGCGCGCCCCGGCACCGTCGTCATCGCGCTTTACGATCACTTTCTAACCGCACGCGCGGGGATCGAAGCAGCCAAAATAATCGGTCCGATCTTTATCGCCGGGGTCAGCCAAGCCGACGCCGACGCGCTGCACGCAGAGGCCGAGCGCACCTCGCCAAGCCTGCTGCAACGCGCGCGACATCAAATCAGCGATCCCGGCTTCTGGACACCGATCCTTGAAGCAACGCGCTACAATCCAAGGCTCTGAGTGCAGCGGCTGTTCGGTACAAGAGAAAAAATTTACATAATCTGCATTACGGGACCGAGTTATGCATCACGGGGCATATTCTAAACTGGGTTGCGACAAATCCCCTATCTTGCTGAAAAGCAAGGAGAACGGACATGGCCCATACAGAGCTGGATTTGCGTGAAAGACGCGCAATCGAAGACTGGTGGCTCGCAAAGGTCCCTGTCGCAGGGATGGCTCGGGCTCTGAAGCGCCACAAATTGACCATTCATCGGGAGATCAAACGCAATTTCTGGGCTGATGATGCGTTCCCCAAGAAGTATATTGGTTACTTCGGACATGCGGCGCAGCTTCAGACGAACAAACGCCGATCCATGCAGCGCAAGCTGATCCGGCATCCAGAACTCTGCAGGACCGAGATCGCGCGGATCAAGCAAGACTGCACTCGCGCGCCGATGTCATTCTTCAACCGTGGCGTCCTGTTGACCAACAGGGTTGGCTGGTTTCAATCCGGCAAAAGCGATTTGCGCGACTGCCATAATCGCATAAGCGCGCTCAGCCGCAGCAAAACAGACATGATCCATTATCAATAAACCCGGATGATTAATTTATGTTCGGGTGATTGTCGGGCTGGCCTCTCCTGCCCAAACGAATGTCCAGGTGTCCCCCTGCCGCACGTTCTGAACCAGATGCGGACGAAGCGCGACCAGACAATGGCCGCTCTCGTGGCGTGTTGATGGATAAAGCAATCCATTTCCCCCGGACCCAAGCACATCCCGCGCCAGGGTCTGTCCAGCCGGATATGCGACCGCAATGGTCGGGCTTAGAACATCGCCCCCCGATCTGCCATGCAAATCGTGTAGTCGTGTCGTAAATCCCGCCAGCAATGCGCGATAGGCCGTGATGTTGTCGAACACACCCGTTGCTTCAAGTTCGCGGGTTAGATGCCATGACACTTCGGCCTGCGCCGTCTCAATCGCGGTTTCGCCGTAACTGGCATACCACGCGCCGCGGTCCGGGCCGTTGAACCGATTGCCTGTTGCCTTTGTGTAGCAGAAGGCAGCATTCACATATGTCCATCCATATCCCGCCGCCGCGGTCAACAACTCGGCCGGATCCAGGCCCCCTGGAATGGGCAACGTGACAGTACGCCGTGCAGATGTCAGCCCCTCGATCCCTTCAAGGATTGCCAGATCTTCTTCGGTGTCCCCCAACGGTGCCATCGCCGGCTCATCAATATAAGCGGTCGAAATCAGACGGACTGTTGTTGGCTCGGTAAACTCGACTTGGGCGAGGTCCGTGGCCCGGATCACATGCCGCCCCGCAGTGCATCTATATGCTGGCGCACCTTCATCATCGCAGGAATCCCGCCGTCGCACATAACCTGCACCGGGCTTTTTCCGTTGAATCCCGGCCCGGTATTCACTGTTTTCGGCCAGCCATAGGTCAAGGGGCCGTTGAACAGCACCCGCAATCCTTTGAATAGACCAATCAACAGGCTCGCCCGGGTCACCTTGTCCTGATCAAGAACACCCTTGTAGGTACCGGCCTTCATGCGGCTCCATGTGGCGCTTGGTACGTCAAACAACGTCGCAGCTTCTGCGTTGGACAAGCCCCAAGCCTCTGCTGCACGCACAACGGCTTTGACAATCGCCGCGATCTTGTCTGCTTCAGCGACCGGGTGCACAATGCCCTGATCAGGGGCATGAGTAACGGGCTCCAACATGTTTGACCTCCATATGATATAAGAAATATAGTCATATGATAGGAAACGTCAAGAAACTGCTAATTCCACGCCACTACCGCTCTGATACTTGGCGCCAAAGCCAGCCAATAGCTTACCCACTGGTAAGCACCTCTGCGTCAAAGCCCCCATTTCGCCACCGCACCAACGCCGCCTCAAAGCTGGGGCCGGGCAGACCATCAACGGCAGCGCTATAGAACCCGGCGGACTTCAAACGCTCCTGTACCGCACGGATCGTGTCACGCGACCACTCGTTTGTGCGCACGGTCAACTGTTCAAGCAGAACGCCACGGTCCGCGGCTGTGCCACGCAACAACATATTCGCCGCCGCATCGGGATTGCGCGTGACCCCACGGCCCTCGTCCAGCAGGATGGCCGCCGCCCTGTAGCCCTGCACCTCACCATCGCGGGCCGCCTGCTCAAAATAGCGCAGCGCATCCTCGGGCGCATCAATGACGCCATCTTGCGCCAACACACCCAGATTGAATACCGCGCGTGCCGATCCCCCGGCAGCAGCCCGCCGCAACAATGCGATCGCCCGGTCCACGTCTTGTGGCACTTGCTGGCCCTCGAACAAGGTCACGGCCAGGTTGATCATCGCATCAGGGCTACCCCCTTCGGCAGCACGTTCATAAAGCGACAGGGCAGTCCCCGCATCCTGCGGCACGCCATTGCCCGCCTCTGTCAACTGCGCCAGGCTCACCATAGCCCGCAAATCACCACGATCAGACGCGCTTTTATAAAGTTGCACGGCTCGGTCCATTTCTCCCGTCGCTGCCGTCGCACGGGCCAACAGGGCTGTGTAGTGCGGCAGATCCGGCGATTGCGACACGGCTGCCGCACAGGCCTGAATGGCGGAATACGCGTTCAGACGAAGCCGATCAAACGGGACACCCGCGGTCGCCGCGGTCGCATCACGCGGATGGGTTGCCAACCGCTCGCAGATTGATCCGGGTGACATATCCTCTGCCCTTGGGATCAGATCCAAAAGGCGCGCAGCATCGGCCCGGTTGGCACCGTTGGGATAGCGTTCAAGGTAATATTCCAGCAACGGGCGCATCCGACTGCGACGCGCCAGCCCCCACAGCCGCTCGGCCTCCGCCGCGTCGTCCCGCAGGTTCAGCGTACGCGTCTGGTCTCCGTTCCGGAGAAAGGCCAAAACGTCCTCCACATGGGCGCCCTGGGGATATCGGTCCATATAAAGCTGCAACAGGTCTGCATCGCGCTCCTTGGCCGCAACCTGCCACAGCAGCGTTTCCTCCGAAGCCGTCTCGGGGCTGTTGTCAAAGCGAAACCGCTGGGTCAGAGATGAATTTTCCCACGGCACCTGGCGCCCGCCTGTCGCCGACAGCACATCGCGGCGCACATTGGTCATCAGTGCGGCGATGTCCTGCCCAGGCGTGTAGATGTGGTTCAGCATCGCTTCGGTAAAGAAGCTGTTCCGCCCCGTGCCATCATAGGCAACATTGTCAGGCTGCGTGGCATAGACAAACATGAAATCCGCAGCAGTGCTCACCCGCGCCAGACCGTCCTGAGTATCCAGTTCCACCCCAAACGGGTTGTCGCGGCAGGCATCCAGAAACACCAGCTTCAGCCCCCGCGACCGCTGCATGGCCAGCAGCACATCGGTCAGCGGAAGGGTCTGATCACCCAGATCATCAGCCGTGCGCAGCGCCGCATCGACCGGGACAAGGTAGTTCTGTCCGCTGACCTGAAAGCCATGGCCGGCATAATAGAACAACACCACATCTGCCGTCTCTGCCGCTGCGGCAAAGGCGTCGATGCCCTGCCGCATCTCGTCCATCGTGGCATCGCTGCCCAGGATCACACGAAAGCCCAAGCCTTCCAGCGCCACCGAAATATCCAGCGCGTCGTTGATCGGGTTATCAAGCGGGCTGACCGTTTCATAATCCGAATTGCCAACCACAAAGGCGACGCGCTCTTCGGCCCACGCCGCCAGACAGCCAAACATCCAAACCAGAACACTCAATACCAAGCGGCCCATCGGCGGTGTGTCTCCTTTTCTACAGGCTTCTACAGCTCGGCGACGCGGGCCATCTTGATGCTGACCGAGTCGACGGCGCCCGCAACCCGGTTGACCGTGGCCCGTTGGATCGTGGCCAGTTCCGGATCGTCCGCGCGCACCAGCGCAATGGACTTGCGGATCTCGGTCGAAGCTTCTGCCAGCGCCGACCGCGCTTCGTTGATCGCATCGCGCCGGATCGACTGGCGTTCCGCATCCGACGTGGCCCCGGCCAGACGGGACTGCGCCCGCACCCGTGCCTGATCAATCTTGACCCGTGCGTCCTGAACGATCCGCGCAACGTTCTGCATACCCGGCGGCAGGTCCGCCGACAACAGATCAAGCTCATCGGCAAACTCGTTCAGCGAATCCGACAGACACGCCAGGTAACGGCCAATATCGCCGCTGCTTTGCCCACAACTGTCTGCCTTCGCCTCCAGACTGTCTGAAATCGCGTCAACGCGGGCCAGCGTTTCCTCCGCCGCCGCAGCATCCGGGCTAAAACCCGCCGTTCCGCCAAAGCCACCATCGCCATCATCAACCACATCCGGCGGGTTCGGCAGCGGAAACCCGATAAAGACCGGCGGGATCGGGACCTCAGTGTCGATCTTGCTATCGTCGCCATCATCTTCCGCCACCACGGTAAAGGTGCCATCGACAAATGTGATGTCGTAATTCTCAAGCCCCTCCCCCTCGGCCTCAGCGATCAGGATGTCAAACGGGCTGTCGCTGGCCAGCGCCTCCACATCTGCGCCATCGCTTGACAGAAACGCGCTGTCGACCGTGTCTTCGTTGACGAGGCCCGACACCGTGAACTCGGTGCCATCAAACTCGAACGCCTCACCCTCCAGCTTCGACTGATCGTCGGCAGTGATGGTCAGCGGGGCCGGTATCACCTCAAACTCAGCCATCTCATCGAACACGATAATGTAGTTCTCCAGCCCGGTCCCCACAGCGTCCGCCCCCGAGATAGAGAAGGTGCCGACCCCCGCCTCGGGCGGCGTGCCATCACTGGTCAAGCTCACGCTGTCAACGCTGTCTGAAAAAAACAGCGTGCCGCTCACAGTGAATTCCGTCCCTGCGAAGGTAAACAGATCGCCATAGGTCTTGGACTGATCATCCGGCAGGATGGTCAACGATGCAGGTGTAATCTCGGCCGACCCGGGCAAGTCGACGACACGGTAAGTAATACCATCAGCGCTGTCGACCGACGCAGTGGTCAGAGTAAAGGTCTGCGTGCCCACCGTCTCGTCGCTAAAGGACAGCGCGGAAAACACCGGGTCTGTGTCCAGCGTATCACCCGCCTCGTCAAAGACGAACAAGCCCGGACCACCCGCAACCGTACCCGTCGCCGAAGCACTGCCAGTCAACCCATATTGCACCGTCAACGCACCCGGTGTCGCAAAGATCACAGAGGAAGTCGTGTAGTTCTCCGGGTAAAACCCGGTGTCGCCTGGCGCCCAGGTCGTCGCAAAATCCCAGCCTTCCGCTTCACCCAACGCGATAAAGGTCGCGGTGTCCTGGAATTGCGCCGTCGTCAGCCCCGTCCCTGCATCGCTAAAGGTCAGGCCCGACGTGTTCACATCCCAAAAGTTCGCCGTCGCTGCGCCGTCGCTGACATCAAGTGCGGCAAAGCCGCCGGTTGCTGACGTGGCATCGCCCGTGACCGTCACCGACCCGGTGGAATAACTGCGCTCAATCGTGCCCTCGATGACGCCGACAAATCCCCCGGCATTCACATCCGCATCCGACCCGCTTGTGCTCGAAACAGAGACGTTCCCGCGCGCATAACTGTCGACGATCGTAAAGATGTCAAAATCGACCTCTTCGATGCCGACAAAACCGCCCGCGGCGATATCCAGGATCTCGTCCTCATTCACAACCGACACAGCCCCCAACGCATGAGAGCGTTCGATCAAGCCATTCACATTCACGCCCGCAAATCCGCCAACGCCCAGATCGGGCAAGCTGTCGCCGTCGGTCACTGCACTCACGGTGACATCCGCGATGCTGTCGCGCATCGTCCCGCCATTCACGCCGACAACACCGCCAACCCCCTCCGATGACCCAAGCACCGTGCCCGATACACGCACATTCTCGACCAACCCAAAGTTAAAGGCGGCCAAACCGCCTGCCGTGTTGCCGGTAATGTCAACATTCACCAGGTCAAGATCATTGACAGAGCCATTCACCCCGATCGTGTCAAACATGCCCGCCGGATCAGTGCCTTCCCCGTTGAATGTCTCGACGGTCAAGCCAGACACCGCAAACCCGGCCCCATCCAGAACGCCGTCAAAGGACAGGATTGGCGCAAATCCAATCGCGCCAATCGCATCCGACCAGCCAGAGGTGCCGCTGGCGTCGATATCGTTGACCAATTGCCAGTTGGAGCCACCAACCGAACCAATACCCTGTAATCCAAAGACATCCGTGATCAGATATGGCGCGCCAGCGCCTCCCGTACCACCCGTTGCACGGACAAAACTGGCGCCAGAACCAATCTCAAAATTCCCGGCAGAGAATGCGGGCAGCGGCGCTGCGATCTGCTCCCACGCACCGCTTTCCAAAACAAAGGAGGCCACGTTCACACTGCCCGCAGCCGTTGTGGTGATGCCGCCGACCGCATCCAGTTCCAGCGTGCCCAAGGACCCGTTTATCGCACCGTTCAACAGGATATTGCCGCCTGTCCCACTGGTCTGACCCTCATCATCCGCAACCAGCCGCAGTATCGATGCGTTTGCCCAGTCAATATCGGCGTTGATGGTGATGTCACCCAACCCGCCTGTGCCGCCCGCCGTGGTCAGGATAACATCCCCAGCTCCAAGATTGGCTTCAAGCGTATCCTCGCCACCTGCGCCAGGGTCGATGACAATGTCGCTCGGGTCCAGCAGCAAGGTGCCCCAAACCCCAAGCGGCGCGCGCCGGTCCGCAAAGCCGGTGAAATTCAACTGCTCTTTCGACGACACTTCGACAAATCCACCGTCGCCGCCATTGTCTCCACCGCGGGCCGACAGGGTACCTGCAAAATCGGTGCGCAGGTCAGACCACAGAACAATCCGGCCTCCATCCGCCGCGTCCAGCGCATCCGCCCGGATCAGCGTCGCAGCATCGCCCGACAGCATATCCGCCTGCAGCAGGTCCCCCTGCCCCATGAAATCACCGCCAATGCGTACCGTGCCCGCGCCATCGCTGCCGCTGGCGTCAATATCGGCACCGGCCAACGCGATCCGGTTCCCGGTGATTGTCACGTCACCGCCACGCATCTGTGGCCGCATCGATGTTTCGACAACGGGCCCGGTGGGCTGCCGCCGGGCGCTGGTCGACACCCGACCCGAAACCGTGACACGGCCCCCTGCCCCGCCACCCAGAATAATTTCGCCGCCGCGCACCGCGACAGAGGACGCTTCAGCCACACCGCTCAGGTTGATGGCATGGCGTGCCGCGTGACGCGCCGTTGCCGCCCGCATCTCGATCAAACCGCCTTCGGCACTGACAGTACCCGCATTGTCAATCAGCGCGTCGCCATCATCGTCGCCGTTCGACGGTATGGCGACTTGCAGGAACTGGTCGCCGGACACATCCAATGTCACCCATTCGCCTGCAGCAAAACCTACACGCCCGTATGGAACTGTCACAATCCCATCGTTGCGCACCCTGCCCCCGATCAGCGCGGCATAGCCCTCGCGACCGATAGAAATGCGGCCCGCGTTGTGCACCTCTGCAGAACTGCCAAGCCCACGATATTGCAACCTGCCCGCCATAAAATCATCGTCCGAGATGTCGAGCGTTGACGCCACGAAGCTTCCCGCGTTGACGGTCCCGTTCGGGCCGATGAAGATGCCGTTGGGATTGACCAGGTGAACCGTCCCGTTGGCATTCAACTGTCCGTGGATCTGACTTGTTGTATCGCCTGTCACGCGGTTCAGCATCGTGGAACTGGTCGAAGGCTGGTGAATATTCACCTGCGCCCCGGTGCCGATGGAAAAGCTGTGCCAATTTACAACCGCTGACTGTGACCCTTGCGTGATGGTCAATGAGTCCGCGCTCGGCGCGCCAATGGCCACATCGCCTTGCGCCACGCTGCCCCCCTGCGGCAAAACAGCTTGCGCAGCAACGCCGCCTGGCCCGCTGGCGATGACCGCAACACTCAGCCACAATATGCGCCGCAGATGCCGCGTTCGGTGGTTAATATCGGAAGTTGCCGGAAATTGTGAATCGTGTGTCATCTGGTGTCCCATCGTCACGCTCTCCTCTTCCAAGCTCAATACGTACGCTGCTTGATCTGAAACTCGAATTGGTTTGTGCAAAAATATCCATGCCAATGCCATAAGCCCGGCCTTCGGTCCGGCTCTGCTCAAGCGCCGTCGGCTCTTCCAGCGTCACCTGCCCGATCCCGGCAAAAACATAAGGCGACAGCAAAAGTGGCGTCTGACCCAAATTAACCGACGTCTGCGTCGACAACTCCGACCGAACAACCCAGCCACTGTCCCCGCGCAAAGTCCCTGAATCAAAGGTCGACAACTCCGACGCTCCAATCATGCTGAACTGCTCGGAATTGGCCAGTACATCACCAAAGGAACTCTGGAACCGGCCCGCAACTGACAACGCAAGCCGATCCGTCAACCCGCGCCGATGCGAGAAAAACCCCACCAACTTGGTAAAAGTCGCATCCGCCCCGGCCCGCGACAGCGGAACGCCACTGGCCGCCGCCTCCTGCGCCGTGCGCGCGCCGAAAATATCCAGCCCCCGGCTCAGGGTCAGCCCACCTTCGGACACCGCGCTGTCTTCGTGGAAATAGGAAACGAACCCACCCAGCCGCAATATCGTCAGCTCATCCCGGAACAGCGGAATTTCTACGCCGCCCCCCAGAAAATCCTGCTCGTCTTCCTGAAAATCCAGCGCCACCTGGCCCGTGATATTGATCTGCCGCGACCGACGGAACGGATAACTCAGACGCAACGACGCGCGATCAAATTGCGATTGGGTGGGCACCACGGGATCATCAGGCGTCGTCCGACTGTTGGTGTATTCCGCATTGATCGTCAGACCGGTAAAGCCCAGCGGCACCACCACCCCGCCCGCCAGGATGCGGCTGCGCGGATCATCGCTGAAAAACTGCTGCGGCGCACCCGACGCCCGAAGATAGATCGTCTCGCCAAAGCGAAACGGGCTGTTGAATTCAATCCCGGCGTTCAGGCTCACCTCTCCCAACTCGGTATCGGTTGGGTTGCCGAACCCAATGAAACCCGTGACCGGACGAAATTCAGGATCCAGCAAGATCTTCGCACCACCCTCTGCCTCACCCGGACCCAGGGCCGACTTCAGCGCAGTCCCTGGCGTGTCACCGGCCAACAGCAACTGTCGCTCCAACTCCTCGCGCGTCAGACCCGGCTTGCCCACCAACGGCTCGGTCAACCGGTCGATCCGGTCGCGCGTGTTCTCCGGTACGTTCGACGTGTCGATCTCTTCGATAAACCCGTTCACGACCACAACCCGCAGCCGCCCGCCGTCTCGCAAGCGCTGCTGCGGCAGGACCACACGGCTCAGCACGAAGCCCTCGCGCGCATAGGCCGCTTCCAAATCTGCTGTCGCATCAAACAGTTCCGATACCGGAATGCGCCCGCGCGTCAGTTGCGCCTCAAACGCCGCGTTCTCGGCAGCCAATTGCGGCAGGCCGCCCTCCAGATCGACCGCCGACAAGGTGATCCCAATGCTCTCCGATCCGGGTGGCGCCTGCGTTCCGGCCCGTCCCGTAAACACAACACTGCCGTTCAAACGCTGCAGCGGCGGCTGCAACGTGTCCGGTGTAATCTGGCTGGCCGTCGGTGTTTCTGACTGCGCCGCCACCTCCATGGCCCCAACAAAACCTGTGAGAACAAGAAAAAGGCTCAAGCTGCGCCACAGCGCGCTTGTGCGCCGGACTGATCGAAAAAATCGCATCACGCCTCGCCACTCTGCTTTAACCAATAGCAGCAGACTATGCCTAAATTAGCTGTTTTGCACGCCATAGTTAGGCCACAATGCTGAACTTATCCACAGCGCGACCTCGATGTGACAGTCCTGCCCCCAAAAGGTCAGCAAAGCTGACATAGGGTTTCGCCGCGAAACCTCAGTCCTCCGAGGCCGCGTCGGGCATCAAATCCTGCCAGAAGTCATAGATGGCCTGCGCATTTAGCGCACTGGTCCAACCGTGTCGGTCGAAATCGTCCCGCAACACCGGATCGGTCAACCGCCCCGCAAACAGCTTACGGTCCGCATCCCTTTGGGTCGGGCTGCGCGCTGCCACTGCCGCTTGAACATAGCGCAACTGCGCCACGCGGGCCCGCACCTGGGGCTCGGCGGTCTCCCCTGCCCTGCCCTGCGCCGGGCCTCGTTGCTCGAAACCCTCACGGATCGCCGCACTCAGATATCCCACAGCGCTTTTTACATCTGGTCGACTGCGGACATAGGCCAGCTTTTCGGCTATGTACTCTTCTCCATGCTGACTGATCCATTGCCGCGACAGCCGGTCGCTGGCCCCCAGGGCACGCAACTCGGCATAGACCCCGCCTTTGCGGGCCGCCGCCCCGTCATCCAGGTCCAGGATCGCCAACTGGGGGTTCCGCTTGATCCGAAATCGGATCTCGCTCACCGCCCTGCCCTGCCGGCGCACCTCAGCGTCCACCACAATGTCGCTAACCTTGTTCACTTCTCTGACCGCGGGCTTGATGATCTTCGCGTTCAGGTGCTTGAAGCTTTGGTAATACTCAGACCCATCGACCCCCATCAGCCTGCGGAATATCTCTAGCGACCACCAGCCGGTCGACCCAGTCCCGACAAACCGAAAGCAGTTTTCATACAGCGCCAGCGCATGACCCCCGGTGAACTTGCGCTGAATATTCAGGTTGATCAGAGCGAAAACCTTAGGGTCATGAAGCTTTTCCGCCAGCGCCGGGGAATACGCGTACTCGCAAACCCCGTCCTTCAGTTTGGCATAGCTCAGCAGCGATGACACACCCCATTCCTGACGGCCTTTGTCATCCAGCATGTCCCATTCTGCGACTGTCTCTGCGAGCCCCCGCAGCGACGCCTTGAGGGTGTCGATGTCATTTGAGTTGTAACCCACCATCAGGCACAGCGCCTGCGCATCAATCCGGTGCGCCGCTCGTGTGGTCAGTGTGTCATATGCGTTCAGCAACAGGACATTCGACAATTTGCGCTGTAACAGCGACAACTTGCCGGAAACATGGATCGCAGCCACGTTCTTTTTCACGCTGTCCCTGCGCAACGCACCGGTCAATTTCCCGGTAGGAATCGGTTTCATAAGACCTGCTCATTTTCTTTTGAGCATGGCATATTTAAGCACCTTTGGTAAAGTGTCCCCTGGGTGCCTTTCAATCCACCGGTACAATTGCTCGAAAGGTACCTATTTGCGGGATGCCACGTTTTGGCATTTCACCGATTCGCGCTTGTTCAGGCTCTATCGCGACAATTTTAGAGCCTAACCGCAAACTGGTCCCTGTCTTCCCGCGAATCGGCGCTTCTGGTCCCGCAAATTGGTGCTTTTGGCCCTGTGTCCGGGTACCTCTAGTCCTGTATCCGGGCACCGAAAATAGACTAAGGCGCTCGCCTAAAACGGTTTTCTGACGTCAAACAATCTAAATAGCATAAAGATTCTCAATATTTGTTGTCGCTTTTTTATGAGGGTGAGCGGGAAAGAGACTTCGAGATTCACAATACTCCCGGCATGTGCGATAGTTTCGCAGACATTCGGGCAAACAACGAACATGACGGGCAGGCCGATGACCCAACGGGACGATCTCGATTCACCCCCCTATTTCAATATAGACCCGCAAAGCGCGGCCGCAAAGCTTGCTGATGCGGTCTCAACCGAACGCTTTGCCAAGGCCGCAAGTTTCGCAGCGAAAGGGCGGGATGATCTGGCCAAGCGTGGCTATGCCCCTGATGGCGAAAAACGATTGCGGCGGTTTTCGACATGGGAAGTCTGCCGCTATCTGATCCCCGTGGCGCCTGCGCATTTTCGACGCGTTCTCAAATCCAAACCGGACTTGCCCCAAGGCCAGGGCGAAGGCGGCTCCAAGTGGTTCTCGCTTGAGGAGGTGCTTGCGCTCCGCGACCATTTCGCAACCGAAGGCGCGGTGGGTCGTGAATATCGCCCTTACCGACCAGATGGCCTGCCCGCAAAAGTTCTTGCTGTTGCGAATTTCAAAGGTGGTGTGGGCAAGACCTCGACCTGCGCCCATTTGGCCATGTCCGCGGCCCTCGACGGCTATAAGGTGCTGGTGATCGATTTGGATTCTCAGGGCTCCATGACGTCGATCCTAGGGGGCAAGGTGCAGGATGAGTGGCAAACCGCCTTCCCGCTCATGGCCAAGCATTTTGCAGCGCACGTGGCCGAGGAAAACAGTGTGCGCGCCGTATCAGATCAGCCGCAAATTCCGCTGGATGAAACCCTGCAGGAGGCCACCAACGTCACCGCGGATCAGGTTATTCAGTCCACACATTGGCCGAACATAGACCTCATTGGCGCACAGTTGAACCTATATTGGGCTGAATTTCAGGTCCCCGTTTGGCGGATGCAATCCCGTTCCTGGCCGCTCTGGGACGCGCTTTCAGGCTTTTTAGAGACTGAATCTGTGCTTGATCAATATGACCTGATTTTTCTCGATACGCCCCCGGCGCTTGGCTATCTGACGATCAACGCTTTGGCGGCGGCAGACATCCTGCTGGTGCCACTTGGGGCATCGTTTTTGGAATTTGACTCGACGGGCCGGTTCTTTGACATGCTTTATTCGACCTTTGCCAGTATCGAGGACGGAGAGAACCGGACGCGGCTGGCCGAAGGGTTGCCGGAAATCCGCTTCGAATGGGATGCTGTGCGAGCCATGATCACCCGGTTCGATGCGGGTCAGCAGACTGATTTAGCCAACGTGATCCAGGCTTATTTCGGGGATTTCATGACCACCTACCGGCAGGATTTCACCGCCATGGTCGGTCAGGCCGGTGAACAGGTCAGCGGTATTTACGAGGCGGATTATCGCGAGTTCAATCGCGAGACCTATGTGCGCGGTCGCGAGACATTTGATCGGACGTGGGGCGAGGTCAAGGAACTGATCCTTGGCAGCTGGTGGCGCGATGCGCAGATGAAGGAGGGGCTTTAGATGGCCAAAAGACGGAAGCTGACGGCCCCTTCGGCCGAGGATCTGAGCAAGATTGAAGACGAGTTTCGCCGCGAAACCCCAGCCCGGCCAAGCGCCATGGCACCCATCTCGCAGGTTGCGGCAGAGACGGCGGAGGCGGTGGAGGTGCTGGGCACTGAAACCCGTACGAAACTGGCTGAAGCCGAGGCTTTCAAAGCTGCAAAAGAGCAGGGGTTACTGCTGCTCGAAATCCCGTTAAGCGAGATCAACGCCGATGAGATTTTTCGCGACCGCACCGTCCTGATCCGCGAAGAGTTGGACGAGTTGCGCGACTCGATTGTGACCAACGGCATGCGGATGCCGATTGAGGTGTTCGAACTGCCAGAGCGCGAGGGCGGGGTGCGTTATGGGCTGATCTCGGGCTATCGGCGGCTCATGGTCCTGCGGGAGCTTTTTGAGTTCTCGGAGCTTGAGAAATACGCCAAGGTCCGGGCCATTGTCAGACAGCCGAAAACCAGCGCAGATCGCTTTGCTGCGGTGGTCGAGGAGAACGAGGTGCGCGCGTCGTTGAGCCATTTCGAACGGGGCCGCTTTGCGGCTCTGGCGGCCTCTCACGGGGTCTTTTCTGGGGTGGAGGATGCGGTTGAAAATCTGTTCCCGTTTGCCTCCAAGGCCAAGCGATCCAAGGTGCGTTCCTTTGCCCTGATTTTCGAGGATATGGGCGACATGCTGCGTCACGCCGAAGGGCTGACCGAAAAGCAGGGGTTGCGGCTTGCTGCGGCGCTGCGGGGCGGAGCAGAGAATGACCTGCGAGACGCCCTGGCGAGCGCTCATGCGGAAAGCACGCGGGACGAATGGCTGATGATGGAGCCTGTGATCGAAGCCTATGAGGATGGGGCGCGTGATCCGGCGCGGGGAGGACGGCCCAGCAAGGCGCCCAAGCGGCAGCCGGGCGGTACATTCACCACGTCGGCGGGGATCCAGGTGGCTTGGTCCCGGGACGGGAAATCTGGGTTCAATATCCACCTGAAGGGCAGGGGGATTGATACCGATCTGATGGAGGGGCTGGTCGCTGAAATTCAGCATTGGCTTGGCCGCCCAGACACCTAGGTTTCGTGGCGAAACCAAATCATAACCTATTGATAATAAACGATATATCAGATCATAATCTAGTATCGCCTCGTGTCATTGGGCCTTTTCGATACTAAAAGCGTGAACCCCGATGCGGCTCTGCCGGCCGCGTCAAAGGTGGACATCGATCATCTGACCGTTCGCATCAAAAGCCCGCTACGGGTTCCGCGATTTTCTGCCCTCGCCGACGTCTGTTTTATGCCGTGCCCGGCGGGCGATCACGTAGTGATTTGCCGGGAGCCGCGCAGATGTTTGTCGGTTCGCTTGGCTCGTGAAGGTCCGCACATCCGGATACTGCGACGCAAGGTCGACCGGTCAATTATGATGGCGCGCTGTCCCAAGAAACATACTATGACGGATAAGGTAGAAACCCACGCCCGGCCCGAAAAGTGATCCCATTTGCAAAGCGGTGACGCTTGAACGGTGATTGGCGCCGGGGGCTCTCATTCAAAGGAGTGACCTCCATAATCCCCCGATCAATGCAACTGTCCTGGCTGCAATGCACAAGGAAGCGGGTGGTGATCGTGTCCTGTACCGCCCGGCGTGGAGCAGCTATGCGGCAAGTACCTTGGCGATAGAGGCGAGTGAGGTGCGCGCGCTGGCTGCGACGGCGACATTGGCGAAGCCGTTTTTGGCATCGACGTCCTGGAAAAAGGGTTCATTCAGGGCGGCTGCGTAGTCTTTCAAAACGGCAAGCGCTTGCTTTTTGAGCGCTTCGCGGGCGGGACCGGCTGGCGTGTTGGTGATGTCGTCGAGGGTGTTCTGGAGCGCTTCGTCGAACACCGACAAACGCCCGCTGAGATCACTGACGTTGGCGATGATGGACTCAAACTCCGGATCGTCCTGACAGATTGCGACGATGGCGTTTTCGAGTTTCTTCATTTCGGCGAACATCTTCTGGCGTGTGTTGACCCAGAGCACGCGAGACTTCTGGAACGCCACCACGTCGACCGGGATTTCGGCCTCTTGTCCAGTCTGCTGGGCGGCCGCTGCGGCATCGAGCAGGGGTTTCAGCTTGCCCGCGATGGTCAGCGCAGCGGTGTAATCGCCTGCCTCTGCCTTCTCCTGTGCCATAGCCCAAGCGGCTTCGAGTTTGGTGCGGGTCTCGGGGTTCTTGGACATGGCTGTGGTGTAGAGCGTCTGGAGTGGGCCTTGTACGCTATCCCATTTGACCTTGTTCGGGTCATCGGGCTTGCCCGCATCATTGCCGGGGGCAGGGGGTGCGGTGACCAGAGGCTTGAGTTTTGCCGCTACGGCGAGAGCGGATTTGTAGTCACCCTTTGCCGCGGATTCGTCTGCCTTTTTCCAGGCTGCGGCCACCGGTGCCGCCTTGTCCGATCCAGCGGCCACAAAGCGGTCCACATGGGGTGTGAGCGCAGAGGAGACCTTGGCCCATTGACCTGCCATCGGGTCATCGGCAGTCTGGTCATCTGCGCCGTTCTGCGTCTGCGCCTCTTCGCCATCTTGGGTGTTGTCGGCGGCAACCTGATCGTCGTCTTCATCCCCTTCGGATTCCAGCATATTGCCGTTTGGATCGGTGATGATGACCTTCATCTTCTTGCCCTGTTTGGACATGAACGCCTTCATGTTCTTGGCAAGCCCCGGAAGCATCTTGCCCGTGACGGACAGGGTGAGGATCTTGCCCTGTACCTCGGCCTCGCCGCAGGCGACCTTGGTGGTGTCGCCCTCGGCCTTGGCCTTGCGCATCATCACCTCGGGCGCTTTTTGGAGGTCGAGGTAGAGCACGTTATCTTCGGGTTTCTTGCCGAGACACAGGCCATAGGCGATGGGTTTTTGCCGCGCCTTAGCGATCATCTTGTCGAGATCGGCGAGATCTTGGTCTGACATGGCCATAGTGGGTTTCCTTCCAGGGCAGGCATCGGGTCACAAGAACGGACCGGGCAGTCAAAGGTCGTGTCGCCGCCTGGTGCCCGCCTTGGGCGTGCCGGGCAAAGCAAGCATGTTGTCAGGTCTTGGGCACCGAAAATTCGATGCGGCGGTTGCGCCAACGACCGCGCTCGGTGGCGTTGTCGGCGATAGGGCGTTCTTCCCCAAAACCGATGGCGTCCATGCGGTCGGCAGAGATACCGTTGCTGGTCAGGTATTTGACCACAGACGCCGCGCGCTGTTCGGATAGGCGCTGGTTATAGCTGGCTTTGCCGATGCTGTCGGTATGTCCGGCAATCTGGATGTTCATGCCAGGGCAGCGCGACACGATGTCCTGCACCTCGTCCAGCAGGGCGAACGACTTTGGTTGCAGCGTGGCGGAGCCGGGATTGAAGTAGATGCTGTCCGAGCGGGACAGGATTTCGAACCGACCAACGCATTCGGACAAAGAGAAATTCCCTGTGGTTTCGAGCGCCGTACTTGCCACTTGCGTTGGGACAGTGGCGGGATCCGTTGTGGCGGTCGCCACCTGCGGGGTGCTGTCGCCGGTGCCGCGGAAGATGAAATCGAAGCTGACTGACGAGGACGGAACAATGGTGACGCCGGCGGCTTCTTCGAGCTTGAGCAACCCTTCGTCGAGATTGAAATCGGCAACCGCGAGATTGATTGGTTCGGCCGTGGAGACGGCCACCAGGTCGTCGCCGATCAGGGTCAGGGACAATTGTGCATCAAGCGTTTTGGTGACGCCGTGCAGGTCCAGCGTGAAGGGCAGCGTGATTGTCTTGCGCCGCAGCTCTGCCAGGTCAGAGATCAGCGCGGGGTCAATCCGTGTGGAGACGCTTGCCTCGGGGAACTGGAAGGTTTCAAAGAACAGAAAACGCATTCGCACATTGCGCAGGTCCACCTTGGTGTCGACGCTGTCGAGCGCGACTTTGATGGTTGCGCTGCCATCGGGGCTAATTGCCCCGGCGAGGCTTGCGAAGGACGAGGTTTCGATGGTTGAGCCGTTCTTGATCGACTGAAATTGTAGCGACGACGCGTCGCTGTCGAGCAGCCAGCCGCTGCCGAAGATGGTGTTCTGTGCGGCGACCGGAAGCGCCAGGGACAGCGCGGTGACTGCGCCAATAACGAAATGTCTTAAACGGGGCATGGGTGTCTCCTAATGCAGTGGAGGTGCGAAAACTATTGCGCCGCCGGTGTTCAAAAGCAACAACCCGGTCGGGAATTTTATTCATCGAATGGTCGATTATTTGTTCATGATTTGTGTTGTAGCGGTTTTGGGATAGTGTGCGCGCGGGGTATTTGAATGGGAAATGTGTTTATGCGGGTTCTGTCGCTTCTGGCGTTTTTCCTTGTGGCTTTGGCGTCGGTCGCCTGGGCCGAGGAGCGGATCGCGCTGGTGATCGGCAACAGCAATTATTCCAGCGTATCGTCGCTGGACAATGCCGTGAACGACGCAGAGATGATCAGTGCGTCGCTCCGCGATGTGGGCTTTGAGGTCACGCTGGTGGTCAATTCAACGCAGCTTGATCTAAAGCGCGCCATTGCCCAGTTTGGTCGTCGGTTGCGCGCGGCCGGGCCAGACACAATTGGTTTATTTTATTATGCCGGGCACGGGGTTCAGAGCTTTGGGTCGAACTATCTTTTGCCGGTGGATGCCAGCCTGACGGATGCCGCTGATCTGGACCTTGTGGCCTTTGAGGCGTCGAGTGTGCTGCGGCAGATGGCGTCGGCCCGGAACCGCACAAACATCGTTATTCTGGATGCCTGCCGCAATAACCCGTTCGAGGATATTCCCGACCTCAACGATAACGGTCTTGCCGAGATGAAGGCGCCGACCGGCACATATCTGGCCTATGCGACTGCGCCGGGTGCGGTTGCCTTTGACGGAGTGGGGGAGAACAGCCCCTACACTGCCGCGCTCGCGCAAGCGATCCAAACCGAGGGCGCGCCGATTGAAGCGGTGTTCAAGCAGGTGCGCGTGTCGGTGCTTGAAGAGACTTCAGGTGCGCAGACACCTTGGGACACGTCGTCGCTGACGCAGGATTTCGTGTTCCGCAAGGGGCGCCAGTTGACCCCTGCGGAAGTGGCTGAGCAGCAGTTGTGGAACTCTGTCAGCCAGTCGTCGGACCCCGTTCAGATCATGCTGTTTTTGCGGTCTTACCCTGATGGGATGTTTGCTGCGGAGGCGCGTGCAGCCTTGACCGTGGCGCTGCAGGATGAGTTGAGCGGGGGCGCTGCACCTGTGGCTGAAGCGGATCCAGCGCCGGAGCCGGAAGCGCCGGTGTCTGCAAGCCCGGCGCCGCCACCGGATCTGGAAATGCAGCTGATGGAAACCGCGCGTGCGTCGGGCCTGAAAGCGGATTACGAGGCGTATCTGGAGGCGTTCCCCGAGGGTGTGTTCGCTGAGTTGGTCAAGATAGAGATTGCGGGGATTGAGGCCAACGAGACGCAGGACCCTGATGCAGGCAACCAGATTGCCGCTGCGGCACCGCCGGTTGAGGCGGAGGTTGCACCTGCGCCCGAGCGCGTTGCACCTTTGCCGGTCATCTTCGACCAGCCGATGCCCGAGGGTATTGCTGAGGTGCGCGGCAAGACGATCCTGGAGGCTGCCAACGGCAGCCCGCTGTTCCCACCTATCGAGGGATTGCCGGAAGAGCTGTGGAAGGATCAGCAATGCAGCAATTGCCACCAGTGGACACGCGATGCGCTGTGCACGCAGGCGATGTCTTATCTGAACACAAGTGCCACCCGGGCCCTGGAAAAGCAGCACCCCTATGGCGGGTCGTTCAAGCGCAACCTGCGCACCTGGGCGCAGGGGGATTGCGAGTAGCCTATTGCGTGGCCGGGCGCGTGGTGATGAAGAAATAGACCCATTCGCCCTTGAACTCCGGGTCCGCCGCGCGTGCGGCGGCAACGCGGGATTGCAACCATTCGAGATAGGGCGCTGCGGGTTCAACGATGGGCCGTAGGCCGTCGTAGAGGGGTGTTGAGGCGGCGAAGGCCACCGCGATCTCTTGCCCGAACGGCGGGCCGATGGTGATCAGAAGCGATGGTTTGTCGGCGCGCTCCTGCCCGATGCCGAAGAGTGACTTTGCGGGGCTCTTTTCCAGCGCGATGGTATCATTGGGCACAAGGTGGATTACCTCGCCTGCTGCGTTGAAGTAGTCGACATAGACATAGGCATCATAATCGGGTGCGGTGAGGTCAAAGCTGAGCCGTTGACCCTCGGCGTAGTTGTATTCTCGGGCGTGGGCCGTCTCGCCGATCAGGCGGGTGTTGGTGAATTGGTCGGTGGATTGGGGCAGGCCCACATTGGCGATACCGGTGAGCGCCCCGCATTGCGGGTCAGGCAGATGCAGGAGATTGGCGGTCACGGGAATGCCGTCACCTACCTGTGCTTGCAACGCGGCGAGCAGGGGCCCGCGCAATGCCGGGTCAGGGATATGACCGCGCATTTCGAGCACCCCGCTGTCGGGCAGAAAGGTGGCAGACAGTCGGGCACAATCGACGCCCGCAAGCACCGCCCCAAGATCATCGCGCACCGCATCGGCATCTTGGAGCGCCTGCGGCGCCATGAACGCCTGAATTGTAGCCAGCGCCTGTGGATCGGTTACGACGCGGTCCCCGAATTGCCAGGCCAGGGCGGCTGTAGCAGAGGTGGCGGGCAGGGCGGCTTCGGGTGCTGTGATACCAGAGGCGTCCACGGGTGGTGCAGCTTGTGCCGTAGGGGCGAGGGCAGAGGCTTGGGCGGATTGTGACGGGGCCGCGTTGAGCACGAGCGGGCGGGGCGCTGTGGCCGTGGCGGCCAGTGCGGCGGGCGACTGGCTGGCCACCACATCCGCGGTCGGAGACACCGGCGCTGCCATGACGGTATCTGGCGCCACAGCGCTGGGTGTCTGAGCGGGCGTGGGCGCGGTACTGGACAGCCGATTGCCAGCGGCGCTGAGTGCTGGTTGTGTCGTGGCTTGTGGTGTGATCGCCTGGGCCTGTGCGCGGGGCACGGTGCCGGCGTTTAGGGTTGCGCTTTCGGTCTGGTTTTCTGTCGCTTGATCCGGCTCGGGCTTTTGGGCTGCCGCCTGCTGAGCCGTCGCTGTGACAGTGTCCATTTCGAACCGGCTCGGCGGCCCTGGCTGCTGGGGCGGGTCATCGAGCGTTCGGGTCATGAGGTAGAGGCCCCCGGCCCCAGCATGAAGCAGGACGGAGCCTGTCATACCTATTCCCCATATGGCTGCGCGGGGCATCAGGGCGCCTTGGGTGTGACGACCAGCATCACGTCGCGGGCGCCAAGCCCGTCGATTTCGGCCACGAGCGGCAGCAGATCGGCCATGACAGTGTCACGATGGGCATTGATCCGAACGAGCAGATCGGGGGTGTCAGCCAAGGCATCGCTGAGGCGCGTCAATGTCGCGTCGCGATCCAGAGCGGTGCCGTCAAGCGCGAGTGCGCCATCCGCGCCGATTGAAAGTGTGGCGCCACCGGCGGGCATATCGGTTCCGGTCGTCGCTGTTGCGGGCACCACCTCGAAAGGGGAGGTGGCGTCCATCCGGCCGATCAGCATGAAGAAGACCAGCAGGAAAAACACCACATCGATGAGTGCGATGATGGTCTCGGGTGGTGTGCGTCGGATCGGACGGGAGAGCCTCATTGTGCTGCCTCCAGCCGCATCAGGCGCAAGCGGGTGGCGCCCGCCGTGGTCAGAGCGTCCATGGTCGTGACCAGCGCTTGGGTGCTGGCGCGGGACGAGGGCAGAAGGACAACGGAAAGCAGGGGGTTTTCGGCCAACCGCTCTTGTACAAGGGCGGACAGGAAGGGAGGGGCCAGGGCCTGGCCTTGCACATAGGCGGCACCATCGGCGCCGATCCGCACCAGCAGGGTGCTGGCCGTGCCCGTGCTCGGAGCGGCATCGGAGGCGGCTGTGTCTTGGGCCCGTTCAACCACGGGGATCATGTCGAGGTTAAGATAGGTCGACGTGACCATGAAGAAGACCAGAAGGATCAGCATGACATCGATCATCGGCACCAGCGAAATCATCTGGCGCGGGGACCTGATACGTGTCAGCTGCATAGTAGCGCCGTAGGGTGATATGGGCGCGGGGCTTTCACGGAGTGGTGCCGGTGTCTTCGAGCAGGAAGAACTGGCCCACGGTGGATTCGATGTCATGCGCCGCGCCGTCCACACGAGAAGACAGAAGCGTCGCCCCGATGGCAGCGGGGATCGCAACCACAAGCCCCGCAGCGGTGGTCAGAAGCGCCTGCCAGATGCCGCCCGCGAGCACACTGGCATTGGCGGCTCCCTGCGCCAGTTCGAGTTCCTGAAAGGACTGGATCATGCCAAGCACGGTGCCCAGCAGGCCCAAAAGCGGCGACACCATCGCGACCAGTTCCAGGATGCGGATGTGGCGCGACATGGTTTCGACCTCGGCAGTGCCGCGGCGCATCAGTTCCGCTTCCAACGGTTTACGCGGCATACGCCTGAGCGTGGCGTCAAGCGCGTAGTGGATCACCCGGTCGGCGGGCGCCTTGCCAGTGGCAAGCTGGGCCTTGGCGGCTTCCTTGTCTCCGCTGGCCCAGCGGGAGAGGGCGGCGTCACGGGCCGTCTGGCCCGAGCGCACGCGCGCCAGTTGGAAGGACTTTGCCACGATCAGCGCAATTGAGAGCAGCGACAGCAACAGAAGGATCAGAAGGATGGGCCCGCCAGTACCGGCTGTGGACAGCACCGCGTTCATTTACTTCACCAGCGGGGCGGAGGTGCGGCTGACCAGCGACACCAGGGGGAAGCAGTCGGTGTTATCCTCGTTCTGCGGCTTGCAGGTGTCGATGGCGTGCAACAGGATTTCCGAGATGTCGGTACAGGCAATCTCCGGGATCTCAAAAAGCTTGAGAGTGGTGCGCGCGACGGGCAGGGGGGCTGCGTCGATGTTCAGCAATCGGTCGATGACACCTTGCTGATCAAGAATCGCCAGCGACATCTCGAATCCCTCGAAGGCCTTGCCGCTCTGGTTGCGAAACAGGAAGAACGCCCGGCAGCCGCCGGTTTCTGAGGCTTCGAACTTGTTGAGTTCCACAACCATCTGGTCGTCCTGGGCGTGAAGTGGTGCAGACATCGTGATGAACAACACAACGACACTGATACACGCAAAAATAGAAATCTTTTGAAGGGGAAGACTGCGGGTCATGGGGCTGTCCTTTTGAACTTTACGTCGATGAAACGGAAATCAGGGTGCCCGGTCAAGGCGCCAGTGAGGGGCGAAGGGGCGTGTAGGTTCGCTTCAAAGTTGGCTTGGTTTCGCTAGCCATATCAAATTTCTGTGTTAGGCTATGCGCGGATTTACCGGTGTCGGAGACCGCCGGACCCCAAAGCCAAACAATATCCCGCAGGGGGGAACATGGATTTAGATGTGCTTCTTCAAAGCCATGGAGAAGATGCTCCTAGCGGTGACGACCTTGAGTATGACCCGGGTTTTACCGAGTTGGAGATCGCGGCGCAGCCCGGTGAGGAGCGCCAGGCGGGCGATGAAATCATCGCGGCCGCAGACCCTGACTATAAGGATGTGGCGACCAAGGCCGCCGGAATTATGGAGCGCAGCCATGATTTGCGCGCCGGGATTTTCATGGCCGAGGCACAGCTTCGGGTGACCGGGTTTCCGGGGTTTGCTCAGGCGATTTCCTATGTGGCGCGGTGCCTGGATCAGTATTGGGACACGTGCCATCCGCAATTGGATGAGGATGATGGTGATCCGACCATGCGGGTGAACGCGGTACTGGCGCTGACCGATCCTGTGCGCATTCTGCGCGGTGTCCGTCGTGCGCCCCTGACCAAGAGCCGAACCTTTGGGATGATTTCGCTGCGCGACATTGCGGTAGCTGATGGCGAGATCACCCCCCCTTCGGACATGGAGAACGTGCCAGATCAGGCGCAGGTGCTTGCGGCGTTTCAAGACACTGACGCGGACGAATTGCGTGAGATCGGGGATGCGGTGTCTGCCGCGTTTGCCGATGTGCTGGCCATCAGCGCCAAGTTTGACGCAGAGACGCCGGGATATGGCCCCGATCTGGACCCGCTGATCAAGCTGCTGAAACAGGCCAACGCGCGGTTGTCTGCTGCATTGGGCGCGCCCGAAGGCGACCCGGCTGACGACATAGCCGTTGCAGATGCCGATACAGGTGCGGGCATAACCACTGCACCTGTGGCGTCCGCCGGTGGTGTTGGCGGGATCAACTCAACCACGGACGTTCAGAACGCGCTTGATCGCATTATTGCTTATTACGAGCGCACCGAGCCATCGAGCCCGGTGCCGCTGTTGCTTTTGCGCGCCAAAAAGCTCGTGGGCGCGGACTTTCTCAGTATCGTCAAGGACATGGCGCCAAGCGGTATTGAGAATGTAAATCTGATTGGCGGGATCGAAGAAGAATACTGAACACACTTTGGCCACAATTCCGTGGTCGCACAGGGCAATACGACAGGTCGAAGGAGGCAGCACGCATGGCTGGCAGTTCACAAAAATTCATCGCGCGCAATCGCGCACCCCGGGTACAGATCGAATATGATGTCGAGCTGTATGGCGCCGAAAAAAAGGTGCAGTTGCCCTTTGTGATGGGCGTGATGTCGGACCTTGCGGGCAAGTCCGAGGTCGAGCAGCCCGGCGTGGCCGACCGCAAGTTCCTTGAGATCGACGTTGACAACTTCGACGACCGGATGAAGTCCATGGCACCACGCGCGGCCTTTACCGTGCCCAACACGCTGACGGGCGAGGGCAACATGGCGGTCGACATCACATTCGAGTCGATGGACGATTTCAGCCCGGCGGCAATTGCGGCCAAGGTTGAGCCCCTGAAAGAGCTGTTGGATGCGCGCACGCAGTTGTCCAACCTCATGACGTATATGGACGGCAAGTCCGGTGCAGAGGACCTGATCGCCAAGATCACACAGGACCCCGCGTTGCTGAAAACGCTTGCCGCCCAACCCGCCCCGAAAACTGACAGCGAAGATCAGGAGTAAGACATGGCCGAAGCAGAAACAGAAGCAGCCGGTGGTGCCGAAGCCACGGCATTTGGGTCCTCGGATTTCGAGAACCTGCTAAAAAAGGAATTCCGTCCCAAGTCGGATCAGGCCAAAACAGCGGTTGAGCAGGCGGTCAAGACGCTGGCCGAACAGGCGTTGGCCAATGCAACGCTGGTCAGCGACGACGCGCTGCGCACGATTGAGAGCATCGTGGCGGAGATCGACAAGAAGCTGACTGAGCAGGTGAACCTGATCCTGCACCACGAGGATTTTCAGCAACTTGAAAGCGCCTGGCGCGGTCTGCACTACCTGGTGAACAACACCGAGACCGACGAGATGCTCAAGATCCGTGTGATGAACATCTCGAAGAAAGAGGCGCACAAGACCCTGCGCAAGTTCAAAGGTACAGCCTGGGATCAGTCACCACTGTTCAAGAAGTTTTATGAAGAGGAATTCGGCCAGTTCGGTGGCGAGCCTTATGGTAGCATCGTGGCGGATTATCATTTTGACCACTCTCCGCCAGACGTGGAATTGCTGGGCGAGATGGCCAAGATCGCTGCAGCCGCGCATGCGCCATTGATCACGGGAGCCAAGCCTGAACTGTTCCAGATGGACAGTTGGTCAGAACTGGCCAATCCGCGCGACTTGACCAAAATCTTTCAGACGCCGGAATATGCGGCTTGGCGCAGCCTGCGGGAGTCCGAGGATTCCAAGTATGTAGGCCTTGCGATGCCGCGGTTCCTTGGGCGTCTGCCCTATGGATCGAAGACCGACCCGGTGGAGGCCTTCGCCTTTGAAGAGGACACCGAGGGGGCGGATAGCAGCAAATACGGCTGGGTGAACGCGGCTTACGGCATGGCCGTCAACATCAACCGGTCGTTCAAGGAATATGGCTGGTGTTCGCGCATTCGCGGGATCGAGTCCGGGGGCGCAGTGGAAAACCTGCCCAGCCACACCTTTCCGACGGATGATGGCGGTGTCGATCAGAAATGCCCGACCGAGATTGCCATTTCAGACCGGCGTGAGGCTGAGCTTGCCAAGAATGGCATGATGCCTTTGATCCATCGTAAAAACAGCGATCTGGCTGCATTTATCGGTGCGCAATCGCTACACAAGCCCGCCGAATATGACGATGATGATGCGACGGCAAACGCCAATCTGGCAGCCCGCCTGCCCTACCTTTTTGCGACGTGCCGTTTTGCGCATTACCTGAAGTGCATCGTGCGCGACAAAGTTGGTTCGTACAAAAGCCGCGATGACATGCAGTCGTGGCTGCAGGAATGGATCAATCAATATGTGGACTTCAACCCCGATACCTCTCCTGAATCGGTGAAGGCACGACAGCCGCTCGCAGCTGCCGAGGTTGTAGTGGAGGAGGACGAAACCAGCCCCGGCTATTATTCATCCAAGTTTTTTCTACGCCCGCACTACCAACTTGAGGGATTGTCGGTGTCCCTGAGGCTGGTTTCGAAATTACCAAGTGAGAAAGCATAAAGCTAATACCTCTGGTGTTATCACTATCTGAAGCAACCAAAATACAAGGAGCAATGACATGTCTTTTGACGCATTTATGTGGATCCCCGGCATCAAAGAAGTTGAGGGCGAAACTCAGGACGATGAATACAGCGGCAAGAAAGCTTTCGAGATTTTGAGCTTTGAAATCGGCGCTGAAAACAACATCAACATCGGCTCGATCTCGTCTGGGGGTGGCGCTGGCAAGGCGACCTTTAAGGAATTCACCGTTACGAAGAAGACCGATACGGCCTCTTGCGGCATGTTTTTGAAGCTGTGCGAGGGGAAACATTTTGATGACGCCCATGTTGCGCTGCGCCGGTCGGGCGGTTCGGACAATGTGTCAGGCGCCGTGTTCCTGCAGTTTGATTTCAAATTGCTGATGGTCCAGGACATCAGCTGGTCTGGGTCGGATGGCGACGACATCTGCGAAGAGACGATTATCTTCCAGTATGGGGCAATGAAGGTCACCTATTCCAACCAGGACAAGCAAGGCAAAATGAAAGAGCACTCCAAGGCGATGTGGAGCCGCGTCAAGAACAAGGCCGACCTGGTCGTCTGACGTATCTTGTGTCGACAAGATGTGTGGCGGGGCCCGTTCTGGGGCCTGCCATTTGACGCGTTTCGCGACCCGGGAGACAAGACGTGCAAGCCGAAGACCTTCTCAAAGCCGGCGATCTCGATGGTGCGCTGGCCGCGTTGCAGGATGCGGTGCGAGGCAACGCGGCCAACGCGTCGTTTCGCATTTTTCTGTTTCAATTGCTGTGCGTCCGCGGGGAATGGAGCCGTGCGATTGCTCAGTTGAAGGTATCGGCAGAGTTGGACGCGCTGGCGACCCCTATGGCACAGACCTATCGCGAGGGCATCGTCTGTGAGGTATACCGGGAAAAGGTGTTCGCCGGTGAGAAGGATCCGCTGATCTTTGGTGAGCCGCAGGAGTGGATTGCGCTTATGGTCGAAGCGCTGAAGGCAAATGCTGCGGGCAAGCATGCGGAAGCGGCTGAGACGCGGGCCAGAGCATTTGAGGCGGCGCCCGCGGCCAAAGGCAAGATTGACGGGCAACCCTTTGAGTGGATCGCGGATGCCGATATGCGTCTTGGCCCGCTGCTGGAGATTATTATCAACGGCAAGTATTACTGGATGCCCTTTACCGCGATTGCAAAGTTGGAGTGCGAGGCACCTGCCGATCTGCGGGATGCGGTCTGGACGCCCTGCACCCTTACGCTGGTCAATGGGGGTGACATGGTGGCGCTGATCCCCTCGCGCTATGCCGGAACTGTCGCCCGCGGCGATGATGCCGAGAGGTTGGCCCGTGCGACCAGTTGGGTTGATTTGGGGGCGGATACGTTTGCAGGCACCGGACAACGCTTGCTCACCACCGATCTGGGTGACACGGCCATCATGGATCTGCGACTGCTTGAGATGGAGACCGGGGGTGCGGATGTCTGACCGGACCCTCGCTGAGCGGCTGCAGCCGTCCCTTCTGGATCGTCTGACAGATCATGATCCGTCCGAGCAAACAGAACGCCGCGAAGATCGTGTCATAGACTTGCGCCAATTGAGAGAGATCATTCAGCGCGATTTGGCCTGGTTGTTGAATACGGCTGACAACGCCAACATGATAGATCCGGTTCGATTTCCCAATGCAAGCACGTCTGTGCTGAATTTCGGGATCCGTGAGGTGGCGGGAGACTACTCTTCTATCGAGCGGGCGGAGTTGATCCGCAAGTCAATTGCCCGCGCCATTCAGGTGTTCGAGCCGCGCATTCACCCCGGATCCATTGATGTGCAGATCCGCGTGGGGCAGGGCAACCGCGAGAGCATCGTGACCTATGACATTCACGCTGACATGTGGGCGCAGCCGATGCCGATGGAGCTTTATCTGCGCAGCGAAGTAGATGTGACCACGGGTGAGCTGCAATTGGAGAGGATTGCCTGAGGTCGGCATGGATACACGTCTGCTGAAACATTATGAGGGCGAGTTGGCATATATGCGGGATATGGGCGCCGAGTTTGCGCAGGCCTATCCCAAGATTGCCGCCCGGTTGGGTATGGACGGGGTTGAGGTGGTCGATCCATATGTGGAGCGGCTGCTGGAGGGCGTTGCGTTTCTGTCGGCCCGTGTTCAGTTGGAACTTGAGCTGCAGTATCCGAACCTGACGTCGCACCTGCTGGAGATTGTCTATCCGCACTACCTTGCGCCGACGCCGTCGATGATGATTGCCGCGCTTGAGCCGGATCTGGACAATGCAGCACTTGAAGATGGTCATTTGGTGCCCAGGCATTCGGAACTGCGCAGTACGCTGCGCGATGATGACACCACGCCATGTGTCTTTCGTACCGCTCACGATGTGACCCTATGGCCGATCAAGATCACCGAGGCGGAGTATATTGACAGCCGGGGCGAATTGGTGGCCGCAGGTGTGTCGCGTGACACCGATGCGCGGGCTGGCATTCGGCTGCGCCTTTCGCGACATGGTAAGCGGCCTATTTCCGAGTTGTCTCTGGACAATCTGACCCTGTTTCTGAATGGGCAAGAGGGCAACAACTGGGACCTGCACGAGCTTTTGTGCACGCAGGTCACTGGGCTGGTCGGGCGGTCCACGGATCGCCGTAGCGATTGGATCACCGTATTGCCGAATGGCCGTGTGGTGCCACGCGGCTACGATCCGTCAGATGCGTTGCTGCCCACGCCCCGGCGGTCTTTTGATGGCTACAGATTGCTGCAGGAATACTTCGCCATTCCAGAGCGGTTTCACTTTGTGGAGCTTCAGGGGCTGTCGATGGCGCTGGGACGCGCAGAAGGGCATGACGTCGATATCTACATTCTGTTGCGTGAAGGTGACAACAACATCGCATCCGGGGTGACGCCCGATGCCTTCACGCTGCATGCCACCCCGGCGATCAATCTGTTCCGCAAGCGCTGCGACCGGGTACAGGTGTCGACCGCGGATGTGGAACAGCATGTTGTCGCAGACCGCACTGCGCCCTTGGACTTTGAGATATTCGCGTTGGACAGCGTCACGGGTATAGCGGCGGATGGTGAAAAGGACGTGCTGTTCCGATCCTTCTATTCGGCGGACGACCTGACCGCCGCCGGGGATGCGCACACCGCATATTTCACGCAGTCGCGCAAGATGCGGCAACGCGCCGAGCGTGAGCGCCTAAAGGGGGTACGCACGTCTTATTTGGGGTCCGAGTTATACGTGTCGCTGGTCGATAGTTCACAAGCGCCATACGGCCCGAACCTTGATCAACTGGCGGTGCAGGCGATGGTGACCAATCGCGACCTACCATTGCTGTTGCCCACCGGTACGCGCGATGTGTTCTATTTGCCTGAAGGCGGCCCTGTGCTGCATGTCAGCACCCCGGTCAATCCGACACGGCCGCGTCCGTCACTGGCGCAAGGTGATACAGCCTGGCGGCTGATTTCACATCTGAGCCTCAACTACATTTCGATCACCGAGAGCCAGTCCGACGATGGGGCCGCGGCCTTGCGCGAGCTTATCGGGATATACGCACCCGCGGGCAACAAAGTGTTGGAAAAGCAACTTGAAGGGCTGGTGGCGGTGTCGACCCGCCCCATCGTGAGGCGCATGGCGGATGAGGTTTTGTCAACCGCGGTGCGGGGCCTGGAGATATCGGTGACTTTTGACGAGAGTTTCTTTGAGGGCACAAGTGTTTATCTGATGGGCGCGGTGCTGGAACGATTTTTCCGGAAATACGTGTCCATCAACAGTTTTACAGAAACGGTGCTTGTCACCCAGCAACGCGGAGAGATCGCCAGATGGCGCCCGGAAACCGGCATAGGGCGGATTCTCTGACGCATCTTGAGCGGCTGAGCGAAACCCCCGAGCAACACCATATCTTTCAGGCCTTTCGGGTGCTGGACTCGGCATTCCCGGAGAGCCCGCGTATCGGTGACGCCCGGCGCCCAAGGCAGGACAAGGTGCGTTTTGGGCAGGAGGCAAGCCTGAGTTTTCCACCGTCCACCATTGCGGCTTTCGAACCACCCAAAGGTGACAAGCCGGGGCGTCTGACAAACCGTTTTTTTGGCCTGTTCGGCCCGATGGGTCCGCTGCCGCTTCACCTGACCGAATTTGCCCGCGCCCGCTTGCGCCATCACCGCGACCCGACATTCGTGGAATTCGCGAATGTGCTGACCCACCGTCTGATGACGTTGCTGTATCGCGCGTGGCGGTCGGGCCAACCCGCGCCCAGCTTTGACCGTGGCGACAGCGATGGGATCGAGCGCAAGATTGCGGCGATCGCAGGGTATCACGGCACGCATCTACAGCGCCGGGATGACTTGCCTGACCTGGCGAAACGCCATTTTGCGGGGTTGCTGGCGCAAGGGCCCCGCAACGCCGAGGGGCTGCGGTCAATCGTGTCGGCTTTCTTTGGCGCAGATGTTCGGGTGCAGGAGTTTGTAGGGTGTTGGCTGGATTTGGAGGCCAACGACTGCTGGCGTATGGGCAGCCCTGCTGCCTTGGGGCGCACCACCTCAATTGGTGAACGGGTCTGGACGCGGTCGGCCAAGTTCCGATTGCGCATTGGGCCACTGAGCCTGCACGATTATGAACGCCTTTTGCCGGGGGGAGGGTCGTTGCCGCGACTACGGGCGATTGTGCGCAACTATGTGGGCGATGCGCTGGATTGGGACGTGAACTTGGTGTTGCGGCGGGAGGAGATACCCCAGGCGCAGCTTGGACAGTCGGTGCGGCTGGGTCAGACCAGCTGGATCGGGACGCCGAAATCAGACGGGGACGCGGATGATCTCTACCTGGAGCCTTGTGTCCAGGTAGGTGGCGCGGCCATGAGCGAAGGGACATGACATGACGGAAATCAGCCGCGTTGCGCTTTTTGGCAAGCTGAACAGCCTTGGATACAAAGCCGTCGAAGGCGCCACCGTGTTCTGCAAGATGCGCGGGAACCCCTATGTCGAGATTGTGCATTGGTTACACCAGATCCTGAACACGCAGGACAGTGACGTGCACCGGATTATCCAACACTTCGATCTGGATGCGGGCAAGATTGCAGCCGAGATAACAGCGGCACTGGATGCGTTGCCGCGCGGCGCGTCATCCGTGAGCGACTTGTCTGGTCATCTGGAGGATGCAATGGAGCGCGCGTGGGTCTGGGGTTCGCTGCTCTATTCTTCGAACCAGGTGCGTACCGGGCATCTGGTGCTGGGCATGTTGGAGACGCCCAACCTCAAGAACATATTAGCCGGTATTTCGCCAACGCTTGCATCGGTCAAACCCGATGATCTGGCAGACGATTTTCACGGCATCACTGACGGATCGCCCGAAGATGCGATGCGCCCGCAGGACGGGTCCGTTACGGGTGGAGGCGCGGAACCGGGCGAGGCCTCGGGCGCGATGAAACCTGCTGCGATGGGTGGGGAAGATGCGTTGGGCCAATTCTGCACCGATCTGACGGAACAAGCGCGCAATGGTGATATTGATCCCATCGTGGGCCGGGACGAGGAGATCCGGCAGATTGTCGACGTGCTGATGCGCCGCCGCCAGAACAACCCAATCCTCACCGGTGAGGCGGGTGTGGGCAAAACGGCGGTCGTCGAGGGCTTTGCGTTGCGGATCGCGCGTGGTGACGTGCCGCCAGCGTTGCAGAATGTGCGTTTGTTGGTGCTAGACGTTGGCTTGTTGCAGGCCGGCGCATCCATGAAAGGCGAGTTTGAAAACCGGCTACGCCAGGTGATTGACGAGGTTCAAGCATCGACCACGCCTATTGTGATGTTCGTGGATGAAACCCACACTTTGGTCGGCGCAGGAGGGGCGGAGGGTACAGGTGATGCGGCCAATCTGCTGAAACCTGCGCTGGCCCGTGGCACCTTGCGCACCATCGGCGCGACCACTTGGGCCGAATACAAAAAGTATATCGAGAAGGATCCGGCCCTGACCCGGCGGTTCCAGGTTGTGCATGTGGAAGAGCCTGACATTTCCAAGGCGATCCTGATGATGCGCGGCATCGCGGCGATGTTGGAAAAGCACCATCAGGTGCAGGTGCTGGACGAAGGGATCGAGGCTGCGGTGACCTTGTCGGCGCGGTACATCCCGGCGCGACAATTGCCGGACAAATCCGTCAGCCTGTTGGACACAGCATGTGCGCGGGTCGCGGTGAGCCAGCACGCCGTTCCTGCACAAGTCGATGACAGTCAGCGCCGGATCGAAGCGCTGACCACCGAGCTAGAGATCATCGGGCGGGATGAGAGCGCGGGATACGACGTGGTCGAACGACGCATTGCCGTGTCGGCGGAAAAGACTGCCGAGCACGCGCGCTTGGAGGAATTGACCAAGGCCTGGGACGCCGAGAAGGTGCTGGTGACTGAGATCATTGATCTGCGGGCGCAGTTGCGCGAGGCGGGGCAACCGGTGGAGGAGACGGAAACACCGGAAGGCGAGGCAGCGACACAAGCCGCTGAGACCGAAAGCGCATTGGCCCCGATGAGCGAAGAAGACCGAGCTGCGGTCATGGAACAGTTGAAGGCGAAAAACGCAGAGCTTGAGGCGCTGCAGGGCGACAGCCCGCTGATCCTTCCGATTGTAGATCATCAGGCGGTGGCCAGTGTCGTGGGCGACTGGACCGGCATTCCCGTGGGCCGTATGGTTAAGGACGAGATCGAGACGATCCTGATGCTCGAACAGCACCTTGCAAAGCGGGTGATCGGTCAGGATCACGCGATGAAAATGATCGCCAAGCGGATTCAAACCAGCCGGGCCGGACTTGACAATCCATCGAAACCTATCGGTGTGTTTATGCTGGCGGGCACGTCCGGGGTTGGCAAGACCGAGACCGCGCTTGCACTCGCCGAGGTGCTTTACGGCGGCGAACAGAATGTCATTACAATCAACATGTCGGAATACCAGGAGGCGCACACCGTCAGTTCGCTCAAGGGCGCACCGCCTGGCTATGTGGGGTATGGCGAAGGTGGTGTGCTGACCGAAGCGGTGCGCCGCAAGCCCTATTCCGTTGTGCTGTTGGACGAAGTGGAAAAAGCACACCCGGACGTGCATGAGATCTTTTTCCAGGTGTTCGACAAAGGCGTAATGGAGGACGGCGAGGGCCGCACCATCGACTTCAAGAACACGCTGATCCTGCTGACCTCGAATGCGGGCACAGATCTGATCATGGATTTGTGTTCGGACCCTGAGTTGATGCCCG